>NZ_CP063374.1:1281666-2563333 GCF_015160875.1 Streptomyces chromofuscus | reverse complement strand
GCTGCACCCGCGCGGCCGGGCGGCACTGGGCGCCGCGGGCCTGGACGGCGCACCCGGCGTCCACGTCGTCGACCCGCTGGGATACGTCGAGTTCATGAGTCTGGTGCGCGGCGCGGCGGCCGTGATCACCGACTCGGGCGGCGTCCAGGAGGAGACCACCGTCCTGGGCGTGCCGTGCCTGACCCTGCGCACCACCACCGAGCGCCCGGTCACCGTCACCCACGGCACCAACCGGCTCGTCGGGCCCGACGAACTCGTCCCCGCGCTGCGCAAGGTGCTGGACGGCGGACAACCGGCGCCCGACGAGGGCCCGCCGCTGTGGGACGGACGGGCCGGGGCCCGGATCGCCGCCGAGGTCACCCGCTGGCTGGACCACCATGCATGAGTCCACCCGCGTCCGCTGGGACACCAAGGCCACCCGCGTCTACTGGGACACCCGCCACCGCGAGCACGACGACCTCGCGTCCGGCGGCCACATCGGCCTGGACCGCGCGGGCAACGAGATCTTCTACGCGCTGCGCCTCGGCACCCTGCTGCCGCTGATCGGCGACCTGACCGACCCGTCCGCCCCGCTGTTCGTGCTCGACGCGGGCTGCGGCAAGGGCCACTTCGCCCGCGCCCTGGCACGCTGCGGCCACCGCGTCGACGCCTTCGACGCGAGCGAGGAGGCCGTGGCGCACGCCCGCGCCCGGGGCGGCGGCCCCCGCTACGCCGTCGCCTGCCTGGACGAGTGGGCCGTTCCCTGGCCGTACGACGTCGTGCTCTGCGTCGACGTCCTCTTCCACGTCCTCGACGACGCGGAGTGGGCGGCCGGGCTGCGCAACCTGGCCTCGCTGGTGCGGATCACCGGACGGCTGATCGTCACCGACGAGAACACCGGCGCCCGCCGGCCGCGCGGCGACTACATCCTGCACCGCCCGGCCGCCGAGTACGCCGCGCTGCTCGAACCCCTCGGCCTGCGGCACACCCTGTTCGCCCCGTACCGCTTCCGCGAGAACGAGGTCGGCTTCCACGTCTTCACGAGGACCCGCTGATGCGCCTGACCGATCTGCTCCACCCCCACCTGGACGGCGTCACCACCGTCGTGGACGCCACCGACGGCGGGCTCGACCTGGAGCCCTACCTCCATCTGCCCGGCGAGGTCGCCCTGCACCACGGCGAACGGGACATCGGCGAGAGCGAGCTGGTGCTCGTGTCGTACGGCCCCGACCCGGCGCTGCACGGCACCGAGACCGACTGTCTCGCCGTCCTGCGGCGCATGCGCCCCGGCGGCCGCGGCGTGATCCTCTTCGGCCACCGCGGACCCGACATCCCCTACCACCGGCTCCTCGACGCCCTGGTGGCCCACCGCTGCCAGGTGCTGCGCGCCGCGCCGCTCGACTACACGCACCTGCACGCCGGCGCGGTGTTCGTCCGCACCGACGTACTGCTGCCGCTGCACGACTGGTTCGGCCGGCCCGTCCCGGCGGAGGGCTTCGCCACCGCGCTGCGGATCGCCGACGAGTACGTCCTCGCCGACCTGGTCTCGCGCTCCCTGCGGGCCCGCGTGCTGGACCTCGAGCGTGACGCCGAGGAGGCCGAACGCGCTCGCGGCCCCGTCCACGAGGACGGCCTCGCCGAGCGCCTCGCCGCCGCCGTACGGGAGAAGGAACAGCTGGCGGCAGCCCTGCACGGCGCCCGGCAGCGGGTCGGCCTGCTCCAGGCCCGGGTGGCCATGCTGGAGGGCTCCACCTCGCTGCGGGTGGGACGGGCCCTGGTGTCGGCGGCCCGCTCGCCCCGGCGCGAAGCGCCGCGACTGCCGCGTGAGCTGTACGGGCTGTGGCGGAGGCGGATGAAGTCGCGCTCCACGGCGACGACGTCACGGGCGGTCGCGCAGGCGGGCGTGCGCCGGGCGGTGCCCGACGGGCGGATGCACCTGGCCCACCGCGCGTTCGCCGCCACGCCCCGGGACCGGCTGGTGATCGCCGGTGTGCTCACCGACGCCACCGCCGCGGACCTCGCGGCGGACGCGGTGGTCAACCGGGTGCTGCCGCACGACGGCCGGCTCGTCGTGCAGCGCACCGACCCGGACGCCCTTCTCGTCCAGCTCAGCGCCTGCACGGGCCACGGCCCCTGGTCGCTCACCGGCACCGGGCTCGCCCCCGACCTCGACCGAAGACTGGCCGAACTGCTCACCGAGACCCGGGCCGCGGGCCGCCCCTGCGTCCTGTGGCGGGACGCCCCGGCCTCCGCGGCCCCCGGCCTGACCCGGCTCGACTGGGACGCCGTCCTCGACGCGGACGCCGGAGTGCGGCTGGCGAGCCTGGACCCGGCGGCGGCCGGACGGCGGCGGCTGCGCGAGGTGTTCCGGGCGGACAGCACCCGGGTGCGGCTGTCGCAGCTGGCCCGCCGGATCGGCGGCCCCGACCCGCTGGACCAGCGCCGCGTCTGCGTGCTGGCCGCCCCGCGGGACCGGGCCGACGTCGCCCGGCTCGCCGCCCAGGTGCTGAGCCAGCGGCACCGGCCCGCCGAGGTGGTCGTACCCGATCCCACCGGGCTCGACGAACTCACCGCCGCCGGCGTGACCGTACGCACCGGCGAACCCCTCGCCCCCTGGGTCGCCGACTGGACCGACCTCACCGAGGACCGCCCGGACACACTGCTGCTGGACCTGATGTGCGCGCAGGAGTACTCCTGCGCCGACGCGGTGGGCAGCACGCCCGCCGCCGACGACTACACCTTCGTCCCCGAACTGCGCCCGCTCCTGGTGCGCCGGTCGCTGCTGGCGTCCGGAACGCCGCCGGAGACCTGGGCGCGGCAGGGACACCGTCTGTTCGCCTGGTGCGGGAAGGAGCCGACATGAGCCGGACACTGAACGCGCTCGTCTACGGCGACGTCGACCTCAACCTCATCGACGGCTCCGCCGTCTGGGCCCAGTCGACGGTGCAGGCACTGTCGCGGGCCGGCTGCCGGACCCGGCTCGTGCTGAAGGCCCCCGTGCTCACCGGGCGGTTGACCGACCCGCTGGCGGGACTGCCCGGGGTCACCGTGGTCCGCCCCCACGAGGAGCGGCTGTTGCCCGGGCTGTCCGACCGGACGCTGTCCCCCGTGCAGGCCTCCCAGGTCCTCGCCGGGCTCGACGCGGACGAGCCCTGCGACCTGCTGGTGCTGCGCGGCCGCCGACTGGTCGGGCGGGTGGTCTCCGACGGCGACTTCGAGGGACGGATCTGGGCCTACCTCACCGACATCCCGCAGTCGGCCACCGAGATGACCGAGGGGGCCCGCGCGGAGCTCACCCGCATCGCCGAGGCCTCCCGGCGGCTGCTGTGCCAGACCGAGGACCTGCGCTGCCTGCTGGAGACGTGGGTGCCCGAGGCGTGCGGCAAGTGCGTGCTCAGCCCGCCCGCCGTACCCGAGCCGGACTTCCCGCTGCCCGGGCGCGAACGCCCGCACGACCCCGTACGGCTCGTGTACACCGGCAAGTTCGCCCCCCTGTGGAACACCCTGCCCATGACCCGGCTGCCGGCCGCGCTCGCCGAACAGGGCGTCCGGGCGGAGCTGCACACCGTCGGCGACAAGATCCACGACGATCCCGCCCACCCGGACTTCCACGCCGCCATGGCCCGTGCGCTGGCCGTCACCCCGGGCGTCGAGCACCACGGCGGGCAGCCCCGCGAGGAGGCCATGCGCATCGCCGCCGACTGCGACCTCGGCCTGGGCTGGCGCGCGCCCGAGCTCGACGCCAGCCTCGAACTGTCCACGAAGGTACTGGAGTTCGGCGCCCTGGGACTGCCCGTCGTCCTCAACCGCACCCCCGCCCACGAGGCACTGCTGGGCGGCGACTACCCGCTGTTCGTGCCCGGGCGCGCCGGACTCGACGACGCCGCCGAGGTGATCGCCCGAGCCGTGCGCGAGCCCCAGGCGCGGCGCCTGGCCGCCGACCGCTGCCGGGACGCCGCCGCGCGGTACACGCTCCAGGCGGCGGCCGACCGCTGGCGCGCCCAGCTCGGCCGGGCCTTCCCGCAGGCGCCGGCCGCCGTGGCCGCCCGGTCGCGGCCCCTGCGGGTCGGCGTCGCGGGCCACGACCTGAAGTTCCTCTCCCGGCTCCTCGACCACTTCCGCACGCTGCCCGGGCTCGACGTGCGCGTCGACGCCTGGCCGGCGCTGGCCCGCCACGATCCGGCCGCGAGCCGGGAACTCGCCGGCTGGGCCGACGTCGTGGTCGTCGAGTGGTGCGGTCCGGCCGCCGTCTGGTACAGCCGTCACAAGCGGCAGGGCAGCCGGCTGATCGTGCGGCTGCACCGGTTCGAACTGGACGCCGACTGGCCCGCGCAGGTCGACATCGACGCCGTCGACCGGGTGATCTGCGTCAGCTCCTACTACGCCCGCCGCACCCTGGCGCACACCGGCTGGCCGGAGTCCAAGGTCACCGTCATCCCGAACTGGGTGGACACCGACCAGCTCGACCGTCCCAAGGCGCCCGGCGCCCGCTTCCGCCTCGGCATGATCGGCATCGCGCCCAGCCGCAAACGCCTCGACCTGGGCCTCGACGTCCTTCAGGCGCTGCGCGCCCGGGACCGCCGTTGGCACCTGTCGGTGAAGTCCAAGCCGCCCTGGGAGTACTGGTGGATCTGGAACAAGCCCGAGGAGCGCGCGCACTACGACGCCGTGCTGCGCCGGATGCAGACCTCGCCGCTGCTCGAAGGGGCGGTGGTCTTCGACGAGTTCGGGTCGGACGTGGCGGGTTGGCTGCGGCGGGTCGGGAACGTGCTGTCGACCAGTGACGACGAGAGCTTCCACCTCGCCCCGGCCGAGGGGATGGCCTCCGCCGCCGTCCCCGCCCTGCTGCCGTGGCCCGGCGCGGACGAGATCTACGACCGGCGGTGGATCCACCAGGACCCGGAGAAGATGGCGGACGCCCTCGCCGAACTGGACGAGGAGGGCTGGCGAGAGGCCGGTCACCTGGCCCGCACCCAGGTGCGCGAACAGTTCTCCCTGCACCGCGTCGCCCGCGACTGGACGGAACTACTGGTGACCGGCTGACGGTGTGCGGGGCGGTCCGGAGGTGGTCGCGGCCGACGGTGTGCGGGGCGGCGGGAGGGCGGTCGCGGCTCACTGCGCGCGGGGCGCCCGGAGGGGGGCGCGGCTCACTGCGCGCGGGGCGCCCGGAGGGGGCGCGGCTCATTGCGCGCGGGGCGCCCGGAGGGGGGTCGCGGATGAACGGTGCGGGCGGGCCGGGCGGCCGGTCAGGGCCTGTCGTTCGGCCCGCCTCGGTGTGGAGGGGCGGTCACGGCCCGTCGTTCGGCTCGACCCGGTGTGGAGGGGCGGTCACGGCCCGTCGTTCGGCTCGACCCGGTGTGGAGGGGCGGTCACGGCCCGTCGTTCGGCTCGACCCGGTGTGGAGGGGCGGTCAGGGAGTGTCCTCCGGCTCGTAACGGCGTCACCGCGGTCCCTGGTCCTCCGCGTCGCCCTCCACGTCCACCATCCGCCGCAACAGGTCCCGCAGCGTCAGTCGTTCCCGCTCGCTCAGCCCCGCCAGCGGCTCCCGGGCGAAGCGCAGGGACTCGCGCAGGCTGCGGGCCACCCGGCGGCCCTCGTCCGTCGCCGCCGCCAGCTTCACCCGCCGGTCGGCCGGGTCCGGGCGGCGCTCGGCCAGGCCCCGGGACTCCAGGCGGTCGACGATGCCCGTGACGTTCGACGGCTCGCACTTGAGCTTGTGGGCCAGCTTGCGCATGGGGAGCGGCTCGAGGGAGAGCAGGCTGAGCAGCCTCGCCTGGGCGCCGGTCAGCGCGTGTTCCGCCGCCGCCTCCTCGTACTCCTCGTGGTAGCGGGCCACGACCGAGCCGATCAGGTCGACGACCTCCAGGGTCAGCGCGTCAGGGCGGGTGGTACGGGGTGTGGCCATGCTCTCCAGGGTACCCCGTTACTTGACAGCATGAAATGTTCAAGCGCATCGTTGTTTCAGGTGCTGAAGTATCTGCCCGCATCCTGCCCGGCGCGATCCGCGTCCCGCCCGGCCCGAGAACGAGGAAAGGCGCCCCATGACCGACACCCCCGCCCTGCCCGACGTCCACCGCGAATGGCACCTCCTCAGCCGCCCCGTCGGCTGGCCCGAGCCCGAGAACTTCGCCTTGGTCGAGGCCCCGGTGCCGACGCCCGGCGAGGGTCAGGTGCTGGTGCGGAACCGGTACGTCTCCGTCGACCCCTACATGCGCGGGCGCATGAGCGCCGCCAAGTCCTACGTCGCTCCTTACGAGCTGGGCAAGGTCATGCAGGGCGGCGCCGTCGGCGAGGTCGTCGCCTCCCACGCCGAGGGCCTGTCGGTGGGCGACCACGTCCTGCACTTCTTCGGCTGGCGCGAGTACGCCGCCGTCGACGCCGCGAATGCCGTGAAGGTCGACCCGCAGGCCGCGCCCCTGTCGACGTACCTCGGCGTCCTGGGCATGACCGGGCTCACCGCCTACGCCGGCCTGCTGCGCACCGCCGCCTTCAAGGAGGGCGACGCGGTGTTCGTCTCCGGGGCCGCCGGCGCCGTCGGCAGTCAGGTGGGGCAGATCGCGAAGCTCAAGGGCGCCTCCCGGGTCGTCGGCTCCGCCGGGTCGGACGAGAAGGTCCGGCTGCTCGTCGAGGAGTACGGCTTCGACGCCGCCTTCAACTACAAGGCCGGGCCGGTGAGCGAACAGCTGCGCACCGCCGCGCCGGACGGGATCGACGTCTACTTCGACAACGTCGGGGGCGACCACCTGGAGGCGGCCATCGGCTCCCTCAACCGGGGCGGCCGCATCGCCGTGTGCGGCATGATCTCCGTCTACAACAACACCGAGCCCGCGCCCGGCCCGAGGAACCTCGCCCGCCTCATCCAGACCCGCGGCCGCATCGAGGGCTTCCTGGTCGGCGACCACTACGACCTCCAGCCGCAGTTCGTCCAGGAGGTCGGTCCCTGGGTCGCCTCGGGCGCCCTGAAGTACGGCGAGACCGTCGTCGAGGGCATCGAGAACAACCTGGAGGCCTTCCTCGGCGTCCTGCGCGGCGACAACACCGGCAAGATGCTCGTCAAGCTGTAACCTTCCACGGTTTTCCGCCACACGGTAACTTCTTTCCGAAAGCCGCCGTCGATCGTGGGCGCGAGTCGTGGCGGACCGAGGAGGAGACAACCGCATGCCCATCCAGCAGTCCGACGTCCTCTACACCGCCGTCGCCACCGCCGAGAACGGCCGTGACGGCCGGGTCGCCACCGACGACGGCAAGCTCGACGTCGTCGTCAACCCGCCGAAGGAGATGGGCGGCAGCGGCGCCGGCACCAACCCGGAGCAGCTGTTCGCCGCCGCTTACAGCGCCTGCTTCCAGGGCGCCCTGGGCGTCGTCGCCCGGCAGCAGAACGCCGACGTCTCCGGCTCGACCGTCACCGCGAAGGTCGGCATCGGCAGGAACGACGACGGCTTCGGCATCGTCGTCGAGATCTCGGCGGACATACCGGGCGTCGACGAGGCCACCGCCAAGGCGCTCGTCGAGAAGGCCCACCAGGTCTGCCCCTACTCGAAGGCGACCCGCGGCAACATCACCGTGACGCTCGTCTGACGGCACTCGTTGCGTACGACGAAGGCCGCACCCCTGGACGTGGGGTGCGGCCTTCGCCCGTGCGTCAGGCCAGAGCGGCCCGGTGCACCGCCCGCACGAACCGCTCGTTCTCCGGCGCCGCCCCGCCCGGGAACGCGCAGCGCCGCCGCGTGTACCCGTACGCCAGCCCGCTGCGCGGATCCGCGAAGGCCTGCGCGCCGCCCGCTCCGCTGTGCCCGAAGGCGCCCGCGCCCAGGAACGGATACCAGTTCTCGGCCGTCGCCTGGAAGCCGAGCCCGTACACCTTGTGCGCCCGGGCCACCAGGTCGTACCCCACGGAGTGGATCTGACCGACCTCGGCGACCGTGTCCGGCTTCAGCAGCGGCGGCCGGCCGGCCACCTCGCTGATCGCCGCCGCGTACATCCCGGCGAGCCCGCGCGCGGCGGCCACGCCGCCCGCCGAGGCCGGGCCCTTGGCGCGGACCAGGCGGGAGTTGGCGTGGTCCACCAGCTCGCCCGCCCCGCCCACGTGCGCGTTGAACGCGATCGAAGTGAGCGTGTGCGGTCCCGTCGGCCGGGCGTCCAGGCCCGCCTGCTGCTCGGGCGTCGGCAGCATCGGCTGCACGGACCGGAAGCGGACCTCCTCGGCGTCGGGCAGCCCGAGGTAGAAGTCCAGCCCGTAGGGGGCGCGCACCCGCTCCTCGTACACCTCCTGGAGGGTCCGGCCCGTGGCCCGCCGCACCACCTCACCGGCGAGCGCGCCGAGCACCAGTGCGTGATAGCCGAACGCCGAGCCGGGCCGCCAGAACGGCCGCTGGTCCGCGAGCCGTTCGGAGATCACCCGGTCGTCCGCCAGCTCCTCCTCGGTGAACCCGGAGTCGAGCCCGATCAGCCCCGCCCGGTGCGTGAGCAGCTCGCGCAGGGTCAGCGCGCCCTTGCCCTCGGCGGCGAACTCCGGCCAGTAGTACGTCACCTTGCGGTCCAGTTCGAGCGTGCCGTCCTGGACGAGGAGCGCGACGACGAGGTGGGCGGCGCCCTTGGTGGACGAGAAGACGCCGTACAGCGACCCGGCCGAGACGCCGTCCGGACCCGCCCACAGGTCGACGACCCGCCGCCCCCGCACGTAGGCGCACACCTGTCCCTCGTAGTCCGCCCGCTCCCGCGCCACGAACGCGGCGAACTCCGTGCGCACCTCCTCGTAGCCGTCGGCGACGGTGCCGTGGACTTCCTGCGTCATCCGATCTCCTCTGCCTCCTCGGCCGTCCGCTGTTCGCGTGAGTGCCGTGCTCCAGCCGTGGTACGGCCGTGGTCTACCTGGGCGCCAAGGTGAACAATGCCCGCCCCACCTGAGCGAATACCCCCTTGGGGTGATCACGGAAGAGTGGTTCCGTGCCGAAGAGCACCGCGTGCGGGCCGCTGACCACCGACGCCCGCCCGGCCGCGGCGGCGGGCCCGCCGGTGCCGTCCGGCAGCGCCCGCCAGTGCCCGGACACCAGCGGATCGCCGACGGCGTACGACTGCTCCACCCGCACCCCGCGCCCGAGGTCCGTGAACCACAGGGGCGCGTACACGAAGGAGTGCTCCGGCGCGCCGGCGGTGATCCCGCCGCCCGCGTTCACCACCCGCACCACCCCGTTGGCGTCCCCGTTGCCCTCGACGGGCTTGACCGGCAGCAGCCCGGCGTCGGCGTTGAGCGCCGCCCCGGCCGCCCCGCGCCCCACCAGCCCGTGACCGTCGAGGAAGTCGTCGAGTGCCCTGCGCGCGGCCGGGTTCAGGTCGTCGTACGCCAGCCCCGCCGACACGAACAGCACCTCCACCCCCGACCAGTCGAAGCCGGCGTTCAGCACCGCGGTGGACACCGGCGTCACCTCGAAGCCCATCTCCCGCAGCGCGAACAGCTCACCCGACGTGACGGCGGCGGCCACCCGCACCCGTGTCAGCGGGGTGCCGCCGGTCGGCCGGGCGGCGTCGAAGGCGACGTCGTACGTCCGGGCCGCGGCCGTCGCCTGCCGCCGCGCCGAACCCGGCACGAGCGCGCTGCCGTCGGCCGCCTGCCGGACCGGTACGCCCTGGGCGAGCAGGGAGTTGACGGCCGCCACCTCGCGCGGGTCGTCCAGGCGCAGCCGGAGGTCGCCGCTCGGGGCCACGTGGGCCACGGGCGCGGCCTCGCGCACCGGGCTCAGCGGGACGGGAGACAGCTGACGCACCGGCTCGACCGTGGCGCCCCAGAGCCGGCCGAGGCTCCAGCCGGAGATGTCGTACATCACCGACACCTTGTCGCTGATGTCCCGCCCGTCGGCCAGCAGTACGTTCGCGAGCCCGCGCTTGGGCTGGCGCATGTCGACGACGTACGAGCCCTTGGCGTACCACCGGCCCGAGAGCCGGACGTCGTGGACCGCCCGGCCGACGCGGACGTCGTTGGCGAGCAGGTGGTCGACCAGGCGGGCGGCGGCGGTGGGGGAGCGCTGGGCGCCGCCCGCCGGAATGACGTACGCGCGCGGGAAGGTGGTCGTGTAGACGTCCTCGGGGCCGATGCCGGGCACGCCGGGGACGGTCTCCTCGGCCACCGGCACCTGCGCCTCCCCGGCGGCGCCGCGCCGGAAGACCTCGATCTGGTCGGCGACCAGTGACCGGCGCTCGGTGCGCACGTAGTCCAGGGTCGCCTCGATCGCGGCGCCCGCGACGGCCACGTTGATCGCGGCCCGGCGGCGCAGTTCGCCCTCCGGCAGGGTGTCGTAGGCGCTGTTGTTCACCCGGAGCGGGATCTCGACGGTGTGCGCGGCGACCGCGCCGTGGAAGGCGGCGTACTGCGGAGTGAAGATGGGCGGCCAGTCGTCCCAGCCCTCCTCCTGGTCCCGGAACGGGATCTGCGCGGGCTCGACGCCGTCCTTTCCGGGCGTGTGTCCGAGGCCGTTGACGGCGGCCTCCATACGGAGGGCGTTGGCGTAGGTGTGCTTCAGGAAGAGGTCGTACTCGTAGTTCTCGCCGTGCGGCGGGGTGGTGGGCTCGATGAGCGTGCCGTTGACGTAGCCGTGCAGGTCGAGCAGGACGGCCGGCTGCTTGTCGACCACGATCTGCCGCATCGCCCGCGCCTCGGGCTGGGAGGCGGTGACGAAGTCCCGGTTGAGGTCGAACCCGCTCGCGTTCGCCCGGGTCCCGGCGATACGGCCGTCCGGGTTGGCGGTGATGTTGAAGTACAGGCGGCTGTGCGCGAGCAGGTCCCTGGTGCGGGCGTCGTTCGCGGTGGCGAGGCGCTCGATGAGCTTCAGGGAGGCGTCGGTGCCCTCCCACTCGTTGCCGTGGATGTTGCTGTTGACGAACACGGGCGTCTTGTAGGCGGCCTTGACCCGCGGGTCCCGCGCGGCCACCGCGGGCGCGTTCTCCACCAGTTCGCGCATCCGGGCCTGCTCGCCGGCCTGACGGGCCGTCTCCGGGGCGGTGACGGTGACGAGATGGAGCCGGTGGCCGCCGGCCGAGTGACCCGCGACCTCGACGCTCACCCGGTCGCCGAGGCGTTGCAGGGCGTTCAGCTTCGGCGCGATGGCGTGGTACGGGGTGAGGCCCAGCTTCAGGGACTTGTCGGCCGGGTTCACGGGGTCCTCGGCGAGGTGCTGCTCGCGCGGGTAACCGCGGGAGGCGTCCGCGAGTTCGGCGGCGGGCGCGGTGAGCGCCCGGCGGGTGGTGCTCGCCGGGGACCGGGCGGGGCGGTGGTCGAGAGCGGGGCCCTCCGCCTCGGCCCGGGTGACGGGGCCGGGGTCCGTGCCCGCCCGGGCGGGGGCGGCCGGCAGGAGAGAGGCGGCCGTGGTGAGGCCGAGGGTGAGGGTGAGGGCGGCCGTCAGGACGGGTCTCGCAGAGGTCGTTCTCGTGGAGCGCACGCGTACCTCCTCCGGGTTCCTGAGATCGGTACGGCGAGGTGTACCTGTTCGACTCAACCGCAACAAGGGGGCCTTGGTGTCGCCGATGACCGCCGATGCCCCGTATGGCGCACGGCGGGGCCGGGGCCTGTGGTGCGGATCGCGTCGCCGGCGTGATCCACGCGACGGGGCCCTGGGGGCCGTACGGGCCGTTACATCGGCGTGACCGCTCGCGGAGGACGCCCCGATAGGGTTCCCCCATGCGCGATCTCGGGGTGGGTTTCAGCTATCTCCTGAAGGGCCAGCGCTGGGTGGCCCGGCACGGCAAGCAGTACGGCTTCGGGCTGCTCCCGGGCCTGATCACCCTCGTTCTCTACGCCGGCGCCCTGGTGGCGCTGGCGGTGTGGGGCGAGGACTTCGTCGCCTGGTCGACCCCCTTCGCCGACGACTGGTCGGGCCCCTGGCTCGGCCTGTTCCGCGGCTTCCTCACGGCCGTCCTGTTCGCCCTGGCGCTGCTCCTGGCCGTCCTCACCTTCACGGCGGTGACGCTGCTGATCGGCCAGCCCTTCTACGAGGCCCTGTCCGAGTCGGTCGACCGTGACGTCTCCCCGGACGGCACGGCGCCCGTCTCCGATCTGCCTCTCCATCAGGAGCTGTGGATCTCGGCCCGCGACAGCCTGCGGATCCTGGCCCGCGCCGCCGTGTGGGGCGTCCTGCTCTTCGCCCTCGGCTTCGTCCCGGTGGTCGGCCAGACGGTCGTGCCGGTGCTCGGCTTCTTCGTCACCGGGTTCTTCCTCACTCAGGAGCTCACCTCCGTCGCGCTGCAGCGCCGGGGCGTGGAACTCCGTGAGCGGCTCCCCCTGCTGCGCTCCCGCAGGACGCTGATCTGGGGCTTCGGCACCCCCCTCGCCCTCGCCTTCCTCGTCCCCTTCGTCGCCGTCCTCCTGATGCCGGGAGCGGTCGCCGGCGCCACGCTGCTGGCCCGTGAACTGCGCGGCGAGGAAAGCGTCCTGGACGCCGGGGACGACGCCGGGGAGCGGAAGATCACCCGATGACCGGGACACCCGCCGTCACCGTCATCACCGTCCTGGCGTGACCGCCCCGGCGTCACGTACACGATGCCCCGTTCCCGTCCCCGTCGGCGACGCCCCGGGCGCCCCGGGCGTCAGTCTCCCGTTCGCTGCCTCGCGCCGGCCTCCGCGGCGACCGTGAGGATGGCCCGCACCTGCGCGATGATGTCCAGCCGGTTGCGGACGAACTCCGGGTCGGTGACCTCGGTGGTGTTGCCCGCGCCGAACTGGAGGACGGGCGTGTGCACATGCCCGCCGGGCAGGGTGTCGTGCAGTCCCAGCCGGTCGCGCAGCAGCGTCGCCCGGTAGGCGATCTCGTTGGAGAGGTAGTCCCCGCCGCCCCCGGCGCGTGCCGTCGACCCGGGCGTCGGCCCGTCCGGCCGGACGACGGCCTGGGTGCCGCCCGCCGGGATCTCCGTGACGGTGGTGTTGTCGTACACCGGGAAGCGGCCGGTCCCGGCGGCCACGATCCGCTCGTACGGCAGCGTCGTCGACGTCCACTGCGGCTGCGACGCCGGGTCGGCGACCGGGATGGTCTCCGTCCGGCCGACGTTCTCGTTGTCCGCGAAGCCGCCCCGCCAGGCCCCGTTGGTCCGCTCGACGTCGAACCGCCCGACCCGGCCCTGGCTGACGGTCGCGAAGAGGTCGACCCGCGGCAGGTACGGCCGCAGCGTCCGCTCCACCGTCCCGTCCGCGAAGTCCCGCCACCGCACCGGGAACACGGCGGTCTCCACCCGCGCCGGCCCGTCCGCCGTCCGGATCACCGTGCCGTCGAGCGCGAGCGCGGTGGCGCCGGAGGGGTTGGAGATCCGCACGTCCCGGTCCAGGGTGAACGGGTCGAACCCGGTGACCAGGATCCGCTTCACGCCCGAGCCGCGGCCCGGGTGGCGGATGTCGTCCTGCCCGCGCGAGGTCCGCTCCAGCGCGTCCAGCAGAGCGGCCCGGCCGCGTTCGTCGAGCCCGAACTGCGGTTGCCAGGAACGCAGTTCACGTGTCATTCCCAACCGCGCCCAGTACAGGGGACGGTCGTCGTCCCGGCTGAGGTCCCCCTCGACGGGCGCCCGCCCCTGCGCCCGGTCCACCGCCCGCCGCCACAGCGCCGAGCCCTGCCGTACGACGATCCTGTGCGCCTGCGCGTAGGAGCGGGCCGCGCCCAGCACCTCGGCGAACTCCGGTGCCACCGCGTCGAATCCGGACCGCCGCAGGATCTCCTGCGGCACGGCCCGCTCCAGCCGTTGTTCCTCGACGGTGACCACGGGTTCCGCCGACGCGGTGGCGGTGGCGGGGGCGGCGAGCCCGGCCATGAGGACGAGCCCGAGTGCACCGGTGCCAACACGTAGAGCTTTCACAGGAGTTGGGTCCTTCCGTCGCAGTGGGGAGCGGGAACGGCCGCAGTATCCCGTGACGGAAGTGGGCCGCGCCATGGTGTGTGACCCGGGGGATGCCAGGGCTGCGGGTTTCAGCCGAGCATCAACGCGAGGAGCGCGAGCAGCGGAACCGCCTGGAAGGCCGCGGCCCGCCGCAGTCCGGCCCACCACAGCACGACGCCGATCAGCGCCACCCCGCCGCAGGCCGCGCCGAGTTCCGCCATCGGCGGCCGGTACGGCTCCGGGCCGAAGCCCGCCGCCCACGCCGTCATGCCGGCCGCCAGCCACCCGTACCCGACCAGCAGGGTGTTGAGGGGCAGCAGCCCGAGCACCGCGAGCGTGTTCCTCCACCTCATACGGGCATGGTCGCGCGCGGGCCGGGCGAGCACCTGAGTACCCGTACTCAGACGGGGGTCAGTTCTCGCCCAGCAGCGTCAGGAAGTCCCGGAAGGCACCCGGCATGTCCACCGACTCGGGGTCCAGCAGCCACTGGTACTGCAGCCCGTCCATCACCGCCACCAGCAGGGGCGCGGTGCGTTCCGGTGTGAGGCCGTTCGGGAGGCGGTCGCCGTACTCGGTGCGCAGGACGGCCGCCATGCTGTCGCGGACCCGCCGGTAGCGCTCGGTGAAGTAGTCCCGCGCCGGATGCCCCTCCGTGACGCTCTCGCCGAGCAGCGCGGAGAAGGTCTGGACGACGCCGGGACGCATCGCGTTGTACTCGACCAGCGCCGTGAGCAGGTCGACCCGCCACCGGGTGTCCGGCATCGCGTCCCACTGGTCCCGTTCCTTGAGCACGGCGACCAGCAGCGCGTCCTTGGTCGGGAAGTAGTGCAGCAGCCCCTGCTGGGTCAGCCCCACCCGCTCGGCCACCGCGGCCAGGCTCGCGCCCCGGTACCCGCGCTCGGCGATCACCTCCAGGGCGGCCCGGACTATCTCGGCCCGCCGCTCCTCGCTCCTGACCCGCCCGCTCATGGCGTCACCGTACGGCATCCGCCCACCAGCGGATAACGGAGAGATAACGAAACCTACCGGTCGCCAGGTGGCCGATGCACGATGGGGACACCGTACGGACGTCGACGAGGAGACACCCCATGGCGGGATCCCCGCGCACCACCCCGGCCGACCGGGTTCGCGAGGCGGCCGTCGAGGCCGCCCTGCGCACGCTGGACCTGGACGCCAAGACCCGCCTCCTGGCCGGCCAGGACACCTGGACCCTGCCCGCCCTCCCCGAGATCGGCCTCGGCTCCCTGGTCATGTCCGACGGCCCGATCGGCGTACGCGGCGTGCGCTGGACCGCCGAGGACCCCTCCGTCGCCCTGCCCTCGCCCACCGCCCTCGCCGCGACCTGGGACCCCGCCCTGGCCCGCCGCGCCGGCGTCCTGCTCGCCCAGGAGGCCCGCCGCAAGGGCGTCCACGTACTGCTCGCGCCCACGGTCAACCTGCACCGCTCCCCGCTCGGCGGCCGCCACTTCGAGGCCTACAGCGAGGACCCCTGCCTCACCGGCCGGATCGGCGCGGGGTACGTCCAGGGCGTGCAGTCCGGCGGCGTCGCCACCACCGTCAAGCACTTCGTCGCCAACGACGCGGAGACCGACCGCTTCACGGTCAACAACCTGATCTCCGAACGGGCGCTGCGCGAGCTCTACCTCGCCCCCTTCGAGGCGATCGTCGAGAACGCCCGCCCCTGGGGCGTCATGACCGCCTACAACTCGGTCAACGGCACGACGATGACCGAGCACCACCACCTCGTGAACGAGATCCTGCGCGGCCAGTGGGGCTTCGACGGCGTCAACGTCTCCGACTGGACCGCGGCCCGCTCCACCACCGGCGCCATCGAGGGCGGTCTCGACGTGGCGATGCCCGGCCCGCGGACCGTCTACGGCGAGGCCCTCGCGCAGGCCGTACGGGACGGCAGGACCGACGAGGCCAGGGTCGACGACGCCGTGCGCAACGTCCTGCGCCTCGCCGCCCGCGTCGGCGTCCTGGACGGCGCCGAGCCGGCCGTCACCGAGCTCCCCGCGCCGGTCGACGGCGCGGCCCTGGCCCGCGAGATCGCCCGCCGCTCCTTCGTCCTGGTCCGCAACGAGGGCGCGCTGCCGCTGCGGCCGGGCACGGTCGCCCTCGTCGGCGCCGCCGCCCGCGACGCCCGTGTCCTCGGCGGCGGCTCGGCCACCGTCTTCCCCGACCGCGTCGTCTCCCCGCTCGACGGCCTCACCGCCGCCCTCCCCGAGGGCTCCGTCACCTACGCCGTCGGCGCCGACCCCACCACCGAACCGGGCGTCGCCGACCGGGGCTTCGTCCTGCGCGCGGTCTGCCGCGACGCGGACGGCGCGATCATCGGCACGGCCTCCGTCCCGAACGGCCAGATCCAGTGGCTGGGCGACGACCTGCCCGACGGCGTCGATCACGACCGCCTGCACACCGTCGAACTGACCGGCACCTTCACCCCCCGCGACACCGGCCCGCACACCTTCGGCATCAAGGGCACGGGTGCCTTCACCCTCACCGTCGACGGCACCACGTACTACGACGACGTCCAGCGCCCCGCCAAGGACGACCCCTTCGCGTCCTTCCTCGGCGCCCCCGTGCCCCGCGCCCGGGCCGCACTCACCGCGGGTGAGCCGGTCGAGGTCTCCCTGACCCACGTCGTCGACCTCCCCGAGGACGTCCCGCTGCGGGTCGTCGGCTTCGCGCTCGCCCACCAGGGACCGCAGCGTGACCCCGACGAGCTGATCGCCGAGGCCGTCGAGGCGGCCCGCGCCGCCGACACGGCCGTCGTCGTGGTCGCCACCACCGAACGCGTCGAGTCCGAGGGTTTCGACCGCACCGACCTGCGCCTGCCCGGCCGCCAGGACGACCTGGTGCGCGCCGTCGCCGCCGCCAACCCGAACACGGTCGTGGTCGTCAACGCCGGCTCCCCGGTGGAGCTGCCCTGGCGCGAGGAGGTCGCGGCGGTACTGCTGACCTGGTTCCCCGGCCAGGAGGGCGGCGCCGCCCTCGCCGACGTGCTGACGGGGACGCACGAGCCGGGCGGCCGCCTGCCGACCACCTGGGGCCCGCTGGCGGACGCCCCGGTCACCCAGGTCGTCCCCGCCGACGGCGAACTGGCCTACCGCGAGGGCGTCTTCATCGGCTACCGCGCCTGGGAGAAGGAGGGCAGAAGGCCGACGTACCCCTTCGGCCACGGCCTCGGCTACACCGACTGGTCCTACGAGTCCGTCGAGACGGACGGGACGACGGTGAAGGTGCGCGTCCGCAACACCGGCGGGCGCCCCGGCCGCGAGGTCGTGCAGCTCTACGTCGCCCCGGCCGAGCCGGACCCGGAGCGCCCGGCGCGCCGGCTGGCCGGCTTCGCGGGCGTCGAGGCGGGGCCGGGGGAGAGCGCGGAGGCCGTCGTCGAACTCCCGCGCCGGGCGTTCGAAATCTGGGACGAGATGACCAACTCGTGGTCGTTTGTGAAGGGTTCGTACGAGATTCAGGTGGGTCGCTCGATCGCCGACCGCAGGATCACGTTGACGACTACGGTCTGAACCAGGGCGATGCGTCCCACCGAGCAGCCCCGGTCCGGGACCTGACATCCGGGCCGGGGCTCAAGGGATCGCCGTGACGGCTCAGCGCGTCGAGAAGCCGTACACCGTCTCCGAGCGGAACACCTCGCCCGGCCGCAGCACGGTGCTCGGGAACTCCGGCCGGTTCGGCGAGTCGGGGAAGTGCTGCGTCTCCAGCGCGATGCCGTCCCCGGGTGCCCAGGGCCCGCTCAGGTGCTCGCCGGTGTACAACTGGAGCCCCGGCTCGGTCGTCGCCACCGTCAGCACCCGCCCGGACCCGGGGTCGGACAGCTCCGCGACCTCGACCGGCGTCGCGGTCACGCCCTTGTCGAGGACGAAGTTGTGGTCGTACCCGGAGCCGGTCTTGCGGGCCGTCCGGAAGTCGAACCGGGTGCCCTCGACGGGAGCGGTCCCGGTCGGGATCAGCACGTCGTCCACCGGCGTGTACCGCCCGGCGGCGATCCGCAGCTCGTGCCCGCCCGCGTTGCCGGAACCGCTCAGGTTCCAGTACGAGTGGTTCGTCAGGTTGACCACGGTCGGCGCGTCGGTGACCGCCTCGTACGCGATCCGCAGCGCGCCGCCCGGGTCGAGACGGTAGGTCGCCGAGACCTCCAGCCGCCCCGGGAAGCCCTCCTCGCCGTGCGGGCCGACCCGGGTGAGCCGGACGCCGTGCTCGACCGGCGTCACCTCCCAGACCCGCTTGTCGAAGCCGCGCTCACCGCCGTGCAGCGAATTCGGCCCGTCGTTGGGCGCGAGCGCGTACGTCCGCCCGTCGAGCGGGAAGCGGCCGCCCGCGATCCGGTTGGCGTACCGCCCGATCAGGGCGCCGAGGTACGGCTCCGGGTGCGTCAGATACCCGTCCAGTTCGGCGAACCCCAGCACCACGTCCTCGGTCCGGCCGTCCCGTCCCGGCACCTCGACGGACTGTACGATCCCGCCGTAGGAGAGGATCCGCACCCGGACGCCGGCGCGTTCGAGGGTCCAGCGGTGCACGGCCGTGCCGTCGGGAAGTGTGCCGAAGTGTTCGCTCATGAGCGGAACCTTAAGGCTTTTCGGCGGTGATCCTCCGAAAGGCGATCTCCGCCAGCCGTGCCTGACCGTTCTTGCTCGGATGGAACCAGTCCCACGGGCTCAACTGCGCCGTGCCGAAGCGGTAGTCGAACACCGCCCCGCCGTCGTACCGGCAGTACTCGTCCGCGCCGCAGACCTCCGCCAGTGCGGAGTTGTAGTCCATCACCCGCTGCTGCACCGTCGCGCGCCGCTGGTTGGCCGCCGCGTCCAGGGCGTCGGCGTCGCCCAGCATGGACGGGCAGATCCCCAGCTTCCACACCTGCTTGCCCAGCGGGTTCGTACGGCCCTCGGACCACAGCCGCATCAGGTTCGGAATGCTCGCCACGTACACCTGAGCCTTGGGCAGGGTCTGACGCAGCGTGCGCATCGCGTCCTTGAAGTCGGCCCGGAAGTCGTCCACCGGCGTCATCGCCGAGACCGAGGACCGGCAGGCGTCGTTCGCGCCCGTCATCACCGTCACGAGCTCCGGCCCACGCGCCGCCGCACGCTCCATCTGCGCCGGGAGGTCCGCCATCGCCGTCCCGCTCACCGCGACGTTCCAGCTGTGGGTGGTGGCCCGCGCGCCCAGCAGCCGCACGGCGAGACTGTTCACCTCGGGGCTGCTGCCGGTCGCCCAGGACACCTGCGGGCAGTCCACCAGCACCCCGCAGGCGTCGAACCCGCGGGTGATGGAGTCACCGACGGCGACGATCGAGGCGGGACTGCGGTCCCACAAGACCGCCGGACCCTCGGCCCGCTGCCGGCCCAGGCCGGCCTCGTCCGGCGCGTCGCCGCCCAGGGCGTCGCATCCGGTCAGTCCGAACACGGCCGCCGTGAGCACGGCCACCGCGGTCCGCACCCGCTGTCCGCTCTTGCGCATCGTCTGTCGGCCCCCTCGCTCTCGTCGGCCCTCTCCATACAACGCGTGAAGGTTCCCGGCCGCGCGCTGTGCAACGGGTCACGCCCGTACAAGCGTCCCCCTGGGTGAATGGCGGCGGTTTCCGGGCACTGGGACCGACGGTACGTCACACTCCTTGCGCCACCGCACGGTAGCCTCGCCATCAGTGTGGCCGACCGGCCACCGCCGCCCAGCCAGCCGCAACACGCCCGCTCTGCCCGGAGGTCCCGGTGACGACACGTGGAGTCCTGTACGTGCACTCCGCGCCGCGCGCGCTGTGCCCGCACGTCGAGTGGGCCGTCGCCGGCGTGCTCGGCACGCGCGTCAACCTCGACTGGATCCGGCAGCCGGCCGCGCCCGGCACCTGGCGGTCGGAGTTCTCCTGGCAGGGCGAGCCCGGCACGGCGTCGAAGCTGGCCTCCGCGCTGCGCGGCTGGCACCTCCTCCGCTTCGAGGTCACCGCCGAACCCTGCCCCACCGCCGAGGGCGAGCGCTACAGCTGCACCCCCGACCTCGGCATCTTCCACGCCGTCACCGGCATCCACGGCGACATCCTGATCCCCGAGGACCGCCTGCGCGCGGCCCTGGTCCGCGCCCAGCAGGGCGAGACGGACCTGGAGGCCGAGATCGCCAAGCTCCTGGGCAAGCCGTGGGACGACGAACTGGAACCGTTCAGGTACGCGGGCGAGGGAGCCCCGGTCCGCTGGCTCCACCAGGTCGTCTGACCGCTCCTGAGGCGACGACACACACCGAAACGGCGATGGCCCGAACCCCCTCAGGGGGTTCGGGCCATCGCCGTAAGGCAAACGGCATCAAACCGTCCGGAACGCCAGCACCACGTTGTGCCCACCGAAGCCGAACGAGTCGTTGAGCGCGGCGATACGGCCCTCGACGGGCAGCTTGCGCGCCTCGCCCCGCACCACGTCGGCGTTCGCCTCGGCCTCGGGGTCGAGGTTCTCGACGTTGATGGTCGGCGGAGCCACCCGGTGGTACAGCGCGAGCACGGTCGCGACCGTCTCGACACCGCCCGCACCACCCAGCAGGTGCCCGGTCATCGACTTCGTCGCGGACACCGCCATGTGGTCGGCGTCGTCGCCGAACACCTTCCGCAGCGCCTTCAGCTCGGCGATGTCACCGGCCGGCGTCGACGTAGCGTGCGCGTTGACGTGCACGATCTCCGCCGGGTCCAGGTCGGTCCGCTCCAGCAGGTTCTGCAGGGCGTGGCTGATGCCGCGTCCTGCCGGCTCCGGCTGCACGATGTCGTGGCTGTCGGCGGAGATGCCCTGCCCGACCGCCTCGGCGTACACCCGCGCCCCGCGCTTCGCGGCGTGCTCCGCGGACTCCAGGACGATGACACCGGCGCCCTCGCCGAGCACGAAGCCGTCGCGGTCGACGTCGTAGGGACGCGAGGCGCCCTGCGGGTCGTCGTTGTTCTTGGACATCGCCATCATGTTGCCGAACGCGGCGATCGGCAGCGGGTGGATCGCCGCCTCCGTGCCACCGGCGACGACGACGTCGGCGCGGCCCGAGCGGATCATCTCGATGGCGTAGCCGATGGCCTCGGCGCCCGACGCGCACGCGGAGACCGGGGTGTGCACGCCCGCCCGGGCGCCCACCGCCAGACCCACGTTCGCGGAGGGGCTGTTCGGCATCAGCATGGGCACGGTGTGCGGGGAGACGCGGCGTACGCCCTTCTCCTTGAGCACGTCGTACTGGTCGAGGAGGGTCGTGACACCGCCGATGCCGGAGGCGATGACCGCGCCGAGCCGGTCCGGGTCGATCTCGGCGCCCTCACCGGCCTTGGCGGTGAAACCGGCGTCGGCCCAGGCCTCCTGCGCGGCGATCAGCGCGAACTGCGCCGAGCGGTCGAGGCGGCGGGCCTGCGGCCGGGGGATGATCTCGGAAGGCTCCACCGCGACCGGCGCGGCGATCCTGACCGCCTGGTCGGCGGCCCACTCCTGCTCCAGGGGCTTGACGCCGGATCGTCCGGCGACCAGGCCCTCCCAGGTAGAGGCTGCGTCGCCACCCAGCGGTGTGGTTGCGCCGATACCGGTGACGACCACGGTGCGATTGGTCGGGCTCACGGGAATTCTTTCTCCAACGGATACGAGGATTCAGCGGCGCCACCGCCGGGTGGCGGGGCCGGAAGCACCCGGCCCAGGGGACCTCAGGACTGGTGCTTGAGGATGTACTCGGTCGCGTCGCCCACGGTCTTGAGGTTCTTGACGTCGTCGTCGGGGATCTTCACGTCGAAGCGCTCCTCGGCGGCGACGACGACCTCGACCATGGACAGCGAGTCGACGTCCAGGTCGTCGGTGAAGGACTTGTCCAGCTGGACGTCCTCGGTGGGGATCCCGGCGATCTCGTTCACGATCTCCGCGAGACCGGCGACGATCTCTTCCTGAGTGGCGGCCATGTCAGGCGCTCCTTCGTAGTGTTCCAGAGGGTGTGGCGGTGCTGCTTCCGGGCCGGACCGGCAAGATCCGGCACGGAGTGCCTAGGGGAGAGTAACGACCGTCGCTGCGTAGACGAGACCCGCCCCGAATCCGATGACGAGCGCGGTGTCGCCGCTCTTCGCCTCGCCGGTCGCCAGAAGCCGCTCCATCGCGAGCGGAATCGAGGCGGCCGAGGTGTTGCCGGTGGTGCGGATGTCACGGGCGACCGTGACCGACTCCGGCAGCTTGAGTGTCTTCACCATCGAGTCGATGATCCGCTCGTTGGCCTGGTGCGGGATGAAGACGTCCAGGTCGGCCGGGTCGAGTCCGGCGACGTCCAGCGCCTCCTTGGCGACCTTCGCCATCTCGAACACGGCCCAGCGGAAGACCGCCTGGCCCTCCTGCGTGATGGCGGGGAACCGCTCGACCTCGCCGGCCCGGTAGTCCGTCCACGGCACGGTCTGCTTGATGGTCTCGGACTTGTCACCCTCGGAGCCCCACACCGTGGGGCCGATCGCGGGCTCGTTCGACGGGCCGACGACGACCGCGCCGGCGCCGTCGCCGAACAGGAAGGCCGTCGCCCGGTCCTCGAGGTCCGTCAGGTCGCTCAGCCGCTCGACGCCGATGACGAGGACGTACTCGGCGCTGCCCTCGACGATCATGCCCTTGGCGAGGGTCAGGCCGTAGCCGAAGCCCGCGCAGCCGGCCGAGATGTCGAAGGCCGCGGCCTTCGCCGTGCCCAGCTTGTCGGCGATCTCGGTGGCGACGGCCGGGGTCTGCTTGAAGTGCGTGACGGTCGAGACGATCACCGCGCCGATCTGCTCGGCGGTGATCCCGGCGTCGGCGATCGCCTTGCCGGACGCCTCGATCGACATCGCGGCGACGGTCTCCTCGTCGCTCGCCCAGTGCCGGGTCTCGATGCCGGAGCGCGAACGGATCCACTCGTCCGACGAGTCGATCGTCTCGAGGATCACCTCGTTCGGCACGACCCGGGTGGGCCGGTAACCGCCCACGCCGAGGATCCGCGCGTACGGGGCGCCCTTGCTGGGCTTGATCTTCGACATGTTGCAGTCGGCTCCTTAGGGCGTCAGCAGGGCGTCAGGCGTGCTCGGCGATGAGCTCGCGGGCCGCGTCGAGGTCGTCGGGGGTCTTCAGGGCCAGCGTCTTCACGCCGGGCAGGGCGCGCTTGGCGAGCCCGGTCAGGGTGCCGCCCGGGCACACCTCCAGCAGCGCGGTCGCGCCGAGCTCCTGGAAGGTCTCCATGCACAGGTCCCAGCGGACCGGGTTGGCGACCTGGCCGACCAGCCGCTCGACGATCTCGGCGCCGGTGGTGACCGCCCGGCCGTCCTTGTTCGAGACGTAGTCGACCTTCGGGTCGGCGGGCGTCAGCTCCCGGGCCGCGGCGGCCAGTTTCTCCACCGCCGGGGCCATGTGCCGGGTGTGGAAGGCGCCGGCGACCTTCAGCGGGACGACCTTGCGCACGCCCTCGGGCTTGTACTCGTTCAGCGCGGCGAGCTGCTCCAGCGTGCCGGCGGCCACGATCTGCCCGGCGCCGTTGACGTTCGCCGGGGTCAGGCCCAGCTTCTCCAGGTGCGGCACGGTCACCTCGGGGTCGCCGCCGAGCAGCGCCGACATCCCGGTCTCGGTGATCGCGGCGGCCTCGGCCATGGCCAGACCCCGCTTGCGCACGAGGGCCAGCGCGGCGCTTTCGGTCAGGACGCCGGCGAGGGCGGCGGCGGTGATCTCACCGACGCTGTGGCCCGCCACCGCGCCCGGGGAGATGTCACCGAGTGCCGTGGCGGAGAGGATCCCGGCGGCGACGAGCAGCGGCTGCGCCACGGCCGTGTCGCGGATCTCCTCCGCGTCGGCCTTCGTGCCGTAGTGGGCGAGATCCAGTCCGATGGCGTCCGACCAGGCGGCGACGCGGTCGGCGGCACCGGGCAGTTCGAGCCAGGGAGTCAGGAAGCCGGGCGTCTGAGCGCCCTGGCCGGGAGCGACGAGTACGAGCACTCTCACACTCTCTCTTGGTTACGGGCACGGCCGCCCGTGGGGACAAGGACGAAGAACGGCAAGGGGTTTTGTGGGCCCCCGACAAAAGACTAGGGCTGCGCATCCCCATCGGCCAGACGCCCCAGGATCAGCGCGATGCGCAACGTGAACGCGGAACGTACATCGGATGGCGACCAACCGGTGACGTCAGTCACACGTCGAAGCCGGTAGCGCACGGTGTTGGGATGGACGAACAGCATCCGGGCGGCGCCCTCGAGACTGCTCGCCTGTTCGAGATACACGCTGAGCGTCTCCAGGAGCGCGGAGCCGGCCTCCTCCAGCGGTCTGTAGATCTCCTCCACCAACTGCTCGCGCGCGCTGGGGTCCGAGGCGATCGCGCGCTCCGGCAGCAGGTCGTCCGCCAGCACCGGCCGCGGCGCGTCCTGCCAGGCGGAACACGCCTTCAGCCCCGCGGCGGCGGCCTGTGCGGACCGGGTCGCGGCCAGCAGGTCGGGCACGATCGGCCCGGCGACCACGGGGCCCGCGGCGAAGGGCCCGATCAGCGACTTCGCGACGGCGAGCGGATTGTCGCTGCCGCCCGCGATGACGACGAGCCGGTCACCGAGCACCCCGGTCAGCACCTGGAGCTTGGCATGCCGTGCCGCGCGCCGGATGGCCTCCACGGTCAGCTCGGAGTCACCGTCGGGCGCCGTTCCCAGCACCACGCACACATGCTCCGGCGCGTTCCAGCCCAGCGCCGCCGCCCGCGACACCGCGCCCTCGTCGGCCTCGCCGCTCAGCACGGCGTTCACGACGAGCGACTCGAGCCGCGCGTCCCAGGCGCCCCGTGCCTCGGCGGCCTGGGCGTACACCTGGGCGGTGGCGAAGGCGATCTCCCGCGCGTACACGAGGAGCGCCTCGCGCAGGACGCTCTCGTCGCCGGGGGCGGCGACCTCGTCGATCGCGCTCTCCATGACCTCGATGGTGGTGCGCACCATCTCCACGGTCTGCCGCAGCGTGATCGCCCTGGTCAGCTCGCGCGGAGCGGTCCCGAAGACGTCGGTGGAGATGGCCTGGGGGGCGTCCGGGTGCCGGAACCACTCGGTGAACGCCGCGATACCGGCCTGCGCGACCAGCCCGATCCAGGAACGGTTCTCCGGTGGCATGGCCCGGTACCACGGCAGCGTCTCGTCCATGCGCGCGATGGCCTGGGCGGCGAGAGTGCCGGAGGACCTCTCCAGCCGCTTCAGGGTCGCGGTGTGCGGGTGGACGCCGGGCGGGGCGGTACGGGCGGTGCTGGTTTCGGGTTCGGGCACGGGACAAGACTGCCTTATCCGGACGCGCGCGCGTGTCGCCGGGTGGGGATGAGGGTCCCGGGCGCCGCGGGCACGGTTCCCGGCGGGGATCGGACGGGGCCGCGGAGCGGTCGCCGACGCGGGGGACCGACGGGGGCTCGGCCGGTCGTGACGCGACCCGGTGCCGGTCCCGGCCCGCGACACGGCCGTCCGTCCGGCTGGTGCCAGTGCCGTCCTGGGCCCCGACACGGGCTTGGGCTTCGGTCCGGCTCGTGCCCGCGGCGTCCGGTGCGGGCCTGCGGCCGCGGCGAGGCTTCCGTCCGGCTCGTGACCGAGGTGTGCGGCGCCGGTCCTCGCCCGCGACACGGCGTCCGTCCGGCGGGTGCCGATACCGTCCTGGGCCCCGACACGGGCTTGGGCTTCGGTTCGGCTCGTGCTCGCGGCGTCCGGTGCGGGCCTGCGGCCGCGGCGAGGCTTCCGTCCGGCTCGTGACCGAGGTGTGCGGCGCCGGTCCTCGCCCGCGACACGGCGTCCGTCCGGCGGGTGCCGATACCGTCCTGGGCCCCGACACGGGCTTGGGCTTCGGTCAGGCTCGTGCCCGCGGCGTCCGGTGCGGGCCTGCGGCCGCGGCGAGGCTTCCGTCCGGCTCGTGACCGAGGTGTGCGGCGCCGGTCCTCGCCCGCGACACGGGCTTTCGTTCGGCTTCTGAGCCGTGTGCGTGTGCCGGTCCTCGGACGGTTCGGGCGGGTCTACGGTGGTGGGTGTGATGGACGTGCGGCGCGCCGGTGAGCGCTACCCCGGAGGCGACCCGGAGGCCGGGATCGAGTCCCGTCACGCCTTCTCCTTCGGCCCCCACTACGACCCCGGCAATCTGCGTTTCGGCGCCCTGATCGCCTGCAACGAGGAGCGCCTCGCCCCCGGCGCGGGCTTCGCGGAGCACCCGCACAGCCACACCGAGATCGTCACCTGGGTCGTCGAGGGCGAGCTGACGCACCGCGACTCGACGGGGCACGAGACGGTCGTCCGCACCGGGGACGTGCAGCGCCTGAGCGCCGCGTCCGGCGTGCGGCACGTCGAACGCAACGACGGCGAGCGCCCGTTGACCTTCGTGCAGATGTGGCTGGCCCCGCTCGCGCCGGGCGGCGACCCGGCGTACGAGATCGTGCGCGGCATCGCGGACGCGACGCCGTACGCGCTCCCCGAGGCCGGCGCGATGCTGCACGTACGCCGACTGGCGCCGGGCGAACGCACGGCGGTCCCCGACGCCGCGCACGTCTACGTCCACGTCGTGCGCGGCGAGGTCGCCCTCGGCGCCGAGCGCCTGGGCCCGGGTGACGCGGCCCGCATCACGGACGCGAAGGACGAGGAGGCGGTGGGGGCGACGCCGGCGGAGCTGCTGATGTGGGAGATGACCTGACGGCCGTCAGCCCCGGCGCGCCTCCGCCAGCACCGCGTCCGTGAACACCGGCCACGCCTCGGTCGCCCAGGGCCCGAACGCCCGGTCCGCCAGCGCCACGCAGGCCAGCCCCGCGTCCGGGTCGACCCACAGGAACGTACCGGACTGCCCGAAGTGCCCGAAGGTGCGCGGCGACGAGGAACCGCCCGTCCAGTGCGGGGACTTGGAGCCGCGGATCTCGAAGCCGAGCCCCCAGTCGTTGGGGTTCTGGTGCCCGTACCCGGGCAGGACGCCCTTCGTCCCCGGGTACTGCACGCTCATCGCCTCGGCGACGGTCAGCGGGTCGAGCAGGCGTGGCGCCTGCACCTCGGCGGCGAACCGCAGCAGGTCCTCGACGGTCGACACCCCGTCCTTGGCGGGGGAGCCCTCGAGGGACGTGGACGTCATGCCCAGCGGCTCCAGCACCGCCTGCCGCAGGTACTCGGCGAACGGGATGTCCGTGGCCTTGGCGACATGGTCGCCGAGCTGCTCGAACCCGGCGTTGGAGTACAGCCGCCGCTCCCCGGGCGGCGCGGTGACCCGGTGCTCGTCGAAGGCCAGCCCGGAGGTGTGCGCCAGCAGGTGACGCACCGTCGACCCGGGCGGCCCGGCGGGCTCGTCGAACTCGACCGCACCCTCCTCGTACGCGACCAGCACGGCGTACGCGGCCAGCGGCTTGGTCACCGAGGCCAGGGGAAAACGGTGCCCGGCCGGCCCGTGCACCCCCAGCACGGCACCGTCGGCCCGTACGACCCCCGCCGCAGCGGTGGGCACCGGCCAGCTGTCGATCAACGCCAAGCTCTGCAAGGACATGCCCCGAGCCTAATCCCGCTCGCAGCACCGGCTTGCTGACGGGGTCCTCGGCGGGGCCGTGCGGGGCCCCGGCGACTCGTACAGTCGTTCCCCCATGCGCGCGCGTCCGGCAGCCGCGGCGTACGAGGCCCGCCGGGCGCCGCGCCCACCCCGCGCGTCCTGCCGATTCATGACCGGCTCTTTCCCTTGCCACGCTTGCCTGGAGTGCACTCCAAGGTCATAGCGTGGAGCGCATGACGGTGATGCAGACCATGGCAGCAGCCACCGAAGAGGCTCACGAGGAGGCCCACGAGGAGGGCCCCACCCGCACCGACATCTGCTCCGCCCCGCCCCGACGGCACCCGCGCCCCGACGGCCAGGACCGCTACACGATCAGCGAGGTCGTCGCCTTCACCGGCCTCACGGCCCACACCCTGCGCTGGTACGAGCGGATCGGCCTCATGTCCCACATCGACCGCTCGCACACCGGCCAGCGCCGCTACACCAACCGCGACCTGGACTGGCTGGACCTCGTCGGAAAGCTGCGGCTGACCGGCATGCCGGTCGCCGACATGGTGCGGTACGCGGAGCTGGTGCGCGCGGGCGACGGCACGTTCGCAGAGCGCCGCGAACTGCTGCAGACGACCCGCGAGGACGTCCTGGCGCGGATCGCCGAACTCCGGGACACACTCGCCGTGCTCGACCGGAAGATCAGCTTCTACGCCGAAGCCGGCCGCGCGCAGCCCTCGCGCGAAGGGAAGAGGAACCGATGAACGACGGCACCATAGCGACGGTACGGCTCGGTGACACCGGACCCGAGGTCGGTGTGCAGGGCCTCGGCTGCATGGGCATGAGCTTCGCCTACGGCCCCTCCGACGCGCACGAGTCCCGCGCCACCCTGGAGCGGGCGCTGGAGCTGGGCGTCACGCTGTACGACACGGCGGACGCGTACGGCGCCGGCGACAACGAGCGGTTCCTGTCGCCGTTCTTCACGGCGCACCGCGACGAGGTGGTGATCGCCACCAAGTTCGCCCTGTCGATTCCGCCGGAGGACCCGACCAGGCGGGTCATCCGCAACGACCCGTCGTACATCCGCCAGGCCGTGGAGGCGAGCCTCAAGCGCCTGGGCGTGGACGTGATCGACCTCTACTACATGCACCGCCGGGACGTGAACGTGCCGATCGAGGAGACGGTCGGCGTGATGTCCGAGCTGGTCCGCGAGGGCAAGGTCACGTACCTGGGCCTCAGCGAGGTCACCGCCGACGAGCTGCGCGCCGCGCACTCCGTGCACCCCGTCACCGCCGTGCAGTCGGAGTGGTCGCTGTTCAGCCGGGACATCGAGGCGAGGGTCGTGCCGGCCGCCCGTGAGCTGGGCGTCGCCCTGGTCCCGTACTCCCCGCTCGGCCGCGGTTTCCTCACCGGGTCCTTCGTGAACGCCGAGCAGGACCTCACCGCCGACGACTTCCGCCGCGGGCAGCCCCGGTTCACCGGCGCCAACGCCTCGGCGAACGCGGCACTGCTGGAGCCGGTCCGCACGGTCGCCGAGGCGCACGGCGCGTCGCTCGGCCAGATCGCCCTGGCCTGGGTGCAGCAGCAGGCGGCCGTCCACGACCTGACGGTCGTCCCGATCCCGGGAACGCGCAGGCCTGGCCGCGTCGAGGAGAACACCGCGGCCACCGGGATCACGCTGACGCAGGACGAACTCGCCCTGCTTCAGCCCGTGGCGACGAAGGTGGCCGGCGACCGCTACGCCGACATGACGTTCACGTCGGCAGGCAGGGAGTGATGCTCGACGCCGGGGAAGCCGCACGCGCACGACCGCACGCGCACGACCCGGCGGACGCTACAGCTCGGCCAGCAACTCGGCCTTCTTCACGGAGAACTCCTCGTCGGTGACCAGCCCGGCCTGGTGCAGTTCCCCGAGATGCCGGATCCGCTCCGCGATGTCCGCGGGGTCCCTCCGCACGCCGGCGGCGACCACGGCCGCCGTCGGCCCCGCGGAGCGCACCGCCGCCAACACGGCCGCCGCGAACGGCAACGACTCGTGCACCGGCCCGTACCCGAGCCCGAACACCACGGCGGCGGGGTCCTGGTCGGCCTGCGCCGACTGCTCGCCCGCGTCGCGCCGCAGCAGCCGCAGATGTCCCTCGAACACCTCCGGCGAGCGCCACTCCACCCCGCTGAGGTCCCGGACGGCGAACGTCTGGTCCCCGGCCTTCCACTTGGCCGACGACGCCCCCGTCCAGAACCACCGGAACGTCACCGACGTCCCGTCGAACGAGGCCTTGCCGTCGTAGGCCTTGAACTGCAACGGCGCTCGCGGCGCGGCGACCAGATGCCGGTCCACCGGCCCGGAATCGGTCAGCAGCGCGCGGATTTCGTCGGCGTAGTACTCGGCCAGCGTCTCCCGTTCGGCGGGCAGCACGAGCCGGTAGGGATCGCTGCCCTCCTTCAGCTGCCCGGCCGCCGCGTCCATCAACGGGTCCGCGCCCGGCCGGGGTTCGGCACACAGGACGACGGTTCCGCGCCGCCCGGGGGAGAGCGTCACCCCCTGCAACGCCGCCAGCGGCACCCGCCGTTCACCGAGTGCCTGGAAGAGCCTGGGTGTTCGAATCCCCCGTTCGTAGCGGATGAGCACGGAGTCGGACTCGAACTCCCAGGCGGCATGAAATCCGGCCAGTACGTCACCCATGCGGCTCATCGTAAGCGGCACGCCCTCTTTCGTCCCCTCCCTGCGCAGACCGCAGTTTCTGCGCCTCTACGCGCGTCCGGCCGTGGCCGTGGCGGACAAACCCGCCCGGCACGTGCCGGCATCGTCGGCGCAGTCCACCGCGCGGTACGCGCCAACCCCGATCTCGGCGAAGTTGGCGAGGCTCTCGGTGCCGGGTACGAAATACCCGGCGTGCCCCTGGGCGCCGCGCGCCGACAGCACGCGCGCCCCGAACGCGGCGGACACCGGATCCGCGCCGTGCCCCAACCCGCCGAACTCCATGTACGGCACGTCCTGGATCCAGTCGTCGGCGTCCCGCATCGCCCACACCCGGGCGGAGGTGCGCAGTTGCGTGGCCCTGGTGACGCGCATCCCGGGGCTCCCGGCCACCGCTATGTCGGCGACCCGGCCGGGCAGGGAGTGCGCGGCGACCCCGCAGACCACGGATCCGTAGCTGTGGCAGAACAGCGACACCGGCGCCTTGCCGGGCAGCGCGCGCACCAGCGCGTTCAGGCGCACCGCCCCGTCCTCGGCGCGCATCGCGGTGGCCGACTCCATGCCGAGGCCGTTGGGCGCGGTGTAGTCGGCCCAGGCGATCACGGCCGTGCGGGTCGATGGGCCGGCGGCGCGCTCGGCGGCGTAGAGGGACTTCGCCATGCCGACCGGGGCGGTGTGGCTGCGCCGGGTGCGCTGGAAGGTGAGCAGGTCGGTGTCGACGCCGGGGACGACGACGGAGACCCGTTCGGCCCGGTCCAGGTCGCCGAACACCTCGGCGACGCGGCCCGAGCCGTCCGGGTCGAAGGCGAGGATCTGCCGGTCCGCGCTCATCAGCGACGCGAAGCGGTGCATGCGGCGGCCCGCCTCGTGCTGCCCGGCGGGACTGAGCCGCGCGTCGCGCATGCGTCCGAGTTCGACCCTGCGGGCCTCACCGAGGGCGATGCGGTTGGCCCGGTAGCGAAGCTGGACGGGGGCGCCGTTCATGTTGCCGACCGCGAGGGGATAGCGGCGGGCCAGGTGGGCGCGCTGCCCGTCGCCGAGCGAGGCGAAGAAGGCGGCGATCCGCGCGGGCGCGGCGTCCGGGTCCGGCAGCCGGTGTCCGCCGACGCTGCCGTCCTCCCAGGCGGAGAGGGAGGCCTGGAGCGGACTCTGGGAGCGGTGGCTGCGCAGGGTGGTCCACCCGGTGGTCGCCAGCATCACGAACACCACGGCCAGTGCCGGCAGGGCACGCCAGACATTGAGCGAAGGGGAGGCGTCGAAGGAAGTCACTGGGAGGACACACTAGGAGAACGGGAGGGTCTCGCGTGAACCGTGTGGCGTGTATCACGTTTGAGGGAAGTCACCTGATCGCACCGCGCCGGACCCCCTGCGTGCGGTCCGCGGGGCCTGCCGTCGACGCCCGCCTCAGCGCCCGCGCCAGTCGCCCGCCAGGACCGGACCCACCTGATCGAGGTACGCGGCCGTCAACGTGCGCATCGCCTCCAGACTGACGTCCGGCCCCGCGCTCCACAGCCGTTCGGTGACCCGGACGACCCCGCCGAAGACGGCCACCGCCACCCGCGGCCGTGGATCGGCGTCCACGTCCAGGCCCTCCCGCTCGGCGATCAGCCGCGCCAGCTCCTCCTCCGTCTCCACCGACCGCCGCAGGTGCGCGGCGAGCAGGACGGGCGTCGACTCGATCACCCGGTACATCCGCAGGTACTGCTCGACCGGGACGACCGCCTCGATGACCTCGCTGATCCGGTTCCAGCCGTCCAGCACCGCCCGGCGCAGCGCCTCCATCGGCGGCTCGTGCGCGGGGCGGGCGCGCACCGCCTCCACGAAGTGCGCCACCGTGATCGCCTCCAGGGCGAGGGCGGCCTCCTCCTTGCCGGAGAAGTAGCGGAAGAAGGTGCGCTGCGAGACGTCGACGGCCGCGGCGATCTCGTCGACGGTGGTCTCGTCGTAGCCGCGGGTGGTGAACAGCTCGACCGCGGCGTGCAGCAGCGCGTCCCGGGTGCGCTGCTTCTTGCGTTCGCGCAGACCCGGCCGCGGCCCTGTCCCTGCGGTGCCGACCGTGTCCATGGAGTCTCTCCTGCGAACTGTTCCGCCTGATCAGGCTATGTGCGAGTGTCGTGACAGTTACCGACTTGTGAATTTGTTTGTCAACTGTCAGAGGCTGTCACTAGCCTCGAACGCATGACTAGTCAGACCACCATCGACACGACGGGGCCGGGTGACGGGACGCCGGCAGCCCCGTCGGACCCGACGCCGGTCAAGGGCCTGCGCGGCCATCCCTGGCTCACCCTCATCACCGTCGCCGTGGGCGTCATGATGGTGGCCCTCGACGGCACCATCGTGGCCATCGCCAACCCGGCCATCGCCACCGACCTGAAGGCCAGCTGGGCCGAGGTCCAGTGGATCACCAACGCCTACTTCCTCGCCCTCGCGGTGTCCCTGATCACCGCGGGCAAGCTGGGCGACCGCTTCGGCCACCGTCAGACCTTCCTGGTCGGCGTCGTCGGCTTCGCCGCCGCCTCGGGTGCCATCGGCCTGTCCGACAGCATCGCCGCGGTCATCGTCTTCCGCGTCTTCCAGGGCCTGTTCGGCGCCCTGCTGATGCCGGCCGCGCTCGGTCTGCTGCGGGCCACCTTCCCCGCCGAGCGGCTCAACATGGCCATCGGCATCTGGGGCATGGTCATCGGCGCCTCCACCGCCGGCGGCCCGATCCTCGGCGGCGTGCTGGTCGAGCACGTCAACTGGCAGTCGGTGTTCTTCATCAACGTGCCGGTCGGGGTCCTCGCCCTCGTCCTGGGCCTGCTGATCCTCACCGACCACCGCGCGCAGAACGCCCCGCGCTCCTTCGACATCCCCGGCATCCTCCTGCTGTCGGCCGCCATGTTCTGCCTGGTGTGGGCCCTGATCAAGGCGCCCGAGTGGGGCTGGGGCGCAGGCCGGACGTGGACCTTCGTCGCCGCGTCGGTCGTGGGCTTCGCGCTCTTCGCCCTCTGGGAGAAGCGGGTCAAGGAGCCGCTGATCCCGCTCGGCCTGTTCCGTTCCGTCCCGCTCTCGGCGGGTGTCGTCCTCATGGTCCTCATGGCCATCGCGTTCATGGGCGGCCTGTTCTTCGTGACGTTCTACCTCCAGAACGTGCACGGCCTGAGCCCCATCGACGCCGGTCTGCACCTGCTGCCGCTCACCGGAATGATGATCGTCGGCTCCCCGCTCGCCGGCGTGATGATCACCAAGTTCGGCCCGCGGCTGCCGCTGGCCCTGGGCATGAGCTGCACCGCGCTCGCCATGTACGGCATGTCCACGCTGGACAAGGGCACCGGCAGCGGCGTCATGTCGCTGTGGTTCGCGCTGCTCGGTTTCGGCCTCGCGCCGGTCATGGTCGGCGCCACCGAGGTCATCGTCGGCAACGCGGCCATGGAGCTGTCCGGTGTGGCGGGCGGTCTGCAGCAGGCGGCGATGCAGGTCGGCGGCAGCCTCGGCACGGCCGTGCTGGGCGCCGTGATGGCCTCCAAGGTCGACAGCGACCTGCCGGGCAACTGGGCGGACGCGGGCCTTCCGCAGCTGACCCCGGCCCAGGAGGCGCAGGCCGCCGAGGCGGTCCAGCAGGGTGTCCCCCCGGTGCAGCCGGGCACGCCGGACGCCATCGCCGCGAAGATCACGGACGTCGCCCACGACACCTTCATCTCCGGCATGAGCCTGGCGTCGCTGGTCGCGGCCGGGGTAGCGGCGGTGGCGGTGCTGGTCGCCTTCCTGACCAAGCGCGGCGAGAACGCGGAGGCCGGCGTGGGCGCGGCGCACATCTGACGGGACTCACCTATCAGGGTGACAGTCCCCAGGACCCCTCCCGCGCGGCACGCGCCGCAGGTCACAGTGGGTCAAGCCCTCCGCACGGCATGTTCCCCGGGCATGTTCGTACGACGAGGGCGGCCGGGCCGCGGCGCGCTGCCGGAGGGGGGCGGCGCGCCGACAGGCCGTCAGGCATGGAACGCGCAGCGGGGGTACCCGATTCATCGACCCGAACGAACCGCGAGGTTCGAGGAGTTGATGAGTAGATGGCGGGCTTCGGACAAGGAACGCGCAGGTACCCCCGCTCACGTGGCCGGACGTGGTCACGGACCGGGCCGGATCGCGCGCAGCTCGGGATCATCGGCGCCATCTGTGCGACAGCCGGTTTCTTCGTCCTGGGCATCGTCCTGGGACCGGTGGCCATCGCCTGTGGCTGGCTCGCCATGGGCCGAACCTGGGCGGGCTCCCGCTCGGTATCGGCCCTCATTGCCCTGGTCCTGGGCGCGATAGACACGCTGCTGGCGCTCATCTGGCTGGCGGGGGCGTCGTCTCCCGGGTACGGGTTGTTCTGAGCCGGGGGGAGTGAGGAGGGGCCTCCGGCAACACGCCGGAGGCCCCTCGCACGGGTGCCCTCAGCGTTTCTCCTCCGCCGGCCCCGGCACCAGCACCGTCTCGCCCGACAGCGCCGCGACCTGCGCCCGCAGCGCCCGGACCTCCTCCGTCAGCGCCGCGATGGCCTCCGTCCGGCGCCGTTCCTCCGCGTCGTCCATCTCGAAGCGCGAGATGAACCAGGCGGCGATGTTCGCGGTCACCACACCGAGCAACGCGATCCCCGACAGCATCAGCCCCACGGCCAGCAGCCGACCCACCCCGGTCGTCGGCGCGTGATCCCCGTAGCCGACGGTCGTCATCGTCGTGAACGACCACCACACCGCGTCACCCAGCGTCCGGATGTTCCCGCCGGGCGCGTCCCGCTCCACCGACAGCACGGCCAGCGACCCGAACATCAGCAGCCCGACCACCGCGCCGGCCACATACGTCGTCAGCTGGATCTGCGAAGCCATCCGGGCCCGTCGCCCCACCAGCAGCAGGGTCGACACCAGCCGCAGCAGCCGCAGCGGCTGGAGCAACGGCAGCAGCACGGCACACAGGTCCACCCAGTTGCGCCGTACGAACTCCCAGCGGCGCGGCGTCAGCCACAACCGCACCAGGTAATCGGCCGCGAACGACCCCCACACCACCCACTCCACGACCAGGCACACGGTCGTCAGGGTCCGCCCCGCCGAACTGTCCACTATCGGCACCGCGTAGGCGACGGCGAACACCACGGCCAGTACCAGCAGCGGCCGTTGGGTACGCCGCTCCCACCGCACCTGCGCCGATTGCTCCTTCATGCCCGCATCGTAAGGAACGCCCGAGGGCGGCGGGGCCGGGGCCCCACCGCCCTCGGAACCGGCCGAAGCGAGCGAAAACCGCCCACAACGACCGCGCGCCCGCCGCTATGCGTCGCCGCCCGCGACCCCCGGATCCGCCGCCGAGACCTCGAGGAGCTGGTACCGGTCGATGGCCTGCTTCAGCACCGAGCGGTCCACCTTGCCCTCCTTGGCCAACTCGGCCAGCACCGCCACGACGATCGACTGCGCGTCGATGTGGAAGAAGCGACGAGCCGCCCCACGGGTGTCCGCGAAGCCGAACCCGTCGGCCCCCAGCGACTGGTACGTTCCCGGCACCCACCGGGCGATCTGATCCGGAACCGACCGCATCCAGTCGGAAACGGCCACGAAAGGCCCCTCGGCGCCACTGAGCTTCCGGGTGACGTACGGCACCCGCTGCTCCTCCTCCGGGTACAGCAGGTTGTGCTCCTCGCACGCCACCGCATCCCGCCGCAGCTCGTTCCACGAGGTCGCCGACCACACGTCGGCCCGTACGTTCCACTCCTCGGCGAGGATCCGCTGCGCCTCCACCGCCCACGGCACCGCCACGCCCGACGCCATGATCTGGGCCGGGACCGACCCGGAGGTGCCCTCGCTGAACCGGTAGACGCCCTTGAGGATGCCCTCCACGTCCACGTTCTCCGGCTCCGCAGGGTGCCGGATCGGCTCGTTGTAGACGGTGAGGTAGTAGAAGACGTCCTCGCCGTGCGGGTGCTCCTGCGACCCGCCGTACATCCGGCGCAGCCCGTCGCGCACGATGTGCGCGATCTCGTAGCTGAACGCCGGGTCGTAGGCCACGCAGCCCGGGTTCGTCGAGGCGAGCAGCTGCGAGTGACCGTCCGCGTGCTGCAGGCCCTCACCGGTCAGCGTCGTGCGCCCCGCGGTCGCGCCCAGCACGAAGCCACGGGCCAGCTGGTCGGACATCTGCCAGAACTGGTCGCCGGTGCGCTGGAAACCGAACATCGAGTAGAAGACGTACACCGGGATCAGCGGCTCGCCGTGCGTGGCGTACGCCGAGCCCGCCGCGATCAGCGACGCCGTGCAGCCGGCCTCGGAGATGCCGTCGTGCAGCATCTGCCCGGTCGGCGACTCCTTGTACGCGAGCAGCAGCTCCCGGTCGACGGCCTCGTACTGCTGCCCGAGCGGGTTGTAGATCTTCGCACTCGGGAAGAAGGAGTCCATGCCGAACGTGCGGTACTCGTCCGGCGCGATCAGCACGAACCGCTTGCCGATTTCCTTGTCCCGCATGAGGTCCTTGAGCAGCCGGACGAAGGCCATGGTCGTTGCGATGGACTGCTGACCCGTGCCCTTCTTCACGGTCGCGTACGCCTTGTCGTCGGGCAGCGCGAGCGGCTCGGACCGCACGACCCGAGTCGGGACGTACCCGCCGAGCCCTTTGCGGCGGTCGTGCATGTACTGGAGCTCCTCCGAGTCCCGGCCCGGGTGGTAGTACGGCGGCGGGCCGGACTCCAGGTCCCGGTCGGAGATCGGCAGGTGCAGCCGGTCCCGGAAGCGCTTGAGGTCGTCGACCGTCAGCTTCTTCATCTGGTGCGTGGCGTTGCGGCCCTCGAAGTTGGGGCCGAGCGTCCAGCCCTTGATCGTCTTGGCCAGGATCACCGTCGGCTGGCCCTCGTGCTCGACGGCCGCCTTGTACGCCGCGAAGATCTTGCGGTGGTCGTGACCGCCGCGCCCCAGCATCAGGATCTGGTGGTCGCTCATGCCCTCGACCATCGCGCGCAGCCGGTGGTCGTCACCGAAGAAGTGCTCCCGGATGTAGGCGCCGGTCTCGGTCGCGTACGTCTGGAACTGGCCGTCCGGCGTGGTGTTCATCTTGTTGACCAGCACGCCGTCGCGGTCCTGGGCGAGCAGCGGGTCCCAGGTGCGGTCCCAGATCAGCTTGATGACGTTCCAGCCGGCGCCCCGGAAGACCGACTCCAGCTCCTGGATCACCTTGCCGTTGCCGCGCACCGGGCCGTCGAGCCGCTGGAGGTTGCAGTTGACGACGAAGGTGAGGTTGTCCAGGCCCTCACGGGCGGCGATGGTCAGCTGGCCGAGGGACTCGGGCTCGTCCATCTCGCCGTCGCCGAGGAATGCCCACACGTGGGACTTGGAGGTGTCCGCGATCCCGCGCGCGTGCATGTAGCGGTTCATCCGCGCCTGGTAGATCGCGCCGATCGGGCCGAGGCCCATCGACACGGTCGGGAACTCCCAGAACTCCGGCATCAGCCGCGGGTGGGGGTAGGAGGACAGGCCGTACGGCGCCTTGGACTTCTCCTGCCGGAAGCCGTCCAGGTGCTGCTCGGACAGGCGGTCGAGCAGGTACGCGCGCGCGTAGATGCCCGGTGAGGCGTGCCCCTGGAAGAAGACCTGGTCGCCCCCGTCGCCCTCGTCCTTGCCGCGGAAGAAGTGGTTGAAGCCGACGTCGTAGAGCGAGGCCGAGGAGGCGAACGTGGCGATGTGGCCGCCGACTCCGATGCCGGGGCGCTGGGCCCGGGAGACCATCACGGCCGCGTTCCAGCGGGTCGCGTTGAGGATCCTGCGCTCGATCTCCTCGTTGCCCGGGAAGAACGGCTCGTTCTTGGTGGGGATGGTGTTGACGTAGTCCGTGCTGCGCATCTCGGGCACGGCCACGCGCTTCTCGCGGGCGCGCTCGATCAGGCGCAGCATCAGGTAGCGGGCCCGCTCACGGCCGCGCTCGTCGATGGCGGCGTCGAGGGAGTCGAGCCACTCCTGGGTCTCCTCGGGATCGAAGTCAGGAACCTGACTCGGAAGGCCGCCAATGATGATCGGATTGCGATCGGATCCGGAAGCCACGCTGTTCCTTACCTGTCAGAGGGCGATTATCGAGGGTTTTCGGTAAGCCTGCACCGTTCCCCATCGTGTACCTCGGGGCTGCAAACGTCACCTCTACCGAGAGGTAACGATGACCCTTGGTCGGGTCCGGGCCGGCGGTGGACGCAGGGCCATTCGAATCTCGTACCCAGGGATGATTCCCAAACGTACATACGGGGCAGATAGGTGTGGTGTACGTCACCATGGGTCTCGACGGCATGCAGGGAGTTGCGGCGACACGGCCGGGATCGTCACCGTTTCGGCGGTCCGAACCGCCGGGTACTTGCGCGATCCGCCCCGCCCGTGTGGACTACGGCCAATGCTTCGCGCACGCGCGTGGCTGAGATTCCCCCGAGTTCTTGACGAGCAGGGGGTACCCACATCCAAGACATGATCAGGAGGCAACCCGTGAGCGCGACCGCGGACCACGCGGAGGAGCGGACGAACCCTGCCGCCAGGCTGGGGTTCCAGCCCGGGCAGGTGGTCCAGGAGATCGGCTACGACGACGACGTCGACCAGGAGCTCCGCGAGGCCATTGAGGAAGCCATCGAGGGCGACCTGATGGACGAGGACTTTGACGACGTGGCCGACGCCGTTGTGCTGTGGTTCCGTGACGACGACGGCGACCTGACGGATGCGCTGGTGGATGCCACCACGTACATCGAGGAAGGCGGCGCGATCCTGCTCCTCACGCCGAAGACCGGCCGGTCGGGGTACGTGGAGCCGAGCGACATCTCGGAAGCCGCGACGACGGCAGGGCTGACCGCGTCCAAGAGCGTCAGCGTCGGCAAGGACTGGAGCGGCAGCCGCCTCGCGACGCCGAAGGCGGCGAAGTCCAAGCGGTGACCGTTCGTCGAACGTGGGACGGGCCGACGGATGTCGGCCCGTCCCACGTTCGCCGGTGATGCTGCGTAGGGTGGTGTCCACTCGAACAGCCCACCGAAGGGACGACGATGGCCATCCAGGTCGGCGACAAGGCCCCCGACTTCGCGCTGAAGGACAACCACGGGCGGGCCGTGCAGCTCTCCGACTTCCGCGGCGAGAAGAACGTCGTGCTGATCTTCTACCCCTTCGCCTTCACCGGCGTGTGCACCGGCGAGCTGTGCGAGGTCGGGGACAACCTGCCGCAGTTCGCCGACCGCGACACCCAGGTGCTCGCCGTCTCCAACGACTCCATCCACACCCTGCGCGTCTTCGCCGAGCAGGAGCGCCTGGAGTACCCGCTGCTCAGCGACTTCTGGCCGCACGGCGAGGTCAGCCGCGCCTACGGCGTCTTCGCCGAGGACAAGGGCTGCGCGCTGCGCGGCACCTTCGTCATCGACAAGGAGGGCGTGGTCCGCTGGACCGTCGTCAACGGCCTGCCGGACGCCCGTGACCTGAACGAGTACGTCAAGGCACTCGACACCCTGTGATTGTTCGGTCCCAAGGCCTGCTACGGCCGGGAACCCGTCACTAGGATCGACTCGTTTGATCCGATACCAACGCACGACGGGGCTTCCCGCCCCCGGACACCAATGGAGGGACTCGTGGGAGTCAGCCTCAGCAAGGGCGGCAACGTATCGCTGACCAAGGAGGCCCCGGGCCTGACCGCGGTCATCGTCGGTCTGGGGTGGGACGTGCGCACCACGACCGGCACGGACTTCGACCTCGACGCGAGCGCGCTGCTGCTGAACAACTCCGGCAAGGTCAGCAACGACCAGCACTTCATCTTCTTCAACAACCTCAAGAGCCCGGACGGCTCGGTCGAGCACACCGGTGACAACCTCACCGGTGAGGGCGAGGGCGACGACGAGCAGATCAAGGTCAACCTCGCGGGCGTCCCCGCCGACATCGAGAAGATCGTCTTCCCGGTGTCGATCTACGACGCCGAGAACCGCCAGCAGTCCTTCGGCCAGGTCCGCAACGCGTTCATCCGCGTCGTCAACCAGGCCGGCGGCGCCGAGATCGCGCGGTACGACCTCTCCGAGGACGCCTCGACCGAGACCGCGATGGTCTTCGGCGAGCTGTACCGGCACGGCGCGGAGTGGAAGTTCCGCGCCATCGGCCAGGGGTACGCCTCCGGCCTGCGCGGCATCGCGCAGGACTTCGGCGTCAACGTCTGAGCCGTCCTTTTCGCCTCGCCCGTCCGGCGCCGCACGTTTGCGTGCGGCGCCGGACGCGCAGGACAACCACATCAGGCAGCACCCAGGGGAGGACCAGCATCATGGGCGTCACGCTCGCCAAGGGGGGCAACGTCTCCCTGTCCAAGGCCGCGCCGAACCTCACTCAGGTGATGGTCGGGCTCGGCTGGGACGCACGCTCCACCACCGGAGCCCCCTTCGACCTGGACGCCAGCGCCCTGGTGTGCAGCAGCGGACGGGTGCTCGGCGACGAGTGGTTCGTCTTCTACAACCAGCTCAAGAGCCCGGACGGCTCGGTGGAGCACACCGGTGACAACCTCACCGGTGAGGGCGACGGCGACGACGAGTCCATCCTCATCGACCTCTCCAAGGTCCCCGCCCAGTGCGACAAGATCGTCTTCCCGGTCTCGATCCACATGGCCGATGAGCGCGGCCAGACCTTCGGCCAGGTCAGCAATGCCTTCATCCGGGTCGTGAACCAGGCCGACGGCCAGGAGCTCGCCCGCTACGACCTCAGCGAGGACGCCTCCACGGAGACCGCCATGATCTTCGGCGAGGTCTACCGCTACCAGGGAGAATGGAAGTTCCGGGCGGTGGGACAGGGGTACGCGTCGGGGCTGAGGGGCATCGCTCTAGACTTTGGGGTCAACGTTTCGTAAAGCCGGGTGCGGCGCGGGGGAGACCCGTACACCCCGTACACAAGGGATTGGGTAGCCAGTGGTTCTGAAAACCTTCGGCTGGTCGTTCGCGGTCACCGCGCTCGGCCTCGTCGCGGCGGTCTTCTACGGGGGGTGGACCGCTTTCGGCATCGTGGCGATCCTCTCCGTCCTCGAGATCTCGCTGTCCTTCGACAACGCAGTGGTCAACGCCGGAATCCTGAAGAAGATGAACGCCTTCTGGCAGCGCATCTTCCTCACCATCGGCATTCTGATCGCCGTCTTCGGCATGCGGCTGATCTTCCCCGTGGTCATCGTCGCCGTCAGCGCGCAACTCGGTCCGATCGAGGCCGTCGACCTCGCCCTGACCGACAAGGAGCGCTACCAGGAACTCGTCACCGACGCCCACCCGGCGATCGCCGCGTTCGGTGGCATGTTCCTGCTGATGATCTTCCTGGACTTCATCTTCGAGGACCGGGAGATCAAGTGGCTGGGCTGGCTGGAGCGCCCGCTGGCCAAGCTGGGCAAGATCGACATGCTGTCGGTCTGCATCGCCCTGATCGTGCTGCTGATCACCGCCACGACCTTCGCCACCCACGCGCACCTGCACGCCGGGCCCGCGAACAAGGCAGAGACGGTTCTGCTGTCCGGCGTCGCCGGCCTCATCACCTACATGATCGTCGGCGGTCTCTCCGGCTACTTCGAGGACAAGCTGGAGGAAGAGGAGGAACGCGAACACGAGCAGGAGGAAGAGGCCAAGCGCACCGGCAAGCCCGTCATGCTGCTGGCCGGCAAGGCCGCGTTCTTCATGTTCCTCTACCTCGAGGTCCTGGACGCGTCCTTCTCCTTCGACGGCGTGATCGGTGCGTTCGCCATCACCAACGACATCGTGCTGATGGCCCTCGGCCTCGGCATCGGCGCCATGTACGTCCGGTCGCTGACCGTCTACCTGGTCCGTCAGGGCACCCTCGACGACTACGTCTACCTGGAGCACGGCGCGCACTACGCCATCGGTGCGCTCGCGGTGATCCTGCTGATCACGATCCAGTACGAGATCAGCGAGATCATCACGGGTCTCATCGGCGTCGTCCTGATCGCCGCCTCGTTCTGGTCCTCCGTCCGCCGCAACCGCGCGCTGGCGGCCGCCGAGGGAAAAGCCGGCTCGGACGACAAGACTGAGGTCTCGTCCGGGGTGTGACACCCGTTCGAGTGAGGAACGCTCTGTGCGGGGCGGCCGTCGAGGACGACTGATGTCCTCGGGGCCGCCCCGTCGGTCTTGTCCGGCAGGGCGCGGCGCGTGCAACACGGCACGGCACGGTGAGTGGGAGTGTGGGGGCGGGAATGGGCTTGTTTGACGGGCTCTGGCGTGGGCGTGCGGCCGAGTTCGACTCGGGCAGCGCGGCCAGCAACGCGATCGAGCTGACCAAGCGGCACAGCCAGGTGTCGCTCACCAAGCAGGGGGCGGAGACCGGGAATCTGCGCATCAACCTGACCTGGCGGATGCGCAGCTCCGACATCGGCGGGCCCCAGCGGGAGAGCCTGCTGCGGCACCCCTTCAAGGCGCTGAAGCCGCCGGAGGTCATGGGCCACAGTCAGAGCATGGTCAACGTCGACCTCGACCTGGGATGCCTGTACGAACTCCAGGACGGCACCAAGGGCGTCGTACAGCCGCTCGGCGGCTACTTCGGCGACGTCAACGCACCGCCGTACGTCAAGCTCAGCGGCGACGACCGGTTCGGCTCGGCGTCCGGTGAGACGATCTACGTCAACCTGGACCACCGCGAGGCGATCAAGCGCCTGCTGGTCTTCGTCTACATCTACGACCAGACCCCCGCGTTCGACCGCACCCACGCCATCGTCACGCTCTACCCCAGCAACGGCCCCCGCATCGAGATCGGCCTCGACGAACGCCACCCCCAGGCCCGCTCCTGCGCGGTCGTGATGATCGAGAACGTGAAGAACGAGGTGTGGGTGCGGCGCGAGGTGAAGTTCGTCTACGGATTCCAGGCGGAGCTGGACCGGCTGTACGGGTGGGGGCTGCAGTGGGGGCGGGGGCACAAGGTCAAGTCGCAGCGGTGAGGGGGACCGGGGCGGGGGTGCGGCTTGTTGCGCGGGGGCTGATGGCTGGCGGGGTACTTGTGTGTGGGGCGGGGGGCTGACGGCCCCAGGGGTGCTTACGTCGGCGGTCGGCATCGTGTCGCGCGAGCGGCACGCCCCCGCGAAAACCCTCGAATGAGCGGCACGCCGCCCGCCGATGCCCTCGCACAAGCGACCACGTCGGCTGTCGGCAGCCCCACGAAAGCGACCCGCCCGCCGACACCCGCCCAGGCAGCCCGCGCCGCCCGATCAGCAGGCGCCGCCGATCAGCAGGCGCCGACCGGCAACCCGCCGCAAAAGCGTCGACCGCCGAACGCCGCCTGTGCGACGGTCCCGGCGGCCGACGGGTTGCCTGTACGAGGCGTCGGGGTGCCGTTTCGGCGCGCCGGTGTCAGCGGCCGATGAACTGAGGGCCCTGCGGCGGCAGCCGGAAGTCGGGGTCCGGGGCCGAGGGCACCGGGATCGGCGGCGGGTAGCCGTAGCCGGACTGGGCGGTCGGCGGCGCGGACTGCGGGTAGCCGTAGCCGGTGTCGGCGGCCGGATGCGGATAGCCGTACGCCGGCTGCGTCGCCGCGGGCTCCTGCTGCTGCGGATAGCCGTACGCCGGCTGCGCGGACTGCTGCGGCACCACCGCAGTCGGCTGCTCCGGCGGCAGCGGTCGCGACACCTCGGGCGCCGTCCGGGCCGCGGCGGACGTACCGTCGCCGCCCGCCGACTCCGCGGCCTCCGCCTCGTCCACGGAGATCCCGAAGTCGGTCGCGAGCCCCTTCAGCCCGTTCGAATAGCCCTCCCCGAGCGCCCGGAACTTCCAGCCCTCACCGCGCCGGTACAGCTCCCCGCAGATCAGCGCCGTCTCCTCGCCGGTCTCCGGCTTGACGTCGAAGTGCGCAAGCGGCTCCCCCTCGGCCACCGCCGCGTCGTACAGCAGGATGCGCAGTGACCGTACGCGATCGAACGCCACCCCGTCCGCCGAAGCGACCAGAAGAATCTGGCTGACGTCGGACTCGACACCGGACAGATCCGTCTGGATCGTGTCGGTCAGCCCCTCGGCCACCCGTTTCTTGCCGAGCCGCCACACCTTCCCGGACGGGTGCCGGGGCTGGTTGTAGAAGACGAAGTCCTCGTCGGAGCGCACACGACCGTCAGGGCCCAGGAGCAGCGCAGAAGCGTCGACGTCCGGGACCCCCTGCCCGGTCGTCCAGCGCAGCACGGCGCGCACCGTCGTGGCTTCGAGCGGGACGTTCGACCCCTTCAACATCGCGTGCGTCATGCGGTCATCCTGCCCTCTCGGTCCTGCTCACGACAACGCGGGGTACACGGGTCCCGGACCGCCCGCAGCACCGGGAGACACCTTTGCCCGCCCTTGTGTTACTTGAAATTCATGCCTGGCGGGAACCCATGACATGGATCTCTACGTACTATTACCGGCCACCTTCAGCCGGATCTCTGGCCGCTCAAGCACCGCTGGGAAGCTATATGCGTCATTTCGGGCACATCGCCCCTGAGGTGCGGCAGCGCCTCTTCCACCGGGAGCCGTGCGAGTTCACCGCGGACTCCCCGGCCCGGCTGTTGTCCGCGGCTCTGGGTGCCACCCTGTACAGCCCGGCCACCAGGCCGCGGCTCGCCGAGGACATCGTCAAGCAGACCAGCCGCGGCGTGGTCTCGATGGTGCTCTGTCTGGAGGACTCGATCGGTGACGCGGACGTCATGGCCGGTGAGGAGAATCTCGTCGGCCAGTTCGCCGAACTCGCCGACCTGGCCGCGCGCGGCACCGGCCCCGACCTCCCCCTGCTGTTCATCCGTGTCCGCACGCCCGACCAGATTCCCGACCTGGTCCACCGCCTCGGCCCCCACGTCCGGCTGCTGTCCGGATTCGTGCTCCCGAAGTTCACCGCGGAGCGCGGCATCCCCTTCCTGGAGGCCCTCTCCGTCGCCGAGACGGCCTGCGGACGGCGGCTCTTCGCCATGCCGGTCCTGGAGTCCCCCGAGCTGCTCTACCGCGAGTCGCGGGTGGAGACCCTGGAGGGCATCTCCCGGGCCGTCGACAAGTACCGAGGCCGGGTCCTCGCCCTCCGCCTCGGCGTGACCGACTTCTGCTCCTCCTACGGCCTGCGCAGGGCCCCCGACATGACCGCGTACGACGTCCAGATCGTCGCCTCGGTGATCGCCGACGTGGTCAACATGCTGGGGCGGGCCGACGGCACCGGGTTCACGGTGACCGGGCCGGTGTGGGAGTACTTCCGGGTGCAGGAACGTATGTTCAAGCCCCAGCTGCGGCGCAGCCCCTTCCTTGAGGGCCAGGCCGAAGAGCTGCGAGAGGACCTGATCGAGCACGCCATGGACGGGCTGCTGCGGGAGATTACGCTGGACCAGGCCAACGGTCTGCTCGGCAAGACCTGCATCCACCCCTCGCACGTCCTGCCCGTGCACGCGCTGTCGGTCGTCAGTCACGAGGAGTTCAGCGACGCGCAGGACATCCTGCGGCCGGAACAGCTGGGCGGCGGAGTGCTGAGGTCGGCGTACACGAACAAGATGAACGAGGTGAAGCCACACCGCGCCTGGGCGGAGCGGACCCTCCTGCGGGCCGAGGTCTTCGGCGTCGCCAACGAGGACATCGGTTTCGTGGAACTCCTCGCCGCGGGAATTCCCGGGTGAACGCGGTACGGCACCACAAGGGCGACCACCGCCCGGCACAGTCGATGACGCCGAAGAACTCCGAACTCGGCTGAACACGGGGAACGCATTGGACAAGGCAGTGAACGACGGGGTCGTCCGGGATGACGGGGCCGAGCGGGGCCACGCCGCCCAACGAGGTGACGCGGTGAACCCGGGTGGTGAGGCCACTCGTGGCGGTGAGGCCATCATGGGCGGTGAGGTCAACCGGGGAGACGAGATGAGCCGGAGCGACGATGCGCACCGGGGTGGTGAACCGAGCCGGGTCGATGAGGTGAACCGGGGCGGTGAGCCGAGCCGGATTGACGACGTGAGCCGCGGCGGTGAGGTCAGCCCGAGCGGCCGCGGTGACGAGGGCTGGTCGGGGGCCTGGGTCGCCGAGCGGCTGGGGGTCGAACTCGTGGGCGACGACGCCCTCACCGACCTGCTCGGACTCGCCCTGCGGCGCAACCCCAAGCGGGCCCACCTCCTGGTCTCGAACGTGCTCGGCAAGCACGTCCCGCAGTCCCCGTCGGTCGTCTACGGCTCCGGCTTCGCCCTCGGACGCAGGGTGCGGGACCTGCTGGGCCCGGCCGGCGCGCGTTCCGCGGTCGTGGTCGGGTACGCCGAGACGGCCACCGGCCTCGGCCACGCCGTCGCCGACGGTCTCGGCCACGCCCCCTACCTCCACTCCACCCGCCGCCCCGTCCCCGGTGTCGCCCAGGCCGGCGGCTTCGAGGAGTCCCACTCGCACGCCACCTCCCACCTCCTCCTCCCCGAGGACCCGGACCTCCTCGCCGGGCAGGGGCCACTGGTCCTGGTCGACGACGAGTTCTCCACCGGCAACACCGTGCTCAACACCATCCGCGCCCTCCACGAGCGCTGTCCCCGCGACCGGTACGTCGTCGTCGCCCTGGTCGACATGCGCTCCACCGCCGACCGGGACCGCCTGACGGACTTCGCCACCGAGATCGGCACCCGCGTCGACCTGGTCACGGCGGCGCGGGGGACGGTACGGCTCCCGGACGGGGTGCTGGAGAAGGGGCAGGCCCTGGTCGCCCGGCACGAGCAGGGTGCGGCCGCGCCGACCGAGGCCGGTCAGAGCGGTGCCGCGCCGACCGAGGCCGGTCGGAGCGGTGCCACGGCGGCCGAGCCCGGTCGGCACGGGTCGGTCGTCGTCGAGCGCGGGCGTGTCGTCCGGGTCGACCTCCGCTGGCCGGCCGGGTTGCCCGACGGCGGACGGCACGGCTTCACCCTCGCCCATCGCAGACGTCTGGAGACCGCCCTGCCCGCCATGGGCGCCCGTCTCGCCGAGGCACTGCCGCCCGGCGCCGGGCGTGTGCTCGTCCTCGGCTTCGAGGAACTGATGTACGCCCCCCTGCGTCTCGCCCGCGAACTGGAGCAACTCGTCCCTCCCGTGGACATCCGCTTCTCCACGACCACCCGTTCTCCCGTTCTCGCGGTCGACGACCCCGGCTACGCCATCCGCACCCGCCTCGTCTTCCCGGCCCACGACAACCCCGCCGACGGCCCCGGCGAGCGCTACGCCTACAACGTCGCCGGCGGCGCCTTCGACGCCGTGATAGCCGTCGTCGACTCGACCGCCGACACCCCCGCCCTGCACGCCCCGGACGGTCTCCTCGCCCAGCTCGCGCAGCACACCCCGCACGTCCTGCTCGCCGTCGTCCCGTCCTACGCTCCCGCGGCCCCGCCCGCCCCCGAAAGGCCCGTCATGCTGCCCGAGCCCCTTCGCGGCCCCGCCTTCTCCAGCTACGCGCCCGACGAGGTCGGCTGGCTGCTGCAGGACCTGTCGGACGTGACCCTGGAGGCGCCGACCGAGGAACGCGAGGAGGCCATCCAGAGCGGCGGCGCCCACTACGCCGAGTCACTGCCGGTCGAGTACCAGCCCAGCGAGCAGTACCAGGCGCTCTTCCACGCGGCCCTCGAGACCTCCGCGGCCCGCATCGCCCACGCCGTGGGTGTCGTCACCGAGACCGTCCTCGCCGAACGCTCACCTCGTCCCGTCCTCGTCTCCCTCGCCCGCGCCGGCACCCCCGTCGGCGTCCTGATGCGCCGCTGGGCCCAGCACCGGCACGGCCTCGACCTGGCGCACTACGCCGTGTCGATCGTCCGTGGCCGCGGCATCGACGCCAACGCGCTGCGCTGGCTGGCCGACCGGCACGACCCCCGCGACGTCGTCTTCGTCGACGGCTGGACCGGCAAGGGCGCCATCACCCGCGAACTGGCCGCAGCGCTGCGCGAGTTCGAGGAAGCGGAAGGCATCACCGGCTTCGACCCGGAGATCGCCGTACTCGCCGACCCCGGATCATGCGTCCGCACCTACGGCACCCGCGAGGACTACCTCATCCCGTCCGCCTGCCTCAACTCCACGGTGTCCGGCCTGATATCCCGCACCGTTCTGCGCGCCGACCTGGTCGGCCCGCACGACTACCACGGCGCGAAGTTCTACCGCGAACTCGCCGGCGCCGACGTCTCCACCACCTTCCTCGACGCCGTCGCCGCCCACTTCGACGAGGTCGCCGACGCGGTGGACGCCACCACCAAGGAATTGCTGTCCGCCGACCGCACCCCCACCTGGGAGGGCTGGGCGGCCGTCGAGCGCATCAGCCAGGAGTACGGCATCCACGACGTGAATCTCGTCAAGCCCGGCGTCGGTGAGACCACCCGCGTGCTGCTGCGCCGCGTGCCCTGGAAGATCCTGGCCCGGGCCGGGGCGGGGCCCGACCTCGACCACGTCCGGCTGCTGGCCGAGCAGCGAGGCGTACCGGTCGAGGAGGTCGCCGCACTCCCCTACACCTGCGTGGGGCTGATCCATCCCAAGTACACACGGGGCGCGACGGGCGCCGACGGAAAGGCGGTGGCTCTCTGATGCCGGTGCTGGTGGCCAGTGACCTCGACCGTACGCTCATCTACTCCTCCGCCGCGTTGTCGCTGACCATGCCGGACGCGCGGGCGCCCCGGCTGCTGTGCGTCGAGGTGCACGAGAGCAAGCCGCTGTCGTACATGACCGAGACGGCGGCGGGACTGCTCACCGACCTCGCCGACGCCGCGGTCTTCGTGCCGACCACGACCCGCACCCGCAAGCAGTACCTCCGCATCAACCTCCCAGGCCCCACGCCGAAGTACGCGATCTGCGCCAACGGCGGGCATCTGCTGGTGGACGGCGTGTCCGACCTCGACTGGCACGCGAGCGTCACGGCACGGCTGGCCGACGAGTGCGCCTCCCTGCACGAGGTGCAGGAGCACCTGCTGACCGCCGCCGATCCGGTCTGGGTGCGCAAGCACCGGGTCGCCGACGACCTCTTCGCCTACCTCGTCGTCGAACGCGAACTGCTGCCCGATGACTGGGTGAAGGAGCTCGCGGTATGGGCGGAGAACCGCGGCTGGACGGTCTCTCTCCAGGGCCGCAAGATCTACGCCGTGCCGAAGCCGCTCACCAAGAGTGCCGCCGTGCACGAGGTCGCCCGCCGCACCGGCGCCGACCTCACCCTCGCCGCGGGCGACTCCCTCCTCGACGCCGACCTCCTGCTGGCCGCGGACAGGGGCTGGCGCCCGGGCCACGGCGAACTCGCCGACAGCGGCTGGACGGCCCCCGACATCACCTCCCTCCCGGAGCGGGGCGTACTGGCGGGCGAACGAATCCTGCGTGAGTTCCTCCGGTCGGCGGGGGAGCGGGAACACCCGTAGCGGCGGGGCGCGCCGCGGTCGGTGGGCGCGGCTGCGGGTGGTGTGGGGTCGGGCGTGGGCGGGGAAGCCCGCCGTCGGCGGTGCAGAGTCGCTGCCCACGGGGTCTCGCCCAGTCTCCGGGGTGCCGCGACCGGTGGCCGCCGACGGGCCGGAGGCTGCCGGCCCGGGAGCCGGTCGGCGCTGATTGCCGTGGCGGTGGGGCTGCCGGAGCGGGGTGTCGTCGGAGGTGGGAGGCTGCCGGCGTGGGGTGCCGTTGGCGGAGTGCTGTCAACGGCGGGGCACTGTCGCGGTCCCCGAGTCCGCATCTCCGCCTCTCCACGAAGCTGCCTCCGACCCAGCACCGCGCCGCCCCTGCCGCCTCGTACCGCGAAGGTCGTCCTCGTCGTGGCCGCAGACCCAGGCGACGGCCGTGGTCTCCACGTACTGGCGGCGGTCGTGGCCTTGCGGCAGCCGCGCCGCTGTCGCCGCCACCGTTCGGTCGCGGCCGAGCAGCGCACCGACGCCGTACCGCGCCGACGCCCCGACCACCGAGCCGGCCGTCGTCCAGATCAGCGCGGCGCACATTCACCTTGGCTGGGCAGCGGCGGGCGCAGGTTCTCCAGTGCTACCGCGAGCCCGGCGCCCGGCGCGCCGAGGGTGTCCATGAGTTCGTTGATCCACTGTGGTGTGCCGTCTGCGCTGCGATGGCTGTCATGACGATCACGCCAGAAATGAGATGGCGCAGGGCACACCAACGCGGCGATCGCCGAGCTCCGGCACATCTTCCGCAGCGGCGTCGAGAAAGCACATCCCTCGCGCAGAGTGCCGGCGGTGCTGCGCTGCCTGGGGGCGTCAGGGCGGGCGGAGACCACCGCCGGTCCTCGCGCACTCCACAACGACCACGGAACTTGATCTTCCGCGAGAACCGGTCGCGTGTCACCCGCAGCGACGCCGGCGACAGTCCGCCGGGTGACAGTCCAGCCGGGTGACAGCCCGGCTGGGTTGAAGTCCCGCGGGGCGGGTGTCGGCCGGGTGTGTCAGCCGCAGCAACCGCCGCCGCAGCACCCACCGCCACCTCCGCCGCCCGCGCGTGGCGCCGGGGTGGGGGCGGAGGCCGAGCCGCCCACCGCGACGGTCGACAGGAGTTTCACCGTGTCGTCGTGGCCCGTGGGGCAGGTGGCAGGGGCGGAGGACTCGGCCATGGGGCGGCTCAGTTCGAAGGTGTCGCCGCAGGTCCGGCAGCGGTACTCGTAGCGAGGCATGACCACAGGTTAACGGGCGTCCTCCGGCGGCTGCAGGGAACGGTCGCGTGCCATCGCGGCGCTTCGGCCCTGCTCGCGGGGCTCCTGCTCGACAAGATCGGGGTGGCGAGCCCGCCAGTAGGGGTTGTCGTGCGGCAAGGCCGAGCCGACCCTCCCGTACATCCCGAACACCATGAGGATCAGACCGACGATGAAGCTGAACAGCACGTTCTGGATGCGGAACGCCAGGAAGTTGTAGTCCGTGTCCAGCAGCCCCAGGTTCAGGAAGCCACTGAGGATGAAGGCGATGCCGACGACCATGTTGAGCGTCGAGGCGAAGTTGCCGCCGATGACCATGCCCACGAAGAGCAGCAGTCCCACGCAGATCGACAGCACGCTCAGGGCGCCATTGGTGTTCAGGCCCACGATCTGGTCACCGCGGGTGTCGAAGAAGCCGACCTTGCCGATCAGGCCGAGGATGCCGAATGCGATCAGCACCAGACCCATCAGTCCGGCGCCGAAGCGGTACACCTGGTTCAGGCGGTGGTCGACGGGGAGGTGTTTGTCGAACTGGATCCGCCGCCGTTCTTCCTCGTGCGCTGCGTGTGTGGCCATGTCGCCTCCTTCGGGCGATAGCGGAGGCCGTGCGTCCCCTTCCCTTCAATATCTGCCCGCCCGGTCGGGGTGGGCAACACAAGGAGGTGACCTGCGGGCGCCGGCCCAGGTCAGCGCGGGATGGCGGGGGACGGGGCGGACGGGTCAGTGGGCGGTGGCTCCGCGCTCTTCCCGGATCTGTGCGACGACTCGGGCCACTGTCTGCCGGACGGCTTCCGTCTCGGTCAGGAAGTGCCAGTAGTCCGGGTGGCGGCCGTCCAGGGTGGCGATCGCGCGCTCCAGCCGGTTGACGGAGTCGTCCAGGGGCCGGGCGTGACGGGGGTCGGGCGTGTTGCGGCCGGCCATGGCGAGCCGTTGGGCGTCCCGGATGGCGAACCGGGTCCGCTGGATTTCCTGCTGGGGGTCCTTCTGGACGGCGTTCAGCCGCTCGAGGCGGTCGCCGGCGGCCGATACGGCCTCGTCGGTGGAGTTCAGCAGGGCCCGGGCCGTGGACAGCAGGGCGGTCGCGTCGGGCCAGCGTTGGGCCTGGCGCGCCGTCTGGGCCTCGGCGAGCTTCTGCTCGGCCTGGCGGACGTTCTCCGCGGCCTGCGCGGGGACGGGTTGCAGGTCCTGCCAGCAGGCGACGGTGAACCGCCGGCGCAGCTCGCTGAGCACCGGTTCGACCTGGCCGGCGCGCGTGGTCAGGGCCTCGGCGCGGGTGCGCAGGGAGACCAGGCGGCGGTCGATCTCGGCGGCCCGCTCGGGGAGCCGTTCGGCGTCGGTACGGATGGCCTCGGCCTCTCGGGCGACCCGCTCGGCGCGCTCCAGGGTCTGGGGGACGCCGTGCCGGCCGGCGCCCTGGTTGAGCTTGGTCAGCTCGGGCGCGAGGGCGGCGAGGCGGGCGGCGAGGTCGTCCGCCTTCAGCCCGGATCCTCGCGCGGCGTCCAGGGCGTTCGAGGCGGCGAGCAGGGACTGGCGGGCGCGTTCGACGGCGGGGGCCAGGCGGGCCAGTTGGGTCTCGGCCTTGCCGAGCAGCGGGCCGAGGCCGTCGGTGAAGCGGTCCAGGTCCTGCTTGACCCGGGCGAGCTCGTCCTTGGCCTCGGTGAGCTGGGTGCGGGCGCGGGCGGCGGCCGAGGCCTCCAGGTCGTCGCGGTCGAGGTCGTGGGCGTCGACGGCGTTGATGTACCGGTGGCTGGCCTCGTCGATGCGGCGACCGAGCGCCTCGAAGTCGGCGGCGGCGCGGCGGGCGGCGGGGGAGTCGTCGACGGCCGCGATCGTCTCGATGGAGATGCGCAGATCGCGCTGGGCGGTGTCGAGTTCGTAGAACGCGGCCGCGGCGGCGTCCTTCGCGGCCTGCGCCTCGGCACGCTGGCTCTCGGACCGCCCGCCGAACCAGCGCCGGGTGCCGCCGCCGGCGACCGCGGCGGGCAGGGCGAGGGCGGCGAGCAACGGCAGGCCGGCCAGGGTGAGGAGGTCACGGACACCGGCCGGCGCACGGCGGCGCACACGCGGCATCGACGGCGAGTCCGGCTGAGGTGGTGTCGCCGTCACATGCCTCTCCCGTGCTGTCATCCGCCCTGCCCGGTGGTGTCATTCTCCCACCGGTTAAGGACGAACACACGGGGCGGTTAGTTCGCTGTCCGGACCGTGACTTTGCCGTCGCCGGTGCGGGCGGAGACGACGTGACGGCTGGAGTCGTCGTGCGGCACGGACACCTCGACCCCGCCGTCGCCGGTATCGGTGGACACGCGGTACGTGGACCGGGGCACCGAGACGGTGACGGAACCGTCGCCGCTGCGGGCCTCGACCAGGTCGGGGACGGCGCCCAGTTCGAGGTGGGTGGAGCCGTCGGCGGTGTGGGTGCGGACCTCGCGGGAGGTGACGTCGGCGCGGATGGAACCGTCCTGGGTGCGCAGGTCCAGCGGGCCGGTGGCGGCGTCAACGCGTACGGAGCCGTCGCCGGTGCAGACCTTCACGGCGCCGGTGGTGTCGTCGATGCGGACGGAGCCGTCCCCGGTGCGGATGGTCAGCGCTTCCTCGAAACCGCCGGCGCGCACGCTGCCGTCGCCGTCCCGCACCTCGACGGCGACGCCACGCGGCACCTCGATGCGGTGCCTGGCCGAGCAGTCGGCGACGAAGCCGGAGCACTTCAGCCGCAGGACCAGCCGGTCACCGTCCATGGCCCAGGTCACCTCGGGGTCCTCACCCAGGACGACCGACCCGTCGAACCAGCGGGTCACCTGGATACGGCCCTCGGGGGCCGCGTCCGTGGCGACGAGTTCCAGGGCGGAGTCGTCGGAGTCGACGGTGAGGGTGGAGCCCCGCAGCGGGAAGGACCGCTGCTCGGGCTCCTGGTCGTCCCCGGCGGCCGCACCGCAGCCGGTGACACTCGCGACGACGACCATGACGGCGCCGGCGAGGGCGGCGGCGCGGGCGGACACGGAAGCGGAAACGGAACGGGCCATGACGGATCTCCCCTGAGGCGGTCTGCGGGACGCCTCCCGTCAGGCGCCGGGAAGGGCGGGGAAGGCGACCCCTCGACCGTACGGACCGGGCTCCGACCAGGGCATCCGGACCACTCCCGGATCCGGGGTCGGGTTAACCCCCCTTCCCCGCCCCCGGCGATACGGGTTTGCGGGGCACTGCCTCGGGCAAGGTAGGCTGTCGACTCGTCCTGGGCGCGTAGCTCAGCGGTAGAGCGCCGCCCTTACAAGGCGGATGTCGGCGGTTCGAAACCGTCCGCGCCCACCAGGAAAAAGACCCCCAGCCGATCATGGCTGGGGGTCTTTGACATCCGGATCTGACATCAGCGGCGGACCTACTCGCGCTGCAGGCGCCTCGTGAGCAGCCGGTCCATGTGGCTGACAGCCTCGCGCTGGGTGTCCTGCACCACGTGGGCGTAGACGTTCATCGTGACGGCGATCTGGCTGTGCCCGAGGATCTCCATCACGACGCGGGGCGCCACGCCGGCCGCGGTGAGCAGGGTCGCGCAACCGTGCCGGGCGTCGTGCAGTCGGATGACCCGGGCGTTCGGCGCTTCCAACTGATGCGCACCAGAAGGTTGCATCTGGGGGGCCGTGGAACGAGCCTGGCGTCACTATGAGCTGGGCAAGCGCGCGGCCCAGGAGGCCGACGAGCCGATGTACCTCGCACACGCCACGGCCGAGCAGGCGTACGTGCTCTGTGATGCCGGACGCGCTGACATGGCGGTGCAACTGGTGCGTGACGCGCAGCGGCTCGGTGGGAAGGCCATGTCCCCGCGGCTGACGGCGTGGCTGTACGCGGCTGAGGCCGAGATCTGTACCCGAGCCGGTCTTCACGACGAGTGCCGGCGGGCACTGGAACATGCGGTGCGGCACCTGCCGACCGGGCAGGAGGCCCGCGACCCGGACATGCTGAGCATCTTCCTGAGCGACGGGCACCTGGCGAGGTGGCGCGGCAACGCCCTCGCGCTGACAGGCGACGACGACGCGGTGGGCAGTCTGTACACGGCCCTCGAAACCGCCGATCCCACGTTCCTCAGGGCATCGGCGGGACTGCGTTGCGATCTCGCAGAAGCGCACCTCGCACGCGGCGAGTACGACCAGGCGCAAGAGCACCTGCGGCAGGCCCGTCTGGTGGCGAGCCGTACCGGCTCAGTACGTCACCGGCGCCGCATCGAACAGCTCACGCAGCGGTTGTAGGCGAAGCCCCGGCGCCGCGCGAGGCAAGCACGTGCAGGAGGGCAACGAGAGTGCCCGAGCCCATGAGTTCACGACGAGCCATCAGACCGGGGATGTCAGAGAGGGGCACCCAGGCGATGTGTCCGGCCTCTTCCAGGTCCGTCGGCTCGCCGACGAGCTTGGCGCCCTGGCCGACGAAGATCTCGTGCGGCGAGTCGACCATGCCGACCATCGGCTGGTAGGTGACCACGTGTTCCAGGGAGTTCGGCCGCCAGCCGGTCTCTTCCTCGACCTCACGCATGGCCGTCTGCAGGGGGTCTTCACCCTCGTCGACGATGCCGCCGGGCAGCTCCCAGCCGAAGGAGTCGGGGACGAAGCGGTACCGCCACATCATCAGCACGCGGTCCTGGTCGTCGACGACGGCAGCGACGGCCACGTGGTGCAGCCGCACGACACCGGCAGGGCGGGGGCACGGGCTCGTCGGACCGGCCCGCCAAGGCCTGCCCCCGTCTTCGTCAGCAGCGTGCGGAAGAAGCGCCTGGCCGCAGCGGTGTCCCGCCGGTTCTGTACGAGGATGTCGAGCACGTTGCCGTCGGCGTCGACGGCCCGCCACAGGTACTTCTGCTCTCCGTTGATCTGAGGAAGACCTTGTCCAAGTGCCACTTGTCCCCGGGCCGGGGCTGTCGGCGGCGCAGGCCGTCGGCGAGGACTGCCCGAACTTGGCGCACCAGCGGCGGACGGTCTCGTGGGAGACGATCACGCCGCGCTGGAGCATCAGCTCCTCGAACTCGCGGAACGACAGCGAGAAGCGGAAGTACAGCCACACGCAGTGCGCGATGATCTCGACCGGGTACCGGTGCTCCTTGTACGACGGCGGCGTACCGCCCACGGACCACCCCCTCCACCATGATCAACCCGAAGATCATCCCACCCGGCCAGCCAACGTGACAGTGCCCGAAGAGCGCACCCTGACCGCTATGGTGACTGACCATGTCACCGATAGCCCGCACCTTGCAGATCGCCCTGATGCTCTCCGGCTTTGCCCTACTCGCCTATGCCGCCCTATGGGACATGGACGACGCCACGGGGTGGCAGTGCCGGGCCACGAAAATAGGACAGGAACCGGTGCAGATCTGCGGCACCGAGGACGGCCTGCACACTCCGATCCTCCTCGGTATGGCCGGGATCGCTCTAGAGATCGCGGGCGTTTCCGTCGTGGTGGGGGCCCGCAAGGGACGCTCGGTCGAGGCTTCGCCGTCAGCCGTCCCGGCCTCGTTCGCACCAACGCCCCTTGGTGCGGCGCCCTCCGGCTCAGCGCCTTTCGGGTCAGGGCAAACACCCCCTGCCCCCGCTGCTCCACCCAACCCGTGGCCTTCCCAGGTGCCTCCACAGACTGGGCCCGGACAGCACTGAGGGAAGCCGCTACGCCGGAGGCCTGCTCGGCGGCCGGCGGCGAGCGCCTACTCCGGAGCCGCACCGCCGGGAACCGGGGCGAGGACCGGTGTGACTGAGCGCTTCATCCGGCGATCGTTGCGTAGACCGACCGTCACCCATGCGCTCCGCTGATGCCGTGTCGGCGCGTCTGTGGCACAGCCAGCCTGGCGACCGTGCGCTCAGCAGCCTCTCGGTGGTCGAGCCGAGGCACCGGCCCTCGCGGGCCGGCCAGATCGCGGCCGGAGAGCGACTTGGCTGCGACCGTGGTCCAGTCGGAGCGGTGTACCACAGCAACGTGTCCGTCCACGTGAGCCTTGTGGTCCTTCCAGTCGTCGGGCGGCGCCATGAGGAAGCGAAGCGGCACTGTCACGTTGGCTGGCCGGGTGGGATGATCTTCGGGTTGATCATGGTGGAGGGGGTGGTCCGTGGGCGGTACGCCGCCGTCGTACAAGGAGCACCGGTACCCGGTCGAGATCATCGCGCACTGCGTGTGGCTGTACTTCCGCTTCCCGCTGTCGTTCCGCGAGTTCGAGGAGCTGATGCTCCAGCGCGGCGTGATCGTCTCCCACGAGACCGTCCCGCATCTTCTAAGCGCCGGGTCGCACCCCGGGTGAGTGTCCAACTGCGTGACAACGCCGACGCACAGCGGCGGACGAGCGCGGACGGCTGTGGACGCTCGCAGCAGGTGAGAGGCCCACCGACCCATGGTCGGCCACCCGCGCAAGTTCCTTCGGGACGAAGCGGTCGCGTGCCACAGTCGTGCCATATGAGGCGGTCAACCACGGTCAACGACGGCTCGCCGCGGTCGAGATGTGTCGCTGGCCTGCGCTGCCTTTGCAGCCGGGGTGACCTGTGCGCCTCTGCTGCTACCCACGGCCGCCCTTACAAGGCGGATGTCGGCGGTTCGAAACCGTCCGCGCCCACCAGTCGCAGGACACGTCGAAGGCCCAGGTCAGCGGGTAGGTACCCGGAGACCTGGGCCTTGACTTGGCCTCCTTCGTCGAGGCCCGCGCACGGCGCGGGGCGCATGCGGGCGGACGTCGGAAACCCTCTATGGCTGAGGTCGGTCGGGTCCGCGACTTCGCCCCGCCACTTCGTCGCGAGCCTCGAAGATCACGGCCCTGACGTCGTGCTGTGCCGAGGAGGACTGCCCGGGGCCGTCCCGGGGCCAGAGCGGTCAACGATGAGCCACGCCGACAGCTCAGCAGCAGAGCCGACAGCTCAGCAGCGGATGAGTGCGCTGATCGACTAGCGGCCGCTGGTCACGGCCCCTGGTGGTCAGTTGAGGCTGAACCGGCGCCCACCAGCCGGTCTCGGGCTCAGCCCTCCTCGTCCTCGACCATGCCGACGGCGAAGGGGAACGACTCCAGGAACTCACGACGTTCAGGATTCTCCTCCGCTGCGGCCATGTCTGCGAGCACCTGCATGAACCGGTCGCGTTGGTCTGCGGGCAGTTGCAGCAGCTCCCAGCCGATGTTCTCCATCATCTTCACCGCAGAGTCGGGATCCACTTCCTCGTCACCGCAACTCTCCAGGAACCAAACGGCGTCGACGACCAGTCCGGCAAGTGCCGGCACGAGCGGGTCCATGGCAGTCATCCTCACCTCAGTTGCTACAGGACGAGTGGGTCGTGAGCTGAATGCCCTCGCGGCTCGACCAGAGAGCTGTCAGGGTTCATTGTGCAGAAGCGGGGCGGATGCGGGGCTTCCGCGGCTTTGCGCAGCTCTGCGTTCCAAGTCCAAGGGGTAGGAAGAGCAGGGCGTATGGTTCTTCCTCTTTGCCGGGCGCCGCACGTTCCGAGCCTTCCGCGCAGGGATACCCTCGGCGGACCTGTTTCCCCGGGGGGATCAACCTATGGACATGGCCACGCCGCGCCCTGGGGGCTGCGCGGTCTTCGGTGTCGCAGTGACCGCAGCCTTCCTCGACACTGTGTGCTGGGGGATCACTGCGCTCATGACCGAGAACTTCGGGAACGACTGCCTCTTCTACTTCGGCGATATTGGACCGCGTGCCGAACACTGTTACCTGGTCAACGACCGGGCGGAGGTATGGCTCCCTCGGCTGGTGTCCGCCGCGTGGACCGGTGCGGTGCTGGTTCTCTGCGTGCCGCGCCGGTTTCTTCGAGGGCGGCGTACCGTCGCCGGCGTCCCCGTCGCCTGCCTGGTCGTTGCCGTGGTGCTCGGGGGTCATGCCCTGGCCGTCTCCGGCCCCTGATGGGCTGCCGGTCGTACAGCCGAGCGGCGCTCCTTGTGTCACGTCCGCCGCCGGCGCGGCCGTGGGCCTTGGCCGGAACGATGTCCGCCGGCGGGGCGTTGCGCGCCGGTACGCGAGGACCGTGGGCCGTCCAGGCCGTTGCGCGCAGCACCCCGACCTGCCACACCGCCGTGGTGCCGGGCGTGACCGCTCCGAGTACCGCAGTCGTGGCGTGGCCGCCGACAGCGACCTTCCTCCGCCGTCCTGGCGTCCTCGGAAGGCGGCAACGGTCTCGGTCGTGGTGGGCAGTCTGCCCGGGTTCCGGGCGTCTGGGCACTGGACGTCCAGCCGAGACGTGGGACGGTCGACGGGAGATCCGGCCGGGTGAGCAGGGCTGTTCGCCGACCCGAGGCGGTCAGGGCCGTCGGCGCTCCGTCAGGCGTCCTGCTCGGCCTCCGGGGAAGTGTCGTGGGCGTGCTTCAGCGTGCCTCGGGCGTCCACGCGGTCGGGGCCGGTGAGGTCGGACCAGTAGCGGTGGGTGGTGACGAAGATCGCGAGTTCGCGTTCGCGGCGGCGGAGCTTTTCGACCTCGGCCTGTTCGTCGGCCGTCCAGCCAGGGGAGGCGGGGCGTTCGATCTTGCGCCAGCCGCCCGCGTCGCTGAAGCCGTCCAAGGGCTCGACCGACCAGGGGAGCCGCTTCAGCAGGGCCGACAGCTCGGCCCGGACCTGATGCAGCTCCTCCTGGCCGGCGCGGAGGTCGCTAGGGAAGTCGTAGGTCGTAGCCACGGCAGTAATGCTACGCCTGTTCGATTTCCGGTCGCGAGTTTCTTCCGGCGGTTCATGCGAACGGGTGTGCCTGCGGGGTGTGCGGACGCACGCGGGGCGCGGGGGCCGAGGACCGCACCACCGACACCGTCCTGCACCTCACCGGCCGCCCGCCGCGCAGCTTCCGCGCTCATGTGCCTGCCCCATGCGCGCGCCCATGTGGAGCGGACGGGACCTCGCTAGGCTCGGGCCATGGTGCAGAGCAAGGCCGAAGACGTCGACACGTATCTCGCCGAGGTGCCGGAGGAACGCCGGGAGGCGCTGGTCCGGCTCCGGACGCTGTGCCGGGGGGAATTGACGGGCTTCCGTGAGGTGATGGCGTACGGGATGCCCGCCTATGAGCGGGACGGTGCGGCCGAGATCGCCTTCGCCAGTCAGAAGCAGTACGTCTCCTTCTACCTGATGCGCGGTGACGTGCGGGAGGCCTTCGAGGAGCGGCTAGTGGAGCAGGACATGGGCAAGGGCTGCCTGCGCTTCCGTCGGCCCGAACTGATCGACTTCGACTTGGTGCGCGAACTGCTGAAGGCCACGGCCGCCGCCGGCCCCGGGCAGGTCTGCTGAGCGCGGGCCGTCGTAGAGGCGCGTGTGCGGGTGCCCGCAGCGTCACCGGGGCGCGGAGATGGTCGCCGGGCGCGCTGTACTGCCTGACGAGACGACGCACGCGCTGCACCGCCCGACTCCGGACGCGCTGCACCGCCCGACTCCGGACGCGCTGCTCCGACCGACTCCCGACGCATGTGCCCGCTCGATGCCGGACGCGCTGCACGACCCGAGCGCCGGCTGCATGTGCCCGCTCGGCGCCGGACGCGCTGCACCGCCCGACGACGCCACGCGCTGCACCACCCGAGCGCCGGACGCATGTGCCCGCTGGATGCCGGATGCGTCTGCCCCCGGCGTCGAGCGCGGCCGGCGTGATGCCGGACGCGTCTGCCCACCCGGCCCCGAACCCGTGCGGCGCGGCGCGGTGCGCGCCCCTGCCCGCCCGGCCCCCGAACCCGTCCGGCCCGGTCGTCAGTGGCCGGCCTCCCGCAGTTCCCGTACCAGCTTCGCCGCCACCGGCGTGGGTACGCCGTGCTGCTCGGCCGCGCGGAGCAACGCGCCGCCGATGGCGTCCAGTTCCAGAGGGCGGCCCGCCTCCGCGTCACGCTGCATGGACGACTTGGTGCCCGGCGGGAAGGCGTCGAAGCGGGCCATCGCCTCGGCCGGGTCGGCGGGGCCGCCGCAGGCGCGGCTGACGGCGGCCGTCTCGGCGACGAGGGCGGTGAGTTCGTCGCGATGGCGGGTGCGGACGTCGCCGAGGGGGAGGGCGTAGCGGGTGGTGAGCAGGGCGAAGGGGGCGAGGAACGACATCTTCGCCCACAGGGCCGCCGCCTCGTCGTCCAGGACACGGGTGGTGAGGCCGGCGCTCGTGAACGCGGTGGCCAGTGCGTCGAGGCGGTGCCGGGGGACCGGGTCGCCGGTCAGGTCGATCTCCGCGAAGGGGCTGGTGTGCGCGATTTCGCCCGGCGCGACGCGGGTGGACTCGACGCGGATGACGGCCGGGGCTACCTGGTCCGGGCGGTAGCGGGAGCGGAGGTGGGCCGGGTGTTCCACGCCGTTGAGGAACGGGACGAGCAGGGCGTCGCCGAGGACCCGGGCGGGGATGCGGGGGAGTGCCGGGTCGAGGGTGGTCTGCTTGACGGTGATCAGGCAGGCGTCGACCGGTTCACGCAGTTCGGTGTCGGCTTCGACGGGGGCGGTGAAGTCGCCGTAGCGGTTGCTGCGGACGTGGAGTCCGGTGGTGCGCAGGGTGTGGGCCGTGGTGTCGCCGGCCAGGCAGATCACGCGGTGGCCGGCGCGGGAGAGCAGCGCGGCCAGCAGGCCGCCCACGCCGCCGGGGCCCAGGACGGCCACGGTGAGTTCGTCGTGTGGCATGTGTGGCTCCTCTCGTCGGTCGGCCCCGGGGACGGTGGCCGCCTCAGAGGCGATCATGGCAGGCGGTGCGGGGCGCCGGTAGCGCCGGTTCGGACTGCGAGACGTACGGGCGCGGTCGGGGGGAGACTGGAGTCATGTGCCGCAGCATCAAGACGCTTCGTCCGCCCGTCCTGCCCGAGGAGGCGACGGAGGAGGACATCAGGGCCGCCGCGTTGCAGTACGTGCGGAAGGTGTCCGGCTTCCGGGCACCCGCCGCCCACAACCGCGAGGCCTTCGACCAGGCGGTCGACGCGGTCGCCGAGGCAACGGCCGAGCTGCTCGCCGGGCTGGAGATCCGGGGGCAGGCGGCGCGCCGGACGGGGTAGCGGTGCGGAGGTGCGTGGGCGGCGCGCCGGGCGGGGTAGCGGGGCGGAGGTGCGTGCAGGCGGCGCGCCGGGCGGGGTAGCGGTGCGGAGGTCTGTGCGCCGCCCGCCCGTACTCCGAGTCGCCGCCCGGCGCCTCAGTACCGCTGGGCCTTGGTGATGGCCGCCGTCAGGCGCTGCCCCTCGGGTGTGCGGCTGATGGCGAGCGGCTGCTCCTTGGCGCCGGGTGCGAGGTCCTGCGCGCCGACGTAGCGGGTCTCGACCACCTTGCCGTCGGAGTCGCGGAAGTCGACCTGCACCGCGTACGACGCGGTCTTCTCCGTACGGTTGGTGATGTTCACCATGACGGCGATCAGGTCCGCCGCCTCGCCGCGCGGCTTGCCGGTGAGGGACACGTCCGCCATGGCGTTGCCCTGGCCCTCGACGTCCGCCAGTTCGCGCCGCGCGGCCACGTTGGCGCGCTCGACCTCCGCCGACACCGACGCCTCGAACTCGGAGGCGCGGGCGGCGGCGGAGGAGGCCGCGGCCGAGGCCCGCGCCCGGGCGGATTCCGCCAGTGTGGCGAGGGCGGAGGCGGGGGTGCCGGAGAAGGACGCGGTATAGGGGCCCGAGGGCGTCGGCCGCGGGGAGGCGGCGCCGCCGTCGCCCTCGTCGCCGCCGCAGGAGACGAGCGTCGCCGCACCCGCGGCCGCGATCAGCAGCCCGGCCAGTGCGGTGCGCACCTGGGCCCGTTGCGGTGGTGTGATCGCCATGGCGTCCTCCGTGGCGTCGGCGGACGCACGGGGGGCGTTCCGCGGCCTTATCGGTATTTGTCCCCCTCTGTGTGTTCCATCGTGCACGCGCGGTAGCGGCTCGGCCATTCCAGAGGCGCGAGGTGGTGGGCGCCGAAGTTTCCCTGCGGCCCTCACGCCCGCCGCATCAGGTACGTGGCCGCCGCCCCCGCCCCGAACAGCGCGACCAGGGACACGCCCGCCGCGAGCCAGGTCGCGCCCAGCCAGTGGGCGCCGAAGTAGCCGAGGGCGACGCTGTACGTGGCCCAGGACAGCCCCGCGAGGGCCGACCAGGGGACGAAGTCCCGGGCGCGGCGGTGGGCGGCGCCCGCGGTGAGGGAGACCACCGAACGGCCGGCGGGCGCGAAGCGGGCCAGCACGACCAGCGCCCCGCCGCCCCGGGCCAGGGCCATGCCGAGACGTTCCTGTGCGACGGTCAGCCGGCGCGAGCGGGCCAGCGCGCGGTCCAGGCGCTCGCCGCCGCGCCAGGCGAGGCGGTAGGCCACCAGGTCGCCCAGTACCGAGGCGGTCGTGGCGCAGAGGGTGAGGAGCAGGATGTCGGGCACGTCGGCCGGGACGCGCCCGGTCGCCGCGCCGGAGCCCGCCGCGGCGGCCGTCGCCGCCATGATGACCAGCACTCCGCTCGGCAGGACGGGGACGAACACGTCGAGCAGGACCGACGTGGCGACCATCGCGTAGATCCATGGGCCGCCCGTGAGCGACCCCATACTGTCCAGCACCGCGACTCCCCCGTCGTCCCCCGTGAGCCACACAGCGTACGCCGGGGGTGTGACAGGGGGTTCGTGGGGGGCTCGTGCGTTCGGTACGGGATGTTCACTTCCGCGCCGTTCGCGTGCCGAGCCCGTGCGTCACCTCGCGCTGCGCCACCCCGGCTGCCGCAACGTGGGGACCGCGACCGGCTCCTCGCGCTGCGTCACCCCTGGTGCCGCTACGCGGGAGTCCGCGGCCGGCTCCTCCGGCGCCGCCGCCACCCGCAGCACCGCCCGCGCCACGGCGTCCGCGTCCGACAACGTCACCGAGTCCACCCCGGGCCGCGCCCCCGCCGCCGTCACCCAGTGCACCCCTTCCGTGGGCACCCCGAGGGCGAACCGCCGCTCGTGCGGCACGCCGTGACGGTCGATCAGCCGGTACGGCCGCGGGGTCACGTCCAGGCCACCCGTCTCGTACCCGTCGACCGTGTGCGGCCGGCACTGCCCGGTCCTCAGGAGCCGGGCGAGCAACTCGTCGCCGGTGCGCCGCAGGTCGGGCTCGGGGAGCCGCGCCTCGACGAGCGTCGTCACCCGTACCGCCGACCCCGGCACCTCCGGCGAGTGCGCCACCCACGCACCCTCCGCGCACGCCACCTCCAGCCGTGGCCCGAGCACCTCCACCACCCCGGCCTCGATCAGCGCCGCCAGTTCCTCGATGCGGCGCCGGGGCGGCCCGATGGAGAGGAAGGCGTTGAGCGGGGTGTACCAGCGGTCCAGGTGCTCCCGGCGGGACGCGCCGCTCAGCCCGGCGTGGTCGACGATCAGCCGGATCTCGTTGCGCAGGTCGCGCAGCACGTCGAGGGCGGCCTTCAGCGGGCCGCGCACATTGCCCAGGGCGGCCTGCGCGGCGTCCTCGCGCAGATACGACAGCAGCCACTCGCGCCACGACCCGGGCCCGTCGAACGTGCGCCCCGCGTACGGGCGGGAGATCCGCTGCCAGGACCAGCGGTCGGCGACCGGTACGCCGAACTCGTCCAGTACGTGGGCCTCCTGGGGATCACCGTGGGCCACGGCGAGGTAGGCCTCGGTGAAGGCGCGCGGGCCGTCCAGCAGCGCGGTGTAGTAGACCGTCTCGACCTCCTTCGCCACCAGCGGCCATATCTCCGCCAGGAAGTCGGGCGCGTCACCCGAGTCCGCGCGCTTGCGGAAGCCCGCGATCACCTCCGCAGTGAGGACGAGGGGCTCGTGACGGCCGTACGGGCCCTTGGCGTTGTCGCCGCGCGCCTGGTACGGGACGCCGCGCCGGGAGCCGGCGTACAGGCGGGGCTCGCGGCCGGAGGGGACGTACCGCAGCCCGTTGTCGGTCCGCGTGAAGCTGCCGCCGCGGCCGGTGGTCAGCAGGGCCACGTGGTCGAAGAAGTTCAGGCCCAGGCCGCGCAGCAGCACCGGCTCGCCGGGGGAGAGCGGGGTCAGGTCGACGTCCGCCGGATTGGCGGGCGCGACGTAGCGCAGCCCGTTCCGGCCGGCGTACGACGCCGGCTGCCGCTGTTCGGCGTCCGGGGCCGTCGGCAGGTGGCCCTGCGCGAGGACGACGGCCGCGAGCCCGGTCAGCAGCCGGCCGTCGTCCAGGGCGAGGACCTGGCGGCCGTCGGGACCGTCGTCGAGCCGCACCGCGCGGGCCGCGTGGGTTTCCACACGCACCGCGGGCGGCGCCTGACGCACCACCCGCGCGAACACCCACTGCAGATAACGGCCGTACTGCGCCCGCGTCGGATAGTCGTCGGGTCCCAGGTCGCCGCTCGCCCACTCGTGCAGGCTCGGGCCCGGCCGGATCGGACCCGAGCAGTCCACGCTCTCGTCCGTGAACAACGTCACCTGCGAGGCGACCGTGTTCATCAGCAGCTCGGCCGACTGCGTGGTGCGCCAGACGCGGCCGGGGCCGGGCGGCGCCGGGTCGATCACATGGACCGTCAGCTGCGCACCCGGCGCCAGGAGTTCGGTGGCGGAGACGCACAGGCGCTCGAGCACGCTGGTGCCGCGCGGCCCGGCACCTACCAGGGCGACGGAGACCGGGCCGGGAGCGGACCCCGTCGAGGAGGAGCGGGACGAACCCTCGGGCGCCCCCTGCGCGGAAGTCCCCGGTAAAGCCCCCGGTACGGGTGAGTCCGGTACGGAGGACTCCGGTATGGAGGGCTCCGGTGTGGATTCCGCGGTCGGTGCAGACAAAGCGGTGACTCCCGGGCATGTGGGGGGACGCGGTGCGGCCGACCGCCCGTGGGAAGCGGACGGTCCGCCTCATCATGCCGTCGGGGACACCAGAAGCCAACGCGGGTCCCTCAGGTCCCAGTTGCACCTCATGAGGTGGTGAGGACCGACTCCTCCACGGTCGTGAGCCGTGCCTCGCCCCGCTCGTCCTCCCGCGCGTGCTCCAGCAGCAGTCGCGCCGAACGCCCGTTCATCGTCAGCGTCATGAGCTGGTTGCCGAACCAGGGTCCGCCCGTGCAGCGCCAGTCGATCGGCGGCTGCGGCACCTTGCCGTGCCCGGCGATCCGGCGGCCCAGGAAGCGCGCGACGCCGCTCCAGCCGAAGCGGAAGCCCCACTTGAGCGGCAGCGGGATGCGGTTGTGGACGGGCGAGCAGGTCAGCTGGAGCACGCGCGCCCGCGGCCCGCCGGAAGGCCACGTCGGCTCGGCCACGTAGGCGTGGTGCACGTCCCCCGACAGCACGCACACCGTCGCCGGCGCGGCGTCCCCCGAGCCCACCTCGGCGATCAGCGCCGCAAGCGCGTCGAAGGACTCCGGGAAGGCCGACCAGTGCTCCAGGTCCCCCGCCCGCCGCATCTTCTCGCCCCACCGCGCCCAGCGCTCGCCCCGCTCGCCGCGGCACAGCGCGGCGTTCCACCCCTCGGCGTCGTGCACCAGGTGCGGCAGCAGCCAGGGCAGGGAGGTGCCGATGAGCAGGTGGTCGTACGACCCCGGCTCGTCGAGCGCCTCGGTGCGCAGCCACTCCTCCTCGCCGGAGTCGAGCATGGAGCGCTTGCCCTCCGCCAGGACGCGGGCCGCGCGGCTGTCCACCATCAGCAGCCGGACGCGGCCGAAGTCCCGTCGGTAGCTCCAGCGCACGGACGCCGGGTCGGTGTCGGCCTCGGTGGCGAAGGCGCGCAGCAGCCCTGTGGCGTCCGGGGTGTCCCGTACGGCCGCGTAGAGCGGGTCGGCGGCCAGCTGGTCCGGTGAGAGGTTGCCCAGGTGCTGGTGGACCCAGTACGACATCAGGCCGCTCAGCACCCGCTCCTGCCACCAGTTCGTGGCGCGCATGTCGGCGAGCCAGGAGGCGGAGGTGTTCCAGTCGTCGATGACGTCGTGGTCGTCGAAGATCATGCAGGTGGGCACGGTGGACAGCAGCCAGCGGACGTCGGGGTCGAGCCAGGACTCGTAGTAGAGCTGGGTGTACTCCTCGTAGTCCGCCACTCCGGTGCCCGGTGGCTCGTTCAGGTCGCGGCGGGCGGCCAGCCGGCGCTGGGTGGCCCCGGAGGTCTCGTCGGCGTAGACCTGGTCGCCCAGGAGCAGCAGGACGTCCGGTCGTGCGGCCGTGGGGTCGGCCGCGATGCGGGCGGCCAGGGTGTCCAGGGCGTCGGGGCCGACCGGGTCCTTCCCGTCGCCCGGGGGCGCGGCCCAGCGGCAGGAGCCGAAGGCGACCCGGACGGCGCCGTCCCCGAACCCGGCGCGGATCACCGAGGGCGGGAAGGGAGAGCCGGGCAGCGGCCACACCGTGGTGCCGTCGAGCAGCACCTCGTACTCCGTCGTCGTCCCGGCCGTCAGGCCGGTCACCGGCACCAGCGCGTAGTGATGACCCTCGACCTGGAAGGTGCGGGCCGTGCCGTGGGCGCCGTCGGCGCACCGCACCTCCGCGGTGCAGGGGCGGCTCGCCTCGACCCAGACGGTCGCGGTCGAGCCGTCGACGTATCTCAGCAGTGGTCCCAGGCGCAATGCCGTCACGTGATCGCCCGCCTCTTCCTCGGTCGGCTCGCGTGCCCCGTCGGCTCGCCTCCTCCGTCGTCCCGTACGGTACGGAACGACGGAGGCCCGCGGGGAGGTTCCGCGCCGAAAACCGGCGCGGTGGTTCAGCGGTGCGTCAGCAGGCGGCCAGGTAGTTGGTGAGCGCGTTCTTCTCGGCGGAGTCGACCGAGAGGCCGTAGTAGTACTTCACCTGGACCCAGGCGCGCGCGTAGGTGCAGCGGTAGGTGGTGCGGGACGGCATCCAGGTGGCCGGGTCCTGGTCGCCCTTGGACTGGTTGACGTCGTCGGTGACCGCGAGCAGCTGCGGGCGGGTGAGGTCGTTGGCGAAGGCCTGGCGGCGGGAGGTGGTCCAGCTGTCGGCGCCGGAGTCCCAGGCCTCGGCCAGCGGGACCAGGTGGTCGATGTCGAGGTCCGAGGCGGCGTACCAGGTGGCGCCGTCGTAGGGGGAGTACCAGCTGCCGCTGGTGGCGTAGCAGGCGGAGTCGGTGACGACGTTCGAGCCGTCGCGCTTGAGGACGGTCTCGCGGGTGTTGCAGGTGCCGCTGATGGTGATCCAGTGCGGGAAGAGGTCGCGGTTGTAGCCGGTGCGGTCCTCGGCCGCGACGGGGAGCTGCGCGAGGTAGGAGCGGGCGGTGGCGCCGCTGATCGGGGTGGGGAGGGCGGCGGAGGCGGTGGGGGCGCTGAACAGGGCGACGGAGGCGGCGAAGGCGCTGATCGCCGCGACTGTGCCGAGCCGTCGACGCGCGTAGAACCTGGACATGCGAACTCCCTTGGAGGGTAGGGATGTTGGTGCGCGGGCGAGGGAATGCTGTCGGTGCCGTGTTACGAACGGGTGTGCGTTCGATGAGAAACTAATGACGCGGGCATGACACGACAAGATCCCGAGGGGAACTTCTCGCTCGCGGGGTCGCCGCGGCCGTCGCGTACCATGGGGGGCGCAGAAGGGGAGTAGCTCTTCGCCGGACCGTCGACATACTGCTCAGCCCGAGAGGGATCCGAGCCGGCGCCCGGAGGCGGGCCTCGATGACGAGGCCGCCCAGCGAGACCTTCGGCAAGCAGTACACGCCCGTGCCCTACGGCACGGGTGCCACGTGTGCTGCCGTGCCGAGGTCCGATGTGCGTCACTGACTCTCGGCCGGCGGCCCCGACCGATTGAGGAACCTTGATCAGCCCCACCGTCACGGCGCTCGTCTTCGGCGTCGTCTTCCTCGCCGAACTGCCCGACAAGACCGCACTCGCCGGCCTCGTCCTCGGCACCCGCTACCGCGCCTCCTACGTCTTCGCCGGCGTCGCCGCCGCCTTCGCGCTGCACGTCGCGCTCGCCGTGGCGGCGGGCAGCGTGCTGACGCTGCTGCCGCAGCAACTGGTGCACGCGCTGACCGGTGTGCTCTTCCTGGGCGGCGCGGCGATGCTGCTGATGAAGAAGGGTGACGGCGAGGAGGAGATACGCAAGCCGCAGGACCAGTCCTTCTGGAAGGTCGCCGGGGCCGGGTTCATGCTCATCCTGGTCGCCGAGTTCGGTGATCTCACGCAGATCATGACCGCGAACCTCGCGGCGCGGTACGACGATCCGCTCTCCGTCGGCCTGGGTGCCGTGCTCGCGCTGTGGGCGGTGGCCGCGCTGGGCATCGTCGGGGGCAGGGCGCTGATGAAGCGCGTGCCGCTGGGCCTGATCACGAAGATCGCGGCGCTGCTGATGCTGGGCCTCGGGGTGTGGAGCCTGTGGGAGGCCGTGACCGGCTGAGCTGAACGGCGGGTGAAGGGTTGGCCACGGCGCTGGCGGCGGCGCCCGTTGTTTTGTACCGTGAAGAAACAAAGTGGCTCCCGCCCGTTTTCCCTGACCGGCGGGCGGGGCCGCCTTGTTCCCCGGGCCGGTGCCCTCGCCGCCTTCCCCCCCCCCCCCGCGTACTGGAGCTGCCGATGACGGCCACGACCGTGCTCACCGCCCGCGCCCTCCTGCTCGACATGGACGGCACGCTCGTCAACTCCGACGCCGTCGTGGAGCGCGTGTGGCGACGGTGGGCCGAGCGGCACGGGCTGGACGGCAACGAGGTCATGAGGGTCGTGCACGGGCGGCAGGGGTACGCGTCGATGGCCGTCCTGCTGCCGGACCGCCCGATGGAGCGGAACCTCGCGGACAACGCGCGCATGCTCGCGGAGGAGACCGCCGACATGGACGGCGTGGTCGAGGTCCCCGGCGCGGCCCGGTTCCTGGCGTCCCTGCGCGGACTGCCGCACGCCCTGGTGACCTCCGCGGACGTGCCGCTGTCCACGGCGCGGATGACCGCGGCGGGGCTGGCGCTGCCGGACGTGCGGATCACCGCCGAGTCCGTCGGCGCGAGCAAGCCCGACCCGGAGGGGTTCCTGAAGGCGGCCGCCGAGCTGGGGGTGGCTCCCGCGGACTGCCTCGTGTTCGAGGACTCCGGCGCGGGCATCGCGGCGGGGCGCGCCGCGGGGATGCGGGTCGTGGGGGTCGGCCCGCGCGCCTCGGTGCACCGGCCGGACGTCCTGGTGCGGGACCTGACCGAGGTGCACGTGGAGGATGCCGGGGGCGGGGAGATCCGGGTTTCGTTCGGGTGAGGTGGCCTCCGGCCCGGGCTTCGTCCGGGTGCGGGGAAGGTGACCCACGGGGCCTGTGGGTTTCGTGCGGGTGGGGGGCCCGCGGGTCGGTGGGGTGACATGCCCTCCGGGTTCGTCCGTGGTGGGGGCGCCTCGGTGTTGCCGGAGGTCGATCGGGCGCCGCCTTGCCCGGTGAGGTGCCTGCGAGGTCGCTCGGGCGAGGTGCCTGTGGTCCTGCTCGGGTGGGGGAACTGCGGGTTGGGCTCGGGTGGGGGAACCGCGGGTTGGGCTCGGGTGGGGGAACCGCGGGTTCGGCTCGGGTGGGGGATCCGGTGGTCGTCGGCGGACGACGTGGTCGGTCGTCGGGGAAGGTGGTGCCCGGCCGGGTATGTCAGGGCTCTGACGTCTCCGATTCCAGCATCTGCCTCGTCTCCTCGCCGTAGACGCCCAGTTCGTCGTCCCGTATTCCGCGCGCCCACTGGTAGTTGCGTACGGCGTGCTCGACCTGCTTCGTGTACTGGCCGTGCGGGTCGTCGTTGTACAGGTACAGCTGGCGCAGGCGGAGCTGGAGCTCGGTGACCTCGGGGCCGGAGTCGCCCCGGCGGAGGGTCGGGGCCGGCTCGTCGCGGTCGGCGGGGACCGGGGAGCCCGTCGCGGGAGCCGGCGGCGAGGACGACTGCGGCGGGGTCGGCGACGGCGTGGGGGACACCGACGACGCGGTGGGCGTCGGCGAAGGCGTCGGTGTCGTCGTGGGCGTCGGGGACACGGACCGCGGCGTCGGGGCCGCCGACGTCCGTTCCGTCGACGGGGTGGGGCTCGGCTGCGTCGTGCGGGCCTCGGGTACCGCCTCGCGCACCGACTCCGGGGCCGCGCTGTCCCGGGCCGGGGGCTCGTAGGAGAACAGGCCGCCCGCGAATCCCGCCGTCGCGGCCACCGCGACCACCGCGGCGGACGCCGCCAGCAGGGCGGTACGGCGGCGGATGCGGGAACGGCCACCGGGGCCCCGGGACTCCGCGTTCTCCGCGAGCTCCGTGATGGCAGTGATCGCTGTGATCTTCGTGGTGCGAGTGGTGCCGGTGGTGCCAGTGGGGCCGGTGGTGTCACGCGGGTCCGTGCCGTCCGTGCCGTTCGTGCCGTTCGTGCCGTCCGTCGTCGCGGCGCCGGCGACGGTGGTGGTTGGGTGCGGGTCCGGGATCCGCAGCGGCAGCGGGATCGTCGGTTCCGCCGGTGGGACGTCCGTCTCCGTCGTCGTCGCGGGCAGCGCCACGTAGGGGCGTATCCGCAGCGGGTCGAAGTCCTCCGCCGCCGCCTGCTCCGCCGTGCGCGCGTCGCGCAGGGCCTCGGCGGCGCGTTCGCCGCAGCCGCAGGACGGGGTGTTGTCCGCCGCCCTGGGCGCCCCGCACTCCGGGCACTGGTGTCCCCTCTGCTCCCCCACGTGTCCGTTCCTCCCCTTGCGGCCCCGCGGTCCCAGAGATTATGCAGATCCCGTGTACGTCCTGTTCGACAAGCCCCCCGCTGTCGCACCGGAATGACCGCCTCCAAAAGGGCCCGGCAGGCCATAACGGGGCATACCGACCACGATGGAGAGGGTAGTGCCGGTCGGGTGAGGGCGGCCTCGGAGGTGTGCATGGTCGGGCAAGCGCACGGCAGGACAGCGGAGGTGCCGGGTGCCGTGGACCGGGAACAGGTGTCCGGAAACGTCCTCGTGTCGATCGGTGCGCTGCTGCTCGGCATGCTGCTCGCCGCGCTCGACCAGACGATCGTGGCGACCGCGCTGCCGACGATCGTCAGTGAGCTCGGTGGACTGCAGCACCTGTCCTGGGTGGTCACGGCGTACCTGCTGGCCTCGACCGCGGCGACGCCGCTGTGGGGCAAACTGGGCGACCAGTACGGGCGCAAGCCGCTGTTCCAGGCAGCCGTCGTGATCTTCCTCATCGGCTCCGCCCTCTGCGGGCTCGCGCAGGACATGCCGCAGCTCATCGCCTTCCGAGGGATCCAGGGTCTGGGCGGGGGCGGGCTGATCGTGCTGTCGATGGCGATCGTCGGGGATCTGGTCCCGCCCCGCGACCGGGGCCGCTACCAAGGGCTGTTCGGTGCGGTCTTCGGGACGTGCAGTGTGCTCGGGCCGCTGCTGGGCGGGGTGTTCACCGAGCACCTGAGCTGGCGCTGGGTCTTCTACATCAACCTGCCCCTCGGGGTCGTCGCGCTCGTCGTCATCGCCACCGTCATGCACCTGCCGCGCGCGGGGACCCGGCACGTCATCGACTACCTCGGCACCTTCCTCATCGCCGCCGTCGCCACCTGCCTGGTCCTCGTCGCCTCCCTCGGCGGCAGCACCTGGGGCTGGGGGTCCTGGCAGATCGTCGGGCTGCTCCTGCTGGCGGCCGTGCTCGCCGGGGCGTTCGTCGCCGTCGAGCGGCGGGCGGCGGAGCCCGTACTGCCGACGAAGCTGTTCCGCATCCGCACCTTCACCCTCGCCGCCGCGATCAGTCTGGTCATCGGTTTCGCGATGTTCGGCGCGATGACCTACCTGCCGACCTTCCTGCAGGTCGTCCGGGGCGTCTCGCCGACCCTGTCGGGTGTGCACATGCTGCCCATGGTGCTGGGGCTGCTGCTCGCCTCGACCGGTTCCGGGCAGATCGTCAGCCGCACCGGGCGCTGGAAGGTCTTCCCCGTCGTGGGCACCTTCGTGACCACGCTCGGACTGCTGCTGCTCGACGAACTCGACGAGCACAGCTCCGACCTCGTGATCAGCGGCACCTTCTTCGTCTTCGGTTTCGGGCTGGGGCTGGTGATGCAGGTGCTGGTGCTCGTCGTGCAGAACGCGGTCTCGTACGAGGACCTCGGCGTCGCCACCTCCGGCGCCACCTTCTTCCGTTCCATAGGGGCCGCGTTCGGCGTCGCCGTCTTCGGCTCGATCTTCGCGGGCCGCCTCGGGGACCAGCTCGCCGCCGCCTTCCGCGGCGTGCAGCTGCCGCCCGGGGTCTCCGTCGAGGCACTGGAGGCCGACTCGCGGGCCGTCGCCGCCCTGCCGCCGGAGCTGCGTGCGCAGGCGCTGCACGCGTACGCCTCCGCCATCACGGACGTGTTCCTGTACGCCGCTCCGGTCGCGTTCCTCGCCTTCCTGCTGTCGTGGTTCCTGAAGGAGGACCGGCTGCGGGCCTCCGTCACGGCGCCCGACGTCACCGAGACACTGGCCAGCAACCCGGTGCAGCGGTCGTCGTACGACGAGGTGTGCCGCGCGCTGTCCGTGCTCGGAACCCGGGAGGGACGGCACGAGGTGTACCTCAGGATCGCCGAGCGCGCGGGGTACGACCTCGTGCCGGCGGCGAGCTGGCTGCTGCTGCGGATCAAGCGGTACGGGCGGGTGGAGCCGGGCGTGCTCGCGGAGCGCAGTACGGTGCCGCTGGGCGTCGTCCTCGACGGCGCCCGTCAGGTCGAGGAACGCCGGCTCGCCGTGCGCGAGGGCCTCGACCTGGTCCTGACCGAACAGGGGCGGGTGGTCGCCGAACGGCTGGCGACGGCCCGTGAGGAATCCCTCGCGGAGCTGCTCGGCGACTGGTGGGGGCCGGACCGGCCGACGGATCTCGTGCAACTGGTGCGGGAGTTGAGCGAGGAGCTGTGCGGCTCGGACCGCGAGGAGCCGCACGACGAACGGCCGGTGGCCCGGTTCGGGTGAGGCGCGGGCGCGGGCGCGGGCCGGGGTGCGGGCGCGCGGGGCCGATTCAGACGAGCCGCTTGCTGAACCAGTGCTCGGCGTACGGGTCGGTGTTGTGCGCCGGTGTCTCCGCGTAGCCGAGGCGCGCGTAGAGGGTCCGTGCCTCCACCAGGTCGCTCCGCGTGTCGAGGATCATCCGGCCGGCGCCGAGGTCCCGGGCGGCGGCCTCGGCGGCGGTCACCAGGCGGGCGGCCCCGCCCGTGCCGCGCAGTGCGGGGAGCAGGAAGACGCGGGTGAGTTCGGCGGTGGCCGCGTCGGATGTCAGGCGCACGCCCGCGGTTCCGGCCGCGGTGCCGTCGTACCGGGCGACGAGCAGCACAGCGAGGTCCCGGCCGGTGTCGGCGGCGATCTCGCGTTCCAGTTCGGCCGGGTCGGTGGTACGGCCCTCGTGCAGCAGGTACCAGCGGTCGCTGACCTCCGTGTAGTACGCCCGCCACAGCGCGACGGCATCGGGGGAGTCGACGGGTTCCGGGGTGATCGTCCATGTCATGTCCCGCATTGTCCGGGGGCGCCGGTGACCGGCCGCAAGCGGCTTTGCGCGGCCTCGGGGGGCGGGGCTCGCGCACGGCGCGCCGGGCCGGGTGTCGTTTGGGTGGGTGCTCGCGGGCAACCCGTTGAAGGGACCGGCCCGGCGAGGGGCCGGTCGGGTCGAGAACCCGGAAGGCATTCATGTCCACTGGCTGGATCATTGCTCTGATCGTGATTGTGGTGGCGGTCGCCCTCATCGTGGCCGCCCTGACCCTGCGCGGCCGTGGCGCGACCGGCGGACGGGACCTGAAGCGGCGCTTCGGACCCGAGTACGACCGGACCGTGGCCCGGCACGACGGTGACGCCACGGCCGCCGAACGTGAGCTCGCCGAGCGGGTGGAGCGGCACGGCAAGCTGCGCGAGCGGCCCCTCGAACCGGCCGAGCGCCAGCAGTTCGAGGCCCGTTGGACGGCCGCCCAGGAGCGCTTCGTCGACTCGCCGCAGGACGCCGTGGCCGAGGCGGACCAGCTGCTGGCCGAGCTCGCCGGCGTCCGGGGCTTCCCGGACGGCGGGCAGTACGAGGAGCAGCTCGCCGCGCTGTCGGTGCACCACGCGCACCACGTCCACGGCTACCGGCGGGTCCACCGCATCGCCCGCGCGCGGACGAGCGGTACGCAGGACGGCCGCACGGCTGCCGCGCAGGACGGCACCGGCACCGAGGAGATGCGCGAGGCCATGGTCGAGGCCCGCGCCCTCTTCGACGACCTGCTGCGCCCCGCACGCGACGACCACCACGGGCGTCCGCCCGCCGAACGGAACACCACGCCGGCCCGTGCCGGCGCCGGCCGTCCGCATCTGCCGTGGGCCTTCGGGCGCCACGCGAAGGGGAGTTGAGGCACATGACCGACGTGACACGGCCCATGGGCGGCGGCGAGCCGTCCGAGACCGACCGCACCGCGCGGCGCGACGACCTCGTCGGTCGCGAGGCGGTACCGGGGACGGCCCGGGAGACCGGGAGCACCCGCGGTACGGCGCGGGATGCCGCCGCCGAGACCGGTGGCGCGCCGCGGGAGTCCGGCGCGGGTCCGGTGAGTTCCGGCACCGGCGCGCTGCCGCCGGCCGGTTCGGCTCACGGGAGCGCCGAGGCACGGCAGGCGCCCGTCGCCGCGGCCGGGGCGACCCCCGGTGCCCCGGGCTCGACGAGGCAGCCGGCCGACCCCTCCGCCCCCACCACCCGGACCGCCTCGCTCATGCCGCGTGAGGAGACCGACAAGTTCGGGCTGCGGATGCAGCAGGCGGTGTCCTCCTTCGTGGACGGCCCCCGGGCGGCCATCGAGGAGGCGGACCACGTGCTGGAGGAGATCGCGGCCCGGTTCACGGAGGCCGTGACCCAGCGCCGCCGTACGCTGCGCCGGTCCTGGGAGTCGACCGACGAGGCCACCTCCGCGAGCAGCGACACCGAACAACTCCGCCTCGCCCTGCGGGACTACCGCGAGCTGGCGGAGCGGCTGCTGCGCCACTGAGCGCGGCGCCGGACCAGGCTATTCGGCCGCCGCCCGGCCCTCCCGCCACCGCCGTACGACATCGTCGACGTCGTACGGCTTCAGACCCAGCGGGGGGCCGGGCGGCGGCTTGAACATGACGTCGCGGATCTTGACGTTGACGTCCTCGACGATCTTCCGTACGAGCCGCTCCGAGGGCGCCCGCAGCGCGGCCAGCAGCGCGTCCTCGGCCTCCTTGCGCAGGGCGAGCGTGGGCGGCAGGACCGAGAGGCCCTCACGGGCCAACTTCCGCTTGATCCACCACTGTTCGTCGTAGGTCTCCTCGACCTCCTTCGGCAGCGGCTTGCCCGCGCCCGGCAGCCGGGCGAACTCGCCCCGGGCCTGAGCGTCCCGGATCTGCTTGTCGGTCCACGACTCGAAGCTGACGCCCGGTGGCTTTCGCTCGGTCATGAGGCCATTGTGCCGGACGCCGCCGTGCCGGGCGATTTATCATGCGGCGGCGGCAGGCCAACCGGGCTGCCGGACCAGGACGTTGCAAGGGAGCGCACGTGCTCGAACTGACCATGGCCTCCGTCTCCGGGACGGAAGCGGGCGCCACGGCCGGCATGCTCATGGCCGACGCGCCCAGTGAGCCGGGGGCGGTGCTGCGGGTGGGCCGGGACGGGACCGTGTGCCGGCTCGTGACGCCCGACGACTGGCTGTTCGTCTCCCGGGTGCACCTGGAGTTCCTGTGCGGGCCGGACGGCACCTGGCAGGTGACCTGGCTGCGCGGCTCGCAGCCGGACCCGTCCTCCGAGGTCCGGCTGGTGTCCGGCGAGTACGCGCAGCCGCTCGCGTACGGCGGCACGGCGCCGCTGCCCAGGGGCGGCAACGGCGAGATCGTCATCCAGGACCGCACCGGGCCGCGCAGCGTGAACGTCGGCTTCTACCACGAGGCCTGACCCGCGGCCCGGGCCACGTCACCCGAGGACGCGCGCCAGCGCGAAGCCGTCGTACCCCTTGCTGCCCACCGTCTGGATCGCGGTGCCGTCGAGGCGGGGGTGGGAGCCGATGAGTTCGATGGCGGTGCGTGTGCCCCGCACGTCGGGGGCGGGGCTGTCCGCCTCGGCGACGCGGCCGCCGCGGACGACGTTGTCGACGACGATCAGGCTGCCCGCGCACGTGAGCTTCAGGGCCCACTCCACATAGCGGGCGTTGTTGGCCTTGTCGGCGTCGATGAAGACCAGGTCGAAGGGCGGCGGGTTCTCGTCGGCGAGCTGCGGCAGCGAGTCGAGGGCGGCGCCGACGCGCACGTCGACGACCTTGTCGAGGCCCGCGCGGGCGATGTTGCGGGTGGCGACCTCGGCGTGCTTCGGGCTGTACTCCAGCGAGACCAGACGGCCGTCGGCCGGGAGGGCGCGGGCCAGCCAGATCGTGCTGTAGCCGCCGAGCGTGCCGATCTCCAGGATGGCGCGGGCGCCCTGCATCCGGGCGAGGAGCTGCAGCAGCTTGCCCTGCGTCGCCGTGACGTTGGCGCGTGGCAGCCCGGCCGCGTCGCTGTCGCGCAGGGCCGCCTTGAGGGCCTCGTCGTCGTGGGAGAGGTGGGTGGTGAAGTACTCGTCGACGGCGTCCCAGACCTGCGACTCGCTCATGCGCTCTGCCTCTCGTCGTCCTAGTTAGAAGTGCTAACTAGATGGCCTAACGAGTAGGGGCGGGTGCAGGTTCCTGTCCCACGGGGCCAGTGGAGCGACGCCGGTCCGACGAACCGGAGGGCCGGGACCCGGGCCCGCGGTCTCGGCCGCGGGCCCGGGTCCCGGCGCCGGCCGTCCTCGGCGCGCGGTCGCCCGCGCCGCGTCGCCTTGGTCCGATTGCGCAGGGTGGCCAATTAGGTGCATGGGGCACGTAAATGCGGGCTGTCCAGGCCTGCCGCCGGGCGTCTGACCGCCGCGTCCGCACACGTCCTGTGACCCATCTCGCGCCCGGCCGGGGCAACCCGACCCCCCGCCCACTGTCGTCTTTCGGACAAAAGGCAGGCGGACGTCAGGTGAAGCGGAGGTGGCCTGCGTCCTCCTCCGGGGGCGATGCGCACCCACAGGGTGCGCGAAGGACCTCAGGAGGGTGCGCACGGAAACCTCGCGCGCGCGGGGCGTGGGACACAGGGGAGGGAGGCCGACGAGGCGTGGTGAACGCGGAGCACGGCGGGAGACCGGTGGAGGCCTTCGGAGCGACGGCCGGCGCACGATGGCGCGCCGCGCGCCTGACCCTGTGGCTGGTCGCCGCGATCCTCGGCGCACGGCAGATCGCCGTCGTCCTCGGCACCCCCCGGGGTGAGCGGCTGACCGACCTGGAGGCCTGGGTCGGCCCGGACGGCGTCCTGCACGTCGACGGTTCGCTCTACGACTCCACCCGCTTCACCGGCACGCCCTTCGGCGGCCTGGTCCTCAAGCCGCTGACCCGGGCCGCCGAGCAGGCGCTCGGCTGGGGCTGGACCTTCGGCACGCTGCTGCTGGTCGTCGTCCTCGGCCTGGTCGCCGCCCGCGCCCTCCCGCAGCCGGTCAGCCGCCGTACCTCCCTCGTCGCCGCGCCGGTCGCGATCTGCCTGTTGATGCTGTCGCTGCCCGTGCGCAACGCCTTCTGGCTCGGCCAGACCAGCATCATCCCGGTCCTGCTGGTCCTCCTCGGCTGCTTCGTCGTGCGCGGCGAGCGGGCGGGCGGCGCGCTGATCGGCGTCGCCGCCGCCTTCCAGCCGACGGTGCTGCTCTTCGCCCCGCTGCTGTGGTTCACCGGCCGCCGCACCGCCGCCGCGTCGCTGGGCGCGACGTTCGCCGCGGCCACGGCGCTGGCCTGGGCGGCGATGCCGCACGACTCCTACAGGTACTGGGTGCACCATCTGGCCGGCGTCGGCCTCGGCGGCCGGGCCGACGACCTCGCCAACCAGTCCCTGCACGGAGCACTGCTCCGGCTGGGCCTGTCCGGCCCGCTGGAGACAGCCCTCTTCCTGACGCTGGGCGCGGTGGTCGCCGCCCTCGGCCTGCGCCGGGCCGTCCGCTACGCCCGAGACGGCCAGCTGCTGCTGGCCGTCGCCGTCACCGGCTGCGCCGCGATCGCCGTCTCGCCCACCGCATGGCAGCACCAGCTGCTGTGGGTGCTGCCGGCAGTGGCCGGCCGGGTCGGCCGGCGCGCCTCCGACCGCCTCGTGTGGCCGGTGGCGGTGGTGCTGGTGATGACGCTCCCGGCGAAGATGCTCCTGCCGAACATGGCCGTGCTGCACCCGCTGCGCGACAACGTCGTCCTGCTCGCCGCGATCGCCGCCGCCACGGCCGTGCCGTTCCTGTCGCGCACCTCGCCCTACTACCGGGACCCGATCCCCACGGAGTACGCCCGGCCGGTCCCGGCCCGCTGGAAGCGCGTACCGCTGCTGCCCTTCCTGCGCCGCGTCCTCGGCCGTCCGAACCTCCTGCTGGAGCTGCTCCTCATACGCGTCACCTACGCCGCGTACTCGCAGGTGCGGCTCGCGGCCACCGGCGGCACGATATCCGGCGGCCGGGAGCGGGCCGAGGCGCACGGCGAGCAGATTTTGTCCGTGGAGCGGTTCCTCCACATCGACGTCGAGCACACGCTCAACCACGCGATCGTGAAGGTTGACCGGCTCCGGCAGTTCTTCGACTTCTACTACACGTCCTTCCACTTCGCCGTGCCGCTGACCGTCCTCGGCGTCCTGTACTGGCGCCGTCCCGTCGACTACCGCTGGGGCCGCTCGACCCTGGGCCTGACGACCCTGCTGGCACTGATCGGCTTCTGGCTCTACCCGCTCGCCCCGCCGCGCCTGATGCCGGGCTTCGGCATCATCGACACCGTCCACGGCGTCCAGGACTTCTCCCAGCCGGACTACGGCACCCTGACCTCCCTCACCAACCAGTACGCGGCCATGCCCTCACTGCACTTCGGGTGGTCCCTGTGGTGCGGCGTCATGATCGCGATCGTCGCGCCCAAGGGGTGGATGAAGGCGCTGGGCCTGCTGCATCCGGCGTTCACGGCGACCGCGATCGTGGTGACCGGCAACCACTGGGTGCTGGACGCGGTGGGCGGCGCGCTGGTGGTGGGCGCGGGCTTCGGCCTCGCGTACGTGTTCCAGGGTCCGCGGGCGCGGACGACGCCGTCCCCGGCACTCGGCGCCGAGGCGGCACCGAAGCCGATCGCCGCTGCCGGCCGGTCCGGATCGGCGGGGTGACGCGGCCTCGCACTCGAACCAGACCGTCTTGCCGTCGTCGGCGCGCGGCTGCACTCCCCACTGGTCCGCCACCGCTTCCAGCAGCAGGCCGCGGCCGTTCTCCGCGTCCGGCGACCGGGTGAGGGACGGGCGGGGGAGGTGCGGCGAGCCGTCCGAGACCTCCACCCGCGTGCCCGTCCCGCGGCGCAGCAGCAGCGTGCGGCGCCGGTCCGGGACATGGCGCACGACGTTGGCGACCAGCTCCGTCACGCCGAGCTCCACCGCGTCGGTCAGGTCCGCCATCCCCCACTCCGCCGGCAGCGAGCGGACGATGCGGCGGACGTGCCGTGGCGAGTGTTCGCCCACGGTCGGGCTCATGCGGTACTGGGCGGGGCGAGGGATCAAGTAGGCCGAGGGGAAGTGTTCGTTCACGCCACGAGGCCGGCCAGGCGCACCTACTGTGGGCGACGGATCGGATACAACCCGTCCGGCAGTGCGGAGTTGCGTGAGAGGGGACCGTGCGTGACCCGCATCAACGACCTCGACCCGGGCGCCTCGCCGGCCCCGTGGTGACCTTGGACCCCGCCGCCTTCACGGCGTTCGTCTCGTGGGCCGGGGCCGCAGCCCCCGACGTTTCGTCCCGGTAGCCGGTCCGCCGCCCGCGCACAGCGTCACCAGCGCGAACTCCCTGTCCGCTGCCGCCCACGTTTGGTTGTCACGGGTGGAAAGGGGCAGGAGGTGTGGAGCGGATCACCGTGCCGTACGGCGGGCGCGTTGCTCCGCTCATCCGACCACCGGAGAAGCGCGACACTGGAGGGCCTCATGGACTCCGAGCGGAACCAAGCGGCGACGACGAGCGGCACCGGCTCGGGTACGGCCGAGCGAGAACTCCTCGAGGGCCTCAGCGTGGACGAGCAGCGTCCGGAGAGGCCGCTCCTGCTGAACGACGACGGCAGCCCCATAGAGACCTGGCGGGACAACCATCCGTACGACCGGAAGGTACGCAGGGCCGACTACGAGCGGCAGAAGCGCATCCTGCAGATAGAACTGCTCAAGATGCAGCGCTGGATCAAGGACACCGGCCAGCGGATCGTCGTCGTCTGCGAAGGCCGGGACGCGGCCGGCAAGGGCGGGACGATCCAGCGCTTCACGGAGCGCCTGAACCCGCGCGGCGCCCGCGTGGTCGCATTGGAGAAGCCGACCGAGCGGGAGGCCGGCCAGTGGTACTTCCAGCGCTATGTCGCGCATCTGCCGGCCCGCGGGGAGATCGTCTTCTTCGACCGGTCCTGGTACAACCGGGCCGGTGTCGAGCGGGTGATGGGCTTCTGCACGGACGACGAGTACCGCGAGTTCCTCGTGCAGGCACCCCTGTTCGAGAGGCTCCTGACGGAGGACGGCGTCATGCTGGTGAAGTTCTGGTTCTCCGTCTCCCGGGCCGAGCAACGCACCCGGTTCGCCATCCGGCAGGTGGACCCGGTGCGCCGGTGGAAGCTGTCGCCGACGGACCTCTCCTCGCTCGACCGCTGGGACGAGTACACGGCGGCCAAGGTCGAGATGTTCCGAGCCACGGACACCGCCCACGCTCCGTGGACGGTGGTCAAGAACAACGACAAACGGCGTGGCCGGCTGGAGGCGATGCGCAGCCTGCTCGACCGCTGCGACTATCCGGCGAAGGACCACGCCGCCGTCGGCAAGCCCGATCCGCTGATCGTGGGCGCCGCGGACACCCTGCTGGAGGCCGGTGAGCGACCCACCGACCTGACGCCCACCCCGCTCAGCGGTCACCACGACGGCCCGGGAACCCATCCCCGCTAGTGGCTCGTGCGGTGCGGGGCGCACAGAAGGCGGCGGCCCCGGGGATCGGGGGCCGCCGCCGTCTTGGGGGCTGGTGTCCCAGCATCGGCCGATGCTGTGGGGCCGGCTCAGTACCAGCCGTTGGCCTGCCAGAAGTTCCAGGCGCCGACGGGGCTGCCGTAGCGGGACTTCATGTAGTCCAGGCCCCACTTGATCTGGGTCTGGGCGTTGGTCTTCCAGTCGGAGCCGGCCGAGGCCATCTTGTGGCCCGGCAGGGCCTGGACCAGACCGTAGGCGCCGGAGGAGGAGTTGGTGGCGTCGACGTCCCAGTTGCTCTCGTGCTGAACGATCTTGCTGAAGGCGTTGAACTGGGCGGCGTCCGGGATCATCTTCTTCGCGATCGCCTTGGCCTGGGTGGGAGAGGCGGTCGACGCGGCGTGGGCCGGGGCGGCCGACAGCGCCATACCGGCGGTGGCTGCGGCGACGGCGACGCCGGTGAGGGCCTTCTTCGGGGTGGCGATGCGGCGGAGGATGGAGACGGACACAGGCGAACCTTTTCGTCGGGGACTGGGTGGTCGCGGCAAGCCGGAACCACGCGGTGCGAGGCGGTGACATGCAGGGGCGCCGCGGCCCTGTGGGCTCGTCGGCGCCGTGCGACGTCATCCAGAGAAGCAGCCGAGCGAAGTGCCCGCAATGACCGCTTTTACTAGTTGTGGTCGCATCAGAGGTGAAGGTCCGTTGTGTGACCTGGCTCTCAATGCGCAGGTCAGGGCGCACAATGCCAAGTGCATGACACGTGACTGGATCTACTATCCGGCTTCGTTGGTGACGTGGGTCATGTGGGGTGCTTCACCGTCCGCGTGACCGTCCGCACGCAAGCCCTCACCCGAGGGTGACGACCCGGGCGGGTCGAATGTGACCGGGGTCTCGAAGGCGGCGCGGCGGGTGGCCCGGCGCAGGGCCCTGAGGACCGCCGGGCCGAGCGTCACGGTCAGGACGACCGTGACGGCCGCGCGGCCCAGGTCCCAGCCGAGCGAAGTGGCCAGGCAGTACGCCAGGAAGCGGGCCAGGTTGGCCGGGACCGGCGCGTCCGGGTCGAAGGCGATGGTGGAGGCCAGCGCGCTCATGAAGGGCCAGCCCGCGAGGTTCATGATCGTGCCGTAGGCGAAGGCCGCGCAGAAGCCGTACCCGGCCAGGAGCAGCAGCTCGGCGCGGCCGCGCAGCCGGTCCGGCGCCGGCAGCAGGCCCGCCGCCATCGTGAACCAGCCCATCGCCAGCATCTGGAACGGCAGCCACGGGCCCACGCCGCCCGTGAGCAGCGCCGACGCGAACATGGTGACCGCGCCGAGCACGAACCCGAAGCCGGGGCCGAGCACGCGTCCGCTGAGCACCATCAGGAAGAACATCGGCTCGATGCCCGCCGTACCGGCACCGATCGGCCGCAGCGCCGCGCCGGTCGCGGCCAGCACACCGAGCATGGCCACGGCCTTGGGGCCGAGCCCTGACTCGGAGAGGGTCGCCGCCACGACTCCCATGAGGAGGGCCAGCAGGCCCGCGAACAGCCACGGCGCGTCCTGGGCGTGGGCCGCGACCCGGGAGGTGGGCGGGGCGAGGAAGGGCCAGAAGAAGGCCGCCGCGCCGACCGCGCTGGTGAGGGCGAGCGCGACGAGGGAACGGGGGCCGAGGCGGACGGCGCGCGCCCGGGCGCCGCCGGTGGCGCGGGGCGGTGCCGGTGGGGTGCTGTCCGCGGTCGGTGGGGTGCGGAGGGCTGTCGGCGGGGTGCTGTCCGCGGTCGGTGGGGTGCGGAGGGCTGTCGGTGGGGTGCTGTCCGCGGTCGGTGGGGTGCGGAGGGCTGTCGGTGGGGTGCTGTCCGCGGTCGGTGGGGTGCTGTCCGCGGTCGGTGGGGTGCGGTCCGCTGCCGGCTGCGGTTCGAACGGCCCGGTGGAGTCCGTCATGACAGAGCCTCCCGGACCTGCGTGACCGTGAGCCACTGCTGGGGGGCGAGGATCTTGGTGACCTGCGGGGCGAAGGACGGGGACGAGACGACCACGTCCGCCGTCGGGCCGTCGGCGATCACCTCGCCGTCGGCGAGCAGGACCACCCGGTGGGCCAGCTCGGCGGCCAGTTCCACGTCGTGCGTGGCCAGGACGATCGCGTGGCCCCCGGCGGCCAGCTCGCGCAGCAGCGCGACCAGGCGGGACTTCGCCGCGTAGTCGAGGCCCCGCGTCGGTTCGTCGAGGAGGAGCAGCGGCGGACGCGCGGTGAGCACGACCGCCAGCGCGAGGGTGAGGCGCTGCCCCTCGGACAGGTCGCGCGGGTGCGTGTCGTCGGTGATGCCGGGGAGCAGCTCGGAGACCAGCGCCCGGCAGGTGCCGGGGGCGGCGCCCGCGTCGGCGTCGGCGGCCGTGCACTCGGCGGCGACCGTGTCGGCGTACAGGAGGTCGCGCGGCTCCTGGGGGACCAGGCCGACGCGGCGTACGAGCTCGGGGGGCGGCGTGCGGTGCGGTACGGCTCCGCCGACGTGCACCGAACCGGCGGACGGTTCGACGAGGCCGACCAGGGTGTTGAGCAGCGTGGACTTGCCGGCGCCGTTGCGGCCCATGAGGGCGACGGTCTCGCCGGGGGAGACTCTGAGGTCGACCCGGCGTAGGGCCTGGACGCGGCCACGGGTGACGGCGAGGGCTTGTATGTCGGCTATGTGGTGGGAATGCCGGGTGGCATCCGTGCGTTTGCGGCGGAACCAGCGGTGGGGGGTGGCGCCCAAGCGCTCGAGGGGTGCGGATGCTTCGCGGGTGCGGGTTGTGTTTGGCTGGTCGCGCAGTTCCCCGCGCCCCTGCTCGGCGATGGTGTCCCGTTCCTCCAGGCGTTCCCGGAGTTCCGCCGCCCGGCGGCGGGCGTCGCGGACCGTCAGGGGTAGGGGTGTCCAGCCGGCGAGGCGGCCCAGGGATACGACGGGCGGGTACACCGGGGATACGGCCATCACCTCCGCCGGGGTGCCCAGAGTCGTGGGCTCGCCGGGGGACGGGAGAAGGACGACCTGGTCGGCGTACTGGATGACGCGTTCCAGGCGGTGTTCGGCCATCAGGACCGTCGTACCGAGGTCGTGCACAAGGCGCTGGAGGACGGCCAGGACTTCCTCGGCGGCGGCCGGGTCGAGGGCGGAGGTCGGTTCGTCGAGGACGAGCACGCTCGGGTGCGGGGTGAGGACCGAGCCGATCGCCACCCGCTGCCGCTGACCGCCGGAGAGCGTGGCGATCGAGCGGTGACGCAGGTCGGCGAGGCCGAGCAGGTCGAGGGTCTCCTCGACGCGGCGGCGCATCACGGCCGGGGCGAGACCCAGTGACTCCATGCCGTAGGCGAGTTCGTCCTCGACGGTGTCGGTGACGAAGTGGGACAGGGGGTCCTGACCGACGGTGCCCACCACGTCGGCGAGTTCGCGCGGCTTGTGCGTGCGGGTGTCGCGGCCGGCGACCGTGACCCGGCCGCGCAGGGTGCCGCCGGTGAAGTGCGGGACGAGGCCGCTGACCGCACCGAGCAGGGTGGACTTGCCGACGCCGGACGGACCGACGAGGAGGACGAGTTCACCCTCCGGGACCTCGAAGTCGACGCCGCTCACGGTGGGTTCGGTCGCCCCGTCGTAGGTCACGGAGACGTCCTCGAAGCGGATCATGAGGGCTTCTCCTCGGATTCCTCGGGAGCGGGGGTGACGAACGCCGGGAGCAGGCCGAGGAGTACGGCTGCCGCCGGCCACAGGGGAAGGGTCGGGGCGACCAGCGGGACGACGCCCGGGTGGAGGGCCGCCGGGTCGGTGGAGGCGGCGAGGGCCAGCAGGGCGGCCACCGCGGCGCCGGACGCGGCGACCAGGCAGGAACGCGGGTTCCAGGTGTCGGGGCGGTAGCGGGTGCGCGGGGAGCGGCGGCCGCCCAGCCGCAGACCGGCGAGGGCGGCGGCGAGCCCGGCCAGCAGGACGGGCAGGCCGTACGTGCCGCCTTCGGCGGTGAGCAGGCCGTACGTTCCGGCGCAGACGCCCAGCAGACCGCCGAGCGTCAGGGCGGCGGTCGTACGGCGGACCGCGCGCGGGACCCGGGCGGTGCGGCCGTATCCGCGGGCGTCCATGGCGGCGGCGAGGGCGACGGAGCGTTCGAGAGCGCCTTCGAGGACGGGGAGACCCACCTGGAGCAGGCCCCGCAGGCCCTTGTCCGGGCGGCCGCGCAGACGGCGGGCGGCGCGCAGGCGCTGGGCGTCGGCGATGAGGTGCGGGGCGAAGGTGAGGGCCACGACCACGGCCACACCGGTCTCGTAAAGGGCGCCGGGGAGGGACTTGAGCAGGCGCGTCGGGCCGGCGAGGGCGTTGGCCGCGCCCACGCAGATCAGGAGCGTGGCCAGTTTCAGGCCGTCGTAGAGGGCGAAGACCAGGGTCTCGGCGGTGACCTCGCCGCCCAGCCGGATGCCCTGCGCCCAGGCGGGGAGGGGGACTTCCGGCAGGGTGACGAGGGTGTGGGTGCCGGGCAGGGGCGAGCCGAGGGCGACGGCGAAGACGAGACGGACGAGGAGGACGGCGAGGGCGAGTTTGACGAAGGCGCCGTAGGAGCGGGACCAGGGGGTGTGCGGGCGGCGGGCGGTGACGACGTAGGCCGAGACCGTGATGAGAAGGGCGAGGAGGAGGGGGTTGGTGGTGCGGGTGGCGGCGGTGCCCAGGGCGAGGGACCAGAGCCACCACGCGCCGGGGTGTGTCGGTGCCCGGTGGTGCGCGCGGTTGCTCGTCTGCGGGCCGTGCGTGGCCGGTCGCGCAGCTCCCCGCGCCCCTTGAGGGCGGTGCGGCTCAGCCACGTCGACGGCGCCGGGTCTGCCACACAGCCGCAGCCCCGAGTACGGCGATCGCTGCGATGCCGGCCCACATGCCCGCCGCAGGCCCCGCGTCGGACGCCTCGTCCTTGCCCGCTGTGGACTGCTCGCTGTCCGTCACCTGCTCGCCGCAGCCCCTCTCCGGATACCCCGCGATCGCGCACAACAGGGCGTTCGTGTCGTAACGGAGAGGCTTGGCCACCGCCGCCAGGGCCTCGGCCGTCGTCGCGTCGGGCGAGACCTGGGCGCAGGCCGTGCGGGCGCGGGGCGGGGTCTCGCCGGACGGGGCCTCCGACGCCGTACCGAAGTCGATGACGAGCGCCACCCGCTTCGTGCCGTCCCGCGCCGGGGTGCCGGCGCAGATCGCCGTGAAGTCGGCCGTGCCGCGCGGGCGGGACGCGTCCTGGGAGTCCACGCTGACCGCGAACCGGAACCCCTGGACGGAGCCGTCGACGGGGCGGGCCGTCGAGGGGCCCTGGGTGGCGTACGTCCACGCCTTGCCGTCGAGCTCCCAGAACGACCAGTAGCGGTAGCCGGCCGCCTGGGCCTGACCGGTGTTCAGCAGGAGGAACGGCGCGGCCAGGAGCAGCGCGGCGATACGGCGGTACCTCACGGCTACTGCCTCTTGTTGCGGTTGCTGAGCAGGAAGCCGATGCCGATGCCGACGACGAGGAAGACACCGACGTACCACCACACGCCGAAGACGGAGCCCTCGTCCTCGTCGTCCTTCTCCTCGGCCTTCGCCACGGCCCGGTCCTCGACCTGGAGCTGCGGGGTCGGGCCGGTCGCGTTGAGCTGGGCCACCAGGTCGGTGCCGGCGAAGTCCTTCGGGTCGGCGCCGGCCGCGTGGGCGGCGAGGATCAGCTGGGCGTAGGCGGCGGGGCCGTTCTGCCCGGCCCACTCGGCAGCGTTCCGCTCCAGCCAGGTCAGCGGCTTGGCTGCCCGAGCGGCGCCGCCCTGCGCGGCCAGCGCGACCACGGCGTCGGCGGTGTTGCCGTAGTCGGGCTGGTCCTCGGCGCCGGGGAGCGCGGAGGTGAGGTGGCCGTCCTTGGCGAGAGTCCTGGTGAGGTAGGCGGCGCCGTTGGCGGCGGCCTGCTCGGGGGTCTTGGCGTCGGCGCAGGCGGGCTCCGCCTTCCCGCCCGCCTCGGCCGCGAGGCCCTTGCCCAGCGCGCCCAGGACGGCCGCCGCGGTCGCGTCCGCGTTGGCCGCCGGCGTGCCCTTCTTGTCGGGCTGGTAGGCGAAGGCGCCGCCGTCCTTCGCGTCGCAGGGTATGGCCAGCTTCAGCAGGGCGTCGTAAGGGGACTCGCCGTCCTTGACGACGGCGTCCGGCTTCTCCCCAGCCGCCGCGAGGGCGCCGATGACGACCGCGGTGGAGTTGGCGTCGCTGGGACCGCCGGGGCTGTAGCCCCAGCCGCCGTCCTTGTTCTGCACGGACTTCAGCCAGTCGACCGCCTTGCCGGTGGCGGCTTCGTAGTCGCCGAGCGCGGCGAGGGCCTGGACGGCGGCGGCCGTGCTGTTGGTGTCGACGATCGTCTTGGCGTCGCAGTCCTTGGCGGGCTCGGCCCGGAAGGCGGCGAAGCCGCCGTTGTCGCACTGCTGCCGGGCCAGCCAGTCCGTGGCCTTCCAGGCGGGCTCGACGCCCACGGTGTGCTGGGCGAGCAGGGCGAGCGACTGCCGCCATACGCCGTCGTAGGTCGGGTCGGACGTGCCGTACAGGCCGGAGGGCAGAGCCACCGACGGCGACGGGGACGGACCGGCGGCCTGCGCGACCGGGGTCGCGGCGGCGCCGATCACGGCGGTGACGGCCAGGGCCGCGGCGCTTCGGCGGACGACGTTCATGATCGGCGGGTGCCTCTCCCTGCGGGGAGCCGGGCAGCACGGGGCACCCCCGGGCGGCTCGGCTCCGTATGCCTCGACGGTGCCGCGTACCGGCCGGTTGCCGGTGCGCATGAGCCGGTCACGCTTCCGTGCGGGGCAGTCCGGCTCACAGCCTCGGCTGCTCACGGTTGCGGGTCAGCGCCGGATTTGCACCGGCTTCCCCCCGTACGGGTGTGATGACGACCCGGCCACTCTACCCGGCCGTAGCGCAACGCCCGAGGGGCGGTCGGTCCACGTGTTCGAGCGCGGCATCGGCCGGCCCCCGGGTTGCGGATCGAGCGGCCGGGAGGGGCCCACCACCGCGAGTGGCCCGGTTCACATGGCGTGACGGGTCCGCCCTCGACACCATGGTGCTCACTGCCGGCGGGCTGAAGGGGGCAAAGGGATGTTCCGCAAGGTGCTGGTCGCCAATCGCGGTGAGATCGCGATTCGCGCGTTCCGCGCAGGTTATGAACTGGGCGCGCGCACGGTCGCCGTCTTCCCCCACGAGGACCGCAACTCGCTGCACCGCCTGAAGGCGGACGAGGCCTACGAGATCGGTGAGCCGGGGCATCCGGTGCGGGCCTATCTCTCGGTGGAGGAGATCATCCGTGCGGCGCGCCGCGCCGGGGCGGACGCCGTCTACCCGGGTTACGGGTTCCTGTCGGAGAACCCGGATCTGGCCCGGGCGTGCGAGGAGGCGGGCATCACGTTCGTCGGACCGGGCGCGGACATCCTCGAGCTGACCGGCAACAAGGCGCGCGCCGTGGCCGCCGCCCGCGAGGCCGGCGTCCCGGTCCTCGGCTCCTCGGCGCCCTCCACCGACGTGGAGGAACTGGTCCGGTCCGCCGACGACATCGGCTTCCCCGTGTTCGTCAAGGCCGTCGCGGGCGGCGGCGGACGCGGTATGCGCCGTGTCGAGGCTCCGGCCCAGCTGCGGGAGGCCATCGAGGCCGCGTCCCGGGAGGCGGCGTCCGCGTTCGGCGACCCCACGGTCTTCCTGGAGAAGGCCGTGGTCGAACCCCGCCACATCGAGGTGCAGATCCTCGCCGACGGGCACGGCGACGTCATCCACCTGTTCGAGCGCGACTGCTCGGTGCAGCGCCGCCACCAGAAGGTGATCGAACTCGCGCCCGCGCCGAACCTCGACCCGGCGCTGCGCGAGCGGATCTGCGCCGACGCCGTGCGGTTCGCCCGGCGGATCGGCTACCGCAACGCCGGCACCGTGGAGTTCCTCCTCGACCGCGCCGGGAACCACGTCTTCATCGAGATGAACCCGCGCATCCAGGTCGAGCACACGGTCACCGAGGAGGTGACCGACGTCGACCTCGTGCAGGCTCAGCTGCGCATCGCCGCCGGCGAGACGCTCGCCGACCTGAGACTGTCCCAGGAGACCGTCACGTTGCGGGGCGCGGCCCTGCAGTGCCGCATCACCACGGAGGACCCGGCCAACGGCTTCCGCCCGGACACCGGCAGGATCAGCGCCTACCGCTCGCCCGGTGGCTCGGGCATCCGGCTCGACGGCGGAACCACCCACGCCGGTACGGAGATCAGCGCTCACTTCGACTCCATGCTGGTCAAGCTCACCTGCCGCGGCCGGGACTTCACCACCGCCGTGGGCCGCGCGCGGCGTGCCGTGGCCGAGTTCCGCATCCGCGGTGTCGCCACGAACATCCCGTTCCTGCAAGCGGTGCTGGACGACCCGGACTTCCAGGCCGGCCGGGTCACCACGTCGTTCATCGAGCAGCGCCCGCACCTGCTCACCGCACGTCACTCCGCCGACCGCGGCACCAAGCTGCTGACCTACCTCGCCGACGTCACCGTGAACAGGCCGCACGGCGAGCGGCCCGACCTGATCGACCCGCTGACCAAGCTGCCGTCGCTGCCGGACGGTGAGCCACCGGCCGGCTCCCGGCAGTGGCTCGCCGAACTCGGCCCGGAGGGCTTCGCGCGCCGACTGCGCGCGTCACCGACCGTCGGCGTCACCGACACGACCTTCCGGGACGCCCACCAGTCGCTGCTCGCCACCCGGGTCCGCACCAAGGACATGCTCGCCGTCGCTCCGGTGGTGGCGCGTACCCTGCCCGGACTGCTGTCGCTGGAGTGCTGGGGCGGTGCCACCTACGACGTCGCCCTGCGCTTCCTCGCGGAGGACCCCTGGGAGCGCCTGGCCGCCCTGCGGGAAGCCGTGCCGAACATCTGCCTGCAGATGCTGCTGCGCGGGCGCAACACCGTCGGCTACACGCCGTACCCGACCGAGGTGACCGATGCCTTCGTCCAGGAGGCGGCAGCCACCGGCGTCGACATCTTCCGCATCTTCGACGCCCTGAACGACGTCGGGCAGATGCGGCCCGCCATCGACGCCGTACGACAGACCGGAACGGCTGTGGCGGAGGTGGCGCTGTGCTACACCTCCGACCTGTCCGATCCGTCCGAACGGCTGTACACCCTGGACTACTACCTGCGCCTGGCCGAACGGATCGTGGCCGCGGGCGCCCACGTCCTGGCCGTCAAGGACATGGCGGGTCTGCTGCGGGCACCGGCCGCGGCGAGGCTCGTCTCGGCCCTGCGCCGGGAGTTCGACCTGCCGGTCCACGTCCACACGCATGACACGGCCGGCGGTCAGCTCGCCACCTACCTGGCCGCGATCCAGGCGGGCGCGGACGCGGTGGACGGAGCGGTGGCGTCCATGGCGGGCACCACCTCGCAGCCGTCCCTGTCGGCGATCGTGGCCGCGACCGACCACTCCGACCGGCCCACCGGCCTCGACCTGAAGGCCGTCGGCGAGCTGGAGCCGTACTGGGAGAGCGTCCGCAAGGTCTACGCACCCTTCGAGGCAGGTCTGGCCTCGCCGACCGGCCGCGTCTACCACCACGAGATCCCCGGCGGGCAGCTGTCCAACCTGCGCACCCAGGCGATCGCGCTGGGCCTCGGCGACCGCTTCGAGGAGATCGAGGCGATGTACGCCGCGGCGGACCGGATGCTGGGTCGCCTGGTGAAGGTGACCCCCTCGTCGAAGGTGGTCGGCGACCTGGCGCTGCACCTGGTGGGCGCCGGCGTGTCCCCGGGCGACTTCGAGGCGGCGCCGGACCGGTACGACATCCCCGACTCCGTCATCGGCTTCCTGCGTGGCGAGCTGGGCACCCCGCCCGGCGGCTGGCCCGAGCCGTTCCGCAGCAAGGCGCTTCAGGGCCGCGCGGAGCCCAAGCCCCTGCAGGAGCTGACCGCCGACGACCGTGCGGGGCTCGCGAAGGACCGACGGGCGACGCTCAACCGGCTGCTGTTCCCCGGGCCGACCCGCGAGTTCGAGACGTACCGTCAGACGTTCGGCGACACGAGCGTGCTGGACAGCAAGGCCTTCTTCTACGGCCTGCGCCCGGGCAAGGAGTACGGCGTCGACCTGGAACCCGGAGTGCGCCTGCTCATCGAGCTGCAGGCCGTCGGCGAGGCGGACGAACGCGGCATGCGGACGGTGATGTCGTCCCTGAACGGTCAGCTGCGGCCGATCCAGATCCGCGACAGGGCGGCGGCCTCCGACGTCCCGGTCACCGAGAAGGCGGACCGGGCCAACCCGGGCCACGTCGCGGCGCCCTTCGGCGGCGTGGTGACGCTCGCGGTCTCGGAGGGCGACGAGGTGGCGGCCGGTGCCACGGTGGCCACCATCGAGGCGATGAAGATGGAAGCCGCGATCACCGCTGCGAAGTCCGGCACGGTGGCCCGGGTGGCCATCAACCGCATCCAGCAGGTGGAGGGCGGCGACCTCCTCGTGGAACTCGCCTGAGACGCCGCGGCCGCCGCTCACCCGGCGGTGTGCGCGTTCGCCTCGTGCACGCTGCGCTCCGGTCGCCGCTGCCCGGGCGGCCCGGCCCGGTGCGCCGGTGGCACGTCCCGCGTCGGCAGGGCCTGCTCGGCCCAGATGACCTTGCCCTGCGGGGTGTACCGCGTACCCCAGTGGTCCGCCACCTGGGAGACCAGGAACAGACCACGGCCGCCCTCCTCCGTCGTGGCGGCGTAGCGCAGGTGCGGCGAGGTGCTGGTGCCGTCGGACACCTCGCAGATCAAAGTACGGTCACGCAGGAGCCGTACGTGGATCGGGGGCGAGCCGTGGCGGATGGCGTTGGTGATCAGCTCGCTGAGCACGAGTTCCGTTCCGTAGGAGAGCTCGGACAGGTCCCACTCGTCCAGCTTCCGCGTCACGGCGGCGCGCATTCCCGCGACAGCGGCGGGGTCCGAGGGCACGTCCCAGTCGGCGACCCGGTCGTCCGGCGTGGCCAGGGTGCGGGCGACGAGCACGGCGACGTCGTCCTTGGGGCGCCCGTGCAGCAGTCCCTCCACCACCGCCCGGCAGTGCTCGTCGGGCGAGCGGTCGCGGTGCCCGGCGAGGGTCTCGCGCAGCATGTCCATCCCGACACCCAGATCCCACGCACGGTCCTCGATCAGGCCGTCCGTGTAGAGGACCAGCTGGGTGCCTTCCGCCAGCTCCAGCTCGGCGGCCTGGTACGGCATGCCGCCGAGGCCCAGCGGCAGACCCGCCGGCACGTCGGCGAACGTGACGTCGCCGTCAGGGCCCACCACGGCGGGGGCCAGGTGCCCGGCCCGTGCCATCGCGCAGCGGCGCTCGACCGGGTCGTAGACGGCGTAGAGACAGGTGGCGCCGACGACCCCGGAGTCGCGGTCCGTGTCCGACTCGTCCTGGTCGATGCGGCCGACCAGGTCGTCGAGACGGCTGAGCAGTTCGTCGGGCGGCAGATCGAGGGTGGAGAAGTTGTGCACGGCGGTGCGCAGTCGGCCCATGGTGGCCGCGGCGTGCAGGCCGTGGCCGACGACGTCGCCGACCACCAGCGCCACCCGGCCGCCGGGCAGGGGGATGACGTCGAACCAGTCGCCACTCACCCCCGACTGTGCGGGCAGGTACCGGAAGGCGACCTCGAGCGCGCTCTGCTCGGGCAGCGCGCGCGGCAGCAGACTGCGCTGGAGGGCGACGGCGAGGGTGTGCTCGCGGGTGTAGCGGCGGGCGTTGTCGATGCTGAGCGCGGCGCGGGCGACCAGTTCCTCCGCCAGGGAGAGCTCCTCTTCGTCGAAGGGCTCCGGCCTGCGGGAGCGCCAGAAGACGGCCACGCCGAGCGTGATGCCGCGCGCCTGGATCGGCACGGAGATCATGGAGTGGATGCCGCACGCCTCGATCCTCCCCACCCGCTCGGCGTCCTGCAGACGGAGCCCCGTCGCGGTGGCCAGGTCGGGCACCAGCTCCGAACGGCCCGTGCCCAGGCCGCGGGCGTGCGGCGTCGAGGGGACGAAGCTGATCAGGGAGCCGACCTCGTTGAAGGGGTGGTCCTCCCGGACGCCCTTGACGGCGGTACGGCGCATGCCCGTCCCGGTGCCGGTCGGTTCCTCTCCCTGCAGCACCGCGTCGACCAGGTCCACGGTGACGAAGTCGGCGAACCGGGGAACGGCGATCTGGGCCAGCTCCTCGGCCGTACGCGTCACATCGAGGCTGTCGCCGATGCCCAGACCTGCGTCGTAGAGGAGTTTCAGGCGCTGGCGGGCCATCTCTGCCCGGCCGGAGAGTGCCCGCAACTCGGTGGAGTCGCGCAGGGCGACCACCGTGCCGCCGCCGCGTCCCGCGGGTCGCTGGCTGACCGCGAGCAGGCGCTCCCCGGCGAGGTGCACCTCCTCGGTGGCCTGCCGCCCGGAGGTCAGCAGTTCGCGGATGCCCCGGGGGAGGCCGGGCAGCTCCGTCACCAGCCTGCCCTCGGCGTCCGGGGGCAGGTCGAGCAGCAGTGCGGCCTCGTCGTTCATCAGGAGCAGCCGGCCGTCCGCGCCCACGATGAGCACGCCCTCGCGCACGGAGTGCAGGACCGTGTCGTGATGCTCGTACATCCGCGTCATCTCGCTGGGGCGCAGATTGTGGGTCTGCCGCCGCAGTCGCCTGCCGACCAGCGCCGTACCCGCCGTGGCCAGCGCCAGGCCGGCCGCTCCGGCGCCCAGGATGAGCGGCAGCTGTCGTGCCACGCCGCTGGTGACCGTCGTCACCTTCAGACCGGCGGAGACCAGCGCCACCACCGTGCCTTCGCCACTCCTGACCGGGACGGTGGCCTGGACCTCGTGGCCGAGCGGCCCGTGCACGCTCTCCGTGTGGACCCGGCCGGTCAGCGACGGCTCGATCCGTCCCACGAAGCGCTCACCGATCCGGTCCGGTTGGGGATGCGTGTACCGGATGCCCCGGGTGTCCATGACGACGATGAAGTCGACGCCGGCCGACCGCCGGCCCTGCTCGGTGAGCGGCTGCAGCACCTTCGACGGCTCGGGGGCCCGCAGCGCGGACAGGATGCCGGGGGAGTGGGCGAAGGTCTGGGCAACGGCGATGGACCGGCGCTTGGCCTCCTCGCCGCCGGCGCGCTGCGACTGCAGAACCAGCGCCGCCACGGCGCACGCCACGAGCAGCACCACCAGCGCCACCTGCAGGAGGAACACCTGACCAGCGACGCTTCGCGGGCTTCGCCTGCGCAGAAGCCGGGAGCGTATGTCTGCACATCGACCGAACGAGTCCATTTGGCGCATATTCCTACATTAAGAATGTCTCCTTGGCTAGCACCTCCCTTGCGCCGGAGGCGGACACGGGGACGACGGGACATCGGACAGAAGAAAGCAGGTGTCACGCCGGGACGGCAGGCCGCAGCGGGTCACCGAGGGCGTCGAGTCGCCACGTGGCCCACCGGATCGCTCACCGCCCCCGCCTCCGTGCGCCCGGCCCCACCAGGCGGTGCGGACGGGCTTCCGCCTCCGCGCCGAGCGGGTCGAGGACCTCCCTCCAGTCGCCTCAATCTGGAGATTCCGGTAAAAAGTTCGCGCTCAGGTCTTTTCTTCTCGCGGGAACGTTCTAGTCTGATAACAGGCCTACGAGGCGAGTGAGGGAGTTCGACCGGAGTAGCCGACTCTGGCGAGAGGCTTCGGCTTCCGCTGGTGCCGACGTCGACGGTCGGGCTGAGAGGCCGGAAGGTCATGTGACCGAGAGGTCGTATGACTGGAAGGCGACCCCCAGCCACCTGATCCGGGCAATACCGGCGAAGGGAACCCGTCTCGTAGGTCGCTTTCGTGTGCCCTTCCGTGTCCTTGCCGGCCGTGTGCGTCCGCGCCGGCCCTATGCGTCCGCGGACGTCGGCGGCAGGTCGATCAGGCGGCAGGCCGTCTCGATGTCGATCTTGACCTGGGCGATGGAGGCGCGGCCCGAGAGCCAGGTGATGAGGGCCGAGTGCCAAGTGTGCTCGATGACGCGGACGGCGGACAGCTGGGCGGGCGTGGGGTCGTCGTCCAGGCCCATGGCGTCCAGGATGATCGCCGTCGTCTGGCGGGAGACCTGGTCCACCTCGGGGCTCACGCTGCGGTCCGCGAAGGTGAGGGCGCGGACCATCGCGTCGGCCAGGTGGGGCTCGCGCTGCAGGGCGCGAAAGGCGCGCATCAGGGTCTCCGCCACCCGCTCCGCCGCCGTCTCGCCCGTCGGTGGCTTCTTGCGCAGCGTGCCGTGCAGGTGCTCCAACTGGTCCTGCATCGTGGCGACCAGCAGATGGATCTTGGACGGGAAGTAGCGGTAGAGGGTGCCGAGGGCGACCTGCGACAACTCCGCGACCTCGCGCATCTGCACCGCGTCGAAACCGCCCCGGCCGGCCAACTGCGCGCACGCCCGCAGGATGCGGCGCCGGCGCGCCTCCTGCCGCTCGGTGAGGGGCGGCGCGGCGGGGGCGGCGGGCCGCGCGCTACTGGCTTCCGCCTTGGCTTGCGCTGGCATGAGGTCTCGTTCCGTGACAGTCCGTGAGGGCGTGCGATCAGACAGCATGGCAGGCGCGGACCGCCGCCGCGTGCCTCGGCGTGCCGTGGCGTGAATCACCTGATCCACTGCTCCCAGCGGCGCTACCTGCCGGTAGATTCAGAGCCTCTTGAACGATCAAGTCTGTAACTTGTTCTAGATTAGCGTCCCGGCGTAATCTCGCGGGACAGTGCAGGGAGAAGGGGGCCCAGGGTGACCGCTGAGGCCAGTCAGGCGGGCTCCCCGGCGGGACCCGCGGCAGACGGCTTGCGACCGCTCCGTATCGCGCTCCTCACGTACAAGGGAAACCCGTTCTGCGGCGGCCAGGGCGTCTACGTCCGGCACCTCTCCCGCGAACTGGCCCGCCTCGGCCACCATGTCGAGGTCATCGGCGCCCAGCCCTATCCCGTCCTCGACGAGGGCTACGACGGCCTCCGCCTGACGGAGTTGCCCAGCCTCGACCTCTACCGCCAGCCCGACCCCTTCCGCACGCCGAAGCGCGGCGAGTACCGGGACTGGATCGACGCCCTGGAAGTCGCCACCATGTGGACCGGCGGCTTCCCCGAGCCGCTCACCTTCTCCCTGCGGGCGCGCCGTCATCTGCGGTCCCGGCGCGGGGACTTCGACGTCGTGCACGACAACCAGACGCTCGGGTACGGGCTGTTGGGCGACGTCGGCGCTCCCCTGGTGACCACCATCCACCACCCCATCACCGTGGACCGGCAGTTGGAGCTGGACGCCGCCGAGGGTCGGCAGCGACGCTTCTCCGTGAAGCGGTGGTACGCCTTCACACGCATGCAGAAGCGGGTGGCCCGGCGCCTGCCGTCCGTCCTCACCGTCTCCGGCACCTCGCGCCAGGAGATCGTCGACCACCTCGGCGTCCGCCCCGACCGCATCCACGTCGTGCACATCGGCGCCGACACCGACCTGTTCTCGCCCGACGCGTCGGTGCCGCAGGTGCCGGGGAGAATCGTTACGACGTCCAGTGCGGACGTGCCGCTGAAGGGGCTGGTCTTCCTCGTCGAGGCCCTGGCGAAGGCGCGCACCGAGCACCCCGAGGCCCACCTCGTCGTCGTCGGCAAGCGCCCCACGGAAGGGCCGGTGGCGCAGGCCGTGCGGCGGTACGGGCTCGAAGGCGCCGTCGAGTTCGTCAAGGGCATCTCCGACGCCGAGCTCGTCGACCTGGTGCGGTCGGCCCAGGTGGCGTGCGTGCCGTCGCTGTACGAGGGCTTCTCGCTGCCGGCCGCGGAGGCCATGGCCACGGGCACACCGCTGGTCGCCACGACCGGCGGGGCGATCCCCGAGGTGGCCGGGCGCGACGGTGAGACGTGCCTCGCGGTACCGCCGGGCGACGCGGGCGCGCTCGCCGGCGCCCTGAGCAGGCTCCTCGGCGATTCCGAGCTGCGCGCGCGGCTCGGCGCGGCCGGGCGCGAGCGGGTCCTGCGGAACTTCACCTGGGCGCGCGCCGCGGAGGGCACGGCCGCCCGCTACCGGGAGGCCATCGCCCGGAGCGCCGGGCCGGGACGCCACGGCGCGACGGTCGGCCCCGACCGCGCCGCCGCCTCGCGCCCGGGCCGTTCCACCGTGCAGGACGAGCCGGCGCGCGACGTCGCCCCGGCGGGCGCGGCGGGCGGCCCTTCCGGCGCCCTGCCGGCAGGACCGGCACCCGGCGGCGCGGCGACGAGCCCCACCCTCGCGCCGCCTCCCGAAGCCACCCCCATCCGTACCACCGGCGTCTACCGCGAAAGCAGGAGCACGTGCTGACCGTCGACTTCTCCCGGTTCCCGCTCGCCCCGGGCGACCGGGTCCTGGACCTCGGCTGCGGCGCCGGCCGGCACGCGTTCGAGTGCTACCGGCGTGGAGCGCGGGTCGTGGCGCTGGACCGGAACGGCGAGGAGATCCGCGAGGTCGCCCAGTGGTTCGCGGCGATGAAGGAGGCGGGGGAGGCACCCGAGGGCGCCACGGCGACCGCCATGGAGGGCGACGCCCTCGCCCTGCCCTTCCCCGACGAGTCCTTCGACGTCGTCATCATCTCCGAGGTGATGGAGCACATCCCGGACGACAAGGGCGTCCTCGCCGAGATGGTCCGGGTGCTCAAGCCGGGCGGCCGGATCGCCGTCACCGTCCCCCGGTACGGCCCCGAGAAGGTCTGCTGGGCCCTGTCCGACGCCTACCACGAGGTCGAGGGCGGCCACATCCGCATCTACAAGGCGGACGAACTCCTCGCGAAGATGCGCGAGGCCGGCCTCAAGCCGTACGGCACGCACCACGCCCACGCGCTGCACTCCCCGTACTGGTGGCTGAAGTGCGCGTTCGGCGTCGACAACGACCGGGCGCTGCCGGTGCGGGCGTACCACAAGCTGCTGGTCTGGGACATCATGAAGAAGCCGCTGGCGACCCGCGTCGCCGAGCAGGCGCTGAACCCGCTGATCGGCAAGAGCTTCGTGGCGTACGCGACCAAGCCGCACCTCCCGCGCGTCGCCGAGGAGGCGGCCGCCCAGTGACCACTCCCCGGACAGAACACCTCGTCCTGCCCGGGGTCCTCACCGCCGAGCAGGCCGCCGCGACCGTCCGCGGCGTCCTCGCCGTGCAGCGGGAGGACGGGGCGATCCCCTGGTTCCGCGGACACCACCTGGACCCCTGGGACCACGTCGAGGCCGCGATGGCGCTGGACGCGGCGGGCGAGCACGAGGCCGCCGAGCGGGCGTACCTGTGGCTGGCGACCCATCAGAACCAGGACGGCTCCTGGTACGCCGCGTACGCCGACGGCGCGCACGACGACGTCACCGACCCGGGGCGCGAGACCAACTTCGTCGCCTACGTCGCGGTGGGCGTCTGGCACCACTACCTCTCCACCGGCGACGACACCTTCCTCGACCGCATGTGGCCGGTCGTGTACGCGGCGATCGAGTGCGTGTTGCGGCTCCAGCAGCCCGGCGGGCAGATCGGCTGGAAGCAGGAGGACGACGGCACGCCCGTCACGGACGCGCTGCTCACCGGCTGCTCGTCCGTGCACCACGCGCTGCGCTGCGCGCTCGCCATCGCCGAGCAGCGCGAGGAGCCCCAGCCCGACTGGGAGCTGGCGGTGGGCATGCTGCGGCACGCGATACGCCGGCACCCGGAGCGGTTCCTGGACAAGGACCGCTACTCGATGGACTGGTACTACCCGGTGCTGGGCGGCGCGCTCACGGGCGCCGAGGCCAAGTCCCGTGTGGAGGACGGCTGGGACCGTTTCGTCGTCCCCGGCCTCGGGGTGCGCTGCGTGGTCCCCAACCCCTGGGTGACCGGAGGCGAGTCGGCCGAACTCGCCCTGGCGCTGTGGGCGATGGGCGAGTCCGACCGCGCGCTGGACATCCTCCAGTCGATCCAGCACCTGCGCGATCCGGAGACCGGCCTGTACTGGACGGGTTACGTCTTCGAGGACGACGCGATCTGGCCACGTGAGCTGACCACCTGGACGGCCGGCTCGCTGCTGCTCGCCGTCGCCGCCCTGGGCGGCCACGAGGCGACCTGCGCGGTGTTCGGCGGTGAACTGCTGCCGCGCGGGCTCGACCCGGACTGCTGTACGTGAGTCAGTGCTGGCGGTGCATGCGGCCCGCGATCGCGTGGCCGACGAACAAGTACACGACCGCCGCCAGCCCGTAGCCCGCGACGACGCGCGCCCATGCCGCGTCGAAGGTGAACAGGTCGTGGGACCAGCCGGCCAGCCAGCGCGCGGCGTCGTGCACGAACTGCACGAGGGCGTTGCCCGGGTTGGCGTCCAGCAGGTACATCAGGATCCACAGGCCCAGGATGAAGGCCATGATGTCGGCGACGATCGCTATGACCGTGCCGGCCTGGTTGGCACCGTTGCGATATCTGGGGGACATGCCCTACGGGTTGCCGCTCACGCATGGCTGAAACCCGAAAGCATCGCGCTCATGACGGACGGTCATCCCCGTGGTGTCCGGGTGGAGTTGAGCGCTCCGCGGGATGATGTTCCACGGGGTCACTGATGATCCTGCCCCCTTGAGCGGCAGGGGGGCCGTTGTCCGACGACAGAGCAGCGACGCGCGACGACAGAACGACCCGCGCCGGCATGTCCGCGACCGCGGAACCCGGACTCACCACCCGCAGAACGACACACCGCGGCGTCCCGCGCCTCGTCCTCGTCGCGCTGCCGCTCGCCCTCGCCGGTCTGCTGTCCCTGTTGATCTCCGGCAACGCGCTCCGGCCGTTCGAACGCATCACGGTCATCGAGTCACGGATGACGTCCACGTCGGACTGCTTCCGGGACCCCGAAATAAAGCGGCTGCTGATCGAGCACGGCATCCGCGTGGACATCCGCCGCCTCGGCTCCCGGAGCATCGCCACCCGCTCCCTGAAGGGGCTCGACGTCGTCTTCCCCTCCGGCCGGCCCGCGGCGAAGCTCATCCTGGACCGGCCGGACCGGCCGGACCGGCGTACGGCTCAGTGCCCCGTACGGCGACGACGCGCACGTGGAGGTCATGTGCCTCACGGCCGAGGTCCGTGGCGACTTCCACGAGGAGCACTACTACACGGGCAGGTTCACCGCCCGCTGCCTGTGCAAGGTCCTGGTCTGGGACGAGGGCCGGCGGAAACTGACCCTCGATCCGGTCGCCATCTTCCGCTGACCCGACCGGAGTTCGGCTCGACCGGCGCCCGCCGAGGGAGACCACGGCAACGGCCCCCCGCCCGGAAGGGCGAGGGGCCGTACGGTCGCGGGCGCGGCGTCAGCCGCGCTGGATGCCGCTGGTGTCCTGCAGGACGCCCCGGCGGCCGTCCTGCGTCTGCGCGACCAGCGCCTGGCCGCGCTGCTCGACGGCCAGGTACCACGTGCCGGGCGCGAGTTCGGCGATCGGGGTCGGCGAGCCGTCCTCCGCGAACAGCGGGCGCGGCACCGGCACCGCGAACCAGAACGGGGAGAAGTCACCGGCGTGCGGCTGCGGCTGGGGCTGCTGCGGCTGGCCGTAGGGCTGACCGGGCTGCCCCGGCTGCGGCTGACCGTACCCGGCGGGCTGCTGGGCGCCGGGGTAGCCGTAACCGCCCTGCGGCTGACCGCCGTAGGGCTGGGGGGCGGCGGGGCGGGGGGCCGGCAGGAGCGCGGCGTTCAGCGCCGGCACCAGGGGCGCGGCGACCGCGCCGGCGGCGAGCAGCAGGGCGGCGATGAGACCCAGGATGAGGCCCGCCCCGCGGCTCTCGGCGTCGATCGTCCACCACAGCAGCGCCCACGCGGACGCGACGGCCAGGCCGATGCCGAGCGGGCCGAGGTCGAGACCGGCGACCTTGCGCGGCTGCGGCAGCAGGCGGGCCGCCACGACGAGCGCGCCACCGATCACACCGAGCATGTAGGTACCGAGGCCGAGACCGAGGCTGAGACCCCAGGCGCTGGGGATGTCGGCCGCCTCGCACAGTTCTTCCGGGCCGTCGCAGCCGGCGACGTCGAGGAACGACGCGATGAACAGCAACACCGCTGCTCCGATCACCACGCCGTCGCCTCGAGTGAGGGAGCGGATATTCACTTCAGGTCCTTCGTAGGTCGTCTCGTCGTCGGTAGAGGCGTCGCTGTCACCATGTCGCCGTAAGGCCCCGGTGTGAAGCGCGGGGGTGACCCCTCATCGTGGGGACGACACTATCGTCCGTACGAACGACCTGTCCGCCGGGATGATCGCGCCGGTCACTACCCGCGCAGGAAACTCACGATTCCCTCAGAGATCCCCTGCGCCGCCTTCTGCCGCCAGGCTCCGCCGGTCAGCAGTGCCGCGTCCTTGCTATCGCGCATGTTGCCGCACTCGATGAACACCTTGGGAACCGTTGACAGATTGAGACCGCCCAGGTCCTGACGCGTGACGAGACCGGTGCCGCCCCCGACGTAGTTGGAGGGCGCGCTGCCGGTGACGCGGACGAGGCTGCCCGCGATGCGCTCGCCGAGTTCGCGCGACGGCGCGACGATCGGCCGGGTGTCGGCGGCGCCCGCGTGCACGGACGCCGGGAGGATGACGTGGAAGCCGCGGTTGCCCGCCCCGGAGCCGTCCGCGTGCAGGGAGACGACGGCGTCGGCCCCGGCCTCGTTGCCGATCCGCGCCCGTTCGTCGATGCACGGGCCGTAGGCCCGCTCGCCGTTGTGAGTCAACTTCACCGTGGCGCCCTGCTGTTGCAGGACCGTGCGCAGCCGGCGCGCGACGTCCAGGGTGAACTCGGCCTCCGTGTAGCCCGCGTTGGTCGCCGTGCCGGTGGTGTCGCACTCCTTCCAGGCCGTACCGATGTCCACCTTGCGGTTGATCTCGGCCGTGTGCTGGAAGTTGCGCGGGTTGTGGCCGGGGTCGATGACGACGACCTTGCCCCTGAGGGCGTCCGGCGCGGAGGCGTCCGGCGCGGGCCGGCCACCGGTGGACGAAGGGCTCGCGCTCGACGGGGAGGCGGGGGAGGGGGACGCGGGCGACGGGGCGGGCCGGGTCGTCGAGGGCGCCTTGGCCTCCGTACGTCCCTGTCCCGGGCCGCCGGTGTCACCCACCGCCTCGTACACCAGCCAGCCGAGCAGTGCGCCGGGCACCAGGGCCGCGACGGCGACGGTCATCGCCCCGCGGCGGGAGCGGCGGGGCGCGGGCGAATCGAACTCCGGTCCTGTGTACGACACGTTTGCCACCCTAGCGGCCGGGGTCGCGCCACCCGGTCCTGTGTACGTCCCAATGGGTGGCGCCGGGTCAGATGCCGGCCCCCGTGCGGCGCAGCACGCGCAGCGAGTCGGTCGCCGAGACCTCGGTGAAGGCGCCGGAGGCGAGGGCGCGCAGGTAGACGCGGTACGGGGCCTGGCCGGTGAACTCGTCGGCGGGGTCGGGGAAGACGTCGTGGATGACCAGCAGGCCGCCGTCCGCGACGTGGGGCGCCCAGCCCTCGTAGTCGGCGGTGGCGTGTTCGTCGGTGTGGCCGCCGTCCACGAAGACCAGGCCCAGGGGGGTCCGCCAGATGTCCGCCACCTGGGGCGAGCGGCCGACCAGCGCCACCACGTGCTCCTCCAGACCGGCCCGGTGCAGGGTGCGGCGGAAGGTGGGCAGGGTGTCCATCAGGCCGATGTCGGGGTCGACCGTCTGCGGGTCGTGGTAGTCCCAGCCCGGCTGCTGCTCCTCGCTGCCCCGGTGGTGGTCGACGGTGAGCGCGGTGACGCCGGCCGCGCGGGCCGCGTCGGCGAGCAGGATCGTGGAGCGCCCGCAGTAGGAGCCGACCTCCAGCAGCGGCAGCCCGAGCCGCCCGGCCTCGACGGCCGCGGCGTACAGGGCGAGGCCCTCCCCGGTGGGCATGAAGCCCTTCGCCGCCTCGAACGCGGCCAGGATCTCGGGCTCGGGTGCCGCCGTCATCGCAGGGGCCTTCCGGTCGTACGGGTGTCTGGGCGCCCCATGCTGCCGCACCCCCGGTCGTCGCGGTGACCGGGGGTACGGGGAGGACGGCTCAGGCCGTGACCGTCTCGCCGGGCAGGGAGAGGTCCAGGTCGACCGGGTGGGCCTCGCCGGAGTGGGTCGCGGTGGCGGCGGTCGGGCCGTGGCCGGCGGCCTGGGCGGCGAGGACGTACGAACCCCCGGCCGGGACGGCGAGGGCGTAGCGGCCGTCCTCGGCGGTGAGCGTCGCGCCCGCGTGGCGTCCCCGGCGGTCGGTCAGCGTGACCTTGGCGCGGGCGACGGGTGTCCCGTCGGCGGCCAGCACTCGGCCGCGGAAGCCGGCGAGTGCCGCGATCGCCCGCTCCAGGCCGGCGTCCTCCTCGCTGCTCGCCCGCGGCTGCGGCTTGTCCGCGGGGCGGCGGCGCGGCAGGCACAGGGCGAGGACCAGGCCGACGGCCACGGCGGCGGTCGCGATCAGGAAGGAGACGCGGAAGCCGTGCATGGTGGGGATCTCGACGCCCCCGACGGTGTCCGCGGTGTCGGCCAGCACCATGCCGATGACGGCGCTGGAGACGGACGTGCCGATGGACCGCATCAGCGTGTTGAGGCCGTTCGCCGCGCCCGTCTCGGAGGCCGGGACCGCGCCGACGATCAGTGCGGGGAGGGAGGAGTAGGCGAGGCCGATGCCCGCGCCGAGCACCACCGAGGTGACGACCGTCTGCCAGGCGGCGCTCATCAGGCCGAGGCCGCCGGCGTAGCCGAGGGCGATGACGAGCAGGCCGATGATCAGCGTGGTGCGCGGGCCGTAGCGGGCGGAGAGCCGGGCGTAGACCGGCGCGGTGAACATCATCGTCAGGCCCAGCGGGGCGACGCACAGACCGGCGACGACCATCGACTGGCCGAGGCCGTGGCCGGTGGCGGCGGGGAGCTGGAGGAGCTGGGGCAGGACGAGGGAGACGACGTAGAAGGAGACACCGACCATGATCGACGCGAGGTTGGTGAGCAGTACCTCGCGGCGGGCGGTGGTGCGCAGATCGACGAGGGGCGCCGACAGGCGCAGCTCCAGCAGGCCCCACAGCAGGAGCACGACGACGGCGGCGGCGAACAGGCCGAGCGTGGTGGCCGAGGACCAGCCCCAGTCGCTGCCCTTGGTGATCGGCAGCAGGAGCAGGACCAGCCCTGCGGACAGACCCAGCGCGCCCAGCACGTCGAAGCCGCCCCGCGCGCGGACCGGGGACTCCGGTACGACGAGGAAGGTGAGGGCGATGGCGACGACGCCGAGGCCGGCCGCACCCTGGAAGAGGACGTGCCAGTCGGCGTTCTGGGCCACCAGGGCCGCGGCGGGCAGCGCGAGGCCGCCGCCGACGCCGATCGAGGAGCTCATCAGCGCCATCGCCGAGCCGAGACGTTCTTGCGGCAGCATGTCGCGCATCAGACCGATGCCGAGCGGGATCGCGCCCATCGAGAAGCCCTGGAGCGTACGGCCGACGATCATCGGCAGCAGGGCGCTGGTGAACGCGCTGATCAGGGCGCCGACCACCATCACCGTGAGGCTCGCGACCAGCATGCGCCGCTTGCCGTACAGGTCGCCGAGCCGGCCCATGATCGGGGTGGCCACGGCGCCGGAGAGAAGGGTGGAGGTCAGGACCCAGGTGGCGTCGCTGGGCGAGGTGTCCAGCAGCTGCGGCAGGTCCTTGATGACCGGGACGAGCAGGGTCTGCATCACCGCGACGGTGATGCCCGTGAAGGCGAGCACCGGGACGACGGCTCCGCTCGCTCTTCCGGTGGGCCGGCCGGTCGTCGTGGGCGTCATGGGGGTGGGGCCTCCAGGCCGGGGGTGATCGTCTCTACGGCACGGTGAACCCGTGCGCTGGGGCAACTATTCCGGTGGTTCGAGTCGCTGACGAGTCCTTGACCGTCCCATGGGGATCTGATCCGCCGTCAGTCCGGTGGGAGCGTCCGCCGCATCCGGCCCGCCCGGCGCGTTGACGCGGTCACAACATGCTCCTACGGTTCCCGCACCAGTGGGAGATCGTGAGGCTCCGGCGGCGCTCCCGGACGCTCCGGGAGCGCCGCCGGTGTCAGGTGCGCCGGTGCGCGAAGGGCCCGTCGGCGGTGAAGGCGAGCCCGGCGAAGCGCTCGCCGATCCGGCGGTGGGTGGCGGCGTCGGGGTGGAGGTCGTCGGGGAGTGGCAGCTCGGCGTGGTCGGCCTCGCCGTAGAGCTCGCGGCCGTCGAGGTGGTGGAGGCGGGGGTCGTCGGCCGCCCGTTGCGCAACGATGCGGGACAACTCCGCGCGGATGACGTTCAGGGTGAGCTTCCCGGCGGCCGTCTCCGCCGGGTCGCCCGCCGCCCGGAACCGCAGCCGGCCGGCGCCGAGGGCGGCGAAGTCGAAGGCGCAGGGGCCCGGGGTGTCCTCGTGCATGGGGCACAGGAGGGGGGAGACGACCAGCAGCGGTGTGCTGGGGTGGCCCTCGCGGATGGTGTCGAGGAAACCGTGGACCGCGGGCGTGAAGGCGCGCAGCCGCATCAGGTCGGTGTTGACCAGATTGATCCCGATCTTGACGCTGATCAGGTCGGCGGGGGCGTCCCGGATGGCGCGCGCGGTGAACGGGTCGAGCAGCGCACTGCCGCTCAGGCCCAGGTTGATCAGCTCCACGCCGCCGAGGGCGGCGGCCAGCGCGGGCCAGGTGGTGGTGGGGCTCGCGGCGTCGGAGCCGTGGCTGATCGAGCTGCCGTGGTGCAGCCAGACCGGGCGGCCGGGGTCCGGGGCGGGTTCGACCGGGGCGTCGGTGCGCAGGGCGACCAGTTCGGTGATCTCGTTGTGCGGCAGCCAGATCTCCACGGTCTTGGCGCGGTCGGGCAGGCCGGCGAAGCGGACGGTGCCCGGCGGGCCGGAGTGCAGTTCGGTGGCGCCGGTGCTCAGGTCGACGGTGACGGTGTTGCCGCCGGGCGCGGTGGCCTGCCTGGTCAGGCGGCCGTCGACGAGCAGGTCGTACACGCCGTCCGGGCGTGGTGGAGCGCCGGTGTAGGCCCGCTTGGTGGGGAGCGTGTCGAGTTCGACGGCGGTGGCGCGGGTGCGGAAGACCAGGCGGACGCCGGACGGCTGGGCCTCGGCCATGGCGAGCTGTTCGTCGCTGTTCTGGGCGCGCGCGACGGCGGGCAGCCGGTGCGGCAGCAGGCCGCGCGCGGTGCGCTCGACGTCCAGGGCGCCGCGCAGGAGGGCGGGGGTGAGCGGGGTGGTGATCCAGGAGTGCATGGCCTCTGCCTGTGGTCGGGGGTCGTGTGCGGGGTCAGGCCGTGGGCCAGTCGCGCAGGAGGGTGTCGAGGGCGTCGAGGATGCGTGACCAGGACTCCTCCGAGTCGGGGGCGCTGTGGCTGAAGCCGCCCGCCAGCTCCAGGCCGACGTACCCGTGGAAGACGCTGCCCAGCATGCGGACCGCGTGCGTCTGGTCGGGTTCCGCGAGGTCGTAGCCGCGCAGAATGGCCCGGGTCATGGCGGCGTGCCGGATGCCGGCGCTCGCGGCGGCCGTCTCGGGGTCGAGTCTCAGCTGCGCGGCGGCGTAGCGGCCGGGGTGTTCGCGGGCGTAGTCGCGATAGGCGCCGGCGAAGGCGGTCAGGGCGTCCTTGCCGGCCCGCCCGGCCAGGGCGTCGGCGGCTCGGTCGGCCATTTCCTCCAGGGCGAGCAGGGCGATCCTCGTCCTGAGGTCCTGGGAGTTGCGCACGTGCGAGTAGAGGCTCGCGACCTTGACGTCGAAGCGGCGGGCCAGCGCGGAGACGGTGACCTGGTCGAAGCCGACCTCGTCGGCCAGTTCGGCGCCGGCCCGGGTGAGCAGTTCGGTCGTCAGTCCTGCGCGTGCCATGAGCTTCCTTCCGTTTGCCGTAATCGATTGTGCATGTCCCTAAAGCTTTTAGGCAAATGGCAAAGGGCGCGGACCAGTCCTGGATCCCGGGGACCAGCGGCCCTGACACCCGCGGAGGAGCGCTCGGCGGGTTGTAGGGCGAAAGCCCGATGCGGCGGCCGGGGGACGGTTGAGAGCATGGCTCGCATGCTCCGAGCCGCAGCCGACCCCCGCATATCCGGTCGTACCGGTGCCCCGACCTGGCTGGTCGTGGCGCTCGCCTGTTCCGGACAGTTCCTCGTCGTCCTCGACGTGTCCGTCGTGAACGTGGCGCTGCCGTCGATGCGGGCCGATCTGGGGCTGAGCGGCCCCGGTCTGCAGTGGGTGGTGAACGCGTACGCGATCGCCTTCGCCGGGTTCATGCTGCTCGGTGGGCGGGCCGGTGATCTGTACGGCCGCAAGCGGATGTTCCTGGTGGGGCTCGCGCTGTTCACGCTGGCCTCGCTGGGCGGTGGGCTGGCCCGGGAGGGGTGGGAGCTGCTGGCCGCGCGGGCGGTGCAGGGACTGGGCGCGGCGGTGCTGGCGCCCTCCACGCTGACGATCCTCACGGCAGCGGTGCGGGAGGGGGCGGCGCGGGCGCGGGCGATCGCGACGTGGACGGCGGTCGGCGCGGGCGGCGGAGCGGCGGGCGGGCTGGTCGGCGGGCTGCTGGTCGACGGGCTGTCGTGGCGGTGGGTACTGCTGATCAATGTGCCGGTCGGGGCGGTCGTCCTGCTCGGCGCGCTGCGGTGGCTGCCGGAGAGCCGGGCCGGGGACGGGCGGCGGCTCGACCTGCCGGGCGCGGTGCTGGTGACCGCGGGCCTCGGGGCGCTGGCGTACGGCATCTCGCTGACCGAGGCCGAGGGGTGGACGGCGTCGGTGACGCTCGTGCCGCTCGTCGCGGGGCTGCTGCTGATCGGGCTGTTCCTACTGGTCGAGGCGCGTACGGCGGCACCGCTGATGCCGCTCGGACTGCTGCGGCTGCGCCCGGTGGCGTCGGCGAACGTGGCGATGTTCCTCAGCGGCTCGGCGATGTTCTGCATGTGGTTCTTCATGACGCTGTACGCGCAGAACGTCCTCGGCTACACGCCGCTGGAGGCCGGACTCGCGCTGGTGCCCAGCTCGCTGGCCGTGGTGGCCGGCTCCAAGCTCGCGCCGCGGCTGATGCGTGCCGCGGGGGCGCGGAACGTGGCCGTGCTGGGGACCGCGGTGGCCGCGGCGGGCTTCGGATGGCAGTCCACCATCAGCGCCGAGGGGGACTATCTGACGGCGATCATGCTCCCGGGGATCATGATGATGCTGGGCGCCGGACTCGCGATGACGCCGCTCGCCGCGCTGGCCACGTCGGGCGCGGAGCCGGGGGAGGCGGGGTTGGTCTCCGGGCTGATCAACACCTCGCGGACGATGGGTGGCTCACTCGGGCTGGCGGTGATGTCGACCATCGCCGCGGCACGGACCGAGGCGAGCGCGACCCCGGGAACGGACGCCGGCGGACCCGCGGCGCTGGTGGAGGGCTACGCGCTGGCGTTCCGGGCGAGCGCGGGGGTGCTGGTGGTCGGGGCGGTGGTGATGGCGGTGTGGTTGCCGCGCAGGGTGCGGGTGCGGTGAGCCGTCCGTGAGGACCAGGCCCTGCTCCACCGCCTCTCCGGGGACTGCAACCCGCTGCACGCCGACCCCGAGTTCGCCGAGGTCGCCGGGTTCGAACGGCCCATCCTGCACGGGCTGTCCACCTACGGGATGACGCTGAAGGCGGTCGTGGACACGCTGCTCGGCGGGGACGTCACCCGGGTGCGCTCCTGCACCACGCGGTTCGTCGGCGTGGTGTACCCGGGTGAGACCCTGCGCATCCGCATGTGGCGGCAGGAGGCGGCCGTACGGGTCGCCGTGAGCGCGGTCGAACGGGACGAGGCGCCGGTCCTGGCCGACACCACCGCCCAGCACACCTGAGGGACCGGGGGAGACGTTCGCGGCGGTGGAGGTGCTGGGGCTGCGGCGTACGGAGGACCCGACGCAGAGGCCCCGTCCGCCGGTGGGCGGACGGGGCCTCGCACTCAGCCGACTGACGTTCGGTCAGGCCGCCGACTCGGTCTGCTGCCCCACCGGCTTGCGGTGCCGGCCCTGAGGGGCCGACTCGGTGTCCTGGTTCGAGACCGGACCCCGGTGCCGGCCGTGGCCGGCGGTGTCCTGGACCTCGGGCAGCGGCTGGGACGTGCTGGCGTCGTTCATCGGAAGAAATTCACCCCGTCAACATGATCTTTTGCTCACAGCCGGGCGAGTCTAACCAGGACACCTCGGGCCGAATCCAGGCGCCCACGCCAACCGGCACTACTTCGTTACCTACGTGCTGTACGACCGCCCAACGGCGCCTGCTGCAGCGGCACCGGGCGTGGTGCGGCAGGCTCCGGAGGACCCGGTTCCGACGACTCGACGGCTGCTGGAGCCGCCGAAGTCGCGCCGTCCGGAACCGGATCCCCCGGGCTCGTGTCCCCCGCGTCCCCCGCCTGCGTGCCGCCGGTGTCGGCGCGCGGCGCCTCCCGGGGCACCGCCCACTCCGCCACCCCGCACGGCATCCCGTCCGTGGCGTACGGCAGCCGCAGCACGCCGTCCCTCGTCCACAGCCCGGCACCCACCAACCACCCCTGCGGCGCCGGAAGGTGCCGCACCTGCCGCTCGGCCGGCCGCCACACGCCGACCCAGCTGCCGGCCGGGCCGTCGACGCGCAGCGCCACCCCGCAGCTCTCCGGGGTCAGCACCTGCCCCGGCTGGATCGCGAACGGCGTCACCGCGCAGTCCCCGCTCGTCCGCAGACAGTCCGGGAACCGCACCGGCAGCGTGCTGCCGAGCACCCCCCAGCCCAGCCGGCCGCCGTCGCCGGGGCAGGGGGCGTCGGAGCGGATGAGGAGCAGTCCGCTGTCGGGGTCGGCGAGCAGCAGCCGGTCGTCGCTGTCGGCGGCGATCTGCAGCAGCGGCGACACCTCGCCGCCGCGCCCGAGGTCCACCACGACCGTCTTGGTCCGGCCGCCGGACTCCCGGTCCAGGGCCAGCATCCGTCCCGTCCGGTCCAGCCACACGCCGCCCGAGCACGGTCCGGGGATCCGGGCGGTCTGCTCCGGCCCGAAGGCGCCGCCCGCGACCAGCCACACGGTGCTGACGTGCGGGCCCACGGCCAGGGCGTACGCCTTGTCGCCGCCAGGCGCCGGGGGCAGCAGCCGCAGCCGGGTGCCGGGGTCGGGGCACTCCACCGCGCCGAGCGGCAGTTCGCCGGTGCCCGGGCCGGTCGGGTAGAGCAGCGAGAAGGTGTGCCGGCCGGCCGCGAGGCGGCGGATGAGCACCCGGCCGTCGCCCATCGGCTGCACCTCGGTGCCGGGTTCCTCCGGCTGGTGGCCGGGCAGCGGCACGGCGTAGGGCTCGGGGCCGTCCAGCGTCCAGCGCTCCGGGAACCAGGAGTCGCCGCTGTGGGCGAGGCGTGCGCCGTACGCGCCGTCCACCGTGATCACACAGCCCGGCGGCGGGGAGGGCGCGTCCTCGTTCCCCGCCGCGGGCTCGACAACACACGCAGTCATCGTCCGATCACCTCCAGCGACGACGCTAGTTTTCGTACGCACACGCGGGGACCCGGCCGACGGCCGCTTCACACGGACGGGTGGTGGTCGGACGGTTCCTTGGAGGAAACGAGGGCCGGTGTGCTGGGCGTGGCGCCGGTCGACGGCTGTGATGCTCCCCTTCGAAGATCACCGCGACCGTCGAGCGGGAAAGCGCGGCGGCGGGCCGCCACGTCCGCGACAGCGGTTCCGGTTCAGGTGCGAAGAACAGCCAGGTAGCCTGTGTGCCGTGCCCCGTCTGTCTGAAGTCATCGCCGCGCTGGAGAACCTGTGGCCCGCCGAGCGGGCCGAGGCCTGGGACGCGGTCGGCACCGTCGTGGGCGACCCCGCCCAGGACGTCACCCGGGTGCTGTTCGCGGTCGACCCGGTGCAGGAGATCGTCGACGAGGCGGTGAAGCTCGGCGCCGACCTGCTGGTCACCCACCACCCGCTCTACCTGCGCGGTACCACGACGGTCGCGGCCACCCACTTCAAGGGCCGCGTCGTGCACACCCTGATCAAGAACGACGTCGCGCTGCACGTCGCCCACACCAACGCCGACACCGCCGACCCCGGAGTCAGCGACGCGCTGGCCGGAGCGCTCGACCTGCGGGTCGTACGGCCCCTGGTGCCGGACCCGGGCGACCCCGACGGGCGCCGCAGCCTCGGCCGGGTCTGCGAACTGGACCACCCGCTGACCGTCCGCGAGTTCGCCGCCCTCGCCGCGGAACGGCTGCCCGCCACCGCGCAGGGCATCCGCGTGGCCGGCGACCCCGAGGCCCCGGTCCGCACGGTCGCCGTGAGCGGAGGCTCCGGCGACAGCCTCTTCGACGCCGTACGCGCGGCCGGGGTCGACGCCTTCCTCACCGCGGACCTGCGCCACCACCCGGCGTCCGAGGCCCGCGCCCACAGCCCCCTCGCGCTGCTCGACGCGGCGCACTGGGCCACCGAGTGGCCCTGGTGCGAGCTGGCCGCCGCCCAGCTCGACGAGATCTCCGACCGCCACGGCTGGGACCTGCGCGTCCACGTCTCGAACACGGTCACCGACCCCTGGACCGCCCACGCGGCGTCCAACCCGACACGAACTCCTGGAGCCCCCAACTGAACGCCGCGCCCGCCGACCAGATCCGTCTCCTCGACGTCCAGGACCTCGACGTCCGCCTCCAGCAGCTCGCGCACCGGCGGAGGTCGCTGCCGGAGCACGCCGAGATCGAGTCGCTGTCCAAGGACCTCACGCAGCTGCGGGACCTGCTGGTGGCCGCGCAGACGGAGGAGAGCGACTGCGCCCGCGAGCAGACCAAGGCCGAGCAGGACGTCGACCAGGTGCGCCAGCGCGCCGTCCGCGACCAGCAGCGCCTCGACTCCGGCGCGGTGACTTCGCCGAAGGACCTGGAGAACCTCCAGCGGGAGATCGCCTCCCTCGCCAAGCGGCAGGGCGACCTGGAGGACGTCGTGCTTGAGGTCATGGAGCGCCGGGAGTCCGCGCAGGAGCGGGTCGCCGAGCTGACCGAGCGGGTCGGCTCCGTCGAGGCGAAGATCGACGACGCGACCGCGCGCCGGGACGCCGCGTTCGAGGAGATCGACGGTGAGACGGCGTCGGTGACGAAGGAGCGCGAGGTCGTCGCGGGCTCGGTGCCGGCGGACCTCCTCAAGCTCTACGACAAGCTGCGCGGGCAGCAGGGCGGCATCGGCGCGGCCAAGCTCTACCAGCGGACCTGCCAGGGCTGCCGCCAGGAGCTGGCCATCACCGAGCTGAACGAGATCCGGAAGGCGGCGCCCGACACGGTGGTGCGGTGCGAGAACTGCCGCCGCATCCTGGTGCGTACGTCCGAGTCGGGCCTGTAGGGGCCGTTGTGGTGCGGGAGTTCATCGTCGAGGCCGACGGCGGTTCCCGGGGCAACCCGGGGCCCGCGGGCTACGGCGCCGTGGTGATCGACGCGGCGACCGGCGAGACGCTGGCGGAGACGGCCGAGTACCTGGGCGTCGTCACGAACAACGTCGCCGAGTACCGGGGCCTGGTGGCCGGGCTGCGCGCGGCCCACGCCCTCGACCCGGCCGCGTCCGTGCGTGTCCGGATGGACTCCAAGCTGGTCGTGGAACAGATGTCCGGCCGCTGGAAGATCAAGCACCCCGACATGAAGCCGCTGGCCATGGAGGCGGGGCGCGTCTTCCCGGCGGAGCGGGTGACGTACGAGTGGATCCCGCGCGAGCGGAACCGGCGGGCGGACCGCCTGGCCAACGAGGCGATGGACGCGGGCACGCGCGGCGAGCCGTGGACGCCCTCCCCGCCGGCCGCCACCCCGTCCCTTCCCGAGCCCGGGGGGCCGCCCGGCGACGCGACGGCGGGCGCGGCGAAGGCCCGCGCGGCCCTCGCGGGACGGTCGTCTGCGGGCGGGTCCTCCGACGCGGCGGTGCGGTCGTCGGCGGGCGGGGCTGGTGGGGCGGCCGGGCGGTCGTCGGTGAGCGGGGCCGTCGGTTCGGGGTCCTCGGTCTCGGGCGCTGGCGGGGCCGTCGGTTCGGGGTCCTCGGTCTCGGGTGCCGGCGGGGCCGTCGGTTCGGGGTCCTCGGTCTCCGGTGTTGACGAGTCCGTTGCCGCGCGTGGTGCCTCCTCGGCCCCGGTCGGCAGCGATGCGAACGCAGCGCGCAATGTGGCCACCCCTCGTGTCGGGTGGGGGGCCCCGGACCTCGGCGCGCCCGCGACCTTCGTGCTGCTGCGGCACGGCGAGACGCCCCTGACGCCGGAGAAGCGTTTCTCGGGCAGCGGCGGCAGCGACCCCTCCCTCTCCGGCATCGGCCGGGAGCAGGCCGCCCGGGTGGCCGAGGCGCTGGCGCGGCGCGGCACGATCCAGGCCGTCGTCGCCTCCCCGCTCGCGCGCGCCCGTGAGACCGCCGGCGTCGTCGCCGCCCGCCTCGGGCTGGAGGTCGGCATCGACGACGGGCTGCGCGAGACCGACTTCGGCGCCTGGGAGGGCCTCACCTTCGCCGAGGTGCACGAACGCCACCCCGACGACCTCAGCGCCTGGCTGGCCTCGCCGGACGCCGAACCCACCGGCGGCGGCGAGAGCTTCGCGGCCACCGCGACCCGGATCGCCGCCACCCGCGACAAGCTGGTCGCGGCGTACACCGGCCGCACGGTCCTGCTCGTCACGCACGTCACGCCGATCAAGACCCTGGTACGCCTCGCCCTCGGCGCCCCGCCCGAGTCCCTGTTCCGCATGGAACTCTCGGCGGCCTCCCTGTCGGTCGTGGCGTACTACGCCGACGGCAACGCCAGCGTCCGCCTCCTCAACGACACCTCGCACCTGCGCTGAGCGCGGCCGCCTCTCGCGCCAGCCCCTCGATCCGCCCCCAGTCGCGCGCCGCCACCGCGTCCGCCGGGACCATCCAACTCCCGCCGACACAGCCGACGTTGGGCAGCGCAAGATACTCCGGCGCCGACAGGAGCCCGATCCCGCCCGTCGGGCAGAACCGCGCCTGCGGCAGCGGCCCGGCGAGCGACTTCAGGTACGCCGTACCTCCCGCGGCGGCCGCCGGGAAGAACTTCATCTCCCGTACCCCGCGCTCCAGCAGCGCCACCACCTCGGACGTCGTCGACACCCCCGGCAGGTACGGCACCCCGGACCGCCGCATCGCCGCCAGCAGGACGTCCGTCCAGCCCGGGCTCACCAGGAAACGCGCCCCCGCCGCCACGGCGTCGTCGACCTGCCCGGGCGTGATCACCGTCCCGGCCCCGACCGCGGCGTCCGGCACCGCCGCGCGGATCGCCCGGATCGCGTCGAGCGCGGCCGGCGTCCGCAGGGTCACCTCGATCGCCGGCAGCCCCCCGGCGACCAGCGCCCGTGCGAGCGGGACGGCGTCGGCGGCGTCCGGGACGACGACCACGGGGACGACGGGAGCGAGATCGAGCACGGAGTCGGTCATGCGCCTCATCGTGCCCGTGGGGTGCAGCATGCGCAAAGAGCGTTGCGCATGCTGCAATTACCGGATGCCTGTCCGTACCGGTCCGGCGGCCTGGGCGTCAGTGGACCTCGTCCACCAGCACGTCCAGCGACCAGGCCCGCCCCGCCCCCGAGGGCGCCTCGGCCTCCACCACGTACCCGAGCTCCCGCAGCACCTCGACCAGCTCCGCCGGCCCCTTCGGCGCCGCCCCCGCCGCGAGCAGACCCCGCACGATCCGCCCCTTCGTCGCCTTGTTGAAGTGGCTGACCACCTTCCGCGTCGGCGCGTGCAGCACCCGCACGGTCGCCGTCCGCCCCGCGACCTCGCCCCTCGGCTTCCACGCCGCCGCGTACGCCGAGGACCGCAGGTCCAGCACCAGCCCGCCCCCGGCCGCCTCGGGCAGCACCGAGTCCATCGCCGTACGCCAGTGCGCGCCCAGCGCCCCCAGCCCAGGCAGCCGAACACCCATCGAGCAGCGGTACGACGGGATCCGGTCCGTCACCCGCACCGCGCCCCACAACCCCGAGAACACCAGCAGGGACCGCGCGGCGCGCCGCTTGGCCGCCGCGTCCAGCGAGGCCAGGTCCAGGGCGTCGTACAGCACACCCGTGTAGACCTCCCCGGCGGGCCGCGCCCCCGCGGTGCGCAGTGCGCTGTTCTTGGCGACCTCGCCGCGCAGGCCCGCGCTCAGCCCCAGCACCTCGCGTGCCTTGTCCTCGTCGCCGGCGCACAGCTCGACCAACTCGCCGAGGACGGCCTCCCGGGCCCCGTTCAGCTCCGGCAGCGCGAGCGACTCCAGCTTCAGCGGTGCGCCCCGGCCGGAGGACGCCTTCCCCTCCGAGGGCGGCAGCAGGACCAGCACGGATACTCCTTCTCTAGACCTCCGCGCCAGGGTACGGCGTGTCGCCGCGCGGCCCGTTCCGCGCCCGTCTCAGCTCCCGGGCAACGGTGCGCCGCGTGCCCGCCCGGCCGCCTCCACGAGGGCGTCGACACGGTCGGCGTACACGCGCACGACGCTCACCTCACGCCGCCGGCCGAGGAAGGTCACGTGGCTCGGGCAGCAGGCCCAGGTGGTGGTAGTGCCGCACGGTCCGCGTGGTGACGTCGGCGGCGGCGAGGTCTCCGATCCGCATGCCTTCAGGTCGCGGCAGGATCAAGCGAGCCGTGTGCTGACGGGGTGTGCGGGGGTGTGCCACGCTCGAGGGAACGGTTCCCGATCTCTCGGACAGGTGATCAGCCGATGTCCCAGTCTGGCGAGCGACCGAAGGAGGGGCGTGACATGACTGCCATGGCCCATGAGCCGCTCACGCAGGAAGAGGTCCTGCTGGAGTGGTTCCTCGCCCTGGACACACCGGAGGGCTTCCGGGCGGAGCTCGTCGAGGGGGAGATCGTTGTGACACCGCCGCCGGACGGGGATCACGAGAAGTACATCAGCCGGATCGTGAGGCAAGTGATCAAGCGATCCAAGACGGAGATGGACTTCTCCGGGAACAAGGGGCTGAGGCTGAAGAGGGCGGAGGCCTGGCCGACGGACCACGTGATCCCGGATGCCACGTTCGCAGCCGTCGAGGCCGACTTGTTCGGGGGCGCCCACTCCTGGATGCCCTGCGACGGCGTCACCATGGTGCTGGAGGTGACCTCCACCAAGCCCAAGGCCGACCGTGAGGTCAAACGCCGTTGCTACGCCCGCGCCGGCATCCCGTTCCACCTGCTCGTCGACCGCGACACCGCCGAGGTCACGCTCCTCGGCGACCCGAGGCAGGACGACTACAGTCAGCGCTGCACCGTCCCCTTCGGCAAGCCGCTCCCCCTCCCCGAGCCCTTCGGATTCGACCTGGACACGAGCGACTTCCTCTGATCCCCTGTCCCGGGGGGAGGGACGAGGTGAACGGACGCGAGGACGCCCGGTGGGCGCGGGCGCGGCTCGGGCGGTGCGGGCCGGCCGTGGATCTGCTGACCGCCCGCTTCGACCGGCACGTCTACGCGCCGCACACGCACGACGAGTTCACCATCGGGGTGACCGTCGGCGGGCTGGAGTTCATCGACTACCGGGGCGGCCGCATCCACTCGGGGCCGGGCTCGATCGTCGTCCTGGAACCCGGCGAGATGCACACCGGCGGCCCCGCCCGCCCCGAGGAGGGCTACTCCTACCGCGCCCTGTACGCGGCGCCCGCCCTCCTCGCCGACGGCACTCGAGGCACCGGCGCACGGCACTTCCGCGAGGCCGTCCTCGACGACCCCGAACTGGCCTCCGCCCTGCTGCGCGCCCACACCGAGCTGAGCACCTGCCCCGACCCGCTGGAGGCCGAGTCCCGGGTGCCGTGGCTGCTCACCGCTCTCGCCCGCCGCCACTCCACGGCCCGCGCCGCCGGCGACACCGTGCCCGGCGCCGACGGCATCGTGCGCGCCGTACGCGACCGGCTCGCCGACGAGCTGACCGCCCCGCCCTCCCTCGCCGACCTCGCCGCCGAGGCGGGCCTGTCCCGGTACCAGCTGCTGCGCGCCTTCCGTACGACGATGGGGGTGCCGCCGTACGCCTGGCTCGCCCAGCACCGCGTCCACCGGGCGCGCGGCCTGCTGGAGTGCGGGCTGCGGCCCGCCGAGGTGGCCGCGCTCGTCGGGTTCGCCGACCAGGCGCATCTGACGCGCTGGTTCCGGCGGGTGCTGGGGGTGACCCCGGCGGCGTACCGCAACAGCGTTCAAGACCGCAGGTGAGGGCGACGCCGACACTGCTGCCATGACTGCACGTGGCTGGGCCCTGTTCTCCCTGATGGGAGTCGTCTGGGGCATTCCCTATCTGATGATCAAAGTGGCGGTGGACGAGCTGTCCCCGTCCGTCGTGGTGTTCACGCGGTGCGCGCTCGGCGCGGCCCTCCTGCTGCCCTTCGCGCTCCGCCAGGGCGGCCTCGCCCGCACGGTCCGGGCGCACTGGAGGCCGATGCTGGCCTTCGCCCTCATCGAGATCGTCGGCCCCTGGTGGACCCTGACCGACGCCGAGCGGCACCTCTCCAGCTCCACCGCCGGACTGCTCATCGCGGGCGTGCCCATCGTCGCCCTCCTCCTGGCCCGCTTCTTCGGCGCCGAGGAACGCGTGGGCGCCCGCCGCGTCACCGGACTCGCCCTCGGACTCGCGGGCGTCACCGTCCTCACCCTGCCGCACCTCACCGGCGGCGACGCCCGCTCCCTGGCCGAGGTGCTGGTCACGGTCGTCGGCTACGCCACCGCGCCGCTGATAGCCGCCCGGCACCTCAAGGACGTCCCGACCCTCCAGCTCATCACCCCCTGCCTCACCCTGGCCGCCGTCGTCTACGCCCCCGCCGCCTTCCTGACCCGGCCCGCCGCCGTGCCCTCGGGCGAGGTCCTGGCCGCCCTCGCCGGCCTCGGCGTCGTCTGCACCGCGATCGCGTTCGTGGCCTTCCTGGAGCTGATCAAGGAGGTCGGACCGGCCCGGGCCGGCGTCATCACGTACGTCAACCCGGCGGTCGCCGTCGCCGCGGGCGCCCTCCTCCTGGACGAGGAGCTGACCCTCGGCATCGGCGTCGCCTTCGCCCTCATCCTGGCGGGCTCGGTGCTGGCCACGGCCGCGGCTCCGAAGGCCGGCGTCCGCCGGGTAGCATGGCCGTCACGGCAGACGAGCCGGGCGGACGGCCGCGTGGAGATTCTTGTGGATCTCCCCGAGGAACGTCCGGGCTCCACAGGGCAGGGTGGTGGCTAACGGCCACCCGGGGTGACCCGCGGGACAGTGCCACAGAAAACAGACCGCCGGGGACCGTATCCGTACGGACCTCGGTAAGGGTGAAACGGTGGTGTAAGAGACCACCAGTGCCCAGGGTGACCTGGGCAGCTGGGTAAACCCCACCCGGAGCAAGGTCAAAAGGAAACACCCCGGTGTTTCTGCGCGGACGTTCGAGGGCTGCCCGCCCGAGTCCGCGGGTAGACCGCACGAGGCCGGTGGCAACACCGGTCCTAGATGGATGGCCGTCGCCAGGGGGTTCGCGAGAACCCCTTGGAACAGAACCCGGCGTACAGCCCGGCTCGTCTGCCGCTACCTGCGGCTTTGCCTGGGAAAGGGCCTCTGACCTGCGTTGGAGGCCCTTTCCGGTTTTTCGGGGGCTTGCCGCGTTAGGCGGCGGAAAGTCCCTCGGAAGTCCCTCAGACAGGACTGAAAGTCCCTGAAAAGTCCCTGGAGGGGGTCGGGCGCGGAACCGGTCGCAGCCTTGTTTTGGCCGCGCGCCGTCGGGGGTGGGAGTGCTCGGACAGCCTCGGGTTACGCCGATTGGACGGCCTCTCCTACGGCCCGGCTGACGCGATCGCGGAGCGCGTCAGCGGAGACATAGGAGAGCGCCTCGGCCAGTGAATCGACTGCGGAGGCGAACTGGCCCGCCTGCTGACGCAGATGCGCGTCCAGGAAGGGGACCACAGCACCCGTGGCGCTGCGGCGGGCCTGCCGCGCGTACAGCATGGTGTGGGAGAAGGCCCAGCACGCGTGCAGGAAGCCGTAGACGGGGCGAGGAGTTCCCCGCCAGGGGGAGAAGAAGGTGACGTCGGCGGGGAGGCTCACGTCGTACGCGGTCAGGGCGTCGTTGAACCAGTTGTGAGCGGCCTCGTGGATCAGGTCGCGGGCCAGGACCTCGGGGTGCGCGGTGTAGTCGCTGAAGACGGTGCCCGGGAGGCGGGTGAGGGCCCAGCTGTGGAGGGTCTCGTCGAGCCGGCGGCGGTTGAGCAGGCAGATGACGGGGGCGTGCTGGGTGAGCAGGGTGCCGTAGCCGTGCTCGGCCGCGGAGGCGAGGGCGCCACGAACGAGGCCGTCGACCTCGGGTGGAGCAGGGGTGGTGCCGGGGCCGACGAGGTAGTACGCGGTTTCGGAGATCCCAGAGCGGAGCAGGTCCTCGGGGCGTGGGTTGAGCACGACATGAGGGCCGGCAGACAGGTGGGTCAGGTCTCGCACTGTCGTATGGCGGTACCAGGCCAGGAGGTCCGCGTCCCGGGCGCGCGCAGCGTGTTCGGCGCCTTCGAGCAGGTGGTGGGCGACGGCGTAGTCGAGGGCGGACGGGCCGAGGCGGTTGCCGAGTACGGAGGCGATTCGGCTGGTTTGGAGGTGTTGGTGGTCTGCGATGCCGTCGAGGGTGACCAGGGCTTCCGGGGAGGGGGCGCTCATCTGGGGCTCCGGGGGTGGAACGGGGCCGGACCGGGCCCGGCCCCGTGGCGGTCAGGACTCGATGGCGGGCTCGGCGGCTTCGGGCTGCACCGCGGTGGCCAGCCAGGTCTCGGTGGCCGCGTTGGAGGTGTGCGCGGTGGTGCGCACGGGGTCGCTGTCACGCAGGGACGCGACCGCCTCCAGGAACTCGTCGAACGTCTTGTCTTCTGCCACTGCTCGCTCTCTCCTCTGGTCGGGGCCGTGGGCTGAGGTGATTGGCGGATGCGGGCGGGCCGCGGGGGCCGGTCATGGCTGCATGGCTCCTTACTCGGAGACGAATAGCGTCAGGAACTTGCGGACGCGGTCGGCGCGGACCGGTTCGGTGCCGTGGACGAGTTGGCTGCCGAAGGCCACGAGGGTTCCCGGAGAGGGGGCGACACTCCATCGAGTGCGCGGCATGCAGCGGAACCAGGGGGAGGACATGTCCGACCCGTCGTGCGCGAAGCGCATCCCCGGGGCGTAACCCGACCCGGTCGGCGCCTGGTCGGCGGTCCAGATGGCGTCGCTGCCCGTGGTCTCCACGTAGAACGCGCCGCCGGTGTCGTGAAAGTCCGTGAGTGTGACCGTCGCGGCGGCGATCTGGCGGGGACGGTCAAGCGGATTGGGAGCGATGCCGTCCGCATGCGGAGTGATGTACTGGCCAGCGCTGTACTCGAGGTAGATCCACGGCCGGTGGCCGGTGACCGACGGCAGCGTGCGCGTGATGGCGGCCATGTGGAGCTTCAGGGCCTGGTCGAGGAGGGCGGTCGCCTCGTACGGGATGTCGGTCATCTCGATCCGGCCGGCCGGCTCGTAGACGTCCTGCGCCTCGGCGGGGGAGCGACCGGGGATCTCGTGGATGGTGGTGCGGCGGTCCGTGCCGTATCGGTTGCGTCCGGGTGAGCCGAGAGCGTCGTCCATGATGAGGCTGAGTCGCTCGGTCTCGTCCGGTTCGAGGAAACCCTCCACGGTGCGGATGGACAGCGTCTCGGCGATGTGGATCACTGCTCGCCTCCACCGCTGGAGTGGGCTTCGGTCGCGCAGGCGCAGAAGTTGGACGGCGGGGCAGAGGCGACCTCGGCCAGGGCATCCGTGAGTACGTGCGCGGCTTGGGCGAGGTGCTCGAAGCACTCGGCAGGTGTGGTGTCGGCAGCGGGTACGAGATGGAGGTCGAGCGTCGGATACACCCGGCCGGTGGTACGGCACGTGAGCTCGCTGCGACCGATAACCAGCGAACACGCCCCGGGCAGGGCGGACTCGGCTCGGCTGGCGGCACGGCACAGGCGTACCGCTGTACGCGCGTACTCGGCGCGGTCGCGCGGCAGGATGCCGACCGAGAGGAACCGGGGCTCGGCTCCGGGGAGGTCGGCGTAGGCGTGGCCCTGGCAGCTGTCGTAGGTGACGGCGTTCCACCCCGCGGTGAGCGCGTCGACAATCGGGCGGATGCCGGGCTCGATGCCCTCGTACCACTGGGGGTGGTGGGGGTCGAGATCGTCTGCCTCGTGGACGCCGGGGAGGCCGGCCGTGTTGATGTTCCCGTTGGCGCTGACCTGGAGACGCGCGGGCGTGCGGGGCACGGTGGGGTCGTCCCAGCGGGCCAGGAAGGCGGCGATGTGGTGCATGTCGTTGGGGTGGACGGGACGCCAGCGCACTCGGGAACAGGAGGCACCGGGCGGGAGATCCGGCTGGGCGAGCAGGGCTGCGACGCCGTCGATCAGACGCATGCGGTGGTCGCAGTACGCGTCTTCGTCTCCTGCGGCGGCGAAGCGGAGGCGGACCGCCGGGCAGCCCCCGCCACAGGTGTCGCGGTAGTCGCAGGTCGTGCACTTCGTGACCAGGGAGCGTGCCTGCTGAAGCAGGGGAGAGCCGCCCTGGGCGCCGGCCACATCCGCCTCAGCGCGTATGTCGCCGAGCGCGGCCAGTCCGGCCTGCGGCCAGGGCAGCTCGTCGCAGCTTCCGAGGCGGTCATCGGGATAGAGGGTGAGGACGTGGTCGCACTTCAAGTCGGAGAAGTGGCACGAACGGGTTTGTAGGCCCCTCAGGCGGCGGATGACGGAGACGACGGGCTCCAGCTTGACGTGGCGGAACACGCCGTCGACGACCCAGTGGTGGGCGGCCTCCAGCACGAAATCGGCGTACTGACGCGGCGTGACGGCCCAGGCCGGGCCGGTGGGGCCGATGGCCCGTCGCTGGAGTGCCCGGCTGGTCGGCGTACGGGATCCGGCCACCGTGGTCGACCGGGTGACCGCCGCGTCGAAGCACGGCACCAGGCTGACCGTCGTCACGGCGGGGAAGGAGGCGAGGTGCTCCATGACCTCGGAGGCCCGGCCGAGGACGTACGGGGTGACGGCGCAGATGATGCCGACGCGGCGTTCCCGGCGGCCGAGGAGTTCCAGCGCTTCGACCACTCGGGGGTACGTGGGGCGGCCGTCGTAGCCGACACGCCACGAGTTCCCGAGCGCGTCGCCGTCCAGGGAGATGCCGATCTCCAGCTCCGGGCAGTGCCGTTCGAACAGGTCCAGCCAGGCGTCGTCGAGCTGGAGGCCGTTGGTCTGGAGGCTCACGCGGATGACGTTCGGCTGTGCGGCGAGCGCGTCGAGGATCTCCGCGATCCGTTCCCGGTCGGCGGTCAGGGGCTCCCCGCCGTGGAGTTCGACGCTGAGCGGACGCCCGGAGAAGATCGAGCCGAGGCGGTGGACCTGTGCGGCGCTGATCCGGGCGCCGCCCGGTGACTCCTTGCGCTTCTCGAAGCAGTACAGGCAGTCGATGTCGCAGGTCTCCCCGCGGAGCTTGAGGATGACGGAGACGGCCGTGTCCGGCCCGGTGCTTGACAGCGAGGCGTAGAGATTCTCCAGGTCGATGGGGGCAGTGCGGGGGGTGACGGGCATCAGAGACCTCCCGAGGAGGAGGGGCGCGGTCTACGCGCCATCGGTGGAGACCGTGGACAGCCACCCGAGAAGCTGTCCGCCGGTGATGGGGATGTGGACGTCGCCGCGGCGAAGGAACCACCCGTCGGCGTACCGCTGGGGCAACCAGCCGGCGTTGGGGGCAGTCAGGTTGGGAGGCTTCTGCAGCGGGTCGTCGACGGGCCAGCAGTCCAGGAGCGCTCTGGCCACGCGTCGCTGAACCGGACGGAACCACTCCCACGTCTCCGCGCGGGCCGGGTGGATCGGCGGACCGAACGGCGCGCCGGCAAGCAGCGGCAGCCACTTGTCGCCCAGGACCGGATGGCCGGCCGCCGCGCACTCGAGCGCGGTGAGGCAGATCTCCAGCTTCCGGCACACGACGTCGGCGGGTTCGGCCAGGCCGTCCTCGACGAGGCCGGTCAGGTCCTCGGCGAGACTCGCCGCGACCTCGGCCTGGTCGGCGACCGCCCAGCGTCGGTAGCCCCGGCGCTCCCCGGGATCGAGCACCGGATCCCAGCGTCCGGAGCCGTACGAGAGAGCGGTGCGCAGACACATGAGGTCGTGCATCGAGGCGCGTACCCGGCGGAACGATCCGAGGTCGTCGCGGCGGACGTCGAAGGAGCGGAGCAGGTGACGGAGTTCCTCCGCCTGCTGCGGCGCCGCCGCCTGGAGGTCGATACGGACGCCGTCCACGATGCGCGACTCCCACGCCGGAAGGACGCCGTCCACGATGCCGCGCAGGTCGACGTCGCTCGCCGCGTGGGCGAAGCCGCAGGCGAGCGCTCCCTCCAGCCAGACCTCACGAGCCAGACGCGAGACGAGCAACTCCCGGGCGACTCTGTCAGCGATCTCCCGGCGCAGCTGTGCTGATGGGTTCACCGGCGGCCTCCTTCGACCAGGATCTTGTCGTCGGCGGTGATCTCCCTGAGGAGATCGACGGCCCATCGGTCCAGCGCGCCGCGCACGTCCGTCCGTTGGGCGCCAATGTGAGGTGAGACCAAGAGGTTGAGCGGCGACGCGGAGCCGGTGAGGAGCGGAAGGTGCTCCCGCTCGACCGGGTCCAGGGCGAGACCTGAGAGCCCACCGTCCGCCAACGCCCGCAGGCAGGCGGCGACATCGAGGGTCTCCAGCCGTCCGGCGCAGATCAGCAGGGGCTGCTGCGGAGCGACGCGTGCCAGGAATTCCTCGCCGATGAACTGCCGGGTCGTGGCACGCAGTGGCAGAGCGACCACGTGTATTTGTGACTGCTCCATGAGCGCCGCCTGCGGCACCTCCCGCAGACCGGAGGGATTCGACGGCCATGCGGCGTAGGCCGTGCGCCCCACATGTGGAGCGAGGGCCTGGCCGGCCGCCAGCCCCACCGGGCCCGCGCCCCAGACGCCTGCGGCCAGGGTGCCGAGCGACACTCCCATGCACGCCTCCTTCTCGTGGCGACCGAGCCGAAGCGCGTGCTGACCCAGGGGGATCCGCCGGGCCAGGGCGAGGGCAGCGGCGAGGACCCACTCGCCCACGGCGCCCGCGCCGGCCTCGGCGTTGCGGTGCAGAGCGATGCCACGGTGCCGGAGGGCGCTCACGTCAATGTGGTCGATGCCGGAGCCGGTCCGTACGACGTGCCGCAGGCGGGGGAGCGCGTCGAGCTCCCGCTCGCCGAGTCGGACGCCTGAACGCAGGACGAGCACGGCCGTGTCGGCGGGCATAGGCGAGTTCAGGTTCAGCAAGTCGTGCACAAGAACGCCGGGCAGCGCGCGGCGGATCGCCCTCGAGTCCGCCGCTCCGCGCACCACGAGGACTGCGCTCATCCGACAGACTCCGCCTTCTCGTACCGGCCGAAGGCGAGATCACCCTCGCCGACGACGACGGTCACGGGCGACGGCGCGCCGAAGTACGCGTCGCAGGCGCGCTTCACCCCCGGGAGCCCGTCCCAGGCCCGCGGATTGACCGCAGTGTCCGCGTAGTCGTCGACGAGCAACACACCCGTCGGCACCAGGCGGGTGACACAGTGCGTGAGTCCGGTGAGGGTCGAGTCGTAGAAGTCGCCGTCCAGGTAGGCGAACGCGATCTCGTCGGGCAGCTCCTTGGGAAGGGTCTCGTCGAACCACCCGGGATGGATGACCGGCGCCGGCCTGCCCCAAGCCGCATGCGTGGCGTGCACGTCGTCCGGGGAAGACCGGAGCTCGCCCGCCGCCAGATGGTCCGAGTCCTCGGCGTCGGGCGCGGGCATGCCCTGGAAGGAGTCGTAGACGTGGATCTCGCGGTCGCGGTCGCCCAGCGAGTCGAGCACGCTACGGATCCAGAGGGCCATCGCGCCCCTGTAGCAGCCGAGTTCGACCACGGCTCCCGGTAGACCGCGCGCGGTCATGTCGGCGAGCTCATTGGCGATCACGTGGAGCCGGTCGGCACAGACCGTCCCGGAGTGTTCCCGCAGCAGCCACTCCCGCAGATCCTTCAGCGTCGGATCCATGAAGGTCACCACCTGTCCACGAAGGTGTCGGCGAGTTCCCCGCTCAACGCTGCCGACAGCGGGCGGTTGATCCGGGGCAGCAGGTACACGTCATTCAGACGTTCCAGCGGAACCCACTCGAAGCCCACCTGGATGGGGTCCGGCGGTTCCGGCATGTGCGGCTCGGCGTCGTCCACCTGCTCGGCGAGGAAGTTGAACTGAATTTTCTGTACGTCCCCAAACTCGCCCTGCCACGACTCGGGGACGTACTCGACGACGCACAGCAGACGCCGGGCCACGACCTGGAGGCCGGTCTCCTGCGCGACCTTTCGGTTCACGGCCTGGCGCAGGTCCTCGCCGACCTGGGCCTTGCCGCCCGGGAGGTTGTAGTGGAACCCGGCATCGTCGTCGTACGACAGCAGCAGGACAGCGCCGTTACGCACGATCGCCGCCTTCACGGAGACACTGATCCGAGGCAGTTCGGGCGTCAGAGGCACGACAGCGCCTCCGGTTCGCCGACGCGCATCAGGTCGCCGACCTCCGCGAGGGACCCCGCGACGGTGGAGCGGAAGCTCCCTCCGCGCCGGAACTGACGGGCGGCGGTGCGCATACCCGCGAGGGCGGCACGGCTGAGCTGGTTCGCGTAGATGCAGAGGCGGAAGCCGGCCTCGCCGAGTTCGGCGGCGCTCAGGTCGGGGAACGCCGTGGGCACGCTGACCAGCGGCACGACGTGGCTCCACGCACGTCCGATGGTCCGCGCCTGGTCACCGGTCGCGTCCTTGGAGTGGATGAGGATCGCATCCGCTCCGGCCCCGGCGTATGCCTCGGCGCGGGCGATCGCCGTGGTCATGTCCGCGCCGGCGATCAGGGCCTCGGTGCGGTCCACGACCACGAGGCCGTCACCGGCGGTTTTCCGTATGCGCCCCACCTGCTCGCACAGCAGGTCCCGGTCGGCGAGGCTCTGGGTACGGTGGGCGGCGAAGCTGTTGCACTTCGGGTACGCGCTGTCCTCGACACACACGGCCGCGGCTCCCGCGCGCATCAGGTCGTACGCGAACCGCTCCGCCGTGCGCCCCGAGCCACCCGCGTTGTCGATGTCCACGACGACAGGCAGTTCGGTGACACGGCCGAGCGAGGCGACCACGTCGGACAGATCCCGGGGGCCCAGGACGTTGGCGTCCGGCAGCCCGGAGGCAGCGGACACCTCCAGACCGCTCACCCACAGGGCGTCGAAGCCCGCTTCCGCCGCGACGTGCGCGGCGAGCGCGTTCACCGCACCGATCGCAAGGAGCGGGTGCTTCCGCTCGCTGTCGTCGAGGGCCTGGCGCAGACGCGTCGTGTTCGTGCCGTCAGCCATGGGTCTCTCCTCCTTCCGCGTGGGCGGCGAGCGACGGCACCAGCTGCCGTTCGCGCAGTACGTCCCAGGCGGTAAGCAGCACCTCGGACCTGGCCCGGCGGGCGTCCAGGCGGACCACGTCGCCGAGGAGCGGGAACTCGTCGGGCTTCGTGACCACGGCCTCGTAGGTCTCGCGAACCCTGCTCTGGACGTCGTGCACGTCCCAGTCGGCCCGGACGGCGTCCCCCTGTCGGGCCTGCGCCCGGCTCATTGAGGCGTCGGTCTCCAGGTCCAGGACGAGCGTGAGATCCGGGGCCACGGTGAGGTGCGCGGCCAGCGCCCCGTACGTCTCCGGCGCCCTCATGCCGTGCTTCACGGCGAAGAAGGCCAGCTCGCTGAGGAGCCAGCGATCCGCGATCACGGGCCGGGCCGGTCGCTGGGGAAGCACGAGGCGATCCAGCGTGGCCCGCTTGTCCGCCGCGATCGCGGACAGGTAGGCGTCACGGTTCCCGGCGTTCGGCTGGTACTTGCCGTTGACGATGGCAGCGGCGTGGTCGGCGGCGAGGAAGTTGGTGGTGAGCACGCACAGCGGGGTGACGCCGTAGAGCCCCTCCCAGAGCCGGAACAGGCCCTTGCGCAGCGTCGTCTTGCCGGTGCCGTCGAGTCCTTCGATGACGATGAACGGATAACGGTGGTTCATTCGACCTGCCCCGCCCCGGTGCCGCCGGCGTACTTGGTGAATCGGCCTCGCCAGCGGGCCGTGGTGGACACCAGGTCCACGAGCCGGAGCTCCGCCAACTCGTCCACGAGGCTGGGCAGCTCGGGCTCGCCGCAGACGCCGGCCTCGATGGCGCGGCAGTACGCGGCGCGGAGGGCCGGGTCGTCGTCGGAGTCGCGCAGCGCCGTCTCCAGCACCCGCGTGGCCATGCCGTGGGCCACGACGCCCACGGCCGTGCCCAGGGCCCGCTCATGGAGCGGGCCCGGGTGCGGTTCCAGCGTGATGTGGTGTACCCCGCGGTGGCGGATGACCGCGAAGAAGCCCACCCACCACGCGGCGGCGGCGCTGCCGGCGTGCATTGCGTCGGACCAGGCAGCCCCGGGCTGTCCGGCGAGGACATTCTGGGCAGCGGTGTCGGCGGCGCGGTGAAGTGCCCCGCACTGGTTCCGCGACTCCGCTCCGTGCCGCTGGGGCAGCTCCCACCAGAAGCGGAGCCCGGCGTCCTCCAGCAGCGCCCTCGCGGACTCGTCGCTTGCCAGCAGCGGAGACGGGCGCTGGGCCAGCATGGAGACATCGGCGCCCGGCACGTCCGGCAGCGCCTTCTCCTCGGCGACGGCAGCCCGCCATTCGTCGAGATGGAGGTGGAGCCGCTGGGTCAGCAGCCCGTCCGCCAGCGTCTGCCAGGCATGGGCGAGCGGCGGCGAACCGGGAGGCCGGGGTGGCAGGGTCAGGGAGGTCACGGGTCGGATCCTCACGTCCGGGGAGTCGCGGCACGCGGCTCCGGTCGGCGGTGCTCCACCACGATGGCCGCCACGCAGGCCCACGCCTATGAGTGTTTATGAGCCCCATCAGCGGAACGTGTCCGGGTGATCGCACAGCGAGGGAGAATGCCGACCACGGTCGACAGCGGACAGCGGCGGTGTACGCGTTGCGGTGCCCTTCTCAGCCGCTTCAACGCCGGTACACGATGCGCCTCGTGCCAGGACGGGCCGACCGTCCGACGGGCGGACCCGGCATTCTGGCGTGATCCGACGGTCCGGCGAGCCGTGGCCGCATGGGAACTCGGTACCGTCGTCAAGCTGTTCAGGAAGCACACGGGCCTCTCCCAGGCCGGCGTGGCGCGGATGGTCCGCATCGACCAGGCCGAGGTCAGCAGGCTGGAACGCGGGCTCAAGCAGATCCGCGACCGACGGCAGTTCGTCCAGTGGACCGATGCGCTGGGAGTTCCGGAGGAGCTGCTCGGGCTCCTGCCCACGGCCGATCCGCACGTCCCGGACTCCACGGGTCGACCGGAAAAGGCGGGTACCGGAGCCCGTGGGTACGCGGCGCTGCCCGAAGGCCCGGGCCAGCTTCTTTTACCCGCCGGCCGGTCCGTCCCGACGACGGCGCTTCCTGTGCTGACGCTTCCCGCGGCCTCCTTCCTCGGGGACAGCCTGAGGCTCGACTCCCGCCCGGAGCTGGATGCCTGGCGCACCATGCCGATGCGCGCGCTCGTCGTCGCGAACCGCACGGTGGACGGGGCGGTCCGGCAGTTCGTCACCGACGCCCGACCGAGCGGCGTACGCGCCACCGCCTCCACCCCGGTCGACATCCCCGCCGCGTACGAACTGGACGACCTGACCTACGGCATCCTCTGGGCCGTGTCCGGCTTCGAGGCGGCACTGCTCGGCGACGACCAAGCCCTGTACACATCGCTGGCGTCGCTCACTGTTTCCCCAGGCTCACCAGCTGCCTCCGACCAGGGCCTGACCGAAGTCTCCCGGATGCTGATCGGCTCGGAGACCGCCGCCCGGTACATCCTGGGCCACCATGACCACCTTGGCGACGCACCCGTCTTCTGGACCAGGGAACAGCGCGGGGAGGAGGCCGCCACATGGCTGTTCTTCCGGCACAAGTACCGCTACCTCGAACGAATGACACCCCGGCGTACTGGCGGTACCAGCGGCCGGGGGTTCTGCGTCCCCGAGGCGGCGGTCGCCGCCTCGCCGGCGTACGAGCGCGTTCTGCTGTTCCTCGCCATCGCGCTCATGGAGTCCTTCGGCATCCGCACCTGGGTGACCGACGACGGAGGCTTCGCGCACACTGACGGTTTCGCCCTCTCTCCCGGGCGCCGCGCTGTCATCGCCTCTTGGGTACGGACCGAGGGGGCGTCCCACCTCGCGGTCACCGCGCGGCCGGGAGCCCTGCGGACGTTCGCCGATGTGACCGGCCACGTCAGCCACCACTCGGCCACAGCGGCCGAGCAGGCTGGACAGCGCCTTGCGGCGACGGCGGAGTATCTCGGCCTCGACACCTCCTGGCTCGGTCGCCGGTGCGCACAGTTGTCGGCGGCCGGTACGGAGCGGGTGGCCTGGCCGCGCAGCCGGTTGCTCGGCCTCGAAGGGCTGGAGGCAGCCTGCCGGTTCGTGGCCGAGCAGCTGATGATCATTCCGAGTACCCGGACGGCGTCGCCGACCCGATAGCCTGCCTGAACCACTCGCGAGGCCGCGCTCGGCGGCGTCCGGACAGGGGAGCAGGGGACATGACGGAGTCGGTCAGGAACGTGGCGGTCTTCTCCCTCGGCGGCACGATCGCCATGACCACCGATCCCACCACCGGAGGCGTCGTACCCGCGCTCTCGGCCCACGAACTCCTCGCCGCGGTACCCGCCCTGGCCACGAGGGGCATCGGCCTCAAGGTCCGGGACTTCCGGCGTCTGCCCGGCGCCTCACTGACCTTCGAGGACCTCACCGCACTGTCCGCCGCGATCACGGCGGAGCTGGAGACCGGGGACGTCGACGGAGTCGTCGTCACCCAGGGCACCGACACCATCGAGGAGACCGCCTTCCTCCTCGACCTCTACCACGGCCACGAGCAGCCGGTCGTCGTCACCGGCGCGATGCGCAATCCCACCCTTCCTGGCGCTGACGGCCCGGCCAACATTCACGCTGCTGTCCTGGCCGCCGCCGACCCCGGCCTGCGTGGCGCCGGTTGCCTCGTCGTACTCGGCGACGAGGTCCATTCGGCCCGGACCGTCCGCAAGTCCCACACCACGAGCCCCGCCGCGTTCACCTCACCGGCGTGCGGCCCGATCGCGCGGATCGCGGAGAACCGGGTGCGAAGGATGGGCGGCCTGCCGTCCCGTGGACCGCTGGTCGGCGCCCCCGACCGTGAGGCGCGCGTCGGGCTCTACACCGTCACCCTCGGCGACGACGGAGCCCTGCTCGACCTGTGGGACGGCAACTGCGACGGGCTCGTGGTCGCGGCCTTCGGCGTGGGCCACGTCCCGGAGCGTCTCGTCGAAGGGCTCACCAAGCTCGCGTCCCGCATCCCCGTGGTCCTCGCCTCCCGCATCGGCAACGGACCCGTCCTGTCCGACACGTACGGCTTCCCCGGCTCCGAGAAGGACCTCCTCGGTCGCGGGCTCATCGGTGCCGGAGACCTCGGCCCGTACCAGGCGCGGCTCCTCCTGCACGCTCTGCTCGCCCAGGGCGCCGACGGAGCGACGGTCCGCGAGACCTTCACCACCGCCTGCGCCCGCTGATCCCACCTCATCAGGAGACCCGCGCATGCGTTCTCACGAGCTGACCGTCGGCCGTACCTTCGGCGTCACCTTCGACCACGGGGAGGACTTCTTCGAGGCGCTGTCCACCTTCTGCCGGGACAACGGCGTACGGCAGGGCTACATCCCCTCGTTCATCGGGGCCTTCGCGGAGGCCGAGATCGTGGGTGCCTGCGAGAAGCTCGCGGACCCGGACGCACCGGTCTGGGCGAAGACGTACGTGACCAACGTCGAGGCGTTCGGCGCGGGCACGCTCGCCCACGACCCGGCCACCGGCGGGATACTTCCGCACATCCACGTTTCCGCCGGCTTGAAGGCCCAGTCGGCCGACGGCAGGACGAGCCATCTCCTCAGCGCCAAGGTCCAGTTCCTCAGCGAGCTGCTGATCGTGGAGGTCACGTCGCCCACCATGACCCGGCCCCGGAACCCCGACCTCTACGACGTACCGCTGCTCACGTTCGGCTGACCGGTAGTAGCCGGCGGAGCCAGGGGTGGCTGGGCACGACCACCCTAATCGCGTCTGCCAGCCAGGAGCGTGCCGGAGCATCCAGCAGCGGCAGTACCGCTTCGAAGTCGATCTCGTCCTTCTCCCGGGTCGCCTTCGCCTTGTAGAAGAGCTGCACCTCGGGCGCGAGATACGGGATACCCGCCTTGCTCGTCCGCCCGAGCCGGTCGATCGGGAGGCGGATCGCGGGGTGGCGCCGCGAGACCCACTGAGCGCCCTCGGCCTCGTCCAGCATGAGCTGCACGGACCAGGGCGCCTCCGGCTTGCGCCGGCACCAGATGTCGTGGAGCGGAGGCCGAAGGACCTCGCCAGGACGCCACGGTCGCAACTCCCCTTTGCCGGGTGGGTCCGCCACGTACAGGTCCCAGCCGGTGAGAAGATCCCGTACGCGGTCTTGGTCACGCCGAAGGAAGAGGACGTCGAGATCGCCATGTGCGCGCAGCTCGCGGCCGACCGCGAGTTCGATCGCGTAGCCACCGGCGATCCACCACGGGAAGTCCGCCTTGGCGAAGACCGCGGCCACATCTTCGGGACGATCCGGCACCCAGCGGCCCAACACGTCAGCACTCACCCGCCCATACTCCCAGTGAACCGTTCCGGGTTCGGTAGGGACTCGATCATTTGAGAGGATCGAGTCATGGCACGTCCTTCCCTTACCCGCTTGAGTTGCGCCGTCGTGCGGTGCGGATGGTCGCCGAGGTGCGGCCCGACTACGACACCGAGTGGGCCGCGATGAAAGCGGTCGCGTCCAAGCTCGGGATCGGCACGACCGAGACGCTGCGCAAGTGGGTCCGGCAGGACCAGATCGACGCCGGCACCCGGCCGGGCACCACGACCGAGGAGTCGGCCGAGCTGAAGCGGCTGAAGAAGGAGAACGCCGAGCTCAGGCGGGCGAACGAAATCCTCAAGGCCGCGGCGTCTTTCTTCGCGGCCGAGCTCGACCGGCCACACACGCGCTCGTAGCCTTCATCGACGAGCACCGGAACCGCTTCGGCGGGGTCGAGCCGATCTGCCGCGTGCTGAGCGCACACGACTGCAAGATCGCCCCTGCCACCTACTACGCTCACCACAAACGACAGGTCACGCCGTCCGCCAGGACCGTGCGGGACGCCGAGCTGAAGGAGCACATCGGCGAGGTCTTCGAGGCCAACTACCGAGTTTACGGCGCGAGGAAGATCTGGCGGGAGCTGAACCGGCAGGGTCACGCGGTGGCCCGCTGCACCGTCGAACGCCTGATGCGCGAGCTCGGCATCACCGGCGCCGTCCGCGGCCGGCGCGTGATCACCACGCCGTCCGGCGGCCAGGCCGACCGGGCCCCGGACCTCGTCGATCGTGATTTCGTCGCCGGCGCCCCGAACCGGTGCTGGGTCGCGGACTTCACCCACGTGAAGACCTGGGCAGGTGTCGTCTACGTCGCCTTCGGCGTGGACACCTTCTCCCGCCGGATCGTCGGCTGGTCCGCAGCCACCGTGAAGGAAACGGTCTTCGTGCTGGACGCCCTGGAGATGGCATTGTGGCAACGCGACCTTGACCAACACCCCGTTCGGGCAGGCGAGTTGATACATCACTCGGATGCCGGATCGCAATACACGAGTTTCCGGCTCGCCGACCACCTGGAGGCCGCCGGCATCGCCGCTTCCATCGGATCGGTGGGCGACGCCTACGACAACGCCCTGATGGAGAGCACGATCGGCCTGTTCAAGACCGAACTGATCAAGCCCAGGCGGCCGTGGAAGACGCTGTCCGACGTCGACTCGCCACCGCCGAGTACGTCGACTGGTACAACCACCGGCGACTCCACGGTGAGATAGGCCACGTCCCACCGGTCGAATACGAGAACAACCACTACCTCGCAACCACGAAACCTCAGGTCACACCCAACTTCTGAGATCTCTACCGAACCCGGAACGGTTCAATGACCATGACCAGGCTCCAGCAGCTGATCGTGGCCCGAACTGCACGCCGACGAGGGCCTGCGCCCTACTCAGTGAGGTTTGGACGCTGCGGACCGACTGCCCCAGAAGCGACACAGCTCTGCTGGACGGTTTGGTACCGGGGCAGGGACTTGCCTCTGCGGAGGAGACGGGACGCATCCGCGCTTGCGTAGCCGTCAAGGTGCCACGCTGGTGGACATTACGCCTATCTGTGCACGTCATAGCCCTGCGATGACTCTCCCCGGCGTACAGCCCGGCTCGTCTGCCACCGGGGCGCTCGCGCCCCTGCTCACCATCGGGCTCCGCCCTCGGACGCGGCGCGAGAGGCGAGGCGGGATGGATGTCCTGGGGGTCGATGCCTGCGGCAAGCAGGGATGGATCGGCATCGCGCTCGCCGACGGTGCATACGCGGGCAGCCTGGTCGATGTCCGGCTCGACGCGTTGATCGAGCGTGCCGCCGGGGTGCAAGCGATCGCCGTGGACATGCCCCTCGGCCTGGTCGAAAAGGGATGGCGGGCTGCGGATCTCGAGGCGAGGGCGCTGCTGGGGGCGCGGCGCAGCAGTGTCTTTCTCGTGGCACCGAGGCCGGCCTGGCTCGAGTCGGACTACGCGGCAGCCGGCGATCGGTGCCAGGAGCTCACGGGTCAGCGGCTCAGCCGACAGGCGTGGGCACTGGCCCCGAAGCTTCTCGAAGCCCGGGCCTGCAGGCTTGCCGATGAGCGGATCCACGAGGTGCACCCCGAAGTGTCCTTCCCTGCCCTGGCCGGCGGCGTGCCGCTCGCCCACTCCAAGAAGACCTGGCGTGGCCAGAACGTGCGCCGCCACCTTCTGGCCGCGGCCGGGCTCCCGCTGCCGGACGAGCTCGGCGAGGCGGACGGCGTTCCTGCGGACGACATTCTTGACGCCGCTGCCGCGGCCTGGTCGGCCCACAGGATCGCGCTGGGCATCGCGGGCCGGATTCCCGAGGCTCGTGAGGTGGACGCGGAAGGGCGATTCATCGAGATCCGGTACTGACGGCTCGGCGCGAGGCGTCCGCCTGCTCCGACTCCGCGTCCCATGTCGTACGTCGTGAGCGGCTGGTTTTCCCCGACTTCCTCCAAAGTGTCAGTGGCGGTCCGTACGCTCGGCGGTATGGAGGGGGACGAACTGTACGAAGGACCGCGGGAAGAACCGCCCGTTGAAGACAGCGACGCCGACGCGTGGCAGCGACTCAGCGCCTACGCCTACCTCAGCGCCCCCGAGCGCCTGGAGTACGTCGCGGTGATGCGGGTGTTCTGCGGGACGCTGCTCGCGGATCTGGCCGTACCCGACGTGCTCGCCAAGCTGGCACAGGCGGGCGGGTCGAGGGAGTCTCTCGACGCCGAGACGCTCACCGCCAGGCTCGAACAGCTCGTGCGCTGGGGCAATCTGTTGCGCAGCACCCACACCGTCAGGGCGACGAGCATCGCCGAGTACCAGCGCTCCCGGTCCCGCTACCAGCTGTCCAAACCGGGCGAGCGTGTGCAGCGTGACGCGGACGAGGTGCTGGCCGGAGCGGACGCCGCGCGTGAGGTCAGCAGCGAGCTGCTCACACTCGTCGACCGGGGGCTGCGCGAGATCGCCGACATGGTCGCGGCGCCCGGCGGCGCGGACCCGCAGCGGGCGCTGGAGCGCATCAGCACGCTGTTCGTGCAGTTCGCCGCATTCGCCGAGTCAGTACGGGACTTCTACGCCTACCTGGGCCAGGTGCTCGCCCGCTACGACCTCGACGGAGCCGAGTATCAGGGCTTCAAGGAGCTGCTGCTCGACTACGTGGAGGCGATCACCGAGGACGTCTCCTTCCACGCCCCGCGCATCGCCGCCCACCTGCGCTCGATCTGGCCCCACCTGCCCACGCTGCTGTCCCGCATCGACACGCACGCGACCGGCCTCGGAGCGCTCGCCGACGGTCTGCCCGAGACACGCGTCCAGCGCAGCCGGGGCCGGGACCTGGCGGACTGGGAGGGGCTGCGCGACTGGTTCGCCGACACCGGCGGACACGGCAGCCAGGTGGACCAGCTCAGGGACGCGACCCTGCGTGCCCTGCAGTCCCTCCTCGCCAACGCCAAGCGGATGCTGCGATCGGCGTCCGGCGAGATGTCCCGCCGCAAGGACCTGCTCAGGCTCGCGGCCTGGTTCGACGCCGCGGAGCCGGAGGAGGCCCACGACATCGCGGTCGCCGCCTTCGGGCTGTACGGAGCGCGGCACCTGGGGGTGGCGCCGGACCCCGACCAGCCCGTACCGGCGTACGTGAGCTGGTGGACCGGGCCCGTCGTGGACGTTCCGGTGGCGTTGCGCGAGCGGGGCAGCCGGGCTCCGCGCGGGCGACCCGCGGCGGTCGAGGACCACAGCGAGCAGAAGCGCCGCCTGATGGAGCAGGCACGGGAACAGGCCGAGGCACGGCAGGCCGCGGCAGGCGAACTGCGCAGCGCGTCCGGCCGCTTCGACCAGGTCAGGCTCAGTTCCGCGGCCATGCGCCTGCTGCTGGAACTTCTCACCTCCGCCCTCGGCAACGCCCAGCTGCACCAGGACGCCGACGACTTCTCGCTGGACGGCGCCCGGGCGAGGGACGCGGATCTCGGCATCCGGCTGACCGCATGGCGTACTCCGGGCCGGCACACGCTCCTGCGTTCCCTGGACGGCGACATGACGGCGGACGACCTCACCCTCGTCGTCGAGAGCGACTCCGCCGCGTCCGTCGATGCCGCAGAGGAGGCGAGCGCCTGATGCCCCTGCCCTCCGCGTACGACGTCGCACTCGCCGCCGAGCGTCGCGCCGCCGCCCGGCTGCTTCTCGCCCACCCCCTGGTCACCAGCACCGGCCCACACCGCGACATGACGGCGGACGACCTCACCCTCGTCGTCGAGAGGGACTCCGCCGCGTCCGTCGATGCCGCAGAGGAGGCGAGCGCCTGATGCCCCTGCCCTCCGCGTACGACGTCGCACTCGCCGCCGAGCGTCGCGCCGCCGCCCGGCTGCTTCTCGCCCACCCCCTGGTCACCAGCACCGGCCCACACGGCGACACGTTCCCGCTCATCCGGCGCCACGCCGACTGGCTCGCCCAGCGCTTCCAGCAGGTGTTCGGCTACCGCCTTCTCGTCGAGGCGTCGTACGCCCGTCTGTTCAAGGCGGGCCTCGGCCCCGGCTCGGGCCACCGCCTTCAGCGGCCGTCCACCGGCACGCCGTTCACCCCACGGACGTACGCGTACCTGGCCCTCGCCCTCTCGGTCCTCGTCACCGCCCCGGAACAGCTGCTGCTCTCCCAGCTCGTCGCCGACCTCAGGGCCGCGGCCGTCGACGCCGGGATCGAGATCGACGACACCGGACGGCAGTCCGAACGGCGCACACTCGCCGCGGCCCTCCGCCAGCTCGTCGACTGGGGCGTTCTGGTGGAGACGGAGGGCCATGTCTCGGCGGTCGCCGAGGAGCGGGACGGCGAGGCGCTGCTGACCGTGGACCGCGAGATCGCCCGCGCGATCGTCGCCGGCCCACTCGCCCAGAGCCGCGACGGCGCCGACCTCGTCCGCCGTGCCGCCGACCCCGGCTTCGGCGGCCCGCGCACCTACGTGCGCAGACGCCTCGTCGAGACTCCCGTGGTCCATCTCGACGACCTCACCGAGGCCGAACGCGAGTGGTTGCGCACACGTCAGCGACGCGAGTCGCAGGCCTTCTCCGAACTGCTGGGTCTCGAGGCCGAGATCCGCGCCGAGGGCATCGCCCTGGTCGATCCGGACGACGAACTCACCGACCTGCATCTGCCCGGCACCGGCACCGTCGCCCAGGCCGCACTGCTGCTGGTGGAGCGGCTGGTCGACAGACTCCGCCCGGAGGACCCCGGCCACCCCGCGGTCGGCGGGCGACTGATCATCGGCGTACCCGTCCCGGACGGGCTGCTGCCGGAACTGCTCGACGAGCTGATCGAGGAGTACGGCCGACGCAGCAACTGGCAACGCGGCCTCCTGGACGACCGGGACGGGCTGCTGGCCGCCGTCCTCGACGTCCTCGTCCGTATGCGCCTGATGGCGCCGATCGCCCCGGTGCGCGCCGACGGTCACGGTCTTCCCGAGGGCTACGGGGAGGCGGCACCTGAGGGCCGGTCCGTCACGGGCGTCTCCGCTGCCCGCGGGCAGGACCGCACGGACTCCACGAGCGGCTGGGTGCTGCTCGCCGCGGCCGCCCGGTTCGCCACCACGGTGGCCGTCAAGCGGCGCACGGAGGACGACGGGACCCCAGGCACGCCCGAACAACCCAAGGAGCAGCACCGGTGAACGGCCCTCGGACGAGCCCCCATCGCTACCGCCTGCACCGCGCCGGCATCCGGAACGTCTGGCAGTACGACCAGCAGGAGTTCTCCTTCGGTGACGGCCGCCTGCTGCTGCGCGGCAAGAACGGCGCGGGCAAGTCCAAGGCCCTGGAGATGCTGCTGCCCTACCTTCTCGACGGCGACGCCCGCGCCCTCGACGCCACGGGGACCGGCCGGACCACGCTCCTCTGGCTGATGCTCGACGGCTTCGAGCAGACCAACAGGCTCGGCCACCTGTGGGTGGAGTTCGCACGAACCGACGAGGACGGGAACGACCACCACCTCACTGTCGGCGCAGCCATCCGCGCATCCCAGTCGGCCAAGGCGGCGAAGCCGTTCTTCTTCGTCACACCGCTGAGGGTGGGTGAGGAGCTCCACCTCACCCCGGCCGGCCAGCCGCTCCCCGTCGACCGGCTCAAGTCGCTCGTCGGCCCGGAGAACGTCACCGAGCGCGCCGTCGAGCACCGGGCCCGCGTCGCCCGCGACCTGTTCGGCCTCACCGACCCGGCCCGCTACCGCAACCTCCTCCACCTCCTGCACCGGCTGCGCCGCCCGACCATCGGCGACCGCATCGACTCCGGCGGCCTGGTCTCCGTCCTCGCGGAGACGCTTCCCGCGCTCGACGACGAGATCGTGGAGAAGGTGGCCCGGAGCCTCGACGACCTGGACGCGGTGCGGACCGACCTCGGCCGTCTGGAGCGGACGGACACGGCACTGCGCACCTTCCTCACCGGCTACCGCGGCTACCTGCACGGAGCGCTGCGTCGCCGCACGGACCAGGTCAGCGGGGAACTGGAACGGCTGGCGGAGCACCGCGCGGCAGCGGCCGAGGCGGCGAAGAAGGCGACGGCCCTTCGCGTCCGCGAGGAGGAACTCACCGCCCGCCTCGACGCGCTCACGGCGGAGGCGGAAGCCGCCGAGACGGACCTCGCCGCCCTCCACGGCAGCGCGGCCTACCGCAGCCTGAAGGAACTGGCCGAGAAACGCGCCACCGTGACCGCCCTGCACAGCGCCGCGACGACCGCGTTCAAGGCACTGCGTCAGGCCCTCGGCGGTCAGGAGGAGGCGGGGCGGCGCCTCACCGACGAGGCCGGACGAATCGTTCAGGAACTGACCGAACTTGCCACTGCTCAGCACGAACTGCTGAGAGCGGCGGAGCGGTCCGGGCTCGACCACGCGCACGTGGGCGAGCCGCCCACGGCCACCGTCACGCCGGTCGAGACCGCCACCCAGACGCAACTGGCATCCCCGGACGGCGACTTCCACGTCATCGGCCACACCGAGGTTCTGGCTGCCGACACGGAAGCCTGTGCCACGGCCCTGCACGCCTGGGACGCCCAACTGGACACCGCGGGGCCCGTCATCAGAAGCCGCGCCCGAGCCGTGACGGAACTGGTCGCCCTCGTCGAGGAGTCGGACCGGACCCTGCGCGAGGCTCACGAGGCCGATGCGGCCCGGGAGCGCCTGGAGGAGCAGGCCGAAGAGGCGCGCGCGAGGGCGGGACGCCGACGGGAGGAGACGGCCCGCGAGGGGGAGGCCTACGCCGACGTCGTACAGGGCTGGACCGAGCAACTGCGCGGCCTGACCGGCGTGTCCCTGGACGGCGTGCACGCCCTCGTCGCGCATGACGCGACGGAGGAGCCACTGCCCGCGCACGTCCCGGACGAGGTTGCGGATGTCGCCCGCTCGGCCCTGGACCCGTGGCTGGCGGAGCTGAACGAACAGCGCGACGCACGCGCCGTCACGATCCGCGAACTGGCCGCAGAGCGGGACCGGCTGCGGCGGGAGCGAGACGACTGGGAGCGCCGAACCGACCCCCAGCCTCCGTCGCCGCCCCACCGCACCGCACCTCGCGAGCCCGGCAGCGGCGCACCTCTGTACCGGCTCGTGGACTTCGCCGAGGGCGTGGAGCCGCAGCTTCGGGCGGGCCTGGAAGCCGCGCTCGAGGCGAGCGGCCTTCTCGACGCGTGGGTGTGCGCCGACGGCACGGTCCGGGATCCCGCTACCCGGGACACCCTCCTCGTTCCGGGCGATGCGCCTGCGGGGCCCACACTCGCCGACGTGCTCAACCCGGTGGAGGCGCCGGGCAGCGGGGTCACGGCCGCTCGGACCGGCAGCGTGCTGCGGTCGGTGGCCCTGGTCGCGCAAGGGACGACGGAAGCGGCGGCGGACTCCGCGATCGGCACCGACGGCTCCTGGAGGCTGGGCGTTGCCCGCGGCCGCCACATCAAGGAGACCGCCGAGTACGTCGGCGCGGAGGTACGCGCCGAGACCCGCCGCCGGGCGCTGGCCGGACTCGCCCGTCGACTCACCGCCGTACACGAGGAGCTGGGGGAGCAGGAGCGAGCGCTGCGGATCCTGACCGAGCACCGCACACAGGTGACCGAGACACTGAGCCGTCCGCCCGCCGCGCGGGGACTGACCGACGCCTGGGCCCGCACGGCCGAGGCCGAGCGCACCGCGCAGGTCCTGGCCGGTCAGGCGTCCACGGCCGCCCGCGAGGCGGAGCAGGCGCGTGCCCGCGCGGTGGCCGCCCGGCGCGAGACCGAGGCGAACGCGAGCGCCCATGACCTCCCGGTCGACCGGGCCGCCCTCGACTCGGTACGTCTCGCCCTGGACCGGCTCGGTACGGGCGCGGAACGCCTGCGCCGCGGGCTGCGGGCGGTCGGCCCCGTCCTCGACGGCCACCGCCGGGCCCGCGAGGGCTACGAGCGCGCGCTCACGTCCCGTCGGGAAGCTGATTCGGACTACGCCGAGCACCTCGCCCGCCTGGACGCCGCCCGCCGTATGGTCCGAGGCCTGGAGGAGGCCCTGGGCGCGTCCGAGCAGGAGATCCTCGCCCGCGAGGACGAGGCCAAGCGCCGTCTCGAGGCCGTAAGGCGTCAACGGCCCGGCACGCAGCGGGACATGAGCGCCACACACGACGAACGCGTGCGCGCGGAGGAGGACGAGCGGGGCAGGCGCGAGGCACTGGCCGCCCAGCAGGGCGAGGCGCTCGCGAGCGGCAGGCGACTGCGTACGGCGCTGTCGTTTCCGGGGGTGATCAGGGGAGCGGGGTTCGATGCCGGCGAGGTACGAGGAGCCGGGGAGGCAGGTGAGGACGCGGCGGAGGCGGACGCCGTACGCGGCGGCACGGACGGCGTAAGGGCTCTGAGCCTTCTGGTCGAGGCGGTCGGGGGCCGCCTGGACGCGGCACGCCACGACCTGTCGGACACCGCCCTCCTCAACCGCCACACCGAGCTGCGCGACCAGCTCTCCGGAGGTTACGACGCCACGATCGAGGAGCACGACGGCATCAAGATGTGCCGCCTGGTCGACGACCACGGCCCGCACGACATCGCCGCCGTCGGCGAGCGCATCGCCTCCCAGGCGGCCGAGGCCCGCGAGCGCCTGACGGAACGCGAACGCGAGGTGTTCCAGCGCTTCCTCACGGGCGAGCTGGGTGACCACCTGTCGTCCCAGGTCCTGGCCGCGGGAGCCCTGGTGGCGGCCCTGAACACCACCCTGTCCACGGTCCGCACCTCGCACGGCCTCGGCGTGGTCCTCGACTGGAAGCTCACCGAGGGGGTGGAGGCCGACGTCAAGGCGGCCGTCGACCTGCTGCGCAGCCCCTCCGGCCTGCGCACGCGCGAGCAGTCGGAGCACCTGCGCGACGTACTCCAGCGCCGCATCGAGGACGCCCGCCGCGCCGACCCCGGCGCGGGCTACGCGGCCCATCTGCGTACGGCCCTCGACTACCGCGACTGGTTCACCTTCACGCCCTGGGTGGTGAACGATGCCGCGCCGGGCAGCCGCCGCAAGCTCTCCGGCCGTACCGGGCTGAGCCAGGGCGAGCAGCGCGTCCTGTCGTACCTGGTGCTGTTCGCGGCAGCGGCGGCCCACTTCACCAGCCTGGCCGGGACTGCCCCGCACGCCCCTCGCCTGATCCTCCTGGACGACGCCTTCGCCAAGGTCGACGAGCCCACCCACGCCCGCCTGGGCCGCATCCTTGTCGACCTCGACCTGGACTTCGTCCTCACCAGCGAACGCCTGATCGGCAACTGGCCCGACGTACCGTCCCTGCACATCTACGAGTGCCTGCGCGACCCGCACGTACGCGGGGTCGCGACGCTGCACTACACCTGGAACGGGCGGCAGCGCAGGCTGGTGTCGGTATGACGAGCCGCGAACCAGCCGCCGAACGTCCACCGGACCGTCCGCCGGACGCCGAGGCCCTGGCATTCCTGACCCGACCGGGCCTCACCCGCCTCTGGACGGCCGTACGAGCGCGACTGGAGCGCAACGGCCTGCAGCCGGCCGGCACGATCAGGCTCCAGCACCTGGACGCACAGGAGCGCGAAGCCCTCTCCCTCCTCCTGGCCAGACCGGTCACCGGCCCCGCCGCCACGATCCGCCTGCCGGACCTGGACGCCCGCCTGCGCCGCAGCGCGCTCGCACGAGGCCTGACCGCGACCCTGGCGGCACTGGGCCCACCGCTCACCGACCGCCGAGCGGCCCGCGACGCGGCGACGGCCGAACGCACCCGCCTGTGGGCCACGGCGGAAGCGGCCCTGGCAGCCACACCTCTGTCGGACCAGCCGTGGGCCGGCCAGTGGCTGGCCGAGCTACGACGAGGCGGCACCCTCACCCGCCAGCCGCCCGCCACCGCGCTCACCACCGTCACCCAGGCCGCCCAGACCCTCGCGACCCTTTTCCCCGGCACGGGAGCCGACCCCACCCCCGCCACCTGGGGCCGCGGCGAACTGGCCACGCGCACCACCGGCTCGGCCCACGGCCTGGACGACGGCACGCTGCTCTCCCGCCTGGTCCTGCGCGGCATCGCCCTGGCCCGGGGCGTCGACTTCCCCGCGGACGCACCGGGACGGCGGGCGCTGTGGCGGATGGCCTCGGTCACCCCCGACGAGGTCTCCAGCACGGTGCTCACGTACGGTCTGCGCCCGACGGGCGGCACCTGGCAGGAGACGGCCCTCAGGCAACGCGCCGACAACCACATGGAGACCCACCTGACGCTGCGCGAACTACGCACACTCCAGTTGGAGTTGCCGGCCCACACCCGCATCCACGTCTGCGAGAACCCACGCGTGGTGGAGGCGGCGGCGGACAGCGGCTGCGGGGCGCCGTTGATCTGTACCTCGGGGAGCGCGACGACGGTCGTCCTCACGCTCTTGGACGCACTGGCCGCGTCCGGCTGCGTGTTCGCGTACCACGGCGACTTCGACTGGCCGGGTGTCGCCCTGGCGAACCGGGTCATGGGCCGGTACGAGGCGATGACGCCCTGGCGCATGTCCGCCGCCGACTACGAGTACCTCGCTGCGCGCACCCGGGTGCAGGGAGCGCCGCAACTGACCCTCGGCGGAGCTCCGGTCGAGGCCCTGTGGGACCCCGAACTCGCCCCAGCCATGGAGGGTTTGTGTGTAGTCCTGCATGAGGAGTCGTCTCTGGATCTTCTTCTGGAGGATCTGCGGTAAGCGTGGATCGACAAGCCCCACGGGGACGGCTGAGAGAACTCGGCCGCCCCGGCCGCACTCCTCGGGATGCGTTTCACCTCCACCCCGCGCGGGGCCCGCCTCGCGCGCCGGCCGGCAGTCGTACGCCTCGACGTCCGGGGCATCCCGTCCGACACCGAGTCGCACGACGACATCGTGCTGATGGTCGCCGAGCTGACCGCGAACGCCTCACGTCACGGTCACGTCCCCGGCCGGGACTTCCATCTCCGCCTCCAGGTCCCGCCCGACGGAGGGGCCGCCCGCGTCGAGGTCACCGACACCCGTACCGAACCCCGCGCCCTGACGGGCCGGGCAAGACGGTCTGGGCTGAGTACACCCTCGGAGCCGCTTCCACCTCCTGACCCGCGATACGGGTACGTACCCGTACCCGTATCCTCAGGGAGTCTCGCGCCGTCTCGCACTTCCTCGTACAAGCTCGTACAAGGAGGCCCCGCATGCCCGACGGAGGCCCCGCATGTCCGACGCCAACATCCGCATACCCGTCGAAGCCCGCGACAGGCTTGCCCGGATAGCGTCCTCCGAGGGCATGTCACTGCGGGGCTACCTCTCCCATCTCGCCGAGACGCTGCTCACCCCCGAGGAGCGCGCGGCACGCGCTGAGCAGGCACGCGTCGCCCTGCGGGAGTGGAACGGATACGACCCGAGCACGAGCGAGCAGGCGGCTCTCGACGCCGAGCTGGACCGGCGGATCGGTGAGGCGGGGGCAAGGTGACCGAGGCGCTGCACATCGTCCTCGACGAGACGGCGATGATCGCGGCCGGGAAGGGCAATGTGCTCGCCTCCCGGCTGATGCCCCGCGCGCATGCCGAAGCGGGCTGGTTCCTGTTCGCCCCGGCATGCGCTCTGGTCGAGGCGGACCGGGTGCGGCCCGGCACGGCCGAGCATCTCGCCGCACTCCCGGGGATCACCGTGCTCGACCTGGACCTGCCCGCCGCGCTCGCCGTGGCGCGCGAGACGTCCTGGGGGCCGGCTCACACGCGATACGCCGCCGAGCCCACGGCGGAACGGCCGAGCGGGGCGGTGGTCGCCACCGCCGACCCGGAAGCCTGGGAGGGACAGCCCGTACGCGTCATCGACCTGAGCCCTTGCACCTGACCTGGGCCGGTCCGATCGGGCCTGGACCGGCCTGGTCCCGTCGAGGCCGGCGGCAGGGATGCACCGGGCTCCTCAAGACTGCCGAGGGGTGAGGGTGCGGGCGGCGGTCCGGTGGAGGTGTTCGGTGAAGCGGGCCGCGGGGTCCGGGACGCCGAGGCGGTGCAGGGCGACCATGGACGTGACGATCACGTCGCAGACCTCCGCCGTCACGTCCTCCCAGGTGTTATCTGGGGTTTTACTCAAATACACGCTGGTCAGAGCGATCTACGGATGTCAGTTACGTGAGGCACGTCTTCTCCTGGTGACCGGAGGCCATCACCGCGTGCTCCTGTAGGGCAAGCAAGCTCATCAGCTTGCGAGTGAATCGGTGCATGTGGGGGTCGAGGGTGTCCTCTGGTGTGGCGAGGACCTGGTCCAAGGAGAGCCACTTGATCGCGTCGAACTCGGTTTCGTCGAAGGAAGTGACCTGGCCTGCCTCTCCCCGCAGGATGTACCACAAGGACACGTCAGTGTGCTGCCCCTGTCCGCGAGTCCGTGTGACGGTGAGGAAGGTCGGGCGGTCCCCGGTGATCGAGGCAGGTACGGCTTCGATGCGCAGCTCTTCGCGGCATTCACGACGGACCGTGTGCCATGGATCCTCTGCCGGCTCGACGTGACCGCCGCTGGGAAGCCACAAGCCGGCCTTGCGGTGGGCAACAAGTAGGAGCTCCTTGCGCGTCTCATCGAGCACGACGAAGTAGCTGACCAGGTGCTTCGCGGGGGTGGCAGGCTTAAGCGTCCTGTAGAGAGGCGCTCCGCTGGTGATCCACTCTGCTGTTGCAGCGAGGTGTGTCTGCTCCTGATCGTCCCAGGGCTCGATGCCGCTGAGCACCCGCATCAGCTGGGCGCGGAGTAGTTGGTCGGGGGCGTTTGACGAATCCATGGTGACCACGGGCACATGATGGCAGGGAGCCGCAACCTCTCGCTGGTCAAGTCAGCCAGCGCTAGCGGACGGGGCCCTGCTCGTCGATGAAGAAGTCAGGCGTTCCACAGAACAGGTCAGTGGTCACCGGTCCGTAGGCGATGTTGAAGGTGTCCAACCAGTAGGACCAGTCCCGGATCCCCAGTGCGCTGCTGAAGCGGTAGTTCAGCTGCCAACGGACCCACTGCCCGGGAACAAGTCGCACGGCCGGCAGGCGTCGTCGCCGCGGCGGCAGGGCAAACAAAGGCTGCACTCGCGGGAAGACCCGCAGGCGTCCTTCGACTTCACGGAGTTGGACATCGACCTTGCCGAGGTCCTCAAGAGTGTCATGAGGCTGAAAGCCGTTCTCCTCACGCATGCGCACCACGTGCGCCAGCGAACTCGACGCATGTGGAAGAGGGAACCCGATCGGGGCGGCATTCCTGCGCGCGGCACTCTCACCTCCCCGCGACTCCTTGGTCCACGAGGTCCGTACCCACTGCACAGTGATCTCCACGCCGTCTCACTCCCCGCTCAGCTCGTCGAGGATCTCGCCGTAGTAGCGGCGCCGCTGGCTCAGTGTCTGGGCGACCTCCTTGTCTGTGACCTGGGATATTTTCCCGAGGTGCTCCAAGAGGTTGTCCCGCTGGGGATGGTCAGAGTCTTTGACGTACTCCGTGGTGATGGACACTCCGGCAGTGAGCAGCAGGTGGTGGGGAAGGCCGCACCAGGTGTCGAAGCTCCGGCAGACGGCTTCCCACAGGAGCCAGACGTCCTCGACGCGGCGCTCTTCGGCGACCCGCAGGGCGGCGAGTTCGATGCTGTGGCTGACTCCCCAGGAATGCCCATGCCAGCGTGTCTCCTGAAGGAGCAGGAACCGGGCGAAGTTCCCGTCTTCCTGGCAAGGGTCCCCGACCAGGGCTTCGAGGACCTGCTGCCTGTCCTCCCAGCGGGCGTCCATGGGCAGCCCATCCTCAGTGTGCTGCCCGTCGAACTCCAGAAGTTCCCATCGCTCGGGGTCCCCGCGCCACCAGGCCAGGTCGGGTATCGCGGGACGGCTCATTGGCGTGTCTTTCGTGCGGGGAAGGGTGACATCGTTGCATGTGCGTGATCAGCATCGACAAGGACGCCCCAGCTTCGCATGGCTGCTGCTACGGCCAGGGTCGCCTGCGAGCAATCCGAGGGGCGATTACGTTGAGTCGCGGTTCTGGTCGCGCATCATGTTCCGCAGGGCCGTCCGGGCGGCGGCCAGGTCGTCCTGTGCCTCGGCCAAATCATCCTGCAGGCTGTCGCGGTCTGCTTCGGCTCGGGCCAACTCTGAGGCGAGCCGTTGGTTGGCGATGGACAGCTCCTGAACACGGGCGAGTAAGTCCTTGGTCGAGACGGCGTCGACCCGCTCGCCGAGACTGCGCTGCACTGCGGCCCTGAGCCGGTCACGTTCTTCGGTGAGCGTCCGGACCTGGGCACGCGCAAACTCAAGGTCGGTCGCTAGGCTCGCGGCGCTGGCCACCGCTCCTTCCTTGCGCTGCCGGGTTACGCCGACTGCCTGGCCCGCGCGAGCGGCTTCGATGTGCTCGCGAACCCCTTCGGCGTAGACAAGCCAGTTTGAGACGCCAGCCCGCTTGGCGACTGTGAGGAACGTGATCGGGTCGCCGTCGGCCTTCATCTGATCCACTACAGCGAGCACCCTTGCGCGCTTCTCCCGGCTGGCCTTCTGCCGAGATTCAAGCAGCACCTGAGCTGGCGTACGCGGCTCCTTCGTCATGCGACTACCCCCGGAGGACCGAATGCGGGCATGCCCAGGCTCACAGCGCCCTTCGAGGCCCCGGCACGGAGCTTTCGCAGAACCTTGCTGGCCTCCTCGACCTCGTGTCGCATCTCATCGGGCATCGAAGCCAGTTTCTCCTTCTGGTTCTCACGGACGGCCTGGAACGCAGCGATCTGGTCGTCCAGGTTCCGGATGACGAACTCGGCTGCTCCGGCGGCGGCAGCGACCTCACGGTCCGCCTTCAACGCACGGATGTGCTCCTCAACGGCAGGTAGGTAGGAGGGATCGGGTCGGTACGAGCCGCAGCCAGCGCATTGGAACCGGATGGGGCACGCCTTCCCGCCGGCCTTCACGTTGGTGGGTTCGATGCAGTTTCCGAATGCCACCGCTACCGACCGCATCTCGTACGCCGTGCTCGATCTCATTGGAGCAGGAGTGCCGAAGCGGTCGGTGGTCAGACTCTTGATGGTGTTGATGGCCTCCCGCTTCATTTTGATGCTCACCTTGTAGTAAGCCGCGGTGGTGTCAGCGGACTTGTGATCCATCAGGTCCTGGAGGACGTGCTGCGGCATACCGGCGTCGGCGTATCGCTGGCAGAAGGTGTGGCGGAAGGCGTACGGGTAAATCAGCGACCGTTCGAAAGGCAATGGTGCGCCGTCCGCGCCGAGTTCTTCGGAGTGGATTTCCGGGATCGAATCGGCCCATGTCCGGATGGCAGCGCCGATGTTCCCGGTAGTCAGGTGGCCGGTGGCGGCGTTGTCGGTGATCGCAGGGAACAGGAAGGGGAGGGTCCGAGAAGGCAGGTCGAGTCGCTCCCGGACCGATGTCCACTCTTTCACCGCGCTGACCGTGTCCCTGTCCAGGGGAAGGCGTCGCCGGAGCCTACGTGCCTTGGTATTGTCCCAGATCAGCTGGTACTCACCGCCGTCGTACTCCAGGCAGCCCAGGTCAAGAGCGCCGATCTCGTTGGGACGGCGTCCGGTGTCTCTCAGCAGGACGTAGACCGTGCGGAACATGGCCCGGATGCAGTCCGTCGGCATGCTGCCGTAGGTCATCCCCACACCGATGAGGTCGACGTGCTTGTCGAGCTGAGCAACGACCGACTCGGGAAGGGCCTTGCCGATGTTGTCCTCATCGACTTTGTCCCGCTTGATGCGGTGCTCGTTCGTATGGAGAACGAACCGAGGAGAGAGATCATCAAGGACTCCTTCGATTCGGCCGAATTCCAGGAGCTCCGTGAAGAGCTTCAGTAGCCGGGCCCGGGAGTCGTTGCTGCGGGGCTTCCCGTCTCTGCGAACGGACACCCTGAACTCGTTGACGACCGCCGTCATGTCCGCGAAACCCAGTCCGGCTGGGTCGGAACCAGCACGCCGGGTAGCGAGGGCCCGAGAGGCGATCGTGCAGGCCAGGAGCCGGTCACGAAGGGCCGAGGACCCCGGACTCGTCGTGCGAGCCCAGCGCATCGCTACTTCCCTTAGCCATGGCTGGAGGATGGGGGTGAAGTCGATCTCGCCCTCACGCACGCGGAACCCGGTCCGCGTGCGCGCCGGTAGAGGGGTATCCAGCGCCCGCAGGTCCCACACCGGTTTGGTGGTCTCGTCGATACCGCGGTACGCGTCGAGGCCCCTGGTGATGTCCCGCTTGACCTCCTTGATCAGAGACTGAGTCGCCGTGCATGTGGTGTCGGAGGGGCCAGGCGTGGCGCCAACCGCGAGAGCCACAGAGGGAATGCCGACGAACAGCTTGACGATCTTCCTGACCTGAGTCGGACGGAGAACCTGGCCCCGCGCGTCCCTCTTCTGGAGGGCGTAAAGCAGCTCCAGGCGCGTCGTCTCCTCAAGAGGGACGAGGCTGAACTCGTTCTGGAGGAGGAACGGCACCCGGGTCTCGGTCCACCTGGCCAGGTCCTTGCTGCTGTCCCGGCCGCTCTCACGGGCGCACGCCGCCCACAAGTTGCGGTGCGCATAGCAGAGGTGCGTCGGAAGGCTCTCCTCGCTTCGGCACCCTCGGACCGCGCACAGAGGCAGCCCGGGGAACGGCTCTTGTGAAATTGCCCATGCCTCACGCTCAGCCGCGTAACGGCTGATCCTGGCATCGTGGCCGTAAGTCCTGCGTACATGGCTGCGCCAGACCGAGTAGTGGCTGTGGCAGAGCTGCCCTTTGATCCCGTCACGTCCGCAAGCGGGGACGACGCATCGCTCAGGCCTGGCGTGGAACCTCCGGTTGCGTCGCGGGACAAAGGTCTGGTCGAACTCTGTTTCCGTCAGTTTGGACGCGCGGTAATCGATGTTGCAGCTTCCACAGTACGTCGGCCCCTCGGTCGGGGAGTCGCAGAGAGGATGACGGCAGCGTCGAGATCCAGTGAGCGGGTTGTCCAGGTCTCCGACGAACAGCAGATCGTGAGGATTCCATTCACCGGGCCTCCAGCACATGTCGATGGCGTGCTGAAGCCAGGTGTTCCAGGACCGGAGCAGGTGATCATCAGTCGGCAGAGCCGCGACGCCTACGTTCCTCGCCGACTTGGCCCTGTCATTCACCGCTGTGCGGCCCTTCGCATCTCCGAGACCGCCGTCACAGCGTCCCGTTTTTCCTGGTCGCTGGCGTGCAGGTAGATCTCCATCGACTGCTCGCTGACATGCCCGAGCAGGTCCTGCACCACATGACGCTGCTTGCCCTGGCGAATCCACCGCGTCGCGGCCGAGTGCCGGAACATGTGCGGCCGTGTGGCGAAGCCCGCCCGTTTGGCAAGCCGCGCGAACAAGTCGTACGTGGCTTGGTATTTCATCGGCGAACCCAAAGGCCCACGGAACAGGTTGACGAATGTCATGTCGCAGGACGCGGCCTCGGGCACGGCCTCCCGTTCCCACTGGTAGTCGGCGTAGAGACCGACCAGGCTGTCGCTGACCGGGACCGACCGAGGCTGCCGCGACTTGGCCAGGGCTCCGTTGGAGTTCTGGCGACGGCGCACATGGATATGAGGACCGACCGTGCGGCACCCGAGCGTCGCCGAGTTCGACAGCAGATGCATGTCCTCCCGTCGCAGACCCAGGGCTTCCCCGATGCGCACACCTGTTTCTGCCAGGAGCGTCACCAGGAACCGGTCGCGAGAGTGGCATGTGAGGTCGATGATGCGGAGGATCTGCTCGTCGGTCAGGTACTCGTAGCCGGAGATGGCGACTTTGAACTTCAGCTTCCGTGCACGCACAGTGCGGTACTGATCGTCCTCACCGGCGTTGTAACCGGTCGGCATGTGGTGGAGGAGCCTCGGCTCGGTCAGCAGAGCGATCAATTCTGCGGCGACCCACCCGTGCAGGGAGCAGTGCCTGAGGAACTGGCATGTGGTGGTCATGATCGCGTTCGCGGTCTTCTTGCTGCGGTGCCGGGGCTCGGCGAGCACCCTCTGACTCCTGGCCGGCAGGGGTTCGTCAACCAGCCAGTGCAGGAACTGAGCAAGCTGCACGACGGTGGGTGCCGCCCAACAGATACCGATCTCCGCACAGTAGGACAGGTACAGCGCCACCCGGCCCGCGTAGCTGCGCAGGGTATTGACGGATGCGTCCTCCCGGGAGGCCAGCGCGGTCAGGTACGAAGTCGCCTCAGGGTGGATCTCGTAGTCCTTGCTGATGACGATCCACGTCGTTGCCTCATCGGAGGGCCTGATGGCCTTCTCAGCCCGGTAGGCGCGGGGCTTGGAAGAGGGTCTGGCTGACGTCACTGAAGTCCCCCAAGATAGTTGTCTGTCACGGAGAGAACGCGCAAACGTCACTTAGGTAACTGAACTTCAGGACTTACTAGAGATAACAGGTGTGGCTCACGCCCTTGCGGGGGTTGGTGCCGGTGACCCCGATCAGGGCCTGGGCCGCCTCGCCGAACTCCTCGCCGATCTTCAGCACCTGGAGGACGGAGCGCTGCTCCGGGGGGATGTGGGCGTTCGCCCGGTCGAAGAAGGCGGCCAGTTCGGCCGTCGTGTCCCAGGCAGCGCTGTCCATGGTGATCCCTTCCAGTGGCCTCGTGCGAGCCGTCGCGTGAACGGACTCACGGAACAACGGACTCACGGAACAACGAACTAACGGAGTAACGGGTGAACGCGGCTCCGGTGACCTGTGGAGCCGATTCGCGGGTCATGTCGCTGGGTACCCGGCATGTCCACGCACCGGCAGCCCGCGACCGGGGCTCGCGTCCCAGTCGTACGACACCCAGCCGAGGACAGTACCGCCATGACCGAGTACGAACGTTCACGCACGATGCCCGCCCAGCCCGAGCAGGTCTTCGACGAGGTCGCCAACGTAGGGAGGCTGGACACCTGGCTGCCCGAGGATCTGCACGTGCAGGCCGAGGACCTGCCCGCCGTCACCGTGCACGAGGACCGGAGGGACGAGGACACCGAGGCCCTGCTGCGCGCCCAGCGAGACCAGATGCGGCTCGAGTGGGGCACCCGCGAGCAGGGAAGTTACGCCGGCTGGCTCCAGGTGGCCGGGATCGGGGCCGGAGCCAGTGAGGTGACGGTGCACCTGTCGTTCTTCGACGACAGCCACGACCCGGGTGCGCAGATCGTGCGCAACGCCCTGGACTCCAGCCTGCAGCGCCTGGAGGAGCAGGTGCGGCTGCGCGTCGAGCACGCGGCCGGCTGAACCGGCGGGCACGCACGCACATGGCACGCGCCGAGCAGTAACCCCGTCGCCGCCTCCGGGCAGGGGACCGACGAGGAGAAGGGCCGCCGCCGGCTGCCCTCCGGTGAGGAGCACGCCTGGCAGCCGGGCATGGACCAGACCGTCTGCGGGCTGTCCCTCAGCCGCTCCCGGCTGATCCGCTTCCCGCACGTCGCATGGCCGGACACCTTCCCGGAGTCCGGGGGCGCCGCGGACGAGGTGCGGCGGCAGTGTCCGCGCCGCGCCTCGGTCGCCGGACGCCGCGGCACCGACGCCCGCCCACGGTGGCGCCGCGTGCATCCGCGTGGTCGCGCCCGGTCGGCCCTTCGGATGCGGCCGGCGTACCGATGGAGACGGACGGCAAAAGGGGGTAGTCGGGCCCCATGAGTGATCCCCGTGACCCGGACCGGCTGCGGCAGGCCGCCGAAGAGGTGTTCGGTTGGCGAGAGCTGCGGCCGGGACAGCTGACCGCGATGGAAGCGGTGACGGCGGCCCGCGACACGCTGGTGGTCATGCCGACCGGCGCGGGCAAGTCGGCGGTGTACCAGGTGGCGGCGCTGCTGCTGCCCGGACCGACCGTCGTCGTCTCCCCGCTCATCGCCCTGCAGCGGGACCAGATCGCCGGCCTGCTGAGCCACCGGGCCCCGGACGCCGTCGCCGTCAACTCGGCGCAGCCGGCCGGGGAGACGGCGGCCGCCTGGGACGCGGTGCAGCACGGCGACGCCGAGTACCTGTTCCTCTCGCCCGAGCAGCTCACCAAGGACGAGGTGGTCGAACGCCTGGCCCGCGCCGAGCCCTCCCTGTTCGTCGTGGACGAGGCGCAGTGCGTGGCTTCCTGGGGCCACGACTTCCGCCCCGACTACCTGCGCCTGGCCCAGGCCGTCCGGCGGGTGGGCAGGCCCACGGTCCTGGCCCTGACGGCCACGGCCGCGCCGCCGGTGCGCGAGGAGATCGTCCAGCGGCTGGAGATGGCGGACCCCGCACTGGTCGTCGCCGGTTTCGACCGGCCGAACATCGCCCTGGAGGTGCGCCGCTTCCAGGACGACGCGGACAAGCGCCGGGCGGTGGTGGAGCGGGCCGCGACGGAGCCCAAGCCCGGCATCGTGTACGCCGCCACCCGCAGGGACGCGGAGGAGTACGCGGCCGAGCTCGCAGGGCTGGGCCTGTCGGCCGCCGCGTACCACGCCGGGCTGGCCGGTGGGGAGCGTTCCCGGGTGCACGACGCCTTCCTGTCCGGCGATGCCGACGTGATCGTCGCCACCTCGGCTTTCGGCATGGGCATCGACAAGGAGGACGTACGGTTCGTGCTGCACGCCTCCGTGCCCGGTTCGCTCGACGCCTACTACCAGGAGATCGGACGTGCCGGCCGCGACGGCGCCCCGGCGGTCGCCGTCCTCCACTACCGGCCGCAGGACAGCGCCCTGCAGCGTCTCTTCGCCACGCGCGCACCCGACGAGGAGACCCTCGGCGAGGTCGCGCGGCGGATCGACGAGCACAGCGGTCCGGTCGGGCTGGCCGACGTCGGTGAACGGACGGACCTGTCACGCCGGCGTGTGACCGCCGCGGCCAACCTGCTGGAGCAGGCGGGAGCCGTGCGCACCGACGCCGAGGGGCGGGTGCGGTCCGTCCCCGGCGTGACGGCCGACGAGGCCGCCGCGCACGCCGCGGAGGTGGCGGAGGCCCGCAGACGGCTGGAGCGGTCGAGGCTGGAGATGGTGCTGGGATACGCAGAGACGACGGGCTGCCGTCGCCGCTTCCTCCTCGGCTACTTCGGTGAGCCCTACGAAGCCCCCTGCGGCGCCTGCGACGTCTGCCGCGACGACGGCTCACCCGCCGCTGCCGAGGGCACGGTCGTCGAGGGAGCGGGGGACACGGGCGACGCCCCGTCGGCCCATCCGGCCGCCGCCTCGTTCCCGGCGGGGACGCCGGTGCGGCACAGCGAGTGGGGCGACGGCACGGTGATGAGCGAGGAGGGCGACCGGATCACCGTCCTGTTCGAGTCCATGGGCTACCGGACCCTGTCCCTGGCCGCGATCGCCGGCAAGGGGCTGCTCAGCGAGCGGGCGGAGACGGCGGACTGACGTGCGGGGAGGGCGACTCCGTGCCCGGGGACGGGCTCCCGACGAACCCCCGGACCCCGTCGGCGCCGGGCACGCGCCGTTCATCCCCCGTTCGACCGGCGCCAGTCCGGGCAGACGCAAGGAGACGCACCCTTCGTGCGACGGACGAGCGACGAGCGACAAGAGGCGAGGAGGATGCCATGGGGCAGGCGACCGGGAGGATGCGGCCGGAGCAGCGGATCGGCATCCGGACGTACGGAGAGGTCGACTCGGCGCTCAGCGGCCTGGTGGCGCGGCACGCGGGCAGCCCGCAGTTCTCGGCCGGGGAGGCGGTGGCCCTGGAGTGGGCGCTGGGGCGTGCCCCCCGCTCGCCGATCACCGGTGTGGGCGCCCGCGGCGCGCCGGACCTGCAACTGCTGACCGCCGAGGCCGACGCGACGGTCGTACGCCTGGAGGACCCCACCACTCCGGCGGGCAACCGTGACTACTTCCAGGGCGTGTACGGCGCCCTGGCCTGGCTCTGCGGCCTGCGCGGCCAACTCGTCTGAGCCGACGCGCGCACACGGAGGCCCGTAGGCGGGGCCTCGCGGGGGCTCCTTGGCGGCGCACGGACGCTCGTCCGCGCAGCAGCCGGCTCGCGGCGGACGCGCGTGTCCAGGGCCTCTGGGCCCGCGCGTGGGCGCGTGGGCCCTCGCGGGACGACGTAGGCGGCGCGCGGGTGCGTGTGGCTACTGCACCCGGCCCGTCGGCGCCTCCTCGCCCTCCGGTTCCTCGTCCGGGAGGTGGACGTCGCCGACCGCGATGTTGACCTCGACGACCTCCAGGCCGGTCATCCGCTCGACCGAGGTGATGACGTTCTCCCGCACATCGGCGGCGACGTCGGTGATGGACAGCCCGTACTCCACGACGACATCGAGATCGACGGCGCACTGCCGCTCGCCCACCTCGACCTTGACGCCGCTGGTGACGCTGGCCCGCCGGCCGGGGACCCGTTCGCGCACCGCGCCCATCGTGCGGGCGAGGCCGCCGCCGAGCGCGTAGACGCCGGGCACCTCACGCGCGGCCATTCCGGCGATCTTCGCCACGACGTCGTCCGCGATGGTGGTCCTGCCCCGGGTGCCGGGGTCGGTCCCGCCTCTGCGCGCGTTCGCGCCGGGTTCGGTGGTGCGGACCGCCGCACCGGTCGTCTCCGTCATGTCCAACCCGCCTCCTCCGGGCGCGCAGCGACCCGCTCACAGGAGGCCCGCCGCAACGCTCATGCCTCTTCTCCAGCGTGCCCCCGCCCCACCGGGCCCGCCACCGCTGGCCCGCCCGGCACCGACCTCCGGGACGACCTCACGGGACGGCCTCCCGGGACCCGCTCGCGGCCCGTGAAGGACCGCCAGAGCCCGTTCCCTCACTCCTCGAACAGCGTCTGCTCCCCACCCGGCTCCGCCGCCTGACGCACCTGCTTGTTCCGCATCCCCACGACCGCCGTCGTGACGGCCGCCGCCACGCCCAGGGCCACCGGGACCATCCAGTCGCGGTTCAGCACGTTCCCGAAGGCGTGGTCGAGGGAGAGGCGGCCGGGGCCGGCGACCGCGATCCCGGTCGCGGCCAGGCCGAGGAGGGCGGCGTGCTCGTAGCCGCCCTGCTCGTTGAAGAAGCCGGCCGGGGCGTGCACCGCCGTCGCGCCCGCCATCCCGCCGGCCGCCGCCGCTCCCGCCGCCGGGGTGGCGAGCCCCGCCGCCAGCAGGGCCCCGCCGCCCCACTCGGCGAGCCCGGCGGCCGTGGCGCTCACCTTGCCGGGCCGGTATCCGACGGACTCCATGAACTGCCCGGTCCCCTCGATCCCGGCCCCGCCGAACCAGCCGAACAGCTTCTGTGCGCCGTGCGCCGCCAGCACCCCGCCGGTGCCCAGCCGGAGCAGCAGTAGACCCAGATCACGTCGGTCGTAGCACGTCATGATGTCTCCCGGTGCAGTTCGGGTGCAGAAGTGGACTTCACTCCACCGTCGCAGCTCGCCACCCGCCCGGCCCTCCCGGGCAGCCGTTCGGGTGGCGGGGCGCCGGGACGCGGTGTGAGGTGACCGTATGACGATTCAGACGGCCAAGCTGAGTGACCCGGCGGTCCGCGCCTTCGTCACCGCTGTCAACTCCCACGACCGCGAGGGCTTCATGACCCTCCTCGCACCCGGCGCGACCATGGCCGACGACGGTGCCGACCAAGACCTCGCCGACTGGATCGACCAGGAGATCTTCTCCTCCCACGGTCACATCGAGGTCGACAACGAGTCCAACGGCGGCCGCTCCCTCATCGCCCGCTACCGCAACGACACCTGGGGGGAGATGCGCACACGCTGGACGTTCTCCGTCGACGACGACGGCAGGATCACCCGGTTCGAGACCGGGCAGGCGTGAGCCCGCGGGCGCCCGGCCTTGTGCTGAAGCGCACTTCACCTCCTAGCCTCACCGGGCATGGAGACCACCAGAACACTCGGGCGCAGCGGCATCGGGATCAGTGCTCTCGGCTTCGGCTGCTGGGCGATCGGCGGTGAGTGGACGGACCCGGACGGGCGGCCACTGGGCTGGGGCAGGGTCGACGACGAGGAGTCCGTGCGGGCGATCCGGCGCGCCCTCGACCTCGGCGTCACCTTCTTCGACACCGCCGACACCTACGGCGCCGGCCACAGCGAACGGGTCCTCGCCCGCGCCCTCGGCAAGCGCCGCGCCGATGTCGTCGTCGCCACCAAGTGGGGCAACGTCTTCGACGAGGAGACCCGCACCCTCACCGGCGGCGACGACTCCCCGGCGTACGCCCGCCGCGCGCTGACCGCCTCCCTGCGCCGCCTGGACACCGACCACGTCGATCTCTACCAGCTGCACCTGTCCGACGCCGATCCGGACCGGGCTGCCGAACTGCGCGACGCGTGTGAGGAGTTCGTGCGGGAAGGGCTGATCCGGGCGTACGCCTGGAGCACCGACGACCCCGCTCGCGCCGCCGTCTTCGCCGAGGGCGCGCACTGCGCCGCCGTGCAGCACCGCCTCAACGTCCTGCAGGACGCGCCCGACATGCTCGCCCTGTGCGCGCGGTCGGGGCTCGCGAGCATCAACCGCAGCCCGCTGGCGATGGGGCTGCTGACCGGGAAGCGGGCCGCCGGGCAGCCCCTCGAGACGGGGGACATCCGCAGCGCGCCGCCCGCCTGGCTGCCGGGTTTCGCCGCGGGCACGGGCGCCGACCCGCGGTGGACGCGGCGGGTCGACGCGCTGCGGGACGTCCTGACCTCGGGCGGCCGTACGCTCGCGCAGGGCGCCCTCGCCTGGATCTGGGCGCGCAGTGCCGACACCGTTCCGATCCCCGGCTTCCGTACGGTCGCCCAGGCCGAGGAGAACGCGGGCGCGCTCGCCAAGGGACCGCTGACCGCGGGGCAGATGGCCGATATCGACGCCGTCCTGGTGCGGTGAGCCCGGAAGGGCTGTGAACGCGGCAGCCGTTCCACGGCCGACCGGTCCGTACCTCGCGGTCCCGCGCGCGGTCCCCCCTCCGGTCGCCGTGGAGCGGCTGCCGCCCTCCCCCAGGGTGTGGCCGACGGGAGCTCGACGCTCCAAGTGTGAAGCCCCTGTGTGGAGTTCCTGTGGAGGAGAGTCGAGCATAAGCGCCCCACCGGCGGTGATGGGGCGGACGGTTGAACTCCGCTTGTGCAGGTTGACCGTTCACCCTTTTCGTGGCCGTCTCAGCCGCGCCCGACGTACGGCATCGTCGTCGCCGGCACGGTCGCGAACTGCACGTTCGCCTCCAGCGGCAGCTCCGCCATGTGCCGCACCGTGCGCGCCACGTCCGCGACGTCCATCACCGGCTCCGGCGCCGTCTCGCCGTTCGCCTGCAGGGCGCCGGTCTGCATCGCCCTCGTCATGTCGGTCGCCGCGTTGCCGATGTCGATCTGCCCGACCGCGATCCGGTACGGCCGCCCGTCCAGCGACAGCGACTTGGTCAGGCCGGTCAGCGCGTGCTTGGTGGCGGTGTAGGCGACGGAGTGCGGGCGCGGCGCGTGCGCCGAGATCGATCCGTTGTTGATGATCCGGCCGCCCTGCGGCTTCATCTGCCGGTACGCCGCCCGCGCGCACAGGAACGCCCCGTTGAGGTTGGTGTCCACCACGTGCCGCCAGGCGTCGTAGGCCAGTTCCTCGACCGGCACCCCGCCCGGCCCGAAGGTGCCCGCGTTGTTGAACAGCAGGTCCACCCGCCCGAACCGCTCGACGACCGCCGCGAACAGCGCGCTCACGTCGTGCTCCCGCGACACGTCGGTGCGCACGGCGAGACAGGCGCCCCCGGGCACCAGGGCCGCCGTCTCCTGGAGCGTCTCCACCCGGCGGCCCGCGAGCGCCACCGACCAGCCGGCGCGCAGCAGTTCCACGGCGACCGCGCGGCCGATGCCGGAGCCCGCGCCCGTCACCACCGCGATGTCGGACCGCCGCTCGGAAGTTTCCATGGCATTCATGGCCCAGCAGCGTAGGAGACGGTCCGCCATCCGGAACTCATGAGTGCGCCATGCGAGTGTTGTGTACGCGCCAGCCGTTGGTCGTCCCCGGCAACTCAAATGCCACCTGCATCCAACTGCCGCACATCGGCAGTTCGCCACGAACGCCAAGGGAGACCCGGATGACACCCGCAGCCCGTCAGCCCCAGCACGCCCCCGAACTGCGTGCCGCCGCCCGACACTTCGGCCGGCGCCGCTTCCTCACCGCCACCGGCGCGGCCGCCGCGCTCGCCTTCGCCGTCAACCTGCCCACCGCGGGCGTCGCCGGCGCCGCCGAACTCGACGCCGCGCGGATCGGCGACGACCCCTTCACCCTCGGCGTCGCCTCCGGTGACCCGCAGCCCACCTCGGTGCTGCTGTGGACCCGCCTCACCCCGGCCCCGTTCCAGCCCGACAGCGGACTGCCCGCCGAGCGCGTCACCGTGCACTGGGAGCTGGCCCGCGACGAGGACTTCCGCCGGCCCGTCAGACGCGGCACCGCCACCGCGCACCCCGAGTTCCACCACGCCGTGCACGTCGAGGTGGACCACCTGCAGCCCGGCCGCGTCTACTTCTACCGCTTCCGCGTCGGCCGCTGGATCAGCCCGGCCGGCCGCACCCGCACCGCGCCCGCCCCCTTCGACCAGGTCTCCGGGCTCACCCTGGCCGCCGTCTCCTGCCAGGCCTACCACGACGGCTACTTCACGGCGTACGGCCACCTCGCCCAGGAAGACGTCGACGTGGTCTTCCACCTCGGCGACTACCTGTACGAGTACGCCGTCAACTCCGTCGGCGGCTACCGCAACTACACCGACCGTGTCCTGCCGGCCCTCTTCAACCGCGAGACCGTGACCCTGGAGGACTACCGCCTGCGGTACGCCCTCTACAAGTCCGACCCCGACCTGCGCGCCGCGCACGCCGCGCACCCCTTCGTCGTCACCTGGGACGACCACGAGACCGAGAACAACTACGCGGACGACACCCCCGAGAACTCCGTCCCGCCGGAGGAGTTCCTGCTGCGCCGCGCCTCCGCCTACCGCGCCTACTGGGAGAACCAGCCGCTGCGCCGCCCGCAGCTGCCCGAGGGCCCGGACATGCAGCTCTACCGGCGGCTGCAGTGGGGCCGGCTCGCCCAGTTCGACGTGCTGGACACCCGGCAGTACCGCTCCGACCAGGCGTACGGTGACGGCTCCGACGTGCCCGGCCCCGAGGTCGACGACCCGACGCGCACCATGACCGGCGAGACGCAGGAGCGCTGGCTGCTCGACGGCTGGCGGCGGTCGCGGGCGCTGTGGAACGTCGTACCGCAGCAGGTCACCTTCGCCCAGCGGAAGTTCGACCTGACGGAGCCCTCGCGGGTGTCCATGGACGCCTGGGACGGCTACCGCGCCTCGCGCCGCCGGGTGCTGGACGGCGCGCAGGCGGCCGGCGTCGAGAACCTGATGGTGCTCACCGGTGACGTGCACGTCGGTTACGCCTTCGACATCAAGGACGACTTCGACGACCCGGCGTCGCGCACGCTGGGCACCGAGATCGTCGCCACGTCGATCACCAGCGGCCGGGACGGCTCGGACCGGCCCGCCAACTGGAACACGTACATGACCGCCAACCCGCACATGAAGTTCTACAACGGGCGGCGGGGCTACGTGACGGTCGCCCTGGGCCGGGAGCAGGCCCGCGCCGACTTCCGGACGGTGCCGTACGTGACCACGCCGGGGGCGCCGGTCACGACGGCCGCGTCCTTCGTCACCCAGGTGGGGGAGCAGGGGCTCACGCAGGTGTGAGTTCCGCTGTGGGGTCCTCCTCATGGGCCTCGCCCGGATAGCGGACGCCGACGCGGTCCCGGATCGCGTCGAGCGTCCGCATCACGGCGAGGGTGCCGTCGAGCGGGACCAGCGGGGACTCGGTCTCCCCGGCGCGCAGGGCCCGCATCACCTCGCGGGCCTCGTGCTTGAGGCTGTTGTGCGGGGCGCCGGCGGCCGGGTCGTGGACGAACTCCTCGGGTTCGCGGCCGTCGCGGTGCAGCACGAAACGGTCGGGGTTGAAGAAGCCGTGCGGGATGTCGATCCGGCCCTCGCTGCCGGTGACGGAGGCCACCACGGGCGTACCGCCCACGATGGAGCAGTGCACCGAAGCGAGAGCGCCGCCCTCCCAGGAGAGCAGTGCTCCCGTCTGGAGGTCGACGCCCTCTTCGGAGAGCACCGCTCTCGCGGCGATGTCCGAAGGCTCCCCGAGCAGCAGGTGCGCGAACGACACCGGATACACGCCCAGGTCCAGCAGCGCGCCCCCGCCCTGCAGCGGGTCCCGCAGCCGGTGCGACGGCGGGAACGGCCCCGACAGCCCGAAGTCCGCCTGCACGCTGCGCACCTCACCGACCGCCCCGTCATCGACCAGCGCCTTCAGCCGCCGCATCAGCGGGCTGCAGTACATCCACATCGCCTCCATCAGGAAGCGCCCCCCCTCGCGCGCCAGCGCGACCAGCTCCCCGGCCTCACGCACGTTCAGCGTGAACGGCTTCTCCAGCAGCACGTTGCGCCCCGCCGCCAGGCACAGCCCGGCGGCCGCCCGGTGCGCCACGTGCGGAGTGGCGACGTACACCACGTCCACGTCCTCGTCGTGCGCGAGCGCGTCCCAGTCGCCGTACGCCCGGGGGATGTCGAACCGCTCCGCGAACGCCTTCGCCGAGTCCGGACGCCGCGAGGCCACCGCCACCACGTCCGCGTCCGGCAGATCCACCAGATCCGCCGTGAACGCCGCCGCGATCCCGCCCGTCGCCAGGATTCCCCACCGCACGCTGTCCGCGCCCATTGCCGCCCCGCCCTCTTCTCGTTCGTTCTCGTTCGTTCTCGTTCGATGTCAGCAGGCACCGTGTTCGAACTGAGAGCATAGGTACCGGACTGCTCGGAGAGGGAGGGGCACATGCCCGAAGGGGCGCCGATACCGGATATGTCACAGGCGGCCGCGTCCGACACGCGGCCGCCCGTTCGTGCACAGCGCCGCACCGGCCTGTTCGTCACGCTCGTCCTCGGCGGACTGACCGCCACCCCGCCGCTGGCCATGGACATGTACCTCCCGGCGCTGCCGGAGGTCACCCGGTCGCTGCACGCCCCCGCCCCGACCGTGCAGCTCACCCTCACCGCGTGCCTGGCCGGCATGGCACTCGGCCAGCTGGTGGTCGGCCCGATGAGCGACCGCTGGGGCCGCCGCCGCCCGCTGCTCGCCGGACTCGCCGTGTACGTCGTCGCCACCGCGCTGTGCGCCCTGGCGCCCACCGTTGAGACCCTCGTCGCCTTCCGGCTGGCGCAGGGGCTCGCGGGCGCGGCCGGGATCGTGATCACCCGGGCCGTCGTCCGCGACCTGTACGACGGCATGGCGATGGCCCGCTTCTTCTCCACCCTGATGCTGATCTCCGGCGTCGCCCCGATCGTGGCGCCGCTGATCGGCGGGCAGATCCTGCGCGTGACGGACTGGCGGGGCGTGTTCGTCGTGCTCACCGTGCTCGGCGCGCTGCTCGCGGGCGTCGTGTGGGTCCGGCTCCCGGAGACGCTGCCCGCGAAGGAGCGGCACAGCGGCGGCGTCGGCGAGGCCCTGGGGGCGATGCGCCGCCTGCTGGCCGACCTCCGCTTCACCGGGTACATGCTCGCCGGCGGCTTCGCCTTCGCCGCGCTGTTCGCGTACATCTCGGCGTCGCCGTTCGTCGTGCAGGAGATCTACGGCGCCTCCCCGCAGACGTTCAGCCTGCTGTTCGGCCTGAACTCGATCGGCCTCGTGGTCGCCGGACAGATCAACGGCAAGGTGCTCGTCGGGCGGGTCCGCCTGGACCGTGTCCTGGCCGCCGGCCTGGGCATCGTCGTGCTGGCCGCGACCGCGCTGCTGCTGATGTCGCTCGGCGTCTTCGGCGAGGTCGGGCTCGCGCCCGTGGCCGGCGCGCTGTTCGTGCTGATGAGCGCGATGGGCATCACCCTGCCCAACACCCAGGCGCTCGCGCTGATGCGGGTGAGGCACGCGGCCGGGTCCGCGTCCGCCCTGCTCGGCACGTCGTCCTTCCTCATCGGCGCGATCGCCTCCCCGCTCGTCGGGATCGCCGGGGAACGCACCGCCGTTCCGATGGCCGTCGTCCAACTGGCCGCCGCGCTGGTGGCGACCGCCTGCTTCGTGGGAATGTGCCGTCCTTGGAACACCCGTGCGGGCAGCGAGGGTGGGGGTGCCCGCCGCTTTGGCGCGGCCGAGAGCCTGGGGGAGGAGAGCTGAGCGCGCCCAGACTGCGCACCGGCGCCCCGGAGCGAGCCGGCCTCGACCCCGGCGAGCTCCGCCGGCTGGTCCGCGAGGTCCGGCAGCTCACGACCGGTGAACGTCCGTGGGCGCCGGGCGTCGTCGTGGCCGCGGGCCGGGGCCCGGTGCTCGCGGTGCACGAGGCGGCCGGCCACGCGGTGCGCTACGCGGCCTACGACCCGGAGGCGGACGCGGGCGTGGAGCTGCCCGCCGCCGAACGCGTGCCGGTGACCGTCGACACCCCCTTCGACCTGGCCTCACTCACCAAACTCTTCACGGCCGTCGCCGCGGTGCAGCAGATCGAACGCGGCACGCTGGGCATCGACGGGCAGGTCGGCGCGTACCTCCCCGAGTTCCGGGCCGCCGCCCGGTACGGCATCACGGTCCGCGCCCTGCTCACCCACACGTCGGGCCTGCGCCCCGAACTGCCGCTGTACGACTGCGCGACCGACGCGCATCGCCTGGCCCTGCTGCGCTCGGAGGCCCCGACCGGCCCGCCGGGCGAGTACCGCTACTCGGACCTGAACCTGCTGCTCCTCCAGCACGTCCTCGAACGCGTCACCGGCCGTTCCCTGGACCTGCTGATCCACGACGGCATCACCCGGCCCCTGGGCATGACGTCGACCCGCTTCGGCCCGTGCCCCGACGCGGCCGCGACGGAGGACCAGCGCCGCCCGTGGGCGAAGGCCGACCGGGGCATGGTGCGCGGGGAGGTCCACGACGAGAACGCCTGGGTGCTGGGCGGGGTGGCCGGTCACGCGGGACTGTTCTCGACGGCCCGGGACCTGGCGGTGTTCTGCCGCGCCCTGCTGGCGGGCGGTTCGTACGGCCCGGCGCGCATCCTGGGCCCGGACTTCGTGGACCTGATGCTGACGCCGCCCGGGCTGGGCTTCGCGCTGGACCAGCGGTGGTTCATGGGGGAGCTGGCGGGCAGCGGAGCGGCCGGCCACACGGGCTTCACGGGCACCTCCCTGGTCGTGGACCGGGCGACGGACACCTTCCTGGTCCTGCTGGCGAACACGGTCCACCCCAGGCGCCGCACGCCCGACAGCAGGCCGCGGGCGCAGGCGGCGTCGCGGGTGGCCTGGGCGGTACGGGGCGTATGACCACGCCGGCGACCTGAGAGAATCGCACGGTGAACGCCCTCCTGACCCCCTCCGAGACGCTCCGCGCCGCCCTCGCCGGTCTCCTCGACGGGCTGCCGCCCCGGCAGGCCGCGCAGGCCGTGGAACGGCTGATCGCGAGCTACCGGGGGGCCACTCCGACCGACGCGCCGATCCTGCGGGACCGGGCGGACGTGGTCGCCTACGCCGCGTACCGGATGCCGGCCACCTTCGCGGCGGTCTCGGCGGCGCTGGGCGCGTTCGCGGACGCCGTGCCGGGCTGGGTGCCCGGTGGGCACGTGGACGTCGGGGGCGGCACGGGCGCCGCCACCTGGGCCGTCTCCGCCACCTGGGAAGGGACCCGCCCGGTCACCGTGCTCGACTGGGCCGAGCCCGCGCTGGCGCTGGGCCGGGAGATCGCCGCGGCCAACCCCGCGCTGCGGAACACCCGCTGGCAGCGCTCTCGTATCGGAGCGGCGCTCACCGTCGAGAGCACCGATCTCGTCACGGTGTCGTACGTGCTCAACGAGCTCACCGCCCCGGACCGCGCCGCCCTCGTCGACGCCGCCGCCTCCGCCGGCCAGGCCGTCGTGATCGTCGAACCCGGCACCCCCGACGGCTACGCCCGCGTCATCGAGGCCCGCGACCGCCTCGTCGCCGCCGGGTTCCACGTCGCCGCGCCCTGCCCGCACAGCGGCGCGTGCCCCATCGTCCCCGGCACGGACTGGTGCCACTTCGCGGCCCGGGTCAGCCGTTCCTCGCTGCACCGCCAGGTCAAGGGCGGCTCCCTCGCCTACGAGGACGAGAAGTTCGGCTACGTCGCCGCGACCCGCTTCCGCCCCACCCCGGCCCCTCCCGTGTCGTGCGCAAACCGCAGATCCGCAAGGGCCAGGTCCTGCTGGACCTGTGCGAGTCCGAGCCGCTGCTGCGCCGGACGACCGTCACCAAACGCCACGGCGACCTCTACAAGGCCGCCCGCGACGCCGACTGGGGCGATTCCTGGCCCCCTCAGTCGTTCGGCGGCGGGGCCCCCTCCTGAACCGGTGGCCGCCGTTCGGCGTGCCTCTCCCGGAGCCTGCGCAGCAGCTCCCGCTTCTGCGCCTCGGCGTCGGGGCCGCCGACCCGGCCGCCGCGGGCGCCGCCGCGCAGGGCCTCGCGGCCCAGCTTCCGGCGGGTGCCGCCGACTCCGAGCATGCTGCCTGCTCCGCCTCGGGTCATGGTGTGCCTCCTGACGAGTACGACGAGGTCTCCGCGGTCGGGTTGCCGCGGCACGGATCAGCTACTACACGAGACGTATCGTCTCGTCACAGTCGCCCTGTCAGCGTGCGGCGAGACGCACCGTCTTGTCAACCTGATAGATTCGCCGCATGGTCAAGAAGCCCGCCCCCGACACCACCCGCCGCAGCGAGAGGTCCCGCCGCGCGATCTACGACGCCGCCCTCGCGCTCGTCGGGGAAGTCGGCTACGCCAAGACCACCATCGAGGGCATCGCCGCCCGGGCCGGCGTGGGCAAGCAGACCATCTACCGGTGGTGGCCGTCGAAGGCGGACGTCCTCCTGGAGGCCTTCCTCGACCTCGGCGAGCAGGCCGCCGAACAGGCTGCCGAGGCTGCCGAGCGGGGCGCGGGGCAGGCCGCCGAGCAGGGCGCCCGGCCCGGCGCCGAGTACGGCATCCCCGACACCGGCGACCTCGGCGCCGACCTCAAGTTCGTCCTGCGCGCCACCGTCGACGAACTCCTCGACCCCAAGTTCGAGGCCCCGTCCCGCGCCCTGGCCGCCGAGGGCGTCGTCAACGAGCAACTCGGGCGCGAGTTCGTCGCCAAGCTCCTCGAACCCCAGCTCCAGCTCTACGTCCGGCGGCTGCGCTCGGCGCAGGACGCCGGTCACGTCCGCCCCGACGTCGACCCGCGCATCGCCCTGGAACTGTTCGTCTCCCCGCTCGCCCAGCGCTGGTTGCAGCACACGGGGCCGATCTCCCACGAGTACACCGACACCCTCGTCGACTACGCGCTGCACGGCCTCGCGCCACGATGACGGCATGTGACGCGCCGTCGCTTTGAGTGATCCACGGTGTGGAGTATGTCTCCTGCCCCCGGCCCCGGTTGGGGACTGCGGCCCCCCGGGGCGCAGGATGGTGGGACCATGGGTCATGCTGACCGTTCACCAGGCGAGGCGAGGGGATAGATGAGCGCGGAGTTCGGCGGCCGCTCCGGCCGGCAGGGCAAACTCTCCCAGTGGCTGCGTGGACGCCGCCCGAAGGAGGCCGCCGCCGACGGCGGCGGCAGGGAGGCCCTGCTCCTGGCCACCGCCGCCGCGGGACTGCCCCTGGCGCCCGCCGCGCATCCCGCCCCCGGCTACCGCTGTTCCTGTGACCGCGTCGGCTGTCCCACCCCCGCCCGGCATCCGGTGTCCTTCGCCTGGCAGACGCAGTCCACGACCGACCGCGCGCAGATCGAGCGCTGGGTCCGTCATCAGCCGCAGGCCAACTTCATCACCGCGACCGGCATGGTGCACGACGTGCTCGACGTACCGCTGGAGGCCGGGCGGGAGGCCCTGGACCGGCTGCTCGCCGCCGGCATCGAGGTCGGCCCGGTCGCCGTCAGCGACGACGGCCGGATGCTGTTCTTCACCCTCACCCGCGGCACCCCCGAGGAGGAGGACGAGTGGTGGCCGTGCGAACTCGACTGTCACCCCGAGACGATGGACGAGCATCCGGGCCTGCGCTGGCACTGCCGTGGCTCCTACGTCCTCGTCCCCCCGGCCCGGCTCCCCGGCGACGACCAGAGCGTGCACTGGGTGCGCGGTCCCGAACACCCGCTGCCCGACCCGCTGAGCCTGCTGGAAGTGCTCACGGACGCCTGCGCCCGGCACGCGGGCGCGGAGCCCGACCACGCGAGCGCGGCCTGGCCCCTGCGCCGCTGACGTCCCGCCCCGGCGGGCCTACTCGCCCTTGGCCGACGTCAGCCCCTGAATCCGGCCCAGCACCGTCACCTCCTGGCTGCCGGAGCCCTTCTTCGGGTCCAGTGCCACCTGGTTGGAGACGAACTCCATCGTCAGCGACTGCTTGATCTCGCCGGTCGTCAGCGCTTCCACGTCCGCGTTCGGCGTCGGCACCGACGTCCCCGCCGCGGCGGTCTGCTTCTCGTAGTGGTGTGTGGTGAAGAACACCAGCGCCCCGCCGTCCGCGGTGCGCAGCGCGACCGGGGCGTAGTCGCCGCCGGTCAGTGGCTCGTCGATGTACTGGGTGACCAGACCCGGCCGTTCCTTGTTCTTCTCCCGTTGCTGACGCCACGCGCTGGTGTGCGTGCCGGTCGCGAAACCGTCCCCGCCCTCGGCCAGGTAGGTCACGTAGTTCTTGCTCACATCGGCCACATTCATGGCGAACTCGGCGGATTCGACGGGCAGGGCCTCCGCCCAGCCGTCCTTGTCCTTCTTGAACTGCGGTACCTTTCCGGGCGCGACGAGGGTCAGATAGGACACCTCCCACCTGTCGGCCGACCCGTCCCGGGTGAACACCAGCAGCCAGCGCGCGTCACCGCCCCGGTTGGCCTTGGCGTCCGCGAGGAACCAGCGCGGCCAGCCCGCCTTCTTCGGGATGGTGTAGCGGACGTCGCTGAACTCCAGCGGCGCGTGGTTGGGGTTGCCGCCCGGGTTGTTGACGTGACCCGCCTTCAGCCGCGCCTCGTCGATGGCGGCCAGCGGCCCGGTGACATGGTCGGCGTCGAGCGAACTGTCGTAGGACTTGTCCGCCCTGTTGTACGCGCTCGTGAACTCCGCGAGCGCCTCGGCCGCCTCGTCCTCGGTCGCGCCCGGCAGCACCTCCCGCTCCCCGTGCACCACCACGCACCCGCTCGCCGTCAACGACAAAGCGGTCAACGAAGCGGCCACGAGCGCGCTCCGGTCCAGCCTGCGAAGCCTTCGAGGGCCGCGATCCGTGCTCATCGGGTCCTTTCCCCTTCCCCTTCCGGAGGCGAACCCTACCGGTGGGCCCGGTCGCGCGGACGGCCGGTCCGAGCACAGCGGCCACACCGTGACCCGGACTTCACGGCTCCCGCCGGGGAACGACCAGAACCGCCCCGGTCCGTGGATGGGGCAGCACCTCAACGACGGCGGTCGGTTCGTCGAGCGGCAACAGCGGTGCGCGCTGGGCGAGGACCCGGGCGAGGGCGACACGGGCGCGGTCGGCGCCGCTGAGCGCGGAGAAGGGCCGCAGGGCGAAGCCGGTCACCTCGGTCGCCGCCATGGCCGCGGCCACCGCCGCGTCGCGGGGCCGAGCAGGCCGCGGGCGACGGCGAGTTCACCGTCGCCGCCCCGACCGGCAGCTGCGACACCGGCGCCGGCACCCTCTCCGCCGCCTTCGACGGCGCGGTGAACTTCAGTGGCCCACAAGGAAGGGGACGAGTACGGCCTCGACCTCACCCTCAGCGACACCACCTCGGCGAGACGTCCCAGGACGCCACCCTGGTCGGCCGGGCGGTCTCGCCGCGACCGGCTCCGAGGTCCCCGTGGGCCCGCTGGGCGCGGCTGCCGCCGTGGCCGTCGCGGCGGGCGTGGGCGTGGTGGTGGTGCGCAGGCGGCGTACCGAGGCGTAGTCCGGCGACCGCCGCGCCGCGCCCGTGGTGCTTGAATGCCCGGGTGACTGACTACGACGTGCTGCGTGTCTTCTGCGCGGCCAACGGCGGGTACGGGACCGAACTGGGCGTCGTCCGTGACGGTTCGGTCATGCCCGGGCACGACGAACGGCAGGCGCTCGCGGAGAAGCTCGGCTTCGGCGAGACCGTGTTCGTGGACGACCCCGAGCGCGGCGTCATCGACGTCTACGCGCCGAGCGCGCGCCTGCCGTTCGCGGCGCACTCGTGCGTGGGCGCGGCCTGGCTGCTCGACGTGCCCGAACTGGTCACGCCCGCCGGGGTGGTGGGCGCCCGGCAGGACGGGGAGTTCAGCTGGATCGAGGCGCGGCCGGAGTGGTCCGGGCCGGGCGTCCTGCGCCAGTACGCCACCGCCGCCGAGGTGGACGACCTGCCGGTCCCGCCGCCGGCGGCGCCCGGCGCCTGCTCCGGGCAGCGGGGGAGGGTCTACGCCTGGGCCTGGGAGGACGAGGCGGCCGGGCGGGTACGGGCCCGTGGCTTCCCCGGCCGGGACGACGGCGACGAGGAGGACGAGGCGACCGGCGACGCCGCCCTGCTGCTCACGGCCCGGCTGGGCCGTGCGCTGAACATCGCGCAGGGCGCCGGGGCGCAGATCCTCACCGCTCCGCAGCCCCAGGGGTGGGTGGAGCTCGGCGGGCGGGTGCTGCTGGAGCGCTGACGCGACGAGCGTCCGTAAGGGTGGAACCGCGTGTGCCTGATGTGGGGAGCGGGGACCGATGGGCGTGACCACTCAGCAGCATCGCGAGAGGAGCCCCATGCGCATCCGATCCGCCCTGGCCGCGACCGTTCTGGCCGCCGCCCTGACCGCCACCGGCGCCGCGACGGCCGTCGCCTACGACAGCCACGGCCAGCGGGCCGTGTCCGACGAGCCCATCCCGTGCAGCCCGTACGAGGGCTCCATCGACACGGTGACCGCCGACCTCGAGTGGGCCGGCGCGCTCTGCCACAGGGGAGTCTTCGACTACTGAGCAGGACAAGCCGGCCGGCCGGCCCCGACCTGCCCCGGGTCCCTCTCGTCCGACGCGAGGGGGACCCGTCCCGTCGCCGCCGTCCCACTCACGCCGACAGCGGGAACTCCTCGCCCAGCGCCCGGAACACCGCCGTGTTCAGCGCGAACGCCTTCTTGCACTCCGCGACGATCCGCTGCTGCTCCAGCTCGTCCGCGTCGATGGCGTCCAGCAGCTCGCGGTAACCCCGCTTGAACGCCGCCGGGTTGCCGATGTCCTCGAAGACGTAGAAGCGGACGCCGTCGCCCTTCTTCGCGAAGCCCCATGTCCGCTCGGCCCTGTCGCGGATGATCTGGCCGCCGGAGAGGTCACCGAGGTAGCGGGTGTAGTGGTGGGCGACGTAGCCGGCCGGCCACACGCGCGCGCACTCCGCGACCCGGTCCGCGTACGTCCGGGTGGCCCGGAGGGCGGTGAGGCCCGCCCGCCAGTCCGCGCCGCGCAGGTGCTCCAGGTCCCGCTCCAGGGCGGGCAGCCGGAACAGCTCCGGCCGGACGAAGGGGCCCGCCACGGGGTCCGACGCCAGCCGGTCCGCGCCGGTCTCCAGGGCCTCGTACATGAACCACAGTTGTTCGGTGTAGCGCGCGTACGCCTCAACCCCCAGCCGGCCGCCGAGCAGATCGCTCATGAACGTCGAGGTCTCCGCCTCCATGTGCTGCTCGTGGGAAGCGGTGCGGAGGAGGGTGGAGAAGGAGTCCATGGGCCCAGCTTCTCTGGTTAGGCTAACCTAAGTCAACAGGGTTTCCGACGTGCTGTCGGTATCTTTGTACCCCGCATCCCCGTCCGCCGCACACGCAAGAAGGCCCGCCCTCCGAGGAGAGCGGGCCTTTCACGAGCCAGTGCCCCGGCAGGCAACGTTTGCCCGACGGGGCGAACACTGCCTGTTGGGGCACTGGGGACGAGCGGGGCTCAGGGCAGCGTCAGGATCTCCGCGCCGGTGTCCGTCACCACCAGCGTGTGCTCGAACTGCGCCGTCCGCCGGCGGTCCTTGGTGACGACCGTCCAGCCGTCGTCCCACATGTCGTACTCGTGCGTCCCGAGCGTCAGCATCGGCTCGATGGTGAAGGTCATGCCGGGCTGCATCACGGTGGTGGCGTGCGGGGCGTCGTAGTGCGGGACGATCAGGCCGGAGTGGAACGACGAGTTGATGCCGTGACCGGTGAAGTCACGGACCACGCCGTAGCCGAAACGCTTGGCGTACGACTCGATGACCCGGCCGATCACGTTGATCTGCCGGCCCGGCTTCACCGCCTTGATCGCCCGGTTCAGCGACTCCCGCGTGCGCTCGACCAGCAGCCGGCTCTCCTCGTCCACGTCCCCGACCGGGTAGGTGGCGTTGTTGTCGCCGTGCACCCCGCCGATGTACGCGGTCACGTCAAGGTTGACGATGTCGCCGTCGCGCAGGACCGTCGAGTCGGGGATGCCGTGGCAGATGACCTCGTTGACCGAGGTGCACAGGGACTTCGGAAAGCCCCGGTAGCCGAGCGTGGAAGGATAGGCGCCGTGGTCGCAGAGGAACTCGTGCGCCACCCGGTCCAGCTCGTCCGTCGTCACGCCCGGCGCGATGGCCTTCGCCGCCTCCGCCATCGCCTGCGCGGCGATCCGCCCCGCGATCCGCATCGCCTCGATCGTCTCCGGGGTCTGCACCTCGGGGCCCGTGTACGGGGTCGGCGCGGGCTTGCCGACGTACTCGGGCCGGCGGATGTTTCCGGGCACGGAACGGGTGGGAGACAGCTCCCCTGGTACGAGCAGCGACTGGCCAGACATGTCAGCGAGTCTAACCAGCGGGCATACGAGACCATGTCCCCTGGCGAAAGGAGCCGGTCATGGCCCTGTTCAAGAAGCGCACGGTCGGGAAGCCGGGCGAGTGGTACTACTGCCTGGAGCACAAGAAGGTCGAGGAGGGCCCGGAGTGCCCGGCCAAGGACCGCTTCGGCCCGTACGCCAGCCGCGAGGAGGCCGAACACGCGATGGAGACGGCCCGCGAGCGGAACCTCCAGTGGGAGAACGACCCGCGGTGGCACGACACCGTGGGCCGAGGCGAGCACGAGGACCGCTGATCACTGCGCCCTCCGAAGGACCGGCCCCGCGGGCCCCGACGCCTGACGGCCCGAGGCCCGAAGGAACGACGCCTTGAAGCCCGACGCCTGAAAGCCCGACGCCGACAGCCCGTGCTCGGCGGCTCGGTGCGGGAGGAACTTCCTGGCTGGTGCTCGTGGCCCGCTGCCCGGCGGCTTCGTGCCCGAGGGACCGGTGCGGCCGGTGTCAGGTCGTCGCCGGTGCGGCTGCGCGTTGTTCGCGCAGCCGCACCGCGTGTTCGTTCGTGCGGACGTCGTACGTCATCAGCTTCGGCAGGCACAGCGCCAGCAACCCCACCGCGCCCGCGCACAGCAGCCCGCCGGACCACACCGACGCCCGCACCCCGGCCCACGCGGCCATGCTTCCCGCCCGGACCTGGCCGAGCTGCGGACCGACCGAGTACGACAGCAACTCGATCCCGGCCAGCCGGCCGCGCAGCTCGTCGGGGATCGTCTGGTTCCACATCGCCGCGCGGAAGATCCCGCTGACCATGTCGAACGCGCCGCCCAGGGCGAGGCACAGCAGCACCAGCCACACGTTCGCGGCGACCCCCGCGGCGGCCATGGCCAGACCCCAGCCGGCCGCCGCCAGCACCACCATCCGCCCGTGCCGGTGGACCCGCGACGTCCACCCGCTGGTGAGGCTCACCAGCAGGGAACCCGCCGGGATCGCCGCGTACATCAGCCCCAGCGACCACGCGGCGCCCAGCTCGTCCGCGAGGAACGGCAGCACGGCGAGCGGCATCGCCAGGAACATCGCCGCGAGGTCGATCGCGTAGGTGCCCAGCAGCTCCTTGCGGCTCCACGCGTACCGGGCGCCCTGCGCGATCGACGTCCACGACGGCTTCACCGCCTCGGCGGACGCCGGTGAGGCGGCGAGGCCGAGCGCCAGCGCCACCGAGACGACGAAGGTGGCAAGGTCCAGCGCGTAGGCCCAGCCCAGCCCCGCGTACGCCACCACCACGCCCGCCAGCGCCGGCCCGGCGATACCGCCGACCTGCCAGCGCAGCGCGTTGAGCGAGGCGGCGGCCGGCAGGTGCTCGTGGGCCACGATCCGCGGCGTCAGCGCGTCCAGCGCGGGCCGCTGGACCGCCCCCAGGGCGGAGGACAGGGCGGCGACCATGTACAGCGGCCAGACCGCCGGGGTCGGCAGCAGAGCGTTCACCAGCAGCGCCGCGCACAGCAGCCCGAGGCCGGCCTCCGTCCACACGATCAGCCGCCGCTTGTCCCAGGCGTCGGCGAGGGCACCTCCGTACAGCCCGAACACGACGAGCGGGACCAGCTCCACGGCCCCGATCGCCCCCACGGCCGCGGCGGACCCGGTGAGTTCCTTCACCTGCACCGGTACCGCGACGAAGGTCAGGAAGCTGCCGAAGTTGGTGACCAGTCCCGAGACCCACAGCCGGCGGAAGTCCCGGGAGGCCCGCCAGGGGGCGAGATCGGGGAGGAGGGCGCGGAGGCCGGTGGGGGGCACCGTTCGGGCGTCGTCGGTCACGACAGGCCATGCTCGGCCGGGCCGACGCCCGGGGCAACCGCTTTTCGTGGCAGCCGCCCCGGGTGGTGGGGGCTGTTGTCGGGCGGGGCGGGTACCAGGGAGGGGCTGCCGGCGGGGCGGGTACCCGGAGAGGGCCGGCGGCGGGGCGGCTATCGGCCGGGCGGTGAGCGCTGCCGGCGGAGGCGCCTACCGGCTGGGGCGGTGAGCGCTGCCGGCGGAGGCGCCTACCGGCCGGGGCGGTGAGCGCTGCCGGCGGAGGCGCCTACCGGGGGGGTGAGGGCTGTCGGCGGGGCGGCTACCGGCGGCCGGGGCGGTGCGTGCTGCCGGCGGTCGTACCAGCGGTGTGGGGTTGCCGGCCGGGTCGGGCTACCGGCGGGAAGGCGGTGAGTCCGCTCGTCGGTCGGCCACCAGCGGTGTGGGGCCATCAGCCGTGCGGGGCTACCAGCGGGGAGGCGGTGGGGCCGTCAGTTCGTCCGCCAGGCGGGCCAGGCGGTCCCGGAAGCGGCGGCGGCCCCGTGACGTGGGCAGCGGGTTCTCGCCCGCCGCCGCGCTCACCAGGTGCTGCACGGTGTCCAGGTCCAGCTCCGACTCCGCCCCGACGGCCAGCGCGTCGTGCGCCATCGCCGCGAGCTCCCCCTCGGCGGTGCCCAGCGCCAGCACCGTCGCACCGGCCCGTCGCGCGTCGTGCACCCGCTCCAGCAGCGCGTCGCAGGGCTCCTCCGGCGCCACCGTCAGCAGCGTCTCCCCGCGCCGTGCGGCCTCGATCCGCCCCAGCCCGACCGCGAGGTGCGCCGGGTCCGAGGGGCGCGCGTCATGGCGCACGAGGGTCGGCGCCAGCTCCGGCGTACCCGACCAGGCCGCCTCGTCGACCAGGTGCGCAGCCAGGTGCCACGGCTCGTACTCGCGCGTGCCGACCAGCAGCAGGCCGCCCCCGTGCGACACCACGGACCCGCGCAGCACCCCGGCGAACCTCCGCGTGGCCCCCAACCACTCGGTCCCGGCGAGCACTTCGCGCAGCAACGCGACCCGTACGGCATCCATGCCCCCGCATACTGCCGCAACCGGCCTCCCGGGACCGGGAGTTCCTCGTGAATTCGCCCAAGAGGGGCACAGGGTCGCATGACCGCCGTTCACGGAGATCACCGGCGCGCCGATCGGGGAAGCAGAACGGCGAAGCACGCGTCATCGAGCACGAAGGGCGAAGCACGCATCACCGGCACGAAAGGCGAATCACGAGCACCGAGACCGCAAGCGAACCACGAGCACCGAGCCCGACCCCCCAACCCGACCGCCGAGCGCCACACCGCACCACACGGGTGCAGCATTGAAGGAGCCGCCCATGTCCGCAGCCACCGTCCCCTTCCGCGCCGGCCGCGAAGGGTACGCCAGTTACCGCATCCCGGCCGTCGTCCGCACGCACGAAGGAACTCTCCTCGCCTTCTGCGAGGGCAGGGTCGACTCCGCGAAGGACTGGGGTCACATCGACATCGTGCTGAAGCGCTCCACGGACGGCGGCCGCACCTGGGGCCCGTTGCAGGTCGCCGCCGACAACGGCACCGACCTCGCGGGCAACCCCGCCCCCGTCGTCCTCGACACCGGCCGCATCCTGCTCGTCCACGTCCGCTCCGCCGCGTCCGCCTCCGAGCACCTCATCCTGCGCGGCGAGGTGAGCGAGGCCGACGGCAGAAGGGTGTGGGTGCAGCACAGCGACGACGACGGGCAGAGCTGGTCCGCGCCCCGCGAGATCACCGAGCAGGTCAAGCGGCCCGGCTGGCGCTGGTACGCCACCACGCCCGGCCATGCCATCCAGTTGAAGACCGGCCGGGTCGTCGTGCCCGGCAACCACACCCTCCCGCCCACCGGCTCCGACGTCGGCGACGAGGCGAAGTACAACAGCGGACACTGCCTGCTCAGCGACGACCGCGGCGAGAGCTGGTACCTCGGCTACCTGGACCACAACAGCGACGGCTACATCAACGCCAACGAGACCACCGCCGCCGAACTCGCCGACGGGCGCGTCTACTTCAACACCCGCAACGACTCCCCGTCGCCCGGCAACCGCGCGGACGCCCTCTCCGAGGACGGTGGCGCGACGCTCGTGCAGCCCTTCCGCCCGCAGGCCGGCCTCGCCGGCCCCGTCTGCCAGGCCAGCGTCCTGCACCTCGGCAAGCCCGACGTCCTGCTGTTCTCCGGCCCCGCGTTCCCCACCGGGCGCGGCCTGATGACGCTGCGGGCCTCCACCGACCACGGCACCACCTGGCGCGAGACCCACACCGTCGACGGCCTCCCCGCCGCCTACTCCGACCTGGTCCGCGTCGACGACCGCACGGTCGGGCTGCTGTACGAGACCGGCGACTTCGGGGCGTACGAGCGGATCGCCTTCCGGCGGCTGCCCGTGACGCGCCTCACCTGAGACCGCCGGCCGGCGGGGCCGGCCGTAGAGTCTGGCTCATGACCTCTACGGACAGTGCTGCTGCAGAGAAGCCCGCGAAGGCCCCCGCCAAGGACCCCTGGGACCTGCCCGACGTCTCCGGGCTGGTCGTCGGTGTGCTCGGCGGGACCGGGCCGCAGGGCAAGGGCCTCGCCTACCGGCTCGCGCGGGCCGGCCAGAAGGTGATCATCGGTTCGCGCGCCGCCGAGCGCGCGCAGGCCGCCGCCGGGGAACTCGGGCACGGCGTCGAGGGCGCCGACAACGCCGAGTGCGCCCGGCGCAGCGACATCGTGATCGTCGCCGTGCCGTGGGAGGGGCACGGCAAGACGCTCCAGTCCCTGCGCGCCGAGCTGGCGGGCAAGCTCGTCGTCGACTGCGTCAACCCCCTCGGCTTCGACAAGAAGGGCGCGTACGCGCTGAAGCCCGAGGAGGGCAGCGCCGCCGAGCAGGCCGCCGCCCTGCTGCCGGACGCCCGGGTCACCGCCGCCTTCCACCACCTGTCGGCCGTCCTCCTGCAGGACCCGCAGATCGAGGAGATCGACACCGACGTCATGGTCCTCGGCGAGGAGCGGGCGGACGTGGAGATCGTGCAGGCGCTGGCCGGCCGCATCCCCGGCATGCGCGGCATCTTCGCGGGCCGGCTGCGCAACGCCCACCAGGTCGAGTCGCTGGTCGCCAACCTGATCTCGGTGAACCGCCGGTACAAGGCGCACGCGGGCCTGCGCGTCACGGACGTATGACCCCATGGGGGACACTGGTGTCAGCACCAGTGTCCCCCGACAGGAGCCGACCACCATGCCCGCCCTGCCCCCGCCCAGCCCGGCCCGGCGACTCGCCCTCTACGCCCTCGTCGTCTGCGTCCTCGCGGTCGCCGCGGCCGTCCTGTCCTTCGTGCGGGGCAGCTGGCTGGGTGTCGTGTGGGTGCTGCTGGCGGGCCTGTCGTCCAACATGGCCTGGTACTACCTCAGGCGCGGCAGCGCCGGACGGCGGGACTCGGTCACGGGCTGACCGAGCAGTACTCGTTCGTCCCGAGCCAGAAGCGGTACAGCTCGTACCCGCAGTACGTGTCGGCCTCGCCGACGCCGAGGCCGCGCAGCACGGCGTCGACCACGTCGAAGAACGCGCCGTTCAGCGCCGGGATCCACAGCAGCGCGAACACCAGCAGCAGCCCGAAGGGCGCGATGGGCTCCACCTGCCGCCGGACGTTGTACGACAGCCAGGGCTCGACCACGCCGTAGCCGTCCAGGCCCGGCACCGGCAGGAAGTTCAGGATCGCGGCCGTCACCTGCAGCAGCGCCAGGAACGCCAGCGCGTGACGGAAGTCGCGCGGCACCCCGTCCAGGGCGTCCAGCCAGAACGGCGCCGTGCACACGGCGGCGAACAGCACGTTCGTCAGCGGACCGGCCGCCGAGACCAGGCTGTGCTTCCAGCGTCCTCGGATCCGCCCGCGCTCGATGAACACCGCACCGCCGGGCAGCCCGATCCCGCCCATGATCACGAACAGCACGGGCAGCACGATGCTCAGCAGCGCGTGCGTGTACTTCAGCGGGTTGAGCGTGAGATACCCCTTCGCGCCCACCGTGATGTCCCCGCCGTGCAGCGCGGTCCGGGCGTGCGCGTACTCGTGCAGGCACAGCGACACGACCCACGCACCGGTCACGAACAGGAACACGGCCACCCCGGGCTGCGCCGCGAACCCGGTCCAGGTGGCCCACCCGGTCACCGCCGTGACGGCCAGTATCCCGAGGAAGACGGGACTGATCCGCCGCTCGGCGCGACGGGTGGCGGCGGTGGTCATGGGGAGTTCTCCTGACGTGGCGTGCGGCGTGGGACCGACCGTACCGGTGGCGTGAGGGGAACGTCGGCGTCCGACGGGAAGGTTCCCCGTCGCCCTCGGTTCCCGCCCCCGCGGTTCATGCGGGCGTCAACCCGGAGACGGCGCCCTGGCCGCGGCGGTGACAATGGGTCCCGTGCGCTATCGCATCCTCGGCACCACACAGGCGGTTCGCCCCGACGGTTCGGTTCTCCCGGTCGGTGGGGCGCGCCTGCGTGCGCTGCTCACCGTGCTGGCGCTGCGGGCCGGCCGGGTCGTGCCCGCGGGACTGCTGGTGGACGAGGTGTGGGACGGGGACCCGCCCGCCGACGCGGCCGGGGCACTGCAGGCGCTCGTGGGGCGGCTGCGCCGGGTGCTGGGGGCGCAGGCTATCGCGTCGGCCGAGGGCGGCTACCGGCTGGCCGCCGCGCCCGACGACGTCGACCTGCACCGGTTCGAGCGGCTCGCCGACGAGGGCGCCCTGGCCCTGGCGGACGGCGACCCGGCGAAAGCCGCCGTCCTCCTCGACGACGCCCTCGCCCTGTGGCAGGACCCCGCCCTCGCCGACCTCCCGGACCGCACCGTCGAGGCGGCCCGCTGCGCCGCCCGCCGGCTGGACGCCCGCCGTGCCCGGCTCGCCGCCTCCCTCGCCCTCGGCCGGGCCGAGCAGGCGCTGCCCGAGCTGACCGCCCTGTGCGAGAGCCACCCCCTGGACGAACCCCTCCAGGCGCTGCGCCTGCGCGCCCTGCGCGACGCGGGCCGCACCGCCGAGGCGCTGGCCGCCTACGAGGACGTACGGCGGCTGCTCGCCGACCGGCTGGGGTCCGACCCGGGACCCGAGCTGCGCGCCCTGCACGCCGAGCTGCTCCGGCAGCGGGACACCCGCCCGGCCGAGCCCCACCCGCGCGGCAACCTGCGGGCCCGCCTCACCTCGTTCGTCGGGCGGGCCGACGACATCGAGGCCATCCGCGGCGACCTGGCCACCGCCCGGCTGGTCACGCTGCTCGGCCCCGGTGGGGCGGGCAAGACCCGGCTGTCGCAGGAGGCCGCCGAGACCGTACGGGACGCGGCCCTCGACGGGGTGTGGCTGGCCGAACTGGCGCCCGTCGACGACCCGGCCGCCGTCCCGGAGGCCGTGCTCACCGCGATCGGCGCCCGCGAGACCGTGCTGCACGGCGCCGGCGCCGAGGAGCTGCGGGCCGCCGTCACCGACCGCCACGACGACCCCGTCGCCCGACTCGTCGAGCACTGCGCCCGGCGCCGCATGCTGATCGTCCTCGACAACTGCGAGCACGTCGTCGACGCCGCCGCCCGGCTGACCGAGGAGCTGCTCGCGCGGTGCCCGAACCTCACGGTCCTCGCCACCAGCCGGGAACCCCTCGGCGTACCGGGGGAGGTGCTGCGGCCCGTGGAGCCGCTGCCGGAGCCGTACGCCCTGCGGCTGCTCGCGGATCGCGGGGCCGCCGCCAGGCCCGGGTTCCGGATCGACGACGACCCCGAGGCGTGCGCCGAGATCTGCCGTCGCCTCGACGGCCTGCCCCTCGGCATCGAGCTGGCCGCCGCCCGGCTGCGGATGCTCACGCCCCGCCAGATCGCCGACCGGCTCGACGACCGCTTCCGCCTGCTCACCTCCGGCAGCCGGACCGTGCTGCCCCGCCAGCAGACGCTCCGGGCCGTCGTCGACTGGTCCTGGGACCTGCTGGACGACGACGAGCGGGACGTGCTGCGCCGCCTGTCCGTGTTCGCCGGCGGCTGCGACCTCGCGGCGGCCGAGGCCGTGTGCGGACCCACCGCCCTGGACGCGCTCGGCTCCCTGGTCGACAAGTCGCTCGTCGTCGCCGCCCCGTCCGGCGACGGCGAGATGCGCTACCGGCTGCTGGAGACCGTCGCCGAGTACGCCGGCGAACGGCTCGACGAGGCCGGCCGCCGTGCCGAGACCGCGCGGGCCCATCTGACCTACTACCGGGAACTCGCCCGCACGACCGACCCGTTGCTGCGCGGCTCCGGCCAGCTCGCCGCCGTCGAACGGCTCCAGCAGGAGTACGAGAACCTGCGCACCGCCCTGCGCCACGCCGTCGCCGAACGCGACGAGCAGGAGGCGCTGTGCCTGGTGCTGTCGCTGGCCTGGTACTGGCAGATGCGGGATCTGCGCACGGAGGCCCGCAACTGGTCGCGCGCGGTGATGGAGCTCGGCCCCGACCCGTTCACCGAGCCGGTCCGCAAGGCCGCCCCGGTGTGGCAGCGCTGCACCGACGAACCGCCCCCGCTGACCGGGGAACTCCTCCAGGAGGCCCGGCGCGGCGTCCACCTGGCCCACCTGGCCTGCATGGACACCGAGCTGGACGCCTGGCAGACCCCCGAGGCCCAGCGCAAGCTGCGGGCCATGGCCGACACCTACGAGCCGGGCCTGCCGCAGACCTGCCGCAGCCCCGGCATGCTGTCGTTCTACGCGGTGATGCTCACCGGCGGCATGGACCGGCTGGGCGTGCTCCTCGACGCCGCCGTCGACACCTGCCGCGCGACGCCCGGCTACGACTGGGAACTCGCCACCAGCCTGCAACTGCGCGCCAACATCCGCGCCAACCACGCCGACCGGGCGGCCGACGCCGGCCGGGACGCCGACGAGTCGCTGGCCATCTTCGAACGTCTCGGTGACGCCTGGGGCAGCGCCGAGGCGCTCTCCGCCCGTGCCGAGGCCCACGAGCGCAAGGCGCGTTACGAGGAGGCCGCCGCCGACTACGAGGCGGCCATGGCGCATGCCCGGCGGCTCGGCGCCCGCGCCCAGCACGCCGTCCTCACCGCCCGGCTGGGCAGCGCCCTGCTGGAGGCGGGGGAGGCCGAGCGGGGCGAGCGGCTGCTGCGGGAGGTGATCGGCGCCGCGGAGGGCGCGCACAACGAGGCCATGCCGTTCGGCCGGATCGTCCTCGCCGGATGGCTCAGCTGCACCGGCCGTATCGCCGAGGCGCGCGAGCATCTGCGGGCCCTGCGCGAGGAGTTCACCATCGCCCACTTCGTCGTGTTCGACGCGTTCATCCTCGCCCAGGAGGCCTGGGTGGACGCCGCCGAGGGCCACTGGGCCGAGGCCCGGGCGAAGGTCCGGCGCGGCCTGGAGCAGGCGGCGGACCCGCTGTCGCGGGCCATGGCCCCGCAGCTGGTGTCGGCGTACCTCGTCATCGCGGCGCTCGCGGTGGCCGCCGAGGGCGGGCCCGACGCCCGGGACGCCGCCCGCTGCCTCGGCGCGGCCGACGCCCTGCTGCCCCGTAGCCATGCGATGTCCTCCCTGGAGCGTGAGGCGCACCGGCGCGCCACGGCCGCCGTCCGGGCGGTGCTGTCCGACGAGGAGTACGCGGCGGCGTACGCCGAGGGCGGCGGCCTCACCGAGAAGGAGGCCGCCGCCCTGATCTGACCGGCGGTCAGCTCTTGGTGCGGAACTTGTGGATCGCGACCGGCGCCATCACCGCCGTGATCGCCACCGACCAGCCGAGGGTCACCCACAGGTCCTGCGCCACCGGTCCGCCCACCATCAGGCCGCGGGCCGCGTCCGCGAGCGTGGACAGCGGGTTGTAGTCGGTGAACGCCTGGAGCCAGCCCGGCATCGAGGCCGTCGGCGCGAAGATCGACGAGCCGAACTGGAGCGGGAACAGCACCAGGAAGCCCATCGCCTGCACCGACTGCGCGTTCTTCAGGACCACGCCCAGGGTGAGGAACACCCACATGATCGACGAGGCGAACGCCGTGGACAGGCCCACGGCCGCGAGCACGCCGAGCCAGTCGGTGATCTCGAAGCCGACCAGGACGGCGACGATCATCAGCACGGTCGTCGCGAACAGCATCCGGACCAGCTCGACCGAGATCTTCGCGAACAGCACCGAGCCGCGCCCGATCGGCAGGGACCGGAAGCGGTCCATGACACCGGAGTTGAAGTCCTGGCTGAAGCCGGTGCCGACGCCTTGGGACAGCGTCATGCTCATCATCGCGATCATGCCGGGAATCACGTACTGCACGTAGCCGTCCTGGCCGCCGCCCAGGGCCTGCCCGATGGAGCCGCCGAAGACGTACACGAACAGCAGGGTGAAGACGACCGGCATCAGCAGCGCGTCGAACATCGACTCGGGGTCCTGCCGGATCCACAGCAGGTTGCGGCGGATCAGGGCCCCGGTGTGGCGCAGGTGGGCGCGCAGCGGGATGCGGGTGTCGGCGTCGGCAGTGGTGACGGCGGCGCTCATACGGCGACCTCCTCGCGGTCGTCGGCGGGCACGGCGTCCTGCGGGGCACTGGCGCGGTGGCCGGTGAGGGACAGGAACACCTCGTCCAGGCTGGGCAGTTCGGTGCTGATGGAGGCGAGCGTGACACCGCGCGCGGTGACGGCGCCGACCACGGCGGTCAGCTGCTCGTCGCTGAGGATCGGCACCAGCACGGCGCCGCCCTCGGTGTCCACGGTGGTCGTGGCCAGCCCGGTGATGCCCAGCTCGTCCAGGGCGCGGGCCAGCGGGCGCAGCTGCTCCGGATCGGCCGGCCGCACCCGCAGCGTCCGCCCGCCGACCTTGGCCTTCAGCTCCTCGATCCCGCCGCCCGCGATGACCTTCCCCCGGTCGACGACGGTCAGCTCGGAGGCCAGCTGCTCGGCCTCCTCCATGTACTGCGTGGTCAGCAGGACGGTGACCCCGTCGCCGACCATGGCCTTCACCTCGTCCCACACCTCGTTGCGGGTGCGCGGGTCGAGGCCGGTGGTGGGCTCGTCGAGGAACAGCACGGCCGGCCGTCCGATCATCGAGGCCGCCAGGTCGAGCCGCCGGCGCATACCGCCGGAATAGGTGGCCGCAGGCCGCTTGGCCGCCTCGGTGAGCGAGAACCGCTCCAGCAGCTCGTCGGCCCGCGCGCGGGCCTCCTTGCGGGGCAGGTCCAGCAGCCGCCCGATCATGTACAGGTTCTCCCAGCCGGGGAGCTTCTCGTCGACGGAGGCGTACTGCCCGGTGAGCCCGATCACCCGGCGCAGCTGCCGGGGCTGGCGCACCACGTCGTAGCCGGCCACGGTCGCCCGGCCGGCGTCCGGGGCCAGCAGGGTGGAAAGGATCCGCACGAGCGTGGTCTTACCGGCCCCGTTCGGCCCCAGCACTCCCATCACCGTGCCCTCACGCACGTCCAGGTCGACTCCGTCCAGCGCCCTGGTCTCGCCGTAGTGCTTGACCAGCCCCCGCACGGTCACGGCCGCGCTGCTGGGGTTCTTGTCGATTCGTGTCATGGCGAGGACTGTGCCAGCCGCCACCGACAAACGGCCGACAGGCAGCCGACAGGGGGCCGACGTGAGCAGGACGGCCCGCCGACGGGGGATGATCGGCGGGCCGTCCCTGGTGCGGCTGTGGCTCAGTGGACGGAGTGCTCCTCCTGCGGGAACGTTCCGCCGACGACGTCCTCGGCGAACGCCTTCGCCGCGCTGCCCATCACCTCACGCAGATTCGCGTACTGCTTGACGAACTTCGGCACCCGGCCCCCGGTCAGCCCGAGCATGTCGGTCCACACCAGCACCTGCGCGTCCGTCCGCGCACCCGCGCCGATCCCGACCGTCGGGATGTGCAGCGTGCGCGTCACCTCGGCGGCGAGCTCCGCCGGCACCAGCTCCAGCACCACCGCGAACGCGCCCGCGTCCTGCACGGCCTTGGCGTCCCGCAGCAGCTGCGCCGCCGCCTCCTCGCCGCGCCCCTGCACCCGGTAGCCCATGGCGTTGACGGACTGGGGGGTGAGCCCGACGTGGGCCATGACCGGGATGCCGGAGTCGACCAGCAGCCGGATCTGCTCGTGCGAGCGCTCGCCGCCCTCCAGCTTCACGGCCTGCACCCCGGCCTCCTTCACCAGCCGGGTCGCCGAGCGCAGCGCCTGCACCGGCCCCTCCTGGTAGGAGCCGAACGGCAGGTCGCCGACGATCAGGGAGCGCCTGGTGCCCCGTACGACCGCCGCGGAGAGCATGGTCATCTCGTCGAGTGTGACGGGCACGGTGGTCTCGTACCCGAGGTGGCAGTTGCCCGCCGAGTCGCCGACGAGGATCACCGGGATGCCGGCCTCGTCGAAGACGGACGCGGTCATCGCGTCGTACGCGGTGAGCATGGGCCACTTCTCGCCGCGCTCCTTGGCGGCGGTGATGTCCCGGACCGTGATACGGCGGGTGCCCTTGCCCCCGTACAGCGCCCTGCTGCCGTCGGAGGGCTTCTGCGGTGCGGTGTGGGCAGCCGAAAGCTGCGTCATTGCAACGGCTCCTTACGTCATCTCGAGGCGCCCTGACGGCGTCCCCGGACCAGTCCCATGGTGGCACCTCGTGCCACCGACGGCTAGGGGACCCCGGCACGTGGGGCACCCGTCACGCAAGGAGAGCACCAGAACCGGGTACCGGCACCTCCGTGCGCGACGACCCGGTCGTCCTCCTCGACGCCCTGCGCCGCCGCGGCCTGGCCAACCGCACCTGGGCGATCCTGCGCACCGCGCACGCCCAGATGAAGACCAGCCCCCGCATCTGGGCCGCTTGCCACAGCGCCGTCATCGCGCCCCGCCGCCTCGGCATGGACGTCCTGCGCCGGGGGCAGCTGAACGGCGAACCCCGCGCGGACGTCGACCTCGACGTCGTCCACGGCATCGTCGTCGGACCCATGCTCGTCCGCTCGCTGCTGCACCCCGACGCCGAACTCCCCGAAGGGCTCGCGGAACAGCTCGTGGACACGCTGCTCGAAGGGCTACGCCCCGTCAGCTCACCGATGGAGTAACCCGAATGTGCGGGTTTCGTCACAGAGGACGCTTCCGTCCCGCGAAAGCGGAACCCCGAGCGCGGACTTGTTCGTCCCAAGTGCCCGTACGGCCGTCATGTGACGGCAGGATCGGACCGGACATCCCCTAGGGTCTTGTGCGCGGGGGACGACGGAGTGCACGGCAGGTAGCGAGGCGACGGTATGGCGCAGCAGGCGTACGTGACGGAGACGGCCGGCGGTGGCTCGGGACCCGAGCGCCGCGGATCTCGGCTGCGGCACGTGGCGGCCCGTGTGGCCGACGGCTGGCGAGGCGATCCCCGCATCTGGCGGCGCGGCCTGATCGTGGCCGTGCTCGCGGTGCTGCTGGCCGGCGTGATGGTCGTCCACGCGCACATCCCCAACAGCGTGGGCAACCTGGGCAGTCTGACCGAGACGTTCCTGCCCTGGCTCGGCCTGTTCGTCCCGGTGCTGCTCCTGCTGGCCCTGGTCCGCAGGTCCGCCGTCGCGCTGATCGCGGTGCTGCTCCCGGCGGTCGTCTGGCTCAACGTCTTCGGCGGGCTGCTCACCGACAAGGCCGGCAGCGGCGGCGACCTGACCGTCGTCACGCACAACGTCAACGCCGAAAACGCCGACCCGTCCGGCACGGCCCGGGACGTCGCCGCGTCCGGCGCCGACGTGGTGGCGCTGGAGGAGCTGAGCGACGCGGCCGTCCCGACGTACGAGGCGGCGCTGGCGTCGACGTACGCGTACCACGCGGTGCAGGGCACGGTCGGGGTGTGGAGCAGGTACCCGCTCAGCGACGTCCGGCCCGTCGACATCAAACTCGGCTGGATCCGGGCCATGCGCGCCACGGTGTCCACGCCCGGCGGGGAGCTCGCCGTCTACGTCGCCCACCTGCCCTCCGTGCGGGTCAAGCTGGAGGCCGGGTTCACCGCCCGGCAGCGCGACACCAGCGCCGACGCGCTCGGCGAGGCCATCGCCGACGAGAAGGTGAGCCGGGTCGTCCTGCTCGGCGACCTCAACGGCACCATGAACGACCGCGCCCTGAAGGCGGTGACCGCGCAGATGCGCTCCACGCAGGGCGCGGCGGGCAGCGGCTTCGGCTTCAGCTGGCCGGCGTCGTTCCCGATGGCCCGGATCGACCAGATCATGGTCAAGGGCGTCGAGCCGGTGAGCTCGTGGACGCTGCCGCAGACCGGGAGTGACCATCTGCCGGTGGCGGCGCGGGTGCGGATGGAGACGTCCGCCCCCTGAGCGGTGTGGGCCGGCTCACCTCGTCCGGGAGGTCGCCGCAACCGGGCCTTAACCTGCCGGAATACTCGGCCTGAGAGTCTTTGTTCCGAACATGAACATAGAGGGACGGAACTTCGCTCTGAAAGGCCCTTCATGCCCCTGGCCCTGCTCGCCCTCGCCGTGGGCGCCTTCGGCATAGGTACGACCGAGTTCGTGATGATGGGGCTGCTGCCCGACGTCGCGGACGACCTGCACACCTCCATCCCCACCGCCGGCCATCTGGTCTCCGCCTACGCGCTGGGCGTCGTCATCGGCGCGCCGCTGCTCGCCGCGGTCACCGCCCGGATGTCCCGGCGGACCGTCCTGATCGGCCTGATGGCGCTGTTCGTCGTCGGCAACGCGCTGTCGGCGTTCGCCCCCGACCACCACTGGCTGCTCGCCGCCCGCTTCCTGAGCGGTCTGCCGCACGGCGCCTTCTTCGGCGTCGGCGCCGTCGTCGCGACCGGCATGGTCGCGCCGGAGCGCAAGGCCCGCTCCGTCTCGCTGATGTTCCTCGGCCTGACGGTCGCCAACGTCGCGGGCGTCCCGGTCGCCACCCTCATGGGCCAGCACCTCGGCTGGCGGGCGACCTTCCTCGCCGTCAGCGCGATCGGCGTGGCGGCGATCGCCTCGCTGGCGGTGCTGATCCCGCACGACCGCACGCACGCCTCCGCGAGCGGGCTGCGCGGTGAGCTGGCCGCGCTGAGGTCGCTGCCGGTGTGGCTGGCCCTCGGCACGACGGTCGCGGGCTTCGGCGCGCTCTTCGCCGCGTACAGCTACATCACGCCGATGCTCACCGACTCCGCCGGGTACGCCGAGACCAGCGTGACTCTGCTGCTGGCGCTGTTCGGCGTCGGCGCGACCGTCGGCAACCTGCTGGGCGGCCGGCTGGCCGACCACGCGATGCGGGGCACCCTCTTCGGCGGCCTGGCGTCGCTGGTCGTGGTCCTCGCCCTGTTCCCGGTGCTCATGGCGGACCGGTGGAGCGCCGCGCTGGGCGTGACCCTGCTCGGCACGGCGGCGTTCGTCACCGGCTCGCCGCTGCAGATGATGGTCATGGAGAAGGCGTCGACGGCCCCGTCCCTGGCGTCCTCCGCCAACCAGGCCGCCTTCAACCTGGCCAACGCCGGCGGCGCCTGGATCGGCGGCCTCGCCCTGGCGGCGGGCTTCGGCACGACGTCCCCGGCCACGGCGGGCGCGGCGCTGGCGGTACTGGGCATCGCGGTCGCGCTCACGGCGTACGCGGTGGACCGTCGCGGCACCACGGTGGGACGCGAACGCCTCGTGGCGGCGCACGTCCCGGAGACGTCGAAAGCACTGCACCGCTGAGCGATGGGGTGGAGGGCGTTGCGCGGCCAAGCTCGGCGCAACGCCCTCAAGGAGAGGGCGGGGCCGTATCAACCTGGGGTTCCGCCGCGTGGGCGCGACCAGCCCTCACGCACCGGCACCCGGCGATGGACGGCAACCCGCCCCGGCGTCACGCCGTCTCGCGCCACCCGTTCGTGATCGGCAGCCGCCGGTCCTTCCCGAAGCCCTTCGGCGAGATCTTCGTCCCCGGCGGATACTGCCGCCGCTTGTACTCGGCCGTGTCCACCATCCGCAGCGTCCGCGTCACCAGCTCACGGTCGAACCCGGCAGCCACGATCACGTCCGCCCCCTCGTCCCGGTCCACGTACCGCTCCAGGATCGCGTCCAGGACGGGGTAGTCCGGCAAGGAGTCCGTGTCGACCTGCCCCGGCCGCAGCTCCGCGCTCGGCGGCTTGCTGATGGAGTTCTCCGGGATCGGCGGCGTCTCGCCCCGCTCCTCGGCCGCCCGGTTGCGCCAGCCGGCCAGCCGGAAGACCGACGTCTTGTACACGTCCTTGATCGGCCCGTACGCGCCCACTGAGTCTCCGTACAGCGTCGAGTAGCCCACCGCCAGCTCCGACTTGTTGCCCGGCGCCAGCACGATGTGGCCCTCCTGGTTGGAGATGGCCATCAGGAGCGTGCCGCGCAGCCGGGACTGCAGGTTCTCCTCGGCCAGCCCGGTCAGCCCCAGCGACCCCATGTACGCGTCGAACATCGGCTCGATCGCGACGGTACGGAAGTTCAGCCCCGTCCGCCGCGCCAGCTCCGCCGCGTCCCCCTTGGAGTGCTCGGAGGAGTACTTCGACGGCATGGACACGCCGTACACGTTCTCCGCCCCCACCGCGTCACAGGCGATCGCCGCCACCAGCGCGGAGTCGATACCGCCGGACAGCCCGATGAGCACCGACCGGAAGCCGTTCTTGCGCACATACGCCCGCAGGCCCGTCACCAGCGCCGAGTACACCTCCTCGTCGTCGTCCAGGCGCTCGGCGTACCCGCCCGTCCGCTCCGGCTCGTACGCCGGCACCGGCTCCTCGGACAGCACCAGCCGCTCGATGCGCAGCCCGTCGTCCACCACGCCGTCCGGGGCGTCGGGGGAGGCGGCCGGCAGATCGAGGTCCAGCACCAGGCACTCCTGCGCGAACTGCGGTGCCCGGGCCACGACCCCCCCGTCCCGGTCGACCACGATGGAGTCGCCGTCGAACACCAGCTCGTCCTGCCCGCCGATCATGGCGAGATACGCGGTGGTGCAGCCGGCCTCCTGGGCGCGCTTGCGGACCAGTTCCAGCCGGGTGTCGTCCTTGTCGCGCTCGTAGGGCGAGGCGTTGACGGACAGCAGCAGCCCGGCCTTCGCCGAGCGCGCCGCCGGCACGCGTCCGCCGTCCTGCCAGAGGTCCTCGCAGATCGCCAGCGCCACGTCGACACCGTGCACCCGCACGACCGGCATGGTGTCGCCGGGCACGAAGTAGCGGAACTCGTCGAAGACGCCGTAGTTCGGCAGGTGGTGCTTGGCGAAGGTGAGGGCCACCTCGCCGCCGTACAGCACCGCCGCGGCGTTCTGCGGGGCGCCGGCCGGCTGGCCGAACCTCGGCTGCGCGGTCTCACTGCGGTCGAGGTAGCCGACGACCACGGGCAGCTCCCCGAGGCCCTCCTCGGCGAGCCGCGCCGCCAGCGAGCGCAGGGCCGCTCGGGAAGCCTCGACGAAGGAGGAGCGAAGCGCCAGGTCCTCGACGGGATAGCCGGTCAGCACCATCTCCGGGAACGCCACGAGATGCGCTCCCTGCTCGGCGCAGTGCCGGGTCCGGCTGAGGATGGTCTCGCTGTTCCCGGCGAGGTCGCCGACGCGCGAGTCGATCTGGTTCAGGGCGAGACGTAGTTGAGGCACGCGCCCAGTGTAATCGTCAGAGCGACGCGATGGGGGGTGGCGTGGTGTGGGCCACCCCACGCCGCACACCGGCGCCGTACGGGTTCCGGCTAGGACCGGGCCTTCGCGCCCCGCTCCTTCAGCATGTCCGCCATCAGCCGGATCTCCGACTGCTGCCCCTCGACCATCCCCCGCGCGAGCCGCTTCTCCACCTCGACCGTGCACCTGTCGGCACAGCCCTCGGCCATGTGCATGCCGCCCCGGTGATGGTCCGTCATCAGCTGCAGGTAGAAGACCTCGGCCTGCCTGCCGTTGAGCCTGCCGAGCCGGTCCAGCTCGGTGTCCGTCGCCATCCCCGGCATCAGCGCGCCGTCCTCGCCGGAGACCATGCCGCCCATGCCCATCCAGTCCATCGGCGCCGCCGACACCTTGGGCAGCTCCCACAGGTCCAGCCAGCCCAGCAGCATGCCGCGCTGGTTGGCCTGCGTCTGCGCGATGTCGTAGGCGAGGCGCCGCACCTCCTCGTCGTCGGTGCGGTCGCGCACGATGTACGACATCTCCACGGCCTGCTGGTGGTGCACCGCCATGTCGCGCGCGAAGCCCGCGTCCGCGGAGTCGGCCGAGGGCGCGCCCGTGTCCGAGCCGCCGTCCTCGGCGACCGCGTAGGTGATCCCGCCGACCGCGACGAGCAGCGCCGCCGCGGCCCCGGCGATCCATCCGGCCTGCGCGTGCCTCACTGTTCCCGCCTCGCCGCCGTCACTGCGCCAGTCCGCCGGTGCAGGCGGCGCCCGGCTCGGGCGTCTGCTTGCCCTGGACGTACGTCGCGAGGAACTTGTCGACGTTCGGGTCGTCCGCGCCGGTCACCGTGCGCTGGTGGCCCCACGCCGACAGCATGATCGGGTTCTTCTGCTGCTCGACCGGGCTCATCAGCGTGTACGGCGTCTTCTTCACCTTCTCCGCCAGCGCGTCCACGGCGGCCTGGTCGGCCTTGCTCGTGTACGTCACCCAGACCGCGCCGTGCTCCAGCGAGTGCACGGCGTTCTCGTTCGGGATCTCCTTGGCGTAGACGTCGCCGTTGCAGTTCATCCACACCTGGTTGTGGTCGCCGCCGACCGGCGGCACCATCGGGTAGCTCACGCTCTTGCTGACGTGGTTCTGGGTCAGCTTGCCCTGCCACGTCCTCACGCCGTCCGCGCCCGTGACGAATTTACCGGTGGTCTTCGAGTCACCGGCGCTGTCGGAGTCGTCGGACTGCGACTGGACGAGCACGACACCGCCGACGACCAGACCGGCGACGACCACCGCGCTCGTCACGATGGTGAGGATGCGGTTGCGCCGGTCGCGGGCACGCTCCGCGCGCCGCATCTCCTCTATGCGCGCCGTGCGCGCCGCGGTGCTGCTCTTCTTGGCGGAACCCATCAGACGTGTCCTTCGAGAGAGAGAGGGGGCGAACGGACGGAACGGGTGGGGCTCGCTGATGGTAATGGGCAACGGGCGCCGTGCCGTAGGGAGGTCACGCGAAGAGCAGGAGTCGGCCGGGGGCGGGCCGGCAAATTTGGAATCCGTAATGCGTATTACGTACCCTCATGGTATGCGGCTGCTGCGCTCCACCGACCTCGCCCTGCGCGTCCTGATGCGACTCGCCGTCGCCGCCGCCGCCGACAACCCCACCACCAAGCAGGTCGCGGCGGACATGGACGTCCCCTACACGCATGCCGCGAAGGTCGTCGCCGAGCTGCAGCACCTGGGCCTGGTCGACGCCCGTCGCGGCCGGGGCGGCGGGCTCACCCTCACCGAGCGGGGCCGCGCGGCCTCCGTCGGCGCGGTCGTCCGCACCTTCGAGGGCGACGGCGACGTGGTCGAGTGCGAGGGGGAGAAGCCCTGCCCGCTGCACTCCGGCTGCCGGCTGCGGGGCGCCCTGCGCAGGGCCCAGGAGGCGTTCTTCGCGGCGCTCGACCCGATCACCGTGGCGGACATGGTGACCGCCCCGACGGGCCCGCTGCTGCTGAGCCTGCCCCGGGTACGGGCGGCGACGGACGACTGACCCGGCCGACGGGAGCCGGCCGGGTCGCGGGTCCGCCTGCGCTGTCGTACCCGGGTGCGGGCGGCGACGGACGACTGACCCGGCCGACGGGAGCAGCCGGCCGGGTCGCGGGTCCCCTGCGTTGTCGTCGTACCGGCCGCGAACGGGGCACACGCACGGCGGCCACAACTGCCGGACGGCACCCCGGCGGTCGGTCGCCGAGGTGCCGTCCGGCAGCGACGCGAATCAGCGCGCCGAGGCGGTCTGCGCCAGCCACAGGTCGGGACCGAACACCTCGTAGTGGATGTCGGCCGGCGCCACGCCCTTGTCGATCAGCTGGGTGCGCACCGTGCGCATGAAGGGCAGCGGGCCGCAGAGGTACGCGCGCGTACCGGGCCGTACGTCGACGCCGCCCAGGTCGACCAGGCCGGTGCGGTGGCCGGGCTCGGCGTCGCGCTCGTAGAAGAGGTGCACGCCGGCGTCCGGCAGCTTTTCCGCGTAGGACTCGTGGTCGGCGCGCAGGGCGTGGTCGGCGGGCGAGCGGTCGCCGTGCACGACGGTGACCGGGCCCCGGTGGCCCCCGGCGGCGAGATCGGCCAGCATCGCGATCATCGGCGTCACACCGATGCCCGCCGAGGCCAGCACCAGCGGGGTGTCCGTACCGGCGTCCAGGACGAGGTCGCCGGACGGCTCGGAGAGCTCCAGGACGTCGCCGACGTCCACGCGCGCGTGGAGGTGGTTCGAGACCTCGCCGTCCGGTTCTGCACTGCCGTGCACGCGCTTGACGCTGAACTGGCGCACGCTCTCGTCCGGGGCGCCGGACAGGCTGTACTGCCGTATCTGCCGGGCGCCGTCGGGCAGGGTGACGCGGACGGAGACGTACTGCCCGGCGCGGAAGGCGGCCACCGGCCCGCCGTCGACCGGGCGCAGCCGGAAGGTGACGACGTCCCGGGTCTCCACGACCCGCTCCACGACCTGCCACTCCCGTGTGCGAGCGCCGCCGCGCTCCTCGTACAGCCGCTTCTCGATGGCGATCAGCGCGTTCGCCATCAGCCAGTAGACCTCGTCCCAGGCGGCGGCCACCTCGGGCGTGACGGCGTCGCCGAGGACCTCGCCGATGGCGGCGAAGAGGTGCTCGTGCACCACGGGGTACTGCTCGGGGGTGATGCCGAGGGAGGCGTGCTTGTGCGCGATGCGGCCGAGCATCGCGTCGGGCCGCTGGTCCGGGTGCTCGATCAGGAACGCGGCGAAGGCGGCGATGGAGCCGGCCAGGGCCTGCTTCTGGGTGCCGGACGCCTGGTTGCCGCGGTTGAACAGATCGCGGAGCAGTTCGGGGTGGGCGGCGAAGAGCCGGGCGTAGAAGCGCTCGGCGATCTGGCCGATGGCGGCGCCGACGGCGGGGAGGGTGGCGCGGACGGTGGCTGCGGACGGTTCGGACAGCATCTCGACTCCTTCGGGCTCGACTAATGGCACGCTATGAAAACTTGCATCCGAGATGCAAATTAAACGGACGTGGTGTCGATCACTCCGCGCCGCCGTGGCCGGGGTGCGTCCCATGGGCATTACGGATGCGGGCGTCAGCAGGCAAGATGGGCGACAGCGCAGTACACCTGCCGTACGAGAGCCGTTCAGGCCGTGGACGCTCGGGCGATCGGGACGCGCAACGCGCATGAAATGGTGTTGTGGTGGGATGCTCAGGTGCCCGACCGTCCCGTGCGCGGGAATCAGGCGCCTGACCAGCAAGGATGGGGAATCGGAAGATGGACAAGCAGCAGGAGTTCGTGCTCCGGACCTTGGAGGAGCGCGACATCCGGTTCGTACGCCTGTGGTTCACGGACGTGCTGGGCTTCCTGAAGTCCGTGGCCGTGGCCCCGGCCGAGCTGGAGCAGGCCTTCGACGAGGGAATCGGCTTCGACGGCTCCGCGATCGAGGGCTTCGCCCGGGTCTACGAGTCCGACATGATCGCCAAGCCCGACCCGTCCACCTTCCAGGTCCTGCCGTGGCGTGCGGAGACGCCGGGCACGGCCCGCATGTTCTGCGACATCCTCATGCCGGACGGCTCCCCGTCCTTCGCCGATCCCCGTTACGTCCTCAAGCGCGCCCTTGCCCGCGCCTCCGACCTGGGGTTCACCTTCTACACCCACCCGGAGATCGAGTTCTTCCTGCTGAAGAACAAACCGGTCGACGGCACCGTGCCCACCCCCGCCGACAACTCCGGCTACTTCGACCACACCCCGACCAACGTCGGCATGGACTTCCGCCGCCAGGCGATCACCATGCTGGAGTCGATGGGCATCTCGGTGGAGTTCTCCCACCACGAGGGTGCCCCGGGCCAGCAGGAGATCGACCTGCGGTACGCCGACGCGCTGTCCACCGCCGACAACGTCATGACGTTCCGCCTGGTCATGAAGCAGGTGGCGCTGGAGCAGAACCTCCAGGCGACGTTCATGCCGAAGCCTTTCTCGGAGCACCCCGGTTCGGGCATGCACACGCACCTGTCGCTGTTCGAGGGTGACCGGAACGCGTTCTACGAGTCCGGCGCCGAGTACCAGCTGTCGAAGGTCGGCCGCTCCTTCATCGCGGGCCTGCTGCGGCACGCGGCGGAGATCTCGGCGGTCACCAACCAGTGGGTGAACTCGTACAAGCGCATCTGGGGCGGTTCCGAGCGGACCGCCGGCGCGGGTGGTGAGGCGCCGTCGTACATCTGCTGGGGGCACAACAACCGGTCCGCGCTGGTCCGCGTCCCGATGTACAAGCCGGGCAAGACGGGGTCCGCCCGCGTCGAGGTGCGCTCGCTGGACTCCGGGGCGAATCCTTACCTCTCCTACGCCGTGCTGCTGGCCGCGGGCCTCAAGGGCATCGAGGAGGGCTACGAGCTGCCGCCGGGGGCCGAGGACGACGTCTGGGCGCTGTCGGACGCGGAGCGGCGGGCGATGGGGATCGAGCCGCTGCCGCAGAACCTGGGGGAGGCGCTGTCGCTCATGGAGCGCAGCGACCTCGTCGCCGAGACGCTGGGCGAGCACGTGTTCGACTTCTTCCTGCGCAACAAGCGGCAGGAGTGGTACGAGTACCGGTCCGAGGTGACGGCGTTCGAGCTGCGGAAGAACCTGCCGGTGCTGTGAGCGCAGGTGAGGGCGGGTACCTCGCTGAACCGACGCACAGGGCCGATGGTGTGGGCCGTCGACCCTGCCGCGTCTCACTGCTCCTGGGCCGTCCCTGGGTCGTTGGAGGCAGGGCGGCGGAGGGTTTGTCGGTGAGCGGAAGCAGGGCGCTGCCTCAAGTTTCTCCCCGTGGACAAAGCCCCGGCTGCGCTCCTGCCTTCGGCCCGCTCCGGGCGCGCTGCGCCGACGCGCGCCCACAGTGGACAGGGCCGGAGGCCACGAGGTGATCACCGGAGAACGGCAGCACGTCACAGCAGTGCCTCCGGCGGGGGCGCTCAGCCCGGGATCGGCCGGGGAACCGTACGCGAGTGCAGGCCTGTGGAGGGCGTGTGCCGTGGGCCCCCCATTCCGTCCGCCGTCGGCGCCGGCACAGCGGAGCAGGCGCGGCCCTGAAGGAGGGGGTCGTTCGTACAGGGGCGCTCCACCTGGACGCCAGGAACCACGCCTGCTCCACGGCCGGGATGGCAGCCTCCGTTCGCGCGGAGGACTCCTACGCTGCACGCCGCACAGCGACGCAGGCAGCGGGTCCGATCGCAGACCTGCCCGCCTGGTTCGTGCTGTCGTGTACGCCGTCACGAGCCGGGCGGCTTGTGCCCAGTGTCGTCATCGCCCGTATCACTCTGACCGTTGGCAGGTTCCCAATTGCTTGAGAATGGCAAGTGAGTGATGTGGGAGGCCGAGATGCCAAGCGTCGCCGGATCCTCGAAGTCTTCTTCGGTGGCCCGCCTCGTCGAGTAGGGGAAGTTCGGCCTGCTGTGCGACTGCTACGGACGCATTTCCCTTGCCGCGACCAGACCGTACGTCCATGACTGGCCGGCAGTTCGCCAGGTATCGACCAGCCGGTTCTTCCGACATGCACGCAATGCTCCCTTTGCCTAAACTTGCGTAGCGTAAGTGTCGCTCGTCGCCGCTAAGCGCCTCCCACCGACGTATGCAGCCAGGGGACTCCTTCCTTCCCGCGCGGGGCGCGGTACGCCATGGCGCACCGCGTGGGCTACTGCGCAAAGGAGAGTCAGATGTCCGACTCCTCTGAACCAACGGCAGTCCGCCCCTTCACCTTTGAGTTCTCCGACGAGGAGCTCGAGGAACTGCGCCGGCGTGTCCGGGAGACACGTTGGCCGGAGAAGGAGACTGTCGACGATCAGTCGCAGGGCACGCCCTTGGCCACGCTGAAGGAACTGGCGCGGTATTGGGCTGAGGAGTACGACTGGCGCAAGGTGGAGGCGAAGCTGAAGGCTCTTCCGCACTATGTCACCGAGATCGACGGACTGGACATCCACTTCATCCACGTCCGCTCCGAGCACGAGGACGCCCTGCCACTACTGGTGACACACGGCTGGCCGGGCTCGGTCATCGAGCAGTTGAAGATCATCGACCCGCTCGTCGACCCCACGTCCCACGGCGGGGAGGCGTCCGACGCGTTCCACCTCGTAGTGCCCTCGATGCCTGGCTACGGCTTCTCCCAGAAACCGACAGCGCCAGGTTGGAACCCCAAGCGGATGGCGGCGGCCTGGGCAGAGCTCATGAAACGCCTGGGGTACACAAGGTACGCGGCGCAGGGCGGCGACTGGGGTGCGATCGTCACTGAACAGATGGGGCTCCAGGAGCCTGAAGGCCTGATCGGCTTCCACACCAACATGGCCAACGCGGTACCGCCCGACATCATGACTGCAATCGAAGGCGGTGCCCCCCTGCCCGCCGATGTGTCCCTCAGCCCAGAAGAGAATGAGGCCGTCGAGCAGCTGCGATCGGCCTACGCGGATGTCCCCTACGCCTACGAGATGGGCACGGCCCCCCAGTCACTCGCCGGTCTGGTCGACTCGCCCGTCGGCCTTGCCGCCTTCATGCTCGACCATGACTGGCAGAGTCTGGAGATGATCTCCCGGTCCGTCGCCGGAGAGCCCGAAGGGCTGACGCGCGACGACGTCCTGGACAACATCACCCTGTTCTGGCTCACGAGGTCGGCGGTCTCCGCAGCGCGCCTGTACTGGGAGAACGCCAGGGCCGGTATCTCGTTCTTCGGCGCCAAGGGAGTCAAGCTGCCCGTCGCCGTCAGCGTCTTCCCCACCGAGATGTACCGCCCTCCGCGGAGTTGGGCCGAGAAGGCTTACCCGAACCTGATCCACTACAACAAGCTTCCCAAGGGCGGACATTTCGCTGCATGGGAGCAGCCGGAGTACTTCGTCGATGACGTCCGCACAGGCCTTCGACCGCTCCGCCATTGACTGGGTACGGCCTTGACGTTCGGCATTCGGTGGGGGCAGTGGGAATGCCACCCCCGCTGCTCCCGTCGAATGCCGAGGGCCTCGCCTCGGTGGGGGTGAGTACTTCCTCAGGGGGAGTGGAACTGCCGCTCACTGGCAAACGGTTCGGGGTACAGCGAAGCTCCCGGCGGACAAGGTTGCTCCAGGGCGAACAACCCATCTACCAGGAGCTTCGCTGCTCGGTCACCTCAAACCACTGCTTCGCCCGCCGTTTCACGGCTGAAGTTCGAGTTGCTGCCGGACCATGCGGGCGAGTTCGGCTGTTTGCGACAGCTGCACCGACTCGCCAGCAGCTACGCACCGCTTCCGCCTTGGCTCGATCGTCCCGGTGAGGCGCCGGCCGCGACTACCCCGTCTGCACCGCAGGACGACTGGATATCGGTTCTCGTCCAAGACAACCACTGCAGACCGTGACGGATCCGAGAGCATGAAAGAGGGTGCAGATGAGTCGAACAAGTATCTCTGCCAGTACCGGGACCATGCCCGGGCTCCTCCTACGGCTGCGGAGGGTCGGGACACGAGTCGTCCGACTGCCTCATCGTCCATCCGTCCCCGAGCACACTGACGCTCGTGTGTGTGGGGGAGCGTTGCGCATCGAGGGGTGGAGCCGTATGGGCGGCGTCCTGATGCGTGGCCGCGGGCAGTGGGACAAAGGACCCACGCGCGTGAGCCACCGTGCACGCCAGCTGCAGCATGGCCGGCTGGCTGAAGGGAGCGACATCGTTGGGGAGCTTGATGGAGACGTCCTTCCCGCCGCCGACCGTCACGGCCGGTGTATCCGCCAGGCGGGGCAGCTCCGTGGTGGCGGTGACGGCCTCGCTTCTCGTCGGTCCGCCGAACAACTGGTCCACGACGTTCCCGAGGTCCGCGGTATCGCCGATCTTGCGGGGATAAGCCGTCGGATCACCGTCGTCCAGGAAATAGAGGAAGACAACGCCCGGCTCGGAGGGCTTCGGGCGGGGGGAGTACATACCGCTCGCCGGTTCACCGGCCTGGATGACGTCGGACGGGGGAACTCCACACGCCGTCAGCGTCAGTGCGGCCGCGAGGCCGACCAGCAACGCCGTCACGCGCCGGCCCTTCACCGGGCACCCGCGGTGAAGTCGTGGTCGGCGGCTGCGATGTCGGTCTGCAGGGGGAGTTCGACCGTGAACGCCGCTCCGCCGCCGGGACGGTTGGCGGCGCTTATGCGTCCTCCGTGCAGGTGCACGTTCTCCGCCGCAATGGCCAGGCCGAGTCCGCTGCTCTCGCTTCTGGTTCGTGTGGTGCTCGCCTTGTAGAAGCGCTCGAAGATGTGCGGCATGGCTTCCTCGGTGATGCCCGGTCCGTTGTCGGTCACCTCGATGACGGCCCACGCCATGTCCGCTCGCTCCTGTCTCACGCCGATGGCCAGCCGCACCGGCGGGGCCCCGTGCCGCAGCGCGTTGCCGAGCAGATTGGCCATCACCACGTCGAGCCGGCGCGGGTCCACGCGCGTGCGAAGTGTGCCCGGTCGGGGCAGGTGGGTCTCCACTCGGCCGCGCCACCCCCTGGCGGCGAGGGTGCGCTGTACGAACTCGGCCAGGTCGATCTCGTCCAGACTGAGTTCGGCCGCGCCGGCGTCGAAGCGGGAGATCTCCATCAGGTCGTTCACCAGCACACTCAGCCGACTGGTTCCCTCGCTGATCAGCCGCAACGCTTCCCCGGCATCCCGGTTCAGATGCGGCGCGCTCGCGTCCAGCACGTCGGTGACCGCCGACATCGCCGCCAACGGCGTCCGCAGTTCGTGGGAGACGTCCGCGACGAAGCGACGGGCCTGGGCCTCCAGGCGGCGCAACTCCGCGACCGAAAGATCCAAGGCCGCCGCCATGTGGTTGAAGGACCGCGAGAGGTCTGCCAGTTCGTCGGAACCGTTGACGACCAGCCGGACGTCGAGGTGTCCTTCGGCCATCCGACGTGTCGCCCGGCGCAACGCCCGTACCGGACGCAGTACGCCGCTCGCGGCCAGCAACGCCAGGACGACGGCAAGGCCGAGCGCCACCAGGGTGGCGTGCTCGATGGCGCTGACCATCGCTTCGACATAGGCCTGTTCGGTGGCCTGCGGCACCACCAGGTACATCACCATCCCCGAGAGCCTGGACTCCGTGCCTTCGCCGCTGTTGTACGTGACCGGCATTCCGACGACGAGGTAGGGACGCCCGTCGGCGTTCACCCGCTGGAACACCGCGGCGCGTGTGGTGTCCACGGACCGGCGCAGTTCCGGGCTGAGCATGTCGAAGTCGGCGTGCGGCGCGTAGGCGCGAAGACTGCCGTACGTGGCCAGGACCCGCCACCCTTGTGACTGGTTGGCCCGGAGTACCTGGTGCACCGCCTTCTGCAGGTGGCTCCGGCTCGGCGCCGGGGGAATGTCCACCACCACGGCGTCGACGCTGGTGCGGAACTGACGTATGACGGAGTCCTGGCTCTGCTGGAGCACCCCCGTGCGTGCCTCCCGGAAGGCGACGGCTCCGGCACTCAGGGCACTGGCCATGGCCACCAGGACGAAGGCCACCACCAGGCGGGGGCGAAGGCCGCGCAGCGGAAGCGGGACCTTGGCCAGGACCGACCGACAGGATCTAGCCGGCCTGGGGACCGGCTCGGCTGCGACGGACTCGCGCTTGCCTACGTGCCTGCGTGCCCGCAGGGATCTCTGGCCGCTCACGGGGAACCGAAGCGGTAACCGAAGCCGCGTACGGTCTGTATGTACCGGGGATCCCCGCCGAGCTCGCCGAGCTTGCCGCGCAATCGCTTCACGCAGGCGTCCACGAGCCGGACGTCGCCGTAGTAGCTGTGCTCCCAGACGGCTTCCAGCAACTGCTGGCGACTGAAGACCTGGCCGGGCGAGGCCGACAGGGTCAGCAGCAGCCGAAGCTCGGAGGGGGCGAGCGCGACGGGTTCTCCACGGTAGGTCACCACGAGCCCGGCCCGGTCGATCACCAGCTGACCGTGTGACTCCGCCCTGGGCCGGACGGCGCCGGAGACCGACGCGTCCTGCCGGCGCAGTACAGCCCGTATTCGGGCGTCGAGCACCCGGGCCTGCACAGGCTTGACCACGTAGTCGTCAGCGCCCGCCTCGAGCCCCACGACCACGTCGATGTCGTCGCCCTTGGCAGTCACCATGATGATCGGCACCTGGTCGCGATGCCTGATCCGCCGGCATACGTCGAGACCGGACATGCCGGGCAGCATGAGGTCGAGTACGACGACGTCCGGACGGAAGGGACCGAGCTGCTCCAATCCCTCTTCACCCGTTTCGGCGGCGAGAACGTCATGCCCTTGGTGTCGCAGTCCCAGCTGGACGGCTTTACGGACATCTGGGTCGTCTTCGACAATAAGGACTCGTGGCACTTCGCCAGTGTAGGCAGATCGCGTTGGGCCGCCCGCCTGCGAAGGAGCCCTCTCGGGAGCTGTGACAGAAGGGTCACATCGGCGTGCCGCCGACAGGCAACGCCACCCGACCGACCGCGCGACTGCTCGTTACCGGTTCGTGATGGTTCGAACTCGTGGCGATCATCTGAAATCCCCAGTTTGAATGGCCATGCACTCGGCACGACAGCGGGAATACGCACCAACCACTGGCAGCGCCGTGGCCTCCCACCGCGGTGGCCGTCACCGGGCCTCGCGCCGCCGGGGCCGGAAGTACCTGGGCGGCACCCTGGTGGCCGCGGGCCTGCTCGGCTCCGGCGCGCTCTTCCTTGACCAGGGGCGAAGCGACCCGTCGAGCGGTGCGCCGCACCCACGGAGCGTGCCACCCGTCACCCCCACGCCGGCTTCCACGACCACGCCGGCTTCCACGACCACGCCCGCTCCCACGACGACGCCCGCTCCGACGCCCAGCCCCACCCCGACGCCCAGCGAGATCGACGTTCCCTCGACGGGCGTCGGCACGTTCGTCCCGGCGCAGGCCGGCGGTGCGAAGGTGGGCCAAGGTCCGCGTCCACTCCGGTACGTGGTGAAGGTCGAGACCGGCCTCGACATCTCGCCGACCCAAGCGGCGGACGAGATCGCCGACATACTCGCCGCCCCCCGGGGCTGGACCCACAACCCGGCCTACTCGTTCCAGTTGGTGAGCGCGGGACAGCCTCATGACCTCACCGTCACGATCGCGACACCGGGGACGGCGGACGCCCTGTGCTGGGCGGGCATCCAGCAGGACACCGGAGGCGAATACAACTGCGAGGTCCCCGGTGGGGTGGTGGTGAACCTCAAGCGGTGGGTCAAGGGCTCGCCCACGTTCGACGGTCCGATTCATGATTACCGGGCGCTGATCATCAACCACGAGATGGGGCACTTCCTGGGCTACACGCACAGGACCTGCGCGGGCCCCGGCCAACTGGCCCCCGTGATGATGCAGCAGATCAAGGGCCTCCACGGATGCATCGCCAACGCCTGGCCCTACGACGAGAACGACCACTTCGTCACTGGGCCGCGAGTGCCGTGAATCGGCGACAACCAGGCTGCCCAGTGGTCCGCGGGAGGCAGCTTGAACGAGCCGCGTTGACTTGGTGGTACACGCAGGGCTCAGAACCGGCTGTTACCACTTGGTCATCGTCCGAACCTGTGGCCATCACCTGCGGACGCCAATCTCGAACTCAGGTGACACCCCGAGGTCGTGAAGGCCGGGCCGCCCATGGTGCCGTGCTCCGCCGCTCTGATGCCGTCGACATGGGCACAGGCCGCGACGCCCGCGATGGGTGGTTTCCCCGGGCCCATACGCAACACCCATCCTCTCGATCGAACGGAAGAGCATGTCCACATCCCGCCCTGTTCGGAAACTGGCCGTTGCGGTGAGTCTGCTCCCGCTGCTGGCGGCCTGCAGCGGCACGGCATCTCACTCGGCGGACGGGGGTCAGCCCTTGGCCGGGTCGTCGGGGCAACTCGACGTTCCGGCGAACGCAAGCGCGGACCTCAAGAAGCAGTACCTCTTGGAGAACGCGAAGGCAGCCTGCATGAAGGAGCAGGGGTTCATCTACACCCCCGTGGCCCCCGAGGACCCCATGGCCTCCTGGGCGACCGACGGGGCGGACTACGAGCTGACCAAGAAGTATCGGCAGAAGTACGGTTTCGGCGTCTACGCCGGCATCGTTTACCCCAACGATCCCCAGGCCCTGGGCAGCCGGGCGTCCCTGGAGAACTCGGCCGAAACAGCCAACGCCGACTACGTCTCCGCACTCACTCCCGCGCAGAAGGCCGCCTACGACAAAGCGATGGGTGTCCCAGGACGGGAGGCGAAGGTCAGCGGTCAGCTGCCGGACGGTTGCCTGACGTCGGCTTACAAGAGTGTCTACGGCTCCGCTTCTACCAAGGAGCAAAGTGCCAAAGCCGCGGCAGAGGATCAGACGAACGCGCAGGCGCTCAACGGGGACCCCGAACTCGTCGCTCTGGCGCAGTCTTACGCCTCGTGCCTGAAGGACCACGGCATACCCGTCACGACCACGCAACCGACCGGCATCGGCGACATGGTGAAGCTCCGGGCGGGCACCTCCGCTCCCCCCGGGTCCAGCGCGGGCGACGTGAACGCCGATGGGACCCCCGTGAAGTCCATGAGCAAGGACGAGGCCCTGCCGTTGCTCACCAGGGACATCGAGCAGGCGATGCAGGACCTGGAGTGCGGCAGGGAATTCCGGGCCGCCTACTTCCCGAAGTTCTTCAAGGCCCCGACCAGCGGTGACGGTGTCGGGTGAGGCGCCGCAAACGGGCACGCAGCCGCCCCGAGCAGTTGGGGATCATCGTCGGCGGGGTGGCACTGGTGGGAGCGTGCGGATGGTTCGCCGGAGCCCGGATGCAGTCGCCGGCGGACGCAGCTGCCGCGCACCGACCACCGAAGGCGGGACCGGTCACCGTCGCGGTCGAGCGGCGGTCGCTGACCGCGACCGTGGTCGCCCAGGGCTCGGTGGAGTACGCCTCACCGCAACGGCTGGACCTGGCCGGGCCCGTCGGCTCCCCGGATTCCGGCTCCGGCGACTCCGGGGCAGGTGATGCCATCGTCCAGCGGGTCACCAAGGCACCGGTCGCGGGGACGGAGGTGAAGGAGGGCGACGTACTGATGCAGGTGAGCGGCCGACCCGTGATGGTGCTGCGGGGAACCGTTCCGATGTACCGCACGCTCGGGCCCGGCGCGTCCGGAGACGACGTCAAGCAACTCGAGCAGGCCCTGGCCCGGCTCGGCTTCGCCCCCGGTGGGCCCACCGGGACGTACGGGCAGGAGGACGCCGCGGCCGTGAGCCGCTGGTACGGGAGCAAGGGCTACCGCGCGCAGGAGCCCTCTTTCGCCGACAGGCAACGGCTGGGGACGCTGGAAGCGGATGTGACCACCGCACAGCAGGCCCTCCTCGCGGCACAGAATCCCGGCAGCGACTCCGAGGGCCCTGGCGACGACGCCGGCACCGGAGGCGAAGAGGGAAGGCTCCGGCTCAGGGCAGCACAGCAGCAGCTGAACACGGCCAACGCCGCACTCTCGGCCTTCCGGGCCGGCTACGGAACCAAGGTCCCTGCGGGCGAGATCGTCTTCCTGTCGGACCTTCCGGCCCGGTTGGACGAGGTGTCCATAAAGATCGGTGACACCCCCTCGGGACCAGTCGGCACGGTGACAAGCTCCGAGGTGGTGGTGCAGGCCGTGGTGCCGGGCAACGACGCATCGTTGCTCCACAAGGGCATGACGGCGCGGGTGGAGACCCCCGACGGCAAGGAGGTGGAGGGGAAACTGGTCGCACTCGGCGACGATGTGCCGAAGAACGACGCGGGGGACGACACGAACGCACCGCAGACATCGGGCGGCGGTAGCGGTGACGCCTCGGCCCCGGTACCGGTGCAGATCTCCATCCCGGCGGGGAAGCTGACAAAGAACGCCAACGGGTCCGCGAAGGTGACCATCGAGGTGGGTTCCTCGACCGGTGACGTGTTGACGGTGCCCATCGCCGCGCTCCACACGTCGGCCGACGGGCATGCCATGGTTCGGGTCCGGCGTGGCACCACTGTCGTGGAGGTCTCCGTCAAGCCGGGTCTTTCCGCTGAGGGGCAGGTGGAGGTCACGCCGTCCGGTGACGCCCTGAAGGCGGGCGATCAGGTTGTGGTCGGCCAATGACCGGCCTGCCGACGTCCGTCGCGGCGGCGTCCCCCGCGTCCGACCCGGACACCGTCGTCATCCGACTGGTCTCCGTCAACCGGACCTTCGACTCCGAACCGCCGGTGCATGCCCTGCGCGACGTCAACCTGACCGTCCGGCGCGGCGAGCACCTGTCGATAGTCGGACCGTCCGGTTCCGGAAAGTCGACGCTACTCAACACCCTGGGACTGCTGGACCGCCCCACCTCGGGTTCCTACTGGCTCGACGGGGTGGAAACCAACACGCTCGGCGACCTGGAGCGCACCTCGCTGCGCGGCAGCCGGATCGGATTCGTCTTCCAGTCCTTCCATCTGCTGCCCTACCGGACGGTGGACGAGAACGTCATGCTGGCCGAGGCCTACCGACGACCGCTCCCCGGACGCGGCCGCGCCGGCCGCCGCACAAGAGCCGAAGAGGCGCTGGAGCGGGTCGGCATGGGGCACCGGGTCGGCTTCCGGCCGGACAAGCTCTCCGGTGGTGAAAGACAGCGTGTCGCGATCGCCCGGGCGCTGATGAGCGAGCCTGCTCTGCTGCTCTGCGACGAGCCCACCGGCAACCTCGACAGTGAGAACACCAAGTCGGTGCTGGACCTTTTCGACCGGCTGAGCGAGCAGGGCATGACCCTGGTCGTCATCACCCATGAGGAGGCGGTCAGCGTGCGGGCCGACAGGCGGGTAAGGATAAGTGACGGACGGCTCATCGAGGAGAGCCGATGAGGGCCCGAACGCGCGTCCTGAAGTCGGCGGCCCCGACGCATCCGGCAGGCCCACTGATCGACGACCGGCGCGCCGGCGGACGGAACACCGTTCGCCGGGGACGTGTACGGCGTCGCGGCGACGCGAGGGTCATCGAGCGTCCCCGGATGGACCTCAGGGACCTGTGGACCGAGGCCCTGGCAGGGGTGCTCGCCCGTCCAACGCGCTCCGCCCTGACCACTTTGGGCACGGTTCTGGGCATCACGACCCTGGTCATCACCATCGGAGTGTCGGCCACGGCGGGCAACCAGATCGTCGGTCGCTTCGATTCCCTCACCGCCACCTCGGTCACCGTGGTGGTACCCCCGCCACCCGTGTCGGCCGACCCTGTCCCGCTCGTGGACTGGTCGGGCGTCGACGCGGTCCGGCGGCTGGCTGGGGTCGTTTCGGTGGCCGCGATCGCCGACTCCCGGGAAACCGCGAGCGTTCAGGTACGTGCGAACGACGTGGTCGCTCCCGGAGACATCACCGGCCAGACCATGGCCGTCCTCGCGGCCTCCCCCACGCTTCCCGCCGCGGTGCGCGGCAGGATGGCCGCCGGGCGTTTCTTCGACGACGGGGACATCGCCAGGCACGACCGGGTGGCGGTGCTTGGCGACCAGGCCGCACGGCTCCTCGGCATCAGCTCGGTTCAGGACTCCCCAGCGGTCTTCCTGAAGGGCCAGGCCTATACCGTGATCGGAATTCTCGGCGGAGCCGAACGGGAACAGCACGTCTCCACCGCAGTGATCCTGCCGCCCACGACAGCCAAGGATCAGCTGGGGCTCGGAGTGGTGACCCGGGTACTGATCAACACCGCGCTCGGCGCGGCGAAGCAGGTCGCCCACCAGGCACCGATCGCGCTGGCTCCCGGAGCCGAGGACGCCCTCACCGTCACGGCACCGCCCGACCTGACCAAGGCACGCAAGGGAGTACAGGGCGACGTCAACGGCCTGTTCCTGGTACTCGGACTGGTCTCGTTGGTGGTTGGGGCCATCGGCATCGCCAACGTCACGCTGGTGACGGTCATGGATCGGATCGGAGAGATCGGGCTGCGCCGTGCCCTCGGGGCCTCGCGACGACAGGTCGCCGGCCAGTTCCTGGTCGAGTCGACGACCATCGGACTCCTCGGCGGCGTCATCGGCGCCGTCCTTGGCATGGTTGTCGTGGTAACCGTCTCCGCCATCAGGGACTGGACTCCGGTTCTGGACGTCCGTCTCGCCTGCGGAGCCCCGGTCGCCGGAGCCCTTGTCGGACTACTGGCCGGTCTCTACCCGTCATTGCGGGCCTCCCGCATGGAGCCCGTCGACGCGTTGCGCTCCTGAGCTGATCTTCATGGTCTGACCTGGGCACGGAACTACGGGGCGCGGGCGCCCCTGATCGTTGACCTTCGACGAACCCCAGTGGAAAAGCCCAGGTCAGACACCCATGCATATGCGCAGGGCGCGGGGGTGCAGCTTCCGCACCCCTTCATCATCATCATCATCCTTCTTCTTCTGCTGCTCCGACGTCAATTGCGCGGAGCGGCTTCCGGCCGACGCCACTTCCTGAACAGGCGGCAGGAGTGGTACGAGTCACCGCCGGCGGTCCGCCGAGTCCCGCACCACCTGGTGCAGGGGCTCCGTGGCCCGGCGGCGGTACTCCTGGATCGACCAGCCGTTGCCGTCGGGGTCCTTGAAGTACATGAAGGTGGCGCCGTCGTCGGGGGCGTACTGGACGGGCTCGGAGATCTCCAGGCCCCGCTCGACCAGTTCCGCGCGGGCCGCCTTGATGTCGGCGACGCACAGCTGCAGGCCCTGGTAGGAGCCGGGCTCGGGCTTGGTCTGGCCCTGCGCCATGTCCCAGATGCTGTCGCCGAGGGCGATCGAACAGCCCGAGCCGGGAGGCGTCAGCTGGACGATCCGCATGCCCGGCATGACCTCCTGGTCGATGTCGACGTGGAACCCGACCTTGTCCCGGTAGAAGTCGCGGGCCCGGTCGATGTCGCTCACGGGCAGCGGGATCACTTCGAGCGTGAAGTCCATCAGTGTTCCTCCGGATCGTCGAAACGCCAGCGGGTCTGGCTGAACGGCTCGCCCTTACCGAAGCCGAAAACCGTGCGGGGCGCCACCGAATAGACGTACGCGTGTCCCGGGCCGTGGTGGAAGCAGCCGTCCCGCACCTCGAACCGCCAGAAGTCGCCGTACTTCGCCTCCCAGGCCGCCGCCAGTTCGCGCAGCCGGCCGTCGTCGGTCACGCGGACCGCCTCACCCTCGACGACCAGGTCGTAGCCGCTGTTCCAGAGGTTGGTGCCCGTGGTCAGGACGACGTGCGGATTCCCGGCGAGGTTGCGTGCCTTGCGCTCCTCGGGGCCGGTGCAGAAGTGCAGTGCCGCGTCCGACCAGACGGCGGGCAGCGGCGTCACGTGCGGCCGCCCGTCCGGACGTACCGTCGAGATCCAGAACAGCTCGGCCTCCTTGAGCAGCGCCTCGGCCACGGGCCAGGGGGTCGCGGTGGCCGTCGCGTCGCTGTAGCGCGCGTCGAGCAGCGTCTGTGGTGGTGTGCCGTTCATCGGGGCTCTCCTTTGTGGATACCCCGGCCTTCAGGCCGGGGAGGAAACGAAGTTCCTGCGGAGCAGGGCAGGGGATGCCGGTTCGCCGCCAGGGCGGACCGGCGTGCACCAGCAGGGTGGGCTGGGCGGGACTCGTCGGCAGCTTTCGCATGCGGGGCGGGGAGGTCTTCGGCGGCTGTCGTGGGCGGGTCGGCGTAACTGGTCGGGGCCTGTCGCGGGTGGACTGGGCGCGACTCATCGGCACCTTTGCCGGGGGGAGGACAGCGGCGCTTGTCGCGGGCGGGCCGGCGTAACCGGTCGGGGCCTGTCGCGGGCCGGCCCGGTCGAACTTGTCGGCGCCTGTCGGGGGCGGGCCGGTTAGGCTCGGCTCGTACCACGTTGATCCGGACGGGAGGGCGAGGATGACGCCGGGGCGCAGAAGCAGTACCTTCACCCGGCTGCTGCGGCACGGCTTCACCGACGCGTCCGCCGCCGAGCGGCTGCTGGAGACCGCCGGGCTGGGCGCCGTACGCGACGATCCCGTCCTGCTGGACGCGCTGGGCGCCACCGCCGACCCCGATCTCGCCCTGCACGGCCTGGCCCGCCTGCTGGAGGCGCAGCCCGACCCCACCGCACGCCGTGAACTGCTCGACACCCTGACCGGCTCCAAGCCCCTGCGCGACCGGCTCCTCGGTGTGCTCGGCGCCTCCACCGCCCTCGCCGACCACCTCGCCCGGCACGCCGGCGACTGGCAGGCGCTGGTCACCTATGAGCCGCGCGACCTGCATCCGGGGGTCGAGGAGTTCGAGCGGGGACTGGCCGAGGCCCCCGACCCGGTCTCCCTGCGCGTCGCCTACCGGCGCTGTCTGCTGTCCATCGCCGCCCGCGACGTCTGCGGCACGATCGACCTCGCCGAGACCGCCGCCGAACTCGCCGACCTGGCCACCGCCACGCTGCGCCGCGCCCTCGCCCTGGCGTCCGACGCCGCGCCCGACGACGCCGCGCTGTGCCGGCTCGCGGTGATCGCGATGGGCAAGTGCGGCGGGAACGAACTGAACTACGTCTCCGACGTGGACGTGATCTTCGTCGGGGAGGCCGTCGAGGGCGCCGACGAGGCCAAGGCACTGCGGGCGGCCGGCCGGCTCGCCTCGCACATGATGCGGATCTGCTCCGAGACGACCGTCGAGGGCTCCATCTGGCCCGTCGACGCCAACCTGCGCCCCGAGGGCAGAAACGGTCCGCTGGTCCGCACGCTCAGCAGCCACCTCGCCTACTACCAGCGCTGGGCCAAGACCTGGGAGTTCCAGGCCCTGCTCAAGGCCCGCCCGGTCGCCGGCGACCTGGAACTCGGCGCGGACTACGTCGACGCCGTCGGCCCCCTGGTGTGGCAGGCCGCCGAGCGCGAGAACTTCGTCGCCGACGTGCAGAAGATGCGGCGCCGGGTGGTCGAGAACATCCCGGTCGCCGAGGTCGAGCGGGAACTGAAGCTCGGCCCGGGCGGCCTGCGGGACGTCGAGTTCGCCGTGCAGCTGCTGCAGCTGGTGCACGGGCGGACGGACGCCTCGCTGCGCAGCGGGTCCACCCTGGGCGCCCTGCGGGAGCTGGCCGCGGGCGGATACGTCGGCCGGGCCGACGCCACGCAGCTGGCGGACGCGTACCGCTTCCTGCGCTCCATGGAGCACCGCATCCAGCTCTACCGGCTGCGCCGCACCCACCTCGTGCCCGAGGACGAGGCCGACCAGCGGCGCCTCGGCCGCTCCCTGGGCCTGCGCGCCGACCCGGTCGCCGAGCTGAACCGCGAGTGGAAACGGCACGCCGCCGTCGTGCGCCGCCTGCACGAGAAGCTCTTCTACCGGCCCCTGCTCGACGCGGTCGCCCAACTCGCGCCCGGCGAGGTCAGGTTGAGCCCCGAGGCGGCCCGCGAGCGGCTCGTCGCCCTCGGCTACGCCGATCCCGCGGCGGCCCTGCGGCACCTGGAGGCGCTGGCGTCCGGGGTCACGCGCAAGGCCGCGATCCAGCGGACCCTGCTACCCGTGCTGCTGGGCTGGTTCGCGGACTCCGCCGATCCCGACGCCGGCCTGCTCAACTTCCGCAAGGTCTCGGACGCGCTGGGCAAGACGCCCTGGTATCTGCGGCTGCTGCGGGACGAGGGCGCGGCGGCGGAGAACCTCGCCCGCGTCCTGTCCGCCGGGCGGCTCGCGCCCGACCTGCTCATGCGCGCCCCGGAGGCCGTGGCCCTGCTCGGGGACGGGGACGGCGGGGGACTGGAGCCACGGCTCCGGCCCCACCTGGAGCAGGAGATCCTCGCGGCGGTAGGCCGTGCCGACGACGGCGAGCAGGCGGTCGCCGCGGCCCGTGGCGTACGACGCCGGGAACTGTTCCGTACGGCCGCCGCGGACATCGTCGGCTCCTACGGCACCGAGGCCCAGACCGTCGAGGCGAACCAGGGCGCGTTGGTCGACCTGGTCGGCGGGGCCGTGTCCGACCTGACGGCGGCGACGCTGGCGGGGACGCTGCGGGCCGTGGTGCGGGACGGCTGGGGGGACACCCTGCCGACGCGGTTCGCCATGATCGGGATGGGGCGGTTCGGCGGGCACGAGCTGGGTTACGGCTCCGACGCGGACGTGCTGTTCGTGCACGAACCGCAGGACGGGGCCGACGAGCGGGAGGCCTCCGACGCCGCGAACCGGGTCGTCAGCGAGATGCGCCGGCTGCTCCAGCTGCCGAGCGCCGACCCACCGCTGCTGATCGACGCCGACCTGCGGCCGGAAGGCAAGTCCGGACCGCTGGTGCGGACCCTCAAGTCGTACGAGGCGTACTACCGCCGCTGGTCCCTCGTCTGGGAGTCGCAGGCCCTGCTGCGTGCCGAACCGGTCGCCGGCGACGAGGAGCTGGGCCGCCGCTTCGTCGAGCTGATCGATCCGCTGCGCTACCCGGAGCGGGGCCTGGGGGACGAGGCCGTACGGGAGATCCGGCGGCTGAAGGCCCGGATGGAGTCGGAACGGCTGCCCCGGGGCGCCGACCCCAAGCTGCACACCAAGATCGGGCCGGGTGGACTGTCCGACGTCGAGTGGACCGTGCAGCTGCTGCAGCTGCGGCACGGCTGGGAGGTGCCGGGACTGCGCACCACCCGGACCCGTGCGGCCCTGAGGGCGGCGCGGGAGGCCGGGCTGATCTCCGCGGAGGACACCGCGACCCTGGACGAGGCATGGGTGCTCGCGACCCGCGTGCGCAACGCCGTGATGCTGGTGCGCGGGCGGGCCGGGGACACCTTCCCGTCGCACTCCCGGGAACTGGCGGCGGTGGGGCGCTATCTGGGGTACGGACCGGGGCACGCGGGCGACATGCTCGATGCCTACCGGCGCACGGCCCGGCGGGCCCGGGCCGTGGTGGAGTCGCTGTTCTACCAGGACTGACCCGCCGTGCTGCCGGGGACCGGGCGGACGGCCCGCGACGGCCGTCCACGCGGGCGGGGGCGGGCTGCGACGGCGGGTTGCGTGCGTTCGGGTGGGGGCGGGCTGCGACGGCGGGTTGCGTGCGCCCGGGCGGGCGGGCCGCGAAGGACAGCCGTCGGGCGCCCCCGGGCCGGGGCGGCGCCCGGCTACGCCTGTGTCGGGACCAGCGGCTGTGGCCTGTGGACCACGCGCGGCATCGCGTGCGGCAGCGATCCGTACCACGCGCGCGCCACCCCGTAGCCGAAGGCGAGGCAGAGCAGACCGCCGACCGCGTCCAGCCAGAAGTGGTTGGCCGTCGCGACGATGACGACGAGGGTGAGCGTCGGGTAGAGCAGGCCGAGCAGCCTCACCCACGGAACGCTCGCCAGCGCGAAGATCGTCAAGCCGCACCACAGCGACCAGCCGATGTGCATGGACGGCATCGCGGCGTACTGGTTGGACATGTTCTTCAGGTCGCCGGAGGCCATCGAGCCCCACGTCTGGTGCACCATGACCGTGTCGACGAAGCGGCCGCCGTTCATCAACCGGGGCGGGGCGAGGGGATACAGGTAGTAACCGACCAGCGCCACGCCCGTCGTCGCGAACAGCACCGTGCGGGTCGCCGCGTAGCGGCCGGGATGGCCGCGGTAGAGCCACACCAGCACACCCAGCGTCACCACGAAGTGCAGGGTCGCGTAGTAGTAGTTCATGCCGACGATGAGCCAAGTCACCGAGTTGACGGCATGGTTGACGGACTGCTCCACGGCGATGCCCAGGTGCTGCTCGGCCTTCCAGATCCAGTCCGCGTTGCGCAGCGCCTCGGCCTTCTGCTCCGGGACCGCGTTGCGGATCAGTGAGTACGTCCAGTAACTCACCGCGATCAGCAGGATCTCGAACCAGAGCCGTGGCCGGCGCGGAGCGCGCAGCCGATGCAGAAAACCCACCCCCGTGTCGTCCGCGACGGGGTGCGGAACGGCCTCTTCGCGGCCTTCCAGTGTCGTCACGGTCGTCTCACCCATGAGCACAGAGTCTGCCAGATAAGACGTGCCGCTCCGATCATCCCCGGGTGGGGTTCAGCACGCATGTTCTACAGCCGTGGGAGACGCCCGCCTCGTACCCGCGTATCAGCCCGGGCGCTGATGCTCCCCCTCAGGGACGATTTCGGTCCCCGGGGGCCGAAGCGGTCGAACCGCGCACCACCAGCTCCGGCATGAACACGAACTCGCTGTGCGGCGCGGGCGTCCCGCCGATCTCCTCCAGCAACGTCCGCACCGCCGCCTGTCCCATCGCCGGGACCGGCTTGCGGATGGTGGTCAGGGGCGGGTCGGTGAAGGCGATCAGCGGGGAGTCGTCGAAGCCCACGACCGAGATGTCCGTCGGCACCCGCAGACCCCGCTGCCGGGCCGCCCGTATGGCACCCAGGGCCATCATGTCGCTGGCGCACACCACCGCGGTGCAGTCCCGGTCGATGAGGGCGTTGGCGGCGGCCTGGCCGCCCTCCAGGGTGTAGAGCGAGTGCTGGACGAGCTCCGACTCGACGGTCTCCCGGCTCAGGCCCAGCTGGTCCTGCACGGCCCGCACGAAGCCCTCGATCTTGCGCTGCACGGGGACGAACCGTTTCGGGCCGAGGGCCAGGCCGATCCGGGTGTGGCCCAGGGAGACGAGGTGGGTGACCGCCAGGGTCGTCGCCGCCCGGTCGTCGGGGGAGATGAAGGGCGCCTGCACCTTCGGGGAGAAGCCGTCGACCAGCACGAACGGCACGCCCTGCGCGCGCAGCTGCTCGTAGCGCTGCATGTCGGCGGTGGTGTCGGCGTGCAGTCCGGAGACGTAGATGATGCCGGCCACGCCGCGGTCGACCAGCATCTCGGTCAGTTCGTCCTCGGTGGAGCCGCCCGGGGTCTGGGTGGCCAGCACGGGGGTGTAGCCCTGCCGGGTCAGCGCCTGGCCGATGACCTGCGCCAGGGCGGGGAATATCGGGTTCTCCAGCTCCGGGGTGATCAGCCCCACCAGACCGGCGCTGCGCTGCCGCAGCCGCACCGGGCGCTCGTAGCCGAGCACGTCGAGTGCGGCCAGCACGGACTGGCGGGTGGTGGCGGCGACGCCAGGCTTCCCGTTGAGGACGCGGCTGACGGTCGCTTCGCTCACCCCCGCCTGAGCGGCGATGTCGGCAAGCCGTGTGGTCACGGCACCGGACTGTACCGGCCGTATGTCGCCTTGCACACCAATCGGACGCCGGGTGCGGGCGGTTGACCGGCGCGCTGCGGGTTGCTGCGGCATGGCGTCCCTTCGTGAAACGGATGGCAAGAGCTTTCAGAGTCTTGCACAACACGGTCCGTGCCCGCTCAACCCCGCAGAACAACGGTCTCACGGCGATCGACGGGAGGTCACGCGTGGATAACTTCAGTGATGCCTTGCACTTTTTTTCTGCAAGGTCTTTCGCAGCGCTTACATCGCTGTTACGTTCACGGTCGCCCGGCGGCCGCAACGGCGCAGTCGGCAAGTCGACAGGGGCGGTAGACGGGACCACCCCCTGGCTCACACGGGCTTTTACCCTCAAGGAGAACTCATGCGGCGTGGCATAGCGGCCACCGCGCTGGTGGCGTCCCTCGCCCTCGCGGCGACGGCCTGCGGTGGCGGGGACGACAGCGGCAGCGACTCGAGCGGTCCGGTCACCATCACCTGGTGGGACACCTCCAACGCCACCAACGAGGCGCCGACGTACCAGGCCTTGGTCAAGCAGTTCGAGGCCGCCAACAAGGACATCAAGGTCAAGTACGTCAACGTCCCCTTCGACCAGGCGCAGAACAAGTTCGACACGGCCGCCGGCTCGAAGGGCGCCCCGGACGTGCTGCGCTCCGAGGTCGGCTGGACCCCCGCGTTCGCCAAGAAGGGCTACTTCCTGCCGCTGGACGGCACCGAGGCCCTCGCCGAGCAGGACAAGTTCCAGTCCAGCCTGATCGAGCAGGCCAAGTACGAGGGCAAGACCTACGGCGTCCCCTTCACCACGGACACCCTCGCGCTCGTCTACAACAAGGAACTGTTCGAGCAGGCCGGCGTCGAGGCCCCCAAGACCTGGGACGACCTGAAGAAGGCCGCCGCCACCATCAAGGCCAAGACCGGCGTCGACGGCTACTGGGGCTCCACCCAGGCCTACTACGCCCAGTCCTTCCTCTACGGCGAGGGCGCCGACACCGTCGACGCCGAGGCCAAGAAGGTCACCGTCGCCTCGCCCGAGGCCAAGAAGGCCTACGGCACCTGGCTGAGCCTCTTCGAGGGCAAGGGCCTGCACAAGGCCGACACCACCGCCGACGCCTACGCCCACATCCAGGACGCGTTCGTCAACGGCAAGGTCGCCGCGATCATCCAGGGTCCCTGGGAGATCACCAACTTCTACAAGGGCTCCGCGTTCGCGGACAAGGAGAACCTGGGCATCACCACCGTCCCGGCCGGCTCCACCGGCAAGGCGGGCGCCCCGACCGGCGGCCACAACCTCTCCGTGTACGCCGGCTCCGACGAGGCCCACCAGAAGGCCGCGCTGAAGTTCGTCAACTTCATGACCTCGGCGAAGGCCCAGGAGACCATCGCCCTGAAGAACTCCACGCTGCCCACCCGCGACGACGCCTACACCGCCGAGGTGAAGGCCGACCCGGGCATCGCCGGCTACCAGGGCGTCCTCGCCGCCGCCCAGCCGCGCCCGGCCCTGCCCGAGTACAGCTCCCTGTGGGGCCCGCTCGACAAGGAGCTGCCCAAGATCGCCGGTGGCAAGGTGTCCCTGGACGAGGGGCTGAGCAACGCCGAGACCGACATCGCCAAGCTGGTGCCGGACTTCAGCAAGTGACCCCGACCGGCCGCTGGATCCCTGACCCGAGGGGGAAAGGATCCAGCGGCCGTCGGCCTGTGCGTCATGCCCCTTGATCCGCAGACCCACACGAAGGTTGTCGAACCATGACAGTCGCCGTCCAGCGCCTGAGGCGCAGCTACCAGAAGTACTGGTACGCCTACGCGATGATCGCCCCCGTGATCGTCGTGCTGGGCGTCCTGGTGCTGTATCCGCTGGCGTACGGGTTCTACCTGACGCTCACGGACGCCAACAGCCTCAACACGGCCCGCACGATCGGCGTCAACGAGATCGAGGCCACCTACAAGTTCATCGGCTTCGACAACTACGCCGACATCCTGTGGGGTGAGACCGCCTACGACCGGTTCTGGTCCCACTTCATCTGGACGATCGCCTGGACGGCCGGCTGTGTCGCCCTGCACTACTGCATCGGGCTGGGCCTCGCCCTGCTGCTCAACCAGAAGCTGCGCGGCCGGACCTTCTACCGGCTGATCATGGTTCTGCCGTGGGCCGTGCCCACCTTCGTCACCGTCTTCGGCTGGCGTTTCATGCTCGCCGACGGCGGCATCATCAACTCCGCCCTGGAGACCTTGCACCTGCCGGCCCCGCAGTGGCTGGAGGACACTTTCTGGCAGCGGTTCGCCGCGATCATGGTCAACACCTGGTGCGGTGTGCCGTTCATGATGGTCTCGCTGCTCGGCGGCCTGCAGTCCATCGACTCCACGCTCTACGAGGCCGCGGAGATGGACGGCGCGAACGCCTGGCAGCGCTTCCGGTACGTCACCCTGCCCGGCCTGCGGTCGGTCAGCTCCACCGTCGTCCTGCTCGGCGTGATCTGGACCTTCAACCAGTTCGCGGTGATCTTCCTGTTGTTCGGCACCACTGCGCCGGATGCGCAGATTCTCGTCACCTGGGCGTACTACCTCGGCTTCGGACAGCAGCCGCGCGACTTCGCACAGTCCGCCGCCTACGGCATCCTGCTGCTGGCCATCCTGATCGTCTTCACCTCCGTCTACCGCCGCTGGCTGAACCGCAATGACCAGCAGCTCGCGATCTGAGGCAGGAGTCCCCATGAGCACCACGACCGTTCAGAAGTCCGCCACCGCGGACCAGGCCCCCGCCTCCGCCGCGCCACGCAAGGTGCGCCGGCGCAGCGAGCGCAGCCTCGTCGGGACCCTCGCCTCGCACGGCATCCTGACCGTCGCCAGCCTGATCGCGCTGTTCCCGATCGCCTGGCTGGTCTTCCTCTCCCTCGGCCCGGACAAGGACGACTACCTGCACCCCGGACGCATCTGGGGGAAGATGACGTTCGACAACTACTCCTTCGTCCTGACGGAGACGAACTTCTTCGACTGGCTGAAGAGTTCGCTGGTCGTCTCGCTGGGCACCACGTTCATCGGCGTGATCATCGCCGCAACCACCGGCTACGCCGTCTCCCGCATGCGCTTCCCCGGCTACAAGAAGTTCATGTGGGTGCTGCTGGTCACCCAGATGTTCCCGATCGCCGTGCTGATCGTGCCGATGTACCAGATCCTGTCGGAGCTGCAGCTCATCGACACCTACCTCGGCCTGATCCTCGTCTACTGCTCGACGGCCGTGCCGTACTGCGCCTGGCTGCTCAAGGGGTACTTCGACACCATCCCCTTCGAGATCGACGAGGCGGGCCGGGTCGACGGACTGTCCCCGTTCGGCACCTTCCTGCGGCTGATCCTGCCGCTCGCCCGGCCGGGCCTCGCGGTGGCGGCCTTCTACAGCTTCATCACCGCCTTCGGTGAGGTCGCCTTCGCCACCACGTTCCTGCTGGACGACGAGAAGTACACGTTCGCCGTCGGTCTGCAGAGCTTCGTCAGCGAGCACGACGCCCAGCGCAACCTGATGGCCGCGACCGCGGTGCTCATCGCGATACCCGTCTCCGCGTTCTTCTACCTCGTGCAGAAGAACCTGGTGACCGGACTCACCTCGGGCGGCACCAAGGGCTGACGCCCGTCGATCGAGACTCCCGCGCCCTGTCCGCGCGGGTGGCGGCCGCGGTGCCCATCCGACCCCGCTGTCACCGCGGCCGCCTCGTCACCCCGCCCCGCCGCCGTACCCACGCCTCCATGACCTCGACTCGGTTACACATCAAGGACGCCATGAGCCAGCACACTGCCGACCCGGCACCGAACTCCGCCGTCGCCACCGTCGCCAAGCGCCGAGACTGGTGGCGGGACGCGGTGATCTACCAGGTCTATCCGCGCAGCTTCGCCGACAGCAACGGCGACGGCATGGGCGACCTGGAGGGCGTACGCTCCCGCCTCCCGTACCTGCGCGACCTCGGCGTGGACGCCGTGTGGCTCAGCCCCTTCTACGCCTCCCCGCAGGCCGACGCCGGATACGACGTCGCCGACTACCGGGCCGTCGACCCCATGTTCGGCAACCTCCTGGACGCCGACGCGCTGATCCGCGACGCCCACGAGCTGGGCCTGAGGATCATCGTCGACCTGGTGCCCAACCACTCCTCCGACCAGCACGAGTGGTTCAAGCGGGCCGTCGCCGAGGGCCCGGGCTCCCCGCTCCGGGAGCGTTACCACTTCCGCCCCGGCAAGGGGAAGAACGGCGAACTGCCGCCCAACGACTGGGAGTCCATCTTCGGCGGACCCGCGTGGACGCGCGTCACCGAGCCCGACGGCACCCCGGGTGAGTGGTATTTGCACCTGTTCGCCTCCGAGCAGCCCGACTTCAACTGGGAGCACCCGGCGGTCGGCGACGAGTTCCGCTCCATCCTGCGCTTCTGGCTCGACATGGGCGTCGACGGCTTCCGCATCGACGTCGCCCACGGCCTGGTGAAGGCCGAGGGCCTGCCCGACCTCGGCTCCCACGACCAGCTGAAACTGCTGGGCAACGATGTCATGCCGTTCTTCGACCAGGACGGCGTGCACGAGATCTACCGCCAGTGGCGACTGGTCCTGGACGAGTACGCGGGCGAGCGCATCTTCGTCGCCGAGGCCTGGACGCCGACCGTCGAGCGCACCGCCAACTACGTCCGCCCGGACGAGCTGCACCAGGCCTTCAACTTCCAGTACCTGGGCACCTACTGGGACGCCGAGGAGCTGCGCACGGTCATCGACCGCACGCTGGAGGCGATGCGCCCGGTGAACGCGCCCGCCACCTGGGTGCTGTCCAACCACGACGTCACCCGGCACGCCACCCGGTTCGCCAACCCACCCGGCCTCGGCACGCAGATCCGCGAGGCCGGCGACCGCGAGCTCGGCCTGAAGCGGGCGCGGGCGGCCACGCTGCTGATGCTGGCGCTGCCCGGCTCGGCGTACATCTACCAGGGTGAGGAGCTGGGCCTGCCGGACGTCGTCGACCTGCCCGACGAGGTGCGCCAGGACCCGGCGTACTTCCGCGGAGCGGGGCAGGACGGTTTCCGCGACGGTTGCCGGGTGCCGATCCCGTGGACGCGCACGGGGTCGTCGTACGGCTTCGGCAGCGGGGGCAGCTGGCTGCCGCAGCCGGAGGCGTGGGGCGCGCTGAGCGTGGAGGCGCAGCAGGGGGTGGCCGGTTCGACGCTGGAGCTGTACCGGTCCGCGCTCGCCCTGCGCCGGACACAGCCGGACCTCGGCGCGGGGGAGTCGGTCGAGTGGCTGAAGGCCCCCGAGGGCGTCCTGGCGTTCCGGCGCGGGGAGTTCGTCTGCGTCGCGAACACCGGCGGGGAGTCGGTGACGACTCCGTCGCACGGCCGTCTGCTGCTGACCAGCGGTGAGGTGAGCGAGGCGGACGGCGAGGTCAAGGTGCCGGCCGACACCACGGTGTGGTGGTCGACGGCTTCCTGAAAGCCCTCTCGCAAGATTTTGCATTGAACTTCGTACGGCCCGCTGCCCTTTCGGGCGGCGGGCCTTTAGCATCTCCGTCACCGCAAGGTAGTTGAAAGTTTTCAGCAAGAACCTTCAACGGTGAAGGAACCCCACACATGGCACGCAGAACCCTTCCCTGGGTGGCAGCCCTCGCAGCCGCCGCCACCGCATCCGCCCTTGTCATGCACCCGACTGAAGCGCAGGCCTCCCCGCCCGGCACCAAGGACGTCACGGCCGTCCTGTTCGAGTGGAACTTCGCCTCGGTCGCCCGCGAGTGCACCACCACCCTCGGCCCCGCCGGCTACGGCTACGTGCAGGTCTCCCCGCCCGCCGAGCACATCCAGGGCGCCCAGTGGTGGACGTCGTACCAGCCGGTCAGCTACCGGATCGCCGGCCGACTGGGCGACCGCACGGCCTTCCAGAACATGGTCAACACCTGCCACGCGGCTGGCGTGAAGGTGGTCGTCGACACCGTCATCAACCACATGTCGGCCGGCAGCGGCACCGGCACCGGCGGCTCGTCGTACACGAAGTACAACTACCCCGGCCTGTACTCGTCCTTCGACTTCGACAACTGCACGGCGCAGATCACCAACTACCAGGACCGCTGGAACGTCCAGAACTGCGAACTGGTCGGCCTGGCGGACCTGGACACGGGCGAGGAGTACGTCCGCTCCGCCATCGCCCGCTACATGAACGACCTGCTCTCCCTCGGCGTCGACGGCTTCCGCGTCGACGCGGCCAAGCACATGCCGGCGGGTGACCTGGCCAACATCAAGTCCCGTCTGAGCAACCCGTCCGTCTACTGGAAGCAGGAGGTCATCTTCGGCAGCGGAGAGGCCGTCCAGCCGACGGAGTACACCGGCAACGGGGACGTCCAGGAGTTCCGCTACGCCTACGACCTCAAGCGCGTCTTCAACAACGAGAACCTCGCCTATCTCAAGAACTACGGCGAGGGCTGGGGTTACATGAGCAGCGGCGTGTCCGGCGTCTTCGTCGACAACCACGACACCGAGCGCAACGGCTCCACGCTGAGCTACAAGGACAACGCCAACTACACCCTGGCCAACGTCTTCATGCTCGCCTGGCCCTACGGGGCGCCCGACATCAACTCCGGCTACGAGTTCACCGACCACGACGCCGGACCGCCCAACGGTGGCCGGGTCGACGCCTGCTGGCAGAACGGGTGGAAGTGCCAGCACGCCTGGCCGGAGATCCAGCGCATGGTCGCCTTCCGCAACGCCACCCGGGGCCAGGCGGTGACCAACTGGTGGGACAACGGCGGCGACGCGATCGCCTTCGGCCGGGGCGCCAAGGGCTTCGTGGCGATCAACCACGAGTCCGGTTCGCTCACCCGCACCTACCAGACGTCACTGCCGGCGGGGACGTACTGCAACGTCCAGAACAACACCACGGTGACGGTGAACGGTTCCGGCCAGCTCACCGCGAGTCTGGGCAGCAACACGGCGCTGGCGGTGTACGCGGGCAAGTCCGCCTGCTGAGTCACGAGGTGACGAACGGTGAGGGCCGGCCGACCCGGCCGTCCCTCACCGTGACGACCGGCGCCGACTCCTTGAAACCTCTTGCTCAGTGTTTCAACACTCTTGCTGTAAAGCTTTCGTCAGCGATACGGTCGCGCCGGGCGCCCGGCGAAGGAGCCGTGCCGCGGCGCAGGGGTCGGACCCAACAGAGCCGCAATCGCAAGGAGTTCACGCACGTGATACCGAGATGGCCGGCGCCCCGCACGCGCCGTACCGCCCATGTCAGACGGGTCGCGGCCGTCACCGTGGCCGCGCTCGCCGCAGCGCTCGTCCAGCCCCTCGCCGCCCGGGCCGCCACCCCGCCCCCGCCGCCGTCCGACGCGCGGCTGGCCGCCGAGCCCGCTCGGCACGACCTCACCCGCGAGCAGTTCTACTTCGTGCTGCCGGACCGCTTCGCCAACGGGGACAAGGGCAACGACCGCGGCGGGCTGACCGGTTCGCGGCTCGCCACCGGTTACGACCCCACCGACAAGGGCTTCTACCAGGGCGGCGACCTCAAGGGCCTGACCCAGAGGCTCGACTACATCAAGGGCCTCGGCACCACCGCCATCTGGCTCGCCCCGATCTTCAAGAACCGGCCGGTGCAGGGCGAGGGCAGCAACGCCTCCGCCGGCTACCACGGTTACTGGATCACCGACTTCACCCAGGTCGACCCGCACTTCGGCAGCAACGAGGACCTCGAGACCCTCATCGACAAGGCCCACGCCAAGGGCATGAAGGTCTTCTTCGACGTCATCACCAACCACACCGCCGACGTCGTCGACTACGAGGAGAAGTCCTACGACTACCTCTCGAAGGGCGCCTTCCCGTACCTCACCGAGGACGGCGAGTCCTTCGACGACGCCGACTACGCGGCCGGGAAGCGGGACTTCCCCGAGGTGGACGAGGACTCCTTCCCCCGCACGCCCGTCGTCGCCCCCGCCGAGCGCGACGTCAAGGTTCCCTCCTGGCTCAACGATCCCGCGATGTACCACAACCGCGGCGACTCCACCTGGGCCGGCGAGTCCGCCACCTACGGCGACTTCGTGGGCCTGGACGACCTGTGGACCGAGCGTCCCGAGGTCGTGCGGGGCATGGAGCGGATCTACCAGCGGTGGGTCAGGGACTTCGACATCGACGGCTTCCGGATCGACACCGTGAAGCACGTCAACATGGAGTTCTGGACCCAGTGGGCCACCGCCCTCGACGCCTACGCGGCGAAGAAGGGCCGGGACGACTTCTTCATGTTCGGCGAGGTCTACTCCGCCGACACCTCCGTCACCGCCCCGTACGTCACCCGGGGCCGCCTCGACTCCACGCTGGACTTCCCGTTCCAGGACGCGGCCCGCGCGTACGCCTCCCAGGGCGGCAGCGCCGAGCGGCTGGCCTCGGTCTTCGGCGACGACTACAAGTACACGACCGGCAAGGCCAACGCCTACGAGCAGGTCACCTTCCTCGGCAACCACGACATGGGCCGCATCGGGACCTTCCTGAAGCAGGACAACCCGGGCGCGACCGACGCCGAGCTGGTCAGGAAGGCCGGGCTCGCCAACGAGCTGATGTTCCTCAGCCGCGGCAACCCGGTGATCTACTACGGCGACGAGCAGGGCTTCACCGGCGCGGGCGGCGACAAGGACGCCCGCCAGACGATGTTCGCCTCCGCCACCGCCGACTACCTCGACGACGACCAGCTCGGCACGGACCGAACGCACGCCCGCGACGCCTACGACACCGGAGCACCGCTCTACCGGCAGATCAGTGCTCTCGCCAAGCTGCGCACGGCCCACCCGGCCCTCGCCGACGGAGTCCAGACCGAGCGGTACGCGGCCGACGGCCCCGGCGTCTACGCCGTGACCCGCACCGACGCGAAGACCGGTGCCGAGTACGTCGTCGCGTTCAACAACGCCGACGGGGCGAGGACGGCAACCTTCCCGACCGACTCCCCGGACACCGCCTTCCGCGCCCTGTACGGCACCGAGGCCTCCGCGAGGACCGCCGCCGACGGCAGGCTCACCGTCACCGTCCCGGCCGGCTCGGCGATCGTCCTGAAGGCGGCCGGCACGCCCGCCGGCCCCGCCACCGCGCCGACGATCTCCCTGGCCGCCCCCGCCCCGGGCGCCACCGGCACGGTCGAGGTCACCGCCGACGTCGACGGCGGCGCCCGCAACCGCGTCGTCTTCGCCGCCCAGACCGGCACCGGCCCGTGGCGCACCCTCGGCTCCGCCGACCACGCGCCCTACAAGGTCACCCACACCATCGGCGAGGACGTCGAGCCCGGCACCGCCCTGCGCTACAAGGCGGTCGTGATCGACTCGGCGGGCCGCACGGCGAGCGCCCTGGCGCAGAGCAGCACCGGGACCCCGCCCGCCGCGGAGACGCCCACCGCCTCCTCCCGGGACCACGCGATCGTCCACTACAAGCGTGCGGACGGCGACTACGCCGACTGGGGCCTGTACGCCTGGGGCGACCTCGCCGACGGCGAGTCCACGAACTGGCCCGACAGCCACCCCTTCGTCGGCCGCGACGCCTACGGCGCCTTCGCCTACGTCAAGCTCAAGCCCGGCGCCTCGAACGTCGGCTTCCTGGTCATCGACAAGGACGGCAACAAGGACGTCTCCGCCGACCGCACGATCGACGTCACCAAGACCGGCGAGGTCTGGATCGAGCAGGGCAAGGAGACCGTACGGACCGAGCGGCCCGCGGCCGACTACCCTGAGCAGGACAAGACCAAGGCGGTCCTGCACTACCACCGCGCCGACGGCGCCTACGACGGCTGGGGCCTGCACGTCTGGACGGGTGCCGCGAACCCCACCGAGTGGTCGAACCCGCTGAAGCCGGTGAAGACTGACAGCTATGGTGCGGTCTTCGAGGTACCGCTCACCGACGGTGCCACCAGCCTCAGCTACATCATCCACAAGGGCGACGAGAAGGACCTCTCCGCCGACCAGTCGCTGGACCTCAAGGCGAACGGCCACGAGGTGTGGCTGTTGAACGGCCAGGAGAAGTACCTGTTGCCGCAGCCGGCGGGCAGCGCCGCCGCGCTCGACCTGACGACCTCCAAGGCGATCTGGATCGACCGGGACACGGTGGCCTGGAACGGCTCGGACGCGGCCGCCTCCACCCAGCTGCTGTACTCGCGCACCGGCTCGATCGCCGTCGAGGACGGCACGCTGACCGGCGACGACCAGCGGTGGCTGCGCCTGTCGAAGACGTCGCTCACCGACGCCCAGAAGGCGAAGTTCCCGCACCTGGAGGCGTACACCGCCTGGACCGTCGACCCCCGGGACCGCGACCGGGTGCGCGAAGCCCTGCGCGGCCAGGTCGTCGCCTCCCAGCGTGCGGCCAACGGCGCGGTCCTCGCGGCCACCGGCGTGCAGATCGCGGGCGTGCTGGACGATCTGTACGACGGGACGAAGGCCGACCTGGGGCCGACGTTCCGCCACGGCCGTCCGACGCTCTCCGTCTGGGCGCCCACCGCGCAGAACGTGTCCCTGGAGCTCGACGGCTCCACCGTCCGGATGCAGCGGGACGCCGCGACCGGTGTCTGGTCCGTCACAGGCCCGAAGTCCTGGAAGGGCAAGCCCTACCGGTACGTCGTGACGGTGTGGGCGCCCAGCGTCCGCCAGGTCGTCACCAACAAGGTCACCGACCCCTACTCCCTCGCCCTGACCGCCGACTCCGCGCGGAGCCTGGTCGTCGACCTCGGCGACAAGGCCCTGGCGCCCGCGGGCTGGTCGACGTACACCAAGCCGAGGGCGGTGCCGCTGAAGGACGCGCAGATCCAGGAGCTGCACGTCCGGGACTTCTCGGTCGAGGACCGCACGGCCGCCCACAAGGGCACCTACCTGGCCTTCACCGACAAGCTCAGCGACGGCTCGAAGCACCTGCGCAGGCTGGCCGAGGCGGGCACGTCGTACGTCCATCTGCTGCCCGCGTTCGACATTGCCACCATCCCCGAGAAGAAGTCCGACCAGGCGACCGTCGACTGCGACCTCGCCTCCTTCCCGGCGGACTCCGAGCGGCAGCAGGAGTGCGTCACGGCGATCGCCGCCAAGGACGCCTACAACTGGGGCTACGACCCGTACCACTACACGGTCCCCGAGGGCTCCTACGCCACCGACCCCGAGGGCACCGCCCGTAACGTCGAGTTCCGGAAGATGGTCAAGGCGCTCAACGAGGACGGCCTGCGGGTCGTCATGGACGTCGTGTACAACCACACGGCGGCGAGCGGGCAGGCCGCGACGAGCGTCCTGGACCGGATCGTGCCCGGCTACTACCAGCGGCTCCTCGCCGACGGCTCCGTCGCGAACAGCACCTGCTGCGCCAACACCGCCACCGAGAACGCCATGATGGGCAAGCTCGTCGTGGACTCGGTCGTCACCTGGGCCAAGGAGTACAAGGTCGACGGCTTCCGCTTCGACCTGATGGGCCACCACCCGAAGGCCAACATCCTCGCGGTCCGCAAGGCCCTCGACGCGCTGACCCCGGAGAAGGACGGCGTCGACGGCAAGAAGATCATCCTGTACGGCGAGGGCTGGAACTTCGGCGAGGTCGCCGACGACGCCCGCTTCACCCAGGCCACGCAGGAGAACATGGCCGGCACCGGCGTCGCCACCTTCTCCGACCGCGCCCGTGACGCGGTGCGCGGCGGCGGCCCCTTCGACGAGGACCCCGGCGTCCAGGGCTTCGCGTCCGGCCTGTACAACGAGCCCAACTCCTCGCCCGGCAACGGCTCCACGGCCGAGCAGAAGGCCCGTCTCCTGCACTACCAGGACCTGATCAAGGTGGGCCTGTCCGGCAACCTCGCGGCCTACCGGTTCACCGACACCGGCGGCAGGGAGGTCACCGGCGCCCAGGTCGACTACAACGGCCGGCCCGCCGGGTACGCGGACGCGCCCGGCGACGCCCTCGCCTACGCCGACGCGCACGACAACGAGTCCCTGTTCGACGCCCTCGCCTACAAGCTGCCCGCCACGGCGAGCGCGGACGACCGGGCCCGGATGCAGGTCCTCGCCATGGCGACCGCCACCCTCTCGCAGGGCCCGGCGCTCTCCCAGGCCGGCACCGACCTGCTGCGCTCCAAGTCCCTGGACCGCAACTCCTACGACAGCGGCGACTGGTTCAACGCCATCCACTGGAACTGCGCCGACGGCAACGGCTTCGGACGCGGACTGCCGATGGCGGCCGACAACCGGTCCAAGTGGCCGTACGCCAAGCCGCTGCTGGGCTCGGTCGGCGTGGGATGCGCCCAGATCGAGGGGGCCTCGGCCGCGTACCGCGACCTGCTGAGGATCCGTACGACGGAGGGCGCCTTCTCCCTCGGCACCGCCCAGCAGGTCCAGGAACAGCTCTCCTTCCCGCTGTCCGGCACGGACGAGACGCCCGGTGTGATCACCATGCGGCTCGGTGAGCTGGTCGTCGTGTTCAACGCGACGCCGCAGCGCCAGGAGCAGCGGGTGGCCGATCTCGCCGGGAGCGGCCACCGGCTGCACCCCGTGCAGGCGCGGGGCGCCGACGCGGTGGTCAAGGAGGCGTCGTACGAGGCCGGCAGCGGCACGTTCGCCGTGCCGGGGCGGACGGTCGCCGTGTTCACCCGGGCCGGCTGACCGGGCACTGCGGTTAGGGTGCTCCTGTCCTCGCAGAACAGGAGCACCCATGCCGCAGATCACCGTCGACTACTCGGCGTCCCTGGCGGACGACTTCGAGCGGCCCGCGTTCGCGCGGGCCCTGCACAGCACGGTGGTCGAGATCGCCGCCGCGAAGCCGCCGGCGTGCAAGACGCAGTTCCGTCCGACCGAGGACACCATGGTCGGGGACGAGACCGAGGGGCACGCGGTCGTGCACGTCACGCTCGGACTGCTGGCCGGCCGCACCGACGACACCAAGGCCCGGCTGACCGAGGCCGTACTGGACCTCCTGCGGCAGCACGTGAAGCCCCACGAGGGCCGCACCCTGCACGCCTCCGCCGAGGTCCGCGACCTCGACCCGTCGTACCGCAAGTTCGACAGCTGAGACCCGGCGTCCGCGGCGTGGGCCGACCGGCAGGTCCTGGAACCTGAGCCGCCGGACGAGTCCTACGACGCCAGGGCGATCAGCCGGACCGCGAGGTCGCTGAACGGGCCCGTCGGCGGTTCGTCCTTCAGGGCCCGGCGGATCAGGGCGGCCGTCTCCTCGTCGTACGCCGCGCTCACCGCGGCCAGCGCGGCGAAGTCGTGGACGAGCTGTGTCTCCAGCTCGCCGCGCGGGATGCGCCGGCCGTCCAGCCAGATCAGGGCGGTGGACTCGGCCAGTGAGATCCAGGAGCGGACGACCAGTTCGAGCCGCGCGGGCGCCCGCGTGACGCCGAGATGCGCCATGATCTGGTCGTACGCGGCCTGCCGTACCGAGTCGATGAGCGCGTTGGTCGTCGAGGAACCGACCGCCGGGCCGCCGCGCATCAACGCCGCGAATCCGGGGCCGTGGTCGTCCACGAAGTCGAAGAAACGGCGCATCACGCGCAGCAGCCGGGCGCCGAGAGGGCCCTCGTGGGGTTCCACGAACCGGCCCGCCAGATCGTCCGCGGCCCGCTGCAATGCGGCCTCGTACAGGCTGAGTTTGCCGGGGAAGTAGTGGTACACCAGCGGACGCGAGATGCCCGCTGCGGACGCTATCTCGTCGACGGAGACCTCGTCGGGAGAACGGCGGCTGAACAGTTCGAGGGCGACGCCGATCAGCTGCTGCCGCCGCTCCTCGACACCCATCCTGCGGCGAACCCCGGTAGACATACGAACACCTTACCGATCGAATCCAGCCTCGAACGGACCGGACTGATCAGTGATGTTCAGCGGACTGATCACATGTCCGGGACGAGTCGTTCGCTTCGCGGTGTTCGGCGACCCGGCCCGCACGGCGGCGAGTACGGATACGGGAGTCCGGCCGCACGGCATCCGCTAGCGCAGGCTGTCGATCGTCCGTCCGTCCGTCAGGGTCCCCTTCAGCTCCGCCCGCGCGCCCTGCTTCGCCTTCGCGGCCAGCAGGTTGCCCTGCGCGGTCTGCGCCACCCCGCCCGTCGCGCTGACCGACGTGGTGTCCCGGCTGCCCGCCGCCAGCAGATACCAGGAGCCCGCCCCGGACTTCCAGAGCACCCCGGCCAGCACGTGCGGATCGCGAGCCCCGCACGCCGCCACGTTCTCGGCCTTCGCCGCGACCGCCCCGTACTTCCCGCCCGGCGTGTGGAACTGGGCCAGCACCCGCTCGCCGCCGCCGCGCCAGGTCTCCCCGCGCGTGCACACCCATGCCGCCGTGCCGCCGTCGTCGGGCAGCGGCTGCTCGGCGTACTGCCAGGCGTTCACCGACCGTACGCCGTGCCCGCGCTGGTCGGCCAGCGAGCAGCCGAACGGCGCCCAGGTGCGCAGCGCCTCCGCGCCGGACGCGTCGTGCGTCCCGCCCGGGCGGCCGGTGGTGAGGCGCGCGGGGACCAGCTCGCCGAGGTCGCTCATCAGCCGCGTGCCGGAGTCGTCGGTGATCTGCAGGACGTTCCAGGAGGTGCAGGTGCCGGTCTGGGTGACGGGGCTGGCCAGCGGTGCGGTGACGCCGTCGCGGAGGGTGAGGTCCATCGCGCCGGAGGCCGGCTTCAGCAGGTCCCGCTCGGCCGTCTTCCTCACCCAGGGCGCGGTCAGGTAGCGGACGTTGCCGTCGGTCCGGTTCAGCACCACCGCGTTCGCCTCGACGCGGCTCGCGCCGTCGGCACGGGCGAAGTCGAGGGCGGCGCCGGCCGTGCCGTCCTTCGGTTCGGCGTAGCGGGCGATGCGCCAGCCGTCGTGGAGGATCACCACGCGCGCGTTGTCGACGTTCCCGGCGTAGAGCAGCTGGGGCGGGCCCGCCGGGCCGCCGGACGGCGTGCCGGGGGTCGCCGAGACCTGGACCGTCTCGCCGGGGCGGGCCCACACGGCGAGCGCGCGGCGCAGCAGCGCGCGGTCCGTGGTGAGGTCGCCGCGGGCGGGCCAGACGGAGAAGTCGGTGCGCGAGGCGGACTGCCAGGCGGTGGGGGAGACCTTCACCAGCCTGCTCGGGTCGAGGGCCGCCTGGGCCGCCGGGTTCTGCGCGTACGGCGGAGCGGCGGCGCCGTCGGGTCCCCAGCCGTCGCCCGGGAGGCCGAGCAGCGCCCCGCACACGCCGAGGGCCGCGGCGGCGGCGAGCGCGGCCTTCAGGTGCTGGCGGCGGCGCATCAGGTCGGTGGGCCTGGCCTGCAGCGAGCAGGGGTCGAACTCGGGGGAGTCGAGCAGCGTGTACTGCACCGGGACGCCGTCGGCCTCCTGGAGCGCGGCGTCCGGGTCGGCGACGCCGGCGGTGCGCAGCACCTGGTGCACGTCGCTGTCGGGGAGCCGTTCCAGGCCGCGCAGGACGTAGGCGGCGCGGGCGGGGGCGGACAGTGCGGACAGGCGCTGGTCCAGGGCGAGCTCGTCGGCGCCGCCCGAGCGCGGGAACAGGCGCAGGCCCCACACCTGGGGGAGCAGCGGCGGCAGCTGGGACCGCTTGGGCCACGCCTTGCGCCTGAGCGGCAGTCCCGCCTCCAGCGACGTTCGCAGCACGTGGAGGCGCACGAAGGCGTAGCCCGGGTCGCCGTCGCGGCCGGTGGACTGGGCCGGGATGACGGACGCCGTGGCGCGGCCGCGGGGCAGAGCGCGCTGGGTGAGGGCGTGCGCGGTCAGGACGCGGCGGTTGCGGCCCAGGCCGGGCGGCAGCACCAGGTAGGCGAGGCGGACCAGCCGCGGATAGTGCTCGACGAGCGCGGCCTCGGCCTGCTCGACGTCGACGACCGGGGCGGAAGCGGAAGACGTGGGGCGCGGGGCGACATCCTGTGACTGCACGTTCAGCAGAACGAGCGAATGGGCGATTGGTCACCGCCGCACGGGTGGATCGGCTCGGCGGGTTGACGAACGCGCATTGAGCACGGCGCCGGCCGGAGCCGTATCGAACTGAGGCGCAAGGGCGCCGGCTCCATGACCGACCGGAGGAACTGATGAGGTGGACCCGACCGATGCTCGCCGTGAGCGGTGCCGTGACGGTGCTGGCACTGGCGGGCTGCGGCTCCGACGGCGACCGGGCGGCCGTGCCGGAGACGGCGACCGGGAGTCTGGAGCACCTGGCCGCCGAGGTCAGGTGCGAGCCGGACATGCAGACGGACGAGGACGAGATCCGGCAGGCCCTGTGCGAGAACACCGACGGCAGGTTCGTCCTCGCCACCTTCGCCACCGACCGGGGGCAGCGGGAGTGGATCAACGGGGCGAAGGACTACGGCGGTCACTACCTGGTCGGCCGCAAGTGGGTCGCCGTCGGCGACACCCCGGTGGTGCGGGCGTTGCAGACCACGCTCGGCGGGGACATCGAGGAGGGCGTCGACCACTCCGGGCACGAGAAGTCCGGCGGGGCGACGCACTCCGCCCACTGAGCCCCGCACACACGGAACCGGCGGTGGGAGCAGTCCCACCGCCGGTTCGGTCAGCCCGGTGCCGCGTCTACGCGCACCGGCGACCGGTGTTGATGCAGTTGACCATCTTGTTCATCAGCCGCTCGGAGAAGAAGTTGATGAAGTCGTTGTGGTCGGTGATCGGCTTGTGCAGCTGCTCCGGGAAGGTGTCCACCGCGAACGGGTTCTGCACGACCCCGTTCTCGATCGTCGGGGTCGGCACCTCGTAGACCAGCCGGACCTGGAGCTGCGGGATGGCCTGGAAGCCGCTGGGGCAGGTGCCGTCGGGCTGGACGAACGCCACGTGGGTGCGGTGGTTGGCGCTGTCGATGTTCTGGCCGTCCCAGCAGCTCTGGAACTTCGACAGCCGCACCACGTCGCTGCCCTCGGGGCACAGCGGGTACTTGTCCGTCAGCTGGCGGTCCTCGAAGCCGGTGCACGTCCACGCGGTGTTGGCGTTCGCGAGGCCGTTGACGAAGGCCTTGGCGTCACCGGTGATGATGCGCAGCGCCCGCGGCATCGCGACGACGGGGCCCGTCCTGTTGCCGACGAACTTCAGCTGGGCCACCTTGGGCTCCAGGATCCGCCCCACGTTGCCCTCGGTGCCGCCGCCGGCGTTGTTCTGGTCGAAGTCCTGGGAGCCGTCCTGCAGCCGCAGCACCGGCCAGAAGTACGACGACTTGTCGCCCTGGTTCTGGCAGGTGGTCTGGGCCGCCGCCAGGTCGTCGTCACTGGCGAACGCGTCGTTGCTCTGGTTGCCGACGTAGTCGTGCAGGTGGTGGGCGCCGTTGGTGACACCCGGGGCGACGATCACGTTGTCCGTGTTGTGGTTGTCGTTCGAGTTCGTGCCGCACTTCGTGGTGAAGCTGCCCCGCGAACCGCCGCGGCCGTTGGCGGCGAGCCCGTTCGGCAGGTTGCGGGAGTTCGGCTGGACGGTGGTGATGTCCTGGAAGTCCGCGGCCACCGGGCCGTTGCCGGCCTGGCCGCCGTTGCCGTCCTGCTGGCCGTCGCCGTTCTGGCCGTCACCGGCATCTCCGCCGTCCTGCTGGCCGTCACCGGCCTGGTCTCCGCCGTCCTGCTGGCCGTCACCGGCCTGGTCCTGCTCGCCGTCGGTGGTCTCGGCGGGCTTGCCGGTGCAGGGGGAGAGGCTGTCCAGCTGCTCGGGGGCGCTGCCGCCGGCCCGGTTGATCTCCAGCTGGATCCGGTCGATGATCACCTGCCGCCGGTCCTCGAGCGGCCCGAGGATGGTGTTCTGGACGTAACTGCCGTCCCCGGCCTGCGCGTCGCGCGTGGTCGCGAGCCGCTGGTAGGCCTCGGTGATCTGCTGGTCCAGCGTCGCCAGTTCGCCGTCCACCTCCCCACGGGCCTGGTCCGGCACCTGGGAGAGCTGCTGGCCGACGTCGGGGCAGTCGATCGTGGCCACCTGGGCCGCGGTCGCCGTCGTCCGGTTCGACCCGTCGCTCTCCTCGTGCGCCGAGGCATAGAAGTTGGCCCAGATCAGCCCGCCCCCACCGAGCGCTAGGGCCGCCGATGCGGCAATGGCCTTCGTGGCCAGCGGCGTACGGCGTTTTCGTGTGTTGCGTCCCATGGAACTCCTCTGACTTCCTTGCGGGGCAGCATCGAGGCGCCCGACAGGAGTGAAGCGGCTCCCTCAAGTACGCGGGCCGTCCCACGGGTGTTCAGCCGTCCCGGAAATCGATGCGGAATTCGTGCGGGGTCTGTGGACTCAACCGCCCCTGAAATACCGGTAGTTGCTATTCCCCCACGGCCGGTGAGCGAGCGGGTCCGTTTTCAGCGACCGTGGTCGAGATACGCGAGAACCGCCAGGACGCGACGGTTGTCGTCGTCGGACACCTCCAGGCCCAGTTTGGCGAAGATGTTGGAGGTGTGCTTGGCGATCGCCCGTTCCGTCACCACCAGGTGCGTCGCGATCGCCGCGTTGGACCGCCCCTGCGCCATCAGCTCCAGCACCTCCAGCTCACGCGGTGTGAGCCGGGCCAGCGGCCGGTCGTCGGCCGCCCGCCGGGCCAGCAGCTGCTGGATGACCTGCGGATCCATCGCCGTACCGCCCGCCGCGACCCGTCGTACGGCGTCCACGAAATGGTCCGCGTCGAACACCCGGTCCTTCAGCAGGTACCCCACCCCGCCGCTGCCGTCGGCGAGCAGCTCACGCGCGTACAGCTGCTCCACGTGCTGCGAGAGCACCAGCACCGGCAGCCCCGGCCTGTCCCGGCGGGCCCGCAGCGCGCACTGCAGGCCCTCGTCGGTGTGCGTGGGCGGCAGCCGTACGTCCACCACCGCCACGTCCGGCTTCAGCTCGGTCAGCGCCCGGTCCAGCTCGGGCCCGCTCTCCACGGCCGCGGCGATCTCGAAGTCGTAGGCCCGGAGCAGCCGGACCAGCCCGTCGCGCAGCAGGAACAGGTCTTCGGCTAGGACAACGCGCACGGGATCTCCAGGGTGACCATGGTGGGGCCGCCCGCCGGAGAGCTGACGGCCAGGACGCCGTCGAATGTACCGAGCCGCCGCTCCACCCCGGCCAGCCCCGAACCCGCGCCGATGACCGCGCCGCCCCTGCCGTTGTCGGTCACCGCGATCCGCAGCATTCCGTCGGTGTGGTGCAGGTCGACCCAGATCCGGTCGGCGTCCGCGTGCTTGACGGCGTTGGTGAGCACCTCGCTGACCGCGAAGTACGCCGCCGACTCCACCGGCGGCTGCGCCCGCCCGTCCAGCTCCACCGTCACCTCGGTGGCGACCGGCAGCCGAAGCGCCAGCGCCCTTACGGCGTCACCGAGACCGCGTTCGGCGAGCACCGGAGGGTGGATGCCGCGCACCAGGTCGCGCAGCTCGGCCAGGGCGTCGGCGGAGGACCGGCGGGCCTGGGCGAGCAGCTCCTTCGCCTTCGCCGGGTCCTTGTCCAGCAGCATCTCGACGGTGCCCAGGTCCATGCCCATCGCGACCAGCCGGGCCTGTGCCCCGTCGTGCAGGTCCCGTTCGATGCGGCGCAGTTCGGCGGCCGATGCGTCCACGGCGACCTGCCGGGTCTCGGTCAGCACCCGCACCCGCTCGGCCAGCTCCCCCTGCGAGGAGCCCAGCACGGCCCGGGTGAGCGCGAAGTGCGCGGCCAGCAGACGGGGCGCGAAATGGTGCCCGAACAGCAGCAGGACGGCGGCCAGGGCCGCGGCGCCGAACGCGGAGGCCTGCCCGGTCACCGGCACGAACCCGTACCAGTAGCCGTCCGGAAACACCCGCCACAGCCCGATCGCCAGCGCGAACCCCTCCACCGGGTAGAGCAGCAGCACGGTCGGCAGCAGCGCGGTGAGGAAGCCGGCCGTCATGTCCACCGGCAGCCACCGCAGATCGCGCCAGGTCGCCGGATCCGCCAGCATCCCGAAGGTGCGCGCCCAGGGATTGGCGTCCTTCGGCAGCGGCCGGTACGACGGAGGGATCCGCACGCCGCCCCACTGCGCCGCCAGCAGCCGCCGCCAATCCGCGAACACCCTTACGCCCCGGAGGACCCACGGGGTGGTGACGATGCCGACGCCGATCGGTATCAACGCGATGGACACGGCGGAGAGGGTCAGGCAGAGCACCGCGCCCGGGAGGGACACCAGTGCCAGCGCGAGCCCCCGCACCGCGGCCCGCGCGATCCCGCGCGTCCGCCCCGTGCCGCCGCCTGTGATGCCGCTGGTCTCGATGGTCATGGCGTCAGTCTGGTGCAGCGGGAGTGCGGGGGTCACGGGGCCGGGGCCCCGGTCAGGGGTGTCGCCAGGTACACCCCCGCCGCCCGGTACGCCTCCGCCGGTTGGTGTGCCTGCGCCGTTCGGTATGTCTCCGCCGGTTGGTGTGCCTGCGCCGTTCGGTATGTCTCCGCCGCTCGGTGCGCCTTCACCGCTCGGTACGTCTCCGTGGCTGGGTACGCCTCAACCCCCGGTACTTCTCATCCACCCGGTGCGCCTTCACCCTCCAGTACGTCTCCGTCGCCCGCGAGCAGCCTCGCCTCCAGTTCCGCCTCCAGGCCCACCGGGGGCCGGTCCGGCCGCTGCGGGGCCGTTCCGCCGATGTCTCGCAGCCACCGCCAGGTGTCGGCCACGGTCTCGTCGGCCGGCCGGCAGCGCAGTCCCGCGGCGAGCGCCCGGGACACGTCCGCGCCGTGCAGGGCGTCGTGCAGCTCGCTGCCCGGCGGCACCCACACCGGCAACTGGCTCCACGGCTCGATCCCCGCCTCCAGCACACGCTCGGGCTCGGTCCAGCGCAGCCGCGCCGCGCCGCCGGTCACCCGCACGCAGGCCCGCAGCAGCTCGCCCATGGTGGTGTGCCCGCGGGGACCGTTCAGGTTGTACGGTCCGCCGCGCTCCCGCTCCACCGCGTCCAGAATCCATTCGGCGAGATCGCGGACGTCGAGGAACTGAACCGGCAGCTCCCGCGGACCCGGCGCCGGCACCGGCCCGCCACGGGCGACGCGGTTCAGCCACCAGGGCAGGCGGCCGACGTTCTCGTAGGGCCCGAGCAGCAGCCCGGACCGCACCAGCAGCGAGCGCTCCGCGCCGAAGGCCTCGACGGCGGCCAGCTCGCCGCCCCGCTTGTCGCGGGCGTAGTCGGTGTGGTCCGCGCCGGCCTCGGCGCCGTCGACCAGGGGCGCGTCCTCGGTGTAACCGGCGGGCGGGGCCCAGGCGTACACGGAGCAGCTCGACACGTACGCGTACCGGCCGGCGCGGCCCCGCAGCAGCCGCGCCGCGTCCCGCACCGCCCGGGGCGCTGCCGACCAGGTGTCGACGACGGCGTCCCAGTCGCCGGCCTCCAGCCCGACCAGTCCGCCGGGCGCGGTGCGGTCGCCCAGCACCTCCCGCACGCCGGGCGGGGCGGCGTGCTTCCCCCGGTGGAAGACGGTGACGTCCCAGCCCCGCCCGAGGGCGGCCTCCACGACGGCCCGGCCCGCGAACTCCGTACCACCCAGCATCAGCAGTCTCATGCGGCTGACTGTGCCCGCGGCGGGGCGCCGGGGGAAGCGGGATCTGCCGAGGGCAGACGCGGGCGGCGGGTGGAGCCGTGCGCGTCGGCGTCGGCAGGCGGCCGAACCGGTGCCGACAGGTGGTCAGACCCGCGTCGGCGGAACGTACTTGTAGCCGACCCGGCGGACGGTGAGGATCACCTGCCGGTGTTCCGCGCCCAGCTTGCGGCGCAGGCGGGCGATGTGGACGTCGACGGTGCGGCCGTCGCCCACGTGCCCGTAGCCCCACACCGTGGTGACCAGCTGGTCACGGGTGTGCACCCGGTGCGGGTGCGCGACCAGGTGGGCGAGCAGCTCGAACTCCAGGTAGGTGAGGTCGAGTTCCCGCCCCGCCACCTCGGCGGTACGGCGCAGGGCGTCGATGCGGATGAGCGGGTCCGAACCGGTGCCGGTGTCGGTGTCCGCGTCGGCGTGGGTTTCCGCCGCCGTCGGCCGGTCGGCCACCGCCACCTGGAGGAAGGGCGGCTGCTGGTCGGCGGGGACGAGCACCAGGTATCCGACCATCGGCGGCCGGCCGGGGAGCGAGGGCAGGGTGTCCTGCGGTGCCGGCAGCCAGGTCGCGCCCGGCGGAAGGAGGTCCGTCACCCCTCTTACGTCGTCCGGTTCGACGGCTCGCAGCCGGTGCCGGGAGGGATGGGGAACGGCGGCGGGGGCGGGGGGCAAGGGACGGGAGGCGGAACGGGACAGGGAACCAGGGGTCGCCATGGGAGGTCAGCTCTTTCGCGCGAGGGGTCCGTCGGGGGACGTGCTGCCGTGTCGCGCTGGCCGAGGGCCGGTGTGTACGGCGTCAGAGGGCCGGCGCGGTCGTCGCGCGGCAACACACCCGGTCGAAGTCGTGGTGCTGACGGGAAGGCCAGAAGGGCTCGAGGTCATGGCGACCCGTCGCGGAGTACTTCTGGAAGCCGACCATGGCCCCATTGAAGCAGACCCCCGCCCGGAACCAGACCCCTCTCTCACCCCTCGGACTCGCCCTTGGCCGAAAAAGGTCGTCCCGCACGCGGGAGGGCGCCCACCGAGTCGGTGGGCGCCCTCCGATCGAGTCGCGCGGATCAGACCTGGCCGGCCTTCTCCAGGGCGGAGCAGCAGGTGTCGACCAGCAGGCGGGTCACCACGTAGGGGTCGACGTTGGCGTTCGGGCGACGGTCCTCGATGTAGCCCTTGCCGTCCTTCTCGACCTGCCACGGGATACGGACCGAGGCGCCGCGGTTGGAGACGCCGTAGGAGAACTTGTCCCACGGGGCGGTCTCGTGCAGACCCGTCAGACGGTCGTCGATGCCGGCGCCGTAGTTCTTGACGTGGTCGAGCGGCTTGGAGCCCTCGCCGAGTGCCTCGCAGGCGGTGATGATCGCGTCGTAGCCCTCGCGCATCGCCTTCGTCGAGAAGTTGGTGTGCGCACCGGCGCCGTTCCAGTCGCCCTTGACCGGCTTGGGGTCGAGGGTGGCGGAGACGCCGAAGTCCTCGGCGGTGCGGTAGAGCAGCCAGCGGGCCACCCACAGCTGGTCGGAGACCTCCAGCGGGGCGAGCGGGCCGACCTGGAACTCCCACTGGCCGGGCATGACCTCGGCGTTGATGCCGGACAGGCCCAGGCCCGCCTTCAGGCAGTTCTCCAGGTGGGCCTCGACGATCTCGCGGCCGAAGATCTCGTCGGCGCCGACACCGCAGTAGTAGCCGCCCTGCGGGGCCGGGAAGCCGCCCTCGGGGAAGCCGAGCGGGCGGGAGCCGTCGAAGAAGGTGTACTCCTGCTCGATGCCGAAGATCGGCTCCTGCGCGGCGAACTTCTCGGCGACCTCGGCCAGCGCGGCACGCGTGTTGGACGGGTGCGGGGTCATGTCCGTGTTGAGGACCTCGCACAGGACCAGGACGTCGTCACCGCCGCGGATCGGGTCCGGGCAGGAGAAGACCGGCTTCAGCACACAGTCCGACGCGTGGCCCTCGGCCTGGTTGGTGGAGGACCCGTCGAAGCCCCAGATCGGCAGCTCGGCGCCCTTGGCCGCGTCGGCCAGGATCTTCGTCTTGGAACGAAGCTTGGCCGTCGGCTCGGTGCCGTCGATCCAGATGTACTCAGCCTTGAAGGTCACGGGCCACATCCTTCGGGGGTGGGTCTGGGCGCGCTTGCGGGTGCTGCGGCGCTGCGGCACCGGGCGCCGCGTTCTGCCTGCCCGGCAGCCTGTCAACAGGCGATTTCCCGATCATTGCCCGTTTGTGAACCCCGTGTTACCTGGTCGTACTGTGGCCCGCCTCACGCTGTGAGGCCGCGCCGCGTGCGCAGAACCGACGCGATCGCGCGTTCGTGCACGCGGCGGCGGGGGGTGGTGGGGCGACTCGTATGCGATGGGGTTGGGGGGGATGGTGACCGGTCCGCTGCGACGGGGCAGGTAGTGACGGTTGCCGGTCCGCCTGGGTACGGAGCTGCGGGGGCGTCCCGTCGGACCCCGACCGGCGGCTACGCCTGCAGGAGGCGGCCGCCTGCCTCGGCGCGGTCCGGACGTGCCGGTCCTGCTGCTCGTGGCCGCGAACAGCAGGACCCTTCCCCAGGGGCCGGGTCTCGCCCGGCCGAGGGGGACGCGCGTCGCGGACGAGGTGGCTGCCGGGGCCGGTGCGCTGCTGCCGTGGGTCGCGACCGCCGTGCTGCCGGACGTCTCGCACCACGCCTTGCCGCATGCCGCACCGCCCGAACCGGGCCGCCGCCTCATCCGTTTCCCGGACTGCCGAGCCTCACCCCACCTTCTCGATCACGGCCCGGCGGATCAGGAACTTGCCGGGCTCCCGGACCTGTTCGAAGGCCGCGTTGTTGAGCAGGACACAGCTGCCGGAGACCGACGTGACCTCCACCGTCGTGGACTTGTTGTTGTCCAGGTTGGTGACCTTCAGCTTCGTCCCCGCCGGGAACTGGTTGCTCGACGCGGCCGGGGCACCGCCCTCGCCGGAGAGGGTCACGGTGGAGCCGTTGCAGACCTGCTCCCCGGTGGCGGCGCCACCGCCGTCGCCCGGGGCGGCGGGCGCGGAGGGCGGTGCGGACTGCCCGGCGCCGCCGCCTCCGGCCTGCTGGTCGGCGCCCTGCTGTCCCGCGCCCGCGCCCTGTCCGGGCTGCGCCGTCTGGGAGCCCTGAGCCGACTCCCCGACCTCGCATCCGGACGCTTCCTGCTGACGCTGGATCTGGGCGATGACGGCCTCGCGGTTGGCGATCCGGGCCGCGGACTGCGCGTCCGGGTTGGCCCGCTGGCCCTCGATGAACCGCTGGTTGTTGCCGAGGGCGGTGGCGAGCCCCTGGCAGACCGTCGAGTCCGCCGCGGACTGCGCGGCGTTCGACGTGCTCGCCATGACGAAGGCGCCACCGCCCGCCACCGACGCCGCGCTGACCAGCAGGGCCAGCTTCTTCCTCGTGCTGAGAGTTCTCCTGCGCGACATGCGCGCCTCCTGGGAGGTAGGGGAGCGTACGCCGCTATGTACGAGATCCCGAACGGGGTTACTCAGTGGTTACGGAAGTATCGGCAAGTAACCTGCGTCACACGGAAGGTGCTAGCGGGACAGCGCGTCCCGCACGGCCTCGTCGGTGCGGGCGACGACCGCCGTGCCGTCGTCCGCGGTGATGATGGGCCGCTGGATGAGCCTGGGGTGTTCGGCGAGGGCCGTCACCCAGCGGTCGCGCGTGGTGGCGTCGCGCGGCCACTCCTTCAGGCCGAGCTCCTTGGCGACGGCCTCCTGGGTCCGTGTGATGTCCCAGGGTTCCAGGCCCAGTCGGTCGAGCACGGCGCGGATCTCGTCCTCGGTCGGTACGTCCTCCAGATAGCGGCGGACGGTGTAGTCGGCACCCTCGGCGTCGAGCAGTTTCACGGCGCTGCGGCACTTCGAGCAGGCGGGGTTGATCCAGATCTCCATGCCGCCACGGTACGCCGGGAGGGCCCCGGAAAACTCGTCTTCCACGTGTGTCACTGCACCCCCGAAAGCCCTTGTGGCCAGGGGCTTTTGTCAGTGGGGGCCAGTAGAATAGAAGCAGTGTTCGAGGGTGTCGCCGGGGTGTCCGGCCGACGCCCCGACCGCGACAGGAGGATGCCCGTGCCCGCTGCCGCACTGAAGCCGAAGCCGCTGCCGACCCAGTCCACCGCGAAGCGCCCCGTCCTGCTCGACCTTCCCTACGCACCCGTGGAGAAGCGGCCGTTGCCGCCGGGGCGTCCGCGTGAGTGGTACATCTCGCACAACCGCCGGCTCAAGGCCCTGCGCCTTGCGATCGCGCTGCTCGACTCGGGGGTGTACGTGCCGAACCAGGCGCGCAACAAGACGATCCGCAGCACCGCGGAGCTCATCGGCGTCCACCCGCCGTCCGACACGACGTGTCACATGGTGCGGGCGCTGCTGCGGTACACCCGCTGATCCGTGGCGCCGGGCGCCGTCCGTCCACGACGACGCCCGGCGCCGGCCTCGCCACCCCGTCCGCACGCCGCCCGTCCTCGCCCGGCGTGTACGCGCGGCGTGTTCGCGCGGCGGCCGACGCCGACCCTCACCGTCCTGACCAGGCATGACGGCCGGTCCGCTGGACGCCCGAGGCCCGACGTCCCGAAGCGCCGCGCCCCCTCACCCCGCCGCCAACTCCCGCTCCGGCGGCGTCCGGAAGCGTGGTGTGATCCGTATGGCCCTCACCCACTGGCGCAGTCGTGCCGCCTCCACTCGATCGCCGCCGGCGCCTCCCGCCCCACGCCCTCCTCCTCCAGCGCCCGCCAGACGATCTCCCCGTCGGCCCGACGTCGCCGCTGCGGTCGAACAGGGCGGGCCGCAGCTCGGGGGAGAGGAACCAGTCGCGCTGCTGCCGGCCCACCGCCGTGGGGTCGAGAGCGGGCAGCAGCGCGGCCCACGGCTCGACGGGCCCGGTCACCGACTCGGCGTCGCCCTCGACGACGTACCCCTCCACAGGCCCGGTGAGTGGTCGGCCGGCAGTTCGAAACGGGTGTACCGGGCGCGGGTGGCCAGGGCGTCCTGGACCGCCTCCCTCACCGCCGACGGGACGACCGCGTCCGTGCCCGGCACGGCGAGCACCGCACGCCCTCGTAGGCCCAGGTCGTGGGAGCCGGTGGAATCGGTCGCGTCGGTGAAGTCGTCGAACTCGGAGGAGGGCGGGAGGTCGCTCATGACGTCATTCACTCACGGTGCGCCGCCCTCGGCCGCAACAATTGGCGTCGCGGGAGCGTCCGGCCGCAGAAAATGAGATGCGGCCCCCGACACCCCCGGCGCTACGCTCGTCGCACCGCACATCCACCTCCCAGGGAGTCCCGTCATGGGCACCATCGTCATCTCCGGGACGGTCGTCCTGGTCGTCCTGGGATTCGGAAACCACCTCTACTGGCTCGCCGCCGTCGCCCTGCTCTTCCTCTACGCGCAGTACGGGCGCGACGCGTCCTCCACCCCCTCGACCCCTACTCCGCCCCCGCCCCCGCCCGCGTCCTACCAGGCATACCGGGAGCGCCGCGACCAGCAGGCCAAGTGGGAGCGCCGCTACCGTCGGGAGCGTCCGCTGGAGGCCCGCCGTCAGCAGCGGGAGCGGGCCAAGTAGGACGGGATCACAGCCCCGGTGCGCCCCACACCGGGAACCACCGCCCCAGGTCCTGCTCGATCCGCAGATCACCGGCCAGCGCGGCCTTGACCTGGAGTTCCAGCGCGTTGTCGCGCCGCTGCCCCGCACCGGGCAGCGGCGCGAACGGGTAGAACGTGCCGCGCTTGTACAGATAGACCAGCGCCAGACGTCGTCCCGAGGGATCCCGGAAGCCCGCCAGCGAGCACAGCAGTTGCGGGCCGAAACCGTTGATCTCCATGGAGTCGTTCACCGCGTGCAGGTCGTTGACCAGCAGCGGCAGCTCGTCCGGGGCGCGGCGGGACACCAGCCAGGAGTACCCGTACGCGTCCTGCTCCAGCTCCACCGGCGGCCCGGTCCGCTCGGTGTCCGCGTCCAGCAGCGCCCGCACCTCCCGGTGCGTCTGGTCGAACGCGGCCCCCTCGACCGTCGCGAAGCACACCGCGCCGTGCCCGGTCGGTGTGAAGGACGCCGCCGCCTGCAGCGTCACCGCCGCCGAGGGCAGCGCGAACAACTGGTCGAGGTCGGGCGTCACCGCCTTCGTACGACCGAGCAGGATGTCCAGCAGTCCCATGCTCACGCCTTCCGGGGAGCCGTCGCCTCGCCCAGTTCGGCGGAGATCCGCCCCAGCTGTTCGATCCGCTCCTCCAGGCTCGGGTGGGTGGAGAACAGCCGCGCGACATCCGGTCCACGGCCGAGCGCCGGGGTGAAGTAGAAGGCGTTGAAGGCCTGCGCGGTCCGCAGGTCCTTCGTCGGGATGCGCGCGATGTCCCCGGTCACCTTGGTGAGCGCGGACGCCAGCGCCGAGGGCCGCCCCGTCAGCAGCGCCGCCGCCCGGTCGGCGGCCAGCTCCCGGTACCGCGACAGCGCCCTGATGAGCAGGAAGCTGATCGCGTACACGGCGGCGGAGACAGCCATGATCCCCAGGAAGACCACGGCGGTGTTCTGGTCGCGCCGCCCTCCGCCGAACAGCTGCGAGTAGAAGGCGAATCGCACGATCAGCCCCGCGATCACGCCCAGGAACGACGCGACCGTGATCACGGCGACGTCCTTGTGCGCCACGTGGGACAGCTCGTGCGCGAGCACCCCTTCCAGCTCCGCCGGCTCCAGCCGCCGCAGCAGCCCGGTGGTCACGCAGATCACCGCGTTGTCGGGGTTCCGCCCGGTCGCGAACGCGTTCGGCATCTCCATGTCGGACACGGCGACCACCGGCTTGGGCATGTCCGCGACCGCGCACAGCCGGTCGACGACGCCGTGCAGCTGCGGGTACTCGTCCCGCTCCACGACCCGCCCCCGCATCGCGTAGAGCGCGATCCGGTCGGAGAACCAGTACTGCGCCCCCAGCAGCGCCGCCGCGATCACCACGACCAGCACCCAGGACTTCAGCAGGGCGATCAACGCGGCGACGAACGCCACGTACAACAACCCGAGGAGGAACAACGTGACCGTCATCCGCACGGTCAGCCGCCGGTCGCTCCGGAAGCGGCTGTGCATCTGCATCACCCCGCACCACCCGCGGTCAAGCCCTTGCCCACTGCCAGTGTGCACCCGCACACCCCAACAGCCGGTAGCGATCACCCCTCAACCGTGCAAAGCCCACACCGGCCCCTCAGGCCGACGGCGGCCCGCAGCGGCGCGACGGGCCCGCAGCGGCGCGACGCGGTCGCACGCGTCGGGCAGCCGCAGAGCGGCGACCGGCCGTGCCGGGACCGCTCAGGCCCGAGGCGGCCCGTCAACCGCCCGGCGGGCGCGATCACGACCCACGGCACAGCGGTCCGCCACAGCTCCGACCTGCACTTTTCGGGTGGACCCCCGAGGAACCGCACCCGCCGGACGCGCGACACGTACGGCGCCGCGGACTGGGGCCGCGGACTAGTACGGCGCCCGGAAGTTGATGTATCCGAGGAGGAGGATCACCGCCGCCACGCAGCCCAGCACCACGACCGTCGACAGCCATGGCGACCTGGGCCGGGTCACGTGGTCGGGGTCGGCGCGGAACGGTACCGGTCCGGGCGGGTCGTGCTTCCAGCGCGCGGCGAGCATCCGGGCCCGCGCCGAGGGCTCCTTGTGCCGCGCGTCGTCCGCCCACCTCAGGTCGAACTCCCGCTCCGCGTCGTCCTGTTCGGACATCCCCGTCTGCCTCTCTCGAACAACCGTCTCCAAGGCCATGGTCCCGCATGGTTCGGGATGCCGAGTGATCGGTGGGGGGTTTAGCCTTTTAGAGGGAGCTGTACTCCGGGATACGCCCTCCGCAGGAGGGATGCCCCCTCACAACCGACAGCCCACATGCCACACGGACCGCGGCTGATACGCACGCCTCCACAGGCGGCGACACCGACGACCGCGCCGTACGCTCTCCCCGGCGGCTGCGGCCATCCGTCCGGCTCGTGCTTCGCGCGATGGGATGGAAGGAAGGTTCTCGATGAAAGCACCACGCGCCCGACGCCTCCTCGCAGTGTCCGCCATCGGCGTGCTGATGGCCGGGGGCGCCGCGATCGGCACAGCCGGCACGGCCTCGGCAGCCACCCCGACCAGCGTCCCCTCGAACTGGGGCGACGACGACTGGTGGGACAACGACTACTACGACCGGTACGGCTTCTTCGACCACTACGGCTACTACGACCACTTCAACCGCTTCGGCGGTGGCCCCGTAGTGATCGTGGTCCGCTGACGGCGGTAGCGGCGGCAGCGGCGCCGCGGGTCCGGAGGCGAACGCCGGAGGGCCGCCACCTGAACTGCTCAGGTGGCGGCCCTCCGGGCATCCGGCCTCACGGCATCGGATCGATCACGCGTCGAACTGTCACACGTCGAAGTACAGCTCGAACTCGTGCGGGTGCGGACGCAGCTGCAGCGGGGCGATCTCGTTGGTGCGCTTGTAGTCGATCCACGTCTCGATCAGGTCGGACGTGAAGACGTCGCCCTGGAGGAGGAACTCGTGGTCGGCCTCCAGGCGGTCGAGGACGGCGCCGAGCGAGGTCGGGACCTGCGCGACGTTCGCGTGCTCCTCGGGAGCCAGCTCGTACAGGTCCTTGTCGATCGGCTCGGCCGGCTCGATCTTGTTCTTGATGCCGTCCAGGCCCGCGAGGAGCAGGGCGGAGAAGGCGAGGTAGGGGTTGCCGGAGGAGTCCGGGGCGCGGAACTCGACGCGCTTGGCCTTCGGGTTGGAGCCCGTGATCGGGATGCGCATCGCGGCGGAACGGTTGCGCTGCGAGTACACCAGGTTGACCGGCGCCTCGAAGCCCGGGACCAGACGGTGGTAGGAGTTCACCGTCGGGTTGGTGAAGGCGAGCAGCGACGGGGCGTGCTTGAGGATGCCGCCGATGTAGTAGCGGGCGGTGTCCGACAGGCCGGCGTAGCCCTGCTCGTCGTAGAACAGCGGGTCGCCGTTGCTCCACAGCGACTGGTGGACGTGCATGCCCGAGCCGTTGTCACCGAAGATCGGCTTCGGCATGAAGGTCGCGGTCTTGCCGTTGCGCCAGGCGACGTTCTTCACGATGTACTTGAAGAGCTGGAGGTCGTCGGCGGCGGCGAGCAGCGTGTTGAACTTGTAGTTGATCTCGGCCTGGCCGGCGGTGCCGACCTCGTGGTGCTGGCGCTCGACCTTCAGGCCGGCCCGGTCCAGCTCCAGGGAGATCTCGGCGCGCAGGTCGGCGAAGTGGTCGACCGGCGGGGTCGGGAAGTAGCCGCCCTTGTAGCGGACCTTGTACCCGCGGTTGTCCTCCAGCGCGCCGGTGTTCCAGGCGCCCGCCTCGGAGTCGATGTGGTAGAAGGACTCGTTCTCGGACGTCTTGAAGCGGACGCTGTCGAAGACGTAGAACTCGGCCTCCGGACCGAAGTACGCGGTGTCGGCGATCCCGGTCGACGCCAGGTACGCCTCGGCCTTCTTCGCCACGTTGCGCGGGTCACGGGAGTACTGCTCGCCCGTGATCGGGTCGTGGATGAAGAAGTTGATGTTGAGCGTCTTGTCGCGGCGGAACGGGTCCACGCGGGCGGTCGACAGGTCGGCGCGCAGGGCCATGTCGGACTCGTGAATGGCCTGGAAGCCGCGGATCGAGGATCCGTCGAAGGCGAGCTCGTCGTCCGGGTCGAACGCCTCGACGGGCACTGTGAAGTGCTGCATGACGCCCGGCAGGTCGCAGAAGCGGACGTCGACGAACTTGACGTCCTCGTCCGCGATGAACTTCTTGGCCTCGTCGGCGTTCTGGAACATCCAGCTCCTCCTACTCCCGACCGTCCCGCCGGGGTGGTAGTTCGTTCGTGCGGCCAGTGCGGTGGCACACGCTGACGACGACCCTAGGGACGCGTCATTTCTCGGGCGTGACCCATTTGTTTCGCAGAAGTTAACCGGCTCCGTTCCACCGTAACGCGGACCGACCCCGGCATACCCCGGTCAATCCCGGGCGCAGTACCGTTGTCGGGTGGACAAGAGGCAAGCAATCGGATCATGGCTGTCCGGCCCCCGTGCGGCCATGGAGGACGCCGGTGCGGACTTCGGCTACCGGGGCGAGCAGCTCGGTCTGCCGGAGAGCGGGCCGGGCTCGATCGCCCGCCCGGGCCGGCGGCTCGGTGCGCTGGCCGTCGACTGGGGTCTGTGCCTCTTGATCGCATACAGCTTGATCACGGGCGGCTACGGCCAGACGACCGGCAACTGGGCGCTGCTGATCTTCTTCGTCATGAGCGTGCTGACCGTCGGCACGATCGGTTTGACCCCGGGCAAGCGCCTCTTCGGGCTGCGGGTGGTCGCCGTCGACACCGGCACCGTCCACCCGGGCCGCGCCCTGCTGCGCACGGTCCTGCTCTGCCTCGCCGTACCCGCGCTGATCTGGGACCGCGACGGCCGGGGCCTGCACGACCGGCTCGCCAGGACGGTCGAAGTACGCATCTGACACCACGCATCCACCCGCTCGCGGCCGAGGCCGTCCCGGCGGGGAGCCGCCCACTCGAACGCCGAGGCCGATCACGGCGGGCGTCCGACTGCTCGACGCCGAGGCCGATCACGGCGGGCGTCCGACTGCTCGACGCCGAGGCCGATCACGGCGGGCGTCCGACTGCTCGACGCCGAGGCCGACCACGGCGGGCGTCCGACTGCTCGACGCCGAGGCCGACCACGACGGACGTCCGACTGCTCGATGCCGAGGCCGATCACGACGGACGTCCGACTGCTCGATGCCGACGGCCGCCCCGACAGGGATCCGAGGGCTCGACGCCGACGGTCATCCGGTGGGCGTCCGGTGCTCAAGGGCCGACGGCCGTCCCGGCGGGCATCCGGCTGATCGAGGCTCGACGGCCCTCCCGGTCGGGGCCCGATCACCCGACGCCGACGGCCCCCAGCGGGACCCGGTCGCTCATTGTCGGCGACCGACCCGGCGGGGATCCCGTCGCTCCACGGCGACGACTCCCGGCGAGGCTCCGGCCCCCCGGCGCGCAGCCGCCCGGCGAGGACGAGCCCTCCCGACGCTCAGGCCGCCTGGTGGGGATCCCGTCGCTCTACGCCGACGACTCCCCGCGGGGATCCGGCCGCTCGGCGCGCAGCCTCCCCCGGCGGGGGTTCCGCCGCTCGGCGCGCAGCCTCCCGGCGGGGATCCGGCCGCTCGACGCACAGCCCCCGGCAGGGACCCGCACTCGCCGCCCCCAGAGATCACCCCCTCCACACGCCGAAGGCCACCCGCACTCCCCGGTGCCGGTGGCCTTCGGCTCGTTCACGCCAGGATCAGCGTCGGTGCAGCACCGTCGTCAGGACCTGGCGCAGCTCGGCCTCCGGGTCCGTCGCGGCGCCCGTCGAGCGCCAGGCCACGAACCCGTCGGGCCGCACCAGCACCGCCCCGTCGGCCGTCGTGCCGTGGACCGCCGTCCAGTCGTCGCCCTCCGCGTCGTACGCCAACTCGGCCTCCGGGCCCGCGCCGATGCGGTAGGCGTCCAGCCGGACACCGTCCGTGCCGGCGACGCGCACGGCGGCGGCGTGCCAGGCCGCGCCCGCGCTCGACCCGGCGTCGCACAGCAGCACCAGTGAACGCTCGTAGAGATCGAGCGTGGAGACCTGTTCGCCCGCGCGGCGCAGCCACATGTGCGGCGCCCTGCTGCCCGGCTCCGCGGACATGTTCATCCCGTCGGGCACGATCGGCTGCGACGGGTCGGCCCCCACGACGGCGCCCTGCGGGTAGCGGTAGCCGAGGACGACGTTGAGGATGCCGCCGCGCTTGCCGCCGCCGATGCCGGGAGGCGGGGCGAAACCGGGGTGGCTGTGCTCCACGGAGCGCGACGAGGCACGTTCGCTGGTCGCCAGCGCGACCGGCCGGCGCTCGGCGTCGTACGTCTGCAGCAGCCCGGGACCGGCCCAGTCGTCGAGGACGGCGGCCAGCTTCCAGGCCAGGTTGTGGGCGTCCTGGATGCCGGTGTTGGAGCCGAAGGCGCCGGTGGGGGACATCTCGTGGGCGGAGTCGCCGGCGAGGAAGACCCGTTCGGCGGCGTACTGTTCGGCGACCCGTTCGGCGGCGCGCCAGGACGCCCGTCCGGTGATCTCGACGTCGAGGTCGGGTGCGCCGACGGCCAGACGGATGTGCCGCTGGAGCCGCTCCTCGGTGAACTCCTCCAGCGTCTCGCCGTTTTCCGGGTGCCAAGGGGCGTGGAAGACCCAGTTCTCCTTGTTGTCGACGGGCAGCAGCGCGCCGTCGGCCTCCGGGTTGGTGAGGTAGCAGCAGATGAACCGCCGGTCACCGACGACGTCGGCGAGCAGCTTGGACCGGAAGGTGACGCTCACGTTGGCGAAGAGGTCGCCGGGGCCGGTCTGCCCGATGCCCAGCCGGTTGCGCACGGGGCTGCGCGGGCCGTCGGCCGCGACCAGGTAGTCCGCGCGGACCGTGTACAGCTCGTCGCTGTCGCGGTTCCGGACGAACGCCGTCACTCCTTCGGGGTCCTGCTCGAAGGACTCCAGCTCGTGGAAGTACCGCAGGTCGCCGCCGAGTGCGCGGGCGCTCTTCACGAGTACCGGCTCCAGGTCGTTCTGGCTGCACAGGCACCAGCCCGAAGGGCTGAACCGCGCGAGGCCGCCGCCCGGGTCGATCTCCTTGAACAGCCATTCGCCGGCGTCGCCGACGAGGGTCGGGGCCTGCATGATGCCGTGGTTGCCGGCGAGGAGGGCGGCCGCCGTCTTGATGTCCGGCTCGACGCCGGCCACCCGGAACAGCTCCATCGTCCGCACGTTGTTGCCGCGGCCACGCGGGTGGATCGAGGTCCCGGCGTGCCGCTCGACGAGCATGTGGTCGACGCCGAGACGGCCCAGGAAGAGGGAGAGGGACAAGCCCACCAGAGAGCCGCCCACGACGAGGACGGGAACCTGGTGATCGGCTTTCTGCTGCATCAAGGACTCCTGAGGCAGTGGTGGGGGGTGGGGGTGTTGGTGTTTTTCATGCCCTCTCGAAGGGCTTCCGCGTGATCTATCACCCGCGTGGTTCACGCGAGTCGCGCACTCCGGGGGACCGGCAGAGGATCAAGAAGCGCTGACGTCGCGTCATCGGCGACCGGCGTTCGCCTCTGCCTCCAGAGAAGGAGATAGCGCAGCATGACCACCACGTCGGAAAAGGTTTCGCAGCTGACGCGACAGGTGACGGCACGGGTCTCCCAGTCCGTGTTCGACGGCTCCCGCCTCCGGGTCATCCTGCTGGTCGACGTATACGACGGTGCCCAGCAGCAGTTCCTGGAGGCATACGAGCAACTGTGCAGCCAGGTGGCCTCGGTGCCCGGCCACGTCAGCGACCAGCTGTGCCAGTCCATCGAGAATCCCTCCCAATGGCTCATCACCAGTGAGTGGGAGAGCGCCCCGCCGTTCCTCGCCTGGGTGAACAGCGAGGAGCACGTGCAGATGGTGCGGCCGCTGCACCACTGCGTGCGGGACACCCGCTCGCTGCGCTTCCACATCGTCCGCGAGTGGGGCGCCGCGGAGGCCAGGGCCGGCGAGGAGCGCCGGCTGCAGGTGGCCCCCAGGATCGGCGACGGCGTGATCCGCCACGCCCTCACCTTCATGGTCAAGCCGGGCAGCGAGCCGGAGGTCGCGAAGATCCTCGCGAACTACGTTCCGCCGGAGACGCGGGTCGACGAGAACACCCATCTGGTCCGCACCTCTCTGTTCATGCACGGCAACCGGGTCGTACGGGCCATCGAGGTCCGCGGCGACCTGCTCGCGGCACTGCGCCACGTCGCCCGGCAGCCCGAGGTGAGGGCGATCGAGGAGGCCATCAACCCGCATCTGGATCAGGACCGGGACCTCAGCGACGACGACTCCGCGCGCGCGTTCTTCACCCGGGCGGCGCTGCCCGCCGTGCACCACGTCAACGTGGAGGACCTGCCCGAGGGCGAGCGGCACGCCCTGTACTACCCCGCCCGCCCGGGCGAGGGCATGCAGCTGGCCGAGGCGCTCGCCCGTCAGGACGAGAAGGCGGCGCAGGACCCGGCGAGCCCGGTACTGCGCAGCACGATCTTCCAGCGGGACGACGTCGTCGTACGGCTGATCGACGTGCGCCCCGGTGTGGACGCCGACACCGCCCTGTCGAAGTTCGGGGCCCTGTCCCCGCCGAAGCCCCTGCTGGACGGCGCCGCCGCCCGCATGGAACTCGTCACCGACCGCCGCTCGCCGGACGCCTGAGTGCGCCCGACGCAGCACACCCCACGGAGGAACGCCGTGATCAAACCCCTTCCGAAGATCGTGAACCTCGACGAGGTCGAGCCCAACACCCGGCGCGGCGGCGATCTGCGCGCCATGCTCACCCCGACGACGGTGGGCGCCACCAGCGGTTTCATGGGCGTGGCGCTCGTGCAGCCCGGTGACCGCATCGGTGAGCACTACCACCCGTACTCCGAGGAGTTCGTGTACGTCGTGTGCGGGCAGCTGGAGGTGGACCTGGACGGCGAGCCGCACCCGTTGCGGCCGGAGCAGGGCCTGATGATCCCCGCCCACATGCGTCACCGCTTCCGCAACGTCGGCGACGTGGAGGCCCGCATCGTCTTCCACCTGGGCCCGCTGGCGCCGCGCCCGAGCCTCGGGCACGTCGACACGGAGGAGACGGACGTCATCGGGGCCGCCGCGGTGGTCACGGAGGGCGCCCCGGCCGGTGCCGCCCGCGACCGGGGCCAGGTTCGGTCATGACCCGGCGCGTGGCGGTCACCGGCATAGGCATCGTCGCCCCCGGCGGCATCGGCGTACCGGCTTTCTGGGACCTGCTGGCCAACGGCCGGACCGCGACGCGGGGCATCACCTTCTTCGACCCCGCGGGTCTGCGGTCGCGGATAGCGGCCGAGTGCGACTTCGACCCGGCGGCGCACGGCCTGGACGAGGAGCAGATCGTCCGCGGGGACCGGTACATACAGTTCGCCCTGGTCGCCGGGGAGGAAGCGGTCCGGGACTCGGGCCTCGATCTGGCCCGGGAGAACCCGTGGCGGGTCGGGGTGTCCGTGGGCACCGCCGTCGGCGGCACCACCCGGCTGGAGCACGACTACGTCCTGGTCAGTCACCGAGGGCAGCGCTGGGACGTCGACCACCGGGAGGCGGAGCCGCACCTGCACCGGGCGTTCTCGCCCAGCACGGTCGCGTCCGCGGTGGCGGAACGGTTCGGGGCCCAAGGTCCGGTGCAGACCGTCTCCACCGGCTGCACCTCCGGCCTGGACGCCGTCGGATACGCCTTCCACACCGTCGAGGAGGGTCGGGCCGACATCTGCATAGCGGGTGCCTCGGACTCCCCGATCTCCCCGATCACCATGGCCTGCTTCGACGCGATCAAGGCCACCTCCCCGAACAACGACGACCCCGCCCACGCCTCCCGACCCTTCGACAACGACCGTGACGGGTTCGTCATGGGCGAGGGCGGCGCCGTCCTCGTCCTGGAGGAGCTGGAACACGCCCGGGCGCGCGGTGCCCACGTGTACTGCGAACTGGGCGGCTACGCCACCTACGGCAACGCCTACCACATGACCGGCCTGACCAGCGAGGGCCTGGAGATGGCACGGGCGATCGACCGGGCACTGGACCACGCCCGGCTGGACCCCACGGCCATCGACTACGTCAACGCGCACGGATCCGGCACCCGGCAGAACGACCGCCACGAGACGGCGGCCGTGAAGCGGGCGCTCGGCCACCACGCCTACGACACCCCCATGAGCTCCATCAAGTCGATGGTGGGGCACTCGCTCGGGGCGATCGGGGCGATCGAGGTGGTCGCCTGCGTGCTGGCCCTCGCCAAGCAGGTCGTACCGCCGACCGCGAACTACGAGACCCCTGACCCCGAGTGCGACCTGGACTACGTCCCGCGCGTCGCCCGCGAACGGAAGCTGAGCAGCGTCCTGTCCGTGGGCAGCGGGTTCGGGGGTTTCCAGTCGGCGGTGGTCCTGACCCGAACCAGGGAGTGAGGACACGATGAGCGAACCGCACGATCGGCGCGCGGCCGTCACCGGCATCGGGGTGGTCGCGCCCAACGGCACCAGCACCGACACGTTCTGGAAGGCCACCCAGGAAGGACTCAGCGTCCTCGACCGGCTCACCCGCGAGGGCTGTGAGCACCTTCCGCTGAAAGTGGCCGGCGAGGTCCGCGGCTTCGATCCGGCGGCGACGATCGAGGAGCGGTTCCTCGTCCAGACCGACCGGTTCACGCACTTCGCCATGGCCGCGGCGGACTTCGCGCTGGACGACGCACGGCTCGGGCCGGCCGACACCTCCAAGGAGCCGTACTCCGTCGGCGTCGTGACCGCGGCAGGGTCCGGCGGCGGCGAGTTCGGCCAGCGCGAGCTCCAGCAGCTGTGGGGCAAGGGCAGCCGGTTCGTCGGCCCGTACCAGTCCATCGCCTGGTTCTACGCCGCCAGCACCGGCCAGATCTCCATCCGCCGCAAGTTCAAGGGCCCCTGCTCGGTCGTCGCCTCCGACGAGGCCGGCGGTCTGGACGCCCTGGCGCACGCGGCACGGGCGGTCCGGCGCGGCACCGACATGATCGTGGCCGGCTCCACCGAGGCGCCGCTGGCGCCGTACTCGGTGGTGTGCCAGGTCGGCTACGAGGAGCTGAGCACGGTCGCCGACCCGTCCCGCGCGTACCGCCCGTTCACGGACGGCGCCTGCGGGTTCGTGCCGGCCGAGGGCGGCGCGATGCTCGTGGTGGAGGCGGAGACGGCGGCCCGCGAGCGTGGCGCCGACGTCCGGGCCTTGGTCGCCGGGCACGGGGCGACCTTCACCGGCGCCTCCCGCTGGGAGGAGTCCCGGGCCGGTCTCGCCCAGGCGATCCGGCAGGCCCTGCAGGAGGCCGACTGCGCGCCCGAGGAGATCGACGTCGTCTTCGCCGACGCCCTCGGGGTGCCGGAGGCGGACCGCGCCGAGGCGCTGGCGCTCGCCGACGCCCTCGGCGAACACGGCACCCGGGTACCGGTCACCGCACCGAAGACCGGAACCGGCCGGGGGTACTGCGCGGCCCCCGTGCTGGACACCGCGGCGGCCGTGCTCGCGATGGAGCACGGCCTGATCCCGCCGACGCCGAACGTCATCGACGTCTGCCACGACCTCGACCTCGTGACCGGCCGCGCCCGGGTCGCCGAACTGCGGACGGCACTGGTCCTCAGCCGGGGACTCATGGGATCGAACTCGGCGCTGGTGCTGCGGCACGGCGTCGCGCAGTGAGCACAGCAAAGGAGGAAGGCACATGTCCCAGATCACCGTGGAAGAACTCGCCGCGCTCATGAAGAAGGCCGCCGGGGTCACCGTCAGCCCGCAGCAGCTCCAGGAGAAGCCGGACACCGGCTTCGACGTCCTCGGCGTCGACTCGCTGGGCCTGCTCGGCATCGTCGGCGAGCTGGAGAACCTGCACGGCACCCCGATGCCGGTCGACGCGGAGCGCTGCAAGACGCCCCAGCAGTTCCTCAACCTCGTCAACAGCACCCTCATGGCAGGAGCCTGAGATGGCAGGACACACACAGAACGAGATCACCATCGCCGCCCCACTGGACCTGGTCTGGGACATGACCAACGACCTGGAGCGGTGGCCGCAGCTGTTCAGCGAGTACGCGTCCGTCGAGGTCCTCTCCCGGGAGGGCAACAGGACGACGTTCCGGCTGACCATGCACCCGGACGACAACGGCACCGTCTGGAGCTGGGTCTCCGAGCGGGAGCCGGACCGCGACACCCTCACCGTCAAGGCCCGCCGCGTGGAGACCGGGCCGTTCGCCCACATGAACATCCACTGGCGCTACGAGGAGGTTCCCTCCGGCACCCGGATGATCTGGACGCAGGACTTCGCGATGAAGCCGGACGCGCCGGTCGACGACGACTGGATGACCGACAACATCAACAAGAACTCGAAGATCCAGATGGCGCTGATCCGGGACAAGATCGAGAAGGCGGCCGCCGACGGCCACCGGCCCGCCCCGGCCCTGGCCGACTGACCCGGACGACGGGAGAAACACGTGCACCAGGCCCTGATCGTCGCCAAGATGGCTCCCGGTTCCGCCCCCGACATCGCCAAGGTGTTCGCGGAGTCCGACCGTGGTGAGCTGCCGCACCTCATCGGAGTCGTCCGGCGCAGCCTCTTCCAGTTCGGCGACGTGTACATGCACCTCGTCGAGTCGGAACGCGAGCCGGGACCGGCCATCGCCAAGGTCGCCTCGCACCCCGAGTTCGTGGGAATCAGCGAACGCCTCTCGGCGTACGTCAGCGCGTACGACCCGGAGACCTGGCGGTCCCCGAAGGACGCGATGGCGCAGCGCTTCTACCTGTGGGAGCGCGACGCCCGCGACTGAACCGCCGTTCCGCCCACCGGTGCCCGGGCCCGCGTCCGACGCGGGCCCGGCACCGGTGTTCTCCGGGGGAGTCGGCTCACGCGGGGACCGTGCAGTCGAACGCGTGCAGGTGCGGGTTGACCGGCCGGATGTCGCCGACGGTGAGGCCCGCGGCCCGGAGCCGGCCGACCATGCTGTCGGTGGTGTGCTTGGCGCCTCCGACGTTCACGAGCAGCAGCAGGTCCATGGCGGTGCTGAAGCGCATCGACGGGGTGTCGTCGACAAGGTTCTCGATGACGACGACCCGCGTGCCGGGACCGCCCGCCTCGACGACGTTGCCCAGCAGCCTGGCCGTGGACTCGTCGTCCCACTCCAGGATGTTCTTGATGATGTAGACGTCGGCCCGGACCGGGACGGACTCCCGGATGTCTCCTGGCACGATGTGCGCCCGGCCGGCGAGATCACCGCCCTGGCGCAGTCGCGGTACGGCGTTCTCCACCACCCGCGGCAGGTCGAGCAGATAGCCCTCCATCGCGGGGTACTTGTCCAGCAGGCTCGCCACCACGTGCCCCTGTCCGCCGCCGAGGTCCGCGACGGACGAGGCGCCGGACAGGTCCAGCAGCGCGGCGACATCGCGCGCCGACTGCTCGCTGGAGGTCGTCATCGCCCGGTTGAAGACGTCGGCCGACTCCGGGGCGTCCTCGTTCAGGTAGACGAAGAACTCCTTGCCGTAGAGGTCCTCGACGACGTTCCGGCCGGTGCGCACCGCCTCGTCCAGTTTCGGCCAGGCGTCCCAGGTCCACGGCTCGGTGCACCACAGGGAGATCCAGCGCAGGCTGTTCGGGTCGTCCTCGCGCAGCAGCCTGGACATCTCGGTGTGGCCGAACGTTCCGTCGGGGTGTTCGGCGAAGACGCCGTAGCAGGACAGGGCGCGCAGCAGCCGGCGCAGCGGCTTCGGCTCGGCCTTCACCGCGGCTGTAAGGTCCTCCACGGTCATCGGGGTGTCGGCGAGCGCGTCGGCGACGCCCAGCCGGGCGGCCGCGCGGACGGCGGCGGCACACGCCGCCCCGAACACGAGCTCCCTCAGCCGCATCGACGGCGGCGGCGTTGGGGGAGGAGCCGAGAGCCCGGGGGATGGTGCGGTCATGTGCCGCCTTCCTTCCTTGCGAGGGTGGGGGTTGGCTGTCCGCTCAGCACAGACCCGCGGGCTTGGAGGCACCGCAGGTGTTGGCGTCGAAGGCGTTGGCGCTCGTCGTGGCTTCCTGGTTGACGAGGTCCGCCGGCGAGTTGTTCGCCAGGTGGTTGCCGGTGATCCGGTTCCGCTCGCTCGTGACGCCCACCATGCTCTTGAACAGGACGATGCCGCCCGACAGCGGGGACCTGCCCGAGTGGTCGGTGACGACGTTCCGGGTGACCAGGGTGTTCTCGGCGCCGGTCAGCACGATGCCGGAGCCCTGCAGGAAGGGCAGCCGGGCCGTCTTCACGCAGTGCTTGTTGTTCCGCTCGACGCGGTTGTCGCGGACGGTCAGGGCGCCCGCCCTCGGCTTGTTCTCGTCGCCGACGACGAACATGCCGGCGCAGTTGCCGGTGACGTAGTTGTGCGCCACGGTGAGGTTCCGCAGCCGGCGGACGGTGAGGCCGATCCGGTTGTTCTCCAGGTGGTTACGCTCGATCACCGTGCCCTTGGTGTCCGAGGCGCCCACCTCGGCCTTCACGTTGTTGGCGAGGAACAGGCCCGCGTCGCCGTTGCCCTGGGCGGTGTTCCCACGGAAGACGCCGCGGGTGGAGTGCTCCTGGGCGATGCCCCACTGCCCGTTGGCGTCGGCGGTCACCCGCTGCACGGTCAGGCGATCGGTCCCGAGCGCGAACACGCCGACCTTGGGGAAGCCCTCCACCTTCAGGTCGGCGACGGTGACGTCCTTGAGGGGCTTGTTCTTCTCCCCGATCACGCAGATGCCGTTGCCGGCCGTGAGGCAGTTGACGACGGCCTTGCCCAGGTCCGGCGCGGCCTTCGCACGGACCGGCTTGATCACCGTGCCGCGGCCCATGCCGCGCAGGGTCAGTTCCGGTGTCCGCACCGTGACGCTCTCGTGGTAGGTGCCGGGCAGCACGAGCACCGTGTCGCCGGCGTGGGCGGCGTCGACGGCCTTCTGGATCGACTCGCCCGGCGCGACGACGTGGATGCGGTGGTTGGCCGACGCCGGGGAGGCACCGACGAGCGCGCCGAGGAGCGCCGTGGTGCATGCGAGGTACGTGATATGGCGTTTTGTCACATTCCGAAGGCTAGGAGCGGATCAGCCGATTACCGGTTGGATGCTCCGTTCGACGGCGTGTCATCCCAGCGTGCGGGAAACGCGCTGGGCCCGGGCGCACAGGACGCCCGGGCCCAACCCGTTTCCGGCATGCCGGCGTACTCGATCGGTTGTGATATACGTCACCCCGCCGCGGTCAGCGGGCCCTCGGCCCGCCCTTCGGCATCCGCATGCCCTTGGGCATGGGGCCCTTCGGCAGCGGCATGTTGCTCATCAGGTCGCCCATCGCCCGCAGTCGGTCGTTGGTGGCGGTCACCTGCGGCCCGGTCAGCACGCGCGGCAGCTTGAGCATGGTCGTGCGCAGCTTCTTCAGCTCGACCGTGCCCTCGCCGGTGCCGACGATCAGGTCGTGCACCGGCACGTCCGCGACGACCCGGTTCATCTTCTTCTTCTCGGCGGCCAGCAGGGACTTCACCCGGTTCGGGTTGCCCTCGGCGACCAGCACGATGCCGGCCTTGCCGACCGCCCGGTGCACCACGTCCTGGCTGCGGTTCATCGCCACCGCGGGCGTCGTCGTCCAGCCCCGGCCGATGTTGTCCAGCACGGCCGCGGCGGCGCCCGGCTGGCCCTCCATCTGCCCGAATGCGGCCCGCTCGGCGCGGCGGCCGAACACGATCGCCGTCGCGAGGAAGGCGAGCAGCAGGCCCAGGATGCCGAGATAGATGGGGTGACCGATCAAGAAACCGATCGCGAGGAAGACACCGAAGGTGACGATTCCGACTGCCGCGAGTACAAGACCGATCTTCTTGTCGGCCTTGCGGGTCATCTTGTAGGTCAGAGCGATCTGCTTCAGTCGCCCGGGGTTCGCAGCGTCCGCTGCGGTTTCCTTCCTCGCCATGCCACGAAGTCTACGTGGCTCGCGAACCGCCTTCGACGGCAGTGCGCATCTCAGGAGCGACGGGCGAGGGCCTGCTCCACGATCTGCTGCGCCTCGACCCGGTCCTTGGCCCGGCGGCGGTCCTCCAGCACGGAGGTCCAGGCGTTGCGGCGGGCCGTGCGCTGACCGCTGCTCATCAGCAGCGACTCCACGGCGCGCAGGGCGGTGGTGAAGGACGGGATGGCGGTGGCGCGGACGGGCGCGGCCTGCATGGCGGAGGTCCCCCCTCGGGTACGGATGCGAGTCTGTGCGGGTGTACGTGGCGTGAGTCCAGCGTCACTGTTTGGTGTTACCAGGGCGTGTCCGACCGGTCAAACACCCATGAAGCCTTGATACGGCGGGGCTGAACGCCGACGCGGCCCTGACGTACGCCCTCATCTGCGAGGACGGTCAGGACCGCGTCGTATCGGTCAGTACCCGTCGGTAGTCGCTTGTGCGTGAATTCACACGCTTGCCACGCCCCGCACGGGCGGGGCGGGGTGACTCCGTGTCAGACGGCCTGGGCGGCGATGTAGGCGCCGCGCTTCTCGACAGCCATCTGGTACAGCCGCCCGGCGCGGTACGAGGAGCGCACCAGCGGGCCGGACATCACACCGGAGAAGCCGATCTGCTCGGCCTCGTCCTTCAGCTCCACGAACTCCTGCGGCTTCACCCAGCGCTCCACGGGGTGGTGGCGCACGGACGGTCGCAGGTACTGGGTGATGGTGACCAGCTCGCACCCGGCGTCGTGCAGCTGCTTCAGCGCGTCGCTGACCTCCTCGCGGGTCTCGCCCATGCCGAGGATCAGGTTGGACTTGGTGACCAGACCGTAGTCGCGGGCCGCGGTGATGACCTTCAGGGAGCGGTCGTAGCGGAAGCCCGGGCGGATCCGCTTGAAGATCCGGGGCACCGTCTCGACGTTGTGCGCGAAGACCTCGGGGCGGGAGGAGAAGACCTCTTCCAGCTGCTCCGGGACCGCGTTGAAGTCGGGGGCGAGCAGCTCCACCTTGGTGCGGCCGGCCTCGCGGGCGGCGGTCTGCTGGTGGATCTGGCGCACGGTCTCGGCGTACAGCCAGGCGCCGCCGTCCTCCAGGTCGTCGCGGGCGACGCCGGTGATGGTGGCGTAGTTCAGGTCCATGGTGACCACGGACTCGCCCACGCGCCGCGGTTCGTCGCGGTCCAGCGCCTCGGGCTTGCCGGTGTCGATCTGGCAGAAGTCGCAGCGCCGGGTGCACTGGTCGCCGCCGATGAGGAAGGTCGCCTCGCGGTCCTCCCAGCACTCGTAGATGTTGGGGCAGCCGGCTTCCTGGCAGACCGTGTGCAGGCCCTCGCTCTTCACGAGGTTCTGCATCTTCGTGTACTCGGGGCCCATTTTCGCCCGGGTCTTGATCCACTCGGGCTTGCGCTCGATGGGGGTCTGGCTGTTGCGGACCTCCAGGCGCAGCATCTTGCGTCCGTCGGGTGCGACTGCGGACACGACCGGCTCCCTAGCGATTGATTCTTCGGCGTTCCCCAGGGTACGCCCGTTGATTTGGTGGCCGGCGTGGCTGCCGGCCTTGCCGGAGGCTGGCGCCCCCGGGCCCCGCTCGGGCCCTGACGGGCCCCGATGTGAAACGCCGGACAGGCTGCGTTTATGCCGCCGGGGCGGTCACGCCGGCGTCTTCTCGATCTCCCGCGGCTTCAGTTCCGCGTTCTCCAGGACGTCCCGCAGGTGGCGCTCCACGACCGGGGTGACCTCCTCGACCGTGACGTCACGGCCGAGTTCGTTCGCCAGGGACGTGACGCCCGCGTCGCGGATGCCGCACGGGATGATGCGGTCGAACCAGGCGTTGTCCGGGTTCACGTTCAGGGCGAAGCCGTGCATGGTGACGCCCTTGGCGACGCGGATGCCGATCGCGGCGACCTTGCGGTCCTCGCGGCGCTGGCCCGCGTTGGAGGGGGCGTACTCCGGGCCGTTCAGGCGCGGGTCGAACTCCTCGTCGTGCAGGCGCGGGTCGAAGTCGAGGGAGAGGCCGCCCAGGGACGGGCGCCGCTCGACCGGGTCGCCGAGGACCCAGACGCCGCTGCGGCCCTCGATCCGGGTGGTCTCCAGGCCGAACTCGGCGCAGGTGCGGATCAGCGCCTCCTCCAGCCGCCGGACGTGCGCCACCACGTCCACCGGGCGCGGGAGCTTCTGGATCGGGTAGCCCACCAGCTGGCCGGGGCCGTGCCAGGTGATCTTGCCGCCGCGGTCCACGTCCACGACCGGCGTGCCGTCCAGGGGGCGCTCGTTCTCCGCCGTGCGCCGGCCCGCGGTGTAGACCGGCGGGTGCTCCAGCAGCAGCACCGTGTCGGGGATCTCGTCGGCGAACCGCGCCGCGTGCACCCGGCGCTGCTCGTCCCACGCCTCCCGGTACTCGACGGCGTCCGCGCCGAATCCCAAACGGACGAACCGCAACTCACTCACGGCAAACGCCTCCCTCGAAGGTCGTAAGGCATGAAACGCGCCCACGCCACTGTACGACTGCTCTGTGCGCGTCAGCCCTGGGGGCAATCCTCACACGATCGGATGAATGAACGTCGAAGTGTGCGATCAGCTGCTCACTCTCCGCTACATTCGCGCCGTTCACGAGGCCATAAGGGCTGCTCACAGGCAATCCGGGCAGCACGGGGCGAGAGCCGCCGAATGTCCGAAGGCAGGAGACCGCACCGCAGATGACGGAACGACCCGCGCAGCGCACCCCCAACCGCCAGCTCGCCGCGCTCATCGCAGAAGCGGGGTTCTCCAACGCCGGTCTCGCCCGTCGCGTGGACCAGCTCGGCCTCGAACACGGACTCGACCTCAGATACGACAAGACCTCCGTCACCCGCTGGCTGCGCGGACAGCAGCCGCGAGGTACGACCCCGGCGCTGATCGCCGAGGTGTTCACCCGCCGGCTCGGCCGCCGGCTCACCGCCCAGGACCTGGGCCTGGACGCCTGCGCCCCGGTCTACGCGGGCCTGGAGTTCGCGGCCGGGCCGGAAGAGGCCGTCGACATCGTCAGCGGACTGTGGCGCAAGGACTCCGGCAGCCACGCCGAGCTCCGCAAGATCGCCTTCACGCCGGCCGGGCTGGTCGTCCCCAGCCGGGACTGGCTGATCGGCCGGGCCGACGAGCGGGTCGCCCGGGGCGAGTCCCCGGCCCGGGTGCCCGCACAGGGCCGCCCGGTGGTGCCCCAGCAGCGCGGCCGGGGCGAGCGGGGAGGCGGCCACCGGGTCACCTCCGGCGACATCGCCGCGCTCCGGTCGGTCGCCGAGCTGTTCCGCACCCTCGACAACGCCTATGGCGGCGGCCACGCCCGGCAGGCCCTGGTGCGGTACCTGGAACACGAGCTCGAACCCATGCTGCGCGGCACCTACGGCGAGCAGACCGGCCGACGGCTGTTCGCCGCCGCGGCCGACCTCACCCGGCTCGCCGGCTGGACGTCGTTCGACATCGCCGCCCACGGCCTCGCGCAGCGGTACTTCGTGCAGGCGCTGCGGCTGTCGCAGGCGGCCGGGGACCGGGCCCACGGGGCGTACGTCCTCGTCACGATGAGCCGGCAGGCCGTCTATCTGAGCCACGGGCGCGAGGCCGTGCAGCTCGCGCGGGTGGCCCAGCAGGGGGTGGGCGGCTCCGCGCCGCCCGTCGTGCAGGCGCTGCTGCACGCCGCCGAGGCGCGGGGGCACGCGGTGCTCGGGGAGGTGCGGGCGTGCACCGCGTCCCTGGTGCGCGCCGAGCGTGCCCTGGAGGCGGCCGGGCCCGCGGACGACGTCCCCCACTGGGCGCGCTCCTTCGACGAGGCGCAGCTCGCCGACGAACTCGGGCACTGCCACCGGGACCTGCAGCAGTTCCGGGCCGCCGCGCAGCACGCGGAGCGCTCGCTGCAACTGCGCGCCCCCGGGTTCGCCCGCAGCCGCCTGTTCTGCCGCGTCGTCCTCGCCACCGCCCGCCTCGGCCTCGGCGAACTCGACCAGGCCTGCCAGCTGGCCGCCGAGGCGGCCGGGCAGGCGGCGGAGATGCGGTCGGTGCGGGCGGTCGAGTACGTCAGGGACTTCGAACGCCGACTGGAGCCGTACAGGGACGCGGCACCGGCACGGACGTACCGCGACAAGGTGGCGGCACTGAACTGACCCGCCGGGACTTGGTCGGAGGGCTTCGGGCTGTGCCGAGCGGGGGCTTGGTCGGGTGCGGCTCCTTCGGTCGGCGGCCTGATCGGCGGCGTTGCGTCGACCGGCGGCTCGATCCGCCGGGGCAGCTCGATCCGGCGTCGTCGAGCCGCCGACCTCCCGGCGGCGGGCCGGCGGTGGTCGTTGCTTTGCGGTCCGGTCTGCGCCGGTCGCCCGATCTCGCGGTTCCGTCACCGGAGGTGTCAGCCGCCGCGGCGGTTCCCCGAGGCAGCGAGCCGCCCGCGGTGCGCGCGTGGGGGAGGCGGGCCGTTCCTCATGCCGCCCGTGCCGTGGGAGCCGGGTCGGACGAGTGCATCGAGCCCGCGGCTCCCAGGTCCGCCAGGATCGCCGCGGACGCCCGGCGGCCCGAGTGCAGCGCGCCCTGGACCGTGCTGGTGTCCCGGTGGTCGCCGCACACGTACAGGCCCGCCAGCAGCCGCACCGGCCGTCGCAGGTCGTGCGGCGGACGCATCGCCGGCACGGCCTCCGCGGTGTGCTGCACGGCGAGCGTCTCCCAGCGCGCCGTCGACGTGCCGTACAGCCGGGCCAGATGCATCCGCACCGCCGTGTCGACATCGCTCGGCGGAGCCCCCAGCACCGTCGAGGACACCAGCGCCCGCCCCTGCGGCGCCCGCGTCGGATCCACCGCGCTGACCACCGCCGTGTGCGCCACCGGCCCGCCCCGGTCGGCGTCCAGCAGGAGTGACGCCCCGGTCCGCGGCGGCTCGTCGGTCGCGTGGTGCAGCACCGTCACCGGATGGAAGTCCGGTACCCGCAGCCCCGGCAGCAACTCGGCCGCCGTCCGCGGGTCCGTCGCCACCAGCACCGCCCGGCACCGGAACTCCCCGTGCTCGGCCGTGCCCACGGACGTCGTGGACACCCCGGTGACCCGCACCCCGGTGCGCACCGTCCCCGGCGGCAGGCCGCGCGCGAGAAGCAGGGGCAGCACCTCGGCGCCGCCCTCCGGCACACACATCCGCCCCGCCGCGAAGGCCCGCAGCGCCAGGTCCGCGCACCGGCTGGACGTGGTCAGCCCGGGATCGCACAACAGCGCGGCGAGCAGCGGCCGCAGGAAGCCGTCGATCGTCCGCGCGGGCAGCCCGCGCGCGGCGAGCGCCTGCCCGGCCGGCAACTCCGGGCGGGCCAGCACCCGTTCGACCGGCATCCCGCCGATCCGGGCGAGCGCGGCCCCGAGCCGCGCCTGGTCCACGGCGCCGCCCAGCGGAGCACCCGCACGCGGCGCCCCCGCCAGGGCGCGGCCCCCGGCGGCCGGCCTCGGCGTCGCACGGGGGGCGCTCGCAAGGGCGCGTACAGCATGGAGTGCGCCCCTTGCGCTCCCACCGACCGCCGGGGCGCCCGCGAGCTGCCGGCGCCCGTCGCTGTGCAGCAGGACACCTGGGGCGAACGCGCGCAGGGCGAGCGCCTCCAGCCCCGGTGTCAGGCTCAGTTCCGGATAGGACGTGAACAGGAGCTGCCCGATGCGGTCGAGCCGGAAGCCGTCGACCTTCTCCGTCACCATGCGCCCGCCCACGGACGGGGCGGCCTCCAGGACGACGGTCGCGATTCCTGCACCGGTCAGCCGATGCGCCGCGGCGAGACCGGCGACCCCGGCTCCCACGACGACGACGTCCGCCTGATACGCGGGCTCAAGCACGTTGCCCCTCCTCGACGTTGCGCGGCCGGTGGAGAGCTCATGCCCTCAACCGCCTTGGGGGATACCCGAGTTCGGGTCGAGGCTAAAGCCGCGTCCGGTCAGGAGCAGTCGCGCATGAGCAGGGCACGGTCGCACGGCGGTCGCATACGGTCATGCAGGGCCACGTGCAGGGCGTCACGTTCTCAACGCCCCGGACGACGACCGGCCCCGTCCCGCCGCACCACCTCTCACGCGGCGGCCCGGATCGCCGCCTCGATCCCCGGGAACGCGAAGCCGAACCCCGACTCCAGCAGCCGCTTGGGCACCACCCGCTGACTGCCCAGCACATCCCCGGCCATCTCGCCCAGCGCGGCCCGCAGCACCGGCGCCGGCACCGCGAGGACCGTGGGCCGGCGCAGCACCCGCCCCATCGCCTCGGTGATCTCACGATTCGTCAGCGGCTGCGGGGCGGTCAGGTTGAACGGCCCGGACAGGTCGTCACGGTCGAGCAAGTGCCGGATCGCGGCGACCTCGTCGTGCAGCGCGATGAACGACCAGTACTGCCGCCCGTCCCCGATCCGCCCCCCGAGGCCCGCCAGGAACAAGGGGAACAGCCGCCCCCAGGCACCGCCCCGGCGGGACACCACCAGCCCGGTCCGCGTGAACACCGTCCGCACCCCCGCCTCCCGCGCGGGTGCCGCCGCCGACTCCCACTCCACGCACAGCTCCGGCAGGAAGCCCGTCCCCGGCGGCGCGTCCTCGTCGACGGCCCGCTCCCCGGTGTCCCCGTAGTAGCCGATCGCGCTGCCGCTGACGAACACCCGTGGCCGTCGCTCCGCCGGCAGGTCGGCGACGGCCCTGGCCAGTGCCGCCGTACCCTTCACCCGGCTGTCGCGGATCCGCGCCTTGTACGCCTCCGTCCAGCGGCGGTCGCCCACACCGGCACCCGCGAGGTTCACCACCGCGTCGCACCCGGCGAGTCCGGCCGCGTCGACGTACCCGTCCTCGGGTTGCCAGCGGACCTCGTCCGCCGCCTCGGGCTCCCGGCGCACCAGGCGCACCACTGCGTGCCCCTCGGCGGTCAGGGACCGCACCAGGGCGCTGCCGATGAGACCGGACGCGCCGGCCACCGCGATTCGTTCCATGAGCCCATCCTGCCCGCCGACCGGGCACAAAGGCCGGACTGGCGCTCGCACGGCCGCCGTACAGTGACGTCATGCCGGTTCCGTACATACGCCACGCCAGGTACGCCGACGAGGAGGCCCTGGGGCGGCTCGACCGGCGCTGCTGGTCCGTGTTGCACTCCGTCCAGCCGCGCCCCGGGCCGCCGTACGAGCCCTTCTTCAACGACCGCTTCGGGCCGCTGGACCATCTCGTCGCCGACCTCGCCGGAGAGGTCGTCGGCTACATACGGCTCGGGTTCCCCACGTCCCTGGTGAGCAACGCGCACGTCCGCCAGATCCAGGGCCTGGCCGTCAGCGAGGAGGCGCGCGGCGCCGGGGTCGGCCGGGCGCTGCTGCGGGCCGTGCAGGACGAGGCACGGCGGCAGGGGGCCCGCCGGGTCACCCTGCGGGTCCTCGGGCACAACACCCCGGCCCGCGAGCTCTACGAGTCCGAGGGGTTCGTGGTGGAGGGCGTACTGCCGGAGGAGTTCCTCCTCGACGGGGAGTACGTCGACGACGTGCTGATGGGCCGGTTCCTGTGAGGGCCCCGGTGGCAGCCGGGCGTCACGACGTCACCAGCTCGCCCGTGTCCACCGGCGCCGTCGCGTCCGCCGCCCGTGCCGCGTCACCCGCGATCTCGGCGGCCGTCAGGACGTAGCCCGTCTCGGCGTCGGAGGTGGAGCGGGCGAAGACCATGCCGTACACCTTGCCGTCGGTGGTGAGCAGCGGGCCCCCGGAGTTGCCGGGGCGGACCGTGGAGCGGACCGAGTAGATCTCGCGCGTGACGTTCTTGTCGCTGTAGATGTTCTGGCCGGTCGCCCGGACCCGGTTCGCGACCGTCGCCGCCTGCAGGTCCAGCCCGCCGTCGTGCGGATAGCCGGCGACCACGGCCGCATCGCCGCGCTCGGCGTCGTCGAACTCCAGGACCGGGGCACGCAGGTCGGGAACGTGGAGCACGGCCACGTCCCGGTCCGGGTCGAACAGCACCACCCGCGCCGGGTACGCCGGGCCGACCCCGCCGATCCGCACGGTCGGCGCGTCGATGCCCGCCACCACGTGCGCGTTGGTCATCACGTGCTCGGCCGCGTACACGAACCCGCTGCCCTCGCGCCCCTGGCCGCCCGCGACGCCCTCGACCTTCACCGTGCTGCGCTGGGCGGCGTTGGTCGCGCTCGCCGTGACGTTGTCGCCGGAGGGTTCGGCCACCTGTGCGGTCGACTCGTTCTCGAAGGGGTTGAACACCTGCGGGAAGCCCGCCTCGGTGAGCGCGGACGTGGCCCGCGAGAACCACGCCGGTGTGGTCTGCGGCATCACGCCGTGCACCGCGCCGAGCAGCCGCGAGTCCCGGATCGCGCCCGTCAGCAGCGGCGACGAGGACGCGGCCAGCACACTGGCGGCCACCCACCCCACGATCAGCACGGCGACCGCGTTGGCCGCCGCCCCGCCGATCCCGTCGGCCACGCGCAGCGGCCCCCGGTCCAGCTCCCGCCGCAGCCGCAAGGCCAGCCGCCCCGCCAGCTCGTGGCCCACCACGGCCGGGACCAGCACCGTCAGCACCGCGGTCACCGTCGCCGCCGTCGCGCCCGGCGCCACCAGATCCATCACCCAGGGCAGGAGCCACACGCCGATCGCCGCACCGCCCACGAACCCGGCGAGCGAGACGCAGCCGGCCACCAGCCCGCGCCGGTAGCCGGAACCGGCGTAGACCAGGAGCACCAGGAGCAGCAGGATGTCGAGCAGGTCCACGAAGCCGCCTTTCTCTCGGACCCGGCGGTGCGTGCGGGTACGCGCCCCGGCACTCGGGATACGCGCCGCACGGGCCCAGTGATCAGCCGCGCCCCGCGGCACCGGCCGGGAACCGGCCACGTCATGCGTGTATCCCGAAAAACGTCACCGACCCGGACGATGGTTCCACCAGGTGGCACAGCACACATCGCGGACGGACCGGCTCGCGCCCACAGTGGACCCATGCGTGCCCTCAGACGTGCCAAGAGAAGCAGACGGGGAGCACGGCGGCCCGCCGTGCACATACCCGGCGCGGCCGTGACCGTGGCGGGATGCCTGCCCGGTCTGGCCGCGATGACCGCCCTGGCGCTGTGCGCCCACGCGGTGGACCGGTCGGTGACGGCCGCCCGGACCGGCGGCCATCAGCTCGCCGCCCGGGTGGCCGCCCCGCCGCTCACCGCCCCCATGCCGCCCGTCGTCCCCCGGACGGTCTGGGCCGGCACCGGTCAGGCCCCCGGCGAGCAGCCGCCGCCGCGCTACGACGACCAGGTCGTGGCCGTGTTCGTGCACCACACCGACTCGCCCAACGCCTACCGCTGCGCCGACTCCCCGCGCATCATCCGCGACCTCTACGCGGGCCAGACCGGCGTCCGCGACTGGGACGACATCGGCTACAACTTCCTCGTCGACCGCTGCGGCACCATCTACGAGGGCCGCGCGGGCGGGGTCGACCGCCCCGTCACCGGCGCCCACACCCTGGGCTTCAACCACCGCACCACCGGCATCGCCGCCATCGGCACGTTCACCGCGGGCGCCGAGGTGCCCCGCGTGATGACCGAGGCGATCGCCGCGCTGGCCGCCTGGAAACTCGGTCTGTCGGGCACCGACCCGCGCGCGAAGGTGCGTCTGGTCTCCAGCAACAGCCACAGCCGCTACGCCGCCGGCACCCCCGTCGCGCTGCCCGCGCTGGCCGGCCACAACGACGGCTACATGACCAGCTGCCCCGGCGCCGCCCTCACCGCGCGGCTGCCGCAGATCAGGGACCTGGCCGCCCGGTTGCAGGGGCGGCCATGAACCCCACAGGAAGGCCACAGCCGCCGCGCAGGGCACGGAGAGGCCCGCGCCCCACCGTTTCGGCGATCAGCCGACTGGAGGTGGGGAACATGAGCGGCAGCAGTCATACGGAACAGCGGGCGGGCACGTGGAACGGGGCCCTGCGCGGACCCTGGACGGTGCTCGGCGCGGTCGTGACGGTCGTCCTCGGCCCGGCCGCGGTCACCGCCTCCGCACTCGACCGGGCGAACGCGGCGCCGTTGCTCCACGCGATGAAGGCCGACCGGACGCAGGCGTACGTCCCCTCGGACCCGAGTCGCCGCCGGACCGGCTGAGCGGCCTCACTCCTTGAAGCGGTCCCACAGCCGCGGATACCGCTGCGCGAGCGCCGACTCGTTCTCGAAGTCGACCGGCGTGCCCTCCGGTTCCGCGGCCGCGGGCGCGATGCCGAGGTCGGGGGCGACGGTGCCGGTCAGCTGCTCGTAGGCCTCGTCGGCCGCGTAGCCCAGCTCCTCGCCGTCGCCGTCGATCTCCTCGTCGAAGTCGTCCAGCAGGTCGGCGAGCGAGTCGGGCTCGTGCACGCCGCCCTCGTACACCTCGCGGCCCTGGCCGATCAGCCAGCACCGGAAGAAGTCGAAGGCGTCGTCGCTGGCCCCGTCGAGCAGCACCCAGGCGGCGCCCCACAGGTCCCAGGTGTAGGCGCGGTTGTAGCGGGCCTCGAAGTGACGGGCGAAGTCGAGGACCGCCTCGGGGTCCAGCTGCAGGAGCCGTTCCACGAGAAGGTCGGCCTGCTCCTCGGGATCGCCCTCGGCGGCGTCGCGCGTGGCGTCGATCAGCTCCCAGAACTCCGTCTCGTCCATCACGGGTCAAGCATCGGGCTTCGACGGGTGGGGCGCACGCGGAATGCGCCGGTTTTCCGGGCGGCCCGCCTCACGTTCCGTACAGCCCGGCGAGCCGCCGCGCGGCCTGCGCGAAACGCTCCCGCAGCTCCGTCGGCGCCAGCACCTCGACCTCCGGCCCGAGCCCCATGAGCTGGGTGTGGGCGACCTCCTCGGACTCCACCGGGAGCGTCACCGTGACCCAGCCGTCGGCCTCGGGGGCGTCCGCACCGGCCAGCGCCCGACCGGCGGACAGTGAGCCGACGACGTGCGGCAGCACGCGCGCGCCCTGCGGGGACAGCCGCACCACGACCTCGGCACGCAGGATCGACCGCGCGAACTGCTCGGCCCGCTCCGCCCAGAACCCGGGCAGGTCGAACTCCTCGTCGCGCGCGAACCGCTCCTCACCCGCCTCCACCGACGTGAACCGGTCGATCCGGTAGACCCGGAAGGACCCGCCGCCCGTCCGCACCGTCCGCGCGCACAGGTACCAGACCCCCGCCTTGAGCACGAGCCCGTACGGCTCCAGCTCCCGGGCCACCTCACCGTCCCCGCGCCGGTAGCGCGCGGTGACGAGCCGGTCGTCCCACACCGCCTCCGCGATCCGGGGCAGCAGCGCGGGCGTCTCGGGCTCCCGGAACCAGTTCGGCGCGTCCAGATGGAACCGCTGAGCGGCCGTGCGGGAGGCGTCCCGCAGCGACGGCAGCAGCGCCGCCGACACCTTCAGCCGCGCCGCCGACGCCGCGTCCTGCAGACCCATCTCGCGCAGCGCGCCCGGCACCCCGGACAGGAACAACGCCTCGGCCTCGCTGCGGTGCAGGCCCGTCAGCCGCGTCCGGTACCCGCCGATCAGCCGGTACCCGCCGGCCCGGCCCCGGTCCGCGTACACCGGCACGCCCGCCTCCGACAGCGCCTGCGCGTCCCGTGTGACGGTCCGCTCCGACACCTCCAGTTCCCGGGCGAGCTCGGCGGCGGTCATCGAGGGCCGGGACTGGAGCAGGAGCACCATCTTGATCAGGCGGGCAGCGCGCATGGCCCCATCATGCAGGAGGCCCCCGCCGTGGCGGGGGCCTCCCGGAACCGTCCGGTGCCGGCCGGGGTCTACAGGCCGTACTGCTCGCGCGCTTCCTTCACGGCCGTCGCCTTGACCTCGCCGCGCCTGGCGAGCTGGGCCAGGGCGGCGACCACGATGGACTCCGCGTCGACGCCGAAGTGGCGGCGGGCGGCGTCACGGGTGTCCGACAGGCCGAAGCCGTCGGCGCCCAGCGAGGACCAGTCCTGCTCCACCCACTGCGCGATCTGGTCCGGAACCTGGCGCATGTAGTCGGAGACCGCGAGTACCGGGCCCTCGGCGCCCTGGAGCGCCTGGCGGACGTACGGCACCCGCTCCTCGCCGCGCAGCAGCGCCGCGTCGGCCTCCAGCGCGTCCCGGCGCAGCTCGCTCCAGGAGGTCGCGGACCACACGTCGGCGGCCACGCCCCACTCCTCGGCGAGCAGCCGCTGCGCCTTCAGCGCCCAGTGGATTGCCGTACCGGAGCCGAGCAGCTGGATGCGCGGGGCGTTCGCCGGCACGGTCACGCCCGCCGACTCCGCCGTGTTGAAGCGGTACAGCCCCTTGACGATGCCCTCGTCGATGCCCAGGCCCTGCGGCTTCGCGGGCTGCGGCAGCGGCTCGTTGTAGACGGTGAGGTAGTAGAAGACGTCCGGGTCCTCGCCCGGCGCGGCCTCGCCGTACATCCGGCGCAGACCGTCCTTGACGATCGTGGCGATCTCGTAGGCGAACGCCGGGTCGTACGTCAGCGCCGCCGGGTTGGTCGCGGCGATGACGGGCGAGTGACCGTCGGCGTGCTGCAGGCCCTCACCGGTCAGCGTCGTGCGGCCGGCCGTGGCGCCGATCAGGAAGCCGCGGCCGAGCTGGTCGCCCAGCTGCCACATCTGGTCGGCCGTGCGCTGCCAGCCGAACATCGAGTAGAAGATGTAGAACGGGATCATCGCCTCGCCGTGCGTCGCGTACGACGTCGAAGCGGCGATGAAGTCGGCCATCGAACCGGCCTCGGTGATCCCCTCGTTGAGGATCTGGCCGTTCTTGGCCTCCTTGTAGTACATCAGCTGGTCGCGGTCGACCGGCTCGTACGTCTGGCCCTTGGGCGAGTAGATGCCGAGCGACGGGAACAGCGACTCCATGCCGAAGGTGCGCGCCTCGTCGGGGACGATCGGCACCCAGCGCTTGCCCGTCTCCTTGTCGCGGACCAGGTCCTTGACGAGCCGCACGAAGGCCATGGTGGTGGCCACGTTCTGCGAGCCGGAGCCCTTGTCGAAGGAGGCGAAGGCCTTGTCGGCGGGCGCGGGCAGCGGGGCGAGGGGGTGGACGCGGCGGGCCGGGGCCGGACCGCCGAGGGCGGCGCGGCGCTCCTGGAGGTAGCGGACCTCGGGGGAGTCGGCGCCCGGGTGGGCGTAGGGCACCACGCCGTCCACGAACGCGCTGTCGGCGATGGGCAGGCCGAGCAGGTCGCGCATCGTCTTGAACTCGTCCACCGTCAGCTTCTTCATCTGGTGGTTGGCGTTCTTCGACGCGAAGCCCTCGCCGAGCGTGTGGCCCTTGACCGTCTGGGCCAGGATCACGGTCGGCGCGCCCTTGTGCGCGACGGCGGCCTGGTACGCGGCGTAGACCTTGCGCGGCTCGTGACCGCCGCGGGAGAAGTGGAAGATCTCCAGGATCTTGTCGTCGCTGAGCAGCTTCGCCATCTCGGCGAGCGCGGGGTCGGCGCCGAAGAAGTCCTGGCGGATGTAGGCGGCGTCGCGGGTCTGGTACGTCTGCACCTGCGCGTCCGGCACCTGGCGCAGGCGGCGTACCAGCGCGCCCGTGGTGTCGAGCCGGAACAGCTCGTCCCAGGCGGAGCCCCACAGCGTCTTGATCACGTTCCAGCCGGCACCGCGGAACTGGGCCTCCAGCTCCTGCACGATCTTGAAGTTGGCGCGGACCGGGCCGTCGAGGCGCTGCAGGTTGCAGTTGATGACGAAGGTGAGGTTGTCCAGCTCCTCGCGCGCGGCCAGCGCGAGCGCGGCCGTCGACTCCGGCTCGTCCATCTCGCCGTCGCCGAGGAAGGCCCACACGTGCGAGGACGAGACGTCCTTGATGCCGCGGTTGGTCAGGTAGCGGTTGAACCGCGCCTGGTAGATCGCGGAGAGCGGGCCGAGGCCCATGGACACCGTCGGGAACTCCCACAGCCAGGGCAGGCGGCGGGGGTGCGGGTACGACGGGAGGCCGTTGCCGCCGGACTCGCGGCGGAAGTTGTCCAGGTGGTGCTCGCCGAGCCGGCCGTCGAGGAAGGCGCGGGCGTAGATGCCGGGAGAGGCGTGGCCCTGGATGTAGAGCTGGTCGCCCGACCCGTCGGCCTCCTTGCCCTTGAAGAAGTGGTTGAAGCCGGTCTCGTACAGCCAGGCCGCGGAGGCGAAGGTGGCGATGTGGCCGCCGACGCCGTACTTCGAGCCGCGGGTCACCATCGCGGCCGCGTTCCAGCGGTTCCACGCGGTGATCCGGGCCTCCATCTCCTCGTCACCGGGCACGGCGGGCTCGGCGGCGGTGGGGATGGTGTTGACGTAGTCCGTCTCGAGGAGCTTGGGCAGCGCGATGCCGGTGCCCTCGGCGCGTTCCAGTGTGCGGCGCATCAGGTACGCGGCACGGTGCGGCCCGGCCGCCTGGGCGACGGCGTCCAGGGAGGCCCGCCACTCGGCGGTCTCCTCCGGGTCACGGTCCGGGAGCTGGTCGAGCTCGCTCGGCTGGATGGCGTGGGGGTCGGTCATGTCGCCGCCTTCCTCAGTCGAAGGGGGTTCCCTCATCGGTAAGGGTTCGGGTGTGCCCTTGGTCTTTGGCAGGACAGGGCGTGAGGCTTGGTACGGAGTCGTTTGTGCGGCTCCGCGCGCGGCCCGTCGGTGACTGTAACTCGCTGATCGATGATCGATCAAAGGTTTGAGGGGCAAAACCTCTCGATCGCGAGAAAGTCGGCACGCGGTGCCTCCGGCTCGTGCACCGGGTGCCGTGTTTTTGCCTGGTTTTCGCAGGTGAGGCGCGTTTGAGTGCACCGCTGCTCGCTTGTCGCCCGGCCGTCACGCGACAGCGTGGGCGGGGGGCGACTCCTTGAACCGGGCCCACTTCTCCTCGCGTGTGGGCGGTCTGCCGTGAACACCGTGTGCCGCGTCGGACATGCCGCCACGTTATGGGCGTGTCGAAGGGCTCACGCCCGCGGCGCGCACCCCAGGACGTGGGACTTGACGATCTCCGCGATGCGGGGGTCCCGGCGCCGGAAGGCCGCGACCAGCTCCTCGTGCTCCTCGGCGTACGACTGCTGCACCGTGCCCAGCCAGCGGATCGACAGCGCGGTGAACACCTCGATGCCGAGTCCCTCCCAGGTGTGCAGCAGCACCGAGTTGCCCGCGGCGCGGACCAGTTCGCGGTGGAAGGCGACCGTGTGCCGGACCTGGGCCGTGCCGTCCGCCTTGCTGTCGGCCTCGTACAGCGCGGCGACGTGCGGCTCCAGGGCCGAGCAGTCGTCGGCCAGCCGATCCGCCGCCAGTTCCGCCGCGATGGCCTCCAGGCCGGCGCGGACGGGGTAACTCTCCTCCAGATCGGCGGCGGTCAGACTGCGCACCCGTACGCCCTTGTTGGGCGCCGACTCGATCAGGCGCAGCGACTCCAGCTCGCGCAGCGCCTCGCGGACCGGCGTCTGGCTGACCTCCAGCTCGGTGGCGATACGGCGCTCCACGATCCGCTCGCCCGGCTTCCAGCGTCCGCTGATGATCCCCTCGAGGATGTGCTCGCGGATCTGTTCGCGCAGCGAGTGGACGACGGGCGCGGTCATGGGAGCTCCTTAGGGCGCGTTGACGTTTAGACAATACGGCCGTCTACGCGCGGGGGAGGGGCGCATGGGGGCGCTTTGGTGCAGGTGAGACGAGACTTACATGCCGGCATCGGATCGGCGGCGCCGGTGCCGGGTCCGGCGCCGGGGAACCGCGGGCGGTGTCGGCGCGGGTGCGCGCCGCCGCGTCGCTCTGCGCCGGACAGGTGGTTCCCCGTAACCGTCCGCTGCGGTGCGTGTGTCGCGCGCCGTCGATGAAACGCTCGTATCAAAAATGATCGCGCCATTTCCCTTCGATCAGACGGGACACGAAACGCGCATGATGCGACTCGAACAACCACCCCCGCGGCCCCGGGCGTCCGCCCGGCGACGTGGTTCTCGGCTGGCGGGCACGATGCTCCTGGCCGCCGCCCTGGTCGGCATCTCGCCGTCCGGGGTTGCGGCGGCCCACAGCCTGGACGGGGCCGACCCGGTCCCGGGCAAGTGTGAACAGGGCAACTACGACTACTGCCGGGGCGAGCAGGGCCCTCCTGGTCCGCCCGGACCCCCTGGACCTCCCGGACCCCCTGGACCTCCCGGGCCTCCCGGGCCGTGCGTGAGCATCGACAGCTACAACCGCGGATCGCAGCAGTACACCGGGGTCATCGACGACGAGGGCGACATCTCGGTCGGCATGCGCACTCTCCAGCCGGACCCCGGCTCGTACACGTGGTCGAACCTCTCGGACAACGCGAACGCCCCCGACAACGCCTGCGACATCACGGTGTCCGAGCAGGGCAACACGCTGAACGTCCAGGTGATCACCACCACCGGCACGGTGGTGGAGACCTTCTGCAACGTTCCGGGGAACGAGCTCGAGTGCACGGCCCCGTGGACCGCGGTCACCCCGCAGCCCCCCGCGTGATCCCGCGCTGACCCACTCGGGCCCTGAGCCCTTCACGCAGGTGCCCCCACCCGGAGATTCCGGGTGGGGGCACCGACGCGCGTGCGTCGAAGGACGCCTACAGGCCGAGTTCGACCTCGAACTCGCCGGCCTCCAGGATGGCCTTGACCGCCGTCAGGTAACGCGCGGCGTCGGCGCCGTCGACCAGGCGGTGGTCGTAGGACAGGGTCAGGTACGTCATGTCGCGGACGCCGATGACCGTGCCCTCCTCCGTCTCGATCACGGCGGGGCGCTTGACCGTGGCGCCGATGCCGAGGATCGCGACCTGGCCCGGCGGCACGATGATCGTGTCGAACAGTGCGCCGCGCGAACCGGTGTTGGAGATGGTGAAGGTCGCGCCCGCGAGCTCGTCCGGCGTGATCTTGTTGCCGCGGACCTTGCCCGCCAGGTCGGCCGTGGCCTTGGCGATGCCGGCGAGGTTGAGGTCGCCGGCGTTCTTGATGACCGGGGTCATCAGGCCCTTCTCGGAGTCCACCGCGATACCGATGTGCTCGGTGTCGAAGTAGGTGATGGTCCCCTCGGCCTCGTTGATCTTGGCGTTGACGGCCGGGTGGGCCTTCAGCGCCTGCGCGGCGGCCTTGACGAAGAACGGCATCGGGGAGAGCTTGACGCCCTCACGGGCCGCGAACGCGTCCTTGGCCCGGGCGCGCAGCTTCATCAGGCGGGTGACGTCGACCTCGACGACCGACGACAGCTGGGCCTGCTCGTGCAGCGCCTTGACCATGTTGTCGCCGATGACCTTGCGGATGCGCGGCATCTTGACGGTCTGGCCGCGCAGCGGGGAGGCCTCCAGGACCGGCGTCTTCTTGGCGGCGGCGGCAGCCGGGGCGGCGGCCGGAGCCGGAGCCGCGGCGGCGGCCTTCGCGGCCTCGGCGGCGGCCAGGACGTCCTGCTTGCGGATCCGGCCACCGACGCCGGTGCCCTTGACGGTGGCCAGGTCGACGCCGTTCTCTGCGGCGAGTTTGCGCACCAGCGGGGTGACGTAGGCGCCCTCGTCGGTCGGCTGCGCGGCGGCGGGAACCGGAGCGGCCGGGGCGGCGGCGGGGGCAGGGGCGGCCGGGGCGGCCGGCTGGGCCGGAGCCGAGGGCTGGGCCGGGACGGCGGGAGCCGCGGGGCCGGAGCCTGGGCGGCGGGCTCCGCCGGAGCAGCCGGGGCGGCCGGAGCCTGCGGGGCCGGGGCGGCGGGCGCGGGCGCCGGGGCCGCCGGAGCCGGGGCAGCGGCCGGAGCAGCGCCCGGGGTGCCGATGACGGCCAGCTTGGCGCCGACCTCGGCCGTCTCGTCCTCGCCGACCGTGATCTCCAGCAGCACGCCGGAGGCGGGGGCCGGGATCTCGGTGTCGACCTTGTCGGTGGAGACCTCGAGCAGCGGCTCGTCGGCCTCGACGCTGTCGCCGACCGACTTCAGCCAGCGGGTGACGGTGCCCTCGGTGACGCTCTCGCCGAGCGCGGGCAGGACCACGTCCGTGCCCTCGGCGGTGCCGCCGCCGGCCGCGGCCTCGGCGGTGGGCGCCGGGGCGGGGGCGGCCTGCTCGGTGGACGGCTGGGCCTGCGGGGCCGGCTCCGGGGCCGGCGGGGCGACCTGCTCGGCGGCCGGGGCCGGAGCGGCGGCCGGCGCACCGGTGCCGTCGTCGATGACGGCCAGCTCGGCGCCGACCTCGACGGTCTCGTCCTCGGCGACCTTGATGGAGGCCAGGACACCGGCGGCCGGGGCCGGGATCTCGGTGTCGACCTTGTCGGTGGAGACCTCGAGCAGCGGCTCGTCGGCCTCGACGCGCTCACCCTCGGCCTTCAGCCAGCGGGTGACAGTGCCCTCGGTGACGCTCTCGCCGAGCGCCGGAAGGGTTACGGAAACCGCCATGGTTTCGGTTGCTCCTAACGAATTGCGGAAGTCTGTGTCGTCGCGCCCGATGACCGAGGGCGTCAGTCGTGGGAGTGCAGCGGCTTGCCGGCCAGGGCCAGGTGAGCCTCGCCGAGCGCCTCGTTCTGCGTCGGGTGGGCGTGGATGAGCTGGGCCACCTCGGCCGGCAGCGCCTCCCAGTTGTAGATCAGCTGGGCCTCGCCGACCTGCTCGCCCATACGGTCGCCGACCATGTGCACGCCGACCACCGCACCGTCCTTGACCTGGACGAGCTTGATCTCGCCGGCGGTCTTCAGGATCTTGCTCTTGCCGTTGCCCGCCAGGTTGTACTTCAGGGCGACGACCTTGTCCGCGCCGTAGACCTCCTTGGCCTTGGCCTCGGTGATGCCGACGGAGGCGACCTCGGGGTGGCAGTACGTCACCCGGGGCACGCCGTCGTAGTCGATCGGGACGGTCTTCAGACCGGCCAGCCGCTCCGCCACCAGGATGCCCTCGGCGAAGCCGACGTGCGCGAGCTGGAGCGTCGGGACCAGGTCGCCGACCGCCGAGATCGTCGGGACGTTGGTCCGCATGTACTCGTCGACGAGGACGTAGCCGCGGTCCATGGCGACCCCGGCCTCCTCATAGCCCAGGCCCTGCGAGACCGGGCCGCGGCCGACCGCGACCAGCAGGACCTCGGCCTCGAACTCCTTGCCGTCGGCGAGGGTGACCTTGACACCGTCGGCCGTGTACTCGGCCTTCTGGAAGAAGGTGCCCAGGTTGAACTTGATGCCGCGCTTGCGGAAGGCGCGCTCAAGAAGCTTCGAGCTGTTCTCGTCCTCGACCGGGACGAGGTGCTTCAGACCCTCGATGATCGTGACGTCGGTGCCGAAGGACTTCCAGGCGGAGGCGAACTCGACGCCGATGACACCGCCGCCGAGCACGATCGCCGACTTCGGCACGCGGTCCAGGACGAGGGCGTGGTCCGAGGAGATGATCCGGTCGCCGTCGATCTCCAGACCGGGCAGCGACTTCGGCACGGAACCGGTCGCCAGCAGGACGTGGCGGCCCTGGATGCGCTGGCCGTTCACGTCGACCGAGGTCGGGGAGGACAGCCGTCCCGCGCCCTCGATGTAGGTCACCTTCCGGGAGGCGATGAGGCCCTGCAGACCCTTGTACAGGCCCGAGATCACCTCGTCCTTGTACTTGTGGACCCCGGCGACGTCGATGCCCTCGAGAGTGGCCTTCACGCCGAACTGCTCGCTCTCGCGGGCCTGGTCGGCGATCTCGCCCGCGTGCAGCAGGGCCTTGGTGGGGATGCAACCCCGGTGCAGGCAGGTGCCGCCGACCTTGTCCTTCTCGATCAGGGCGACGTCCAGGCCCAGCTGAGCCCCGCGCAGGGCCGCGGCGTAACCACCGCTGCCACCGCCGAGGATCACTAGGTCGAAAACGGTGCTGGCGTCGTTCGCCACGTCACGTCCTCCATGCATGTGCGCCGTACGCCGGTCGACGATGACCGGCTGGCGGCTGGTGTCCGGCCGCTCTACTTCGGCCCTTCGGTGGGGCCCTGTCCTGCCGTGGCCCATCTTCGCACTTGTCGGCACACAACGAGACGCGGGGCCGGGGTGTGATACGTCGCACGCTCATGTGTAACGAACGGGGCGGCGGCCGACGTGAAGGGGCGCGGGGCTGTGGCTGATGTGCGGCTCTGCCGCGCGGGCGCGACGAACCGCAGTCCACCCGCACCCGCGCGACAGTGAGAACCGAGCCGGCGCCGCGACAGGCAACGTTCACCCCGTCGCGACGCCCGGCACGCCCTCTCGTCGCACCGGACGCCGCTCCTTGCCGGACACACGTTGCCTGCCGCGGCACTAGCGGGCGGACGTCACCCGAGATCACCCGCGGCCGTCAGCTCCGCCAGCCGCACCAGGGTCCGCACCCCGGACCCGGTCCCGCCCTTCGGCGTGTATCCGAACGGCCCCTGCTCGTTGAAGGCGGGCCCGGCGATGTCCAGGTGCGCCCAGGTGATGCCCTCGCCCACGAACTCCCGCAGGAAGAGCCCGGCGACCAGGCCGCCGCCCATCCGCTCGCCCATGTTCGCGATGTCGGCGGTCGGCGAGTCCATGCCCTTGCGCAGGTGCTCCGGCAGCGGCATCGGCCACGCCGCCTCGCCCACCTCCTCCGCGGCCTCGTGCACCGCGGAGCGGAACGCGTCGTCGTTGGCCATCACGCCGAACGTCCGGTTGCCCAGCGCCAGCATCATCGCCCCGGTCAGCGTCGCCACGTCCACGATCGCGTCCGGCTTCTCCTGCGACGCCGCCCACAGCGCGTCCGCCAGCACCAGCCGGCCCTCGGCGTCGGTGTTCAGCACCTCGACGGTCTTGCCGCTGTACATCCGCAGCACGTCACCCGGCCGCGTGGCCGACCCGGACGGCATGTTCTCGGCCAGCGCCAGCCACCCCGTGACGTTGACCTCCAGCCCGAGCCGGGCGGCGGCGACCACGGCCGCGAAGACCGCCGCCGCGCCGCTCATGTCGCACTTCATCGTCTCGTTGTGACCGGCCGGCTTCAGCGAGATGCCGCCCGAGTCGTAGGTGATGCCCTTGCCGACGAAGGCGAGGTGCTTCTTCGCCTTCGAGGAGGTGTACGACAGCTTCACCAGCCGCGGCGCCGACGCGGACCCGGAGCCGACGCCCAGGATGCCGCCGTAGCCGCCCTTGGCCAGCGCCTTCTCGTCGAGCACCTGCACCTTGATGCCGTGCTCCTTGGCCGCGGCCTGCGCGACCGCGGCGAACGCCTCGGGGTTGAGGTCGTTCGGCGGGGTGTTGATCAGGTCGCGGGCACGGTTCAGCTCCTCGGACACGGCCGTGGCGCGCTCGATCGCCGCCTTGTGCGCCTTGTCGCGGGGCTTGGCGCCGAGCACGGTGACCTCGGCGAGCGGGGCCTTGCCGTTCTTCTTGTTCTTGGTGTCGCCGCCGTTGTTCTTGTACGTGTCGAAGGAGTACGCGCCGAGCAGCGCGCCCTCGGCGACGGCGCCGACCGAGGCCGCGTCCGCGGCCGGCAGCGCGAAGGCGGCCTTCTTGGCGCCGGCCAGCGCACGGGCCGCGGCCCCGGCGGCGCGGCGCAGCGCCTCCGCGCCGTACTCCGCGTCCTTCTGCGGCCGGGCTCCCAGGCCCACCGCCACCACGAGCGGCGTCTTGAAACCGGCCGGGGCGGGCAGCTTCGTCACCTCGCCCTCGGCGCCGGAGGCGCCCAGGGTCTCCAGGACGCCGGCGAGCCCGCCGTCGTACGCCTTGTCCACGGCCTCGGCGCCCGGTGCGACGACCGGGCCCTTGTCGCCCTTGGCGACACCGATCACGATCGCGTCGGCCCGCAGGCCGGGCGCCGCGGCGGTGCTGAGAGTGAGAGCAGTCACGGTGGTGAAATCTCGCTTCCGATGTGAAGTTCCTGTGGCCGAAGGATGGGTCGGCCGGGCCCGACAGCCGACCCTAGATCCCCCGTGCAGAGGAGTCTGTACCTGGACAGGTGTTGACCTGGCGCGAGCCTACGCCCGGAATTCGTTCGATCATTCCTGCGGACGTTCACCTGTCAGTGGCGTCGTCGTCATTTACCGATCCTCGCACTCCATGAGCTGAGTCACACTCGTCGGGTTCGGGTGAGCCGGTGCTCACCGTTTCGCATGATTTCCACTGATCCCCCGTGGACCCGTCACACGCGCACACGGGCCGTCCGGGTCGCGCGGGATCTTCTGGGGGGAGGACCACCATGGCGCCACGCGTGCGCATACGGAGATCCGCGGCCGCCGTCCTGGCGACCGCGGGACTGCTGACGCTGGGGCTCGCCGCACCCGGCGCGTCCGCCGCCACCGAGCCGCGGATCGATCTGAGGGTGCTGGTCGTGGACAACGGGGACAGCCCCGTCCGGGCCATCACCGCCCAACTCGCTGGCACGGGCATCCCGTACACCACGGTCGAGCTCACCGACCCGGACCGTCCGACGATCACCGAGGCGTTCCTGAGCGACACCGTCAACGGCAGGCCCCGGGCCAGGTTCCAGGGTGTCGTACTGCCCAACGAGGCTCCGTTCGGGGCGGGTTCGGCCGAGCAGACCGCGCTGGAGACGTACGAGCGGACCTACGGCATCCCGCAGGTCGACGCCTACACCTGGGCGCACCCGGGGGTCGGCCTCGACTACACCAGCGAGGGCGGCTGGGCCGGCGGCCTCGACGGCAGCGAGGCCGCCGTCACCGCCGCCGGGAAGGCCGGCCCGTTCGACTACCTCGACGGCGCCCTCACCTTCGAGGACAACTCGCCCGTCGTGCAGGAGAGCTACGGCTACGCGGCCCGGCCCCGCAGCGGCTACACCAGCTACGTCGACGTCCCGGTGCCCGCCGGGACCGGCCGGGGCAGCCTGGTCGGGGAGTACGCCCACGACGGCCGCCGAGAGCTCGTCGTCACCTTCGCCTACAACCAGCACCAGCGGCAGTTCCGGGCGCTGGCCCGCGGCATCGTCGAGTGGCTGACCCAGGGCGTGCACCTGGGCCGCGACCGCAACTACTTCGCCGTCCACGTCGACGACGTCTTCGCCCCCGACAGCCGCTGGGACACCGAACGCGACTGCACGCCCGGCGACCTCGACTGCGCGGGCGGGGACGGCGAGGGGACCACGCCGATCCGCATGACCGCGGCCGACGCGCAGTACGCCGCCCAGTGGCAGCGCGAGCGGGGCTTCACGCTGGACATGGTCTACAACGCCGGCTCGGGCGAGGAGTGGAAGGCGGAGAACGGCGGCACGGATGCCCTCGCCGCGCAGCTGCTGGCCGACCGGAACCAGTACCGCTGGATCAACCACACGTACACGCACCCCTACCTGGGCTGCGTCCAGGACACCTCCACCGTGCCGTGGACCTGCGCGAAGCACGCCGACGGTACGACGCGGTGGATGAGCCGCGCCGAGATCACCGCGCAGATCCGCGACAACCACAACTGGGCGGTGCGCCAGGGCCTCCCCGTGGACCGCACCGAACTGGTCACCGGCGAGCACTCCGGCCTCAGGACGCTCCCGCAGCAGCCCCAGGACAACCCCAACCTCGCGGGCGCCCTCGCCGACACCGGCGTCAAGTGGATCGCGTCCGACAACTCCCGCGAGCCCGAGCAGCGGGCCGTCGGCGGCGCGCTGACCGTGCCCCGGCACCCGATGAACGTGTACTACAACGTCGGGACGGCCGAGGAGATGGTCGACGAGTACAACTTCGTCTACACCTCCGCAGCCGACGGCGGCAGCGGCGTCTGCGAGAACAACCCCACCTCGACCTGCCTGGACGACCCGCTGGACCCGCAGACCGGCTACGCGTCGTACATCGTGCCGCAGGAGGCCCGGATCGCCCTCGGGCACGCCCTGAACAACGACCCCCGCCCGCACTACGTGCACCAGTCCAACCTCGCCGAGGACCGGCTGCTGTACCCGGTGCTGGACAAGGTGCTCGCCGACTACCGGGCGCTGTTCGCCGACAACACCCCGGTGGAGAACCTGAGTCAGAAGGCCATCGGCACCGAGCTCCAGCGCCGCGCCGCCTGGCAGAACGCCGTCGCGAACGGCCGGGTCAGCGCGTACCGGATCGGCAGCACGGTCACGGTCACCGCCCCCGGCGGGACGCAGATCCCGGTGACCGTCCCGGAGGGCACCAAGCAGCAACTCCTGCTGGGCACCACCACCTTCGGCACTCCCTACGCCGGCAACCGCTCGGCCTGGGCGACGCCCGCCCTGCTGCAGTCGGCGCTCACCTTGAAGCTGCCGTAGCGCGCAACGCCGCACAGGGGCGCGGGGCCGTGTGCGACATGCGGCTCCGCCGCGGGGCGCGACCAGCCACGACGACACCCGCAGCCGGGGTCAGGGCAGCAGTTCCCCGCACATCCCCGCACGTCATCCGCACACAGGGGGGATTCGCGCAGCCATGCGCACCGGCCGTCACGTCACCATGCTCACCGAAGGCACCTATCCACATGTCCACGGCGGCGTCAGCACCTGGTGCGACCAGCTGGTGAAGGGCATGCCGGAGGTCGACTTCCACGTCGTCTCGCTCACCGGCAGCGGCCGCGAACCCGTCACCTGGGAGCTGCCGCCCAACGTCCGCCGGCACACCACGGTGCCGACCTGGGGCCCACGCCCGGGCCACCGGCGGGCGCCGTACGGCAGGGCCCGGCGCCGCTTCATCGACGCCTACGAACGTTTCCTGCTGTCGTTCCTCGACCCCGAGGCGCGCTGCGACTTCGGCGAGGCGCTCCACGAGTTCGCGCGACTGGCCCGCGACGGACGGCTGTCGGCGGCGCTGCGCACGGAGTCGGCGCTGCGGTCGCTGATGTGGATCTGGACGATGCCGCATCTGCCGACGGCAGCGGCCGGGCCGACGGTCCACGACGCCCTGACCGCGACGGACCTGCTGGAGCACGCGCTGCGCCCGCTGGGGGTGCGGATCGCCGAGCACAGCGTCGCCCACGCGGTGAGCAGCGGTCTGGCCACGCTCCCCGCCCTCGCCGCGCGCCGGCTGGACGGTGTGCCCTTTCTCCTCACCGAGCACGGCATCTACCTGCGCGAACGCTATCTCGGCCACCGCCGCGACGCCCAGCGCTGGCCGGTGAAGGCCTTCATGCTCGGCTTCTACCGTGCCCTGAACTCGCACGGCTATCGCGCGGCCGACCTGATCACCCCGTGCAACCAGTACAACCGCCGCTGGGAGGAGCGCGGCGGCGCCGAGGCCGACAGGATCCGCACGGTCTACAACGGCGTCGACCCGGCCGCCTTCCCGCACGCCGGCCCGGAACCCGACGTCCCCACCCTCACCTGGTGCGGCCGCGTCGACCCCATCAAGGACCTGGAGACCCTTCTGCGCGCCTACGCGATGGTCCGCGCCGAGCTCCCCGAGACCCGGCTGCGCCTGTTCGGCCCCGTCCCGCCCGGCGGCGAGGCCTACCGCACCCGCCTGGAGAAGCTCGCCGCCGAGCTCGGCGTCACCGACGGCCTCACCTTCGAGGGCCGTGTCAGCGAGGTCTGGCGCGCCTACGCCGCCGGTCACCTCGTGATGCTGTCGTCCATCTCGGAGGGCTTCCCGTTCTCCCTCATCGAGGCCATGTCCTGCGGCCGTACGACGATCTCGACGGACGTCGGGGGAGTGCGCGAGGCCGTCGGCGACACCGGGCTGGTCGTCCCGCCGCGCGAACCGGAGAAGATGGCGGCGGCGGCGCTGACGCTGCTGAAGGACGACGAACGGCGGCTGCGGCTGGCCGAGTCGTCCCGTCAGCGGGTCATCGACCGCTTCACGCTCCGCCGCTGCGTGGACAACTTCCGCACCATCTACCAGGAACTCGCCGGTCAGGCCGAGGTCTACGAGCCCACGCTCGAGACCGTCACCGACTGGACCGCCGAACTGCGCGACCCCTGGTACGCGTCCACCGCGCTATGGGGGTCCCCCCGGACGACGTCTGAGGGAGGAACCGGATGGTGAGCGAAGGCATCCGGCTGCCTCCGGCCGCCCGCCCCGAGGCCCTGCCCGCGGCCCCGCGCCTGCCCGCGGCCCCCGGCTGGGCGCGGCCCGACCCGGTCGACGAACTCGCCGAGCGCCTCGATGACTTCGTGGCAGCCGCCGTCCACCCCGACGAGATAGCCGCGCTGCTGGAGTCCGACGGCCTGTCCGACGCCCGGATACGCGAGCGGTACGGCGTGCAGAACTCCTTCGCCCTCGCCGAGGAGCTCTACGAACGCGTCGGCCGCCGCTACCCCGAACCCGACGGCCCCGTCCACGACCCCTGGCAGGCCGGGCTCCTCGGCTGCCTGCTGCGCGGCGTGGTCTTCGCCCTCCCGGGCCTCGCCTACGTCCTCGGCGCCCCGCTGCTCGCGGGCCCGAGCGGCGACGTCGGCCTCCCGGCCGGCGCGATCCCGCTGCTCGGGTGTGCCCTGACCGGCTGGGCCTGGAACCAGGCGCTCGCCCACCGCGCGTACTCCTGGCTGGGCCTCGGCGACCTCTCCGCCGCCCGCCGCTGCCTGCTCGTCGGCGCCCCGCTCGGCGCCCTGCTCGGCACCCTCACCGCCCTGGCCGTCGCGGGCGGCGCCGAGCCGGCCGTCGTGGCCTTCGCCGCCGGACAGTCCTGCTACCTGGGCGCTTCCACCGCGCTGCTGGTCCTCGGCCGTGAACGCGCCCTGCTCGGCGCGCTGCTGCCGATGGCGGCGGGCGCGGTGGCGGCCGCGCCGACGGACGCACCGGAAGCGGCCCGCGTCACCCTGCTGCTGGGCTCACTGGCGGCGGTCGTGGCCGTCGCCCTGCGGGAAGTGGCGCCCGCGGCGAAGGAGTTGGGCGAGGGCAGCTGGACGGCGGGGCTGACGGCGCTGCTGCCGTTCGGGGCGCTGGGCGCCCCGCCGCGCCGCACGAGCGGTCCCCGCCTCGCCGCCTCCCTCCCGTACGCCCTCTTCGGGCTGGCGGGCGGTGTCCTGGTGCTGCACGCCGCGCTCGGCGACGTGCTCACCGGACAGGAGCGGAGCGCGTTCGCCGCGCCCGCCGCCGTCGCGCTCACGCTCAGCATGGGCCCCGCCGAATGGCTGCTGCACCGTTTCCGCAGCGGCAGCCTGGCCGGGCTGCGCTCCACCAGCACGCCCCGCGCCTTCCGGCGGGCCACCGCCCGCACCGTCGTGCGGTGCCTCACCGGCTACCTCGCCGCCCTGCTCGCCCTCGCGTCGGCCACCGCCGCGCTGTGGCCGCACACCCCGTTCCCCGGCGGCGTCCGCCTGGCGGGGCTGCTGCTGCTCGGCGTGGTGCTGTGGACGGGCCTGCTCCTGCAGTCGTTCGGCGCGGTGCTCGGCGCCGCGGCGATCTGCGGCGCCGCCGCCCTCGCGCAGACGCTGGCCCTCGTCACCCACACCGGTGCCCCGCACCTGGCCGGCCCGACGGTGTACGGCTGCGCGGCGGCCGCCCAGGCCGCCCTCGTCTGCGGCCTGCTGGGAAGGGCCACCGCCCACCGATGAGCAGCCTGCTGGTCCCCTACTACGAGCACCCGGCCGTGCGCCCCGCCGAATGGGAGGCGATCGTCGCCGCCGCGCCCCGCCTCCACGGCGTCGTCCTCAACCCCGCCAGCGGCCCCGGCGACCGCCCCGACGAGGCCTTCGCCCAGGTCGCCGCCCGCCTCCGCGCGGCCGGCGTCCGGGTGCTCGGCTACGTCGACACCGCCTACGGCCACCGCCCCCACGCCGACGTGGTCCAGGACCTGACCCGGCACCGCGAGTGGTACGGCACGGACGGCGCGTTCCTCGACCAGGCCGCCGCGGAACCGGAGCGGTTCGGCCACTACCGGCGGCTGGCCACCGCCGCCCGGGGCGCCGGCTGCGACACCCTCGTCCTCAACCACGGCACCCCGCCGCACCCCTCGTACGCCCGAGTCGCCGACGTGCTGGTCACCTTCGAGGGCGACTGGACGACGTACCGAGACCTGCCCCCGCGTCCCTGGCGCGGCGCCGGCGCGTATCTGTGCCACCTGGTGTACGGCGTCCCGAACGGCGTCGATCCGGCGGCGCTGGCCCGCGCGCGGGGAGCGGCCGTGCACTGCGCGGTGCCCGGAACGGGAGATCATCCATGGGGAACGTTGCCGCACACGCTGGAGCCCGCCCGGTGAGACGCCCGACCCTGCTTCTCGTCCTGCTGTTGCTGCTCGCCGGGTGCACGGCGCAACCGGACCCGGATCGGAGGCCGTCGGACGGCAAGTGGCAGCCGCGACCGGGCATCGCGTGGCAGTGGCAGCTGCGCGGCCGCGTCGACACCTCCGTCGACGCCCCCGTCTACGACGTCGACGGCTTCGACACCTCCGCGGCGACGGTCGCGGAACTGCACGACAAGGGCCGCAAGGTCATCTGCTACCTGTCCACCGGCGCCTTCGAGGACTGGCGGCCGGACGCGGCCGGGTTCCCGGAGTCGGTCCTCGGCGAGGGCAACGGCTGGGAGGGCGAGCGCTGGCTCGACATCCGCCGGACCGACGTCCTTCAGCCGTTGATGGCGGCCCGCATGGACATGTGCCGCGACAAGGGCTTCGACGCGGTCGAGCCGGACAACATGGACGGCTACCGGAACCGCACCGGCTTCCCCCTGACGGCCGCCGACCAGCTCCGCTACAACCGCCTGATCGCCGCGCTGGCACACGAACGCGGCATGGCCGTCGGCCTGAAGAACGACCTCGACCAGATCCCCGAGCTGGTCGCCGACTTCGACTTCGCGGTCAACGAGCAGTGCGCCCAGTACGGCGAGTGCGCCGCGCTCACCCCCTTCGTGGCGGCGGGCAAGGCGGTCTTCCACGCCGAGTACGAGCTGCCCACCGGCCGCTTCTGCGCCGAGTCGCGCCGGCTCGGGCTGAGCTCGCTGCTGAAGAAGTACGACCTGGGGGTCTGGCGCCGGACCTGCTGAGGCGTCTCACCCCAGGGCGAGCACCAGCAGCACCGTCGTCGCCGCCGTCTCGGCGAGGGCGCCGAACACATCGCCGGTGACCCCGCCGAACCGGCGCACGCAGTGCCGCAGCAGCACCTCGGCGACGACGGCGCAGGCGGCCACCGCGAGGGCGGTGCGCAGCACGTCGTACGGCCCGAGGAGCGCCCCGCCGGCCGCGGTGGCCGCCGTCACCACGACGACGGCGGCCGCCGCTGCGCGGACCGGGACGACCCCCGCGACGGCCGCCCCCAGGCCTTCCGGCCGGGCGGCCGGCACCCCGGCGCGGGCGGCCAGCGTCAGCGCCAGCCGGGCGGCACCGGCCGCGACGACGGCGGCGAGCGCCCCGCGGGTCCAGGAGCCGTCGTACAGCTGCGTCAGGGCGGCCACCTGGGTCAGCAGCACGAAGACCAGGGTGAGCACGCCGAACGGGCCGATGTCGGACTGCTTCATGATGCGCAGCGCGTCCTCGGCGGGCTTGCCGCTGCCCAGCCCGTCCGCCGTGTCGGCCAGGCCGTCCAGGTGCAGGCCGCGCGTGAGGACGGCGGGGACGGCGGCGGTGCCGACGGCGGCGAGCAGGGGGCTCGCGCCGAGGAGGAGCAGCAGCAGACCGGCGCCGGCCGCGCAGAGGCCGACGACGAGTCCGGCGAGGGGAGCGCAGAGCATCCCGGCGCGCGCGGTCTCCCGGTCCCAGCGGGTCACCCGTACCGGCAGGACGGTGAGGGTGCCGAAGGCGAAACGGAGGCCGTGGGCGGACGGGATCAGGGGCATCCCGGCAGGGTACGCGACCGCTCACGGAGCGCTTCACCGCGATCCTGGGCACACTGGGACGCATGGGGAACTGGCTGGAACGCAACATCGTCGAGCCCGGCAAGCTTCCCCTGCTGCTCGCCCTCACCGCCTTCGTGCTGACCTTCCTGATCACCCGGCTGATCACCCGCACGATCCGGGCGGGCAGGGGCCCCTTCCGCAACGTCGAGACGGGCGGCGTGCACGTCCACCACGTGGTGCCCGGCGTCGTCCTCACCCTGATCGGGGGTTTTGGTGCGGTGGCCGGCGGCCGGTACGGCTTCGGGTCCTGCATCGCGGCCGTGGTCTTCGGGATCGGCGCGGGCCTGGTGCTGGACGAGTTCGCCCTGATCCTGCATCTGGCCGACGTGTACTGGACCGAGGCGGGCCGCAAGAGCGTGGAGGCGGTGGTGCTCACCGCCGCGCTGGTCGGCCTGTGGGTGGCCGGTTTCTCGCCGTTCGGCGTCAACGACCTCGACCGGGACGAGTTGCAGGGCCGGGGTTCGGTCATCTCCACGGTCGCCGTGAACTTCGTCCTGTCGCTCGTCGCCCTCGCCAAGGGCAAGGCCCGCGTGGCGATCCTCGGCGTGATCGTCCCGTTCATCGCCCTGTTCGGCGCGATCCGGCTGGCCCGCCCCGGCTCGCCGTGGGCGAAACGCCTCTACCGCCGCCGCCCCCGCGCCCGCGCGAAGGCGCGGCTGCGCGCCTACCACCACGACCGCCGCTGGCTGGGTCCCACCCGCCGGTTCCACGACTGGCTCGGCGGTGCCCCCGACGCGAACCCGCCCCGTGCCCTGCAGAGCCACTGACCCGCCCCGCACGCCGGAGACCTCCGACGACAGCCGGCCCCGCCCTCCGCCGCAACGGCGCGGGGCCATGAGGGCGTGGTCCGGCGGTGTCGCGGGGGCGGACGCGCTTGCCACCGCGCCGGCGCTCGACGGCGAGGGCGCGATGCCGGACCGGCCGCCCGCCCCTGCGTGCCCTTGCCGCCGCGTCCGCGCCCGGCGGTGAGGGCGTGGTCGGGCGGTGCCGTGGGGGCGGGTGTCCTTGCCGCCGTGACGGCGCTCGGCGGCGAAGGGTGGTCCGGCGGTGCGGTCCGTCCGGCTGTCCCCTGACACGCTTCCTCGCCGCGTCCGCGCCCGGCGGTGAGGGCGTGGTCGGGCGGTGTCGTGGGGTCGGGTGTCCTTGCCGCCGTGACGGCGCTCGGCGGCGAAGGGTGGTCCGGCGGTGCGGTCCGTCCGGCTGTCCCCTGACACGCTTCCTCGCCGCGTCCGCGCCCGGCGGCGAGGGCGTGGTCCGGCGGTGCCGACCGGTCGGCTGCTCTACTCGGCGTCCGGTTCCTCGGTCGGGTTCTTCTTCTCCGGGCGCTCCGGCAGTTCCGCCGCCAGGGCCGCCGCGGCCTGTACCAGGGGCAGCGCCAACAGGCCTCCCGCGCCCTCCCCGGTCGACAGCCCGTGGTCGAGCAGCGGCTCCAGCGCCATCCGGTCCAGCGCCTTGGCCTGCCCCGGCTCGCCGCTGTTGTGCCCGGCCAGCCACCAGTCCGGCGCCCGGAACGCGATCCGCTGCGCCACCAGCGCGCACGCGGCGCCCACCACGCCGTCCAGGATCACCGGGGTCTTGCGCACGGCGCATTGGAGCAGGAACCCGGTCATCGCCGCGACATCGGCCCCGCCGACGGCCGCCAGCAGCTGCAACTGGTCCCCGAGCACCGGCCGCGCCCGCCGCAACGCGTCCCGGATCGCCGCGCACTTGCGCATCCACACCAGGTCGTCGATCGCGAGCCCGCCCCGCCCGGTCACCACGGAGGCGTCGGTCCCGCACAGCGCCGCGACCAGCACCCCGGCCACCGTGGTCCCGCCGACGCTCACATCGCCGAGCACCACCAGGTCCGTACCGGCGTCGGCCTCCTCGTCGGCCACCGCGACGCCGGCCCGGAACGCCGCCTCGGCCTCCTCGGCCGTCAGCGCGTCCTCGATGTCGATCCGCCCGCTGCCGCGCCGTACCCGGTACTTGGAGACGTCCTCGGGCAGCGTCCGCGGATCGCAGTCCAGCGCCATGTCCACGACCCGCACCGGCACGCCGAGCCGCCGGGCGAGCACGGACACCGGCCGGCCGCCCTCCAGCACCTCCCGCACCAGCTCCACGGCGCTCCCCGCGGGCCGCGCCGACACCCCCAGCTCCGCCACACCGTGGTCACCGGCGAACAGCACCACCCGCGGCCGATCCACCGGCCGCACCGGCACGGCACCCTGCGCCGCCGCCAGCCACTCACCCAGGTCGTCGAGCCGCCCCAGCGTACCGGGCGGCACGATCTGACGCTCCCGGCGGGCCTCCGCGTCGCGGCGCACCCCGCCGTCGGGGCGCTCGATCAGATCGGTGAAGTCGTCGAGATTAAGCGAGCTCATTCGCCGAACAGTACCGGCCCCGATCGAACAGAACCGCGCCACATGGCCACCCCGACCCCCTCACGTCGTTGCACCCAAGATCGCGATCCCATACGTTCCGTTTTGCAGCGGATTGTCGTACGTCCCTCCCCGCCCTGTCCGTCGCGCCCCGGGAGCCGCCCATGTCGTCGTCCGCCCCCCTCTCCGCACCGGCGATCGACCTGCGCCGCGCCACGTACCTCGCCGAACTCGCCCAGGGCACCGAGCGTCTCCAGGCGTCCCGCCGGGAGAGCTGCCCCTGGTGCGGCGGGCAGCGCCTGCGCGTCCGCCTCACGGCGCCCGACGTCATCCAGCGCAAGCCGGGCACGTTCACCCTCGAGGAGTGCGAGGACTGCGCCCACGTCTTCCAGAACCCCGGCCTGACGCCCGAGGGCGCGGCGTTCTACCACCGGGACCGGGACCTGTACGAGCGCCCGCCGTCCCGGCGCCGCCACCGGGAGCGGATCCGGGCGATGCTGCACATCCCGGAACCGGAGAGCTGGCTCGACGTGGGCACGGGCGACGCCGACTTCCCGGCCACCGCGCGGGAGTTCTTCCCGTACACCTCCTTCGACGGCACCGACCCCACCCCCCGCGTCCTGCGCGCCCGCGCGACGGAACGCGTGGAGGAGGCGTACGTCGGGCACCTCATCACGCCCGGGCTGCCGGCCCGCCTGCGCGGCCGCTACGACGTGGTGAGCGTCTTCCACCAGTTCGAACTGTCCCCGTCCCCCCGCGAGGAGCTCCGGGCGGCGATCGCGGCCCTGCGCCCCGGCGGCCACCTCGTCCTCGAACTGACCGATCCGCGCAGCGCCTTCGCCGCGCTCCTGGGCAAGTGGTGGCCCGGCCAGGCACAACCGCGCCAGATCCACCTGCTGCCGCTGCCCAACGTCCACCAGGCCCTGGAGTCCCACAACTGCACGATCCTCACCACGGACGCGTGCGCCCCGCACACCCCCACCGACCTCGCCACGGCGACGACCAGAGCCCTCTCCCACGTCATCCCCGCCCCCGACACCCCCTGGCGGACCACCCGGCCCACCGTCCTGCAGCACACCACGCGCGCCGTCCTGACGGCGGCGACGGCCCCGCTCCGCCTGGCGGCGACAGCCGCGGACCACACCCTGGCCCCCCTGATCCGCCGCAGCTCCTTCTCCAACGCCTACCGGGTGATCGCCCGCAAGAACCCCCTGCGGCAGACGGGGGAACCGGGGCCGGCGGCTGTCCGGTGACGCGCACGCCGCGCCGGACTGGCCGCCGCCTGGGAGGTGACGGCCGCCTCAGCGGTCGGTGGAGACGCAGGCGTGCATGACCCTCGTCCGCGGCACTCGGCGCCCGGCGGCGGCCCGCCTCACCCCCGCAGCACCAGGGCCTGGCCCGCCACGACCAGCAGCACGTGCTCGCACTCGGCCGCGAACGCCGCGTTCAGACGCCCGAGTTCGTCCCGGTACCGGCGCCCGGACGCCGTGGCCGGGACGATGCCCGAGCCCACCTCGTTCGACACGGCGACCACCACCCGCCGCGTGCCGCGCACGGCCTCCGCCAGCGAGCGCACCCGCTCGCGCAGCGCCTTCTCACCGCCGTCGGCCCACTCCGCGTCGTCCCACGCGTCGACGGAGTCCATCGCGTCCGTCAGCCACAGCGACAGACAGTCGATCAGCAGCGGCGGCCCGTCCTCCCCGAGCAGCGGCACCAGGTCGCACGTCTCCACCGTGCGCCACGACCCCGGCCGCCGCTCCCGGTGCGCGGCCACCCGCTCGGCCCACTCGCCGTCCCCGTTGCGGGTGCCGCCCGTCGCGACGTACAGCACGTCGGGGAACGCCTGCAGCCGCCGCTCCGCCTCCACCGACTTGCCCGACCGCGCACCCCCCAGCACCAGCGTCCGCCGCGGCACGTCGGGCACCTCCTCGTACGCCCCGACCGCCAGGGTCGTTCCGTCCGGCACCGCCCGCGCCCCCGCCGCGGCGAGCCGCCGCCGCAACTCCGGTCCCGGCGGCACGTCGTGGTCCAGGTGGACGGCGAGAACGTCCGTCGTGGGCCCGACCGCCCCCACCGACCGCAGCCGCGCCAGCGCGTCCGGCCGCCCCACGACGTCCGCGAGCACCATGTCGTACGGCCCCGCCGCCACGCCCCCCTCCTCCAGCCCGGCCGGCGCACACCCCGGCGGCAGGTACAGCAACCGCTGCCCGTCCGGCCCGGTCATGGCGTACCCCGTGCCCGGCGAGTCCATCGCCAGCGCCCGCACCCGATGCCCCGTCAGCAGCGCCAACTCCCGTCCGTCGGGCACCCGCCCCGGCTGCGGCAGCCCGGCCGGCACCTCCAGCGGCGGCCCGTTGTGGGGGTGCGACAGCAGCACCTGGCGCACCCCCGCCAGGGACCGTCCCGCCCGTGCCGCCGCGAACGCCGCCCCGGGCGTCAGGTCGAGCAGCAGCGCGCCGTCCACCAGCACGGCCGTGGCCGCCCGGGCGTCCGCGCCCAGCGCGGTCGCGCACGCCGCGCACGGACAGTCGGAGCGGGGGAGTCCCGCGGGGGCGCCGGTGCCGAGCAGAGTCAGTTCCACGATCCGATTTTCGCCGGTCACTGCCCGCCATGCGCGTCCGGGCCACCCCGACAGGCGTGGCGAACCGCTCGTCCCGCGCGTCCGCGACGCCCTCACGGGCAGGGGCCGTGGCCGTACCCGGCCCGCCACCGGCCTCCGGGCCCGCGGGGCGAAACGAGCGGCACTCGGGGTCCGACCGATCACCCGCGGTCTGATGACGGCTCACCCGGCGGACCGCATAGGCTCGGCACGGGAACCGGACCTGGATCCGGTCCGCTCTGCAGGTGCCGACAGCTGGGAGGCGTACATGGTGGCATGGACGTGGCGGTTCGAGACGGCCGACGGGACGGAGGTCCAGCCGGCGGTGCAGCCCGAGGAGTTCACCACGCAGGGGGACGCCGAGTCCTGGCTCGGGGAGCACTGGAAGGAACTGCTCGCCGGCGGCGCGGACCAGGTACGGCTGTTCGAGGACACCACCGAGATCTACGGGCCGATGAGCCTGCACGCGGACCAGGGCTGAGGGGCGGGGCGGCCACGCCGGCCGCCCTTCTCACCGCTCGTCCGGCGGCCGTTGACGGGGTCCGCGGTCGTCCGGCGCCCCGTGGACGGGTGCGCCATCGCCGGTCGGGCGCCCCGTGGACGGGTCCGCCGCGGCCGGCCCGGTGCCCCGTCGGCGGTCTCTACTGCTCGCCCAGCGTCACGTCCACGGTCCGCTCCTTGCCGTCGCGCGTGAACGTCACCGTCGTCCGGTCGCCCGGCCCCAGCGCGGCCAGCGCCTCGGCGAGCGAGGTGATGGAGGTGATGTCCGTGTCACCCAACCCGGTGATGACGTCGCCGGGCTCGATCCCGGCCTCGGCCGCCGCCCCGCCGGCGCGCACCTCGGCGACGGCCACCCCGGCGGGCCGGTAGTCGTCGTCGACGACGGTGCGGCCCGTGATGCCGAGCGCCGCCCGCCCCGAGTCGGTGACCCGGCCGTCCCGCACGATCTGGTCGGCGATGGTCCGCACCGTCGACGCCGGGATCGCGAACCCGATGCCGGGCGCCGCGCCCTCCCCGAGGCCGGGGTCGGTCGCGCCCAGCGTCGGGATGCCGACGACCTGCCCGTCCAGGTCGACCAGCGCGCCCCCGCTGTTGCCGGGGTTGATCGCCGCCGACGTCTGCACCATGTTGGCGATCGTCGCCCCCGTACCGCCGTCCTCGCTGTCGCCGGACGACGTGACGGTCCGCCCGGTCGCCGACACGATCCCCTGCGTCACGCTCGACGACAGCCCGAGGGGCGATCCCATTGCCAGCACGATCTGCCCCACCTCGACCTTCGAGGAGTCCCCGAACGTCGCCGGCCGCAGCCCCTCGGGGGGCCGATCCAGCTGCAGCACGGCCAGGTCCTGCTCGGGGTAGGAGAAGACGAGCCGGGCGTCGATCTCCTCCTCGCTGTTGGCCGTCGTCACCTGCAACCGTCGCTGTTCACCGACGACGTGCGCGTTCGTGACGATGTGGCCCTTGTCGTCGTACACGACCCCGGAGCCGAGGGCGTTGCGGGCCTGGACCTGGACGACCGACGGCAGCACGTCCTTGATCACGCGCTGGTAGTCGTTCTGCAGGTCGTTCGCCGCCACCGGCACCCCGGCCTGTTCCGTCGTCCGCTCGGTCCGCTGCGCCGATCCGCCGGAGGTGCAGCCGCAGACGAGGACGAGGCAGCACGACAGACCCGCGACGAGGCGCGGCGCCCGAAGAGGGTGAGCTTCCATGACCCGAGTCTGGCTTCCGGGTCGTGTCCCGGGCCCGCGCTGTACGCCCGAACGGGCTCAGCCGCGCACCCCGCACAGGTGCAGCATCGCCGCGACCCCCCGGTACGGGTCCGTCCGCCCGGCCCGCTCCTCCACCGCCAGCAGCGTCTCCACGTCGGCCGGCACCTCGGCGCCGTCCGCCGCCGTGTCCGTGAAGACCCGCACCCCGTACCAGACGTGCAGCGGCGCCCCGATCCCGGCGAGGGTGGCCGTCAGCGCGCCGAGCCGGTCGGCCCGGACGTCGAGACCGAGCCGGTTGCGGTACGCGGTGGTGTCGAAGGCGGCGAGCGCCGTGTCCCAGTCGCCGGACAGCCCCGGCCGGATCGCCAGCGCGTCACCGTTGCGCACCAGCAGCGACAGCAGCCCGCCCGGCGCCAGCATCCGTGCCAGCCCCGCGAGCAGCGGATCGGGGTCGTCGACGTACATGAGCACGCCATGACAGAGCACGACGTCGAAGCCGCCGGGCAGGAAGTGGACCCCCGTGTCCCGGCCGTCCCCCTCGATGAGCCGCACCCGCTCCCGGATGCCCTCCGGCTCCACCGCCAGCGCCGACCGTGCCGCGGCGAGCATGGTGGCGTCCTTCTCTATGCCGGTCACCTGGTGCCCGGCGCGGGCCAGCCGCAGCGCCTGCGTGCCCTGGCCCATCCCCACGTCGAGCACCCGCAGCCGCTGCCCGACGGGGAACCGCCCGGCTATCTGCTCGTCGAGCTGCCGGGCCACCAGCTCCTGCCGCACGACGTCACGCAGCCCGCCGAGCCCGCTCAGCCAGGCGTCCGCCGCGTCCCCGGAGAACGACGTCGCGCTCAGGGCCGCTCTCCGCGCTTGACCTGCGGCTTGGGCAGCCGGAGTCGGCGCATCTGGAGGGAGCGCATCAGCGCGTAGGCGACCGCGCCGCGCCTGTTCTCGTCGGGGAAGCGCTCGGCCAGCCGCTTCTTCAGCCGGAACCCGGTGACGAACGAGTCCAGGACGATGAGCACGATCACCACCAGCCACAGCAGCAGCGCGATGCTCTGCAGCTGCGGCACCCGCACCATGCTCAGCACGAGGATGACCACGGCCATCGGCAGGAAGTACTCCGCGATGTTGAACCGCGAGTCGACGAAGTCGCGGGCGAACCGGCGCACCGGACCCTTGTCGCGTGCCGGCAGGTACCGCTCGTCACCGCCGGCCAGCGCCTGGCGCTGCCGCTCCATTGCGGCACGGCGCTCCTCACGCTGCCGCTTGGCGGCCTCCTTGCGCGTCATCGACGTGTTGGCGACGCTGCGGCGCTGGGACTGGGCCGCACTGCGCTTGGGCGTCGGACGGCCCTTGGGGGCCTGGGGGTCACGGGGCTGCTTGGAGTCGGTCAGCGACGCCTTGCCGGCGACGGCGGCCTTCTCTTCCTTGGCACGGCTACGGAACACAAAACCCAAGGGTACGGGGTCCAGGGGTATGGACCCCAGTCCCGCGGGGAACGATCCCGCAACACCGGTCGTCTGTATGGGGACAGAGGGGACGATGTGTACGCCCTCGGATCCTAGGTGGTCCCCGGGGCATCCCCGGGGACCACCTACTCCCTACGCCGGAGCAGGAGCGCACGCAGTCGTCCTTGGGGATGAGCGCATCCGTCCCCGAACAGTGCGGTAATGGAAGCAGGGCCCGTACTGTGGGTTCTGTCGCAGAGCTGGAGCTGGAGTCCGTCAGAAGGGGGCGCGCGAAGCCCATGAGCGGTGTCATGAAGCGTATGGGGATGATCTTCCGCGCGAAGGCGAACAAGGCCCTTGACCGGGCCGAGGACCCGCGCGAGACCCTCGATTACTCGTACCAGAAGCAGCTGGAGCTGCTCCAGAAGGTCCGCCGCGGCGTCGCCGACGTGGCCACCTCGCGCAAGCGCCTGGAACTCCAGTTGAACCAGCTGCAGACCCAGTCGACCAAGCTGGAGGACCAGGGCCGCAAGGCGCTCGCGCTGGGCCGTGAGGACCTGGCCCGCGAGGCGCTCTCGCGCCGGGCCGCCCTCCAGCAGCAGGTGACGGACCTGGAGACCCAGCACGCGACACTCCAGGGCGAGGAGGAGAAGCTCACCCTGGCCGCCCAGCGCCTCCAGGCCAAGGTCGACGCCTTCCGCACCAAGAAGGAGACGATCAAGGCGACGTACACGGCGGCCCAGGCGCAGACCCGCATCGGCGAGGCCTTCACCGGCATCTCCGAGGAGATGGGCGACGTCGGGCTGGCCATCCAGCGGGCCGAGGACAAGACGGCCCAGCTCCAGGCCCGGGCCGGCGCGATCGACGAACTGCTCGCCTCCGGCGCCCTCGACGACCCCACCGGCATGGCCAAGGACGACATCCAGGCCGAGCTGGACCGCCTCTCCGGCGGCACGGACGTGGAGCTGGAGCTGCAGCGGATGAAGGCGGAGCTGGCCGGAGGCACGAGCGGCCAGCAGGCCATCGAGGGCGGCAAGGAGCAGTCCCGCTCCGAGCAGCAGCCGCAGGACACCCCGCGCTTCGACAAGCAGTAGTCACCCACCGGAGGGCGACATGATCGTACGGATCATGGGGGAGGGCCAGGTGAGGCTGTCCGACAGCCGCCTCACCGAGCTGGACAAGCTGGACGACGAGCTCCTGGCGGAGATGGAGAACGGCGACGGTCCCGGCTTTCGCCGTACCCTCCACGCCCTCCTCACCAGGGTCCGCGAACTGGGCGAGCCGCTCCCCGACGACTCCCTGGAGCCCTCGGACCTGATCCTCCCGTCCCCGGACGCGACCCTGGAAGAGGTGCAGGCGCTGCTGAGCGACGACGGACTGATCTCCGGGGGCTGACGAACACCGGGGCGGACGGTCGGCCCCGTTCCGAGCCCCCCGAGGTACCCGTACCGTAAACAGCCGTGAGCACCCTCGAAAGGGCCCGGCGGCAGCTGAAGGCCCACCCCACGGCGCTGGACGCGGCGCTGGCGGCCGGCGTACTGGCCTGCATGGTGGCGGGTTCCTTTGTGGACCCGCACGGCAAACACGGCGTCAACTGGGCGCTGCGCACCCCGGACGTCCTCAGCCTCGTCCTGATGGTGCTCGGCGCCGCCGCCCTGGTGTTCCGCCGCCGCGCCCCCATGAGGGTCCTGGGCCTCACCGGCACCCTTTCCGTCGTCGAGTTCGTCACCGGCGACCCCAGGGCGCCGGTCGCCATGGCGGCCGTGGTCGCCCTCTACACCGTGGCCGCCACCACCGACCGCTCCACCACCTGGCGCGTCGGCCTGCTCACCATGACGCTGCTGACCGGCGCCGCCATGCTCGCCGGCCCACTGCCCTGGTACGCCCAGGAGAACCTCGCGGTCTTCGCCTGGAGCGGCATGGCCGCGGCCGGCGGCGACGCGGTCCGCAGCCGCCGGGACTTCGTGCAGGCCATCCGCGAACGCGCCGAGAAGGCCGAGCGGACCCGCGAGGAGGAGGCCCGCCGCCGGGTCGCCGAGGAACGCCTGCGCATCGCCCGCGACCTGCACGACGTGGTCGCCCACCACATCGCCCTGGTGAACGTGCAGGCCGGGGTGGCCGCGCACGTCATGGACAAGCGGCCCGACCAGGCCAAGGAGGCCCTCGCCCACGTGCGCGAGGCCAGCCGCTCCGCGCTCAACGAGCTGCGCGCCACCGTCGGGCTGCTGCGCCAGTCCGACGACCCCGAGGCCCCGACCGAACCCGCTCCGGGGCTGGAGCGCCTGGACGAACTCGTCGGCACCTTCCGCAACGCCGGCCTGCACGTCGAGGTCGCCCGCGCCGACCACGGCACCGTCCTCCCCGCCGCCGTCGACCTGGCCGGGTACCGGGTCATCCAGGAAGCCCTCACCAACGTCCAGAAGCACGCCGGTACGGCGGCGAAGGCCGAGGTCAGCGTCGTACGCGTGGGCCCGAACATCGAGATCACCGTCCTCGACAACGGCTCCGGCGAGGACGACGGCCCCTTCACCGGCGGCGGTCACGGACTGCTCGGCATGCGCGAACGCGTCACCGCCCTGCGCGGCACCCTCACCACCGGTCCCCGCTACGGCGGCGGCTTCCGCGTACATGCGATCCTGCCGGTCAAAACCCGCACCGCCCCAGCGAAGGACCCCGTATGACGATCCGTGTCCTGCTCGCCGACGACCAGGCGCTGCTGCGCAGCGCCTTCCGGGTGCTCGTCGACTCCGAGCCCGACATGGAGGTGGTGGGGGAGGCGTCCGACGGTGCGGAGGCGGTCCGGCTGGCGAAGGAGCAGCGCGCCGACGTGGTCCTCATGGACATCCGGATGCCCGGCACCGACGGCCTCGCCGCCACCCGCATGATCAGCTCCGACCCGGGCCTCGCCCACGTCCGGATCGTCATCCTGACCACCTTCGAGGTCGACGACTACGTGGTGCGGTCGCTGCGCGCGGGCGCCTCCGGTTTCCTCGGCAAGGGCTCCGAGCCGGAGGAGCTGCTCGCCGCCATCCGGGTCGCGGCCGGCGGCGAGGCACTGCTCTCCCCGGCCGCCACCAAGGGGCTGATCGCCCGCTTTCTCGCGCAGGGCGGCGACGTCCGCGACAGCGAGCACGACGCCGCCCGCTCCGAACGCCTGGACGCGCTCACCGGGCGGGAGCGCGAGGTGCTGGTGCAGGTGGCGGGCGGGCACTCCAACGACGAGATCGCCGAGCGTCTCGAGGTCAGTCCGCTGACGGTGAAGACGCACGTCAACCGGGCCATGGCCAAGCTGGGGGCGCGCGACCGGGCGCAACTGGTCGTGATCGCGTACGAGTCGGGGCTGGTACGTCCGAGGGTGGACTGACCCCGTCCCGCCGTACTGCGGCCGGAGTATGCGCCGGATAAGGAAATGGACCCAGGGGCGACGGATCGCCGGGCGGCGATGGCTCAGGGTGGAGGCAGGGGCGCTCACATGTGCCCCCCGCTCCTGCTCAGGCCACAGAAGAGAGACGCTGACCCATGTCCTGGCTGTCGAGATTCAGCCTCGCGCAACGGGCCCTGATAGGGCTGATGTCGATCGTCGCGCTCGCCTTCGGTGCGATCGCGATCCCACAGCTCAAGCAGCAACTGCTGCCCACCATCGAACTGCCCGTGGTGTCGGTGCTCGCGCCGTACCAGGGTGCGTCCCCGGACGTGGTCGAGAAGCAGGTCGTCGAGCCCCTCGAGGACAGCCTCGCAGCCGTCGACGGCATCACCGGCGTCACCTCCACGGCGAGCGAGGGCAACGCCGTGATCATGGCGTCCTTCGACTACGGCAACAACACCGACCAGCTCGTCGCCGACGTCCAGCAGGCCGTCAACCGGGCCCGCGTGCAGCTCCCGGACGACGTCGACCCGCAGGTCATCGCCGGCTCCACGGACGACATCCCGACCGTCGTGCTCGCCGTCACCTCCGACGAGGACCAGCAGGCGCTGGCCGACCGGCTGGACCGCACCGTGGTACCGGCCCTGGAGGACATCGACGGCGTCGGCCAGGTGACGGTCGACGGCGTGCGCGACCTCCAGGTCGCCGTCACCCCGGACGACCGCAGGATGGCCCGGGCCGGCCTCACCGTCCAGAGCCTCGTCCAGGCGCTCCAGGCGGGCGGTGCCACCGTCCCGGCCGGTTCCTTCGACGAGGACGGCAGCAACCGCACCGTGCAGGTCGGCGGCGCCCTCACCTCGCTGCAGCAGATCGAGGACCTGATGGTCACCGGCGAGGGCGCCGACAGGCCCGTGCGCCTGGGCACCGTCGCCGAGGTGACCGAGGCACAGGCCAAGACCGACTCCCTCACCCGCACCAACGGCAGGCCCAGCCTCGCCGTCGCCGTCACCATGGACCGTGACGGCAGCGCGGTCGCGATCTCCAAGGAGGTCGAGGACAAACTGCCCGGCATGCGCGCCGACCTCGGCTCCGGCGCCACCGTCACGGTCGTCAGCGACCAGGGCCCGGCGGTGTCCAAGTCCATCGACGGCCTGACCATGGAGGGCGCGCTGGGCCTGGTCTTCGCGGTCCTGGTGATCCTCGTCTTCCTCGCGTCGATCCGCTCCACGCTGGTCACCGCCGTGAGCATTCCGCTCTCCGTCGTGCTCGCCCTGATCGTGCTGTGGACGCGGGACCTGTCGCTGAACATGCTCACGCTGGGCGCCCTGACCATCGCCATCGGCCGCGTCGTCGACGACTCGATCGTGGTGCTCGAGAACATCAAGCGGCACCTCGGCTACGGCGAGGAGCGCCAACCGGCGATCCTCGACGCCGTCCGCGAGGTGGCCGGCGCGGTGACCTCCTCGACGCTCACCACGGTCGCGGTGTTCCTGCCGATCGGCCTGGTGGGCGGCATGGTGGGCGAGCTGTTCGGCGCGTTCTCGCTGACCGTCACCGCCGCCCTGCTGGCCTCGCTGCTCGTCTCGCTGACCGTCGTGCCGGTGCTGTCGTACTGGTTCCTGCGCGCCCCCAAGGGCACCCCCGAGGACGCCGAGGAGGCGCGCCGGCTGGCAGAGGAGAAGGAGGCCAGGAGCCGGCTCCAGCGGTTCTACGTGCCGGTCCTGCGCTTCGCCACCCGGCGCCGCCTGACGAGCGTGGCCATCGCGGTCGTCGTCCTGATCGGCACCTTCGGCATGGCGCCGCTGCTGAAGACCAACTTCTTCGACCCGGGCGAGCAGACCGTCCTCACCGTCAAGCAGGAGCTGAAGCCAGGAACGAGCCTCGCCGCGACCGACGTCCAGGCGAAGAAGGTCGAGAAGCTGCTCGCCGGCACCGAGGGCGTCAAGGACTACCAGGTGACGGTCGGCTCGTCCGGCTTCATGGCCGCCTTCGGCGGCGGCACCGACACCAACCAGGCCTCGTACTCGGTGATGCTGGAGGACTCGGCGTCGTCCGCGGACGTCCAGGACCGCATCGACGCGGGTCTGAAGAAGCTCGACGGCATCGGCACCACCACCGTCTCGGTCGGTGACGGCTTCGGCAGCCAGGACCTCAGCGTGGTCGTGAAGGCGGCCGACGCGGACGTGCTGCGCCGGTCCGCCGAGCAGGTCCGCAAGACGGTGGCGGGTCTGGACGACGTCACGGACGTCACCAGCGACCTGTCGCAGAGCGTCCCGCGGATCTCCGTGACGGCCAAGCCCTCGGCGGCCGCCGCCGGTTTCGACGAGCAGACGCTCGGCGCGGCCGTGGCCCAGGCGGTGCGCGGCACCACGGCGGGCAAGGCGACGCTGGACGACACCGAGCGCGACATCGTCATCACGTCCGCGGAGCCGGCCGACACCATCGCCGAGCTGCGCAGGCTCCCGCTGGGCCCGGTGCGGCTCGGTGACATCGCGACCGTGAAGGAGGTGGCCGGGCCGGTTTCCATGACCCGGATCGACGGTCAGCGCGCGGCGACCATCACCGCGAGGCCCACCGGCGACAACACGGGCGCCGTCAGCACCGAGCTCCAGTCGAAGATCGACGCCCTGGACCTCCCGGAGGGCGCCACCGCCCGGATCGGCGGCGTCTCCGAGGACCAGGACGAGGCCTTCGCCAACCTGGGCCTGGCGATGCTGGCGGCCATCGCGATCGTCTTCATGCTGCTGGTCGCGACCTTCCGCTCGCTGGTCCAGCCGCTGATCCTGCTGGTATCCATCCCGTTCGCCGCGACGGGCGCGATCGGCCTGCTGATCGCGACCGGCACCCCGATGGGCGTGCCCGCGATGATCGGCATGCTGATGCTGATCGGCATCGTGGTGACCAACGCGATCGTGCTGATCGACCTCATCAACCAGTACCGCAAGCAGGGTTACGGCGTCGTGGAGGCCGTGGTCGAGGGCGGCCGTCTCCGGCTCCGTCCGATCCTGATGACCGCCCTGGCGACCATCTTCGCCCTGCTGCCGATGGCGCTGGGCATCACCGGCGAGGGCGGCTTCATCGCCCAGCCGCTGGCGGTGGTCGTGATCGGCGGTCTGATCACCTCGACGCTGCTGACCCTGCTCCTGGTCCCGACGCTCTACGCCATGGTGGAGCTCCGCAAGGAGCGCCGGGCGACGAAGCGGGCGGCGAAGCGGCAGGCGAAGGCGGACACCCCGGCGGAGCCGAAGCCGGAGCCGGCGCAGGTCTGACCGCATGACGAAGGGGGCCGCACCTGTGAGGTGCGGCCCCCTTCACGCGTGTGCGCGCGGCGGCTACGGCAGCGCCAGCATCCGCTCCAGCGCCAGCTTCGCGAACGCCTCCGTCTCCTGGTCGACCTCGATGCGGTTGACCAGATTGCCCTCGGCCAGGGACTCCAGGGCCCAGACCAGGTGGGGGAGGTCGATGCGGTTCATGGTCGAGCAGAAGCAGACCGTGCGGTCCAGGAAGACGATCTCCTTGCCCTCGGGCGCGAAACGATTCGCCAGACGGCGGACCAGGTTCAGCTCCGTGCCGATGGCCCACTTGGAGCCGGCGGGGGCGGCCTCCAGGGTCTTGATGATGTACTCCGTCGAGCCGACATAGTCCGCGGCCGACACCACCTCGTGCTTGCACTCGGGGTGGACCAGCACATTGACGCCGGGGATGCGCTCGCGCACCTCGTTGACCGAGTCGAGGGTGAAACGGCCGTGCACCGAGCAGTGGCCGCGCCACAGGATCATCTTGGCGGCCCGCAGCTGGTCGGCGGTCAGGCCGCCGTTCGGTTTGTGCGGGTTGTAGACGACGCAGTCGTCCAGGGACATGCCCATGTCCCGCACCGCGGTGTTGCGGCCGAGGTGCTGGTCGGGCAGGAACAGCACCTTCTCGCCCTGCTCGAACGCCCACTCCAGGGCCCGCTTGGCGTTGGACGAGGTGCAGATGGTGCCGCCGTGCTTGCCGGTGAAGGCCTTGATGTCGGCGGAGGAGTTCATGTACGAGACGGGCACGACCTGCTCGGCGATCCCGGCCTCGGTCAGCACGTCCCAGCACTCGGCGACCTGCTCGGCGGTCGCCATGTCGGCCATCGAGCAGCCGGCGGCGAGGTCCGGCAGCACGACCTTCTGGTCGTCGGACGTCAGGATGTCCGCGGACTCCGCCATGAAGTGCACGCCGCAGAAGACGATGTACTCGGCCTCGGGCCGCGCGGCGGCGTCCCTGGCCAGTTTGAAGGAGTCGCCCGTGACGTCCGCGAACTGGATGACCTCGTCGCGCTGGTAGTGGTGGCCGAGCACGAACACCTTGTCGCCCAGCTTCTCCTTGGCCGCGCGGGCGCGCTCGACCAGGTCCGGGTCGGACGGCGAGGGCAGGTCGCCGGGACACTCGACGCCGCGCTCGCTCTTCGGGTCGGCCTCACGGCCGAGCAGCAGCAGGGCGAGGGGCGTCGGCTGTACGTCGAGCTCCTGGGTCTGGGCGGTGGTCACGACACGCACCCTTTCTGTTCTGCGGCTCGCCGACCCGGGGGACCGGATCGGCGGGACATGCGGGACACCTTTGCGACTTCTCGTCTAAATGACGCTATCTATCATAACCGCTTCACGTCAGTTTGACGATGGCCATAGTGTCGATGTGACGTGAATTCCGACACCTTCCCGTCCCATGGCGATGTCGGCTTGTCCACAGGCCGCTGTGCGCTCGCCGGGGCATGTGCGAGCATGAAGAGGACGCCAAGGAGAAAACAAACGGGCCCGCCCCGGAATGAATCCGCGGCCCCGCCGGTTGCAACCGTCGGCAAGCAGTCTCCGTACAACCCGGGAGAGATGTAGATGTCCGTATCGGACGAGACCACCACCGTCACCGACGGCATCATCCTGACCGACGCCGCCGCGTCCAAGGTCAAGGCGCTGCTCGACCAGGAAGGCCGTGACGACCTCGCGCTGCGCGTCGCCGTCCAGCCCGGCGGCTGCTCCGGCCTGCGCTACCAGCTGTTCTTCGACGAGCGCTCCCTCGACGGCGACGTGCAGAAGGACTTCGGCGGTGTCAAGGTCGTCACCGACCGGATGAGCGCCCCGTACCTGGGCGGCGCCACCATCGACTTCGTGGACACCATCGAGAAGCAGGGCTTCACGATCGACAACCCGAACGCGACGGGTTCCTGCGCCTGCGGCGACTCCTTCAACTGAGCGGCCCCACACGGCGAAGTGAAGGCGGCGGCCCCCTTTTGGGGGTCGCCGCCTTCGTGCTGTGCGCGACGGCTACCGGGGCAGCCGCGCCCCCGGCTTCTCCAGGGGAACGGCCTTGCCGTCCGAGCCGATCACCTTCCGGTCGCCGAGCGGCTCGTCCAGGTGCACGGTCCGGTGGTGGACCTTGGCGATCAGGATGCAGACCTTGTCCTCCCACGGCCGCTCGGTCACCGTCACGGTCACCGTGCCCGGGCCCTCGACCGCCTCGGCCTCGTAGTCGGCGCACACCCCGCCGGTGAAGCTCACCGTCAGCTCCCGCCCCTCGGCGGTGTAGCCCTCCACCCGGACGTCCCGGGTGCGCGGCGCGTCCCCCGGAACGGACGGACGCGGACTGGGCTGCCCGGACGGGGCCGGGCTCAGGTACTCCGGGTCGATCGCCGGATACGGCACCGTGTGACTGTCCCGCGCACCCGGCGCCCGCACCTCGAACAGCCACGACGGCACCAACGCCGGCCGGGCTTCCACCGAGTGCGCGGCCAGCCCGAACACCGCGTCCTCGACGGCGATCCGCTGCCGCTCGTGAGTGGCCGGCGTGTCCGCGCAGGGCGCCGCGGGCCGGTCGTTTTCGAGCGGCACGGGGTCGGCGCAGCCGCCGATGCCGGGGCGCGGGGCGGGTCCCTGCGCCGCGTTCATCAGCTCCAGCGTCCGCTCCGCGCTCAGCACGGGGTAGGTCGCCCCCTTCACCGGCGTCGTCAACTGGCCACTCGCGGCGACCACCTCGCCCTGGGCGCCGACCGTGACGCCGGTCGGCCGGCCGTACGTCGGCAGCCCGCCGACCACGGGATCGGCGTTCACCACCCGCTGGGCGCCCATGACCTGGCCGGCGTCCACCTTGGCGGAGTCCTGGCCGACCGCTTTCAGGATCGGCGCGGCCGCCTTCCTCGCCGTCTCCTCGCCGACCGGGTCGTCCGAACCGGCGGAGGGGGTCTTGGAGCACACGGTGACGCTCTGGCAGTTGTCGGTGCCGGGGGCGTACCGGTGGAAGGTCCAGGTGCCGGGCGGCTGCCGGTTCACCGTCAGGGCGGGGCCCTGACCGTCCCGGTCCCCGATCCGCCAGGCCTGCCCCGCGGCGACCGGCGTGCCCGTGAGGCCGAGCGCCTGCGCGAGCCTCACCACGTCCTGCTCGGTGACCTCGCCCTTCGGCCAGTGCACGGCCGCCGAGCGCGGGCCGTCCGGGAGGGCGCCGTCGGCCTGGTAGGTGACGCCGTTGGGGTCGGGTTCGCCGGGGGCGATGCCGTTCGGGGCGCCGGAGGAGTAGCCGTCCAGGGTGAGCGGAGGGGGTGTGCCGTTCCCGGCCGGGGCTCCGGAGCCCGTACCGCCGCCGGAGCCCCCGGCCGAGGCCGCGAGCCAGGCTCCGCCGCCTCCGACCAGCAGAACGGCGGCGGCGACGGAGGCGACGATGACGGGGGTGCGGCGGCGGGAGGAACGGGGGACGTCGCGATCCTCGCCCCGCCCTGCACGGCTGACGTCCTGACCGACACCGTGCGGCTCGGCTCCGTCCGGCTCACGGGCGCCCTGCGCCGCGGGCCCGGCGCCGTGCCGGCCGGAGGTGACGTTCGGCTCCACGGCACCGGCACTGTGCTCGTCAGGGGCGGCACCCCGCTCGGCGGATTCGGCAGCCTGCTCGTCCCGTGCGGCGCCGGCCTCTCCGGGGGCCGCAGCCTGCTCGTCCCGGGCGGCGCCGGCCTCTCCGGGGGCCGCAGCCTGCTCGTCCCGGGCGGCGCCGGCCTCTCCGGGGGCCGCAGCCTGCTCGTCCCGGGCGGCGCCGGCCTCTCCGGGAGCCGCAGCCTGCTCGTCCCGGGCGGCGCCGGCCTCTCCGGGAGCCGCAGCCTGCTCGGCACCAGCCGCACCCTGCGCGTCCGTCGAGTCCTGCGGGGAGGTCCGCGTGCCGTCCCGCGTCTCGTCGTCCGGCTCGGCGGCGCCGGTCCCGCCCGCGACTCCGTCGTCGTTGTCGGGTCGCTCGGTGTTCACCGCATCGCTCCTTCGGCTGCACAGCTCACGCTGGTGGGTCGTATCCCGTATCCCCCTCGCGGGGGACAGCGATGGGACGCAGCGGGGGAGCGCGCGGTTCCCTTCGGCCGCCCGGCTCAGTCGCCGTAGTCGGACATCGCGTCCAGCAGCCGGGCCGACCTCGGTGGCACGGTCACGCCGTGGATCAGCGACGGCGGGACCGGGCGGGCGGCGTCCCGGTCGGGGGCCGACCAGTGCGGGGCCATCCGTGCGCAGTCACCGCGCAGCGAGGCCAGGTCGCCCTCCAGGTCGGCGGGGGTGGGGGCAGGGTGGTCGAGTTTCGTCATAGCGGCACCGTAGACACGCCGGGGCAGGCGAAGAAAGATCTACTATCGGGTAGTTTTGGCGGCTTCGCGGCCGTCCGCCCGCCTCCCACCGGTACTTCGCCCATTTCCCGGCCGCCCCGGCCCGTCTCCAACCCGCCTCCCGGCCGGAGTCCTGGCCTGCCCTCCGTCCGACGTCCCGGCCGGAGTCCCGGCCTGCCCTCCGTCCGACGTCCCGGCCGGAGTCCCGGCCTGCCCTCCGTCCGACGTCCCGGCCGGAGTCCCGGCCTGCCCTCCGTCCGACGTCCCGGCCGGAGTCCCGGCCTGCCCTCCGTCCGACGTCCCGGCCGGAGTCCCGGCCTGCCCTCCGTCCGACGTCCCGGCCGGAGTTCCGGCCCGCCCTCCAACCCGCCTCCCGGCCGGAGTCCCGGCCCGCCCTCCAACCCGCCTCCCGGCCGGAGTCCCGGCCCGCCCTCCAACCCGCCTCCCGGCCGGAGTCCTGGCCTGCCCTCCGTCCGACGTCCCGGCCGGAGTCCCGGCCTGCCCTCCGTCCGACGTCCCGGCCGGAGTCCCGGTCGGAGATCCGGCCGCCCCCGCATCCTTCCCGGCCGTCTCTCCGCACCATCCGGCCGTCCGCTACAGCGGCACCCCCCTCACCGGGTAGCGTGAATCGTCAACCCCCTCCACCCGGGAGATTCCACGCCGTGCGCATCGCAGTCACCGGCTCCATTGCCACCGACCACCTCATGACCTTCCCCGGCCGCTTCGCCGACCAGTTCGTCGCGGACCAGCTGCACACGGTCTCGCTGTCGTTCCTGGTCGACAAGCTCGATGTCCGCAGGGGTGGCGTGGGCGCCAACATCGCCTTCGGGATGGGCCAGCTCGGCACCCGGCCGGTCCTGGTCGGAGCCGCCGGCGCCGACTTCGACGAGTACCGGGCCTGGCTGGACCGGCACGGCGTCGACACCACCTCCGTGCGCATCTCCGAGACCCTGCACACGGCCCGCTTCGTGTGCACCACGGACGCCGACCACAACCAGATCGGCTCCTTCTACACCGGCGCCATGAGCGAGGCCCGCCTCATCGAGCTCAAGACCGTCGCCGACCGCGTCGGCGGCCTCGACCTGGTGCTGATCGGCGCCGACGACCCGGAGGCGATGCTCCGGCACACCGAGGAGTGCCGCTCCCGCAACATTCCGTTCGCCGCCGACTTCTCCCAGCAGATCGCCCGCATGGACGGCGAGGAGATCCGCATCCTGCTGGACGGGGCGACGTACCTCTTCTCCAACGAGTACGAGAAGGGCCTCATCGAGACGAAGACGGGCTGGAGCGACGAGGAGATCCTCGGCAAGGTCGGCCACCGCGTCACCACCCTCGGCGCCCGGGGCGTCCGCATCGAGCGGGCCGGCGAGGATCCGGTCGAGGTGGGCTGCCCGGAGGAGGAGCGCAAGGCCGACCCCACCGGCGTCGGCGACGCCTTCCGCGCCGGCTTCCTGTCCGGCCTGGCCTGGGGCGTCGGCCTGGAGCGTGCCGCGCAGGTCGGCTGCATGCTGGCCACGCTCGTCATCGAGACGGTGGGCACCCAGGAGTACGCCCTGCGCCGCGCCCACTTCATGGACCGCTTCACCAAGGCGTACGGCCACGACGCCGCCGCCGAGGTCCGCGCGCACCTGGGCTGACTACACCCGCCGGCGGACCACGTAGGCGCTGCCCTGGTCCGCCGGCTCCTCACCCACGTACTCCTGGCCGCGCATCGCGCACCACGCCGGGATGTCCAGCCGCGCCGCCTCGTCGTCCGCGAGCACCCGCACCGTCCCACCCACCGGCACGTCCCCGATGACCTTGGCCAGCTCGATCACCGGGAGGGGGCAGAGCTTGCCGACGGCGTCCACGACGAGCGCGTCCTCGCGCACGACCGTGCTGGGCTCCGGCGCCCCGAGCTTCTCCCGGACCGCCGTGACCGCGCCCGGCAGCACCCGAAGGAACCGGTCGACGTCCTCCTGCGCCGCCCCGAGCGGCAGCGACACCCGCACGTTGCCCTCGCTCAGCACCCCCATCGCCTTGAGCACATGGCTCGGCGTCAGCGTGCTGCTGGTGCAGGACGAACCGGACGAGACGGAGAAACCCGAGCGGTCCAGCTCGTGCAGCAGGGCCTCCCCGTCGACATACAGGCACGAGAACGTGACGATCCCCGGCAGCCGCCGCTGCGGATCGCCCACCACCTCCACGTCCCCCACCAGTTCGGGCACCCGCTCCCGGATCCGGTCCGTCAGCTCCCGCAGCCGCACCGCCTCCTCGGCCGCCTCGGCCCGTACGGCCCGCAGCGAGGCCGCCGCCGCGACGATCGCCGGGATGTTCTCGAACCCGGCGGCCCGCCCCGACTCCCGCTCGTCCGCGGGCCCTTGTGCCGCGAACCGCACCCCCTTGCGGACCACCAGCAACCCCACGCCCGACGGTCCGCCCCACTTGTGCGCACTCGCCGTCAGCAGCGACCAGTCACCCTCCACCGGTCCCCATCCCAGCGACTGCGCCGCGTCCACCAGCAACGGCACCCCGGCCTCCCGGCACACCGACGCCACCTCGGCCACCGGCTGCACGGTCCCCACCTCGTGGTTGGCCGACTGCAGACACGCCAGCGCGGTGTCGGGCCGCAGCGCCTCGGCGTACGACTGCGCGCGCACGGCGCCCCCGCGGCCCACCGGCACCCGCGTCGCCGTACCGCCGTCCGCCTCGTGTGCCTCCGCCGCATGGAGCACCGAGGAGTGTTCGACCGCCGACACGATCAGGTGACGCCCGGCGCGTCGCCGCCCGGCCAGGGCGCCCGCGATCCCCGTGTGCACGGAGCGGGTCCCGGACGAGGTGAACGCCAGCTCGTCCGGCCGGCACCCGACGGCCTCCGCGGCGGCCTCCCGGGCCGCGTCGAGCAGCAGCCGCGCCCGCCGTCCCTCGCGGTACAACCGGGCGGGATCGGCCCACCCTTCGTCGAGGGAGGCCTGCAGGGCCTGCCGTGCGACGGGGTGGAGGGGGGCCGCGGAGGCGGCGTCGAAGTAGGCCACACGCCCACGCTAACGCCCCCGGGGGCGAGGGGAACCGCGCGACCAGCCACAACGGGTCCGCAGCCGTCGTACCAGCCGCACTCACGCCCCATCAGGTGCCCGGAACCGCCCCCGCCCGGCGGCCCGTCGCGGGGCGACCGACCCCTTCGGCTGACCCGGCGGCGCGTACGGCACCCCTCCCCGCGAACCCCCGGAGGGCGTCGGCTAGGGTTTGGTCCGCATAAACATCCAAACCCCTGCCCGACGCAGGGCGGCGACCGACCAGCGAGAAGGCCGCAGCCGACCGCGCGGGCGAGACTCTCGGGAAGGCGCTACGTGAGTCCCAACGGCTCCGACCGCTCGCCGCGGCGCCCGATGCGGCGGAAGCTGCTGCAGGCACTGACCGCGGGCCTGGTCCTGGCGACCGCCACCGGTTGCACATGGGAGGACTTCCCCCGCCTTGGTATGCCCACCCCCACCACGGAAGAGGCGCCGATCGTCCTCTCCCTCTGGCAGGGCTCCTGGGCTGCCGCGCTCGCCGTCGGCGTGCTGGTGTGGGGCCTCATCCTGTGGAGTGCATTCTTCCACCGGCGCAGCCGCACCAAGGTGGAGATCCCTCCGCAGACCCGCTACAACGTGCCCATCGAGGCGCTGTACACGGTCGTACCGATCATCATCGTCTCGGTCCTGTTCTACTTCACGGCCCGCGACGAGTCGAAGCTCCTCGACATGTCCAAGAAGCCCGACGTCACGGTGAACGTGGTCGGCTTCCAGTGGAGCTGGTGCTTCAACTACATCGAGGACGTCGAGGGTTCCACCGGCGATGCCAAGACCGCCAAGGAACTCGACTCGGTCCCCGAACGCTACAAGAAGGACTTCCCGGACAACGCCGGCGGTGTCTACACCTGCGGCACGCCGGGTGAGCGCAACCCGCAGACCGGCAACCCCGGCCCCACGCTGTGGCTTCCCGAGGGCAAGACGGTCCGCTTCGTGCTGACCTCGCGGGACGTCATCCACTCCTTCTGGGTGGTGCCGTTCCTGATGAAGCAGGACGTCATCCCGGGCCACCCCAACGCCTTCCAGGTGACCCCGAACAGGCAGGGCACGTTCCTCGGCAAGTGCGCCGAGCTCTGCGGCGTCGACCACTCCCGGATGCTGTTCAACGTGAAGGTCGTCTCCGAGGAGCGCTACGAGCAGCACCTGAAGGAGCTCGCCGAGAAGGGCCAGACCGGCTACGTGCCGTCCGGCATCGAGCAGACGGACCACGAGAGGAACCGGGAGGCGAACATCCTGTGAGTATCGTCAACGAACCCGCGGGTGCCGCCGAGGCCGGCACCTACCAGAACGAACAACCGGTGCGCAAGAAGCAGCCCGGCAACGTCCTCGTCAAGTGGCTGACCACCACGGACCACAAGACGATCGGCACGCTCTACCTGGTCACGTCGTTCGCGTTCTTCTGCATCGGTGGCGTGCTGGCGCTCTTCATGCGCGCCGAACTCGCCCGCCCGGGCACGCAGATCATGTCGAACGAGCAGTTCAACCAGGCGTTCACGATGCACGGCACGATCATGCTGCTGATGTTCGCGACGCCGCTGTTCGCCGGTTTCGCGAACTGGATCATGCCGCTGCAGATCGGCGCGCCGGACGTGGCGTTCCCGCGGCTGAACATGTTCGCCTACTGGCTCTACCTGTTCGGCTCGCTCATCGCGGTGGCCGGCTTCCTCACCCCGCAGGGTGCCGCCGACTTCGGCTGGTTCGCCTACTCCCCGCTGTCGGACGCGGTCCGCTCGCCGGGCATCGGCGCCGACATGTGGATCATGGGTCTGGCCTTCTCCGGCTTCGGCACCATCCTCGGCTCGGTCAACTTCATCACCACGATCATCTGCATGCGCGCTCCCGGCATGACGATGTTCCGCATGCCGATCTTCACCTGGAACGTGCTGCTGACCGGTGTCCTGGTCCTGCTCGCCTTCCCGGTCCTGGCGGCGGCGCTGTTCGCCCTGGAGGCGGACCGCAAGTTCGGTTCGCACATCTTCGACTCGGCCAACGGTGGAGCGCTGCTCTGGCAGCACCTCTTCTGGTTCTTCGGCCACCCGGAGGTGTACATCATCGCGCTGCCGTTCTTCGGCATCATCAGTGAGGTCATCCCGGTCTTCTCCCGCAAGCCGATGTTCGGCTACTCGGGTCTGATCGCGGCGACCATCGCGATCGCGGGTCTGTCCGTGACGGTGTGGGCCCACCACATGTACGTCACCGGTGGTGTGCTGCTGCCGTTCTTCGCCTTCATGACGTTCCTCATCGCCGTCCCGACCGGTGTGAAGTTCTTCAACTGGATCGGCACGATGTGGAAGGGCTCGCTGTCCTTCGAGACGCCGATGCTCTGGGCGACCGGCTTCCTGATCACCTTCACCTTCGGTGGTCTGACCGGTGTCATCCTGGCCTCGCCGCCGCTGGACTTCCACGTCTCCGACTCGTACTTCGTGGTGGCGCACTTCCACTACGTCGTCTTCGGCACCGTCGTCTTCGCGATGTTCTCCGGCTTCCACTTCTGGTGGCCGAAGTGGACCGGCAAGATGCTCGACGAGCGGCTCGGCAAGATCACCTTCTGGACGCTGTTCATCGGCTTCCACGGCACCTTCCTGGTCCAGCACTGGCTGGGCGCCGAGGGCATGCCGCGCCGGTACGCCGACTACCTGGCGGCCGACGGCTTCACCGCCCTGAACACGATCTCGACGATCAGCTCCTTCGTGCTCGGCCTGTCGATCCTGCCGTTCTTCTACAACGTGTGGAAGACGGCCAAGTACGGCAAGCCGGTCGGCGTCGACGACCCGTGGGGCTACGGCCGGTCGCTGGAGTGGGCCACCTCCTGCCCGCCGCCGCGGCACAACTTCCTCACCCTGCCGCGGATCCGCAGCGAATCCCCGGCGTTCGACCTGCACCACCCCGACATCGCCGCGCTCGAGGAGCTCGGCCACGGCGGGCACGGTGCCAGCGCCCTGGCGGGTAGCAAGGAGGCCGGGAAGTGAGAATCCAGGGCAAGATGTTCATGTGGCTGAGCGTCTTCATCCTCGCCATGGCGATCGTCTATGGCTTGTGGTCGAAGGAGCCGGCCGGCACCACCGCCCTCTTCCTGGCCTTCGGCCTGGCCATCATGATCGGCTTCTACCTCGGCTTCACGGCCAAGCGGGTCGACGTGGGCGCCCAGGACAACAAGGAGGCCGACGTCGCGGACGACGCGGGCGAGCTGGGCTTCTTCAGCCCGCACAGCTGGCAGCCGCTGTCCCTGGGCATCGGTGGCGCGTTCGCCTTCCTCGCTGTCGCGGTCGGCTGGTGGCTGCTGTTCTTCTCGCTGCCGCTCATCATGATCGGCCTGTGGGGCTGGGTCTTCGAGTACTACCGCGGTGAGAACCGCACCCAGTAGCACGCACGCGCCCGGCAGGGAGCCCGGACACTCCGTCAGGAGGTCCGGGCTCCTTCGTTCTGCCGCGGGCCGGCCCGCCGTGCCGCGTTCCGCGCCCGTCACACGCATGGGGTCACCCGACCGGATGACCCACCGCGCCGATCTTGACGAACCTTCCTAGCGTGAAGGCATGAGCCACTTCTCGCGCACCAGCAGAATCGCCGGTTGCACGCTGGTGGTGATCGCCCTCGGCGCGGGCGTCACCGCCTGCAGCAGCGACGGGAACCCGTTGTCCGCCGAGCCGTACGACGCGGCCGGGCAGATCTCCTTCAACGGCCCCACCAAGGCCGGCAAGAAGGCGGACCCGGACAAGCCCCTGGAGATCACCGCCGAGGGCTCCGAGGGGCGGATCACGGACGTCACGGCCACGGACGCCGCTGGGCGCCATCTCTCGGGCGAACTCTCCGCCGACGGAAGCCGCTGGCACAGCACCTCACCGCTGGCCGCCGACGCCCACTACACGGTCCGGGTGAGCACCGAGGACGAGGACGGTGCGCCCGGCCGCCGGGTCGTCGCCTTCGACACCGGCAAGCCGCGCACCCAGAAGCGGCTGAGCGTCACCTTCGGCCCCGAGGCGGGCACGTACGGCGTGGGCCAGCCCATCACCGCCGACCTCAGCCAGCCCGTCAAGGACAAGGCGCAGCGCGCGATCGTGGAACGCGGCCTGAAGGTGGCCTCCAGCCCCGTCGTGGAGGGCTCCTGGCACTGGGTCGACGACAAGAAGCTCCACTACCGGCCCAAGGAGTACTGGCCCGCCAACGCCGCCGTCCAGGTGCGCAGCAACCTCGACGGCATCAAGATCAGCGATCGTCTGTGGGGCGGCACGGCCAAGTCCCTGAAGCTCACCACGGGCGACAAGCTCGTCGCCGTCGCGGACGCGGCCAGCCACTACATGACGGTCTACAAGAACGACAAGGAGATCAACTCGATCCCGATCACCATGGGCAAGCCGGGCTTCGAGACCCGCAACGGCGTCAAGGTCGTCATCGGCAAGGAGTACTTCGTCCGTATGCGGGGCACCACCGTCGGCATCGCCGAGGGCACCTCGGAGTCGTACGACCTGCCCGTCTACTACGCCACCCGGGTCACCTGGAGCGGCGAGTACGTGCACGCCGCCCCCTGGTCCGTCGGCGACCAGGGATCCGCCAACGTCAGCCACGGCTGCACGGGCATGAGCACCAGCAACGCCGCCTGGTTCTACGAGAACGTACGCCCCGGCGACGTCGTCAAGGTCGTGAACTCCTACGGCCACACCATGGAGCCGTTCGGCAACGGCTTCGGCGACTGGAACGTCGACTGGGCGAAGTGGCGCAAGGGCAGCGCCCTGTTCACCGGCGACCCGGAGGGGCCCACCGAGTCCGACCCGGCCCGGCTGAGCCCGCAGAGCACCTGAACGTCCCCGAGGGGCGCTGGGAGCCGCGCGCGACCGTCCGCGACCCGCGCGCCGCTCCCCCGGTGAAACCGTCCCTCAGGCGCTCATGAGCTTCCTGGACCGCAGCAGCGCGGCGAGGGCCGCGGCGAACTCCACCGGCTCCACGGGCGACGTCACCGCCGCCTCGGCCCGGCTCCACGTGGCCAGCCAGGCGTCCTGGGGCCGTGCGATGAGCAGCAGGACCGGAGGGCAGTCGAACACCTCGTCCTTGATCTGCCGGCAGACCCCCATGCCGCCCATGGGCACCGCCTCGCCGTCCAGGACGCAGACGTCGATCCCGCCCTTGTCCAGTTCCCTCAGGACGGCCTCCGGGGTGGCGCACTCCACGTACTCCACCACCGGGACGTCCGGAGCGGGCCGGCGCCCGGCGGCCAGCCGCACCTGGGCGCGGGTGTTGGAGTCGTCGCTGTAGACCAGCACCGTGGCGGTCGGCTGCATGCTTCCTCCGAGACGTCGGCGTCGTACGGAAAGGCCGGGCGTCAAGGCCCGATGCGGCGGATGCTACTCCCTTGAACGCTTCGTCAGCACCGGTTCGCACACGCCCGGCCTGGGCCATACGGGCACTCCGCACGCTGCGGACACTCCGAACAGCACCCCCCGGAGTGAGGGCGGGATAAGCGACCGACATAATGTCGGTCGTGGCGACAGCAACGACAGTAGATACCGGGCACGCGCACCCGTCGGTCAATCGGCCGAACCTCACCAGCGTCGGAACCATCATCTGGCTGAGTTCCGAGCTGATGTTCTTCGCGGCCCTCTTCGCGATGTACTTCACCCTGCGATCGGTGACCGGGCCCGACTTCTGGTCGGAGAAGGCCGCCGCCCTGAACTTCCCGTTCTCGGCGACGAACACCACGATCCTGGTGCTCTCCTCCCTCACCTGCCAGCTCGGCGTGTTCGCCGCCGAGCGCGGTGACGTGAAGAAGCTCCGGATGTGGTTCATCGTCACCTTCATCATGGGTGCGATCTTCATCGGCGGTCAGGTGTTCGAGTACACCGAGCTGGTCAAGCACGAGGGCCTGTCGCTCTCGTCCGACCCGTACGGCTCGGTCTTCTACCTGACCACCGGCTTCCACGGCCTGCACGTGACGGGCGGACTCATCGCCTTCCTGCTGGTCCTCGGCCGCACCTACGCGGCTCGGAGATTCACCCACGAGCAGGCGACCGCCGCCATCGTCGTGTCCTACTACTGGCACTTCGTCGACGTCGTCTGGATCGGCCTCTTCGCCACGATCTACATGATCAAGTAGGCGGGACCCGCTCCCGCGCATTCCAGAAGACTCGACGCAGAAGATCCTGACACCGGGGTAATCCGTGAAAAAGCTCTCCGCACGACGACGCCATCCGCTGGCGGCGCTCGTCGTCCTACTCCTCGCGCTGGCGGCCACTGGGGGGCTGTACGCCGCGCTCGCACCCGCGGGCACGGCGCAGGCCGATGACACCGCCCAGTCCCTCGCCATCGACGAGGGCAAGAAGCTCTACGCCGTCGGCTGCGCCAGCTGCCACGGCACCGGCGGTCAGGGCACCACCGACGGCCCCAGCCTGGTCGGCGTGGGCGCCGCGGCCGTCGACTTCCAGGTCGGCACCGGCCGCATGCCGGCGGCGACCTCCCAGGGCGCCCAGGTGCCGAAGAAGAAGGTCATCTACACGCAGGCCGAGATCGACCAGCTCGCGGCCTACGTCGCCTCGCTCGGCGCCGGTCCGAACATCCCGACCAAGGAGCAGTACGGCACGGAGGGCGCGGACATCGCCGAGGGCGGCGAGCTGTTCCGCACCAACTGCGCGCAGTGCCACAACTTCACCGGCAAGGGCGGTGCCCTCACCAAGGGCAAGTACGCGCCGTCGCTGGAGGACGTCTCCGCGAAGCACATCTACGAGGCCATGCAGACCGGCCCGCAGAACATGCCCAGCTTCCCCGACACGACGCTGTCCGAGCAGAACAAGAAGGACATCATCGCGTACCTGAACGAGGTCAACGGTGAGGACACCGAGAGCTACGGTGGCCTCGAACTGGGCGGTATCGGCCCGGTCGCCGAGGGCCTGTTCGGCTGGATCGCCGGTCTCGGCGGCCTGATCGCCGTCGCCGTGTGGGTCGCCGCCCGGACCGCAAAGGCCAAGAAGTCATGAGTAGCCAAGACACCCCAGAAGAGAACCTGCCCGCCGAGCGGGACGCCGCGCCCCGCACGGTCGCCGTCGCCGACGAGAAGCACCCGTTCGCAGACCCGGGTCTGCCGCCGCACGAGCACCGGATCCAGGACATCGACGAGCGGGCCGCCAAGCGGTCCGAGCGCACGGTGGCCCTGCTGTTCACGGTGTCGATGCTGGCCACGATCGCCTTCATCGCCTCGTTCGTGACGCTGTCGGTCGACAAGATCGTCTACGTCTGGCCGCTCGGGCACGTCAGCGCGCTGAACCTCGCCCTCGGTCTGACCCTCGGTATCGCGCTGTTCTGCATCGGCGCGGGCGCGGTCCACTGGGCCCGCACCCTGATGTCCGACGTGGAGATCGCCGACGAGCGCCACCCGATCGCGGCCTCCCCCGAGGTCCGCGCGAAGGTCCACGCGGACTTCAAGCAGGGCGCCAAGGAGTCCGCGCTCGGCCGTCGCAAGCTGATCCGCAACACGATGTTCGGCGCGCTCACCCTGGTGCCGCTGTCCGGCATCGTCCTGCTGCGCGACCTGGGTCCGCTGCCCGAGACGAAGCTCCGCCACACCCTGTGGAAGAAGGGCAAGCTGCTCGTCAACATGAACACGAACGAGCCGCTGCGTCCTTCGGACGTCGCCGTCGGCTCGCTCACGTTCGCCAAGCCCGAGGGCCTGGAGGAGCACGACCACGACTTCCAGAACGAGATCGCCAAGGCGGCCCTGATGATCGTGCGGCTGCAGCCGGGCGACATCAAGGACAAGCGCGAGCTCGAGTGGTCGCACGAGGGCATCGTGGCGTACTCGAAGATCTGCACCCACGTCGGTTGCCCGATCTCGCTGTACGAGCAGCAGACGCACCATGTGCTGTGCCCCTGCCACCAGTCCACCTTCGACCTCTCCGACGGTGCCCGGGTCATCTTCGGCCCCGCCGGCCACGCCCTGCCGCAGCTGCGGATCGGCGTGAACGACGAGGGTTACCTCGAGGCGCTCGGCGACTTCGAAGAGCCCGTCGGTCCTGCATTCTGGGAGCGCGGATGAGTACTACGACCACCTCCGATTCCCGCTCTCGCGGGAAGGCGCCGGCCGGCGAGCGCGTCGCCGACTGGGCCGACGGCCGGCTCGGGATCTACTCCCTGGCCAAGGCCAACATGCGCAAGATCTTCCCGGACCACTGGTCCTTCATGCTGGGCGAGATCTGCCTGTACAGCTTCATCATCATCATCCTCACGGGTGTGTACCTGACGCTGTTCTTCCACCCGTCGATGAACGAGGTGGAGTACCACGGCAGCTACGTCCCGCTGCAGGGTCAGCTGATGTCGGAGGCGTTCGCCTCCACGCTGGACATCAGCTTCGACGTGCGCGGCGGTCTGCTCATCCGGCAGATCCACCACTGGGCGGCGATCATCTTCCTCGCCGGCATGTTCGTGCACATGATGCGCGTGTTCTTCACGGGCGCGTTCCGCAAGCCGCGTGAGGTCAACTGGCTGTTCGGCTTCCTGCTGTTCGTCCTCGGCATGTTCACCGGTTTCACCGGTTACTCGCTCCCGGACGACCTGCTCTCCGGCACCGGTGTCCGCTTCACGCAGGGTGCGATCCTGTCCACGCCGATCGTCGGCACATACATCTCGTTCTTCCTGTTCGGCGGAGAGTTCCCGGGCACCGACTTCGTGGCCCGCTTCTACTCGATCCACATCCTGCTGCTGCCGGGCATCATGCTCGGCCTGGTGGTGGGCCACCTGATCCTGGTCGTCTACCACAAGCACACGCAGTACGCGGGTCCCGGAAAGTCCAACAAGAACGTCGTCGGCATGCCGCTGCTGCCGGTCTACACCGCCAAGGCCGGAGGCTTCTTCTTCCTGGTCTTCGGTCTGATCGCGGCCCTGGCCGGCATCGCGACCGTCAACCCGATCTGGGTGCTCGGCCCGTACCGCCCGGACCTGGTGTCCACGGGCGCCCAGCCCGACTGGTACATGGGCTTCGCCGAAGGCCTCGTCCGGGCCATGCCCGGCTGGGAGATCAACTTCTGGGGCCACACGCTGGTCCTGGGCGTGTTCATCCCGCTGGTGCTGTTCGGCCTGTTCCTCGCCGTGATCGCGTTGTACCCGTTCATCGAGTCGTGGATCACCGGGGACAAGCGCGAACACCACATCCTGGACCGGCCGCGCAACGCCCCGACCCGCACGGCCTTCGGCGTCGCCTGGGTCACCGCCTACATGATCATGCTGGTCGGTGGTGGCAACGACATCATCGCCACCCACTTCCATCTGTCGATCAACGCGGTCACCTGGTTCGTCCGGATCGGGTTCTTCGTCGGACCGGTCGTCGCGTTCGTCGTCACCAAGCGGATCTGCCTCGGCCTGCAGCGCCGGGACAAGGACAAGGTGCTGCACGGCCGGGAGACCGGCACCATCAAGCGCCTGCCGCACGGTGAGTTCATCGAGGTCCACGAGCCGCTCAGCCAGGAGGCCCTGTACACGCTCACGGCACACGAGCAGTACAAGCCGGCCGAGATCGGCCCGACGGTCGACGAGAACGGTGTCGAGCGCAAGGTGACGGGCTCCGAGAAGCTGCGCGCCAAGCTCAGCAACGCCTACTACGGCGAGGACTCCCAGGTCGCCAAGCCCACCGTCGAGGAGTACAAGGAGATCACGAGCGGCCACGGCCACCACTGATCGCTGCACTCGCCACGCCACGGCGCAGGGCCCCGTCCGGTGTTCGGACGGGGCCCTGCGCCGTACCCGGGGCTGGATAGGGTGGAGGCAGTTCGAGAGACCTGTCCCGTACGACGGGACCGACCCAGGAGCGGCTGATGAGCGCTGTGACCCCCGCTGGAGGCGACACCGCGGCGGGCCGCTCCTGGCCCGCCCTGCTGAACGGCCTGCTGGACGGCCGTGACCTGAGCACGGACGAGACCGCCTGGGCGATGGACCTGATCATGCGGGGCGAGGCGACGGACGCGCAGATCGCCGGTTTCGCCGTCGCGCTGCGGGCCAAGGGCGAGACCGTCGAGGAGATCACCGGGCTCGTGCGGACGATGTACGAGCACGCCAACGTGATCGAGGTGCCGGGGGAGACGGTCGACATCGTCGGGACCGGCGGCGACGGCGCGAGGACGGTGAACATCTCCACCATGTCGGCGATCGTCGTCGCCGGTACGGGCGCGAAGGTCGTCAAGCACGGCAACCGGGCCGCGTCGTCCGCCTCCGGGGCGTCCGACGTGCTGGAGAAGCTGGGCGTCAATCTTGAGCTGACGCCGCGGCGGGTGGCGGAGGTCGCCGAGGAGGCGGGGATCACCTTCTGCTTCGCGGTGAAGTTCCATCCGGCACTGCGGCACGTGGCGGCGGCGCGCGGCCAGTTGGGCATCCGGACGACGTTCAACTTCCTGGGCCCGCTGACGAACCCGGCGAAGGTCAAGGCTCAGGCGGTGGGCGTCGCGGACCCGCGGATGGCCCCGATCGTGGCCGGGGTGTTCGCCGAGCGCGGCAACTCCTCGCTGGTCTTCCGCGGCGACGACGGCCTCGACGAGCTGACGACCACGTCGACCTCCCGGGTGTGGGTGGTCCGCGACGGCAAGGTGAGCGAGGAGACCTTCGACCCGCGCGAGGTCGGCATCGAGCTGGTGCCGGTGGAGGCGCTGCGGGGCGCGGACGCCTCGTACAACGCGGAGGTCGCCCGGCGGCTGCTGGACGGCGAGCCGGGCCCCGTACGGGACGCGGTCCTGCTGAACGCGGCGGCGGCCCTGGTGGCGCTGGAGCCGGGTGGGGCACCGCTGACCGAGCGGATCCGTGCCGGCATCGAGAAGGCGGCCGAGTCGATCGATTCCGGGGCCGCCAAGCGGGTGCTGGACCGGTGGGTGGCGGCGAGCCACGCCTGACACCGCGTGAGGTGACGCGGGGCGCGGTCCGGATTCTGGACCGCGCCTTGCGAGCCGAAGATCATGTGGCAGGATGCTGTACCAGGTCATGAGCGACAGCTGAAAGGCCCCGGCCGGCTGTCCGGCAACCCTCCGTCCGTGGCGGGGTGCCCCGGGTGAGGACCAGGCCGTAGGCAGCGAGGTCTGCGGCAAGCGCGGACCCCTCGTGCCACCAGGGGTCCTGGTCGTCGAGGAGCCTTCCGTGAGCAAGCGAATGCGCTAGGGGCGTCGAGCCCCGCATCCGCATCCCCTTCACTTCTCCGCCCCGCGCTCGAGCGTGCCGCTCGCGTGGTGGGTTCCGTCTGCCTCACGGGAGTACACCCATGTCCGTCTCCACCGCTGCCGCCGACCAGTCCGTTCGTGCCCCGCTGCCCGTTCTGGGCCGGGATGTCACCGTCCCGCTCGTCACGGGTGGCGAAGTCACCTACGCCGCGCTCGACCACGCGGCCAGCGCCCCCGCCCTCCAGCGCGTCTGGGACGACGTCGCGGCGTACGCGCCGTACTACGGCAGCGTCCACCGCGGCGCCGGTTATCTCTCCCAGCTGTCCACCGACCTGTTCGAGAACGCCCGCCGGACCGTCGCCGAGTTCCTCGGCTGCCGCGGTGACGACCAGGTGGTGTTCACCCGGTCCACCACCGACTCGCTCAACCTCCTCGCCACCGTTCTCCCGGCCGGCTGTCAGGTCTTCGTCTTCGAGACCGAGCACCACGCCTCCCTGCTGCCCTGGCGCGACGCCCGCGTCACCTACCTGGACGCGCCGCGCACCCCGCGGCGGGCCGTCGAGACCCTGGAGCGCGCGCTGGCCGACCGCGATCCGCACGGCCCGGCCCTGGTCTGCGTCACCGGCGCATCCAACGTCACCGGCGAGCTGTGGCCGGTTCGCGAACTGGCCGCCGCGGCGCACGCCCACGGCGCCCGGATCGTGCTCGACGCCGCCCAGCTGGCCCCGCACCACCCGGTCTCGGTCGAGGACCTGGACGTCGACTGGGTCGCCTTCTCCGGGCACAAGCTGTACGCCCCCTTCGGCTCCGGCGTCCTCGCCGGCCGCGCCGACTGGCTGCGCGAGGCCGAGCCGTACCTCGCGGGCGGCGGCGCCAGCCGCACGGTCGCCCGGCGCGCGGACGGCGGCGTGGACGTGGAGTGGCACGAGAGCGCCGCCCGGCACGAGGCGGGCTCCCCGAACGTCATCGGCGCCTACGCGATCGCGTCGGCCTGCAAGGCGCTGACGGAGGCCGGGTTCGACAGCCTGGTCGCCCGCGAGCGGTACCTGATCGAGAAGGTCCGCGCGGGGCTCGCCGAGGTGCCCGAGGTCCGGGTGCTGTCCCTCTTCGGCGACGACGCCCCGCGCGTCGGTGTGCTCTCCTTCGTCGTCGACGGCTGGAACAGCTCGCACTTCGCCGCCGCGCTCTCGGCGGAGTACGGCATCGGCGTCCGCGACGGCCTCTTCTGCGCCCACCCCCTCGTGCGCACCCTGCTGGGCAGCGATCCGCAGGCCCAGGGCGAGTGCGGCGCACCCGAGGCGGCACCCGGCGAGCGGTCGCTGAACGCCATCCGGGTCAGCTTCGGCGCGGGCACGCCGGACGAGCACGTCGAGCGGTTCGTCGGGGCGGTGCGGGAACTGGTCCGCGACGGCGCGCGGTGGAACTACCGCACGCGGGACGGGCGTTGCGTCCCCGCCGGGTGATCCGCCGACGGGCCTCGGCGTATACGCTCCCCACGGCGGCCGTACGCAGGACGGGGGGAGCGCGGGTGCAGGCGCTGCGGGAGGCGGATCCTCGGCGGATCGGACCGTACGACGTCCGGGGCAGACTCGGTGCCGGCGGCATGGGCGAGGTGTATCTCGCCGAGGCCCGGGGCGGGTTGCGGCTCGCCGTGAAAGTGGTGCGGGCCGAACATGCCGAGGACCGCACCTTCCGGGCCCGGTTCCGGCAGGAGGTGCGGGCCGCGCAGACCGTCGGCGGGGCGGGCACGTACACCGCGCGGGTCGTCGACGCCGACACCGAGGCCGAACGCCCCTGGATGGCCACGGAGTTCGTGGACGGGCCGAACCTGCGGGACGCGGTGCTGGACCACGGGCCGCTCCCCGAGGACGCGGTGCTGCTGCTGGCGGCGGCGCTCGGCGAGGCGCTCGCCGCGATCCACGGCAAGGGCATGGTGCACCGGGACCTGAAACCGTCCAACATCCTGCTGGCGCCGGGCGGTCCGCGGGTCATCGACTTCGGGATCGTGCGAGCGCTGGAGGCGACCGCGCTGACCCGGACCGGGACGATCGTCGGGTCCGTCGGGTACGTCTCGCCGGAGCAGGTGCGCAACGGCGGCCGGGTGACCGTGGCGAGCGACGTCTTCTCGCTGGGCGCGGTGCTGGCGTACGCCTCGGCGGGCCGGGAGCCGTTCGGCGAGGGGCAGGACTCGGTCGTCCTGCTGCGGATCCTGACCGGGGACGTCGACCTGTCCGGCGTTCCGAAGGGCGTTCGGCCCCTCGTCGAGGCCTGCCTGTCCGAGGACCCGGCCGCCCGGCCCAGCCCTGCCCAGGTGGTCGCGGCGACGGGCCACACCGGGCCGTCGCTGCGTGCGGCGCTGCGACACGACTGGTACACCGGCGCGGCCCCGGCCGACGGGGCCGACGGGGCCGAACGCTGGCTCCCGGACCGCGACTCGGGCGAGCGGCCGAGCGGGGTGGAGTACGCGGCGCCGGTGACCGTCGCGGACGGTTCGGCGCCTGTGGCTGTGCCGGCGCCCGTGCGCCCGGTGCCGGTCGCGGACGGACCGGTGGACCGTCCGCCGGCTCCGGGCGCCACGGACGGTCCGGCCCCCGTGCCGCCCTCGCGGCGGCTGCTGCTGCGTGGTCTCGTGGGAGGAGCGGGGGTGGCGGCCGGGGGCGTCGGCGGGTGGCTGTGGCTGCGGGACTCGGACGACGACAGCGGCGGCGGCCGTGCGGGCGGCTCCGGTCCGTCGGCGGGTTCGACCCCCCGAGCGGGCTGGCAGTACCGGGTCCAGGGGCTCGGCGGCCGGCGTGGGCCCTGTGCCGCGGTGTCGCCCGGCGGTGACCGGCTGTATCTCGGGGGCGCGGACGGCGCGCTGCACGCCGTCGGACTGAACGGCCTGAGCGTCTGGGACACCGCCCTGGACCACGTGGTGATGTCCCCGATGGTCACCCCGGACGGCGTGTACTGCCTGCTGTCCGCCGACGACACCGGAGAGGTCGGTGCGCTCTGCGCGGTCGGCCACGACGGGAAGGTGCGCTGGACCGAGGGCGTCGAGGGCGGCAACGGCCAGTTCCCCGTGGGCGCGGGCGACCTGCTCGTCGTGGCCCACGGCGGCTCGGCGGAGGCCGGCGGGGTGCGCGCGTACGCGCCCGACGGCAGCGTCCGCTGGAGCAGGGCCACCGGGGCCGCGCCGACCAGCGAGCCGACGGTGCTGGACGGTGTGGTGTACGTCGGCACCTTCGCGGACGAGGTGGAGGCCCTGGACGCCCGCAGCGGACGTCGGCTGTGGGCCGTGGCGGCCGGTTCCGACACCGGGCGGCCCACGGTGGTCGGCGACATCCTGCTGGTCGGGTCCGGTGGGGAGCAGTCGCTGCACGGCTTCAGCCTGACCGGCGAGCCGCTGTGGCACGTGGACAGCGACGACGTGCCGGGCAGCCGTGACTTCACGTGCGTGCCGTTCGGCGAGGTCGCCGTCACGTCGACCAGCTACGAGCTGTCCGCCCTGGATCCGGCGGACGGCTCCCGGGTCTGGACCTTTCCGCTCACCGGCACCGCCAATCTGTACAGCGACCCCGCGGTGGCGGGCGGCACCGCCCTCGTGCGTCAGGGCTCGGTCCTGTACGGCGTGGACCGCCGGGGCCGGCAGCGGTGGGCGAAGCGGGTGGAGGGCGGGCCGTCCGAGAGCACCCACAGCCCGGTCGTCGTCGGCGACCGCGCCTACGTGGCGACCGCCGACGGCATCACCGCCGTACGGCTCGGCGCCTGAGGACCGAGCGGCGCACCGCCCAGGACCTGATCCGACCGACAGGCCCGAGGCGCGATCCGAACGACGGGCCCCGGGGCCCGTCGTTCGGATCGGGTCGCAGGGAGCCGAGGGTACTGATCGGTGCCGGTGAGCGGGGTCTGGTGCGTGCAGCCGCAAGGCGGAGGCGGGAGTCGACGCGATGGGGGCACCGCCCGGGCGGGCGAAGCTGAGCCTGGGGGAGTCGGCGACCGACGACAACGCGGCAGACGCGCGTGCCGGACCCCGCGTCTGCGGCGCGATCCGAACGACGGGCCCTAGCTGTCCAGCCCGATCGCGAAGGCCGCCTCCAGGTCGTGCTGGGAGTACGTCCGGAACGCCACGTGCGTGTCCGTGGCCTCCACGCCGGGGATCCTGCTGATGCTGCCCGGGATGACGTCGGCGAGGTTCTCGTGCTGCTTGACCCGGACCATGGCGATCAGGTCGTACGTCCCGGTGACGGAGAAGACCTCGCTGACCGAGTCCAGCGCGGCGATCTGCTCGGCGATCTCGGGAATCCGGTCCACGCTGGTCTTGATCAGGACGATCGCGGTGATCACGGCTGGTTCTCTCCCTCGGTGGCCGGAGCTGGGGCGGCCTTCACTCTAGTCGCACGGCCGAACCGCGCCCACGCGTAGCAGAAGCCCAGGCCGAAGCCCACCAGGTGGGCCAGATAGGCCACCCCCGGACCGCTGGACGCCTGGCGGGCCGCGACCCACTGCAGGGCCACCCAGAAGGGCAGCACCACCCACGCCGGGAAGCGCAGCGGCAGGAAGAACAGGAACGGCAGGAGGCTGGTCACCCGCGCCCGGGGGAAGAGGAACAGAAAGGCGCCGAGCACGGCCGAGATCGCGCCCGACGCGCCGACCAGGGACTGCTCGGAGCGGGCGTGGGCCGCGGCGTACCCGAGCAGCGCGAGGTAGCCGCAGCCGAGGTAGAAGAGGGTGAACTCGACGCGGCCCATCCGTTCCTCGGTCATCACCCCGAAGACGTAGAGGAAGAGCATGTTGCCGAGCAGGTGGACCCAGCTGCCGTGCACGAAGAGGGCCGTCGCCGGCGTGAGGGCGGACCCGGGCGAGTCCTCGAACAATTCCGCGGGGACCACTCCCCAGTGGCGGAAGTACGCCCGCTGCGCGGCGAGCAGCGCGTCGCCGGAGCCGTACGCCGGACTGAGGCCCGAGGCCGGGCCGATCAGGAAGATCAGGCAGCACAGGGCGATCAGTCCGTACATCACCGGCGCCTGCGGTCGGCGGGCCGTCCGGCGTCCCACCGTGCTCCAGAGGCTGATCATGAACACAGAGCATGACGTAAGCGGACGCAACCGCACAGACCGCCTCGCCGCTCGCGACGGACGGGCGTGGGGGACCCGCCAGGCCGTAGGGTTACGAGCCACACGCTCCAGGGAAACTGGCGCATCACGGAAACGACGCATCACCGAAACTAGAAGGAAAGCGAACAGCCACGATGACGGTTCCCCTGCCGACGGACACCACGCGGTGGCGCTGCACCCTGTGCGGCAATCTCACGCGCTTCGACGTGACGCGCTCCTCGAAGGTCGTCGAGTACGTCCACCTCGACCTGGCCGGTGAGCCGAAGATCGAGGAGCGGGAGGTGGTCAGTGAGACCATCGAGTCGGTGCGGTGCCGGTGGTGCAACGCCGTGGATCAGGTGGAACTCGTGGACAGGCCGGGCACCGGCTCCTGACAGGGGCCGGTCCCGCAGGGGCATTGGGGTGACGGATGGTGGAGACCGCAGGCGGGGGGCCGGGCGACGGCGCCGCTGAGGTGCTCGACCGTCCGCTGCCCGAAGGGGTGCGCCGGAAGGTCGTACAGATCGTCTCGGACGGGTTCGGCGGGCTGACGATGGCCGAACTGCCCGCCCAGTTGAGGCAGTACGCCCGCTTCGCCCCGAATCGCCGTGCCAAGTTCGCCGGCAACGCGATGGCCGCAGCGGTGGAGACCGACCCGCTGTTCCGGCAGCGCATCGGCGAGAAGTTCCGTGAGGCGCAGCCCGAGCTGGCCGGCGCCCTCGACACCGGTTCGCCGCCGCCGGCCGCGGACCCGCTGGACGTGGCGGCCGCCGCCTACGTGCTGCGCCCGGTCGGCTGGGTCAAGCTGGTCGCCGCCGCCGGCGAGGAGGCCCAGCGGGCCGACGCAGAGCGGGCCGACGAGGAGAACCGCGCCGAACTGGAGCGGCTGCGCGCCGAACTCGCCGCCGCCCGCGACCACACCCGCGCCGAGACCGAGCGGCTGCGCGCCGAGCTGGACGGCGCCCGCAAGGAAGCCGAATCTCTGCACCGCAAGCTGCGTTCCGCGCTCAGCGACGTCAAGCGCGGCGAGGCGGCGCTGCGCAAGATGCAGGGCGAGATGGAGACCGTACGCGCCGAGGGCCAGGCCCAGGTGTCCGCCGCCGAGAGCGAGACCCGGCGGCTGAAGGCGCGGCTGGGGGAGGCGGAGGCCGCCCTGGAGGCCACCCGGCGGGCCGCGCGCGAGGGGCGCAGCGTCGAGGACATGCGGGTGCGGTTGCTGCTCGACACCGTGCTGGACGCGGCGCAGGGGCTGCGCCGGGAGCTGGCGCTGCCGCCGGTGTCCGTCCGCCCCGCCGAGACCGTGGACGCGGTCGAACCGGGACGAATGACCCCGAAGGACATCGCGGCACGGGCGTTGTCCGAGAACGACCCCGCGATCCTGGACCAGCTCCTCGCGCTGCCGCAGGCGCACCTGGTCGTCGACGGCTACAACGTCACCAAGACCGGCTATCCCCAAATGCCCCTGGAGAAGCAGCGGTTGAGGCTGCTGGGGCAGCTCTCGCAGCTCGCCGCGCAGTCCGGCGCCGAGGTCACCTGTGTCTTCGACGGGGCCGAACTGGCCGCGCCGGTGCTGCTGGCGCCACCGCGCGGTGTGCGGGTGCTGTTCTCGAAACCGGGCGTCACCGCCGACGAGTTGATCCGTCAGCTGGTGCGCGCCGAGCCGCCGGGGCGTCCGGTCGTCGTCGTCTCGACCGACCGCGAGGTGGCCGACGGGGTGGCCCGGGCCGGGGCGCGTCCGGTGGCTTCGGCGGTACTGCTGAAGCGCCTGTCGCGCAGCTGACATACGCCCCTTGCGCAACCTACGCCCCAACCGAGCAATATGCCCACGGAATGCCTGAATTGACGGAACCGTCACGCAACGTAGCGTCAACACGCATCACTGCACGTGAGTTGTGGGTAAAGGATGCGCTCGGTCACCGAGATTTTTCACGAGAGGATTTGATCTGATCACAGCTGGGTCACTAGGGTCGGGCCTCGAACCTCCGATCGGGTGATCACTCACAAGAAGGAGATTGCCCCCGTGGCGTCCCACCGTCGACCCAAGCAGCCCAGTCGCGCACGCGTGACCGTGCTGACCACCGCAGCCGCCGCTGCCGTCGCCCTGAGCTCGCAGGCCGCCAACGCCGCGCCGAACGAGAAGCCGAGCAAGGACGAGGTCAAGGCCAAGGTCGACAAGCTCTACGAAGAGGCGGAGCACGCCACCGAGAAGTACAACGGGGCCAAGGAGAAGCAGGAGAAGCTCCAGAAGGAGATCTCCACCATCCAGGACAACGTCGCCCGCGGCCAGGAAGAGGTCAACGAGCTGCGCGACGGCCTCGGTTTGATGGCCAGCGCCCAGTACCGCAGTGGGGGCATAGACCCCTCCCTGCAGCTCTTCCTCTCCGCCGACCCGGACGACTACCTCGACAAGGCGTCCACCCTCGACCAGTTGAGCACCCAGCAGGTCGACGCGCTGAAGAAGATCCAGGAGAAGCAGCGCGAACTCGCCCAGCAGCGCTCCGAGGCGTCCGAGAAGCTCGAGGACCTCGCCTCCACCCGCACCGAGCTGGGCAAGAAGAAGAAGGAAGTCCAGAGCAAGCTCTCCGCCGCGCAGAAGCTGCTCAACAGCCTCACCGCCGAGGAGAAGGCCCAGCTCGCCGAGGAGGAGAACCGCGCCACCCGGGCCAGCGAGCGCGACGTCCTCTCGGCCAACGTCCCGGCCGGCTCCGGACGCGCCGCCGCGGCCTTCGCCGCCGCCCAGAGCAAGATCGGCACCCCCTACGTCTACGGCGCCACCGGCCCGTCCTCCTTCGACTGCTCCGGCCTGACCCAGTGGGCCTACGCGCAGGCCGGAGTCGGCCTGCCGCGCACCTCCGAGGCCCAGACCGGCGCCGGCACCAGGATCTACTCGACGAGCCAGCTCAAGGTCGGCGACCTGGTCTTCTTCTTCAACGACCTGCACCACGTGGGCCTCTACGCGGGCAACGGCCAGATTCTCCACGCCCCGCGCACCGGCACCGTCGTGCGCTACGAGTCGATGAACACCATCGGCGGCCCGTTCATGTTCGGCGTCCGCGTCTAGCGCCTCATCGGCGTCCGGTGCGCCCGTTCGGGGGAATCGCACCGGCGCCGGACGGTCCCACGCCCCGCCTCCGACGCAGGTCACAGGCGGGGCGTCACCGTGTGTGCCCGCTCCGGCCGTTGGTCCGCCCGCCGCCGCCGACGCTACTGTCTGCCGCGTTTCCCCCACCGCCGGGCCGTCGCCCGGCGCCGGGGGATTTTCCTGTCCGCCAGTGGAAGGAGCGCGGCTTCTCGTGGGGTCCCATCGCCGCCTTGCACCGTCCGGGTTCGACCGGGGCGCCTGCGTGGCGCGTCTAGCCGTCGGCGTACTGTCGGCCGCCGCGGCCGCGGCGGCCGTCGTACCGGCGCAGGCCGCGCCGCACGACGACACCCGCGCAGAGGTGGACCGCCTCTACGCGCAGGCCGAGAAGGCCACCGAGGCCTACAACGAGGCCGACGAGCGCGCCGACGCGCTGCGCGGTCAGGTGAGCCGGGCGCAGGACCGGATCGCCCGCCAGCAGGACCGCATCAACTCCCTGCGAGAGGCGCTGGGTTCGCTGGCCGGCGCCCAGTACCGCTCCGGCGGTCTCGATCCCTCCCTGGCCCTGCTGTTCTCCGAGGACCCGGACGACTACCTCGACAAGGCCACCGCCCTGGACCGGATCGGCGTCCACCAGGCCGGGCAGCTGAGGACCCTCCAGGAGGCCATGCGCCAACTCGGCCAGGAGCGCGCCGAGGCCGCCGAGAAACTCGGCGAACTGGAGAAGAGCCGCAGGGCCGTCGCCTCCCACAAACGCACCGTGGAGAAGAAGCTCGCCGAGGCCCGCGCCCTGCTCAACACCCTCCCGGACGACGAACGCGCCGCCTACGACCGGGCCTCCCGCTCCGGCCGCTCCGGCATGTCCGACCTCCGGGGCGCCGTCCCCGCCTCCGGCCGGGCCGCCGCCGCGGTCGCCGCGGTCCGCTCCGCGCTCGGCAGGCCCTACGTCTGGGGGGCGGCCGGCCCGAGCGGCTTCGACTGCTCCGGCCTGATGCAGTGGTCGTACGCCCAGGCCGGGATCTCGCTGCCGCGCACCTCGCAGGGCCAGCGCGCGGCCGGCCGCCAGGTCCCGCTCTCCGAGGCCCGGCCCGGCGACCTGATCACCTACCGGTCCGACGCCAGCCATGTCGCGATGTACATGGGCAACGGCCAGGTCGTCCACGCCCCCTACCCGGGCGCGCCGGTGCGCTACGACCCGGTCGGCATGATGCCGGTCTCGGGGGTCACCAGGGTCTGACCGCGCGGCCGGGCCCCGTACGATCGGGAAGGTGGCAGGTCGAAGGCGGGCGTCGGGTTCCTCGGTCGTGGCGCTGTGTCTGCTGCTCGTCTCCCTGGTCGCCTGCGGGGGCCGGGCGGCGACCGACAGCGCCCGGGACGACGTCCAGCGGCTGCTCGACCGGCGGGCGGCCGCGGTCCTCGCCCACGACGCGAGCGGGTACCGGCACACCGGGTCGGCGGGCGGCTTCGCCGAGGTGCGCGCGCTGCCGCTGGCCGACTGGTCCTACCGGCTGACGGGGCTGCACCGCACCGGGGACCGGGCCACCGCCGAGGCCGAACTGCGCTACCGGATCGACGGTTTCGACCAGGCGCCCATGACGGCCGACCGCACCCTGGGCCTCTCCCGGGACGCGGACGGCCGGTGGTCCGTCACCTCGGACCGGCCCGCGCCGCGGTCCGCCGAGCAGTTGTGGGACCGGGGCGCGGTGACCGTCGTCCGGGGCGAGCACAGCCTGGTGCTCGGCGTCGGGCAGACCCGCCGGACGCTGGAGGGCTACGCGGACCTCGGGGACCGGGCCGTGCCCGCGGTGTCACGGGCGTGGGGCACCGACTGGAGCGGGCGCGTCGTGGTGCTCGTACCGGAGTCGCTGCAGGGCATGGCCGGGCTGCTCGGGTCGCCCGCCTCCTCCTACCGGGGCATCGCCGCGGTGACCACCGGCGAGACGGGGGCCGCGCGGTCGCCCGCCGACCGGATCGTCGTCAATCCCGAGGCGTACGGGGTCCTGGGCGCCGTCGGCAAGCAGGTCGTCCTCACTCACGAGGTCACTCATGTCGCCACCCGGGCCCAGACCGCCACCAGGACCCCGCTGTGGCTGTCCGAGGGGTACGCCGACTGGGTCGGCTACCGCGACGGCGGCCGCACCCCGGCGCAGGCCGCACCCGAGCTGGCGCGCTCGGTGGCCGCGGGGGACGTGCCGGCGGCGCTGCCGGACAACGGCGACTTCGCTTTCACCGGCGACTCGACCGCGCTGGCGAAGGCCTACGAGGGCGGCTGGACGGCCTGCCGGCTGATCGCGCAACGGTGGGGCGAGCGACGGCTGGGCGAGTTCTACCGGGCGGTCGCGGCGGACGGACCGGAGACCGCCCTGGCGGACGTGCTGGGGACCTCGCCCGAGCAGTTCACCGGGTGGTGGCGGGATTACCTGCGGGCCGAGTTCGGCTGAGCGGGCCGGCCCGGGTCGGCGAGGGCGTCGGACGGGGGTGAGGCCGGAGGGGCAGGGTCCCGAGGGGCTGGGCTGGGGCTGGGGGCGGCGGCCCTGGTGCCGGGGCGGAGGCCGCGGGCGCTCCGGCGCTGCCGCGGGCGACCGTCGGCGGCGGCGCTGTTCCACGGGTGCCGGGAACCGGTCAGTAATCGAGAAGCCCAGGGGGCAGGGCGGCGCCTAGGGTGGCGGTCCTGGAGTCCGTCACGCGGACCGCCCGAAGCTGGTTGGATCGGACCAGGCGACGCCGGCGAGGCCGGGACGACGGCCCCGCCCCGGAGACGGATGGAGACATGAGCATGGCCACGAGAACGAACACGCAGTCGCCTGCGCCGCACGCTGCCGACAGCCACGACATGATCCGCGTGCACGGCGCGCGCGAGAACAACCTCAAGGACGTCAGCATCGAGATCCCCAAGCGCAGGCTGACGGTGTTCACCGGCGTGTCCGGCTCGGGCAAGAGTTCCCTGGTCTTCGACACCATCGCCGCGGAGTCGCAGCGGCTGATCAACGAGACCTACAGCGCCTTCGTGCAGGGGTTCATGCCGACGCTCGCGCGGCCCGAGGTCGACGTGCTCGACGGACTGACGACCGTGATCAGCGTCGACCAGCAGCGGATGGGCGCCGACCCCCGCTCCACCGTCGGCACCGCCACCGACGCCAACGCGATGCTGCGCATCCTCTTCAGCCGGCTCGGCACGCCCCACATCGGCCCGCCCAGCGCGTACTCCTTCAACACCGCCTCGGTCCGCGCGAGCGGCGCGATCACCGTCGAGCGCGGCACCAGGACCAAGGCGGAGAAGGCGACGTTCCAGCGCACCGGCGGCATGTGCGTGCGCTGCGAGGGCCGCGGCACGGTCTCCGACATCGACCTCGGCCAGCTCTACGACGACTCCAAGTCCATCGCCGAGGGCGCGTTCACCATCCCCGGCTGGAAGTCCGACAACGTCTGGACCGTGGGGCTGTACGCGCAGTCCGGCTTCCTCGACCCGAACAAGCCGATCCGCGACTTCACCGAGAAGGAGATGCGGGACTTCCTGTACCACGAGCCCACCAAGGTCAAGGTCAACGGCGTCAACCTCACCTACGAGGGCCTGATCCCCAAGATCCAGAAGTCGTTCCTGTCCAAGGACAAGGAGGCGATGCAGCCGCACATCCGGGCGTTCGTGGAGCGGGCCGTCACCTTCACCACCTGCCCCGAGTGCGACGGCACCCGGCTCAGCGAGGGAGCCCGGTCGTCGAAGATCAAGGACATCAGCATCGCCGACGCCTGCGCGATGGAGATCCGCGACCTGGCCGAATGGGTCCGCGCGCTGACGGAGCCCTCGGTGGCCCCGCTGCTCACGGCGTTGCAGCAGACCCTCGACTCGTTCGTGGAGATCGGCCTCGGCTATCTCTCGCTGGACCGGCCGGCCGGCACGCTGTCGGGCGGCGAGGCCCAGCGCGTGAAGATGATCCGCCACCTCGGCTCCTCGCTCACCGACGTCACCTACGTCTTCGACGAGCCCACCATCGGCCTGCACCCCCACGACATCCAGCGGATGAACGACCTGCTGCTGCGACTGCGGGACAAGGGCAACACGGTCCTCGTCGTGGAGCACAAGCCGGAGGCGATCGCGATCGCCGACCACGTCGTCGACCTCGGGCCCGGCGCCGGCACGGCCGGCGGCACCGTCTGCTTCGAGGGCACCGTCGAGGGACTGCGGGCCAGTGGCACCGTCACCGGCCGCCACCTCGACGACCGGGCGGCCCTCAAGGAGAGCGTGCGGACACCGAAGGGCACCCTGGAGATCCGCGGCGCGACGGCGAACAACCTCCTCGACGTCGACGTGGACATCCCGCTCGGGGTGCTGTGCGTCGTGACCGGCGTGGCCGGGTCCGGCAAGAGCTCGCTCGTCCACGGCTCGATCCCGGCCCGCGAGGGCGTGGTCTCGGTCGACCAGAGCCCGATCCGCGGCTCCCGGCGCAGCAACCCGGCGACGTACACCGGGCTGCTCGACCCGATCCGCAAGGCGTTCGCCAAGGCCAACGGCGTCAAGCCGGCGCTGTTCAGCGCCAACTCCGAGGGCGCCTGCCCCACCTGCAACGGCGCCGGCGTCATCTACACCGACCTGGCGATGATGGCCGGCGTGGCCACCCCCTGCGAGGACTGCGACGGCAAGCGGTTCCAGGCCGAGGTGCTGGAGTACCGCCTCGGCGGCCGGGACATCAGCGAGGTGCTGGCGATGTCGGTGACCGAGGCGGAGGAGTTCTTCGGCTCGGGGGAGGCGGCGACACCCGCCGCGCACAAGATCCTCGACCGGCTCGCCGACGTCGGGCTCGGCTACCTCACCCTCGGCCAGCCGCTCACCACCCTGTCCGGCGGCGAGCGGCAGCGGCTGAAGCTGGCCACGCACATGGCCGACAAGGGCGGCGTCTACGTCCTCGACGAGCCGACGACGGGCCTGCACCTCGCCGACGTCGAGCAGCTGCTCGGCCTGCTCGACCGGCTCGTGGAGTCCGGGAAGTCGGTCATCGTCATCGAGCACCACCAGGCGGTCATGGCGCACGCCGACTGGATCATCGACCTCGGCCCCGGGGCCGGCCACGACGGCGGCCGGATCGTCTTCGAGGGCACGCCGGCCGACCTCGTCGCCGCCCGCTCCACCCTCACCGGAGAGCACCTCGCGGCGTACGTCGGCGGCTGACCGCCCGTCGCGGCGGCCCGGCCCGACGGGCCGGGCCGCCGTGCGACACTCGTCGGGTGAAGCGGCAGGACCTCGACGACCTCGTGCGGCTGCGGCGGGCCCGCGACCGGATGGACCGCGACTACGCCGAGCCGCTCGACGTCCCGGCGCTGGCACGCGAGGCCCTGATGTCCCCGGGGCACTTCTCCCGCAGCTTCCGCGCGGCCTACGGCGAGACGCCCTACGGCTACCTGATGACCCGCCGCATCGAGCGCGCCAAGGCGCTGCTGCGGCGGGGCGACCTGACGGTGACCGAGGTCTGCTTCGCGGTCGGCTGTACGTCGCTGGGGTCGTTCAGCTCGCGTTTCACCCAGCTCGTCGGCGAGACCCCGAGCGCCTACCGGGCCCGCGCCCACGACGACGGCGCCGCCATCCCGCCGTGCATCGCCAAGATCCACACGCGCCCGTTCAGGAACGGGGCGGCGGGCCGGGGCGTCCGGCCGTAGCGTGACGGCATGGACATCACGCTTTCCCAGTGCTTCATCGCCGTCGACGACCCCGACGCGGCCATCGCGTTCTACCGCGATGTGCTCGGCCTCGAAGTGCGCGCCGACGTCGGTTTCGAGGGGATGCGCTGGGTGACCGTCGGGTCGCCCACGCAACCGGACGTGAACATCGTGCTGGAACCGCCCCTCGCCGACCCGAACGCCTCACCGGCCGACCAGCGGACCATGGCGGAACTGATGGCCAAGGGCCTGCTGCGCGGTGTCATCTTCGCGACGGACGACTGCGACGCCACCTTCGAGCGCATCACCGCCGCGGGCGGCGAGCCGCTCCAGGAGCCGATGGACCAGCCCTACGGCGTCCGCGACTGCGCGTTCCGTGATCCCGCCGGCAACCTGCTGCGCTTCACCCAGCCCCTCGGGAAGCCCGGGACGTGAGCCCGCGGCGGGCCCCGCTGAGGGGCCCGCCCCGCGGGTCCGCGTCGGGAAGGCCCGGAGGGTCCGCCGCGTCGGGAAGGCCCTGCGGGTCCGCGTCCGCGTGGCTCGCCCCCTCCCGTTCGCCGGCGGACCCGCGCGGCGTGCCGGGCCGCGGCCGGGCCACCGTCGTCCGCCACAGGCGACGGGCCGCGACCAGGGTGGCCAGCACCAGCAGCCCGTTGCGCACGAACAGCAGGGTGACGCCGAGCGGGTCGCTCGCGACGACGTGGGAGAACCACAGCGGGAACTCCAGCATGGTCACGCAGGACGCCGACAGGACCAGGGCGGCCGGCACCCGCATGCCGGTGCGCCGGAAGCAGAGGCAGACCGCCGCGAGCCCGACCAGCCACACCATGTACTGCGGGCTGATCACCCGGCTGGTGGTCGTGAACATCAGCACCGCCACGAAGGCGGCGTCCGCGAGCGTGTGCGGCAGGAACCGCGTCGCCGTCATCCGCCACAGCAACAGCCAGCCGAAGGCGATCCCGGTCAGCGCCAGGGCGCCGGTGCTCACCGCGTCGACGTACGGGCCCAGGAACTCCACCGAGCCGTAGTTCAGCAGCACCTGCCCGTCCCAGCCGAAGTGCCGGGCCACGTGGAAGACCAGCGCGCCCAGCGACTCCACCTCGGTGCCCCGGTCCCGCTGGAAGGTCAGGAACGCGAAGGCGCCCGGCATGGCCAGCGCGAACAGCGTCGTCAGCACCCCCGCCGTCACCGCCGCCGCGGCCCACGCCCGGCGCCGCACGGCACCGATCAGCAGCAGCGCCGGCCACACCTTCAGCAGCGCCCCGAAGCCCGCGAGCGCTCCCATGAGCCGGGGACGGCGGGTGCCCGCGATGAGCGCGGCCACCGCGACGGCCGTGACCATCACGTCGTAGCGCGCGTACACCGTCGGCCCCAGCAGCGGCACGCCCGCCACCCACACCCGGGCGCCGCGCACCGTCCGGCCGGGGCGCGTGCCCGTCCCGAGCAGCAGCGCCAGCACGGCCAGGTCGGCGACGAGGGCGAGGACGAAGAAGGCGTGCGCGTAGTCGAGGAAGGACAGCAGCGCCGGGGAGAGGATCGGCAGGGCCGCCGCGGGCGGGTACTGCCAGGTGACGTCGTCCAGCGGGAACGTCCCGGTGCGCAGCACCTCGTACCAGCCCTGGTAGATCACGAGGACGTCGCTGGTGACGTCCGGGCCGGGGAAGACGTACACCTTGAAGACGGCCAGCAGCAGCACCAGCCGGGTCGCGCCCCACAGCGCGAGAAGTCCGGCCAGGGATCGCGTTCCGTCCGTCCTGTGCACCTGCGCCCCTGTTCGTCCGCTGCCTCTCGTGGTGAGGGGGCCATGATCCCCCGGCCGCCTGCGCGGGAGCGATGCAGCGCGGCCGTGCCGAGCCGTGAGTGTACGTTCGGTAGGGTCGGCGCTGATGCGCAAGACCCTGATCGTGACGAACGACTTCCCGCCCAGACCCGGTGGCATCCAGGCGTTTCTGCACAACATGGCGCTCCGGCTGGATCCCGACCGGCTCGTCGTCTACGCCTCCACCTGGAAGCGGAGCCGCGAGGGCCTGGAGGCCACCGCCGCCTTCGACGCCGAGCAGCCCTTCACCGTCGTACGCGACCGGACGACCATGCTGCTGCCGACACCCGCCGCGACCCGGCAGGCCGTCGCGCTGCTGCGCGCCCACGAGTGCACGTCGGTGTGGTTCGGCGCGGCGGCGCCGCTCGGGCTGATGGCGCCGGCGCTGCGCCGGGCCGGCGCCGAGCGACTGGTGGCCACCACTCACGGGCACGAGGCCGGCTGGGCTCAACTGCCCGCCGCGCGGCAGCTGTTGCGCCGGATCGGCGACTCCACCGACACCCTTACCCACCTCGGCGAGTACACGCGCTCCCGGATCGCGGGGGCATTGACGCCGGACGCCGCCGCGCGGATGACGCAACTGCCGCCCGGCGTCGACGAGAAGACCTTCCACCCCGGATCCGGCGGGGACAAGGTGCGGGCCCGGCTCGGGCTCACCGACCGGCCGGTCGTGGTGTGCGTCTCCCGGCTGGTGCCGCGCAAGGGGCAGGACACGCTGATCCTCGCCATGCCGCGCATCCTGGCCAAGGAGCCGGACGCCGTGCTGCTGATCGTCGGCGGCGGGCCGTACGAGGGGGAGCTGCGCAAGCTCGCGCGGGAGACCCGGGTCGAGGACTCCGTGGTCTTCACCGGGTCCGTGCCCTGGTCGGACCTGCCCGCGCACTACGGCGCCGGGGACGTGTTCGCCATGCCGTGCCGCACCCGGCGCGGCGGGCTCGACGTCGAGGGGCTCGGCATCGTCTACCTGGAGGCGTCGGCGACCGGACTGCCGGTCGTCGCCGGGGACTCCGGGGGCGCGCCCGACGCCGTGCTCGACGGGGAGACCGGGTGGGTCGTGCGCGGCGGTTCCGCGGAGGACGCCGCCGACCGGATCGTCACGCTCCTCGGGGACGCCGAGCTGCGCCGCCGGATGGGGGAGCGGGGGCGCGCCTGGGTCGAGGAGAAGTGGCGGTGGGACCTGCTCGCGGAGCGGCTGAAGGCCCTGTTGTGAATGCACGGCACGGGCCCGTTGTCGCGGGCCCGTGCCGGGGTGGCGCTCCGGACGACCTGTGACGGTGCGTCAGGCGCCCTGCTGCTTCCCATTGATCTGACGGGGCGTCAGGTACTCGGTCACTTCTGGTAAATGGCCTCGATCTCGGTCGCGAAGTCCTTCGCCACCACGTTCCGCTTCAGCTTCAGCGACGGGGTGAGGTGGCCGGAGTCCTCGGTGAACTGCGAGTCGAGGATGCGGAACCTGCGGACCGACTCCGCCTTGGACACCGCCGCGTTGCCGTCGTCGACGGCGGACTGGATCGCGGCCAGCAGGTCGGGGTCGTCGCGCAGGGACGCGGCCGTGGAGCCGGCCGGCTTGCCGTGCTCGGCCGCCCAGCGGCCCAGGAACTCCTCGTCGAGGGTGATCAGCGCGCCCACGAACGGCCGCGCGTCGCCCACCACCATGCACTCCGCGATCAGCGCGTGCGCCCGGATGCGATCCTCGATCACGGCCGGCGCCACGTTCTTGCCGCCCGCGGTGACGATGATCTCCTTCTTGCGGCCGGTGATGCGCAGGTACCCGTCCTCGTCCAGGGTGCCGATGTCGCCGGTGTGGAACCAGCCGTCGGCGAGGGCGTCCTCGGTGGCGCCGGGGTTGTTCCAGTACTCCTTGAACAGGTGCTCGCCGTGCAGCAGCACCTCGCCGTCGTCCGCGATCCGCACCACCGAGCCCGGCAGCGGCTGGCCGACCGTGCCGATCTTCTGCCGGTCCCAGGGGTTGAAGGCGGTGGCGGCACAGGACTCGGTCAGGCCGTAGCCCTCCAGGACCGTGAAGCCGATGCCGCGGAAGAAGTGGCCGAGCCGCGCGCCGAGCGGGGCGCCGCCGCTGATGGCGTACTCGCCGCGGCCGCCGAGGACCGCGCGCAGCTTGCCGTAGACGAGCTTGTCGAAGACCTTGTGCTTGATCCGCAGGCCCATCGACGGACCCGAGGGGGTGTCCAGGGCCTTGCTGTAGGCGATGGCCGTGTCGGCGGCCCTGTCGAAGATCCTGCCCTTGCCGTCCGCCTGGGCCTTGGCGCGGGCCGAGTTGTAGACCTTCTCGAAGACGCGCGGCACGCCGAGGATCAACGTCGGCCGGAAGGCGGCCAGTTCGTCGGTGAGGTTCTTGATGTCCGGGACGCAGCCCAGCTTGATCGGCGCCATCATCGGCGCGACCTGGACCAGCCGGCCGAAGACGTGGGCGAGCGGCAGGAAGAGCAGCACGCTGCACTCGCCGGTGCGGAACAGCGGGCGCAGGCGCTCCACGACGTTGCCGCACTCCGCGAAGAAGCTGCGGTGGGTGAGCACGCAGCCCTTGGGGCGGCCGGTGGTGCCGGAGGTGTAGACGATCGTCGCCGGGTCGTCCGCCTTCGCCAGCGAGCTGCGCTCCTCGACGGCCGCGTCGCTGACGTCCCGGCCCAGGCGGCCCAGTTCGTCGACGCCGCCGCCCTCGATCTGCCAGACGTGCTTCAGCCCGGGCAGCCGGTCGCGCACCGACTCGACGGCGGCCCTGTGGCCTGCCGTCTCCACGACGCAGGCGGTGGCGCCCGAGTCGCTGAGGATCCACTGCACCTGCTCCGGCGAACTCGTCTCGTAGACCGGCACGGTGACCGCGCCCGCGCTCCAGATCGCGAAGTCCAGGAGCGTCCACTCGTAGCGGGTGCGCGACATCAGGCCGACCCGGTCGCCCGGCTGCACGCCGGAGGCGATCAGGCCCTTGGCGGCGGCCCGGACCTCGTCGAGGAAGGCGACGGCCGTCACGTCCTGCCAGGTGGCGCCTACCTTGCGGGCGATCACGGCGACGTCCGGATGCTGCGCGGCGTTTCTGCGGACGATGTCCGTCAGATTGCCGTCCGAGGGGACCTCGTACAAAGCCGGAAGGCTGAACTCGCGCAAGACTGCTGCTCCTCATAGGGCGCCGGCGCCACGACGTTGTGTGATGCGACGGTCCGGTCCAAGGCTCGGGCAGGGTGCTCAGGGCCGGCGGGAGCCGACGGATCCCACTGGTTGAAAACCTGAGCACGATTGGACTGCCCGGACGTTACCCGCCGGTATGGCGTCTACGACAGGGGGGCCCGGCGAGATGTTCGCTGCGTCACACGGATGGTGCTTCGTTGAAGTTGCTGTTGGTGCTCCTGTGCGCACAGTAGTCGACGCCTTTCCCGACTGGCGAGTAATCGCAGGTCCGGCCGCCACTGTTCACGTCAGTCGCACACGCTTACCCTTGATCGCCATGGCACCCACACCAGCCGCCAACCGCAGGACGCGCATCCATGTGGTCAGCGACGTGCACGGCAACGCCCGTGACCTCGCTCGGGCCGGGGACGGCGCGGACGCGCTCGTCTGCCTGGGGGACCTCGTCCTCTTCCTCGACTACGCCGACCACTCGCGTGGCATCTTCCCCGACCTGTTCGGCGTCGAGAACGCCGACCGCATCGTCGAACTGCGCACGGCCCGACGCTTCGAGGAGGCGCGTGAGCTGGGCACGCGGCTGTGGGCAGGGGTCGGCGAGGACCGCGCGGCGGTGATCGAGCGGGCGGTGCGCAAACAGTACGCCGAGCTGTTCGCGGCCTTCCCGACACCGACGTATGCGACCTACGGCAATGTCGACATGCCGCCCCTGTGGCGGGAGTACGCCGGGCCGGGCACGACGGTGCTGGACGGCGAGCGGGCGGAGATCGGCGGCTGGGTCTTCGGCTTCGTGGGCGGCGGCCTGCGCACGCCCATGCGCACGCCGTACGAGATCAGCGACGAGGAGTACGCGGCGAAGATCGAGGCGGTGGGCGAGGTGGACGTGCTGTGCACGCACATTCCGCCGGAGGTGCCGGAGCTGGTGTACGACACGGTGGCGCGGCGCTTCGAGCGGGGCAGCCGGGCGCTGCTCGACGCGATCCGCCGCACGCGGCCCCGTTACTCCCTCTTCGGCCACGTCCACCAGCCCCTCGTCAGCCGGATGCGGATCGGGGCGACCGAATGCGTGAACGTGGGGCACTTCGCGGGGACGGGCCGGCCGTGGGCGCTGGAGTGGTGAGGCCGGGAGCCGGTTCGCGCAGGTAGCCGTGGCGGCGGGAGGGTCGCCGCGCGGTAGCCTTCACGCGGCACACACGTGCGCACGACGACCTCTTGCCGGACCGCATCTGGAGGAGCCACGGCGATGGCGGAACACACCAGCTCGAGCATCGAGATCGAGGCGGCCCCGGCCGACGTCATGGCGGTGATCGCCGACTTCGCCCGCTACCCGGACTGGACCGGTGAGGTGAAGGAGGCCGAGGTCCTCGAGACCGACGGCCTGGGCCGCGCCGAGCAGGTGCGGCTCGTCATGGACGCCGGCGCCATCAAGGACGACCAGACGCTGGCGTACACGTGGACGGGGGAGCACGAGGTCTCCTGGACGCTGGTGAAGTCCCAGATGCTGCGGTCCCTGGACGGCTCCTACCTGCTGAAGCCGGCGGGCGCGGGTGCCACCGAGGTCACCTACCGGCTGACCGTGGACGTCAAGATCCCGATGCTCGGGATGATCAAGCGCAAGGCGGAGAAGGTGATCATCGACCGCGCGCTGGCGGGCCTGAAGAAGCGTGTGGAGTCGGGCCGGTAGGCAGCCAGGAGGTTTCCCCACCACGCCGTCGGCCGCGCACGGCCGTGCCGACCACCCCCGGGTACGGTTCACCCTCATGCGCACCATCCTGATCACCGGGCCCGGCGGCAGCGGCCGTACCACCGTCGCCGCGGCCACCGCGCTCGCCGCCGCCCGCGAGGGCGTCCGTACGCTCGTCCTCGGCACCGACCGGAACGACAGCCTCGGGGCCGCGCTGGGGACCGCGACCGGCCCGGACCCCGTGGAAGCCGCGCCCGGCCTCAGCGCGTGGCGTCCCGACCCCGCCGCCGGTTTCCGGGACGACCTCGCCCGGCTGCAGGAGCGTGCGTCCACCGTTCTGGACCTGCTCGGCGCGGGCCCGCTCGACTCCGAGGAACTCACCCCGCTGCCCGGCGCCGAGGAGATCGCGGTCCTGCGCGCCCTGCGCGACGCCGCCCTGGCCGAGGCGCACGACCTGCTCGTCGTCGACCTGCCGCCCACCCCGCACGCCCTCGCCCTCCTCGCCCTGCCCGAGGAACTCCGGCGCTACCTGCGCCGTCTGCTCCCGCCCGAGCGGCAGGCCGCCCGCGCCCTGCGCCCGGTACTCGGCCGGCTCGCCGGAGTGCCCATGCCCGCGGACTGGCTGTACGAGACCGCCGGCCGCTGGGACCTCGAACTCGCCGCCCTGGAAGCCGTTTTGGCCGACCGGGCCACGACCGTACGGCTCGTCGCCGAGCCCTCCCCGGCCGGCGCCGACGCCGTCCACACCGCCACCCTCGGCCTCGCCCTGCGCGGGCTGCGCCCCGACGCGCTGATCGCCAACCGGGTGCTCCCGGAGGACGCGGGCGACGGCTGGCTCGCCGGGCCGCTCGCCCAGCAGCGCAAGGCCGTCGACGAGTGGCGGGCCGCGTACGACGTGCGCCGCGTCCGCCACCTCGGGCACGACCCGCGCGGCGCCGACGACCTCGCCGCGCTCGCCGTACCCGTGGTGGGGACGGCCCCGGCTCCCGTCGAGTGGCCCGTCGAGGACCGGCTCGCCGAGGACGGCGTGCTCGTCTGGCACATCCCGCTCCCCGGCGCCGTGCGCGACGACCTCGACCTCGTCCGGCGCGGCGACGAGATCGTCATCACGGCCGCGCAGTACCGCCGCGTCGTCCCGCTGCCGTCCGCCCTGCGCCGCTGCACCGTCGCCGGGGCGGGCCTGCGCGAGGGTGAGCTGCGCATCCGGTTCGCGCCGGACCCCGAGCTGTGGCCGAGGACGCCGTGAAACCCCTGCCCCCGTTCGGGTAACGTCGTAGGGACGACACGTAGTCAGGAGCCCGCCATGAGCGAAGAGCGCCCCTTCACCGACGCCGCTCAGGAGCAGCCGGACGGCGAGCCGCGGCCCACGGGTGACGCCGACGCGTGGGCGACCGCGTGCGCCGAGGACCTGGAGGCGGAGAAGGCCCGTCGCCGGGACCGGCAGGGGCCGCCGCCCGGTTCGGCCGCCGAGGAACTGCGCCGGCTCGTCGACACCGTCGCGGACAAGCTGTCCGGTCTGCCGTCGCCGCTGCTGGGCGCGGTCGCGGGGCCGGCCGCCCAGCAGATGGTGCAGCAGGTCGTGCAGCAGGCCAAGGCCGCCGTGGAACCCGTGATCGAGCGCAACCCCGACGTCTTCGACCACCTCGCCGCCGCCGGCCACGAACTCCTCGCCGCCTACCGCTCCGCCGTCCAGGCCCAGGAACGTCGCTGGACGGCCGGGCCGGACGCGGACGACGCCTCGGACGAACTGAAGAAGCTCGACGAGTCCCGCCACGACCCCGGCGAGGGCACCGGGCCGGGCCAGCGCATCGACTTGGACTGACCCTCTGCTCGGGTACGGTTGGCCGTAGCGGGGCTCGACCGAAACTGAGGGATTCATGGGACTCACCATCGGCGTCGACATCGGCGGCACGAAGATCGCGGCCGGCGTGGTCGACGAGGAAGGCAACATCCTCTCGACCCACAAGGTGCCGACCCCGGGCACGCCCGAGGGCATCGTGGACGCCATCGCCTCCGCGGTGGAGGGTGCGCGGGCGGGGCACGACATCGTCGGCGTGGGCATCGGTGCCGCCGGATACGTCAACCGGCAACGCTCCACGGTCTACTTCGCGCCCAACATCGACTGGCGCAACGAGCCGCTCAAGGAGAAGGTCGAGGCGCGCACCGGTCTGCCCGTCGTCGTGGAGAACGACGCCAACGCCGCAGCGTGGGGCGAGTACAAGTTCGGCGCGGGCAAGGGTCACCGCAACGTCATCTGCATCACGCTCGGCACCGGCCTCGGCGGCGGCATCATCATCGGCAACAAGCTGCGCCGCGGACACTTCGGCGTGGCCGCCGAGTTCGGTCACATCCGGATGGTGCCGGACGGGCTGCTGTGCGGCTGCGGTTCGCAGGGCTGCTGGGAGCAGTACGCCTCCGGCCGCGCCCTCGTGCGGTACGCCAAGCAGCGCGCCAACGCCACCCCCGAGAACGCCGAGCTGCTGCTCGGCCTCGGTGACGGCACCCCCGACGGCATCGAGGGCAAGCACATCTCCATGGCCGCCCGCCAGGGCGACCCGGTCGCCGTCGACTCCTACCGCGAACTCGCGCGCTGGGCCGGTGCGGGCCTGGCCGACCTCGCCTCCCTCTTCGACCCCTCCGCGTTCATCGTCGGCGGCGGACTGTCCGACGAGGGCGAGTTGGTCCTGGACCCGATCCGCAAGTCGTACAAGCGCTGGCTCGTCGGCGGCAACTGGCGTCCGGTCGCCGACGTGATCGCCGCGCAGCTCGGCAACAAGGCGGGGCTCGTGGGCGCCGCCGACCTGGCCCGGGAGCCCGACCCGATCATGTGACGTTCGCCGTGGGTTCCGCGCGATCCGGGCTGCGACATCGTCGTGGCCGGTCGCGCGGTTCCCCGCGCCCCCGGGCCGGTGCGGTCCCGTATCTTGACCGCATGGCGACCTCGTTGCTGCCCGACTCCCGTACCGAGGCCGACGGTTCCGCCGTCGTCCGCGTGCTCAGTTACAACATCCGGTCGATGCGCGACGACACCGCCGCGCTCGCCCGCGTGATCAGCGCCTGCGCCCCCGACCTGGTCCTGGTCCAGGAGGCCCCCCGCTTCTTCCGCTGGCGCAAGAAGCTGGCCCGGCTCGCGGCCGCCTCCGGGCAGATGCTCCTCTCGGGCGGCGCCACGGCCGCGGGGCCCGCGCTGCTGTGCTCGCTGCGGGCCACCGTCGAGCGGACCGAGGACGTGCTGCTGCCGCTCACGCCGGGACTGCACCGGCGTGGCTTCGCGACCGCGGTGGCCCGCTTCGGTGGCGCTCGCCTCGGGGTGCTGAGCTGCCATCTCTCGCTCCAGAAGGACGAGCGCCACGAGCAGGCCGGCATGCTCCTCGACCGGGTCGCCGGCCTCGGCACGGAGCACGTGATCGCGGGCGGCGACCTCAACGAGCGGCCCGGCGGACCCACCTTCCAGCGCCTGGCCGACGGACTCCAGGACTGCTGGGCGACCGCTCCCTGGGGCGGCGAGTACACCTCGACCCCGCACGACCCGCACCAGCGGATCGACGCGATCTTCGCGACCAAGGGGATCGAGGTCCTCGGCTGCGGAGTGCCGCTCGGTCACCCGGGTGTGACGGAGGAGGACCTGAGGGCGGCCACGGACCACCTGCCGGTCCTGGCCGCCCTCAGGGTCCCGTCCGCGTGAGCCGGGTCAGACCACCGCGCCCCGCCCCGGATCCTCGTCGTCCTCCTCCTCCGTCCGCATCCGCATCACCAGCGTCGCGAAACCGCCCAGGAAGCCGCCGATGCCGAGCGTGGTGAGCCACCACGTCATGTCCCAGCCGAACAGCACCGCCAGCAGGAGCAGCACCGGCCCGCCCAGCACGCCGAGCCACGCGAACTTGGCCGTGGCGTCGGCGGCGGGCAGCGGCGGTGGCTCCGGCGGTACGAAGTGGCCCTCGTCGTCCTCGCCCAGGTCGTCGTCGGACGGCTCGGGCGTGGTGTAGTCCCGGGGCCCGCCGCCCACGCCGGGCGCGAAGGTCACCGAGCCGCCGAGCGGCTTCGGCGTCTCCTTCTCGGGCTCGGGCTCGGGCTTCCGCCCGCCCGCCTCGCCCGCGGCGTCGTTCGTCTCGGACTCCAGCAGCGCCAGATCCTCGACCGACTTGAACGGCTTGGCCCCCGGCGGGTCCGGCGGCTCCTCGCCGAACCCGGCGACGATCGCCGCCCAGGCGGCCTCCTCGTCGAACGGCACCTGCTGCTCACCGGGCTCGGACCGCTCCCCGGCACGAGCCTGCGGTTCCTCCCGTTCTTCCCGCTCCTCGCGGTCCTCGCGGTCGGAGTCGTGCTCAGCCACCTGCGGCCGTCCCTTCCTTGCCGAGACTGGGTGCGAGCCGGCCGACGAACGTGAGGCTCTCCTCGCAGATCCGGTCCGCGTCGTGGTCCAACGTCGCGACGTGGTAGCTCTGTTCCAGCAGGACCTCCCGGACGTCCGTCGAGGACACGCGGCTGAGGATCCGCGCCGAGTCGGCAGCCGGCACCACATGGTCCTGCGGGCTGCGCAGAACCAGCAGCGGCTGCGTGACCTGCGGCAACTCGCCGTCGACGAGCCGGAAGAAGTTCCGCAGTGAGTGCGCGGCGTGCAGCGGGACCCGGTCGTAGCCGATCTCCACCACACCGGGCCTGGCGATGTCGCTCGTGATCCCCTTCGTCGTCCGCACGACGTGCCGGGCGACCGGCAGGGCGTACGCCGACAGTCCGTGCACCTTGTTCGCCGGGTTGACGACCACCACACCGCTGACCGCGTCCCCGTGCCGGGCCGCGAGGCGCAGTGCGAGGGCGCCGCCCATGGACAGGCCGAACACGAACACCTGTGCGCACCGGCGGCTGAGCGCGCGCAGCTCGCGGTCCACCTCGGCGTACCAGTCCTGCCAGCCCGTGAGCTCCATGTCCTCCCATCGCGTGCCGTGCCCGGGCAGCAGCGGCAGCGTGACGGTGAGGTTGTGCTCGGCGAGGTACTCCGCCCAGGGGCGCAGCGACTGCGGGGAACCGGTGAAGCCGTGGCAGAGCAGGACGCCGACTTCCCCGCCGTCATGGCGGTACGGCTCGGCTCCAGGAAGGACCGGCACCTTCGGTCTCCTGTTCATGTGAGAGGGGCGTGAGAAGAGTCCAGGTGTGCTTCACCGTACGCGACCGCACTGACACCGACCAGGGCCGTCGGCAGCATTGCCCGGCTGCCGGGTTATGGTCTGATCTACAGATACAGGAGGCACTCGGTTGTTGTACGGCGCGATAAAGGTTTCCGTCGGGGGGCCGCTGAAGCTCGTCTTCCGGCCCTGGGTGGAGGGCCTGGAGAACGTTCCCGCCGAGGGCCCCGCGATCCTGGCGAGCAACCACCTGTCCTTCTCCGATTCGTTCTTCCTGCCCGCGGTGCTCGACCGGAAGGTCACCTTCATCGCGAAGGCCGAGTACTTCACCACCCCCGGCATCAAGGGCCGTCTGACCGCCGCGTTCTTCAAGGGCGTCGGCCAGCTGCCGGTGGACCGCTCCGGCGCCCGGGGTGCGGGCGAGGCCGCGATCAAGAGCGGTATAGAGGTCGTCGAGCGCGGTGAGCTGTTCGGGATCTACCCGGAGGGCACCCGCTCGCCGGACGGCCGCCTCTACCGCGGCAAGCCCGGTGGCCTCGCGCGCGTGGCGCTCGCCACCGGCGCGCCGGTCATCCCCGTCGCGATGATCGACACGGAGAAGATCCAGCCGCCCGGCAAGGTGGTGCCGAAGCTGATGCGGCCCGGCATCCGGATCGGCCGGCCGCTGGACTTCACCCGCTACCAGGGCATGGAACACGACCGTTTCGTGCTGCGCGCGGTGACCGACGAGGTCATGTACGAAATCATGAAGCTCTCCGGCCAGGAGTACGTCGACGTCTACGCGACCGCCGCCAAACGGCAGATCGCCGAGGCGGCCAAGGCGGAGAAGGAAGCGGCCAGGGCGGCCAGGGCCGCGCTCGCGCAGGCCGAGAGGGAGCAGGCGCAGAAGGAAAAGGAACAGCAGGCCGACCAGTAGCGGCCGGCGGGGGCGGGGGGCATGGCGAGGGGCGAGGAAGCGAGCCGTGGGGCGCGCGGGTGGCGCGGCACCGCACGAGCGAAGACCCGGAAGGCCGGGCACGGTCGGGCTCCCGCCACCGGCCGGAGCGTCCCGGAGGCCAAAGAGCCCAGGAACCTGCGCGTCATGAGGATGTCGGTCGAGCAGCCGCTGTGGCGTGCGCTCGCCGGCTACCGCGTACTGACCATGGTCTACGCGATCGCCGTGTTCGCCACCTCGTACGAGGAGTTCGCCCGCCCCTGGGTCGCCGTCGCCTACTTCGCCGTTCTGTGCGTGTGGACCCTGGCCACCCTGCCCCTGGTCGCGAACGCCGCCCAGTGCACCAAGCGGTTCCTCGCCGCCGACATCACGGTCGCCCTCGCGGGCATCCTGCTCACCCTGGTCGCCGACACCCCGGAGCGGATCGCCGACGGCCGCCCGACCCTGCCGACGATATGGACCGCCGGCTCCGTGCTGGCATTCGCGATCAAGGGCGGCTGGCGCTGGGCCGCCGTCGCCTCCAGCCTGGTCGCCGCGGCCAACCTGGTGGAGCGCGGCGGCCCGACCCGCGACACCGTGCACAACGTGCTCCTGGTCTGGGTCGCCGCCATCGCCATCGGCTACGTCGTCGAGGTCGCCCGCGCCTCCGAGCGCACCCTCGCCCGGGCGTTGGAGATCGAGGCCGCCACCAGGGAGCGGGAGCGGCTCGCCCGGGACATCCACGACAGCGTGCTCCAGGTGCTGGCGATGGTGCAGCGGCGCGGCGCGGTCATCGGCGGGGAGGCGGCCGAGCTGGGGCGCCTCGCCGGTGAGCAGGAGGTGGCCCTGCGCACGCTGGTGTCCGGCGGGCTGGTGCCCGTCTCCCGGGTGTCGGAGGACGCCGCCGAGGGGGCGGTCGTACGGGCCGTCGAGGAGCCGGACGACGACAGCGGCCCGCTCGACCTGCGGGCGCTGCTCGCGCCGCACGCCGGCGCCCGGGTCAGCCTCGCCGAGCCCGGCGCGCCGGTGCTGCTGCCGTCGCCCGCCGCGCGGGAGCTGGCCGCCGCCGTGTCGGCGGCCCTGGACAACGTCCGCAGGCACGCCGGGGAGAACGCACGGGCCTGGATCCTCGTCGAAGACGAACCCGACGCGGTGATCGTGACCGTCCGCGACGACGGCCCCGGCATCCCCGAGGGCCGCCTCGCGCAGGCCGAGGGCGAGGGACGGCTGGGCGTGGCGCTGTCGATCCGGGGGCGGCTGCGCGACCTGGGCGGCACGGCCGAGCTGGTGTCGACGCCCGGACAGGGCACGGAAGTCGAGCTGAAGGTACCGAAGCAGAGGACACGGGGGCAGTGATGAGCGAACAGCAGGGTCCGATCAGGGTGATGGTGGTCGACGACCACCCCATGTGGCGTGACGCGGTCGCCCGCGACCTGGCCGAGTCCGGTTTCGAGGTGGTCGCCACCGCGGGCGACGGCGACCAGGCGGTACGCCGTGCCAAGGCGGCCGCGCCCGACGTCCTCGTCCTGGACCTCAACCTGCCCGCCAAGCCCGGCGTCCAGGTCTGCAAGGAACTGGTCGCCCACAATCCGGCGCTGCGCGTCCTGGTGCTGTCGGCCAGCGGGGAGCACGCCGACGTGCTGGAGGCCGTGAAGTCGGGCGCGACCGGCTATCTGCTCAAGTCGGCGTCCACCGGGGAACTGCTGGACGCCGTGCGCCGTACGGCCGTCGGCGACCCGGTCTTCACCCCGGGCCTGGCCGGGCTGGTGCTCGGCGAGTACCGGCGCCTCGCCTCCGACCCCGCGCCCGGCGCCGCGGCCGACGCGGACGAGCCCAAGGCGCCCCGGCTGACCGACCGCGAGACCGAGGTGCTGCGGCTGGTCGCCAAGGGCCTGAGCTACAAGCAGATCGCCGAACGGCTGGTCATCTCCCACCGCACGGTGCAGAACCACGTGCAGAACACCCTCGGCAAGCTCCAGTTGCACAACCGGGTGGAACTGGTGCGGTACGCGATCGAGCGCGGCCTCGACGAGGAGTAGGCGTGGCCCGGACCAACCGCTCTGCGACTCACCGGAATTGCCCTTACGGGCCATGCCGCAGTGACCTGAGTCACCATTAGCGTGCTCGTACGGCACACGGCAACCGCGGCGAAGGGACATTTCCATGCGGGTCGGAGTACTGACCGGAGGCGGCGACTGCCCCGGGCTCAACGCCGTCATCCGGGGCATCGTCCGCAAGGGCGTGCAGGAGTACGGCTACGACTTCGTCGGCTTCCGGGACGGCTGGCGCGGTCCGCTCGACGGTGACGTCACGCGCCTGGACATCCCGGCCGTGCGCGGCATCCTGCCCCGCGGCGGCACCATCCTGGGCTCCTCGCGCACCAACCCGTTCCAGCACGAGGGCGGCATCACCCGGATCAAGGAGAACCTCGCCAAGCAGGAGGTCGAGGCGCTCGTCGTGATCGGCGGCGAGGACACCCTGGGCGTCGCGGCACGCCTGTCCGACGACTACGGCGTGCCCTGCGTCGGCGTCCCGAAGACCATAGACAACGACCTGTCGGCCACCGACTACACCTTCGGCTTCGACACCGCCGTCGGCATCGCGACCGAGGCGATCGACCGTCTGCACACCACCGCCGAGTCCCACATGCGGGTGCTGGTCGTCGAGGTGATGGGCCGTCACACCGGCTGGATCGCCCTCCACTCCGGCCTGGCCGGCGGCGCCAACGTCATCCTCATCCCCGAGCAGCGCTTCGACGTCGACCAGGTGTGCGCCTGGGTGACGTCCCGGTTCAAGGCGTCGTACGCGCCGATCGTCGTCGTCGCGGAGGGGGCCGTGCCGAAGGACGGCGACATGGTCCTCAAGGACGAGACCCTCGACTCCTACGGGCACGTTCGGCTGTCCGGGGTCGGCGAATGGCTGGCCAAGGAGATCGAGAGGCGGACCGGCAAGGAGGCCCGCACCACCGTCCTCGGGCACGTCCAGCGCGGCGGCACGCCCAGCGCCTTCGACCGCTGGCTCGCCACCCGCTTCGGCCTGCACGCCGTCGACTGCGTCCGCGACGGCGATTTCGGCACGATGGTCGCCCTGCGCGGCACCCACATCGTCCGCGTCCCGATCGCCGAGGCCACGGCCCGCCTGAAGACGGTCGACCCCGCGCTGTACGAGGAGGTCGAGGTCTTCTTCGGCTGAACCGGCGTCCCACGGGTACGGGCCGTATATTCGGCGCATACGGCCCGTACCCCTGCGAACAGGAGACACTGTGGAGATCCTGGCCTTCGGTGTGCAGGCCGACGAGAAGCCCCTGATCGAGCGGGCCTTCCAGGGCCACCACGCCATCCGCTGCCTGGGCGTCTTCCTCACCGAGGACACCGCCCCCATCGCCGCCGGCCACGAGATCGTCTCCACCAGCGTCAACGCCGACCTCGGCGCTCCGGTCCTGTCCACCCTCGCGTCCGGCGGGACCCGGATGATCGCCCAGCGCTCGACCGGCTTCAACAACATCGACCTCGACGTCGCCGAACGGCTCGGCATCACGGTCGCCCGGGTGTCGTACTACTCGCCGTACGCGGTCGCCGAGTTCGCCTGGGCCCTCGCCATGGCCGTCAACCGCCGTATCGTGCGCGCCTCCAACCGCACCCGTGACTTCGACTTCCGCCTCGACGGCCTGATGGGCCGCGACATGCACGGCCGCACCGCAGGCGTCCTCGGCACCGGCAAGATCGGCGAGGCGTTCGCCCGGATCGCGCACGGCTTCGGCATGCGGCTGCTCGGCTGGGACATCGCCGAGAACCCCGCGTGCATGCAGCTCGGCATGGCCTACGTGACCAAGGAGCAGCTGCTCGCCGAGTCCGACCTGGTCACCCTGCACGTGCCGCTGATGCCGGAGACCCGGCACCTGATCGACGCGGACGCCCTGAAGACGATGCGGGACGACGCGATCCTGATCAACTCCAGCCGCGGGGGCCTCGTCGACACCGCCGCCCTCGTCCACGAGCTGCGCGCGGGCCGCTTCACGGGCGTCGGCCTCGACGTGTACGAGGCGGAGGCCGGGCTGTTCTTCCTCGACAGGTCCCTCGAGCCCGTCGAGGACGACACCCTGGCCCGCCTCGTCACCTTCCCCAACGTCCTGGTCACGTCCCACCAGGCGTACTACACCGAGGACGCGGTCGGCCAGATCGTCGACACCACGGTGCGCAACGTCCTCGACTACACCGCCGGCCGCCGCTCGGAGAACGTGCTGGTACCGCGCAGCTGACCGACCAGCTCCCGCACGACACCGGCCCCGTTCAGCGTCAGCACCGACTCCGGGTGGAACTGGACGCCGGCGAACCCCGGTCCGCGCAGGGCGTGCACCTCGGCGCCGGCGCTCCGGCTGACCTCGATCCCGTGCGCGGCGAGCTCGGCCGCCGTCTCGTCGTCGCAGCGCGCCACGAAGCTGTTGTAGAAGCCGACGGTCTCCGCCCGCCCGAACAGGTCGATCGTCGTCTGCGCCCCCTGGTACGGCACCTCCTTGCGCACGATGTCCAGCCCCAGCTCCGCCGCGATCAGCTCGTGCCCCAGGCAGACGCCGAGCACCCCGTGCCGGTGCCCCCGGATCGCCTCGGCGGTCAGCTCCCGCAGCAGACGCATCTTCGGATCGCCCGGGTCGGACGGGTCGCCGGGGCCGGGCCCGACGACGAGCGGCCCCTCGTGCGCGCGCACGGCCTGCCGCAGGCCGGGTTCGTCGTAGCGGCGGACGGTGACGGTGAGGCCCGAGGAGCGCAGCACGTGCGCCAGCATCACCGTGAAGGTGTCCTCGCCGTCGACCACCAGGGCGTGCCCGCTGAGGCCCTGGGTCCGCTCCTGCATCCGCAGCCAGAAGGGCGCCAGCGACGCCCGGCGCCCGTCCAGCGCGGCCCGCACCCGCGGGTCGTCGGCCAGCCCCGGCCGTACGGCCTCCTCGCGCGGCCGCTGCTCGCCCACCCCCAGCGCCGCCAGCACGCCCGCCGCCTTCGCGTGCGTCTCCGCGACCTCGCCCGCCGGGTCCGAGCCGCGCACGAGCGTCGCGCCCACCGGCACCCGCAGCCGCCCGGCGGCGTCGATGTCGGCGGTGCGGATGAGGATGGGGGAGTCCAGGGTCTGCGCCCCGCCGGAGTCCCGGCCGAGCAGGGCGAGGGCCCCGCCGTAGTAGCCGCGCCCGCCGGCCTCGTACCGCTCGATGACCCGGCAGGCGTTCTGCACCGGCGAGCCGGTGACGGTCGCCGCGAACATGGTCTCCTTCAGCACCTCGCGCACATCCAGCGAGGACCGGCCGCGCAGCTCGTACTCGGTGTGCGCCAGGTGCGCCATCTCCTTCAGCCGCGGCCCGACGACCACCCCGCCCATGTCGCCCACCGCGCACATCATCTTGAGCTCCTCGTCGACGACCATCGACAGCTCCTCGATCTCCTTGCCGTCGGCGAGGAAGCCGAGCAGGTGCTCCGGGGTGGGCCCCTCGGCGGGATAGCGGTACGTCCCGCTGATCGGGTTCATCACGACCGTGCCGCCGGACATCCGCACGTGCACCTCCGGGCTGGCGCCGACCAGCGTCCGCTCACCGGTGTGCACCACGAACGTCCAGTACGCGCCGCGCTCCCCGACGAGCAGCCGCCGGAACAGCGCCAGCGCGTCGGCCCGCCCGAACCCGGGGATCCCGCCCTCGAACGTCCGCCGGACGACGAAGTTGGCGCCCTCGCCCCGGCCGATCTCCTCCCGCAGCACGCGACCCACGATCCCGGCGTACTCCTCGTCGCCGACGTCGAAGCCGCCGCCCTCGACGCGCACCTCGTGCGCCGGGAGCCGCCGCAGCGCCTCGGCGAGCGGGACGGCGTACGACTCCTCGGGGGTCAGCGCCAGCAGCGGGGTGCCGTCGTCGTGGACGTCGAAGCCGCGCTCGCGGATCTGGCGGTGCGGGACGAGCGCGAGGCCCTCGTCGGGGAGGTCGGCGAGTCGGTCGTGGGCCGTCACCGGGCCGAGCAGCACCTCCACGGTGTTCTGGTCGTGGCCGGGGGTGCGGCGGCGGAGCAGGGCGAAGGGTCGGTCGTCGTGCGCGAGCTGTGCCAGGTCCATGGTTCCTCTTCCGTCGTCGTGATCGGTTCGAGGAACGGCTCCGGAAACGCCGAAGGCCGCCCCTCGGGCGGCCTTCGCGAAGTTTTTCGTACGCGCAGTCAGCGGGCCGCCGGAGAAGCGGTCCACCACCAGTTCTGGATCGAGTGCGCGAACATGCTGGGCACCTTACCCCATGTCCGCGGAGCGTAACGGGCGTCTCACTTCCTGGGCACGGGCGGGAAGGCCGGACTTCACGCCGTAATGTGGAGCTTGTGACCGTGAACGCTGAGACCAGCTCCCACACTGGCAACACCTGGCGAGACCTGCCCGCGGCGCAGCAGCCCGAGTACCCCGACCCCGAGGCTCTGCGCGCAGTGATCGCGGACCTCGAGTCGTATCCGCCGCTCGTCTTCGCGGGCGAGTGCGACCAGCTGCGCGCCCGGATGGCGGCCGTCGCCAAGGGAGAGGCGTTCCTCCTCCAGGGCGGCGACTGCGCCGAGGCGTTCGACGCGGTGTCCGCGGACCAGATCCGCAACAAGCTCAAGACCCTGCTCCAGATGGGCGCCGTGCTGACGTACGCGGCGTCCGTGCCCGTGGTGAAGGTGGGCCGGATCGCCGGCCAGTACTCCAAGCCGCGCTCCAAGCCCACCGAGACCCGCGACGGCGTGACCCTGCCGGTCTACCGCGGCGACTCGGTCAACGGCTTCGACTTCACCGAGGCCTCCCGCATCCCGGACCCGGAGCGGCTGAAGCGGATGTACCACGCGTCCGCCTCCACGCTGAACCTGGTGCGTGCCTTCACCACCGGCGGTTACGCCGACCTGCGCCAGGTGCACGCCTGGAACCAGGACTTCGTGAGGTCGTCGCCGTCCGGCCAGCGCTACGAGCAGCTCGCCCGCGAGATCGACAACGCGCTGAACTTCATGCACGCCTGCGGGGCCGACCCGGAGGAGTTCAAGACCGTCGAGTTCTACTCCTCGCACGAGGCGCTGCTGCTCGACTACGAGTCCGCGCTCACCCGCGTCGACTCGCGGACCGGCCGGCTGTACGACGTCTCCGCGCACATGGTGTGGATCGGTGAGCGCACCCGGCAGATGGACCACGCGCACATCGAGTTCGCCTCGCGGATCCGCAACCCGATCGGCATCAAGCTCGGCCCGACGACCACGCCCGAGGAGGCGCTGCAGTACATCGAGCGCCTCGACCCCGAGCGTGAGCCCGGCCGGCTGACCTTCGTCGTCCGGATGGGCGCGGACAAGATCCGCGACCGGCTTCCCGACCTGGTCGAGAAGGTCACCGCCTCCGGCGCCGCGGTGGCCTGGGTGACCGACCCGATGCACGGCAACACCTTCGAGGCGGCCTCCGGCCACAAGACCCGCCGCTTCGACGACGTGCTCGACGAGGTCAAGGGCTTCTTCGAGGTGCACAAGGCCCTCGGCACGCACCCGGGCGGCATCCACGTGGAGCTGACCGGCGACGACGTCACCGAGTGCGTGGGCGGCGGCGACGAGATCTTCGTCGACGACCTGCACCAGCGCTACGAGACGGCCTGCGACCCGCGGTTGAACCGCAGCCAGTCGCTGGACCTGGCGTTCCTGGTCGCGGAGATGTACAGGGACCAGTAGCCGTTTCACCTGTTACCGAAGCAAAGATTGGGGCGCGGATCACATCTCTGATCCGCGCCCTTCCACTTTTGTGCCACGGGTGCGCCGGGTAAGGTTAGGTTTGCCTCACCGATCAACGGGGACGGCACCATCAATCGACCCGGCGGGAGGTGACCGCGTGTACGTCTGCAGTTGCTTCGGCATCACCGAGCAGCAGGTCAAGCAGCACGCGGAGAACGGCGCCTGCACCCCTCGCCAGATAGCCTCGGCCTGCAAGGCGGGCACGGACTGCGGCAGCTGTGTGCGCCGCATCCAGGCGCTCCTCGGCCGCGGCGCCTGCCCCCGCCGGGAGCTGGCCGATCAGGGCGGTTCACCCCTGGCCGACGTCGCGCGGTCGCCCGCCGCGCAGGTCACCGCCGAAGCCGCCTGACCGGCTCAGCCGCCGTACTTGCCCGATTCCTTCGAGTCCGGCTGGCTCTGCTCGATCACCGTCGACAGGTACAGCGACTCGCCCAGCTTCTCGATCAGTTCGAGCTGTGTGTCCAGGTAGTCGATGTGGTGCTCCTCGTCGGCGAGGATCGCCTCGAAGATGTTCGCGGATGTGATGTCGGCCTTGGCGCGCATGATCTCCACGCCGCGCCGCAACCGGTCGATGGCCTCCACCTCGATCTGCCGGTCCGCCTGGAACATCTCGGTCACGGTCTGGCCCACGCTGACGTGGAACAGACGCTGGTAGTTGGGCAGACCGTCCAGCAGCAGGATGCGCTCCGTGAGCACCTCTGCGTGCCGCATCTCGTCGAACGACTCGTCCCGGGTGTACTTGGCGAGTTTCGTCCACCCCTTGTGGTCCTGCAGCTTGCTGTGCAGGAAGTACTGGTTGATCGCGGTGAGCTCGGCGGTCAGTTGCTCGTTGAGCAGTTCGAGCACCTCGGGGTCGCCCTGCATGAGTGGGCTCCTTCCACGTCGGGAGGTCGAAACATGAGGTTGCCGCCGCATGATTGCACCGGGTGCCGAAGATGGTCCAGTAAGTGCCTACTTAGTAAGTAAGGGCATGCTTGGCGTTACTTGCCCGATTCCGTACGAGGCTGGTCCGGTGCACCGTCCACCGTCTGTCAGGATGGAGTCATGGGTCACCCGGTGGAGCGCGAATCTGGAGCAGCGGCATCGTTCGAGCTTCCGCCGGGGCAGCGAGTGCAGCGCGGATGGCCGGTCACGCACTACGGACCGGTACCCAAGTTCCGACCCGAGCGCTGGGAGTTCAGGGTCTTCGGTGCCACCGCCGACGGGGAGAAGCACTGCTGGACCCACGAGGAGTTCACGGCCCTGCCGTACACCACCGTGATGGCCGATCTGCACTGCGTGACGAAGTTCAGCATGCTCGGCGCGGAGTGGGGCGGCATCCCGGCCCGGACCATCCTGGACCTCGCGCCGCCCGACCCGAACGTCACCCATGTGATGGTGTGGGCCGAGTACGGCTTCAGCTCCAACCTCCGGCTGGCGGACTTCGCCTCCGACCGCACGATCTTCGCCACCCACAAGGACGGCGAACTGCTCACCGCCGAGCACGGCTTCCCGCTCCGTCTGATCGTCCCGCACCTGTACGCCTGGAAGGGCCCGAAGTGGGTGCGCGGTGTGGAGTACATGACCGCCGACCGCCGGGGCTTCTGGGAGGAGCGCGGCTACCACAACATCGGCGACCCGTGGAAGGAACAGCGCTACTCGTACCAGGAGGCGCCCGGGGAGGGCCCCGAGCTCTGACGCTGCAGGTCTCTACCCCCGGTTCGTTCCGGTCGGCTCGCCTCAGCGGTCCCGGAGTGCCTTCAGTCGCTCCACGTCCGCCGCATGGCCCTCCTTGCCGCCGGGGGTCTCGATGATCAGCGGTACGCCCTCGGTGGCGGGGTGGGTCATCAGGGCGCGGAACGGGTCCTCGCCGATGTGGCCTGCGCCGATGTTCTCGTGCCGGTCCTTGTGGGCGCCGACCACGTCCTTGGAGTCGTTGGCGTGGATCAGCCTCAGCCGGCCCTCGCCGACCGTGTCGACCAGCAGGTCCAGCGTCTGGTGCATGCCGTTCGGCCCGGTCAGGTCGTGCCCGGCGGCGAAGACGTGGCAGGTGTCGAGACAGACGCCCAGCTTCGGATGGGCGTCCAGGGCCTCGAAGTACGGCCCGAAGTCCCAGGTGCGTGAGCAGAGCGAGGCGCCCTGGCCCGCCGTCGACTCCAGCAGGACGTACGGGTCGTCGTCGGTGAGTTCGTCGAGCAACGGCAGCAAGGACTCCCGTACCTGCTTGAGCGCCACCGACCGGTCCCGGCCGCCGGTCGCGCTGCCGGTGTGCACGACCACGCCGAGCGCGCCGATGGCGCGCCCGCGCCGCACCGAGTGCCGCAGCGACTCCACCGACCGCTCGACGGTGGCCTCCGTGTGCGAGCCGAAGTTGATCAGGTACGGGGCGTGCACGTAGGCCGGGATCGACTGCTCCGCGCACGCCGCGCGGAACGCCTCGTCCTGCCGCGGGTCACCGGCCGGCGTGGCCCAGCCACGCGGGTTGGCGACAAAGACCTGCACGGTCTCGGCCTTGAGGTCGCGGGCGTAGCCGAGGCCCACGGAGTGCAGGCCGCCGGCGACGGGGACATGACCGCCGACGGGGTTGCGGGAGGGACCGGGGTGCTGACTCTTCACCCGTTCAGGGTGTCATGCGCGCCGGTGCGGCCGGTCAGCGGATCTCCAGGGTGATCGTCGAACCCTTGGGGGCCGTCTCCCCGGCCTCCACGGACTGGTTCCGCACGGTGTCGCCGAACAGGCCGAGCAGTCCGCGGTCCTCCTCGACCGCGAAACCGGCGTCCTCCAGTTTCTGCCTGGCCTCGTCCACGCTGTCCCCGACGACGTCCGGCACCTCGATCATCTCCGGTCCCTTGGACAGCGTCAGCGTCACCGTGTCGCCCTCGGCGGCCTGGGCTTCGGGGCCCGGTTTCTGCCGGGCGACCTCGCCCGCCTCGTGCTCCGAGTTGATCCGCTGCGAGGCGATCCGCACCTTCAGGCCGGCGTCCTGGAGCCGCTCCCTGGCCTCGTCCGCGTCGCGCCCCGTGACGTCCGGGACGTCCACCGGGGCGCCCTTGCTGACGGTGAGCGCGATCGCCGCGCCCGCGCGCGTGGTGGTGCCCGTCGCCGGGTCCGTGCCGATCACCGAGCCCCGGGTGATGTCCTCGCTGAACTGCCGGGTCACCATGCCCGGCTCCAGCCCGCTGTCCTTGAGCACCTCGCGCGCCTTGTCCAGCCGGTAACCCGCGAGGTCCGGCACCTCCACCGTCTCGGGGCCGTCGGAGACGGTGAGCGACACGGAGTCGTTGTGCCGGATCCGGGCGCCCGGCGCCGGGTCGGTGCTGATGATCGTGCCGCGCTTCACCGTGTCGCTGTGGGCGTGCTTGACCTGCCCGACCTCCAGACCGGCGTCCGCGAGCCGCTCCTCGGCCTGCGCCTCGGTCTTGGCCAGCAGCGGCGGGACCTCGGTGAACTGGCCCGAGTTGATGTACCAGACGCCCACGCCGAGGCCCAGTGCCAGCAGCACGGCGGCGACGATCGTGACGACGGTGCGCGGGGGCCGGGAGCGGCGGTGCGGGGTGTCCGGGGGCGGCGACTGAAGCCGGCTCGTCCGGTCGTACCGGGACTCGTCGGCGTCCCCGTCGACGGGCAGCTGCCGCAGTGCGGTCAGCGCGCGCGGGATGACGCTCGTACGGTCGTCGGCTTTGTCGTGCTCGGCCGTGATCGCCTGCGGGGGCAGGGCGTCGAGCTGGTCCGCGCCGAGCGCGGCGCGCGCCTTTCGGACCCGCGCGAGCAGGGCCACGGCGTCGTACGGGCGGAGGTCCGGGGTGCGGGCCGTGGCCGCGGCGACCACGTCGTCCAGCTCGTACGGCAGGCCGGGCACGGCTGCCGAGGGCGGCGGCACGTCCTCGTGGACGTGTCGGTAGAGCACCTGGGCGGGCGAGTCCCCGGTGTGCGGTTTGGCGCCGGTCAGCATCTCGTACAGCACGACACCGCACGCGTACACGTCGACGCGGGGGTCGGCGCTGCCGTGTTCTATCTGCTCCGGCGCGAGGTAGGAGACGGTGCCGAGGACGGAACCGGTGGTGTGGGTGACCGTGTCCACGGCCCGGACCAGCCCGAAGTCGGCGACCTTGACCCGGCCGTCGTCCCCTATGAGGACGTTCTCCGGCTTCATGTCCCGGTGCACGAACCCGGCGCGGTGGGCGCCGCCCAGCGCGGCCAGCACCGGCTCCAGGATGTCCAGCGCGGCCCGCGGCTGGAGCGCCCCACGCTCGCGCAGCACGTCCCGCAGGGTGCAGCCGGCGACGTACTCCATGGCCAGGTAGACGTACGACCCGTCCGCTCCCTGGTCGAACACCTGAACGACGTTGGGGTGGGCGAGCCGGGCCACCGACTTGGCCTCGCGGATGAAGCGCTCCACGAAGGAGGCGTCGGCGGCCAGGGTCGGATGCATCACCTTGAGCGCGAGCACGCGGTCGAGGCGGGTGTCCACGGCCCGGTAGACCGTGGCCATCCCGCCGACCGCGATCCGCGCGTCGACGCGGTAACGGCCGTCGAGCAACTGCCCGATCAGAGGGTCCTGAAGGGTCGTGTCCACGCAGGTGAGTCTACGAGCCGTCGCCGACACTCCTGGCCGGTTCCGGCGGCATCGGGGCGGGACTGCAGCCGACCTGTGACGAGTCTTACCCGGCTGTGCCACCGGACCGCTCCCACCCGGCTGTGCCACGGGGCCGTGCGTGCGGACGCACCGCCCGCACGGCCCCGCGCCGGTCACTGGAAGGCGGACAGCCGGGTCACCGGGAAAGGCCGGCGGTCGGGTCACTGGTGGAAGGCGGGCCGCTCCGGGTCCAGCGCGGCCATCCCCTCCACCGGCGACGACGCCTCCGCGAAGTGCCGCCGCGGGATGCGCCCGGCCCGTCGCGCCAGCCGTCCCGCCTCCACCGCGTTGCGCATGGCGGCGGCCATCAGCACCGGCTCCTGCGCCCGGGTCACGGCCGAGGCGAGCATCACACCCGCGCACCCGAGCTCCATCGCGAACGCCGCGTCCGACGCCGTACCGGCTCCCGCGTCCAGGATCACCGGCACACGCGCGTGCTCGACGATCAGCTGGAAGTTGTGCGGATTGCGGATGCCGAGCCCGGAACCGATCGGCGACCCGAGCGGCATGATCGCGGCGCAGCCCACGTCCTGGAGCCTGCGCGCCAGCACGGGGTCGTCATTGGTGTACGGCAGCACGGTGAATCCGTCGTCCACCAGCGTCTCCGCCGCCTCGAGCAGCTCGATCGGGTCGGGCAGCAAGGTGCGTTCGTCGGCGATGACCTCCAGCTTGATCAGGTCGGTGCCGAGTGCCTCTCGCGCGAGGCGGGCGGTCAGCACCGCCTCACCGGCCGTGAAGCAGCCGGCCGTGTTGGGCAGCACCCGGATGCCCAGTCTGTCCAGCACCGACAGCACCGAGCCGTGCACGTCGGGGTTCACACGCCGCATCGCGACCGTCGTCAGCTCGGTTCCCGACGCGACGAGCGCCCGCTCCAGCACGTCGAGGCTGGGCGCGCCACCGGTGCCCATGATCAGCCGGGAGGTGAAGCTCGTACCCCCGAGGACGAAGGGATCGTCGGCCATGGGTCAGCCTCCTTGGACGGCGGTGAGGACTTCGACGCGGTCGCCCTCGGACAGGGGCGTCCTGGGCCACTGCGCGCGCGGGACGACGGTTTCGTTGAGGGCGGCGGCGACTCCGGAGGACGCCGGGGTGAGGGTGCGGACGAGGGCGTCGAGAGCCGTGCCGTCGGCGATCCGGCGGGGCTCACCGTTGACGGAGATGATCATGCGGGCTGCTCCGTGAGTGCGGCGCTGAAGCGCTTCGGCGTGAAGGGGCGGGCCTCGTCGGGGAGTTCACCGGTGGTCAGGACGTGGGCCATGACGTCGCCGGTGACCGGGGTGAGCAGGACTCCGTTGCGGTAGTGGCCGGTGGCCAGCAGCAGGCCTTCCAGTCCGGTCGGGCCGAGCAACGGCGCGTTGTCGGGCGAGCCGGGACGCAGGCCCGCCCGGGTCTCCGTCAGGGGCAGCTCGGTCAGGCCGGGGACCAGCTCGTGCGCGTCGCGCAGCAGCTCGTACACGCCCCCGGCGGTGACCGTGGTGTCCCACCCCAGTTCCTCGCTGGTGGCGCCGACGACCAGCTCCCCGCTCTCGCGCGGCACCAGGTAGACGTGGCTGCCGCGCACCACCGCGCGGACCGTGCGGCTCAGGAACGGCGCCAGGGGCGGCGGCACGGTCAGCCGCAGCACCTGTCCCTTCACGGGCCGCACGGGCGGCAGCACGGCCTCCGGGACGCCCGCGAGTCGCCCGCTGAGACTCCCGGCGGCCAGCACCACCTGCCCGACGGCCAGCTCGGCGCCCGCGCGCGTGACGACCCCCGTCGCCCGCTCCCGGTCGACCAGCAGGCGCTCGGCCCACTCCCGGTGGAAGACCACGCCCGTCCGCTCGCAGGCGGCGACGAGCGCGGCCGCGAGCCGCCGCGGGTCGATCTGGTGGTCGCCGTCGACCCGCAGCCCGCCACGCACGCCCGGCGCCAGCATCGGCTCCAGGCGGCGGCAGTCCCGGCCCGACAGCCACTCGGACTCGAGTCCCGACCGCCGTTGCAGGGCGTGCAGTTCGCGCAGGTGGGCGCGGTCGTCGGCGTCCAGCGCGACGGCGAGCGTGCCGCACCGCCGGTAGCCGAGGTCGTGGCCGGTGAGGTCGGTGAGCTCGGCCGCGAAGTCCGGATAGCGGCGGGCCGAGGCGAGATTCAGACCCAGCAGGGTCTCCTCGCCGTAGTGCAGCTCCGTGACGGCGGCCAGCATGCCGGCCGCCACCTGGGCGGCCCCGCCCCCGGGTTCGGGGTCCACGACGGCGGTGGCGAGTCCGCGCTGCGCGGCCCGCCAGGCCGTGACCAGTCCGATGATTCCGCCCCCGATGACGAGGACGTCTGACGTACGTGCGGAAGACGACACGGGCGTCCAGCCCCTCCCTTCGCCGGCATGACCCGGATCAGGTTCGTACGGTCGGAGGCCGCCAGCCTCCCTCTCAGCCCGGTGCGTCCGGGCTCCCGCGAGTGCTTTACGGTGGCCACCCTAGCTCTTGCCGCCGTGCCTCTGTAAGGGAGCCCGCTGTCATGCCCCGCTCATTGGACGGCCTCGTCCTCGCGCCCGTCGCCGACCAGGCGCCGGGACAGGTCGGGACCCGCACCCGCTTCACGTACCACGAGAAGGACGGCGAGATCTGGGCCGAGTACGCGGGTGGGGACGTCGCGCGCGGGTACCTGGTGGGCACCCGGGAGGGCGACCGGCTGGACTTCCGCTACGTGCAGCTCAAGCAGGACGGGACGACGTCCTCGGGCCACTGTGCGTCCACGGTCGTGGAACTGCCGGACGGGCGGGTGCGGCTGGAGGAGCGCTGGGAGTGGGAGTCGCAGGCGGGCGGCGGCACCAGTGTGGTGGAGCAGGTCGGCCGTGGTGTGGACCAGGTCACGGACTCCGCCCCCTGACTGACAGTCCGTCAGTTGTCTAAGGTGATCAGGTGAGCGAGCAGACGAGGGCACAGGCGCGGCGCGTGGTCGTCGTGGGCGCGGGCATGGCCGGGGTGCAGACCGCCGTCGCCCTGCGGGAGCAGGGCTTCACCGGCACCGTGACGCTGATCGGCGCCGAACCCCACCAGCCCTACGATCGTCCGCCGCTGTCCAAGGCCGTCCTGCTCGGCAAGGCCGAGGACTCCGCCTTCGACGTCGACTTCGAGGCGCTCGGCATCGACCTCCACCTCGGGCGCGAGGTGACCGGCGTCCGCGTCGGCGACCACGAGCTGGACACCGAGGCCGGCCCGGTGCCGTACGACGTGCTGGTGCTCGCCACCGGCGCCGAGCCCGTCACCCTGCCCGGCGCGGAAGGCGTCCCCGGGGTGCATCTGCTGCGCACCCTGGACGACGCCGAGCGGCTGCGGCCGGTGCTCGCCCGGCAGCACGACATCGTGGTCGTCGGCGCCGGCTGGATCGGCGCGGAGTTCGCCACGGCCGCCCGCGAGGCGGGCTGCGCCGTGACCGTGGTGGAGGCTGCGGACCGGCCCCTCGCCGGGGCGCTGCCCGCCGAGGTGGCCGCGCCGATGGCCGGGTGGTACGCCGACAGCGGGGCCGTACTGCGCACTCACGCGCGCGTGGAGCGCGTCGAGCCCGGCGCCGTCGTCCTGGACGACGGCTCGCGGGTGCCCGCCGACGCCGTCGTGGTCGGCATCGGCGCCCGGCCCGCCACACGCTGGCTCACCGGCTCCGGCATCCGGCTCGGCGCGCACGGCGAGGTCGTCGCCGACGACCACCTGCGCACCTCGGCGCCGGACGTCTACGCGGTCGGCGACTGCGCGTCCTTCCCCTCGGGACGGTACGGCGAACGGCTGATGGTCCACCACTGGGACAACGCCCTGCAGGGCCCCCGCACGGTCGCGGCGAACATCGTCGACGAGACGCCGGCGGTCTACGACCCGGTGCCGTACTTCTGGTCCGAGCAGTTCGGCCGGTTCGTCCAGTACGCCGGGCACCACACGTCCGCCGACGCCACCGTCCGGCGCGGCGACCCGGCCGGGCCCGCCTGGTCGGTGTGCTGGCTGCGCGAGGGCCGGCTGGTGGCCCTGCTGGCCGTGGGGCGCCCCCGGGACATGGCGCAGGGACGGCGGCTGATCGAGGCCGGGACGGTGCTGGACCCGGTGCTGCTCGGCGACCCCGCGCGCCCTCTGAAGGCAGCCATGGCGTAATGCGTTTTCGCAGGTGAGCGGGGTGGTCGGGCGGGCCTGACTTCCGACTGTCGGTGGGGGATGGCAGGCTTGTTCCCGTGACCGAGATTGACGCAAAGATCGATGCTCTCGTCCCCGCCTGGCTCACGCTCCCCGACATCGCCGAAATGCTCGGCGTCGAGGTGACGCGCGTGCGGCAGCTGGTCAAGGAGGGCCAGCTCATCGCCGTACGCCGCGGTGAGAACCGCGCGCTGCACGTCCCCGCCGCCTTCATCGACGGCGACAAGGTCGTCAAGGGCCTGTCTGGGACCCTGACGCTCCTGCGGGACGACGGCTTCACGGACGAAGAGATGCTGGAATGGCTCTTCACCCCCGACCCCAGCCTGCCCGGCACGCCCGCGCAGGCGCTGAGCGAGAATCGCGGCACGGAGGTGAAGCGGCGGGCCCAGGCCCTCGCCGTCTGACACCGGCCCGACCCGAGCAGCCGACCGGCGTACGGGCCGTGGTCCCCGGGCCACGGCCCCCGGCCGACCGCGCCCCGCCCGGCCCGTACGCCGGCCACCGACCGCACACCCAGAGCCACCGACCCACGGGGGGACCCGCGCATGCCCGACACCGCCGCCACCGCTCGCGCCCGGCTCGCCGACGCCCGTGTCTACCTGTGCACGGACGCCCGTGTACGCCACGGCGACCTGCCCGACTTCCTGGACGCGGTCCTGGCCGGCGGGGTCGACATCGTGCAACTGCGGGACAAGGGCATGGAGGCCGCCGAGGAACTGGAGCACCTCAGGGTGTTCGCCGACGCCTGCGCCCGGCACGGCAAGCTCCTCGCCGTCAACGACCGCGCGGACGTCGCCCACGCCGCCGGAGCAGGCGTGCTCCACCTCGGCCAGGGCGACCTCCCGGTCCCGGCGGCCCGGGCGATCCTCGGCGACGACATCCTCATAGGCCGCTCCACGCACGCGGAGTCCGAGGCCGAGGCAGCGGCCGTCCAGGAGGGCGTCGACTACTTCTGCACCGGCCCCTGCTGGCCGACCCCCACCAAGCCCGGCCGGCACGCCCCCGGCCTCGACCTGGTCCGGCACACCGCCGCGCTGGGCACCGACCGCCCGTGGTTCGCGATCGGCGGCATCGACCTCGGCAACCTCGACCAGGTCCTGGACGCGGGCGCGCGCCGGGTCGTCGTGGTCCGGGCGATCACGGAGGCGGCCGATCCGGGCGCGGCGGCGGCGGAGTTCGCGAAGCGGCTGCGGGCGGCTTGAGGCGGCGCCCGGCGGGTCTGCGGCGGGGCGCCGGCGGGCGTACCGCGGGACATCGGCGGGCGTGAGGCCTCGCGTCCGCGGGGGTGACGCCGGTCGTTCGTCTCGGTGCGGCACCATGAGGCCGGGGTGTCCAAGGGGTGGACAACAGGCGGACAATCCGGGCAAATTTCCTGCGTCCGGTTGGGGGACCGGCAGCCCCTGGCTAACCTGCCGGTATGGCCCTCGGAACCGCATCCACCAGGACTGATCGCGCCCGGACCGTGCGCGACATGCTCGCCACCGGCAAGACGACGTACTCGTTCGAGTTCTACGCGCCGAAGACCGCCAAGGGTGAGCGCAGCCTGTGGAACGCCCTGCGCAGGGTCGAGGCGGTCGCCCCCGACTTCGTCTCCGTGACCTACGGTGCCGGCGGCTCCACCCGTGCGAGCACGGTCAAGGAGACGCAGCAAATCGTCGTCGACACCACGCTCACCCCGGTCGCCCACCTCACCGCCGTGGACCACTCGATCGGTGAGCTGCGCAACGTGATCGGCCAGTTCGCCGACGCGGGCATCCGCAACATGCTCGCCCTGCGCGGCGACCCGCCCGGCGACCCCATGGGTGAGTGGGTGCCGCACCCCAAGGGGCTGACCTACGCCGCCGAACTCGTCCGCCTCATCAAGGAGTCGGGCGACTTCTGCGTGGGCGTCGCGGCCTTCCCGGAGATGCACCCGCGGTCCGCCGACTGGGACACGGACGTCGAGCGCTTCGTCGACAAGTGCCGGGCCGGCGCGGACTACGCGATCACACAGATGTTCTTCCAGCCGGAGTCCTATCTTCGACTGCGTGACCGAGTCGCCGCCGCGGGCTGCGGGACGCCGGTCATCCCCGAGGTCATGCCCGTGACCAGCGTCCGGATGCTGGAGCGGCTGCCGCAGCTCAGCAATGCTCACATTCCGTCCACCTTGAAAGAGCGGATCCTCACAGCGAAAGACAATCCGTCCGCTGTACGCTCCATGGGGATCGAGTTCGCCACGGAGTTCTGCGCACGGCTGCTGGCCGAGGGAGTGCCGGGTCTGCACTTCATCACGCTCAACAACTCCACGGCGACCCTGGAAATCTACGAGAACCTGGGCCTGCACCACCCACCGCGGGCCTAGACCGGTCGCACGCTCATACGACACACTGCGTAGCGGCCACTGGGAGAGGGGCGTACATGGGCTGGACGGTCCTCTACATCGCGTTCGGCATCGTCGCGCTGTGGTTGCTCGGTGAGGTCCTGCTGCAGTACAAGGCGCGGCTCCGCTGGCGGTTGCTGGCGTTCGCCGGCTTCCTCGGTGTCGTCGTCGGTGTACTGATCCCGTCGGTCGTCGTGATCGGGCTGGGCGCTGCGGCCTTCGCGGTCGGGCAGACCTACGTCACGCTGTCGTTCCGCCGCGGCTTCGCCGCCGGCTGGGCGGTCACCGGCCGTCCGGGCCTGGGCGGCAGCAAGCGCCGCCGCGGTGAGCCGGACCACCAGGACCCGACGCTCGAGGTCTCCGACCTCGAAGCGGCCGAGCACGGCGACGGCACCTACGAGCAGGGCGGCGGCGCCTACGGGCAGGACGAGCACGACCGCGACGACGTGTTCACGCCCGCCCGCTCCGGCGCGCACTCGGCCGCCGAGACGACCGCCGTGTACGAGCCGCAGCCGATGCCCGACGACACCGGGTCGTACGGCGTGTACGGCGACACCGGCTCCTACGCCGCCCAGGGCCAGACCCACGACCAGTACGCCGCGGCCGCCCAGTCCGCCGACCAGGCCTACGCCTACGACGGCTACTCCGGCTACGGCCAGCAGCAGTACGGCTACGACACCACCGGTCAGCAGCAGTACGCCGCCTACTCCGACCCGTACATCGGCACCCAGACCTACAGCGGCGGGTCGTACGACACCGGCTACGAGCAGCAGTACGGCCAGCAGGCCTACGGTCAGGACCAGTACGCCACCGGCGGCTACGGCGGCGAGACCCCGGCCGGCGGCGTGTGGGTGCCGCAGCAGCGCAGCACCGACGACCCGTACGGCGGCGAGCTGCCGCAGGAGCAGCCGTACCCCTACCAGGGGGACGGTCAGGCGCAGCAGGGGAACGGGTACGACGAGCAGTACCGGTTCTGAGCGGCCGCTCCCACCGAGCGGCCGTACTCCGCGGTGTCCGCTCTCACTGAGAGCCCCGGAAGTCCGGGCCCTCCACGATCAGCCCCGCGACCAGCGCGCCCGACATCCCGGCGTGCGGCAGGCCGCCGCCCGGGTGTGACCAGCCGCCGACCGTGAACAGACCGGTGAGAGCGGTGGTGTTGGCCGGGTGCAGCAGCCTGCCACCGGCCGCCGCGAGCGCCGGGGCGGGAACCGCCCCGCCCTCCGCCCCGGTCGCCTCGGCGATGTCGGCCGGGGTGCGCAGCTCTCGCCACAGGAGGCGGGCGCGCAGGTCCGGCACGGCGCGCTCGGCGGCGGTGATCATCGCCTCGGCGCGGCGGGCCGAGGCCTCCGACGAGGTCGAGGCCGGCACGGTGGCCGTCAGGGTGACCGCCTCGTGGCCGGCGTCCGGAATCAGTGCCGGGTCGTCGGGGCGCAGGACCGTCACGGTCGGGTGCGGTGCCGTCGCCGCACCGCTCGCGGTGCCGAAGAGGGACGCCAACTCGCCGTCCCGGTCCGCGCTGTGCACCACCGTCCGATGCGCAGTGCCCTCCGGTCGGGGCCCGCGCAGCGCCAGCAGCACCGTGAGGCGGCTGGGCAGCCCGTGCTGCGGCTGGATGTCGCCGCCGGCCCGTGGCGGCACGTCCGGCAGCGCGCCGGGCGCGACGCCGCGGACCACGAAGTCGGCCTCCGCCACCGTCCCGTCGGCGAGTTCCACGCCCGCCGCCCGGCCGTCCTTCTCCAGCACCCGGGCGACCTCGGCGCCGAACAAGAACTCGACCCGGCGGGCCAGGCACCGCTCGTACACCGCGCGTGCCAGCTCCCGGATGCCGCCGCGCACGTACCAGGCGCCGAAGGCGTGCTCCATGTACGGCAGCACGGCCGCGCTCGCCGGGGCGAGGCGCGGATCGAGGCCGTAGGCCAGCGCGTGGCTCTCCAGCAGGGCGACGAGCCGGGGATCGCGCAGCTCCCAGGCGCCGACCTCGGCGAGCGTGCCGGCCCGGCGGGTGCGCAGCAGCCGCTTGTGCGGGACGGACGGGTAGGGCTCGCGGTCGGCCAGCACCGGCCAGTTGGGCCACAGGGGCTCCTCCAGGAGCGGCCGGCGCGTCCGGTCCCAGGCCTCACGGGCCCGCACCAGGAAGTCGCCCCAGCGGCCGCCCGTACCCGCGCCGAGTGCCTCGTCCAGGGCGGCGACCACGCCAGCGCGTGAGGCGTTCGGCAGGGACACCCCGGTGCCGTCCGCGAAGACGTGCCGGACCGACGGGTCGACCTGGGTCAGCTCGACGCACGCCTCCAGCGGCTCCTTGCCGGTCTTGAGGAACAGGTCCCGCCAGACCGCGGGCAACGGCAGCACGCCGGGACCGGTGTCGAAGGCGAACCCGTCCCGCTCCAGCCGCCGCACCGCCCCGCCGTACGTCTCCGTACGCTCGTACACCGCCACCCGGTGGCCCGCCACGGCCAGCCGCGCCGCAGCCGCCATGGCGCCCATCCCGGCGCCGATCACCGCAATCCGTGCCATGCCCGCGACTTTATCGGCCGCCACCGACAGCCGGCCGCCGGGCCTGGACCTGCGCTGTCGCGGAGCCGGACGGCGGTGGGGTCGGTACGGTCCTGCCCTCACCAGCCCCGCGACGGCCAGATTCTCGGGCACGCTGATGATCACGTTGCTGAAGGGCTCCGGCGAGGCGTTCACCGCCATCCGCGTCCCGGCCTCGACCGCATGGCCGGCCGGCGCCGTCGAGCCGCCGATCGCGCCCGACGCCGGATCGGACAGCGAACCGCTCTGCCCGGCGAGCAGCGCCCCGGCCCAGGCATCGGCCGCGGGCCGGATCACCGTGTGCACGGAGTCCCCCACCGAGTCGACGTACGGGATCTTGTCGGCGACCGCGCACAGGAACAGCACGCCCGCCACGACGAGCACCTCGGGGCGTTGCAGCGCCTGGGGGACCTCGTCGCCCTGGGGTCGAACACGGGCTGCTGAGTACGCGTACCTAGGCCGGGGATTGAGTACGCGCGCGGATGGGGCTCGAACTGCGTGAACGAGAGAGTGAAGGCACGGAAAGGGGCCGAGCGCCGGCACCGCCGACACGGGGCGGCGGAACGGCGCGGCCCTGGACCGCTCCTTCCGCCGGCTCAGGTCGGCGGGAGCGAGGCACGGGGCAACCCGTGGGAGGGACGACCGAACGGGGCCCGACGGGGGACGGGGGGAACGGGAAACACGGGGGTACGGGGGGACACGGGGGAGCACAAGGAGCGCCGGTCGGGCGTGGCCCGCGGGGGACGCGGCCACGATCCGGACCGGCGCTTCCCGTTTCGTCCGTCGCGGTGCACCACCGGGTCCGCCGGACCTGCCGGGCCGACCGGAGCCGCCCGGTCACCGAACCCGCTGGACCCGCGACTCGCAGAGCCCACCGGCTTCTGCGACCCGCTGCCTCTCGACGGCGGCCGTCCCGTCGGCGAGGGCGGCGTGCTCAGGGCCGCCCGCTCACCCGCCCCTGCAGCAGCCGTGACAACGCGGCGTGCACGTCGTCCAGGGAGCGCTCCGGCTGGAACGCCTGCCAGTCCAGGGCGGCCACCAGCACCATGCCGACCAGCGCCGCCGCCGTCAGCGGCACGTCGATCTCCTCGCTGAACTCACCGTTGTCGATTCCCGCGCGCAGCACGTCCTCGACCACCGCCACCGCCTCCTTCCGGACCACCAGCAGCGTGGACTGCCAGGCCCGGTTGGTGCGCCACAGCTCGGCCACGTACAGCTGCGTGAACGCCGGATAGCGGTCGATGAAGACGAGCCCGGCCCGGATCATCGCGTCCAGCGCGGCCACCTTGGTGCCGCCGTCCTTCGCCGTTCGCTCGGCGGCCTCCCTCAGGGAGGCGGTGAGCAGGCCCACGCCGTGCCGCAACAGCTCCTCGAAGAGGACCGACTTGCTCGCGAAGTTGTAGTACACGGTGCCCTTGGCGACCCCGGCCCGCTCGGCGATCTCGTCCACCGTGGTGGCGGAGAAGCCCTGCTCCGCGATGAGCGTGACGGCCGCCTCGTACAGCTTCTGCCGGGTCGCCTCGCGGCGCGTACTCGCCCCCGGTGTGGCGCTGGTGCTGTCCATGGCCCTGATTGTCACAGGAACGGCATCCCGGCAGGACGTCGAAGGGGAGGTCACAGGCTCAGCTCCGGGTGCAGCCGGTCCAGCGTCCACACCTGGCGGCGGCGGGCCGACAGCGCGGTCAGCGCGAGGGCGCCCACGGTGAACGCGGCCAGCACCGCGCACGCCTGCCACACGGGACCGAGCCCACCGCCCGTGATGAGCCTCCTGAGCGCCTCGACGACGTAGCTCATCGGCAGGAACGGATGCAGCGCGTTGAAGAAGCCCGGACTGGTCTGCACGGGGTACGTGCCGCCCGCGGACGTCAGCTGCAGCATCAGCAGGGCGAGCACCAGGATGCGGCCGGCGGCGCCGAAGCGCGCGTTCAGCCACTGGACGATCGCCGCGAAGCACGCCGTCACCAGGAACAGGAAGCCCACCGTCCCGGCCGCCCGTGCCATCTCCAGGCCGACCGCCCAGTGCAGCACCGACATCAGGGCCACCGTCTGGAGCACGCCGATCGCCAGCACCGGCAGCCAGCCCGCCGACGCGATGCGCCAGGCCGACGCGCCGGTGGCCAGCGCCCGCCGGTTGAGCGGCGGGATCAGCATGTACGCCACCATCGCGCCCACCCACAGGGACAGCGGGATGAAGTACGGGGCGAAGCCGGTGCCGTAGTTGGGCGCCTCGTGCAGGGACCTGGAGGCCAGCTGGACCGGGTCCGCCATGACCTCGGTGCGTGCGTCGCGCTGCTGCTGGTCGTAGTCGGGGATCTGCTCGGCGCCGTCGTGCAGCCCGTCCGCGAGCTTCACGGAGCCGTCGACGAGCTTGTACATGCCCCCGCTCAGGTCGTCCGCGCCCGTCTTGAGCTCGCCGACGCCCTTGTCGAGGTCCTCGGCGCCGGTCCGTGCGGTGCCCAGCCCCGCGTGCAGGGTCCTGGCGCCCGTGGCGACCTTCCCGGCCCCCGCGTTCAGCTTGTTGATCTTCGCGACGGCCTCGTCGAGGTCCTCCGAGAGGTGCGGCGCGTCCTTGGCGAGCGCCCGGGCCTGCTCCTCCAGGGTGGCGAGATGCCCGTCGAGCTCGTTCAGGTCGCCGTCGTAGTCGACGATCAGGGTGTTGAGGTCGTCCGCGATCGTCGCGACGTCGGCGGCCGAGTCCGCGGCCTTCTTCAGGTCGGGGCAGGCCGGATCGGGCAGTACGCCGGTTCCGCAGCGCCGCTCGTGGACGTCGCTCAGCGTGTCGGAGGCCAGGTGGGCGCCCTGCGCGGCGGCCGGGGCCCGCCGCACCAGCGTGTCCAGGTTGTCGCGGATCGCGGCGGCCGAGTCGGCGACCAGCAGCGCCGTGTCACCGATGGTCTTCTCGTTGGCCTCCAGGAAGGGTCCGAGCTTGTCCGCGATCCCGTTGACCTGGTCGGCGAGCGCCTGCGTACCCTCCGCGACCCGCGCCGAACCGTTCTCCAGGTCGCCCGCGCCCTTGGTGAGTTTCGTCAGTCCCGTGGAGAGGTCCCCGCTGCCGTCCTTGGCGTCCTTCAGGCCGTCGGCGAGGTCCTTGGAGCCCTGCTCGGCCGTACCGATGCCGCTCTTGAGCTTGTCGGCCCCGCCGGCCGCCTTCATGGTCTCGCCGTGGATGTCGGAGAACGAGATGAAGATCCGGTCCAGGAAGGACCGCGACGCCTTTGTGGACGCCGCCGTGCGCACTTCGCTGAACACCGTCCGTGAGATCTGCCCGACGATGTAGTTGTTCGCGTCGTTCGTACGGACCTGGAGCGCGCCCGTCTCGGGGGAGTCGCCCGAGCTGGAGGCGATGCGTTCGCTGAAGTCGGCCGGCAGGGTCAGCGACAGGTAGTACGTGCCCTCCTCGACGCCCGCGCGCGCCTCCTCGGCGCTCACCTCGTGCCAGTCGAAGACCTCGCTGTCCCGCAGCCCGGCCACGATGTCGTCGCCCGCCTCGACCTTCCTGCCGTCGGCGGTCGCGCCCCTGTCGTCGTTCACCAGCGCCACGGGGAGCCGGTCGAGACGGCCGTACGGGTCCCAGAAGGACCACAGGTACAGCGCGCCGTACAGCAGCGGCAGCAGCAGGAGCGCCACCAGGGCGGCCCGGGGCAGCTTCCCCCGTCCGAACCGCCGCAGCTCAAGCGCGGCCAGTCTCGGCGAACGCATCCGCCGCCTCCATCTCGTCGTCGTGTGCCACCTGGCCGTCACGGCGGTTCCGACTGTCCCGGCCGTCCTCGTGGTCCCCGCCGTCCCCGTGGTCCCCGTCGTCCTGGCGGTTCGGTCGGTCCTGGCGGTCCCGGCCGTGACGGTGGTCCCGGTCGCCGGGTACGCCCCCGCTGTCGGCCCCCTCGGTGTCTTCGTTCACGCCACCGGCCGCTCCCTCGGACTCGGCCGCTGCGCCGCCGCCACCCGGCTCGGGTACGTCCTGGGTCCCGTCACCGCCCGGTCCGCACGCGTCGCGTCCCGTTTCCTCGGGCACGTCCCCGCGGGCCCGCTCCGGGGACACCGCCACGGCGTCCCCTGGAGCCTCGCTGCACACCGCCAGTACCGTCGTCCCGGCCTCGGCGAGCGACCTCAGCAGCGCCCAGATCTCGGCCCGCCCGGCGTCGGACAGCTTCAGGTCGGTGTCGTCGACGCCGAGCAGCCGCGGGCGCCCGACGAGCGCCAGCGCGACGGACAGCCGCAGCGCCTCCACGCGCTCCAGGTCCCGTACGGCGGTCCGGGAGCCCTTGGGCAGGGCCTCCCGGTCGAGTCCGGCGGCGGTCAGGGCGGCGTCGATCCGCAGCCGTGCCTCGCGCACGCGTTCAGCGCGCGGTCGCAGCAGTCCCCGCGGCGAGCCGCCGAAACGGCGCTCAAGCAGCGCCCGTTCGCGCAGGTGCTCCCCGACGGTCAGGGCCGGGTCGAGGTCGGTGACGCCGGGGACATGGGCGAGCGCGCTGACCCGTCTCAGGGCCGCCATCTGCTTCGGCAGCCGGACGTCTCCGACCACCGCCGTCCCCTCGGTCGCCTTCATCCGTCCGGTGAGCGCGAGCAGCAGGCTCGTGCGGCCCGAACCGGACGGGCCCTCGATCGCGATCAGCGAGCCGGGCTCCGCGCTGAAGGAGACGCGGCGGAAGGCCCAGCCGCGGGGTCCCTTCAGCCCGAAGTCGCGGGCGGAGACGGCGAGTCCCGCCGCGGTTGCCCCCACAAGTGCCCCCAGGTGTTTCCGAGTGGTGCCGGGCCGGACTGTTGCCGGCCGAACTACTTGAACTGACTGGTCAGTGCAAAACTAGCCCGAACCTTCGATCGAAGCAAAAGCCCAGGTCAGAACGGATTGTCAGTGCCATACCTCACGATGGGCACATACGGCACCCCGTGTGAGGGGCTGCCGTCACACAGACGACAGGAGGTTCGTCATGGCCAACTCGTCCGCAGCCGCCGCCCGTCGGCGCCGCGCCACCGGCCCTGCCCCCTCACTGACCGGCCCGGCGAGCGACGTGCACCCCGTGCTCCGCCGGGCCACGGCCCCGCCGGCCGCCCTCGACCTGCTCGCCCAGGCCCGCGCCGGGCTCGACGAGGCAGCAGTCCTCGAGACACCGAACGAGCGCTACGCCACCGCCCATCTCGCCGCCCTGCGCACGGCCGCGGCCGTGCTGGCCGCGCGGGGCCGCCCGGAGTCCAGTCCCCGGCGCCGGGCCCGCATCAGGAGCGCCTGGGAAGTGCTCCCCGAAATAGCGCCCGAGCTCACCGAATGGAGCGCCCTGTTCGCCTCGGGCGCCCGGCGCCGCGCCCTGGCCGAGGCGGGCGTTCAGGGCGCGGCGAGCCGCCGGGACGCCGACGACCTGATACGCGACGTGGCGATGTTCATCCGCCTCGTCGAGCGGATGCTGGTGCTGCAACCGGTCCTCCCGCAGTCCCGGTCCGACGCGGGATGACGGGGCCGGTGCGCCCGACGCGTCCGGCGCCGAACCCACTCGTGGACAGGAGGAACGTGCCGTCAGCGCCGTGACCGGCAGGCGCGCCGGAGGCAATAGGGTGGAAGGCGCCTGAAGCCTTTCCACCCGTGTCCCGGGACCGGGGAGGCAGCCCGTTCGCTCCGCCCCGCACGAGGGCGGTGCCGCGCCGAGGAGTCAACTGCCGTGTCGGACCCGATGCGCCCGCCCGCCTCCCACCACCACTCCCAAGCGGCGTCGCTGCGCTCCGACCCCCCTCGTCCGCGCGCCGCTCTGCGTACCGCCGTGGTCTGGGAGGTGCTCCAGGACGCCCTGGACCGCCGGGTCAAGGCCACGGGCCGGGAGTCGCTGGACGTCCTCGACACCGGGGGCGGCAGCGGCAAGTTCGCCGTGCCCGTCGCCCGGCTCGGCCACCGGGTCACCGTCGTCGACCCCAGTCCGAACGCGCTGTTCGCCCTGGAGCGCCGCACCGCCGAGGCCGGGGTCGCCGACCGCGTGACGGGCGTGCAGGGCGACGCCCACGGCCTGTTCGACGTGGTCGAGCGCGGCGGGTACGACGCGGTGCTGTGCCACGGCGTCCTCGAGTACGTGGACGACCCGGCCGAGGGTGTCCGCAACGCGGTGGCCGCCCTGCGCCCCGGGGGCCTCGTCAGCCTGCTCGCCGCCGGGCTGGGCGGTGCCGTGCTCGCCCGCGCCCTGGCGGGTCACTTCACGGAGGCCAAGCAGGCCCTCGACGACCCGAACGGGCGCTGGGGCTCGGGTGACCCGATGCCACGCCGTTTCACCGCCGAGCAGCTCACCGGCCTGGTCGAGGGCGCGGGCCTCGCAGTCGGCGCCGTGCACGGCGTCCGGGTCTTCGCCGACCTCGTGCCCGGCGTCCTGGTGGACACCGAGCCCGGCGCGATGGACGCGCTGCTCAGGCTGGAGGCCGCCGCGGCCGAGCTTCCCGCGTTTCACGCGGTGGCCACGCAGCTTCACGTGCTCGGTGAGACCAAGGGGTCCGTCGAGGCCTGAGTGACTGGTGCGGCGCGCCGCTGATCAGCGCGTTGGTTGCGGATGGAGTGCGCCACAGGCCCCCCGATCGGGCGCTTCCCGCCGTATGATCGAGGGAGACCGCCCGGCATGACGGGTCGGCCGCCGGGGAATGTGAACCTCAGCGGGCCGGTCCGGCCATGGCGGGTTCCGGTTGGCCAATTGGCGCAGAGGGGCGGGTTTCACGGGGGCGATTCCCTGCCTATCCTGAAGGGACCCCCGGGTCGCCCCGGCGACTGCACGATGAGGAGGACTCCGTGCCGCTCTCAGAGCACGAGCAGCGCATGCTCGAGCAGATGGAGCGAGCGCTGTACGCCGAAGATCCCAAGTTCGCGACAGCGCTTGAGGGAAGCGGGCTGCGTACGTACACCCGGCGACGGGTCTACCAGGCGGTCGCGGGCTTCCTCGTAGGTATCGCGCTCCTCATGGCCGGAATGGTCGCCAAGCAGGTCTGGCTCAGCGTGGTGGGCTTCCTGGTCATGCTGGGTTGCGCTGTACTCGCCGTGACCGGTTGGCGCAAGGCCCCCAAGCCGGGCGAGCAGCCCGCCGCGGGTGGTTCCCACGCCGGCCGTCAAGGACGGCAGCGGCGCTCGATGATGGACCGCATCGAGGAGCGCTGGCAGCGACGCCGTGACGAGCAACAGGGCCACTGATTCCCGACCACAGCTCCCCATGACGCAGTGAGGGTTGCCGCCCACCGGGCGGCAACCCCTCACGCATGCCGTGACCAGCGCACAAGCCGTCGGAACGGCGGACCGGAGACGGCACGGAGCACGGAGCACGGACAACGGAGCAGAGAGCACGAGCAGGGGGCCGGTGCCCGGGCACCGGCCCCCTTGCTTCTGTCCGTCCGTCGCCGGCCTCAGCCGCCGCTCTGCTGACCGGACGGTCGGCGCAGCAGCGCCGCCCTGCCGGCCGCCAGGCGGGCCTTCGCGGCCGCCCACCGGTCGCTGAGGTCCCACAGCGCGCGGACGGCCGAGCGCGGCGCGATCACCGCCCGCAGCCGGGTCCGCCGATCGGCCCGGGAGCGCAGTGCCCCGCGCAGCCGGCGCACGTCGTCGGCCAGCCCGGCCTCCGCACGCGGGTGCGGGGCGAACAGCACCTGTTCCACGGCGCCGGCCACCCGGTGCACCGACCGGGCCGCCGGTTCCCCCAGTTCCCCCAGCCGCACGATCCGCTCGGCCGCCTTGCGCGGGGTCAGCGCGTCGTCCGGCACGATGCCGTAGTCCCAGGCGGTGTCGGTGAGTTCGCGCCAGACCGCCAGCACATGCCCGGCGGCCACCTTGGCGGCGTGCCGCTCGTCCGGCTCCACGGCGAGGGCGTTCACCTCGACGCCGTCGCCGCTGCCCTCACCGCCGCGTTCCCGGCCGAGCACGCCCGGTGACGCCGAGCCGGTGTGCCGGGCCGAGGCCAGCCGCACCGACCGCCGTCTGACCCGCCACAGCATGGGCAGCAGCGGCAGGACGATCACCGCGACCACCAGGAGCGTCCAGCTCGCCGTCTGGTACCAGGGCCGGCCCCCGTCGCCCGTGGAGCCGGGGTCCAGCGGCAGCGCCGCGCCGCACGCCTGGAGCCGGATCTCCTGCGCCGAGCAGCTCGCGCTCGTGGACGGCTCGGCCGAGGTGGCCTCGTCCGCCGGACGCGAGGTCTCCGGCAGGTCGGGGATGTTGTTGCCCGGCACCTCGGGCTGGGTGTAGGGCGGCGTCGATCCCCGGGTCGGCGTCGGCTCGAACCGCGTCCAGCCCACGCCCTCGAAGTACAGCTCGGGCCACGCGTGCGCGTCCCGCAGCCCCACCGCCACGGAGCCGTCGCCCTGCGCCGTACCGGGGGCGAAGCCCACCGCGACCCGGGCCGGTATGCCGAGCGTGCGGGCCATCGACGCCATCGCGAAGGAGAAGTGCACGCAAAAGCCCCGCTTGTCCCGCAGGAAACGGGCGATCGCCTGGGAGCCGCTGCCGACCTCCACCTCGGTGTCGTACTGGAACCCGCCCGTCAGGGCGAAGTACTCCTGGAGCTCGACCGCCTGCTCGTACGGGTTCTTCGCGTCGGCCGTGATGTCCCGGGCCGTGCGCGCCACGACGCCCGGCAGCGAGTCCGGCACCTGGGTGAACTCGCGCAGCAGGGCGGAGGGCGGCTGCGGCGCCGACGCGAGCTGGTCCGCCGTCGGCTGCACGTCGAGGCTGGTCACCTCGTAGGTGGCACCGCGGGTGGTCTGGCCGTGGTCGCCGACGAGCGTCATCCCGACCGGTTCGTACCGCCAGTTGCCGTCGACGTCCACGCCGCTCGGCGGGTACGGCATGGGCAGCCAGTCCTGCGCGTACCAGTCGGCCGCGGCGATGCGGGTGCGTATCTCGGCGCGACGGACGTCCGGGCCCAGGCCGACGGGGGTGGGCAGCTCGTCCGGCACCGCGACGATGTTGCGCCGGGAGGGCTTCCAGGTGGTGCCGTCGAAGTCGTCCAGGGACACGATCCGCAGATACATGGCGGAGAGGTCGTCGGTGCTGGTCCGCAGGGTCATGACCGTGCGGTCCTCGTCGATGTTCAGGCTGTCGCGCAGCGACACGAGCGGGTTCACCGCGGAGATCGTGCCGCCGCCCCCGCCGCCCGTGCCGACGCCCGTCCCGGCGCCGTCCAGCAGGCCGCCGTTCATCGCGGGCAGGGCCAGCGGCACGACCAGGGCCGTGCCCAGCGCGACCACGCCGATCCGCCGTCCCGTGCGCACCGGGGTCACCGGACCGCCCGGCTCCCCGCCCGGCCCGCGCGGCGCCCCGCCGAACACCCGGCCCCACTGCGACAACCGGTTCCGTCCCTCGGCCAGCAGCAGCATCAGATAGCCGACCGCGGCTATCAGGAACCACACCCAGCCGCCGGTGCCGTCGGACAGCCCCGCGGCGACCGAGTACAGCGCGAGCAGCGGCAGGCCGGCCGGGGCCGCGCTGCGGAAGGTCACCGCGAGGACGTCCACCGCCAGCCCGATCACCAGGACACCGCCGACGAGCATCAGCTCGATGCCGGCGGACAGCGGCGCCGGGATCGCGTACCGCCCGACGTCCTGGGTGCCCTGCCGGAGCAGGTCGGCGAAGTGGACGAAGGCGTCGGGGCCGGGGATCAGCCCGATGAGCGCGTAGTCGGAGGCGAAGAGCAGGGTCAGCAGCATCAGCGTGACCAGGGCCTGCACGGCCACCGTCAGCGGGCGGGCCAGCGGCACCCGCCGGGCCGCCGCGCCCACCGCCGTCTGGATCATCAGCAGGACGGCGGCCTGAAGCAACCAGAAGACCTGGTCGACCAGCGGCAGCAGCGCGCACGCGGCCATCAGCGTCGCCGCCGTGGCACACAGCGCCATCCGCGCCTGCCCGCTCATGACCGCCCCTCCCCGTCGCTCCTGCCGCTCGCCGTCACGACGCCCGTGCGCTCGCTCTCCGCCTGGCGCCACAGGTCGTGCAGCGAGGCGTCCCGCGGCACGCGCACGGCCGTCCAGCCGGCCTCGCGCAGCATCCGCAGCCGCTCCTCCTTCTCGTCCAACGGCCCGGGTGCGTCGGCCGGTTCCCGCACCCAGTCCGCGCGGTCCAGGACGAAGGCGAGCGCGCCGCCGGTGCGCTGGCGCATCCTCGCGGCCACCGCGGCCTGCTCCTCGTCGAGATCGCCGAAGAAGGCCACCAGCAGCCCCTCCTGCCCGCCGCGCAGCACGTCGTACGCCCGGGACAGGCCCGTACCGTCGGAATGGTCGATCACCGCGAGGGTGTCCATCATCAGCCCGGCCGCGTCCGCCGACTCCTGGCTCGCGCCCGCGAAACCGTCCGCGCCCTCGCCGGGCACCGAGCTGCCGGTGTCCGTCAACAGCCGTACCGAGAAGCCCCGCTCGAGCATGTGCACCAGCACGGACGCGGTGCCCGCCACCGCCCACTCGAAGGCCGAGTCGGGGCCCGCGCCCTCGAAGGCGACGCCCCGGGTGTCGAGCAGCACCGTGCAGCGGGAGCGCTGCGGCTGCTCCTCGCGGCGCACCATCAGCTCGCCGTAGCGGGCGGTGGAGCGCCAGTGCACGCGGCGCAGGTCGTCGCCGTAGCGGTACCCGCGCGGGATCACGTCGTCCTCGCCGGCCAGCGCCAGCGAGCGCAGCCGTCCGTCGCCGTACCCCTTCGCCTCACCGGTCAGCCGCACCGGCGGCAGCGGCTCCACGCGCGGGATCACCGTCAGGGTGTCGTACGTCGAGAAGGACCGGGTCAGCTCGCACATGCCGAACGGGTCGGTCAGGCGCAGCTGGAGCGGGCCCAGCGGATAGCGGCCGCGCAGATCGGAGCGGACGCGGTAGGACACCTCGCGGCGGCCGCCCGGCTCGACGCGGTCGAGCACGAAACGGGGGCGGGGGCCGAGCACGTACGGCACCCGGTCCTGGAGCATCAGCAGGCCGGTGGGCAGCCGCGAGACGTTGTCCATCCGCAGGTGCACCCGGGTCTCGGCACCGGCGGGCACGCGCCCGGGGGAGAGCCTGCGGCTGGCGGCCACCCGGTAGCGCGTGCGGTACAGCACCGTCGCGCACACCAGGGGCAGCACCGCCAGCAGCAGGCCGACCCGGAGCAGGTCGCTCTGGCCGAGGACGTAGGCGCAGACGGCTGCGGCGACCCCCGCGGCCAGGAAGGAGCGGCCGCGGGTGGTCAGGCCGGCCAGGGCCGTGCGCACGCCCCCCTTGTCACCGCGGTCGGCCTCGGCGGGCGCGGATCCCGCCGCGGTGGTCATCACAGCCTCCGGGGCGGCTGCTGGCCATAGGCCCGGGTGCCGGGTCCGAGGCCGCCGAAAGCGTTCTGCCGGGGCGTCGCCGGGACCGGTGTCCGCTGCAGGATCTCCTGCACCACCTGCTCCGCGGTACGGCGGTTGAGCTGGGCCTGGGCGGTGGGCAGCAGGCGGTGCGCCAGCACGGCCACCGCGAGGGCCTGCACGTCGTCCGGCAGGGCGTACTCCCGGCCGCTGAGGGCCGCCGAAGCCTTCGCCGCGCGCAGCAGGTGCAGCGTCGCGCGCGGGGAGGCGCCGAGTCTGAGGTCGGGGTGGGTGCGGGTGGCGGCGACCAGGTCCACCGCGTAGCGCCGGACGGTGTCGGCGACGTGCACGCCGCGCACCGCCTCGATCAGCTTGACGATGTCGTGCGCGTGCGCGACCGGCTGGAGGTCGTCCAGCGGGTTGACCCCGCCGTGCACGTCGAGCATCTGCAGCTCGGCCTCCGCGCTCGGGTAGCCGATGGAGACGCGGGCCATGAAGCGGTCGCGCTGGGCCTCGGGGAGCGGGTAGGTGCCCTCCATCTCGACCGGGTTCTGCGTGGCGACCACCATGAAGGGGCTGGGCAGCTCGTAGGTCTGTCCGTCGATGGTGACCTGGCGCTCCTCCATCGACTCCAGCAGCGCGGACTGGGTCTTGGGGGAGGCGCGGTTGATCTCGTCGCCGATCACGATCTGGGCGAAGATCGCGCCCGGTTTGAACTCGAAGTCCCGGCGCTGCTGGTCCCAGATGGACACACCGGTGATGTCCGAGGGCAGCAGGTCGGGCGTGAACTGGATGCGCCGCACCGAACAGTCGATGGACCGCGCCAGCGTCTTGGCGAGCATCGTCTTGCCCACTCCGGGGACGTCCTCGATCAGGAGATGCCCCTCGGCCAGCAACACGGTCAGCGAAAGCCGCACGACCTCGGGCTTGCCCTCGATCACTTCCTCCACCGCATCGCGGACCCGATCCACGGTGGCAGTCAGATCAGTGAGGCTCGCTCGATCGTCATAGGTCGTCACCCGGCCCTCCTCGGCCCGTTCTTTCTCACGGGCCGACGCTCTGCGATGCGTATCCGGCCCACCCCGAAACACGGACACCACGCGTGCAAAGTTCCGCGCGACGCCACCACCCGCATTCTTGCCGCCGTTACCGATTCGTGTCACTCGACTGTGGACAACTGGCCGCGATATGTCGGGTCTTACGGCAATTTGTTCTGCCCTGGCCCGGGAATCCCGCAGAACGGGATCCCCGGGTGGCGGATCACGCGGGGTCGATCTCGCGCAGCGAACCCGTCCGGACGTCGAAGACGAAGCCGCGCACGTCGTCGGTGTGCAGCAGGAACGGCGAGGTGCGCACGCGCCGCATGGACTGCCGCACGTCCTGGTCGACGTCCTTGAAGGACTCCACCGCCCATGCCGGGCGCTGGCCGATCTCCACCTCCAGTTCGGTGCGGAAGTCCTCGGTGAGGCTCTCCAGACCGCAGCCGGTGTGGTGAATGAGGACCACGCTGCGGGTGCCGAGCTTGCGCTGGCTGATGGTGAGCGAGCGGATCACGTCGTCGGTGACGACGCCGCCCGCGTTGCGGATGGTGTGGCAGTCGCCGAGGGACAGACCGAGCGCGGCGTGCAGGTCGAGTCGGGCGTCCATGCAGGCCACGACGGCGACCTGGAGGACCGGGCGGGCGTCCATGCCGGGATCCGTGAAGGCGGCCGCGTACCGCTCGTTCGCCTCGACAAGGCGGTCCGTGACGGTGCCGACGCGGGCTATGGCGTCCTCGGGGCCGGCGGGAACCGATGCAGAAGTCGTCATGGTGATGACGGTACTGGTCACCGGCCGTCGGGTCCTGTTGTGAGAGAGGACAAAGAACGTCATCGGCTCATGGTGTGAGGTAACCCACACGCATGGCGCGTATGCGCCCTTGCGAGTGATCCGCACCGGTTCGCGAGGAGCCCGCCGTCGCCGCCGCGACGCGCAGGCCGGTTGATTGACCGCGACAGAGGGTGGACTAAAGTGACGCGAAGCGGGAGGCGAGACTTACCCGCTGCATCGAATTCCCGCAGGATCCCGGCGTGGCCGCCGGGGATCCCCCACGTGCGCGGCGCGTACGTACGGCTCGGCCTCCACCCGCTCCCGGCCGGCTGACGCTTCCGGCGCCGGCAGGCCTCCCCTTCACGAGCGGGCGGGGACCCGGCGGTGCGTACGACCCGCCGGAGCTGAGAGGGCCCCTTGAGCCAGAGTCGACACGTCCCGGTGATGCTCCAGCGGTGCCTGGACCTGTTGGCACCCGCGCTGGAGCGGCCCGGAGCCGTGGCCGTCGACTGCACGCTCGGCCTCGGGGGCCACAGCGAGGCGCTGCTCGCGCGCTTCCCCCAGGTCCGCCTCGTCGCGCTGGACCGGGACAAGGAGGCGCTGCGGCTGTCCGGTGAGCGGCTGGCGCCGTACGGGGAGCGGGCCACTCTGGTGCACGCCGTGTACGACGAGCTGCCCGAGGTGCTGGACCGGCTCGGCATCGCGCGCGTGCAGGGCGTGCTGTTCGACCTCGGGGTCTCCTCCATGCAACTGGACGAGGCCGACCGCGGCTTCGCCTACGCCCAGGACGCCCCGCTCGACATGCGCATGGACCAGACGACCGGCGTCAGCGCCGCCGAGGTCCTCAACACCTACCCGGCCGGTGAGCTGGTGCGAATCCTGCGCGCGTACGGCGAGGAGAAGCAGGCCAAGCGGATCGTGGCCGCCGTGGTGCGCGAGCGCGAGAAGGAGCCGTTCAGCAACAGCGCGCGGCTCGTGGAGCTGATCCGGGACGCGCTGCCGCAGGCCGCCAAGCGCACCGGCGGCAACCCGGCCAAGCGCACCTTCCAGGCCCTGCGCATCGAGGTCAACGGCGAGCTGTCCGTGCTGGAGCGGGCGATCCCGGCGGCGGTGAAGGCGCTGGACGTGGGCGGGCGCATCGCGGTGCTGTCGTACCACTCGCTGGAGGACCGGCTGGTGAAGCAGGTGTTCGCGGCGGGGGCGGCCGGCACCGCGCCGCCCGGGCTGCCGGTGGTGCCCGAGCAGTACCAGCCCCGGCTCAAGCTGCTCACCCGGGGTGCCGAACTTCCCACCGAGGAAGAGGTCGCCGAGAACCGCCGTGCGGCCCCGGCCCGACTGCGCGGGGCCCAGCGGATCAGGGAGGACGTCGAGTGAGGCAGCCGACGGGGCGGGGGACTCGCAGCGCACGCGGGTCCGACATCCGGACGCGGGGGAGGGCGAGTGGGTAGGAAACCCGAACTGAGGGGCAGGGCCGCACGGCTCGCGCAGCTCCTGCCGACCGGGCGGGCCCAGGCCGCCCGGACGCCGTTCGTCCTCCTCGTCGTCCTGCTCCTCGGCGGCGGCCTCATCGGTCTGCTCGTGCTGAACTCCGCGCTCAGCGAAGGGTCGTTCCAACTCGACGACCTGCAGAAGGAGACCAAGAACCTCACCGACGAGGAACAGGCGCTCCAGCGCGACATCGATGCCTACTCCGCCCCCGACGCGCTGCAGCGCCGGGCCCGTGAACTCGGCATGGTCCCCGGCTCCGACCCCGCCTTCCTCGACCCCGACGGCACCGTCAGGGGCGTCCCCTCCCCGGCCGCCGCCGAACCGGCCTCCGCACGCCGCCCCCTCGTCCTCGCGCCCGAGGCGATGCCCACCGGCCTCGCGTCCATCCCGCCCGAGGCCGTCCCCGCCGTCCCGAGCGCCCCCGGCACGGCCCCGGCCACCCCCGGCTCACCCGCGGCCACTCCCACGTCACGCCCGGCCGCCACCTCCGCCACGCCCGACCCCCGCCCGCTCGCCAGCACGCCCGCCCCTCTCCCGACCACACCCTCCGGCAGGTGACGGAAGTGACCGACAGGGAACCGCCGCGTCGCCGCGTGCCCGGACCCGCACGGCCCGATCGCTCCGACGGCCGGCGGCGCCCCGGCCCGGGCGCCCGCCCGGTGCGCCGCCCCGTCCAGCCCCGCTCGGCGCCCCCGCGCGCGATCCGGCTCGGCAGCCCCCGCCCCCGGCTGCGCCTGATCGGCTTCGCGCTGACCCTCGTCCTGCTGGTCTTCGTCGTACGGCTGCTCCAGGTGCAGGCCGTCGACGCCAGCGCCTACGCCGCCAAGGCGCAGGCGAACCGCTACGTCGTGCACACCCTGGCCGCGCAGCGCGGTGAGATCACCGACCGCACCGGCGTGGCCCTGGCGACCAGCGTCGACGCGTACGACATCACCGCCGACCCCACGCTGTTCACCCGCGAGCAGCTGAAGATCGACGACGGGCCCGAGCAGGCGGCGGCGCTGCTCGCGCCGATCCTCGGCCAGGACCAGGCCGACATCACCGACAAGCTCCGCCCCGAGGACGACGAGCTGCGGTACGTCAAGCTCGCCGGACGGCAGACCCCGCAGGTCTGGAAGCAGATCAAGGACCTGCGGACCGCGCTCGCCACCAAGGCGGAGACCGACCCGGGCACCGTCAACGTCCTCGCCGGGGTCCTCGCCGAACCCAGCAGCAAGCGCGTGTACCCCAACGGCGACCTGGCCGCCGGGATACTGGGCTGGGTCAACGCCGACGGCAAGGGCGGCGGCGGTGTCGAGCAGCAACTGAACGAGCAGCTGGCCGGCGAGGACGGCAAGATCCGCTACGCCCAGTCCGGCGGCCTGCAGGTGCCGACCGTCGGCTCCACCGAGACCCCCGCGGTCCCCGGCTCGGACATCGAGCTGACCATCGACCGCGACATCCAGTGGGCCGCGCAGAACGCCATCGCCGAGCAGGTGGAGAAGTCCGACGCCGACCGCGGCTACGTGATCGTGCAGGACACGCGCACCGGAGAGATCCTCGCCATGGCCAACTCGCCCGGCTTCGACCCCAACGACCTCTCCACGGCCGATCCGACCGCCCTGGGCAACGCGGCCCTGCAGGACGCGTACGAACCCGGCTCCACCGCCAAGGTCGTGTCGATGGCCGCCGTCCTGGAGGAGAACGTGGCCACGCCGCAGACGCACGTGGTGGTGCCCAACCGGCTGCACCGGGGCGACCGGCTGTTCAAGGACGACGTCGACCACCCGACCTGGTACCTGACGCTCAACGGCGTGCTCGCCAAGTCCAGCAACATCGGCACCATCCTGGCCACCGGTCAGCTCGGCAGGAACCAGGCCGAGGCCAACCGGGTGCTCCACTCGTACCTGCGCAAGTTCGGCATCGGCGGCTCCACCGGGCTGGACTTCCCCGGCGAGACCAAGGGCATCCTCGCGCCGCCCGACCAGTGGTCGACGTCGCAGCAGTACACGATTCCTTTCGGCCAGGGCGTGTCCATCAACGCCATGCAGGCGGCCTCCGTGTATTCGACCATCGCCAACGGCGGCGTTCGCGTCGAACCCACGCTCGTGCGCGGCGCGAAGGGACCGGACGGACGCTTCACACCCGCCCCGGAGCCCGAGAAGAAGCGGGTGGTGAGCGAGAAGACCGCCACGACGCTGGCCCGGATGCTGGAGTCGGTCGTCGACGACCGGGAGGGCACCGGCACCAAGGCGCGCATCCCCGGCTACCGGGTCGCGGGCAAGACGGGCACCGCCAACCGAGTGGATCCGGCCACCGGCAAGTACCGTGGCTACACCTCGTCGTTCGCCGGATTCGCCCCCGCGGACCAGCCGCGCGTCACCGTCTACTGCGCCATCCAGAACGCCACCAACGGCAGCTACTTCGGCGGCCAGATCTGCGGACCCGTCTACAAGCAGGTGATGGAGTTCGCCCTGAAGACCCTCCAGGTCCCGCCGACCGGGGCCAGGCCCGCGAACCTCCCGGTCACCTTCAAACCCTGATCAGCACCGAGCCGACCGAGCCCCCACGTCCCGAGCAACCGATCAGCACCGAGCACCCCAGGAACCAGCCGTGACAACGACCACCCCCGATCCCGGGAACCAGAGCGCCCCCCGCCCCTCACTTCGCTCCGGAGCGGGTGCGCCCGGTACGCTCACCGCCGTGCCACACGCTGATCAGTCCCAAACCACCCAGAAGGACGTTCCCGTGACGTACCCGGGACCGCCCAGGCCGGAACGGGTCTTCGCCACACCCCTCGCGGAGCTCGCCGACCAGTTGGGTGTCACCGCCCCGCAGGGAACCGCCGAGGTCACGGGCATCACCCACGACTCGCGCGCCGTCCGCCCCGGCGACCTGTACGCCGCCCTGCCCGGCGCCCGCGTGCACGGTGCCGACTTCGTCACCCAGGCCCTCGGCCTCGGCGCCGCCGCCGTGCTGACCGACCCGGCCGGCGTCGAACGCGCCGCCGCGACGGGCCTTCCGGTGCTCACCGTCGACGACCCGCGCGCGCGGATGGGCGAGCTGGCGGCGACGATCTACGGCCACCCCGGCCGCGACCTGCTTCAGATCGGCATCACCGGCACCTCCGGCAAGACCACCACCGCCTATCTCGTCGAGGGCGGCCTGAGCACGGGCCGTTCCGCCGGACTCATCGGCACGGTCGAGACCCGGATCGGCGACGAGCGCATCAAGTCCGAGCGGACCACGCCCGAAGCCACCGACCTGCAGGCCCTGTTCGCCGTGATGCGCGAGCGCGGCGTCGAGGCGGTCGCCATGGAGGTCTCCAGCCACGCGCTGGTCCTCGGCCGCGTCGACGGCTGCGTCTTCGACGTCGCCGTGTTCACCAACCTCAGCCCGGAACACATGGAGTTCCACTCCGACATGGAGGACTACTTCCGGGCCAAGGCGCAGTTGTTCACGCCGGAACGCAGCAGACTCGGCGTGGTCAACGTCGACGACGAGTACGGCCGCAGGCTCGCCCGCGAGGCCGGCGTCCCGGTCGTCACCTACTCCGCCGAGGGCCACCCGGACGCCGACTGGCGCGCCGCGGACGTCGAGGTCGGCCCGCTGGACTCGCCGTTCACCGTGCACGGCCCGGGCGGCGAGCGGATCAGTGCCAGGTCGCCGCTGCCGGGCCCGTTCAACGTGGCGAACACCCTCGCCGCGATCGCCGCCCTCGCCGCCGCCGGCCTCGACCCGCAGACCGCGGCCGACGGCATCGCCGCCGTGCCGGGCGTGCCGGGCCGCCTGGAGCGCGTGGACGCCGGCCAGGACTACCTCGCGGTCGTCGACTACGCCCACAAGACGGACGCCGTCGAGTCCGTCCTCAAGGCGCTCCGCAAGGTCACCAAGGGCCGGCTGCACGTCGTGCTCGGCTGCGGCGGCGACCGGGACACCACCAAGCGCGGCCCCATGGGCGCCGCCGCGGCCCGGCTCTCCGACACGGCCGTGCTGACCTCCGACAACCCCCGTTCCGAGGACCCCCTCGCGATCCTCGCCACCATGCTGGAGGGCGCGGCGACGGTGCCCGCGCACGAACGCGGCGAGGTGCTGCTCTTCGAGGACCGGGCCGCCGCCATCGCCGCCGCCGTCGGCCGGGCGCGGCCCGGGGACACCGTGCTGGTCGCGGGCAAGGGCCACGAGCAGGGCCAGGACATCGCCGGCGTGGTCCGTCCGTTCGACGACCGCCAGGTGCTGCGCGAAGCAATCCAGAAAACCCAGGGATGAAAATCCAGAAGATCCAGGGGATGAACTTGTGATCGCCCTCTCTCTCGCCGAGATCGCAGAAGTCGTCGGCGGGCAGACGCACGACATACCGGATCCGTCGGCCCAGGTGACCGGACCGGTCGTCCGGGACTCCCGGGAGGTCGCGCCCGGCAGCCTGTTCGCCGCCTTCGTCGGTGAACGCGTGGACGGCCACGACTTCGCGGCACAGGTCGTCGAGGCGGGCGCGGTCGCGGTACTCGCGTCGCGCCCCGTCGGCGTGCCCGCGATCGTCGTGGACGACGTCCAGACGGCCCTCGGCGCCCTCGCCCGGCACGTCGTGCGCACGCTCGGCACCACCCTCGTGGCGCTCACCGGCTCCGCGGGCAAGACCAGCACCAAGGACCTGATCGCGCAGGTGCTCCAGCGCAAGGGGCCGACGGTGTGGACGCCCGGATCGTTCAACAACGAGATCGGGCTGCCGCTGACCGCGCTCAGCGCCACCGAGGAAACCCGGTTCCTGGTGCTGGAGATGGGCGCGCGCGGCATCGGCCACATCCGGTACCTCACCGGCCTGACACCCCCGAGGATCGGCCTGGTGCTCAACGTCGGGACCGCGCACATCGGCGAGTTCGGCGGCCGCGAGCAGATCGCGCAGGCCAAGGGCGAACTCGTCGAGGCGCTTCCGTCGGCGGAGGACGGCGGCGCGGCGATCCTCAACGCCGACGACCCCCTCGTACGGGCCATGGCGTCGCGTACCAAGGCGAAGGTGCTCCTCTTCGGAGAGGCCGACGAAGCGGACGTACGGGCCGAGAACGTGCGCATGACGGACTCCGGACGCCCCTCTTTCACCCTTCACACACCCTCCGGGTGCAGTGATGTGACCATGCGCCTGTACGGTGAGCACCACGTGTCGAACGCGCTCGCCGCGGCCGCCGTCGCCCATGAGCTGGGCATGTCCGCGGAAGAGATCGCCACCGCGCTCTCCGAGGCAGGCTCCCTCTCCCGCTGGCGCATGGAGGTCACCGAGCGCCCGGACGGCGTGACGGTCGTCAACGACGCCTACAACGCGAACCCCGAGTCCATGCGGGCCGCTCTGCGCGCCCTGGTGGCCATGGGCAAGGGGCGGCGGACGTGGGCGGTGCTCGGCAAGATGGCCGAGCTCGGGGACGAGGCGCTCGCCGAGCACGACGCGGTCGGACGGCTCGCCGTCCGGCTCAACGTCAGCAAGCTCGTCGCGGTCGGGGGCAGGGAAGCCGCCTGGCTGCAACTGGGCGCATATAACGAGGGTTCGTGGGGTGAGGAGTCGGTGCACGTGTCCGACGCACAGGCGGCGGTCGACCTGTTGCGCAGCGAGTTGCGTCCGGGGGACGTCGTCCTCGTGAAGGCGTCCCGTTCGGTCGGCCTGGAGAGCGTCGCAGAGGCGCTGCTCGCCACGGGTGCCGAGGGTGAGGTTGCCGCCCGATGATGAAGCAGATCCTGTTCGCAGGAGTCATTGGCCTCTTCCTGACGCTGATCGGCACCCCGCTGCTGATCAAACTCCTGGCGCGCAAGGGCTACGGTCAGTACATCCGCGACGACGGTCCCCGGGAGCACGCCAGCAAGCGCGGTACGCCCACCATGGGTGGCATCGCCTTCATCCTGGCGACGATCGCCGCGTACTTCCTGGCGAAGATGATCACCGGCTACCTCGACCCGGAGGCGGACGCGGCGCCGACCTTCTCCGGGCTGCTGGTGCTCGGCCTGATGGCCGGCATGGGCCTGGTCGGCTTCCTGGACGACTACATCAAGATCGTCAAGCGGCGTTCGCTGGGTCTGCGGGCCAAGGCGAAGATGGCCGGCCAGCTCATCGTCGGTATCGCCTTCGCGGTGCTGTCACTTCAGTTCGCGGACAACCGCGGCAACACCCCGGCCTCCACCAAGCTGTCGTTCATCACCGACTTCGGCTGGTCGATCGGCCCGGTGCTGTTCGTGATCTGGGCGCTGTTCATGATCCTCGCGATGTCGAACGGCGTGAACCTCACCGACGGTCTCGACGGCCTCGCCACCGGCGCCTCCGTGCTGGTCTTCGGCGCCTACACCTTCATCGGCGTCTGGCAGTTCCAGGAGTCCTGCGCCAACGCGCAGACCCTGACCAACCCGGGCGCCTGTTACGAGGTCCGCGATCCGCTCGACCTCGCGGTGGTCGCCTCCGCGCTGATGGGCGCCTGCCTCGGCTTCCTGTGGTGGAACACCTCACCGGCCAAGATCTTCATGGGTGACACCGGTTCGCTGGCGCTCGGCGGTGTCCTCGCCGGTCTGGCCATCTGCTCCCGCACGGAGCTGCTGCTGGCCATCCTCGGCGGCCTGTTCGTGCTCATCACCATGTCGGTGGTCATCCAGGTCGGCTCCTTCCGCCTCACCGGCAAGCGGGTCTTCCGGATGGCGCCACTGCAGCACCACTTCGAACTCAAGGGCTGGTCCGAAGTCCTCGTCGTGGTCCGCTTCTGGATCATTCAGGGCATCTGTGTCATCGTCGGACTGGGCCTCTTCTACGCGGGATGGGCAGCGGAAAAGTGACCTCCTCGGAGCTCAAGGGCAAGCACGTCACCGTCGCCGGGCTCGGCGTCTCCGGCGTCCCGGCGGCCAAGGTCCTGCACGGCCTCGGCGCGCACGTCACCGTCGTCAACGACGGCGCCGACGAGCGCGCCCGGGCCCAGGCCGCCGAGCTGGAGGCGCTCGGTGTCACCGTCCGCCTCGGCGACGGGGAGACGCTGCCCGAGGGCACCGAGCTGATCGTCACCGCGCCCGGCTGGAAGCCGGACAAGCCGCTGTTCACGGCGGCGGCCGAGGCGGGCGTCCCCGTCTGGGGCGACGTCGAACTGGCCTGGCGGCTGCGCGGCCCCGACGCGGCCCCCTGGCTCGCCGTCACCGGCACCAACGGCAAGACGACGACCGTGCAGATGCTGGCCTCGATCCTGCGGGCGGCCGGGCTGCGCACCGCCGCCGTCGGCAACATCGGCGTCTCGCTGCTGGACGCGGTGCTGGGCGAGGAGCCGTACGACGTCCTCGCCGTCGAGCTGTCCAGCTACCAACTGCACTGGGCGCCCTCGCTGCGCGCCCACTCCGCCGCCGTGCTCAACCTCGCGCCCGACCACCTCGACTGGCACGGCTCCATGGAGGCGTACGCCGCCGACAAGGGCCGTGTCTACGAAGGGAATCGGGTCGCCTGCGTCTACAACGCGGCGGACAAGGCCACCGAGGACCTGGTGCGCGCGGCAGACGTCGAGGAGGGCTGCCGGGCCGTCGGCTTCACGCTCGGCACGCCGGCGCCGTCCCAACTCGGCGTCGTGGACGGCATCCTGGTCGACCGTGCCTTCGTCGAGGACCGGCACAGGAACGCCCAGGAGCTCGCCGAGGTCGGCGACGTCAACCCGCCGGCTCCGCACAACATCGCCAACGCCCTTGCGGCGGCGGCCCTCGCGCGCGCGTACGGCGTGCCCGCCCAGGCCGTCCGGGACGGGCTGCGCGCCTTCACCCCCGACGCCCACCGCATCGCGCACGTCGCCGAGGTGGACGGGGTGGCGTACGTCGACGACTCCAAGGCCACCAACACCCATGCCGCCGAGGCCTCGTTGGCGGCGTACGACTCGATCGTGTGGATCGCGGGCGGGCTGGCCAAGGGCGCGACCTTCGACGAGCTGGTCGCCAAGTCGGCGAAGCGGCTTCGCGGGGCGGTCCTCATCGGCGCCGATCGCGCCCTGATCCGTGAAGCCCTGGCGCGACACGCCCCGGAAGTACCCGTCGTCGACCTCGACCGGACCGACACTGGGGCGATGCTCGCGGCTGTCCGGGAGGCATGGCGCCTCGCCGTCACCGGCGACACGGTGCTTCTGGCACCTGCCTGTGCCTCCATGGACATGTTCGCCAACTACAACAAGCGAGGAGACGCGTTCGCGGAGGCGGTCCGCGAACTCGGCGCGGGCGCCTGACGGCGGTCTCGGCCACGGCGGGTGCTTTGGGACCCTTGAAGGGACGGGTGACTCGGATGTGGCTCGGGTGTGACCGGCGGCCGGCCGCCGGAGGGAGCCGGTGATGTCCGGCAGCCGTACGGGACGTCCGCCGGTTCCGCGGACCGTCCGCGCGCCCGCCGCTCCCCGGCCGCCGCGCGAGAACCCCTTCGTACGGTTCTCCACGCGCGCACGAAGGGCCTGGGACCGGCCCCTGACGGCGTACTACCTCATCCTCGGCGGCAGCCTGCTGATCACCGTGCTGGGCCTGGTGATGGTCTACTCGGCCTCCCAGATCACCGCCCTGCAGATGTCCCTGCCGGGGTCGTACTTCTTCCGCAAGCAGATGCTGGCCGCCGTCATCGGCGGGGTGCTGCTGTACGTCGCCTGCCGGATGCCGGTGAAGCTGCACCGCGCGCTGGCCTATCCGATCCTGGCGGGTGCCGTCTTCCTGATGGCGCTGGTGCAGGTGCCGGGGATAGGGATGGCCGTCAACGGCAACCAGAACTGGATCGCCCTCGGGGGCTCGTTCCAGATCCAGCCCAGCGAGTTCGGCAAGCTCGCCCTGGTGCTGTGGGGTGCCGATCTGCTCGCCCGCAAGCAGGACCGCAACCTGCTCGCGCAGTGGAAGCACATGCTGGTGCCGCTGGTGCCGGTCGCTTTCCTGCTGCTCGGCCTGATCATGCTCGGCGGCGACATGGGCACCGCGATCATCCTGACGGCCGTCCTGTTCGGTCTGTTGTGGCTGGCGGGCGCCCCGACCCGGCTGTTCGTCGGCGTGCTGGGGGTCGCCGCGCTGCTCGGCACGATCCTCATCCAGAGCAGTTCCAACCGGCTGGACCGGTTCCGCTGCATCGGTGCCACCGAGATGGGCCCCGACGGCTCCTGCTGGCAGGCGGTGCACGGCATCTACGCCCTCGCCTCCGGCGGGCTCTTCGGTTCCGGGCTCGGCGCAAGTGTGGAAAAATGGGGTCAACTACCCGAAGCGCACACGGACTTCATCTTCGCGGTCACCGGTGAGGAACTGGGCCTGGCGGGGACGCTGTCGGTGCTCGCCCTCTTCGCCGCTCTAGGCTATGCGGGCATCCGCGTGGCCGGACGCACGGAGGACCCCTTCGTCAGGTATGCCGCGGGAGGCGTGACCACCTGGATCACGGCCCAGGCCGTGATCAACATCGGTGCGGTGCTCGGCCTGCTGCCGATCGCCGGTGTCCCGCTCCCGCTGTTCTCCTACGGAGGATCCGCCCTGCTGCCGACCATGTTCGCCATCGGGCTCATGATCGCCTTCGCGCGCGACGAGCCCGCTGCGCGGGCGGCGCTTGCGATGCGGCAACCCCGCTTTGGTAGAAAGCGGGGGACTGGGGGTACTGCGTCGAACCGTAGTCCCCGGAGTTGGAACACGATGCGACGGCGCGCCACGGCGCGCTCGTCCGGAGAGCGGTGAATTTCGGTGCATGTCGTACTCGCTGGTGGGGGGACCGCCGGCCACATCGAGCCCGCGCTCGCCCTCGCGGACGCCCTGCGCAGGCAGGACCCGACGGTGGGGATCACGGCCCTGGGCACGGAGCGCGGCCTGGAGACCCGGCTCGTCCCGGAGCGCGGCTATGAGCTGGCGCTGATTCCCGCCGTGCCGCTGCCGCGCAAGCCCACTCCCGAGCTGATCACCGTTCCGGGCCGGCTGCGCGGCACGATCAAGGCGGCGGAGCAGATCCTGGAGCGCACCAAGGCGGACGCCGTGGTCGGCTTCGGCGGCTATGTGGCGCTGCCCGCGTACCTGGCCGCCAAGCGGCTCGGTGTGCCGATCGTGATCCACGAGGCGAACGCCCGCCCCGGCCTCGCCAACAAGATCGGCTCGCGGTACGCCTCCCAGGTCGCCGTCTCCACCCCGGACAGCAAGCTGCGCGGCGCCCGCTACATCGGCATCCCGCTGCGCCGCTCCGTCGCCACCCTCGACCGGGCCGCCGCCCGTCCCGAGGCCCGCGCGATGTTCGGCCTCGACCCCAACCTGCCCACGCTGCTCGTCTCCGGCGGCTCGCAGGGCGCCCGCCGCCTCAACGAGGTCGTGCAGCAGGTGGCGCCCTGGCTCCAGCAGGCGGGCATCCAGATCCTGCACGCGGTCGGCCCGAAGAACGAACTGCCGCAGGTACACCAGATGCCGGGGATGCCCCCGTACATCCCGGTAAGTTACCTGGACCGGATGGATCTCGCGTACGCCGCTGCCGACATGATGCTCTGCCGCGCGGGCGCGATGACCGTCGCCGAACTCTCCGCCGTCGGGCTTCCGGCCGCCTACGTCCCGCTGCCCATCGGCAACGGCGAACAGCGGCTGAACGCCCAGCCGGTGGTCAAGGCCGGCGGCGGACTGCTGGTCGACGACGCGGAACTCACCCCGGAGTGGGTGCAGCACAACGTCCTGCCCGTGCTGGCCGACCCGCACCGGCTGTACGAGATGTCCCGCGCCGCCGGTGAGTTCGGCCGCCGGGACGCCGACGAACTCCTCGTCGGCATGGTGTACGAGGCGATCGCCGCCCACCGTGCCCACCCTTAGGCACGTTTGAACGGAAGGCAGGGAGCGTGGCCGGACCGACCACCGCCGAGCGCGGTGCACGCCAGCAGGAGCCGTCCGGCCCGCCCCGCGTCCGGGGGTTGAGGCCGCCCCGGCTCCGTACGATCATCATTCTTGCGCTTGTCCTCATTCTTCTCGGGGCCGGTGCCGGCTGGCTGTTGTACGGCTCGCAGTGGACGCGCGTGGAGCGCGTGACCGTATCCGGCACCCGTGTCCTGACGCCCGCGCAGGTGCGCGAGGCCGCCGACGTGCCGGTCGGGGCGCCGCTGATTTCCGTCGACACCGACCGGATCGAGGCACGGCTGCGCCAGAAATTGCCCCGAATTGACGTGGTTGAGGTGGTCCGTTCCTGGCCGCATGGAATCGGCTTGAAAGTGACCGAGCGGACCCCGGTCCTGCTCGTCGAAAAAGGCGCCGAGTTCGTGGAAGTGGACGACGAAGGTGTCCGGTTCGCCACGGTTTCTGAGGCCCCGAAGGGCGTTCCGCTCCTGGAAATGTCGGTCTCCCGCACGGGTTCGGCCGCGCCCAGTCACCGCCGTTTCGGAGAGAGCCGCCTGGTGCGTGAGGCGGTCCGGGTCGCCGGCGCCGTTCCGGCCGCCGTCGCCCGTGAGACCCGGGCCGTCAAGGTCCGTTCCTACGACGACATCTCACTGGAGTTGAGCGGTGGACGCACCGTCGCGTGGGGGAGCGGCGAGAAGGGGCGCGCGAAGGCCCGTACGCTCACCGCCCTCATGAAAGCGGCCCCCGGCGCCCGGCACTTCGACGTCAGCGTTCCCACCGCCCCCGCGTCATCGGGGAGTTGACGCACATCCGCGCAGGCCAGCACCCTGGTTGGGCAGCGCTACGCCTGATCACATAGGGTGAAAAGAAAAACGGGAGGTTCGGCGTGTTCGTTGAACGTGCGCCACTTGTCGACTTAGTGTCCTGTTCAGAAGACTCCAGGAAACAGACACACTGGTAACCCTAAACTTCAGCGTTAGGGTTCGGGTCGGCACTACGGACCGTCCCATTCGGCATCAGTCGTCGGACCGCGGGGCACCGCGAGACGACGGCACGTAATTCGAGGCGAGAGGCCTTCGACGTGGCAGCACCGCAGAACTACCTCGCAGTCATCAAGGTCATCGGTGTCGGCGGCGGTGGTGTCAATGCCATCAACCGGATGATCGAGGTCGGTCTCAAGGGCGTCGAGTTCATCGCCATCAACACTGACGCACAAGCGCTGTTGATGAGCGACGCCGACGTGAAGCTCGACGTCGGCCGCGAACTCACCCGCGGACTCGGCGCCGGAGCCAACCCGGCCGTCGGCCGCAAGGCCGCCGAGGACCACCGCGAGGAGATCGAGGAGGTCCTCAAGGGGGCCGACATGGTCTTCGTGACGGCCGGTGAAGGCGGCGGCACCGGCACCGGCGGCGCGCCCGTCGTGGCCAACATCGCCCGCTCGCTGGGCGCCCTCACCATCGGCGTGGTCACGCGCCCGTTCACCTTCGAGGGACGGCGCCGCGCCAACCAGGCCGAGGACGGCATCGCCGAACTCCGCGAAGAGGTCGACACGCTCATCGTCATCCCGAACGACCGGCTGCTGTCCATCTCGGACCGCCAGGTCTCGGTCCTCGACGCCTTCAAGTCGGCCGACCAGGTCCTGCTCTCCGGTGTCCAGGGCATCACCGACCTCATCACCACCCCGGGCCTGATCAACCTCGACTTCGCTGACGTCAAGTCGGTCATGTCCGAGGCCGGTTCGGCGCTCATGGGCATCGGCTCGGCCCGCGGCGACGACCGCGCGGTGGCCGCGGCCGAGATGGCCATCTCCTCGCCGCTCCTCGAGGCGTCCATCGACGGCGCCCGGGGCGTGCTGCTCTCCATCTCCGGCGGCTCCGACCTCGGCCTGTTCGAGATCAACGAGGCGGCCCAACTGGTCAGCGAGGCCGCCCACCCCGAGGCCAACATCATCTTCGGCGCGGTCATCGACGACGCCCTCGGCGACGAGGTCCGGGTGACCGTGATCGCCGCCGGTTTCGACGGGGGCCAGCCCCCGGCCCGCCGGGACAACGTCCTCGGCTCGTCCACCCCCAAGCGCGAGGAGCCGGCTCCGGTACGGCAGCCCGAGAGCCGCCCGTCCTTCGGCTCCCTCGGCAGCGTCAAGCCGAAGGAGGAGCCGGAGCCCGTGCCCGAGCCGGTCAGCGAGATCCAGGCTCCGCCGCCGGTCCCGCCGTCGCGGGCCTACACGGACAGCGCGGCCGAGGAACTGGACGTACCGGACTTCCTGAAGTGATAGGACAGCGCGACACCGTGGACGGCGCGCACTTCGCCTTCACCGACCGGTGGGGCGGGGTGAGCGCCGTTCCGTACGAGGAGCTCAACCTCGGCGGGGCGGTCGGCGACGACCCCGAGGCGGTACGGACCAATCGGGAGCTGGCCGCGAAGTCCCTGGGCCTCGACGCCGGCCGGGTGGTCTGGATGAACCAGGTGCACGGGGACGACGTGGCCGTCGTCGACGGACCCTGGGACTCCGCCGCGCCGATCCCGTCGGTCGACGCGATCGTGACCCGTCGGCGCGGCCTCGCCCTCGCCGTCCTCACCGCCGACTGCGTGCCGGTCCTGCTGGCCGACCCCGTCGCCGGGGTCGCCGCCGCGGCCCACGCCGGCCGGCCCGGCATGGTCGCCGGGGTCGTGCCCGCCGCGCTACGCGCGATGATGGAGTTGGGTGCCGAACCGGACAGGATCGTGGCCCGCACCGGACCCGCCGTGTGCGGCCGGTGCTACGAGGTGCCGGAGGCGATGCGCGCCGAGGTGGCCGCCGTCGAGCCGGAGGCGTACGCCGAGACCAGTTGGGGTACGCCCGCGGTCGACGTGGCCGCCGGCGTGCACGCCCAGCTCACCCGGCTCGGGGTGCGCGACCGGGAGCAGTCGCCGGTGTGCACGCTGGAGTCGGGCGACCACTTCTCGTACCGCCGCGACCGCACCACCGGTCGGCTCGCGGGCTATGTATGGCTGGACTGATCGGACATGACGGACCGTAAGGACGAACTCGGCAGGAATCTGGCGAAAGTCGAGGAGCGGATCGCCGCCGCGTGCGCGGCCGCCGGGCGGCGGCGCGAGGAGGTGACCCTGATCGTGGTCACCAAGACCTATCCCGCGGCCGATGTGCGGATGCTGTCGGAGCTCGGTGTGCGCCATGTCGCCGAGAACCGCGACCAGGATGCCGCCCCCAAGGCGGCGGAATGCGCGGATCTGCCCCTTACTTGGCATTTCGTCGGCCAGTTGCAGACCAACAAGGTGCGCTCCGTGGTCGGTTACGCGGATTTTGTGCAGTCCGTCGATCGTTCCAAGCTCGTCACGGCCCTGTCGAAGGAGGCCGTGCGCGCCGGGCGCGAGGTGGGGTGCCTGATCCAGGTCGCGCTCGACGCGGGCGAGAGCGCGCGAGGGGAGCGGGGCGGCGTGGCGCCGGGTGGCATCGGAGAGTTGGCGGACCTCGTGGCCGGGGCCCCGGGGCTGCGGCTGGAGGGGTTGATGACGGTCGCGCCGCTCACCGGCGAGTTCGCGGGACGCGAACTGGCGGCCTTCGAGCGGATGATGGATTTGTCGACTGACCTGCGCCGGACCCATCCGGCTGCCACCATGGTCTCGGCAGGGATGAGCGCGGACCTCGAACAGGCCGTGGCGGCCGGAGCGACACATGTGCGCGTCGGCACCGCGGTACTCGGAGTCCGCCCCGGGCTCGGGTAACGTCGCCAAGAAGTCGGACCACAGCAGAAAATATGGTCAATGCCGTCGAAGGGCGGGCGTAACGACCTCGTGGATGGCGGGCACTTGGCAGTCGTCAGCCGATCCACCACAGAGCGGAGGACTCAGAGCATGGCCGGCGCGATGCGCAAGATGGCGGTCTACCTCGGCCTCGTGGAGGACGATGGGTACGACGGCCGGGGATTCGACCCCGACGACGACTTCGAACCCGAACTCGACCCGGAGCCCGAACGGGACCACCGGCGGCACGAGTCGTCGCACCAGCCCCACAGTGCACATCAGTCCCAAAGGGACGAACCGGTGCGAGTGGTGCAGCCTCCCGCGCCCCGCGATCCGGTCGCTCACGCCGCTTCGCTCCCCGCGGAATCCGGACGCCCGGCGCGCATCGCGCCCGTGGCATCCATCACACAAGAACGCGCAAGCCTGGAGAAGAACGCACCGGTGATCATGCCCAAGGTCGTGTCGGAACGAGAGCCGTACCGGATCACCACGCTTCACCCGCGGACCTACAACGAAGCCCGTACCATCGGGGAACACTTCCGTGAGGGTACCCCGGTGATCATGAACTTGACTGAGATGGATGACACAGATGCCAAGCGACTTGTCGACTTTGCGGCGGGTTTGGTGTTTGGTCTTCACGGCAGTATCGAGCGGGTGACGCAGAAGGTGTTCCTGTTGTCTCCTGCTAACGTCGATGTCACGGCGGAGGACAAGGCCCGCATCGCAGAGGGCGGGTTCTTCAACCAGAGCTGAGACGTACGACCGGAAACATCAGTACAAGCATCACCGAGCAGTACCCAGAGCACGGATCAGGGGAGAGGGAAGCAAGGGTCATGAGCGTGGTCCTGGATGTCGTCTACATCGCGCTGATGTGCTTCCTCATCGTGCTCATCTTCCGGTTGGTCATGGACTACGTCTTCCAGTTCGCCCGCTCATGGCAACCCGGCAAGGCGATGGTGGTCGTTCTGGAGGCCACCTACACTGTCACTGATCCACCGCTCAAGCTTCTGCGGCGGTTCATTCCGCCGCTGCGTCTCGGGGGCGTGGCGCTCGACCTGTCCTTCTTCGTACTGATGATCATCGTCTACATCCTGATCTCTGTCGTGAGCCGGCTGTGAGCGATGTGAACTACGGTCTTGCCGAATGCCGACGACTACGTTGAGGTGAAGAGATGCCGTTGACCCCCGAGGACGTGCGGAACAAGCAGTTCACGACCGTCCGCCTCCGAGAAGGCTATGACGAGGACGAGGTCGATGCCTTCCTCGACGAGGTCGAAGCCGAGCTGACCCGCCTGCTCCGCGAGAACGAGGACCTGCGCGCCAAGCTGGCCGCGGCCACCCGCGCCGCCGCCCAGAACCAGCAGAACATGCGCAAGCCTCCGGAGGGGCAGGACCAGCCGCAGGGCATGCCGCCGCAGGGCATGCCGCAGCAGGGCATGCCGCAGCAGGGCATGCGGGGTCCCGGCGCTCCGGTGCCCGCCGGCATATCGGGCCCGCCGCAGCAGCAGATGGGTGGCCCCATGGGTGGCCCGCCCCAGCTGCCGAGCGGTGCGCCGCAGCTGCCCGCCGGTCCCGGCGGTCAGGGTCCGCAGGGTCCGGGCCCGATGGGTCAGGGTCCGATGGGCCAGGGGCCGATGCAGGGCCAGATGGGCCCGGGCCCCATGGGCGGTCCGATGGGTGGTCCCGGTATGCCCGGTCAGGGCCCCGGTGGCGACAGCGCGGCGCGTGTTCTGTCGCTGGCCCAGCAGACCGCCGACCAGGCGATCGCGGAGGCCCGTTCCGAGGCCAACAAGATCGTCGGCGAGGCCCGTTCGCGTGCCGAGGGCCTGGAGCGGGACGCCCGCGCCAAGGCCGACGCGCTGGAGCGGGACGCCCAGGAGAAGCACCGCGTCGCGATGGGCTCGCTGGAGTCCGCCCGCGCCACGCTGGAGCGCAAGGTCGAGGACCTGCGCGGCTTCGAGCGGGAGTACCGCACGCGCCTGAAGTCCTACCTGGAGTCGCAGCTGCGTCAGCTGGAGACCCAGGCGGACGACTCGCTCGCCCCGCCGCGCACCCCGCCGACCGCGTCCCTCCCGCCGTCCCCGGCGCCCTCCATGGCCCCGGCCGGCGCGAGCGCCCCGTCGTACGGCGGCGGCCAGACGATGGGCGGCGCCCCCTCGCCGGCCGCTCCGTCCTACGGCGGTCAGCAGCAGATGTCCCCGGCGATGACCCAGCCGATGGCCCCGGTGCGACCCCAGGGCCCGTCCCCGATGGGTCAGGCTCCCTCGCCGATGCGTGGGTTCCTCATCGACGAGGACGACAACTGACGGTTCGTAGTACGGCGTAGACGTCGGCAGCGTCATAGGGCGGGGCCCCGGATCCGATCCGGGGCCCCGCCCTTGTGCTACGCGTGTTCACGGTGTTTGCCGCTTGTGTTCGGATGTGGGCGCACTTGTGTGGGCGTACGCAACGCCGAAGGCCCGGGCCCACCAGAAGTCTTGGGTGGGTCCGGGCCTTCCGGTGGGTGCTACGCCTTGCGCAGGCGGAACGCCAGCGTCAGGGCCTCGTCCGTGAAGGGGGCGCCGTAGCTGTCGTCCGCCTCGCCCTGGGCGAAGTCCGTCGCCAGGACCTCGTCGGCGATCAGCGCGGCGTGGTCGCCGAGCGCGGCGATCGTCGCCGGGTCGGTCGCGGTCCAGCGCAGCGCGATGCGGTCGGCGACGTCGAGGCCGCTGTTCTTGCGGGCCTCCTGGATCAGGCGGATCGCGTCCCGGGCGAGGCCCGCCCGGCGCAGCTCCTCCGTGATCTCCAGGTCCAGGGCGACCGTGGCACCGGAGTCGGACGCCACCGACCAGCCCTCGCGCGGGGTCTCCGTGATGATGACCTCGTCCGGGGCCAGGGTGATCGTCTCGCCGTCGACCTCCACGGATGCCGTGCCCTCGCGCAGGGCGAGGGACAGCTCGGCCGCGTCCGCGTGGGCGACGGCCTTGGCGACGTCCTGGACGCGCTTGCCGAACCGCTTGCCCAGCGCGCGGAAGTTCGCCTTGGCCGTCGTGTCGACCAGGGAGCCGCCGACCTCGCTCAGGGACGCGAGCGACTCGACGTTCAGCTCCTCCGTGATCTGCGTGTGCAGCTCGGGGGAGAGGGCGTCGAAGCCGGCCGCGGCGATCAGCGCGCGCTGCAGCGGCTGACGCGTCTTGACGCCGGACTCCGCGCGGGTGGCCCGGCCCAGCTCCACCAGGCGGCGCACCAGCACCATCTGCTTCGACAGCTCCGGGTCGATGGCGCCCAGGTCGGTCTCCGGCCAGGAGGACAGGTGCACCGACTCCGGCGCGCCGGGCGTGACCGGCACGATCAGGTCCTGCCAGACCCGCTCGGTGATGAACGGGGTCAGCGGGGCCATCAGCTTCGTGACCGTCTCGACGACCTCGTGCAGGGTGCGCAGCGCCGCCTTGTCGCCCTGCCAGAACCGGCGCCGGGAGCGGCGCACGTACCAGTTCGACAGGTCGTCGACGAACGCCGACAGCAGCTTGCCGGCGCGCTGGGTGTCGTACGCCTCCAGGGACTGCGTCACCTGGTCGGTCAGCGCGTGCAGTTCGGACAGCAGCCAGCGGTCGAGCAGCGGGCGGTCGGCCGGGGCCGGGTCGGCCTCGGACGGGGCCCAGCTCGACGTCCGCGCGTACAGGGCCTGGAAGGCGACCGTGTTCCAGTAGGTGAGGAGCGTCTTGCGGACGACCTCCTGGATGGTGCCGTGGCCGACGCGGCGGGCCGCCCACGGGGAGCCGCCGGCCGCCATGAACCAGCGGACCGCGTCGGCGCCGTGCTGGTCCATGAGCGGGATCGGCTGGAGGATGTTGCCCAGGTGCTTGGACATCTTGCGGCCGTCCTCGGCGAGGATGTGGCCGAGGCAGACGACGTTCTCGTACGACGACTTGTCGAAGACCAGGGTGCCGACGGCCATCAGCGTGTAGAACCAGCCGCGCGTCTGGTCGATGGCCTCGCTGATGAACTGTGCCGGGTAGCGGGACTCGAAGAGTTCCTTGTTCTTGTACGGGTAGCCCCACTGCGCGAACGGCATCGAACCCGAGTCGTACCAGGCGTCGATGACCTCCGGCACGCGTGTGGCCGTCTTCTCGCACTGCGGGCAGGCGAAGGTGACCTCGTCGATGTACGGGCGGTGCGGGTCGAGGCCGGACTGGTCGGTGCCGGTCAGCTCGGTGAGCTCGGCGCGGGAGCCGACGACCGTGAGGTGGTCGTCCTCGCAGCGCCAGATCGGCAGTGGGGTGCCCCAGTAGCGGTTGCGGGACAGCGCCCAGTCGATGTTGTTGTTGAGCCAGTCCCCGTAGCGGCCGTGCTTGACCGTGTCCGGGTACCAGTTGGTCCGCTCGTTCTCCTCCAGCAGGCGGTCCTTGATGGCCGTCGTGCGGATGTACCAGGACGGCTGCGCGTAGTACAGCAGCGCGGTGTGGCAGCGCCAGCAGTGCGGGTAGCTGTGCTCGTACGGCAGGTGCTTGAAGAGCAGGCCGCGCTCGCCGAGGTCCTCGGTGAGCTTCTCGTCGGCCTTCTTGAAGAAGGCGCCGCCGACGAGGGGGAGGTCCTCCTCGAAGGTGCCGTCCGGGCGGACCGGGTTCACCACGGGCAGGCCGTAGGAGCGGCAGACCTTGAGGTCGTCCTCACCGAAGGCGGGGGACTGGTGGACGAGGCCGGTGCCGTCCTCGGTGGTGACGTACTCGGCGTTGACCACGAAGTGGGCCTGCGTGCCCTCGGGGAACTCGACCAGCTCGAAGGGGCGCTGGTACGTCCAGCGCTCCATCTCCGCGCCGGTGAAGGTCCGGCCGGTGGTCTCCCAGCCCTCGCCGAGGGCCTTCTCGACCAGCGGCTGTGCGACGACCAGCTTCTCCTCGCCGTTCGTCGCGACGACGTAGGTGACCTCGGGGTGGGCGGCGACGGCGGTGTTGGAGACGAGGGTCCACGGGGTCGTCGTCCACACCAGGAGCGCGGCCTCGCCGGCGAGGGGGCCGGAGGTCAGGGGGAAGCGGACGTAGACGGAGGGGTCGACGACCGTCTCGTAGCCCTGGGCCAGCTCGTGGTCGGACAGGCCGGTGCCGCAGCGGGGGCACCAGGGGGCGACGCGGTGGTCCTGGACGAGGAGTCCCTTGTTGAAGATCTCCTTCAGCGACCACCAGACCGACTCGATGTACTCGGGCTCCATGGTCACGTACGCCTCGTCGAGGTCGACCCAGTAGCCCATGCGGGTCGTCAGCTCGGAGAAGGCGTCGGTGTGGCGGAGCACGGACTCGCGGCACTTGGCGTTGAACTCGGCGATGCCGTACGCCTCGATGTCCTTCTTGCCGGAGAAGCCCAGCTCCTTCTCCACCGCCAGTTCCACGGGGAGGCCGTGGCAGTCCCAGCCGGCCTTGCGGGCCACGTGGTAGCCGCGCATGGTGCGGAAGCGGGGGAAGACGTCCTTGAAGACGCGGGCCTCGATGTGGTGGGCGCCCGGCATGCCGTTCGCGGTGGGGGGGCCTTCGTAGAACACCCACTCGGGGCGGCCCTCGGACTGCTCCAGGCTCTTGGCAAAGATCTTCTGCTCGCGCCAGAAGTCGAGCACGGCGTGCTCAAGGGCGGGCAGGTCGACCTGGGCGGGCACCTGGCGGTACGTCGTCATCGATCTTCCTCCGGCGGACTTGCTGCCTTCCGACCGGAGGGACGAGAGCCGTCTTTCCTACGCCGCTGCGGCGCGCTCCCGCGGTACCACCCTCCTTGGCTCGCCGGGGCGGGGTGTGCCTCGGTGAGCCCTCTCATTGGGGTCGCGATGCCGGTTCTACCGACCTGGCCTATCGGCCGGGCTTTCTTCCGGCGGCTCCGGGGTGATCTTCACGTCGCGCTCGCCCCCGGGCTTTCACCGTCCCCGGGTCGCTCTGGGCTGCGTACGCCGCTACTCGTCCCCATCCACGCTTTTCGCTCCGCCCAGTGTACGGCGCCGGGCCGACCGGGGCCGACCGGATTTTCGGGTGCGGTGGCGGGCGGGGGCGGGGCGTGTGCGGGGGTGAGGTCGACGTGGGGTGGACCTGTGCGGTATGACCTGATTGGTCAAATATGTGAATTCGGATCCTGTGATGTCCGGCTCGGCGGAATACCTGGCGGGGAGCTGGGCACAACGCATGCATGCCGACCGCGGGGCGGCCGTGGGGCGTGCGATTCGGGCGGCGTGCCCCGTTGCCGCGGGACCCGAGTCGATTTATCGTCCCAGCACGATTCGCGTGCAAAATCACAATATGTGAAGGGGCCGGCCATGGTGGCGAAGAAGTCCGCCGTACAGCAGTCGGCGTCCGGCAGGTCCACGAGTGCCTCCGGCGGGACGGCGAGTGCGTCCGGCGGGGCCAAGGGGGCTGGTGGGAAGAAGAGCACGCAGGGGGTCGCGTCGGCCGCGAGGCGCGCGGTGGGCAAGGCCGTGAAGACGGTGCGGGGGGCGGCTTCGGCGGGGGTGGGCGGGAAGAAGGGCACCGGCGGGAGGGGGAAGGCGGCTGCGGAGCGGGCGACGGCCCAGGGGGCGAGTCCGGAGGGGACGGCCGGGGCTCGGGCGGCGCCTGAGGAGAAGGCGGCTGAGGAGAAGGCGGCTGAGGAGAAGGCGGCTGCGAAGAAGGTGCCTGCGAAGAAGGTGTCGGCGAAGAAGGCGTCCGCGAAGAAGCCGGCGGCCAAGAAGGCGGCTGCCGAGACGGCGGCTGCCGCGGGTGGGCCGGCCAGGAAGGCGGCTGCCGAGACGGCGGCTGCCGCGGGTGGGCCGGCCAAGAAGGCGTCTGCCGGGAAGACCTCCGCCGCCCAGGCAGCGGCTGCCGGGACGCGGGCGGCCAAGAGCGCGCCGGGCAAGAAGGCCGTGGCCGGAGAGGTGGCGGGGGAGAAGGGCGCGGCGAAGAAGGCGCCGGCGAAGAAGGCCGGGGCGGGGGAGGCGGCGGGCGGGGAGCGCGCTGCGAAGAAGGCTGTGGCCAAGAAGGCCGGGGCCGGGAGGACGGCTGCCAGGAAGACGGTGGCGGACCAGGCGGAGGTGGCGCGGAAGGCGGCGGCCTCCGCGGGAATACCGGCCGAGAAGGCGGTGGTCCCTGAGGGCGCGGTGGCCGAGCAGGCCGTCGGCGAGAAGGTCGTGGCCGAGAAGACGGCTGCGAAGAAGACGGTTGCGAAGAAGACGGCTGTGAAGAAGACGGCTGTGAAGAAGGCCGCCGCCAAGAAGACCGTGGCACCGAAGGACGCCGTGGCGAAGAAGGCGGCGCCCGGGAAGGACGCCGTGGCGAAGAAGGCGGCGCCCGGGAAGGACGCCGCGGCCAAGAAGGCGGAGCCGGAGAAGGACGCCGTGGCGGTGGCACCGGCGCCGGAGAAGGATGCCGGGGCGGTGGCACCGGCGCCGGGAAAGGACGCCGTGGCGAAGAAGAAGGTGGCCGGGAAGGCGGCCGCGGGTAAGGAGAGCCCGACCGAGTCGGCCGCGGCGGGTGCCGGAGCCATGGCCCGAGAAGCCGCCTCGAGCGGGGAGGGCGTGGCGGCGAAGGCTGCGTCGGGTAAGGAAGCCGTGGGCGGGAGGGCCGCGACGGGTGAGGGCGCCGTAGCCGCGAGGGCTGTGGCCGGTGAGGACGCCGCGGCCGGGAGCGCTGCGTCTGGTGACGAGGCCGTGGCCCCGAGGGCTGTGGCTGGTGAGGCGGTGGAGGGCCGTGCCGTTGGTGGTGCGGCCGTCGTCGGTGGAGGTCGGGAGCGCGCCTCGCAGCGGGCGGGCGGGCGGAGTACGGGCAAGAAGGCGGGCGCGGCGCGGGCCGCGAAGCAGACGGGAGCCACGACGGTGGTTGCGAAGAAGACCCCTGGTCAGGCCACGGCGGCGAAGACCGCCGTCCCCAAGGCGCGGGGCGGCGCGGTGGAGCCGGGCGATCTGGCGGTGCGCCCCGGCGAGGACCCCTGGACCCCGGAAGAGGTCGCGGAGGCCCGCGGGGAACTGACGTCCGAGATGGAGCGACTGAGCGCCGAGATCGCCAACGCCGAGTCGTCCCTCGTCGGCCTGATGCGGGACTCCGGGGACGGCGCAGGCGACGACCAGGCCGACACCGGCGCGAAGAACATCACGCGCGAGCACGAGCTGGCCCTCGCCGCCAACGCGCGCGAGATGCTCACCCAGATCGAGCACGCCCTGCAACGCCTCGACGCCGGCACCTACGGTCTCTGCGAGAACTGCGGCAACCCCATCGGCAAGGCCCGTATGCAGGCCTTCCCCCGGGCCACCCTGTGCGTCGAGTGCAAGCAGAAGCAGGAGCGCCGGTACTGATCCGTCCGCGTCGAGAAACCCCGTGGGCCGCCGGACCTCTTCGCATGCCGCCGTATGCCTCCTGAGCACGTGTGCCGTCTTCGGCGTGCCGTACCCTCGTGCTCAGTCAGGCACCTAGGTTGAGGGACTCACGTGGCAGAGGCGGAGCGCATCATCGGTACGCCGGGCACCCCGGAGGCGGCGCGGGCCGGGCAGGAGCGGCCCGGCGACGACGCCGTGTCGCAGGAACGGTCCGGCGCCGAGGCGGCACAGACCCCGGCCGGCGGGTCCGGCGGCGACGAGCCGGCCGGCGAGGCGGCGGCCGGCTCGTCCGGCACCGACGGGCGGGACGCCGAGGTCGGACGGCCCCGGGGCAGGCGCCGGATCGCTGTACTGTTCGCGGTCGCCGGTGTCGCGTACGCCCTCGACCTGATCAGCAAGATGATCGTGGTGGCCAAGCTGGAGCACCACGAGCCGATCGAGGTCATCGGGGACTGGCTGCGCTTCGAGGCGATCCGCAACGCGGGCGCGGCCTTCGGCTTCGGCGAGGCCTTCACCGTGATCTTCACCGTGATCGCGGCGGTGGTGATCGTGGTGATCGCTCGGCTCGCCCGCAAGCTGTACAGCCTGCCGTGGGCGATCGCCCTCGGCCTGCTGCTCGGCGGTGCGCTCGGCAACCTCACCGACCGCGTCTTCCGCTCGCCCGGCGTCTTCAAGGGCGCGGTCGTCGACTTCATCGCGCCCAAGCACTTCGCGGTCTTCAACCTCGCCGACTCGGCCATCGTGTGCGGCGGCATCCTGATCGTGCTGCTGTCCTTCAAGGGTCTCGACCCCGACGGCACCGTGCACAAGGACTGAGAGCCCGTAACGGCCGACCGACAGGCTGGCGTACGGCGCTGTCGGAGCCGTCCGGCATACTCGACGGGTGAGCACGATTCCCGAGATCCGTACCCTGCCCGTGCCGGACGGCCTGGAGGGCGAGCGCGTCGACGCCGCCATCTCCCGCATGTTCGGCTTCTCCCGTACCAAGGCCGCGGAGCTCGCCGCGGCGGGCAAGGTGCTGGTCGACGGCACGACGGTCGGCAAGTCCGAGCGGGTGCGCGGCGGCGCCTGGCTGGAGGTCGAGATGCCGCAGGCGGCACCGCCGGTGCAGGTGGTGGCCGAGCCGGTCGAGGGCATGGAGATCGTGCACGACGACGAGGACGTGGTCGTCATCGTCAAGCCGGTCGGCGTGGCCGCGCACCCGAGTCCGGGATGGACCGGGCCGACGGTCATCGGCGGCCTGGCGGCGGCCGGGTACCGGATCTCCACCTCCGGCGCGGCCGAGCGGCAGGGCATCGTGCACCGCCTCGACGTCGGCACGTCGGGGCTGATGGTGGTCGCCAAGTCCGAGCGCGCGTACACCTCGCTCAAGCGGCAGTTCAAGCAGCGCACGGTCGACAAGCGCTACCACACCCTCGTCCAGGGCCACCCCGATCCCACCAGCGGCACCATCGACGCGCCCATCGGCCGCCACCCCAACCACGACTACAAGTGGGCGGTCACGGCCGACGGCAAGCCGTCCGTCACGCACTACGACCTGATCGAGGCCTTCCGCGCGGCCTCGCTGCTCGACGTGAAGCTGGAGACGGGCCGCACCCACCAGATCCGCGTCCACATGGCCGCCCACCGCCATCCCTGCGTCGGCGACCTGACATACGGCGCCGACCCCACGCTCGCCAAGCGGCTCCGGCTGACCCGGCAGTGGCTGCACGCGGTGCGGCTGGGCTTCGAGCATCCCGGGGACGGCGAGTGGGTGGAGTTCGCCTGTGACTACCCGGACGATCTGCAGGACGCGTTGGACAAGGTGCGTGAGGAGACCTACGGATGAGTGCTGGTTACGTCGTGCGGGTCGCCGAGGACGAGGCCGACCGCGAGGCGTGTTTCGCCGTGCGCAAGGAGGTCTTCGTCGCCGAACAGGGCGTGCCGGAGGACGTGGAGTACGACGGGTACGACGCCGGCGCGCTGCACGTGCTGGCCGTGCGGGAGGACGGTGTGCCGCTCGGGACCGGGCGGCTGCTGTACGGCGCCGAGGTGGCCGGCAAGACCGGGGGCGATCCGTCGGTCGGGTCGCTCGGGCGGCTCGCGGTGACGCGGGAGGCCCGCGGGCTCGGCGTCGGGGGCGCGCTGGTACGGGCCATCGAGGACGCGGCACGCGCGCGTGGGCTGGCGGCCGTCGACCTGCACGCGCAGACGCATGCGCTGGGGTTCTACGAGCGGCTGGGGTACGCGGCGTACGGGCCGGAGTTCCCCGACGCGGGGATACCGCACCAGGCGATGCGTCGCCCGCTCTGAGGTGCGGCGGCCCGGCGCCCGTGACGGTGCGACGCGGGGGTCGGCCGTTCGGCGGGGGCGTGAACGGTCGGCCACGGGCCTGAGCGGTCGGCCACGGGCTTGAGCGTTCCTGGGGCCTGAGCGTTCGGGGGGCTTGAGCGGTCGGCCACGGGCCTGAGCGGTCGGCCACGGGCTTGAGCGTTCCTGGGGCCTGAGCGTTCGGGGGGCTTGAGCAGTCGGCCGCGGGCCTGAGCGTTCGGGGCGCTTGAGCGGTCGGCCGACGGGTCCGGCCGTTCGCGGGGGTTCGACCGTCCAGACCTCGGAGTGCTGACCGTGGATCAGTTGGCCCTGCGCTTCGTGCTGTTGCTCGGGGCTGTGGTGAGTGTCCCGCTCGGGGACCGGCTGCGGTTGCCGGCGCCGGTGCTGATGACCTTGCTGGGCATCGTGCTCGCGCTGCTCGACTTCGTGCCGAACGTCGACATTCCGCCGGACCTGATCCTGCCGCTGCTGCTGCCCCCGTTGCTCTACGCCGCCGTACGGCGCACCTCCTGGCGGCAGTTCACGGCCAACGTCCGGCCGATCTTCCTGCTGGCCGTGGCGCTGGTCTTCGTCACGATGGTCTGTGTGGCCGCCGTCGCCCACGCGATCGTCCCGGGGCTGCCGCTCGCCGCGGCCCTGGCGCTCGGCGCGCTGGTCGCGCCGCCCGACCCGGTCGCGGCGACCGCCGTCGCCGGGCAGTTGGGGCTGCCGCGGCGGCTGGTGTCGATCCTGGAGGGCGAAGGGCTCTTCAACGACGTGGGCGAGCGGCGGGAGGGGCATGAGCAACGGGTGCGGAGGGTGCGGAGGCTGCGGCGGATCGAGGGGGAGATGCTGAGTGCGGCGCGGCACGAGGTTGGCCGCGCGGAGTGAGGCGGGGGCCGATCCGGAGGTGGTGGATCGGGTGTTGCGGCAGCTGGACGTACGGAGTCTGCGGTGAGTGGAGGGGGGTTCTCCCACCCGCGCACCCCGCGTTTCCAGTCGGACAAGAGGTGAGCGCCCGCGGGGGCTGAGCGCCGTCGGCGGCTGCCCGCCGTCGTGGGTACGCGGGAGCCCGGCGTCGTGACGATGGCGCGTCTCGTGCGCCGGGCCCCGGCGGCGGCGTCGTGACGGTGGTGCGTGTCGACCTCGGCTGTGCTTCGTCTGGTGTGCGGGTGGTGGGAGGGGGTCAGCCTCGGTCCGGCCTCGGGGTTTCGACTGCTCGGCGGGGGGCCGTGCCGTCGGGGGAGCGGCGGTGGCCGTTGGAGCCGGGGGGAGGGGTCGCGTCCGCCGTGTTGACCCGGGGGAGCGCGTACGGGTGTTCCTTGATCAGCCAGGCGATCATCCGCTCGCGGACCGTGACTCGTACCGTCCAGACGTCGTCCGCGTCCTTCGCCGTCAGCAGGGCCCGCACCTCCATGGTGTTGGGCGTGGTGTCCGTCACGTCCAGACCGTAGGCCCGGCCGTCCCAGGCGGGGCACTCGCGCAGGATGTCGCGGAGCTTCTCGCGCATCGCGGCCACGGGGGCCGTGTGGTCGAGGTGCCAGTACACGACGCCGGTCATCTGCGGTGTGCCGCGCGACCAGTTCTCGAAGGGCTTGGACGTGAAGTACGACACCGGCATCGTGACCCGGCGCTCGTCCCACGTGCGGACCGTGAGGTACGTCAGCGTGATCTCGTCGACGGTGCCCCATTCGCCGTCGACCACGACCGTGTCCCCTATGCGCACCATGTCGCCGAACGCGATCTGCAGCCCCGCGAACATGTTGCTCAGCGTCGACTGCGCCGCCACACCGGCGACGATGCCGAGGATGCCGGCCGAGGCCAGCAGTGAGGCGCCCGCCGCGCGCATCGCCGGGAACGTCAGCAGCATCGCCGCGATGGCCACCACGCCGACGACCGCCGCGACCACCCGTGTGATGAGCGTCACCTGGGTGCGGACCCGGCGGACCCGGGCCGGGTCGCGCCGGGCGCGGGAGTTGGCGTACCGCGAGTACGACGTCTCGACGACCGCCGCCGCGATCCGGATCACCAGCCAGGCCGCCGACCCGATCAGGACAAGCGTGAGCGTCTGCCCGACGCCGACCCGGTGGTCCTGGAGCAGTTGTGCCTCGTCGTACGAGCCTCTCAGCGTGGCCGCGGACAGCACGAGCTGGTAGGGGATGCGGCCCCGGCGCAGCAGACCCCACAGCGGGGTCTCCGGGTGCCGTTCGTCGGCCTTGCGCAGCAGCCGGTCGGTCGCCCAGCCGATGAAGATGCCGAGCAGGACCGAGCCGCCGATGACTATCAAGGGGCGGAGCAGGTTCTCCATGCCCTCGAACGTAACCAGTCACGGGGGGCAGTGAACATGTGACTTCGCGGCGGATCGGGGTAGGGTCCCGGACCTGCGACGTCGTATCCGGCTGGCACCATGGCCCCATGAACATCATGCTCTTTCACTCGACCTACGGCCTCACGCCGGCGGTGCGCGCCGCGGCGGACCGGCTGCGCGCGGCCGGTCACGAGGTGTGGACGCCGGACCTCTTCGAGGGGCGCACCTTCGAAACGGCCGAGGAGGGCATGGCGTTCAAGGAGGAGGTCGGCAAGGACGAGCTGCTGAAGCGGGCCGTGCTCGCCGCCGCGCCCTACTCGGAGCGCGGGCTGGTGTACGCCGGATTCTCGCTCGGCGCCTCGGTGGCGCAGACCCTCGCGCTGGGCGACGAGAGGGCGCGTGGGCTGCTGCTCCTGCACGGCACGTCGGACCTCGCGCCGAACGTCTCGGTGGACGAGCTGCCGGTGCAGCTGCACGTCGCCGAGCCGGACCCGTTCGAGACGGACGACTGGCTGAGCGCCTGGTATCTGCAGATGCGCCGGGCGGGCGCGGACGTGGAGGTCTACCGGTACGCCGGGGCCGGGCACCTGTACACCGACCCCGAGCTGCCGGACTACGACGAGGAGGCCGCCGAGGCCACCTGGCGGGTGGCGCTCGGCTTCCTGGAGACCCTCTAGTGCTCTGACCACATTGGTTCGCCGGGTTGGTGGTCGGGGCGGTTGGATGTTGCGTGACGTCCGATCCGAGTGCTGGGGGGTGCGGTGGCTGAGCCTGTCCGCGTGCGCAGGTTGACCGACCAGGAGGGGCAGAAGCTGCAGCAGATCGTGCGCCGGGGCAGCACCAGTTCGGTCCGCTTCCGACGCGCGATGATGCTGCTGGCGTCGGCCGGTGGGAACCGGGTCCCGGTGATCGCCCAGCTGGTGCAGGCCGATGAGGACACCGTCCGGGATGTGATCCACCGGTTCAACGAGATCGGCCTGGCCTGTCTGGACCCTCGGTGGGCGGGAGGCCGTCCCCGCCTGCTCAGTCCTGACGACGAGGACTTCGTCGTCCAGACGGCCACCACCCGCCCGACCAAGCTCGGCCAGCCCTTCACTCGCTGGTCCATCCGCAAACTGCTGGCCCACTTGCGGAAAGTTCATGGGCGGGTCATCCGCATCGGCCGCGAGGCGTTACGCCGTCTGCTCGCCCGCCGCGGCATCACCTTCCAGCGCACCAAGACGTGGAAGGAGTCCCCGGACCCCGACCGCGAGGCAAAGCTGGACCGGATCGAGGAGGTCCTGGACCGCTTCCCGGACCGGGTCTTCGCGTTCGACGAGTTCGGCCCGCTCGGCATCCGCCCCACCGGCGGTGCGGGCTGGGCCCCCGCCAGTCACCCCGAGCGGCACCCGGCGACCTACCACCGCACGCATGGCGTCAGGTACTTCCACGGCTGCTATTCGGTCGGTGACGACACGCTCTGGGGCGTCAACCGCCGGAAGAAGGGCGCCGCGAACACGCTGGCCGCGCTCAGATCGGTCCGGGCCGCCCGACCGGACGGCGCCGCCATCTACGTCATCCTGGACAACCTGTCCGCCCACAAGGGCGAGACGATCCGCCGCTGGGCGAAGAAGAACCGTGTCGAGCTGTGCTTCACGCCGACATACGCGTCCTGGGCCAACCCCATCGAGGCGCACTTCGGGCCGCTGCGGCAGTTCACCATCGCCAACTCCAACCACCGCAACCACACCGTGCAGACCCGGACCCTGCACGCCTATCTGCGCTGGCGCAACGCGAATGCCCGTCACCCCGACGTGCTGGCAGCCCAGCGCCGCGAGCGCGCTCGCATCCGCAGCGAGAAGGGCATCCGTTGGGGCGGACGTCCCCTCGCCAATGCCGCTTGACAAGTCCGGCGACCTTGCCCGGCCGGGTCCTAGCAGTAGCCGTCCACCCTGGCGCCGGCTGGAGCGAGGTTGGGCCAGGAACGTCCCGCCCTGTCGGAGGCAGCGGACCGTAGGAGGTCAAGAATCGTGCACCCCGGGTAGCCCCGAAAACTCGCGTAGGTGCCCCGGTAGTAGCAGCTCCAGTAGCTCACGACCCGCCGTTGAGTGCGCGCGAAGAAAGCAGGATTGTCCACGATGAACTGCCCGTAAGCGAGGTGGCCGCAGGTGCCGGGCGTGGCGAGATCACGGAGCTCATCGCAGATGACGACCAGGATCTCCACGACGTACTCGCCAACCAGCTGCACGACGAAGGGGACGACCCATGGGTCCGTGGAACCAACGACCTTCTCCAGGTGGCGCTGCCTGACCATGCCGTCGCAGTGCCTTGAGTACAGGCAGTGCAGAAGCTGTTGTTGGCGCGACGAAAGCGACGCCACCCTGTCAGTTGGCGGCTCGTCGTTGTAGAGGCGCCCGGGGATCAAAACCGGCTGGCCCTCAACAGCGACCGAGAACGAGGCATGCGGCTGGAGCCGAGAATCAGGCATCACCGCCAGGACTGCCTCGGCATCGCTTGCAAGCTCGGCTGGGAACGCCGTGATCAACGGATTGCTGCGGTCGGAAAGCGGCTGCACGAGCCGAGCATAGGCGGATGCCTCGGCCAGGTAGCTGGCATTAATGGCCCCACACCAGCCCAACCCGGCGAAGGTATGCGGTCAGAGCACTAGGCTCAGCCGGCCGCGCGGTACGCGGCCCAGTTCTGCTGCATGCGCGTCACCTGGCCGGAGGTGAACTGGTACATGCAGGAGTCGTAGGTGTAGTCCATGAAGTTGTGGATCGGGTCGACGCCCGCCTTGCGGGTGCAGGTGTCGCGGCCCTCGGGGCACTGGTAGGCGGCGCTCTTCTCGGCCGGGGTGTCCTCGACGTAGTCGCCGTTGCCGTTACAGCCGCCCTGGAAGGTGTGGTAGAGGCCCATCCAGTGGCCGACCTCGTGGGTGGCGGTGTCGCCCTCGTTGTAGTTCGCCGCGGAGCCGCCCGGCAGGGAGGCGTCCAGGAGCACCACGCCGTCCATGGACGGGCTGGACCGGTAGGAGCTGGGGAAGGTGGCCCAGCCGAGCAGGTTGTCGCCGAGGTTGGCGGTGTAGACGTTGAGCGCGTTCGCGCCGCCCTTGCGCAGGGCGGACTTCATCGCCTTCTCCTCCGCCGAGCCGTAGCCGACGTCGTACCAGGCGGCGTTGTCGGTGTAGTCGGTGCCGGCCAGCGTGAACTGGAAGCCGGAGTCGGTGTTCCCGGTGCCCTGGCCGGCGAAGGCCGAGTTGAGCACGTTCATCTGGGCGGTGATGTCGGCGGAGTCGAGCTGTCCGGTGGCGCCGTCGTGGATGACGTGGAAGTACACCGGGATGGTGGTGCTCGCGGCGGCCGCCGTGCCCCGGCCGTCCGCGCGCAGCCCGTCGAGCTTCTTGCGCAGGTCGGCGTCCATCGCCTCGGCCTTGGCGGCGCTGATCTCGTTGGGCTCGGCGATGTGTTCGCCGCTGCCGGGACGGACCTCGCGGGCCGCGGAGTGGCCGGCCTCCCCGTGGCACTCGGCGGCCGGAGCCTGGGCCGCCGCGATTCCGGTGGGCGCGGAGAGAGGGGTGAGCATCAGTGTTCCGGCCACGACGGTGGTGGCGAGAAGGCGTCTGCGCGTGGAGGGCGATATCCGGGCAAGCGCACGCATGCTGGCTCCTGATGGATGCGGTGGGGAGAGGCGGACAGGGGTCTTCCTGGCCGCCGCCCGGAGATTACGTGGGCATGCTCATGGCAGAAGAGGAGCGATCAGGCCCAAACAAAGACCTGGCAAACGGGGGCAATTGGTGAGATGAATTGTTTCTGCGTCTGGAGGGCGAGATGCCGCCGTAACGAGTTCGGTGACGGGGCGGGTGATGTGTCCGGATTCGCCGTGCGGCTCGCACCACCCGCCGTAGCGAGGTCATCCGGCCTTAACAGCTCTCGATCGAGCCCTCATTGGCCGGAAATGGTTCCCCGCGTCCCGCTGTCACACCGGGTCGTACGTCCGCTCGACCTTCTGCGTGCCGCTGCGCGTGCGGTAGGAGCGGCTCCAGGAGGCCGTCGCGCCGGCCTGGGTGCGGTCGGACAGGACGTAGTAGTCCATCTGCGCGCGCTCGCCGGTGATGTCCAGGACGCCGTAGCCGTGGCGGTCGGTGTCGACCCAGTGGACGTGCCGGTTGGCCGCGCGGATGACCGGCGAGGCGACGGCGGAGACGGTGCCCTCGGGGACCTTCACGAGGTCGTCGAGGTTGTCGGAGGTGACCGAGGTGACCACGAACTCCGTGGCGGCGGACGCCGACAGCGGATACGTGCCGGCGTTCACCGGGACGTCGTTGGCCCAGGCCATGTGGATGTCGCCGGTGAGGAAGACCGTGTTGCGGATCGCGTTCGACCGCAAATGGGCGAGGAGTTCGCGGCGGTCGTCGGTGTAGCCGTCCCACTGGTCGGTGTTGACGGCCAGGCCCTCCTGGGGCAGGCCGAGCAGCTTGGCCAGCGGCTTCAGCAGCTCGGCGGAGAGCGAGCCGATGGCGAAGGGCGCGATCATCACCGAGTTGCCGACCAGCCGCCAGGTGGTGTCGGAGGACTTCAGGCCCGCCTTGAGCCAGTCGAGCTGGGCGCGCCCGGTGAGCGTGCGGTCCGGGTCGTCGACGTCGCCGTCGCCGAGGGAGACCTGCTGCGAGCGGAAGGACCGCAGGTCGAGCAGGGAGAGGTCGGCGAGCTTGCCGAAGCGCAGCCGTCGGTAGGTGGTGCCGGCGATGGCGGGGCGGACCGGCATCCACTCGAAGTAGGCCTGCTTGGCGGCGGCCTGGCGGGCGGCCCAGGCGCCCTCGGCGCCCTCGGTGTGGTTCTGGGCGCCGCCGGACCAGGTGTCGTTGGCTATCTCGTGGTCGTCCCAGATCGCCACGACCGGGGCGGTGGCGTGCAGCGCCTGGAGGTCGGGGTCCGTCTTGTACCGGCCGTGCCGGATGCGGTAGTCGGCGAGGGTGAGGATCTCGTGCGCGGGGGCGTGCGAGCGGACGGAGGTGCCCCGGGTGCCGTACTCGCCGGCGCCGTACTCGTAGATGTAGTCGCCGAGGTGCAGCCAGGCGTCCAGGTCGCCGCGGGCGGCGAGGTGGCGGTAGGCGGCGAAGTAGCCGGCCTCCCAGTTGGCGCAGGAGACGACGCCGAAGCGGAGGCCCGCGACCGCCGCGTCGGCGGCGGGAGCCGTGCGGGCGCGGCCGGCCGGGGAGTCGGTGCCACCGGCGGAGAAGCGGAACCAGTAGTCGGTGGCGGGCGCGAGGCCGCGGATGTCGGCCTTGACCGTGTGGTCGGAGGCGGCGGTCGCGGTGGTGGAGCCCTTGGCGACGACGTTCGTGAACGCCTTGTCCGTGGCCACCGTCCAGCCGACCTCGATGTCCGGGCCGAGTCCGGAGCCGGGCGTCGCCTCGGCGGTGGGGGTCACCCGGGTCCACAGCAGGATGCCGTCCGGGAGCGGGTCCCCGGAGGCGACGCCGTGCAGGAAGGCGGGGGTTGTGGTGGTGGCGCGGGCGGGCAGGGCGCCGGCGAGCGGGGCGGAGAGGACGGCTCCGGCGGCGGCCGCCTTGACGACCGTACGGCGGCGCGGAGCGGGGGAGTTGAGGCCTGTGTGGGATCTGTGTCGACTGGTCACGGGCGATCAGATTACTGACCGGTAGCGCTTTCGGTAAGGGACGCGTACGCGAAGAGCGGGCGAACCGGTGAGAGTTCGCCCGCTCGTTCTGCGCGCTTCCGTACCGCGTTACCGCCTGACGCCGTGTTACTTGGTGACGCCCGCGTCCTTGAGCGCCGTCTCCCACTCGGCGACGGTGCTCGGGTTCTCGATCACCTTGTCGTTGATCTTGATGGTCGGGGTCGACGTGACGTCCTTCGTGTTGTCGAAGGAGTCGCTCATCTTCATCGCCCAGGCGTCGTACGTGCCCTTCTCGACGGCGTCCTGGAACTTCTTGTTGTTCTTCAGCGCGTCCACCGTGTTCGCCACCTCGATCAGGTAGCTGTCCTTGGCGAACTCGTCGCTGGACTCCTCCGGGTGGTACTTCGCCGAGTACAGCGCGGTCTTGTAGTCCAGGAACGCCTCGGGGCCGACGTTCAGCGCGGCGCCCAGCGCGCTGAGGGCGTTCTTGGAGCCCTCGCCGCCGAGGTTGCCGTCGAGGAAGGTGCCGAGGGTGAAGGAGAGCTTGTAGTCGCCGTCCTCCATGCCCTTGTTGACGGTCTCGCCGACGGTCTGTTCGAAGGAGGCGCAGGCCGGGCAGCGCGGGTCCTCGTACAGGTGGACCACGTTGTCGGTCTTGGAGTCGCCGACGAGGACCGTGGTGCCGTTCTTGCCGGAGGTGTTGGCCGGGGCGACGACCTTGGCGTCGGCGGCCGCCTCCCAGGCGCTCGGCTGGCTGGTCCGGACGACGGCGTAACCGATGCCGCCGGCCACCGCGAGGACGCCGACGACCGAGCAGGCGACGATGACCTGCCGCCTGACCTTGGCCCGCTTGGCCTCGCGCTCGCGCTCGGCCCGCAGCCGCTCGCGGGCCGCCATCTTCGCCGCCTGGCTGTTCCGCTTGCTCATGATGATGATCTCCGTGTGGGACGCGCACATGTCGTACGCGGGATACGTGTGAGGGGTGTGGGTCGTGCTCGGGGCGCCGCGCTCGGGCGGCGGCCCGGGTGTCGCTCGAGTCCGGCGCCGCTCGGCGGGCGGTCGGCGGTGGGCCGGTCAGACGGCCGGAGCGAGGGAGCACGGCGGGCCACGCCGTCCCAGGGAGTGGGTGAGGAGCAGGTCGCGCGCGGGGGTCGTACGGCGCGTGGGGCGGGGCAGCCGGGGGGCCGGCGCCGCGGGGCGTACCGTCCGTGCGGCGACCGCCAGCAGCAGCGGTCGGAACGTGGTCGCGGCCATCGCGCTCAGCAGCTGGGCCAGGGCCCGCTCGCCGCGGCGCAGCCAGGCCGCCGCGAGCAGGCCGACGCCGACGTGGGCGCCGAGCAGCAGCCAGGCGGTCTCCGGGTGCGCGTGGGCGAGGACGGCGGCGACCCGGTCCGTGCCGCCGGTGGTGCCGGCCATCCGCGCCAGGGACGACCCCACCTCGCCGCCGCACAGCACGTCCAGGCCGACCGAGCGCAGCGGACCGGCGACCGGGCCGCCCGCCCGGCCGTAACAGGCGTGCTGACCCGCGGTGAACACGGTGTCGGCGGCCAGCTCCAGCGGGATCAGCAGCACGGCGATCCGGCCGAAGCCGCGCTCCCGGCCGGCCAGGGCATAGGCGAGGAGGAACACGGCGGCGGCGATCGCCGCCACCGTGCCCAGCGGCAGCGGGGCCCGGGACAGCAGCACGTGCGACGCGGTGCTGAGCGTCACGACGATCGCCGTGAACAGCGCCGCGCGTACGGCTCTGAGATGTGTCCCGGATATGTCCATAGCGGGGAGAGTGTGTCACGGACTGCGGTAAGGGACTCCTAAAGGGTCCCTGTGAAGTCCTGGGGCGGTCGGGGTGCGGTCACAGGCCGGGGATCCGGCCGTTGCGGAAGAGGTCGACGAAGATCTGGTGGTCGGCGCGCGCACGGGCGCCGTAGGTGTGGGCGAAGTCGACCAGGAGCGGCGCGAGGCCCTCCTCGTCGCCCGCGAGGGCCGCGTCGATGGCCCGCTCCGTGGAGAACGGCACCAGGTCGGAGTGGCCGGAGTCGTCGTCGGCGGCCGAGTGCATGGTGGCCGTGGCCCGGCCCAGGTCGGCGACGACCGCGGCGATCTCCTCCGGGTCGTCGATGTCGCCCCAGTCCAGGTCGACGGCGTACGGCGACACCTCGGCGACCAGCTGGCCCGCGCCGTCCAGCTCCGTCCAGCCGAGCCACGGGTCGGCGTGCGCCTGGAGGGCGCGCTGGGAGATCACCGTGCGGTGGCCCTCGTGCCGGAAGTACTCGCGGATCGCCGGGTCCGTGACGTGCCGGGAGACGGCCGGGGTCTGCGCCTGCTTGACGTAGATCACCACGTCGTTCTCCAGGGCGTCGCTGTTGCCCTCCAGCAGGATGTTGTACGACGGCAGGCCGGCCGAGCCGATGCCGATGCCGCGGCGGCCGACGACGTCCTTCACCCGGTACGAGTCCGGGCGGGCCAGCGAGGACTCCGGGAGTGTCTCCAGGTAGCCGTCGAAGGCGGCGAGGACCTTGTAGCGCGTGGCCGCGTCCAGCTCGATGGAGCCGCCGCCCGGGGCGAACCGGCGTTCGAAGTCGCGGATCTCGGTCATCGAGTCCAGCAGCCCGAACCGGGTCAGCGAGCGGGCGTCGCGCAGCGCGTCCAGCAGCGGGCCCTGCGCGGTGTCCAGGGTGAAGGGCGGCACCTCGTCGCTCTTGGCGCCGGTGGCCAGCGCGCGCACGCGCTCGCGGTAGGCGACGGCGTAGATCGTGACCAGCTCGGTGATCTGCTCGTCGCTGAGCGCCTTCGCGTACCCGATGAGGGCGATGGAGGCGGCGAAGCGCTTGAGGTCCCAGGTGAAGGGGCCGACGTACGCCTCGTCGAAGTCGTTGACGTTGAAGATCAGCCGGCCGTTCGAGTCCATGTACGTGCCGAAGTTCTCCGCGTGCAGATCGCCGTGGATCCACACGCGCGAGGTGCGCTCGTCCAGGAACGGTCCGCCGCGCCTCTCCGCGTCCAGGTCGTGGTAGAAGAGGCACGCCGTGCCCCGGTAGAAGGCGAAGGCGGAGGCCGCCATCTTGCGGAACTTGACGCGGAACGCGGCCGGGTCGGCGGTGAGCAGCTCGCCGAAGGCGGTGTCGAAGACGGCGAGGATCTCCTCGCCGCGTGGCTCGTCGTCGAGCAGCGGGAACGACATCGCTGAGTGCCTCCTGGTGCGGGGTCGTGCGTGACCTGTGGGACGGATGGCGCGTGCCCGTGGCACGGGGCGTCCGACATCTTCCAACGCGCGAAGGTACGCGGGAGTGCCCGCCCGCCGTCACCCGTCCGCCACCCCTCGTCGGGGCGCTTCGCGGCACAGTATCCATCCGGGTGTCAGTCCCGAGGCATAGACTTCGACGCTGTCCCCCGGACTGTCCGCAGCCCGACGGACCCCCGTCGACGTACGCCCACCCGTCACCCGACCACCACCCCTCAACGAGGCGCTCCGCGCCGTACCTTTTCTTTTGGAGGCCGAAACCGTGTCGAAGCCGCCGTTCACGCACCTGCACGTCCACACCCAGTACTCGCTGCTGGACGGTGCCGCGCGGCTGAAGGACATGTTCAACGCCTGCAACGAGATGGGCATGACGCACATCGCCATGTCCGACCACGGCAACCTGCACGGGGCGTACGACTTCTTCCACTCCGCGAAGAAGGCCGGGGTCACCCCGATCATCGGCATCGAGGCGTACGTCGCCCCCGAGTCCCGGCGCAACAAGCGCAAGGTCCTGTGGGGCCAGCCGCACCAGAAGCGGGACGACGTCTCCGGTTCCGGTGGTTACACCCACAAGACGATGTGGGCGGTGAACAGCACCGGCCTGCACAACCTCTTCCGGCTCTCCTCCGACGCCTACGCGGAGGGCTGGCTGCAGAAGTGGCCCCGGATGGACAAGGAGACCATCGCCCGCTGGTCCGAGGGCATCGTCGCGTCCACCGGCTGCCCCTCCGGCGAGGTGCAGACCCGGCTGCGCCTCGGTCACTTCGACGAGGCCCTGAAGGCCGCCGCCGAGTACCAGGACATCTTCGGCAAGGACAAGTACTTCCTGGAGCTGATGGACCACGGCATCGAGATCGAGCGCCGGGTCCGCGACGGACTGCTGGAGATCGGCCGGAAGCTCGGCATCCCCCCGCTGGTCACCAACGACTCGCACTACACGTACGCGCACGAGGCGGGCGCCCACGACGCGCTGCTGTGCATCCAGACCGGCAAGAACCTCTCCGACCCGGACCGCTTCAAGTTCGACGGCACCGGCTACTACCTGAAGTCCACGGACGAGATGTACGCCATCGACTCCTCGGACGCCTGGCAGGAGGGCTGCGCCAACACCCTGCTGATCGCCGAGATGGTCGACACCACGGGCATGTTCGAGAAGCGCGACCTGATGCCCAAGTTCGACATCCCGGAGGGGTACACCGAGGTCAGCTGGTTCCGCGAGGAGACCATGCGCGGCATGCAGCGCCGCTTCCCGGACGGCATCCCGGACGACCGCATGAAGCAGGTCGAGTACGAGATGGACACGATCATCTCGATGGGCTTCCCCGGCTACTTCCTCGTGGTCGCCGACTTCATCATGTGGGCCAAGAAGCAGGGCATCGCGGTCGGCCCCGGCCGAGGCTCCGCGGCCGGCTCGATCGTCGCCTACGCCCTCGGCATCACCGACCTCGACCCGATCCCGCACGGCCTGATCTTCGAGCGGTTCCTCAACCCCGAGCGCATCTCCATGCCCGACGTCGACATCGACTTCGACGAGCGCAGGCGCGCCGAGGTGATCAGGTACGTGACCGAGAAGTACGGCGCCGACAAGGTCGCCCAGATCGGCACCTACGGCACCATCAAGGCCAAGAACGCCATCAAGGACTCCGCGCGCGTCCTGGGCTACCCGTACGCGATGGGCGACCGCCTCACCAAGGCCATGCCGCCGGACGTCCTCGGCAAGGGCATCCCGCTCTCCGGCATCACCGACCCGCAGCACCCCCGCTACTCGGAGGCGGGCGAGATCCGGGCGATGTACGAGAACGAGCCGGACGTCAAGAAGGTCATCGACACCGCGAAGGGCGTCGAGGGCCTGGTGCGGCAGATGGGCGTGCACGCGGCCGGCGTGATCATGTCCAGCGAGACCATCACGGACCACGTCCCCGTCTGGGTCAGGCACACCGACGGCGTGACCATCACGCAGTGGGACTACCCGAGCTGTGAGTCGCTCGGCCTGCTGAAGATGGACTTCCTGGGCCTGCGCAACCTCACGATCATGGACGACGCGGTCAAGATGGTGAAGGCCAACAAGGGCCTCGACATCGACCTGCTGTCCCTGCCGCTGGACGACCCCACGACCTTCGACCTGCTCCAGCGCGGCGACACCCTGGGCGTCTTCCAGTTCGACGGCGGCCCCATGCGCTCGCTGCTGCGGCTGATGAAGCCCGACAACTTCGAGGACATCTCCGCCGTGTCGGCCCTCTACCGGCCGGGCCCGATGGGCATGAACTCCCACACCAACTACGCCCTGCGCAAGAACGGGCAGCAGGAGATCACGCCGATCCACCCCGAGCTGGAGGAGCCGCTCAAGGAGGTCCTGGACGTCACCTACGGCCTGATCGTCTATCAGGAGCAGGTGCAGAAGGCCGCCCAGATCATCGCGGGCTACTCGCTCGGCGAGGCCGACATCCTCCGCCGCGTGATGGGCAAGAAGAAGCCCGAGGAGCTGGAGAAGAACTTCGTCATCTTCCAGGCCGGCGCCCGCAACAACGGCTACAGCGACGAAGCCATCCAGGCCCTGTGGGACGTGCTGGTGCCGTTCGCCGGCTACGCGTTCAACAAGGCGCACTCGGCGGCGTACGGACTGGTCTCGTACTGGACCGCGTACCTGAAGGCGAACCACCCCGCCGAGTACATGGCCGCGCTGCTCACCTCGGTCAAGGACGACAAGGACAAGTCGGCGGTCTACCTCAACGAGTGCCGCCGCATGGGCATCCGGGTGCTCCCGCCGAACGTCAACGAGTCCGAGTCGAACTTCGCCGCGCAGGGCGACGACGTGATCCTCTTCGGCCTCTCCGCCGTGCGCAACGTCGGCACGAACGTCGTCGAGTCGATCATCAAGTGCCGCAAGTCGAAGGGGAAGTACTCCTCCTTCCCCGACTACCTCGACAAGGTTGACGCGGTCGTCTGCAACAAGCGCACCACGGAGTCGCTGATCAAGGCGGGCGCGTTCGACACCATGGGCCACACCCGCAAGGGCCTGACGGCGCAGTACGAGCCGATGATCGACAACGTGGTCGCGGTCAAGCGCAAGGAGGCGGAGGGGCAGTTCGACCTCTTCGGCGGCATGGGCGAGGAGACGAGCAGCGAACCGGGCTTCGGTCTGGACGTGGAGTTCTCCACGGAGGAGTGGGACAAGACCTACCTGCTCGCCCAGGAGCGGGAGATGCTCGGTCTGTACGTCTCCGACCACCCGCTGTTCGGCCTGGAGCACGTGCTGTCCGACAAGGCCGACGCGGGCATCGCCCAGCTCACCGGCGGGGACTTCGGGGACGGCGCGGTCGTCACCATCGGCGGCATCATCTCGGGTCTGCAGCGCAAGATGACCAAGCAGGGCAACGCCTGGGCGATCGCCACGGTGGAGGACCTCGCCGGTTCCATCGAGTGCATGTTCTTCCCGGCGACGTACCAGCTGGTGTCGACCCAACTCGTCGAGGACGCCGTGGTGTTCGTCAAGGGCCGCCTGGACAAGCGGGAGGACGTACCGCGGCTGGTCGCGATGGAGCTGATGGTCCCCGACCTGTCCAACGCGGGCACCAACGCGCCCGTGGTGCTCACCATCCCGGCGGTGAAGGTCACTCCGCCCATGATCAGCAGGCTCGGTGAGATCCTCACCCACCACAAGGGCGACAGTGAGGTGCGGATCAAGCTCCAGGGGCCGACGAAGACGACCGTCCTGCGGCTGGACCGGCACCGGGTGAAGCCCGACCCGGCGCTGTTCGGCGACCTGAAGGTGCTGCTGGGACCGTCCTGCCTGGCGGGCTGAGGCCCGGCTCCCCGACGTGCGCGAGGGGCGCATCCGATGCCGGATGCGCCCCTCGTTCCGTACCTGGACCGCAACGGCCCGCTGTGCGGATGTCAGTTGTGGCCGAAGCGCTTCTGCCGGCCCTTGCGGGCCCCGTCTATGGGCGACGGCTGAGCGGCGTGCTGTTCGGACATCGGCTCCGCCGCCGACTGCTCCGACTGCTGCTGCGCGCGGCCGGTGTGCTGCTGCTTACGGTCACGGTTCTTGTTCTTGGCCATGGTGGTGCCTCCTGGGGAATCTAGGGGCCAGGGCCGGGACCAGATTCACATAGGCTGACAACGAACGCATGTCGGACAATTACCGTGTGTGACAGGGCTCGTCGGAGCGAGAGGGGCGCGCGAATCCCCGAAACGCCACGCCGAAGATCGAGTTCCGGCCGTTAACCCCCGCGTGGTCGGGCAGACTCGAAGGAAGCCCGAAGCAAACCTCCCGGAAAGAGGGTGAGTCGCGTGGACCGCTGCGTCGTCCTGGTGGACGCCGGGTATCTGCTGGGGGCCGCCGCCAGCCTCCTCGCCGGGGAGCCTTCACGGTCCCGCATCACCGTCGATCACGCCGCCCTCATCCAGGGGTTGCGCGAACGCGCCGAGTCCGACACCGAACGGCCGCTGCTGCGCATCTACTGGTTCGACGGCGCCCCCGACCGCGTCCCGCAGCCCGAGCACCGCAGACTGCGCGTGATGCCCCGCGTCACGGTACGGCTCGGCGCGCTCACGCGCAGTGACGGCCGGTGGAATCAGAAGGGCGTCGACGCAGCGATGCACGCCGAGCTCACCGAGCTGGCCCGCAACCGCGCCTGCTCCGACATCGTCCTGGTGACCGGCGACGGCGACCTGCTGCCGGGCATGATGGCCGCCAAGGAGCACGGGGTCGCCGTGCACCTGTGGGCCGTTCAGGCCGCCGACGGGGACTACAACCAGTCCGAGGACCTGGTCGCCGAGGCCGACGAGCGGCGCGTGCTCGACCGGACCTGGATCACCAAGGCGGTCCGGGCCAAGGAACTCGGCGGGATCTGCGCGCCGCCGCCCGCGCCGCGCCCGGAGATCGCCGCGATCCTGTCCGCGCCGCTGCCGGACTCCGCGCTCGCACCGGCGGCCGAGCGGCCCGCCGAGGAGCCGCCGCGCACCGCGCCGGCCGCCGCGCAGAACGGCGCCGGGGAGCGGGTGCCGGCACCGAAGGGCGTGCCGACGCCCAAGGACCTGGCGGTGCTGCGGGCACACGGGCCGCAGCCCCCGCAGCCCGCCACCGCGACCCTGCGCTGGTCCTCCGACAAGGGGTGGGTGGACCGCCCCGGAACCGCCGCGGAGCCGCCCGAGGTCGCTTCGATGCCGACGCTGGCGCAGCTCACCACGGCGGAGCAGCGCTGGGCCGACCGCGAGGAGGACATCACGACCGTCGGCGGGGACCCCTACGAGGTCGGACAGGTGTTCGCGCGGCGGTGGATGTCCCGGCTCGGCGACCAGGGCCACCTGCAGAAGCTGTCCGGAATGTACCCCCGCATCCCCCACCGGATCGACGGGGAGCTGCTGCGCTACGCCGCCCGGTTCGGGCTGCTCGCCCACAAGGACGATCAGATCGACGAGCACGACCGGTACGCGATCCGGGCCGGTTTCTGGCGGGAGATCGACGTCCGGACGGCGGCGGAACCGGCGCCCGCCGTGGAGCAGTAAGGGCGCGCGCACGTCCGGTCCGCACCGACCGGTTCGACCCCGGACACGGGCCCCCGAGGGCGAACCGCGGCGGCCGACCCCGTAGTCTCGTTCCTTGTGAGTACGCGCGCGGCACCGACCTACCGGGACAGTGGTGAGGTCGTGTGTGCGGTGCGCGGGCTGACGAAGACCTATCCGGCGGTGCGGGGCCGGCGCGGGGCGCCGGGAACGCCCGAGGTCAGGGCCACCGACGACGTGCGGCTGGAGGTGCGCCGCGGTGAGATCTTCGGACTGCTCGGACCGAACGGCGCGGGCAAGTCCACCCTCGTGCGCCAGCTGACCGGACTGATGCGGCCCGACAGCGGCAGCGTGGAGATCCTCGGGCACGACATCGTGCGCCACCCGGAGCGGGCCTCGCGGATCCTGGCCTACCTGGGTCAGGAGTCCACCGCCCTGGACGAGCTGACCGTGTCCCTCGCCGCCGAGACCACCGGGCGGCTGCGCGGCCTGGACGTGCGGCGGGCGCGGGACGAGCGGGACGCCGTGCTGGAGGAGCTGGGGCTCACCGGGATCGCCGGGCGGCCGCTGCGCAAGCTGTCCGGCGGGCAGCGGCGGCTGGCCTGTGTCGCCGCGGCGCTGGTGGGGGAGCGGCCGCTGCTGGTGCTGGACGAGCCGACCGCGGCGATGGACCCCGAGGCGAGGCGGGCGGTGTGGTCCGCCGTGGACCGGCGGCGCGCCGAGCGCGGCACGACCGTCGTGCTGGTCACCCACAACGTCATCGAGGCCGAGACCGTCCTCGACCGGGTCGCCGTCCTGGACCAGGGGCGGGTGATCGCCTGCGACACGCCCTCGGGTCTGAAGGAGCGGGTCGCCGGTGAGGTGCGGGTCGACCTCGTGTGGCGGGAGCGGGCCCCGCTGGACGTGCCGGAGGTGGCCGCGCTGCGGAACCGGGTCGTGCAGTCCGGGCGGCGCTGGACGCTGCGGCTGGCGCCGGAGGAGGCCCGCGCGGTCGTCTCGACGGTCACCGGCGGGGCCGCCTTCGCCGCGCTGGACGACTTCACCCTGACCACGCCGAGCCTGGAGGACGTGTACATGGCGCTCGGCGGGGCCGCGCGGCAAGGGCTGGTCAGGGCATGAGCGTGAGACGCCGGGCCGTCGCATCCGTACGCAACGGCAGGAAGGCCGCAGTGGAAGCGGGGAAGGGGAGCAGCGCGAGGTGAGTGTCGTACCCGCAGAGGTGCTGCCGGGCAGTGTCCTGGCCGCCGAGGAGACGGCCCGGGGCGCGGCCGAGCTCGCGCCGCCCGCGCGGCTGTGGCCGTCGCTGGCGGCCGTCTACCGGGCGCAGCTGTCCCGGGCGCGGGTGGCGCGCATTCCGCTGCTGTTCGTGGCGACCTTCCAGTCCGTCGGCATCATGATCATGATGCGGGGCGTGGTGGACGGCGGCAGCGAGGCGCAGGCCGTGGTCGCCGGGTCGTCGGTCGTGGTCGTCGCCTTCGTGGCGTTGAACCTGCTGGCCCAGTACTTCGGGCAGCTGCGCGCCACCGGCGGACTCGACCACTACGCCACCCTCCCGGTACCGCCGGCCGCGGTGGTCCTCGGAGCCGCCGCGGCCTACGCCTCCTTCACCGTGCCGGGAACGCTGGTGACCGCCGTCGTCGGCTGCGTGCTGTTCGGCCTGCCGCTGGCCAACCTGTGGATCCTGCTGGCGGTCATCCCGCTGGCCGGGGCCGCGCTGTCCGGGCTCGGCGCGGCCTTCGGGCTGCTCGCGCCGCGCCCGGAGCTGGCCACCCTGCTGGGACAGCTCGGCATGTCGGCGGCGCTGCTGCTGGGCGTGCTGCCGCCGGAGCGCATGCCGCAGATCGTGCGTTTCGCCCGGGACCTGCTGCCCTCGACCTACGGCGTCGAGGCCTACGCGCGGACCTTCTCCGCGCACCCCGACTGGACCCGGGTCGCCGCGGACCTCGCCGTGTGCGCCGGGGTCGGAGTGATCTCACTGGCCGCCGCCACCTGGGCGTACCGCCGGGCCGCCGTCCGGTGACGCGCCTCACGGACGGGCCTGGCACGATGTCAGGGTGACCGCACCGTTGACGCCGCCTCCGCCGCCGCACGAACAGTCCTCGCACAACGCGTGGCCCCCGGCCGGGGCCGGGCACGCAGTGGGCGCGCACGATCGTGCCGGCGCTCAGGGAGGCGCTCACGCCGGCAAGGGTGAGGACGGGGACGGGCCCGGGACGAGGACCGAGGTGCGTCAGGCCGCCGTGGTCACGGTGGTCCTGGCGCTGTGCGGGGTGCTGCTCGGGCTGCTGTGGAACTGGCTCGCGCCCCGGGTGCCGCTGGTCGGCGACGTGGCGAACGGCGTCTGGGTCGTCTACCTCGGGGACACCGAGGGGGAGCAGTCGGTCGGAGTCGACGGAACGTTCACTCTGCTCGCCCTGGCGTTCGGCGTGGTGAGCGCCGTCCTGGTGTTCCTGATACGGCGGCGTGGCAGTGTGCCGCACGTGGTCGCGCTGGGGGTCGGCGGCCTGCTCGGGTCGCTGCTCGCCTGGCGGGTGGGCGTGTGGCTCGGGCCCGCGCAGGACGTCCTGGCGCACGCGAAGGCGGTGGGCAAGGGCGTCACGTTCTCTGCGCCGCTGAAGCTGGCGGCGAAGGGCGCGCTGCTGGCCTGGCCGTTCGCCGGGTTGCTGATGCATCTGGGGCTCATGGCGTTGTTCGGGCCCCGAGATCCCGAGCCGGTGGGGTACGGGCCGCACGGGGAGACCCGGTAGCTGTCCCCCTTCCGTGACGCCCGGCGCCGGCTCGACGCCGGTGCCCGCAGCCGGCCGGATCGGCTGCGGGCGGCTGACCGGCGCCGGTGCCTACGACGGACGCCGTCCGTGGTTGGCCCGGCGTTTGCGTACGCGCCATTTCCGTTTCCGGGTTCTCTTCGACATGCCCTTTCTCCTTAACCGAGGAAGGGCCTGCCGTCGAGGGGTCGGGAAGGACGGGGCGGGAACCCGGACCGGGGCTGCCGCCGAGGGTCAGGCGCGGCCGATCGGGGCCAGGGTCGCGGCCGTGAGGCCGGCCAGGTCTCCCGGCGACAGCTCCACCTCCATGCCCCGGCGGCCCGCCGAGACGCAGATCGTGGTGTGGGCGGAGGCCGAGGCGTCCAGGACGGTGGGGAGCTTCTTGCGCTGGCCCAGGGGGGAGATGCCGCCGCGGACGTAGCCCGTGGTGCGCTCGGCCAGGGCCGGGTCCGCCATCGTCGCCTTCTTGCCGCCCACCGCCGCGGCGAGGGCCTTCAGGTCCAGCGTGCCCGACACCGGGACCACCGCCACCGTCAGGGCGCCGTCGACGTCCGCCACCAGGGTCTTGAAGACGCGGTCCGGTGAGACGCCCATCGCCTCCGCCGCCTCCTCGCCGTAGGAGGGGTGGGACGGGTCGTGGTCGTAGGAGTGGACCGTGAAGTCCACGCCCGCCGCCGTCAGTGCCACCGTCGCGGGCGTGCCGCCGGACTGCTGGTTCTTCTTCGGCTTCTTGGCCATCCGGGCTGTTCCCCAGGTCGTTCGAAGGTCAGTTCAGGCTGGTCGGCGACCGCGTCAGGTCCGCCGCCGGCAGTGACGGCAGCGTACGGAGGATGGCCGTCTCGGAGCGAAGGAGTTTCAGCTCGTCCCGCAGGCGGGACGCCGTGTCGGGCGCCTGGAGCAGGCGCTGCTTCGCCGGGGTGTCCAGCGTCATCGCGGCGGCCACCAGGTACGACACCACCGACGGCTCGTCCGGCAGCTCCCCGCCGGTCGACAATGACCGCTCCCGCGCCCCCGCCAGCCGCTTCTGGTACTGCCGGAACGCCCGCAGCACCCCCTCGGCCAGTGCCCCCGCCTCGTCGCCGGGCTCCTCGGTCAGCTCCTCCAGCTCGGCCGTGAGGTACGGCCCCGACGCGTCCACCGACAACAGCCGCACCCGGGTCGTCCCGGTCGCCAGCACCTCGAACGTGCCGTCGGCCCGCTCCCGGATCGTCGCCGCGTCGGCCACGCAGCCCACGCCGTGGAACGCCTTGGCCGGATCGGCGCCGAACCCGGCCGCCGGCCCCCGCTCGGGCGCCGCCGTCGGGTCGGGCATGCCGGGCGCGCTCGGCGCGACCTCGTGGCCGTCGCGGATCGCCACGACGGCGAAGCGGCGCGGTTCGTCCTCGGGGGTCTTCGCGAGCGTGCGCATCATGGCGCGGTAGCGCTCCTCGAAGACGTTCAAGGGGAGCACGAGCCCCGGGAACAGCACCGTGTTCAGGGGGAAGAGCGGCAGCCGGACGGTGGTCACGACCCAAGAGCCTAGTGGTCGCCGCGCCGTGCGCGTCCGCCCCGCCCACTCCCCGGGCACCGCGCGGCCCTCAGTCGCGCCGCAGCAGCCGTGTCGCCCCCGCCGCCACCGTCGTGGCGAGGACCCAGCCGAGCAGGACCAGCGCGGCCGCCAGCCACTGCCAGCCGCCGTCCAGGCGCCACACACCCACCTGACCCAGGTCGATCACCGGCAGCAGCAGATCGAGGGCGAACAGGGCCGGGTTCCACGGCGGCTGAACCGGGCCGCCGCCGGTGCGGGGCGGTCCGGCGTACGCGAACGCCAGCGAGCCGGCCGCCCACAGCACCGCCATCCACACCGCGGCCCGCCCCGGCCGGTACCCGTAGGCCACGGTCAGGTCCTGGGCGTACCCCCAGAGCTTGGCGGCCGGCGGCAGCGTCTCCCGGCGGCGGCGCTGCTTGGCGAGCAGCACCTCGCGCGCGTCCTCGTCCTCCCCGCTCGCCCGCAGCACGGCGGCCAGACGCTCGTACGGCTCCGGGTGGTACTCGGCGGTCGCGGCGGCCACCCACTCCAGCCGCTCGGTCAGCGGGAACGGTCCCCGCGGCACCAGGTTCTCGTAGGCGAAGCCCGGCATGTGCAGATTGCCGGGGCCCGGCCAGCTGCTCGCCCGGTCGACCAGGTTGACGACCCGCGCGCCGGACAGCACCACCTTGCCGCGCTGCGGCCGCTCCCCGAGGAAGCGCAGCTCGGGCGCCTGCACCCGGCGCAGCGACAGCTCCTGCTCGTCGGTGAGGACGAACCGGGCGCGTTCCAGGTCGACGGCGTCCCCGAACCGGCCGTCGTCGAGGCGCACCCCGCCGTGGCACTCGAAGTGCTGCATCCGCGTCCCGCGCGGCGGTGTGCGCCCGGCGAGCTGCGGGCCGCCGACGCCCGCCGGGGAGAGGTACAGCGTGCGCTCGACGGTCAGCTGCGGGGCGTTCAGCGCGAGCCGGGTGTACGGGTTGCGCAGCCGGGCCCCGCGCAGACTGAGCGAGACGCCCACGTTCGCGCTGCGCAGGCTCAGCTCGCCGTGCGACTCCAGCATCTCGGCCTGGAGGTCCTGGCCGACGGTCATGCCGTCCGCGGAGATCGAGCGGCCGGTGCGGTCCCGGTACACCACCGCCTGGTTGAGCAGCAGGTCGGTGCCGATCTGCGCGTCGGTCAGCCGGACGCCGCCCAGGAACCGGCAGCGCGGCAGGTGCAGATCGCCCTCGGTCTGCACGCGCGCCGCCTCCAGCCGCGGCACCGAGCAGTTCACCAGCCGCACGGTCGTGAACCGGGCCTCCGGCAGCAGGATCTCCCGCTCGAAGCGGCAGCTCCGCAGCTCGACGTACGGCGTGACCGTGCCGCCCGCGAGGTCCAGGCTGCCGCTGACCTGGATGCCGGTGAGCTTCAGTGAGGCCACCCGGCCCGCGAGGGCGGGCGGCCCGTCCAGCAGCAGCCAGCACACGGTGCGGGCCCGCACGGTCCGCTCCGGCCCCCACGGATGGCCGCCGTGCGGATCGTCGACGGCCGTGTCGCCGCTGCTCAGGTCGTACACGCTGCCGTTGCGGAAGGCCTGCCACATGCCCGCCTCGGCGGCGGTCAGGTCGTCCGGCAGGTCCCCGTCCCGGATGCCGGCCCCCTCGGTCACGGTGGTCCCTTCCCCCCCCCGGCTACTCATCGGTTTCGTACTGCCGTTCATGCCCGCTGAGTGACGCGCCGAACGCGCAACGTGAGGACGGTGTTCCGGCCGGTGGCGCACGGCGTGAGCGGAGTCTCGTATCAGCCACTGATACGCGCGGACGGCGCCGCGTCCGGGTCTGCGAGAATTGGGTGTGTGATCTCCCGAATCGATCTGCGCGGCGACGCCCTCCCGGAGGGTCCCGCCCTGCGCGACCTGCTGCCCCGAGCCGAATTCGACGTTCAGGCCGCCCTGGAGAAGGTGCGTCCGATCTGCGAGGCCGTGCATCATCGGGGCGACGCGGCGCTGATCGACTTCGCCGAGAAGTTCGACGGTGTCAAGCTCGACCAGGTCCGGGTCCCGCCGGCGGCGCTGACCCGTGCGCTTCAGGAGCTCGACCCGGCCGTGCGCGCGGCCCTGGAGGAGTCGATCCGGCGGGCCCGGCTCGTCCACCGCGAGCAGCGCCGCTCCACCCACACCACCCAGGTCGTGCCCGGCGGCTCGGTCACCGAGAAGTGGGTGCCGGTCGAGCGCGTCGGGCTGTACGCGCCGGGCGGCCGCTCGGTCTACCCGTCGTCCGTGGTCATGAACGTCGTGCCCGCACAGGAGGCCGGCGTCGAGTCGATCGCGCTCGCCTCCCCGGCCCAGGCCGACTTCGGCGGGCTGCCGCACCCGACGATCCTCGCCGCGTGCGCCCTGCTCGGCGTCGACGAGGTGTACGCCGCCGGTGGCGCCACGGCCGTGGCGATGTTCGCCTACGGCACCGAGTCCTGCCCGCCCGCCAACATGGTCACCGGCCCCGGCAACATCTGGGTCGCCGCCGCCAAGCGCTACTTCACCGGCAAGATCGGCATCGACGCCGAGGCCGGCCCGACCGAGATCGCGATCCTCGCCGACGCCGGTGCCGACCCGGTGCACGTCGCCTCCGACCTGATCAGCCAGGCCGAGCACGACCCGCTGGCGGCGGCCGTCCTGGTCACCGACTCCACCGAGCTCGCGGACGCGGTGGAGAAGGAACTCGAGCCGCAGGTCGCGGCCACCAGGCACATCGACGACCGGATCGTGCCGGCCCTCAAGGGCAAGCAGTCGGCGATCGTCCTGGTCGACGGCATCGACGAGGGACTGCGGGTGGTCGACGCGTACGGCGCCGAGCACCTGGAGATCCAGACGGCCGACGCCGCCGCGGTCGCCGACCGGGTGCGCAACGCCGGCGCCGTCTTCGTCGGCCCCTGGGCGCCGGTCTCGCTCGGCGACTACGCGGCCGGGTCCAACCACGTCCTGCCCACCGGCGGCTGCGCCTGCCACTCCTCGGGCCTGTCCGTGCAGTCCTTCCTGCGCGGCATCCACATCGTCGACTACACGAAGGACGCGCTGGCCGAGGTCGCGCACCACGTCGTGACGCTGGCGGAGGCGGAGGACCTGCCCGCGCACGGCGCGGCGATCAAGGCGCGGTTCGGATGGAAGGTTCCCGAGAGCAAGTGACCGGTATCGACGACCTCCCCGTACGGGACGAGCTGCGCGGCAAGTCCCCCTACGGCGCGCCCCAGCTGGACGTCCCCGTACGGCTGAACACCAACGAGAACCCCTACCCGCTGCCCGAACCGCTGGTCGAACGGATCGCCGAGCGGGTGCGTGCGGCGGCCCGCAACCTCAACCGCTACCCGGACCGCGACGCCGTCGAGCTGCGCACCAGGCTCGCCGAGTACCTGACGAAGACGTCCGGGTACGAGGTCGGCCCGGCCCACGTCTGGGCGGCCAACGGCTCCAACGAGGTCATCCAGCAGCTGCTCCAGACGTTCGGCGGACCGGGCCGTACGGCCATCGGCTTCGAGCCGTCGTACTCGATGCACGGCCTGATCGCGCGCGGGACGGGCACCGGCTGGGTCTCCGGTCCCCGCAACGAGGACTTCACCATCGATCCCGCCGCGGCCGAGCGCGCGATCGCCGAGCACCGGCCCGACGTCGTCTTCATCACCACCCCCAACAACCCCACCGGCAACGCGGTCTCCCGCGAGACGGTGGTGGCCCTGTACGACGCCGCGCAGGCGGCGAAGCCGTCGATGGTGGTCGTGGACGAGGCGTACGTCGAGTTCAGCCACGGCGACTCGCTGCTGCCGCTGCTGGCGGGCCGTCCGCACCTGGTGATCTCCCGGACCATGTCCAAGGCCTTCGGCGCGGCCGGCCTGCGCCTCGGCTATCTCGCGGCGGACCCGGCCGTCGTCGACGCCGTCCAGCTCGTACGGCTGCCGTACCACCTGTCGGCCGTCACCCAGGCGACCGCCCTGGCCGCCCTGGAGCACACCGACACGCTGCTCGGATACGTCGAGCAGCTGAAGACCGAACGGGACCGGCTGGTCGCCGAACTGCGCGCGATCGGCTACGACGTCACCGAGTCGGACGCGAACTTCGTGCAGTTCGGGCGGTTCGCCGACGCCCACGACGCCTGGCGGAAGATCCTCGACCGGGGCGTCCTGGTCCGGGACAACGGGGTACCGGGGTGGCTGCGGGTCACCGCCGGGACGCCCCAGGAGAACGACGCGTTCCTCGACGCGGTCCGTGAGTTGAAGAAGGAGCAGAGTTCATGAGCCGCGTGGGACGCGTGCAGCGCACGACCAAGGAGACGTCGGTCCTCGTCGAGATCGACCTCGACGGCACCGGCAAGGTCGATGTGTCGACCGGGGTCGGCTTCTACGACCACATGCTCGACCAGCTCGGCCGGCACGGTCTGTTCGACCTGACCGTGAAGACCGAGGGCGACCTGCACATCGACTCGCACCACACCATCGAGGACACCGCCCTCGCCCTGGGCGCCGCCTTCAAGCAGGCGCTCGGCGACAAGGTGGGCATCTACCGCTTCGGCAACTGCACGGTCCCGCTGGACGAGTCCCTCGCCCAGGTCACCGTCGACCTGTCCGGCCGCCCCTACCTGGTGCACACCGAGCCGGAGAACATGGCGCCGATGATCGGCGAGTACGACACGACGATGACCCGGCACATCCTGGAGTCCTTCGTCGCCCAGGCGCAGATCGCGCTGCACGTGCACGTGCCGTACGGACGCAACGCGCACCACATCGTGGAGTGCCAGTTCAAGGCGCTGGCGCGGGCACTGCGCTACGCCGCCGAGCGCGACCCGCGCGCGGCCGGCATCCTGCCCTCCACGAAGGGCGCGCTGTGAACGGCATCTCCACCCTGCTGATCGTCGTCGGTCTCTTCCTGGTCGGCGGCATCATCTCCTTCGCCAAGCAGCAGATGCCGAAGGGCCTCATCGTGCTGCTGTCCATCGGTGCCGCGATGTGTCTGGTCGCGGGCGTCCTGCGTCTGGAGGTGTGGAATTGAGCACCGCCAAGAGCGTCGTGGTCTTCGACTACGGCTTCGGCAACGTGAGGTCGGCCGAACGCGCCCTCGCGCGCGTGGGCGCCGACGTCGAGATAACCCGCGACTTCGACAGGGCCATGAACGCGGACGGCCTGCTGGTGCCCGGTGTGGGCGCCTTCGCCGCCTGCATGACGGGTCTGAAGGAGGCGCGCGGCGACTGGATCGTCGACCGGCGGCTGGCCGGCGGGCGCCCCGTCATGGGCATCTGCGTCGGCATGCAGATCCTCTTCGCCCGGGGCATCGAGCACGGCGTCGAGACCGACGGCCTCGACGAGTGGCCCGGGGCCGTCGAGCCGCTGCAGGCCGACATCGTGCCCCACATGGGCTGGAACACCGTCGAGGCACCGGCCGACTCCGAGCTGTTCGCCGGCCTGGACGCCGACGCGCGGTTCTACTTCGTGCACTCCTACGCCGTCCACGACTGGAGGCTCGAGACGCACAACCCGGCGATGACCGCCCCCAAGGTGACCTGGTCCACGCACGGCAAGCCGTTCGTGGCCGCCGTGGAGAACGGCGCCCTGTGGGCGACGCAGTTCCACCCCGAGAAGTCCGGCGACGCCGGCGCGCAGCTGCTCACCAACTGGATCGGAACCCTCTAGAGACATGGCCAAGCTCGAACTCCTCCCCGCCGTCGACGTCCGCGACGGCCAGGCCGTCCGCCTCGTGCACGGCGAGTCCGGCACGGAGACCTCCTACGGCTCCCCCCTGGAGGCCGCCCTCACCTGGCAGCGGGCGGGCGCCGAGTGGCTGCACCTGGTCGACCTGGACGCCGCCTTCGGCACCGGCGACAACCGCGCGCTGATCGCCGAGGTCGCGAGGGCGATGGACATCAAGGTGGAGCTGTCCGGCGGCATCCGCGACGACGACACCCTCGCCGCCGCCCTCGCCACCGGCTGCACCCGCGTGAACCTCGGCACCGCGGCCCTGGAGACCCCCGAGTGGGTCGCCCAGGTCATCGCCGAGCACGGCGACAAGATCGCCGTCGGTCTCGACGTCCGCGGCACGACCCTGCGCGGACGCGGCTGGACCCGGGACGGCGGTGACCTCTACGAGACGCTGGAGCGCCTCGACAAGGAGGGCTGCGCCCGGTACGTCGTCACCGACATCGCCAAGGACGGCACCCTGCAGGGCCCCAACCTGGAGCTGCTGAGGAACGTGTGCGCGGCGACCGACCGCCCGGTCGTGGCCTCCGGCGGGGTCTCCTCGCTGGACGACCTGCGGGCCATCGCCGAGCTCGCGCCGCTCGGTGTCGAGGGCGCGATCGTCGGGAAGGCGCTGTACGCGAAGGCGTTCACCCTGGAAGAGGCCCTGGAGGCCACCTCTTGACGAAGGACACAGTGTCATGACGTCCGATGCCGTACGGCGGGTGCAGAGCGAAAGTCCCTGGGAGGAGTCCTTCGGTTTCTCACGCGCCGTAGCGGCGGGCGACCGGATCCTGGTGGGAGGCACGACGGCCTTCAAGGGCAGCGTGCTGTACGGGGAGGGCGACCCGTACGAGCAGGCCAAGGTGGCCTTCACCAGCGCCATCGAGGCGATCGCCGAGTTCGGGCTCGGTGTGGGGTCCGTGATCCGCACCCGGATGTACCTGACGCATCAACGGGACGTGGACGAGGTGGGCCGGGCCCACCAGGAACTCTTCGGCACGGTGCGCCCGGTGTCCACCCTCCTCGTGGTGGAGGGCTTCGTGGACCCGCGCATCCTGGTCGAAGTCGAAGTAGAGGCATGCAGAGGAGCCGAGCAGTCATGACCCTGGCGGTCCGAGTCATCCCCTGCCTGGACGTGGACAACGGCCGGGTCGTCAAGGGCGTCAATTTCCAGAACCTGCGCGACGCGGGCGACCCCGTCGAGATGGCCAAGGTGTACGACGCCGAGGGCGCCGACGAGCTGACGTTCCTGGACATCACCGCGTCCTCCGGCAACCGGGAGACCACCTACGACGTGGTGCGCCGCACCGCCGAGCAGGTGTTCATCCCGCTGACGGTCGGCGGCGGCGTGCGCACGGCCGAGGACGTGGACCGGCTGCTGCGCGCGGGCGCCGACAAGGTGGGCGTCAACACGGCGGCCATCGCCCGCCCCGACCTGATCCGGGAGATCGCCGAGCGGTTCGGCCGGCAGGTGCTGGTGCTGTCGGTGGACGCCCGCCGCACCGACTCGGGCTCCTTCGAGGTGACGACCCACGGCGGTCGCCGGGGCACCGGCATCGACGCCGTCGAGTGGGCGCACCGGGCCGCCGAGCTGGGCGCCGGCGAGATCCTGCTCAACTCGATGGACGCGGACGGCACCAAGGACGGCTACGACCTCGAGATGATCTCCGCCGTCCGCAAGCACGTCACCGTGCCGGTGATCGCCTCCGGCGGCGCGGGCCGGCTGGCCGACTTCCCGCCGGCCGTCGCGGCGGGCGCGGACGCCGTCCTCGCGGCCTCGGTGTTCCACTTCGGCGACCTGCGGATCGGCGAGGTGAAGGCGACGCTGCGCGCGGCGGGCCACCCCGTACGCTGACCCGGCTGCCCCGCCACCGCCCTCAGATGTCGAGCTGCCTGCCCTCGTCCAGTTTGGCGATGGCGTCCGCGTCGCCGTCCACGTCCACCTTGGCGGCGTCGCGCCGGCCGTAGACGTACAGCAGCAGCTCGGACGGCTCACCCGTCACCGTGACCACCGGGGTGCCGCGGTGGGCGACCGCCGTCTGGCCGTCGGGGCGGCGCAGCACCAGGCCCGTGGGCACGCCGCGGCCCATCAGCCGGGCGGTGCGCTCCAGCCGGGACCACAGGGCGTCCTGGAAGACCGGGTCGAGCTCGCGGCGCGTCCAGTCGGACTGGGCGCGGCGCACGTCCTCGGTGTGGACGTAGAACTCGATCGTGTTCGACACTTCGTCGATCTGCTTGAGCTGGAAGGGTGAGAACCGGGGCGGTCCGGTGCGGATGAGCTGGATCAGCTCCTCGTACGGCTTCGCCGCGTACTCCTCCATCACCTTCTCCAGGCGGGGCGCGAGCTGCTTGATCAGCACGCCGCCGGCGGCGTCCGGACGGCGCTCGCGCACGACCACGTGCGCGGCCAGGTCACGGGTCAGCCAGCCCTCGCACAGGGTCGGCGCCTCCGGACCGGCGGTCTCCAAGAGGTCGGCGAGAAGAAGCCGTTCACGCTTGGCAAAGGTCGACATGCAGAAAGCCTACGACCGGGTGTTCGTACCGCACAGTGGACGGCGCCCGGGACCGTCGGTGCGGCGCGGCACAATGGCACCCATGACCAGTAGCCCGCCCCCCAGCAGCCTCGCCCCCGACATCGCCGCGCGCTTGAAGCGCAGCGCCGACGGGCTCCTGCCCGCCATCGCCCAGCAGTACGACACCGGTGAGGTGCTGATGCTGGGCTGGATGGACGACGAGGCCCTGCACCGCACGCTGACGACGGGCCGCTGCACGTACTGGTCGCGCAGCCGCCAGGAGTACTGGGTCAAGGGCGACACCTCGGGACACGTCCAGTACGTGAAGTCCGTCGCCCTGGACTGTGACGCCGACACCGTGCTCGTCAAGGTCGACCAGGTGGGCGCCGCCTGCCACACGGGCGCCCGCACCTGCTTCGATTCCGACGTCCTGCCCCTGGGTCAGTAAGGTCGGCCGCCATGGACCTCGAGACGTTCCGCAAGCTGGCCACCGACCGCCGCGTCATCCCCGTGACCCGCAAGCTCCTGGCCGACGGCGACACCCCGGTCGGGCTGTACCGCAAGCTCGCCGCCGAACGCCCCGGCACCTTCCTGCTGGAGTCCGCGGAGAACGGCCGCTCCTGGTCCCGCTACTCGTTCGTGGGCGTCCGCAGCGCCGCCACGCTCACCGAGCGGGACGGCCGGGCGCACTGGCTGGGCGAGCCCCCCGTGGGCGTGCCCGTCGACGGCGACCCGCTGGCCGCCCTGCGCGCCACCATCGAGGCCCTGCACACGCCCCATCAGGACGGCATGCCGCCCTTCACCGGCGGCATGGTCGGCTACCTCGGCTACGACATCGTCCGCCGCCTGGAGAAGATCGGGCCCGGCGAGCGGGACGACCTGCGGCTGCCCGAGCTGACCATGCTGCTGACCAGCGACCTCGCGGTGATGGACCACTGGGAGGGCTCCGTCCTGCTGATCGCCAACGCGATCAACCACAACGACCTCGACACCGGCGTCGACGAGGCTTACGCGGACGCCGTGGCCCGCCTCGACGCCATGGAGGCCGACCTCACGCGCGCGGTGGCCCAGCCGCCCGCCGTGCTGCCACCCTCCGAGCTGCCGGAGTACAGCGCGCTGTGGGGCGGCGCCGACTTCCAGGCGGCCGTCGAGGACATCAAGGAGCGCATCCGGGCCGGCGAGGCCTTCCAGGTCGTACCGTCGCAGCGGTTCGAGACGCCCTGCACGGCGAGCGCGCTCGACGTCTACCGGGTGCTCCGGGCGACCAACCCCTCGCCGTACATGTACCTGCTCCGCTTCGACGGCTTCGACGTCGTCGGCTCCTCGCCCGAGGCGCTGGTCAAGGTCGAGGACGGGCAGGCGATGGTGCATCCCATCGCCGGCACCCGGCCCCGGGGCGCCACCCCGCAGGAGGACCAGACGCTGGCCGAGGAGCTGCTCGCCGACCCCAAGGAGCGCGCCGAGCACCTCATGCTGGTCGACCTCGGCCGCAACGACCTCGGACGGGTCTGCGAGCCCGGCTCGGTGGAGGTCGTCGACTTCATGTCCGTCGAGCGGTACTCGCACGTGATGCACATCGTCTCCACGGTCACCGGCCGGGTCGCGGCCGGCCGCACCGCGTTCGACGTGCTGACGGCCTGCTTCCCCGCGGGCACCCTCTCCGGCGCGCCGAAGCCGCGCGCCATGCAGATCATCGACGAACTGGAGCCGTCCCGGCGCGGGTTGTACGGCGGCTGCGTCGGCTACCTCGACTTCGCCGGCGACTCCGACACCGCCATCGCCATCCGCACCGCCCTGCTGCGCGACGGCACCGCGTACGTGCAGGCGGGCGCCGGCATCGTCGCCGACTCCGACCCGGTCGCCGAGGACACGGAGTGCCGCAACAAGGCGGCGGCGGTCCTGCGCGCGGTGCACACGGCGAACCGGCTGGAACCGCAGGAGACGAACGATCCGGCGCAATAGGGCGCTTCTCACGTGAACCCGGGTGACTGTTGACTCCGACGGCAGGCGATAGTGGAGTACGTGACTGCTGCTCCTCACCCCCGTCCCGAAGCCTCCGGACCCGCGCGCGCCGGACGCCTGAGTCTCGCCCTGGCCCTGCTCAGCGGTGCGCTCGGCGCGGCCCTGGCGTTGCTGGCCACCCGTCAGCAGTGGTCGGAGGGCACCGCGACGGTGGCCGGCGGCTCCTTCCCGCTGACCGCCATGGGCAGTGACGTCACCGGCGTCCCCGCCGCCCTCGCCATAGTGGGTTTGGCCGCGCTCGTCGCCGTCTTCGCCGTGCGCCGGGCCGGCCGGCTCATCGTGGCCGGGCTGCTCACGCTGTGCGGTGCCGGCACCGTCGCCGCGGCCCTGGCCGGCGCCTCCGACAGCTCCGCGCTCGACGAGAAGGCCGCGCAGGCCTCCGGCGACACCTCCGCCACCGTGGCCGCCCTCACCCACACCCCGTGGCCGTACGCCGCGGCCGTGGGCGGCGCCCTCATCCTGCTGGCCGGGCTGCTCGCCCTGCGCTACGGCCACCTGTGGCCCGCGATGTCCGGCCGCTACGAGCGCGGCGGCGCCCCCCGCGCCCGCCGCAGCGCCGCGGCCGTGGACCCCGACCGGCCCGAGGACCTCTGGAAGGCCCTGGACCGCGGCGAGGACCCGACCGGGACCGGCCCGGCGTAGGGGCCCGCCCGGTGTCGGCGGCCCGCTGAGGTGCCGCCACGGGCGACTGGTCGTCCGGGGCGCCGTCACGGCTGGTCGCGCGGTCACCCGTCCCCCAAGGGGCGTCATCGGACCCGCACGCCACCCGCCCCGATGTGGCGAAACAGACGCACCTGGAATCGGCCCCAGGCGCACGGCACGCGCACGCGTACGGGACAATGAACGACGAGCGTCAGGCTCACCCACTGCATACGGCAACGAGGAGCAAGCAATGGCGGACAGCAGCCACGGGCACGGTCACACCCCCGCCGCCTGGACCGGTGTCATCGTCACCTTCATCGGTTTCTGCGTCGCGGGCGCCTTCATGGTGATGGACAACCCGCTCGGCTTCTGGGGCGGCATGGTGATCGTGCTCCTGGGCGGTGTCATCGGCCTGATCATGCGCGCGATGGGCCTGGGCGCCCCCAAGGCGCAGCCCCTTCGGATGTCGTCCTCCGCGAAGCAGCCCGCGCGGAAAGTGACCACGCGCGAGCCGGTCGCCGCCGAGAGCTGATCCGTTCCGCACGGCAGACCGCCACGACCCGGTCGAGGGGCGGCCCGGCACGACGCCGGGCCGCCCCTCGCGTGCGTCCACACCCGGGCCGGGCACAATGCGGGACATGAACGCCGACAGCCGCGGCACCGCCGCGAGACGGCTGGCCGCCCCCGCCGGCGTCCTCGCGGCCGTCGCCACCGCCTTCGCCTACGTGGGCGCCGTCGACCCCAACGAACCCGGCCACTACCCCGTCTGCCCGCTGCTGCGGTTCACCGGCCTGTACTGCCCCGGCTGCGGAGGCCTGCGCAGCGCGCACGCCGTCGTGCACGGCGACCTCCCGGCGGCGCTGCACGCCAACGCGATCGCCGTCGCCGGCTGGCTGCTCCTCGCCGTCCTGTGGACCGTCTGGGTGGTCCGCGCGGCCCGCGGCCGCCCGGTGCGCCTCGACCCGCGGCCGGCGCACCTGTGGACCGCGGGCGCGTTGCTGCTGCTCTTCACGGTTGTCCGGAACCTGCCCATCGGTGGCTGGCTCCGCCCTTGATCAACTGGCCCATGTCCAGGTAGTGGGACCGGCGTCAACCGGATGCGAGGCCTACGCCCCGCTCCGGATACCATCGCAGTGACCACAGGTTTCGCCCCCGGTCACCCTCCGGCCCCGGCCCGAGGAACGGGCCGCGGACCGGGACCGAGCGCTGTAGCAGTCAACCGTCTGGAAGGGGGCCACTCGCGTGAGTGTGCTCGACGAGATCATCGACGGAGTCCGTGCCGACCTCGCGGAGCGGCAGGCGCGCGTGAGCCTCGACGAGCTCAAGGAGCGCGCGGCGAAGGCCCCCGCGGCCAAGGACGGACTGGCCGCCCTGCGCGGCGAGGGCGTCAAGGTGATCTGCGAGGTCAAGCGGTCCAGCCCCTCCAAGGGCGCGCTGGCCGCGATCGCCGACCCGGCCGGTCTCGCCGCGGACTACGAGGCGGGCGGCGCGGCCGTCATCTCCGTCCTCACCGAGCAGCGCCGCTTCGGCGGCTCCCTCGCCGACCTGGAGGCGGTCCGCGCGCGCGTGGACATCCCCGTGCTGCGCAAGGACTTCATCGTCACCTCGTACCAGCTGTGGGAGGCCCGGGCGTACGGCGCCGACCTCGCGCTGCTGATCGTCGCGGCCCTGGACCAGCCCGCCCTGGAGTCCCTGATCGAGCGGGCGGTGTCCATCGGGCTCACCCCGCTCGTCGAGGTGCACGACGAGGACGAGGTCGACCGCGCGGTCGACGCGGGCGCCAAGCTCATCGGCGTCAACGCGCGCAACCTGAAGACGCTGGAGGTCGACCGCGGCACCTTCGAGCGCGTCGCGCCGGAGATCCCGGAGGGCGTCGTCAAGGTCGCCGAGTCCGGCATCCGCGGCCCGCACGACCTGATCGCCTACGCCAACGCGGGCGCCGACGCCGTTCTGGTCGGCGAGTCCCTCGTCACCGGCAAGGACCCCAGGACGGCGGTGTCCGACCTGGTGGCCGCGGGCGCCCACCCCGCACTGCGGCACGGCCGGGGCTGACCCGCCGGTAGGCTTGGCCACGATGACGACCACGACGACGACCCCGGACCGGCATGCCCGCCTCGCGCGCGGCTGCCGCCCGCGCGGCTGCCGCGCCCCCGCCCGCCGGGTGCACGGCCGCCGGGTCCGTTACGTCATCGGTGACGAACCGGGCCAGGTGAACGGACGTCGATGGCAGCGCCTCCTCGGGGGCGCCGGGAACCGTGCGACGAGCCGCACACGGCCCGCAGCCGACTGACATCCCTGCCCCCCACGGCGAACAGTGTCGTTCCACACACTCACCGTGAGGTTTCCGCATGCCCAGCGAGTTCTTCGTTCCCGACCCCGAGGGCCGGGTCCCCAGCGCCGACGGCTACTTCGGCGCGTTCGGCGGCAAGTTCATCCCGGAGGCGCTCGTCGCCGCCGTGGACGAGGTCGCCGTCGAGTACGACAAGGCCAAGGCAGACCCCGAGTTCGCCCGCGAGCTCGACGAGCTGCTCGTCCACTACACCGGCCGCCCGAGCGCCCTCACCGAGGTGCCCCGGTTCGCCCGGCACGCCGGTGGCGCCCGCGTCTTCCTCAAGCGGGAGGACCTCAACCACACCGGTTCCCACAAGATCAACAACGTGCTCGGCCAGGCCCTGCTCACCCAGCGCATGGGCAAGACCCGCGTCATCGCCGAGACCGGCGCCGGCCAGCACGGTGTCGCCACGGCCACCGCCTGCGCGCTCTTCGGCCTCGAGTGCACCATCTACATGGGCGAGATCGACACCCGGCGCCAGGCCCTCAACGTGGCCCGGATGCGCATGCTCGGCGCCGAGGTCGTCGCCGTGAAGTCCGGCAGCCGCACGCTGAAGGACGCCATCAACGAGGCCTTCCGCGACTGGGTCGCCAACGTCGACCACACCCACTACCTGTTCGGCACCGTCGCCGGCCCGCACCCCTTCCCCGCCATGGTCCGCGACTTCCACCGCGTGATCGGCGTCGAGGCGCGCCGCCAGCTCCTGGAGCGCGCCGGCCGCCTCCCGGACGCCGCCATCGCCTGCGTCGGCGGCGGATCCAACGCCATCGGCCTGTTCCACGCCTTCATCCCGGACACGGACGTCCGCCTGATCGGCTGCGAGCCCGCCGGGCACGGCGTGGAGACCGGCGAGCACGCGGCCACCCTGACCGCGGGCGAGCCCGGCATCCTGCACGGTTCGCGGTCGTACGTCCTCCAGGACGAGGAAGGCCAGATCACCGAGCCGTACTCGATCTCGGCCGGACTCGACTATCCCGGCATCGGCCCCGAGCACTCCTACCTCAAGGACACCGGCCGCGGCGAGTACCGCGCCGTCACCGACGACGCCGCGATGCAGGCCCTGCGGCTGCTGTCGCGGACCGAGGGGATCATCCCGGCCATCGAGAGCGCCCACGCGCTCGCCGGCGCCCTGGAGGTCGGGCGCGAGCTGGGTCCGGACGGACTGATCGTGGTCAACCTGTCGGGCCGCGGCGACAAGGACATGGACACCGCCGCCCGCTACTTCGGCCTGTACGACACCGACGCCGAGGTCGCCGCGGACGCGGCCGACACCGCCGAGATCGAGGGGGACGCCAAGTGAGCGGGAACATCCGGCTGCTGAGCGACACCCTGGCCGCGGCCAGGTCCGAGGGGCGCTCCGCCCTCATCGCCTACCTGCCGGCCGGGTTCCCGACCGTGGACGGGGGCATCGAGGCGATCAAGGCCGTCCTCGACGGCGGCGCCGACGTCGTGGAGGTCGGGCTGCCGCACAGCGACCCCGTGCTCGACGGCCCGGTCATCCAGACCGCCGACGACATCGCCCTGCGCGGCGGCGTCAGGATCGCGGACGTCATGCGCACGGTCCGCGAGGCGTACGAGGCCACCGGCAAGCCGATCCTCGTCATGACCTACTGGAACCCCATCGACCGCTACGGCGTCGAGCGCTTCACCGCCGAGCTCGCCGAGGCGGGCGGCGCCGGCTGCATCCTGCCCGACCTGCCCGTGCAGGAGTCGGCGCTGTGGCGCGAGCACGCCGAGAAGCACGGCCTGGCGACGGTCTTCGTCGTGGCTCCGAGCAGCAAGGACGAGCGGCTCGCGCAGATCACCACGGCGGGCAGCGGCTTCGTGTACGCCGCCTCGTTGATGGGCGTCACGGGCACCCGCGAGTCCGTCGGCGCGCAGGCCCGGGGCCTGGTCGAGCGCACCCGCGCCACCGGCACGGACCTGCCGGTCTGCGTCGGGCTCGGCGTCTCCGACGCGGCGCAGGCCGCCGAGGTGGCCGGCTTCGCCGACGGCGTGATCGTCGGCTCGGCGTTCGTCAGGCGGATGCTGGACGCGCCGGACGACGCGGCCGGTGTCGAGGCGGTCCGCGCGCTCGCGGGTGACCTGGCGAAGGGCGTGCGCGGACAGGCGTAGCGAGCCGGAAACCCCCACGGGTACCCATCGGGAAGTCATACGGGTCCCTCGTCCGGGTGGACTCGCGACCGGGGAGGCGCGGTGCGCCTCCCCGGTTCGTTCTGCGGGGTGTGAGCGAGAACAACCGTGACGGAAAGCGCACCGCCCGGGAGCGGCTGGCGGTCGAGCGTGAGAAGCAGAAGGCCGCGGAGAAGCGCCGACGGGCACTGATCGTGGGCGCGGCGGTGGTGGGCGTCCTCGGCCTGGCGGCGGTGATCGGGGTGGTCGCCGCGAACGCCGGCAAGGACGACCAGGGCAGCGCGGGCCCGGTCGTGGCGCCCTCGGGGGCCAACGGCGAGGAGAACCTCGCCATCCCGGTCGGCAAGGACACCGCCAAGTCGACGCTCACGGTCTGGGAGGACTTCCGCTGCCCGGCCTGTCAGTCCTTCGAGAAGACCTACCGCTCGACGATCCACGAGCTGACCGACGCCGGCCAGCTGCGAGTGGAGTACCGGCTGGCCACGATCATCGACGGCAACATGGGCGGCAGCGGCTCGCGCAACGCGGCGAACGCCGCCGCCTGCGCGCAGGACCTGGGCCGGTTCACGCCGTACCACGACGTGCTCTACGACAACCAGCCGCCGGAGACCGACGACGCCTTCTCGGACGACGCGAAGCTGATCGAGCTGGCCGGGAAGGTCGACGGCCTGAACACCCCCGCGTTCCGCACGTGCGTCGAGGACGGCACGCACGACGGCTGGGTCGACAAGTCCAACGAGGCCTTCGGCAAGGGCGGCTTCACCGGCACGCCGACCGTGCTGCTCAACGGCAAGAACATCTTCCAGGACCAGACGATGACGCCCGACAAGCTCAAGCAGCAGGTGCAGGAGACCGCGCGGGGATGAGGCGCGGGCCCGGCCCGTTATGGAGCCGTAGCCGGGCTGCCCGGCACCGGGCCCGCCCGGCACGGTAGCGTCGACCTTGCCATGGAACTTGCCTACATCCCCAGCCCGTCGCGCGGAGTGCTGTACCTCGGCCCCATCCCGCTGCGCGGCTACGCGTTCTGCATCATCCTCGGCGTCTTCGTAGCCGTGTGGTACGGCAACAAGCGCTGGATCGCCCGCGGCGGCCGGTCCGGCACTGTGGCCGACATCGCGGTCTGGGCGGTGCCGTTCGGCCTGGTCGGCGGCCGGCTCTACCACGTGATCACGGACTACGAGCTGTACTTCAGCGAGGGCCGTGACTGGGTGGACGCCTTCAAGATCTGGGAAGGCGGCCTCGGCATCTGGGGCGCGATCGCCCTCGGTGCGGTCGGCGCGTGGATCGGCTGCCGGCGGCGGGGCATCCCGCTGCCCGCGTACGCCGACGCCGTCGCGCCCGGTATCGCCCTCGCGCAGGCCATCGGACGCTGGGGCAACTGGTTCAACCAGGAGCTGTACGGGCGGGAGACCGACCTTCCCTGGGCGCTGCACATCACGTCCACCGCGGACGGGCGGGTGCCGGGGTACTACCACCCGACGTTCCTGTACGAGTCGCTGTGGTGCGTCGGTGTCGCGGTGCTGGTGATCTGGGCCGACCGCCGGTTCAACCTCGGTCACGGCCGGGCGTTCGCGCTGTACGTCGCCTCGTACTGCGCGGGCCGGTTCTGGATCGAGTACATGCGGGTCGACGACGCCCACCACATCCTGGGGCTGCGGCTGAACAACTGGACCGCGCTGTTCGTCTTCCTGCTGGCGGTGACCTACATCGTGCTGTCCGCCAGGAAGCGGCCGGGGCGCGAGGCCGTGGTGGAGCCGGGCGCCCCCGGCGATGAGGCCGAGGCCGACGCTGCTGCCGGGGACGACGCGGCCGACGAAGCCGACGTCGCCGACGGTGAGGCCGCGGAAAAGACGTCCGAGGCCGCCGACGACGCCGGGGCGGCGACGAAGAAGACGTGACGGCCGGTCGTACGTCGGCGAGGGCGCCCGGAGTTCTCCGGGCGCCCTCGCCGTCTGCCGGCCAGTGGTTCCGGTGATCCGGCGCCGTGGGGCCGCGCCGTGACGGTGGGGCGGTCAGGGGCGGTGGGCGAGGGTCATGGTGCGGGTCGCTTCGGTGACCACCGCCGCGTCGATGAACGTGCCGTCCGGGAGGGCCTGGGCCGACCTGTTCGTGGCCGCCGCCTCCAGGATGGCCTCGGCCTTGTCGATCTCCTCCTGGGTGGGGAGGTAGGCCCGTTCGATGACCGGGAGTTGCCGGGGGTGGATGGCGGCCCGGCCCAGGAAGCCCAGCGCGCGGCCGTGGGCGCAGGTCGCCGCCAGGCCGTTCAGGTCGCGGACGTCCGGGTGTACCGACTGCGGCGGCGGGGCGAGGGCCGCCGCCCTGGCCGCGTTGACGACGCGGGAGCGAGGCCAGTCCAGGCCGCTGTCCGACCGCAGGCCCAGGTCGGCCCGCAGGTCGGCCTCGCCCAGGGAGATGCCGTGCAGGGCGGGGTGGGCGGAGGCGATGGCGTAGGCGTGCTCGACGGCGAGCGCCGATTCCAGCAGGGCGTACAGGGGTGGACGTCTGCCGTCGGCGCCCGTCCGCTCCGCCGTGTCCGTGACGTCGCGGGGACACGTCACCTTCGGCAGGCGCAGGCCCGAGACGCCGGGCAGGGCGGCCAGCGTCTTCAGGTCCGTGTCGGCCCACGGGGTGGACAGGGCGTTCACCCGCACGTGGACCGGGGTGGGGTGGTGCGGCTCGGACAGGAGTTCCGCGGTGGCGGCACGGGCGTAGTCCTTGCGGTCGGGGGCGACCGCGTCCTCGAGGTCGACCACGACGACGTCGGCGCCCGCGGCGAGCGCCTTGAGGACCACGTCGGGGCGGTCACCGGGGGCGTACAGCCAGGTCAGGGCAGTGGTCACAGGGCGCCCTCCGCGCGGAGGGCGGTCAGTTCGGCGGGGGTCAGGCCCAGTTCGGCGAGGACCTCTTCGGTGTCCGCGCCGTGCGGGCGGCCCGCCCAGCGGATCGAGCCGGGCGTGGCGGACAGGCGGAAGAGGACGTTCTGCATGCGCAGGGCGCCGAGGTCGGGGTCGTCGACGGTGGTGATGGTGTCCAGGGCCGCGTACTGGGGGTCGGTCATCACGTCGCGCACGTCCTGGACCGGGGCCACCGCGGCCTCCGCCTTCTCGAAGGCCGCCAGCACCTCGTCGCGGGTGCGTTCGGCGATCCAGCCGCCGACCGCCTCGTCGAGGACGTCAGCGTGGCGGGCGCGGTCGACGCCGGTGGCGAACCAGGGCTCGTCGATCAGGTCGGGACGGCCGACCAGGCGCATCACGCGTTCGGCGACGGACTGGGCCGAGGTCGAGACGGCGACCCAGCTGCCGTCGGCCGTGCGGTAGGTGTTGCGCGGGGCGTTGTTCTGGGAGCGGTTGCCGGTGCGGGGCTGGACGTGGCCGAGCTGGTCGTACCAGAGGGGGTGCGGGCCCAGCACGGTGAGGATCGGTTCGATGATCGCCATGTCGACGACCTGGCCGTCGCCGGTGGTGTCGCGGGCGGCGAGGGCGGTCATCACGGCGTACGCCGTGGCCAGTCCGGCGATGGAGTCGGCGAGGCCGAAGGGCGGGAGGGTCGGCGGGGCGTCGGGTTCGCCGGTGATCGCGGCGAAGCCGCTCATCGCCTCGGCGAGGGTGCCGAAGCCGGGACGGTGGGCGTAGGGGCCGAACTGGCCGAAGGCGGTGACGCGGGTCAGGATCAGGCGGGGGTTCGCGGCGGACAGTTCCGGCCAGCCGAGGTCCCACTTCTCCAGGGTGCCGGGGCGGAAGTTCTCGATGACGACGTCCGCGGTGGCGGCCAGGCGCAGCAGGGTGGACCGCCCGCCGGGCTTGGACAGGTCGAGAGTGATCGTGCGCTTGTTGCGGCCGAGGTGCTTCCACCACAGGCCGATGCCGTCCTTGGCGGGGCCGTGGCCGCGGGAGGGGTCGGGCCGCGTGGGGTGCTCGATCTTGACGACCTCCGCGCCGAAGTCGCCGAGGTGGGTGGCGGCGAGGGGGCCGGCGAAGAGGGTGGCCATGTCCAGCACGCGGAGGCCGGCGAGGGGGGCGGGCCGTGTGGGGGCGGCGGTGGGGGACGGCGTGGTCATCGCGTGCACGGGGCCTCGATTCCTGAGCGGTACGGCATGGCGGCGGAGGCGGCTTCGCGGTGGACGGAGGGGACGGCGACACGGGTCATGGCCGGATCGCCTCCCGGTGGGTGAGCCGGGCCGGTGTGTCGAAGCCGGTGCCGTCGAAGTCCGCGACGGAGGTGGCCAGACGGTTCTTGAGAGGGGTCGTCCAGCGCTCGGGGAGGGCGGTGGGGGCACCGGCGAGGAGTGCGGCGACGCTGCCGGCCGTGGCCCCGTTGGAGTCGGTGTCCCAGCCGCCGGACACCGCGCGGCAGATGGAGCCGTTGAAGTCGCCGTCGGCGTGGGTGAGCGCGGCGGCGATCAGGGCGGTGTTGGGGACGGCGTGCACCCAGTGGTAGCCGGCGTGGCGGGCGTGGAGCTCGTCCACGACCGTGTCGAAGTCCTCGTGCGTCTCGGCCAGTCGGACGGCGTGGCGGACGGCCTCGGCCAGACGGGAGTGCGGCGGGACGACGGTGAGACCGGTGCGCAGACTGGTGTGGACGTCGGCGGTGCCGGTGGCCGCGGCCGCAATGGTGGCGGCGGTGAACATCGCGGCGTAGACGCCGTTCGCGGTGTGCGTGAAGGTGGCGTCCCGGTGGGCCTGTTCGGCCGCGGCGGCGGGGTCGCCGGGGTTGGTCCAGCCGTGGACGTCGGCGCGGATCAGGGCGCCGATCCACTCGCGGAAGGGGTTGCGGTGGCGGGCGGTGTGCGGGGGCTCGATGCCGGTGAGCAGGTTGCGGTAGGCGACGCGTTCGGCGGTGAAGGTGCGGCCCGCGGGGAGTTCGTCGAGCCAGACGGTGGCCACGTCCGCGGTGGTGAAGCTCCGGGTGTGGCGTTGCAGCAGGAGGAGGTTGAGCAGGGGGTAGTTGAGGTCGTCGTCCTCGGGCATGCCGTCGATGTTCTCGGCGAGCGAGGTGCCGGCCGAGCGGCGGTTCCAGGGGTGGGCGTCGAGGAGCGGCTGGGGGACTCCCCGGGCGGTGAAGTAGGCGTTCAGCGGCCAGTTGCCGGTGGCCCGGGCGAGCCGGCGGATGCCGGTGAGGGGGAGTTTCTCGACCGGCTTGCCGAGCAGACAGCCGACGGCCCGGCCCAGCCAGGCGGCGTGCAGGCGCGACTGAAGATCGGCCGGGGGGCCGGGAACACGGTCCGGCGCCGGCCAGTGCGGGCACAGGGACCTGATCCGCGCCAGGGCCGTCGGCTCCCGGTCCGCCAGCCCGCTCGGCAGGTCCGCCAGTTCGTCCAGCAGGTCCTCCGCCAGCTGGCGCAGATAGCGGGAGGCCGGTTGCGGTGAGGCGCCCGCGCGGGCCGGGGCCTCGGGGCCGCCCGCCGCCTGCCAGCGCTTCTCGACGGCGGTCGGACGGCGGCCGTCCTGGTGCGCCTGGCGCAGTTCGTGGCCGATCAGGTCCTCGGGCTGGACCCAGGTCAGGCGGAGCATGCGGTGCCTCCCAACGCGGTGAACAGCTGCTCGTGGGCACGGCGCCGGCGTACGTCCCGCCGGAAGATCTCCGTCGTGACCTCGCCGAGCGTGCGCGCCGGCTCCCACAGGTCCAGCCGGCTGGCCTCCGCCACCGCCTTCGACCACTCCTCGGGGACCGGTGAGCCGAGGGCCCCGGCCAGCGCGCCCGCCATCGTGGCGATCGAGTCGCAGTCGCGTCCGTAGTTCACCGAGCCGAGGACGGCGTGGCGGTAGTCGCCGCCCGCGACCAGCAACATGCCCAGCGCGACGGGGAGTTCCTCGATCGAGTGCAGCCGGGACGGGCGGCGGGCACCGAGCGAGGGGGACCGGTAGTCGGGGCCGACCGTGTCGAAGGGGGCCACCGCCTCCCGCAGCGGCGCCAGGGCCGACTCGAAGTCCGTGTGACGGGAGGCCACTTCGCACACCGCCTCGATCGCGGCCCGCGTGCCGTCCTTGGCCGACTCCAGGCTCGCCGTCACCACCGACTCCGGTGTCGCCGCGGGGGTGCACGCCGCGGCCACCGCCGCCGCGAAGACGCCCGCCGCCTCACGGCCGTACGACGACTGGTGCGCGCCCGCCACGTCCAGCGCCTCGGCGTACGCGCCCGCCGGATTGGCCGCGTTGACCAGGCCGACCGGGGCCATGTACATCGCGGCACCGCAGTTGACGATGTTGCCGACGCCGGCCTCCCGGGGGTCGACATGGCCGTAGTGGAGCCGGGCCACCAGCCACTTCTCCGCCAGGAAGATCCGGTGCAGGGGCAGGGCCTCCGACTCCAGCTCCGGGATCCAGCGCGGCGCGCCGATCAGGTCCGGGACCAGGTGCTCGGCGACGGCGTAGGCGTCGAGGTGGTCGCGGACCTGGGCGTAGACCCGCACCAGCGCGTGCGTCATCAACGTGTCGTCGGTGACGTGGCCGTCGCCCTTGTGGTACGGGGCGATGGGGCGGGCGGTGCGCCACGCGTCGCCGTTCCAGGGGCCGACGATGCCGTGGACGCGGCCACCGTGGCGTTCGGCGATCTGGTCGGGGGAGTAGCCCTCGACAGGACCGCCGAGCGCGTCGCCGACGGCCGCGCCGACGAGGGCGCCGGTGATCCGGTCGTGGAGGGAGTCTGCTCGGCTTTCTTCTCCTTTGGGGGTCATGAGCCGAATCATCCCCCTGGCGGGGCCGGTTGTGCGGCTTCCAGGAGTTCGGCGAGTTCCACGAGGTCGGTGCCGGTGAGGCGGGGCAGTGCGCAGCCGGAGAGGTGGCGGCAGGTGTCGCGCCAGGACGCCGGGATCGACGCGCCGCCGCCGAGCGCGCCGGTGAGGGCGCCCACGAGGGCCGGGGCCGAGTCCGCGACGCGGGAGAGGCAGGCCGCCGCGGGGACCGCCTCCGCGATCCTGCCGTGGGAGGCGAGGGTCAGGGCGAGGGCCACCGGGACCGTCTCGGCGGCGGCGATGCCGTAGCTGTAGACGTGGTCCACGATCTGGTGTTCCAGGAGGGGGATCAGCGCGAAGGCGCTGACGGCGTCCGCCGCGAGCGTCAGGGCGTGCCGCGCGTTGCGGCCGATCTCCGTCTCCTCGGGCAGTTCGGCGAGCGCCGCCGTCACGCAGGCGTGCGGATCCGCGCCGGCGAGGGCGAGACAGACGGCGGCGGCCATCGCGCGGGCGCCGTGCACGCCGTCGCCGTCCTGGGTGTAGCGGGCGTCGAACTCGGCGAGCGACGCGGCGAGCGCGGGGTCGCCGGGGTGGGCCACGGCCAGCACGCACGCCCGGACGCAGGCCGCGTCGTCGAAGTAGTGCGGGTTGTCGTGGCCGGTGGCGGGCGGGCGCAGGCCGGCGGCGAGGTTGCCGAGGCCGGCCCGGACGGAGATGCGGGCGCGCAGGGGGAGTACGGCGGACTCGACCTCGGGGGCGCGTTCGGCTGCCGCCGCGACCTCGCCGGCGACGGCGTTCCAGGTGAGGTCGATGGCGGCGCGTACCCGGCGTTCCCGGCTGAGATCGCCGAGGGCGGTGTCGTCGCCGGCGCGCAGGAGCGCCTCCGCGGCGAACGCCGCCCACTCGGCGTCGTCGGAGGGGCCGAGGCGGAGGGGCTCTGGGGGCTGGTTGAGGGCGATGGGGACGGGGAGGGTGGTCGTCGCGTTGTGCTCGGCGAAGGTGTCGAGTTCGCGGGTGAGGCGGCGGGTCCACTCGGGCATGCGGGCGGCCCGGTGGCGGGCGGCGGGCCAGCCGGCGGCGTCGCCTGCGGCGAGGCCCAGGAGGAGGCCTTCGACGGGGCGGGTGCGGGGGCGGGTGCCGGTGCGCTGTTCGGTGGCCTCGGCTTCGCCTTCGGCCGTGTGGGTCCCGCCCGCACCACCCGTGCGGCTTTCGTGTGGCCCCTGTGGGGGGTGCCCGCCGTCGGCGGCCGCGGGTGTGGTGTGTGGGGGGTCGGACCGGAGGGGGGTCGGGGTGACGTCCAGGGTCATGGGGCTCGTCTCGTCCCACGGGGCGGGGGGCGTCATCGGATCGCCTCGCCCGGTGCCACGGCCCCGGCGCGCCGCGGCCGGTCGTCCTCCGGTGTCAGCAGGTCCGCCACCTCCAGGACGTGGTGGCCGGCCATCGACGGCAGACAGCTGCCCCGTGCCGGGCCGATCGCCGCCGCCCACTCCTGCGGAATCGCGGACTCGCCCTGCGTCGCGCCCGCCAGGGCGCCCGCGACGGCGGCGGTCGTGTCGGCGTCGCGGCCCATGTTGACGGCCGTGAGCACCGCGTCCTTGAAGTCGCCGTCGGCCGCGGCGTACGCGCCGAAGGCCAGGGCGACCGCCTCGGGCGCCAGGTCGGTCCACGGGTAGCCGCCGATGACCACGGCGGAGCGCACCGCGCGTTCGCCGCGGTGGGCGACGGCGACGGCGCGGCGCAGGGAACGGGCGGTCCAGGAGTCGTCCGGCACGACGGCCAGGGCGGAGGCGACCACGGCGGTGGCCGGGGCGCCCGCCATGGCCGCCGCCACCCCGGCCGCGACCGCCTGGCCGCCGTAGATGCCTTCGCCGTCGTGGCTGACCGAGCCGTCGATCGCGACCAGGCGCGCCGCCTCGGCGGGGCGGCCCGCGGCGAACACCCCGAAGGGCGCGGCGCGCATGGCGAGGCCGTCGCTCCAGGCGTGGCGGTGCTGGGCGGAGATCGGGGCGGCGAGGCCGCGGCGGAGGTTCTCCAGGGTGCCCCGCTCGCTGAAGCCCGCGCCCCGGAACTGACCCTCGGCACGGTCCGCGATCCAGGTGTGCCAGGCGGCCTCCACACGGGCGGGAGTGAGGGCGGAGCCGTGCCGGGCGAGCAGCAGACCCGAGAAGATCGCGTACTCGGTGTCGTCCGTGCCCGAGGGGCGGTCGGTGACGTAACCGGTGACGCGGCCCCAGCGGGCGCGGATCTCGGACGGCTTCATGTTCTCGGCGGGGGCGCCCAGGGCGTCGCCGACGGCGAGGCCGAGCAGGGCGCCGCGGGCCCGGGCGCGGAGGTCGGCGGCGTCACCGGGGGCCGGGACCGAGGGAACGCGGGCGATCGATGGCATCGCGGCCTCTCCTTACGGGGCTCTCGCAGAAGCGCCTCGGTGCCTTGCGCTCAAGGAACCTCTCAAGGCGCGGAACCCTTTGCGGAACTGTCCCCGGTGCGGTGCGCGGCGCAGCCTCGGGAGCCTCAGCGTCACCCGGTCGACATATGAGCGGTCTCGTATGCGGATGAGCGAAAAACGGTAAAACCGCAGGTTAGCCCAGCCTTTCCTTGCTGGCGGGGGAGGAATGCGCGACGTAGTCTGGTCGCTGTCGAAAAGTAGACCTCATCCAAATAAGCCTCATGGGGGGACAGGTATGGCCATCATCGAGACCGAGGCGGCGCTGCACGAGGCGCACCGCGACAACCACACGCACCGGGATGTGAACGGCGGCTGGCTGCGCCCGGCCGTCTTCGGCGCGATGGACGGGCTGGTCTCGAACCTCGCACTGATGACCGGTGTCGCGGGTGGCGCGGTCAGTCAGCAGACCATCGTCCTGACCGGGCTCGCGGGCCTCGCCGCCGGTGCCTTCTCCATGGCCGCCGGTGAGTACACCTCGGTGGCCTCGCAGCGCGAGCTGGTCGAGGCCGAGCTGGACGTCGAGCGGCGCGAGCTGCGCAAGCATCCCCAGGACGAGGAGGCCGAGCTCGCCCGGCTCTACGAGAGCCGAGGTGTCGAGCCGGGCCTGGCCCGTGAAGTGGCCCGGCAGCTGTCCAGCGATCCCGAGCAGGCGCTGGAGATCCACGCCCGCGAGGAACTGGGCGTCGACCCCCGGGACCTGCCGTCACCGCTGGTCGCCGCGGTGTCGAGCTTCGGCTCCTTCGCGCTGGGCGCCCTGCTTCCCGTACTGCCGTATCTGCTCGGCGCGACCGCGCTGTGGCCGGCGGTGCTGCTCGCGCTGCTCGGACTGTTCGGATGCGGTGCCGTGGTGGCCAGGGTGACCGCGCGGACCTGGTGGTACAGCGGGCTCAGGCAGCTGGCGCTCGGCGGCGCGGCGGCCGGTGTGACGTACGCCCTGGGCAGCCTGTTCGGAACGGCCGTAGGATAGGTGCGCCCGGACTTATGCGTTGGGCCGCATAAGTAGCCGTTACGTGCTGGTTTCGAGACCGCGACCGCCGGGCATGAGCCGTAAGCGCTGTGGGCAATGAGGCCTCCGGCGCACTCGCGGGGCGAGCGACGCTGCTCGCCTCTACCGGGCCGCCGGACATCGATCTGTCCGCCCCGGCCCCCACAGATCCTTGCCGCCGAGTCGCGGTGCCTTCGCTGCGTCACCCCGCGCGAAGTCCGCATGTTGGAACGGACTATCCGGTTCCCGAGAACCGCTCCATCATGTAACCTGCACGAAATTTTGAGCTCACGCAGAGGGCCAGCGTCGTCCCTCGGCACATGCACATGCACATGCCACTTGACGACGGGAGAGCCGATGCGTACTCCGCGCCAGCCGTCCCAGCAGCCCACGAATGGCCAGAACTGGTCGTTCATGGATGCTCGCCCTGCTGCGCAGGGTATGTACGACCCCCGCAACGAGCACGACGCCTGCGGCGTCGGCTTCGTGGCCACCCTCACCGGCGAGGCGAGCCATGCGCTGGTCGAGCAGGCGCTCACGGTGCTGCGGAACCTGGAGCACCGCGGGGCCACCGGCTCCGAGCCGGACTCCGGAGACGGCGCGGGCATCCTCGCCCAGGTGCCGGACGCCTTCTTCCGTGAGGTGGCCGGATTCGCTCTACCGCAGGCCGCTGGTTACGCCGTCGGCATCGCCTTCCTGCCGCTGGACGGCACCGACGAGGCCGTCTCGCAGATCGAGGCGATCGCGGCCGAGGAGGGCCTCACCGTCCTGGGCTGGCGCGAGGTGCCCGTCGCCCCCGAGCTGCTCGGCGCCACCGCGCGCTCCACGATGCCCGCCTTCCGGCAGATCTTCGTCGCCGACGGCGGCGAGACGCCCGCGACGGGCATCGCCCTCGACCGCAAGGCCTTCCTGCTGCGCAAGCGCGCCGAGCGCGAGGCCGGTGTCTACTTCCCGTCGCTGTCCGCGCGGACGATCGTCTACAAGGGCATGCTGACCACGGGCCAGCTGGAGCCGTTCTTCCCGGACCTGTCCGACCGCCGGTTCGCCTCCGCGATCGCGCTCGTGCACTCCCGGTTCTCCACCAACACGTTCCCGTCGTGGCCGCTGGCGCACCCGTACCGCTTCGTCGCGCACAACGGTGAGATCAACACCGTCAAGGGCAACCGCAACTGGATGCGCGCCCGTGAGTCGCAGCTCCACAGCGAGCTGTTCGGCTCCCAGGAGAAGCTGGAGCGGATCTTCCCGGTCTGCACCCCGGACGCCTCCGACTCGGCGTCCTTCGACGAGGTGCTCGAACTGCTGCACCTCGGCGGCCGTTCGCTCCCGCACTCCGTGCTGATGATGATCCCGGAGGCGTGGGAGAACCACGACTCCATGGACCCGGCCCGGCGCGCCTTCTACCAGTTCCACTCCACGATGATGGAGCCTTGGGACGGTCCCGCCTGCGTCACCTTCACCGACGGCACCCAGGTCGGCGCCGTCCTCGACCGCAACGGCCTGCGCCCCGGCCGGTACTGGGTCACCGACGACGGCCTCGTCGTCCTCGGCTCCGAGGTCGGCGTCCTCGACATCGACCCCGCGAAGGTCGTCCGCAAGGGCCGCCTCCAGCCCGGCCGCATGTTCCTCGTCGACACCGCCGAGCACCGGATCATCGAGGACGACGAGATCAAGGCGACCCTCGCCGCCGAGCACCCCTACGCCGAGTGGCTGGACGCCGGTGAGATCGAGCTGGGCGACCTGCCCGAGCGCGAGCACATCGTGCACACGCACGCCTCGGTCACCCGCCGCCAGCAGACCTTCGGCTACACCGAGGAGGAGCTGCGCGTCATCCTGGCGCCGATGGCCAAGGCCGGCGCCGAGCCGATCGGCTCCATGGGCACCGACTCGCCGATCGCGGCCCTCTCCGAGCGCCCGCGGCTGCTCTTCGACTACTTCACCCAGCTGTTCGCGCAGGTCACCAACCCGCCGCTGGACGCGATCCGCGAGGAGCTGGTCACGTCGCTGCGCAGCTCGCTGGGCCCGCAGGGCAACCTGCTGGAGCCCACGGCCGCGTCCTGCCGGAGCGTCGTGCTGCCCTTCCCGGTGATCGACAACGACGAACTGGCCAAGCTCATCCACATCAACGCCGACGGCGACATGCCCGGCATGAAGGCCGCCACGCTGTCCGGCCTCTACCGGGTCGGCGGCGGCGGCGACGCCCTCGCCGCGCGTATCGAGGAGATCTGCGCCGAGGCCGACGCCGCGATCGACAACGGCGCCCGGCTGATCGTGCTCTCCGACCGGCACTCGGACGCCGAGCACGCGCCGATCCCGTCGCTGCTGCTCACCGCGGCCGTCCACCACCACCTCATCCGCACCAAGCAGCGCACCCACGTGGGCCTGCTGGTCGAGGCCGGTGACGTCCGCGAGGTCCACCACGTCGCCCTGCTCATCGGCTACGGCGCCGCCGCCGTCAACCCGTACCTGGCGATGGAGTCCGTCGAGGACCTGGTCCGCGCGGGCACCTTCCTGCCCGGCATCGAGCCCGAGAAGGCCATCCGCAACCTGATCTACGCGCTCGGCAAGGGCGTGCTGAAGGTCATGTCCAAGATGGGCATCTCCACCGTCGCCTCCTACCGCGGCGCCCAGGTCTTCGAGGCCGTCGGTCTCGACGAGGCCTTCGTGGAGAAGTACTTCAACGGCACCGCCACCAAGATCGGCGGCGTCGGCATCGACGTCATCGCCCAGGAGGTCGCCGCCCGCCACGCCAAGGCCTACCCGGCCTCCGGCATCGCCCCGGCGCACCGCGCGCTGGACATCGGCGGCGAGTACCAGTGGCGCCGCGAGGGCGAGCCGCACCTGTTCGACCCGGAGACGGTCTTCCGCCTCCAGCACTCCACGCGCTCCGGCCGCTACGACATCTTCAAGAAGTACACCGAGCGCGTGAACGAGCAGTCCGAGCGCCTGATGACGCTGCGCGGCCTGTTCGGCTTCAAGTCCGACCGGCAGCCGATCCCCGTCGAGGAGGTCGAGCCGGTCTCCGAGATCGTCAAGCGCTTCTCCACGGGCGCCATGTCGTACGGCTCCATCTCCAAGGAGGCGCACGAGACCCTCGCCATCGCCATGAACCAGCTGGGCGGCAAGTCCAACACCGGTGAGGGCGGCGAGGACCCGGAGCGCCTGTACGACCCGGTGCGCCGCTCGTCCATCAAGCAGGTCGCCTCCGGCCGCTTCGGTGTGACCAGCGAGTACCTGGTCAACTCCGACGACATCCAGATCAAGATGGCCCAGGGCGCCAAGCCCGGCGAGGGCGGCCAGCTGCCCGGCCACAAGGTCTACCCGTGGGTCGCCAAGACGCGTCACTCGACGCCCGGCGTGGGCCTGATCTCCCCGCCGCCGCACCACGACATCTACTCCATCGAGGACCTGGCCCAGCTGATCCACGACCTGAAGAACGCCAACCCCCAGGCGCGCATCCACGTCAAGCTGGTCTCCGAGGTCGGCGTCGGCACGGTCGCCGCGGGGGTGTCCAAGGCGCACGCGGACGTGGTGCTGATCTCCGGCCACGACGGCGGCACCGGCGCCTCCCCGCTCACCTCGCTGAAGCACGCGGGCGGCCCCTGGGAGCTGGGCCTCGCCGAGACCCAGCAGACCCTGCTGCTCAACGGCCTGCGCGACCGGATCGTCGTGCAGACCGACGGCCAGCTGAAGACCGGCCGTGACGTCGTCATCGCCGCGCTGCTCGGGGCCGAGGAGTTCGGCTTCGCGACCGCGCCGCTCGTCGTCTCCGGCTGCGTCATGATGCGCGTCTGCCACCTGGACACCTGCCCGGTCGGCATCGCCACCCAGAACCCGACCCTGCGGGACCGGTTCACCGGCAAGGCCGAGTACGTGGTGAACTTCTTCCGGTTCATCGCCGAGGAGGTCCGCGAGCTGCTGGCCGAGCTGGGCTTCCGCTCCATCGAGGAGGCCGTCGGCCACGCCGAGGCCCTCGACGTCACGCGGGCCGTCGACCACTGGAAGGCGCAGGGCCTGGACCTGGAGCCGCTGTTCCACGTGCCCGACCTGCCCGAGGGCGCCGTGCGACACCAGCTCGTCGCCCAGGACCACGGCCTGGAGAAGGCGCTCGACAACGAGCTGATCCGCCTCGCCTCCGACGCGCTGGCCGCGAATTCCGCCACCGACGCCCAGCCGGTGCGCGCCCAGGTCGCGATCCGCAACATCAACCGCACGGTCGGCACCATGCTCGGCCACGAGGTGACGAAGAAGTTCGGCGGCGCGGGCCTGCCCGACGACACCATCGACATCACCTTCACCGGCTCCGCCGGCCAGTCCTTCGGCGCCTTCGTCCCGCGCGGCGTCACGCTGCGCCTGGAGGGCGACGCCAACGACTACGTCGGCAAGGGACTGTCGGGCGGCCGTGTGATCGTCCGTCCGGACCGGGGTGCGGACCACCTCGCCGAGTACAGCGTCATCGCGGGCAACACCCTCGCGTACGGCGCGACCGGCGGCGAGATGTTCCTGCGCGGCAAGGTCGGCGAGCGCTTCTGCGTCCGCAACTCCGGCGCGCTGGTCGTCTCCGAGGGCGTGGGCGACCACGGCTGCGAGTACATGACCGGCGGCCAGGCGGTGGTGCTCGGCGAGACGGGCCGCAACTTCGCGGCCGGCATGTCCGGCGGTGTCGCCTACGTCATCGACCTCGACCGCGACAACGTCAACGTCGGCAACCTGGACTCCGTCGAGGCGCTCGACGACACCGACAAGCAGTGGCTGCACGACGTGGTGCGCCGCCACCAGGAGGAGACCGGCTCCACCGTCGCCGGGAAGCTCCTGGCCGAGTGGGACACGGCGGTCGACCGCTTCAGCAAGATCATCCCCAGCACGTACAAGGCAGTGCTCGCCGCCAAGGACGCCGCCGAGCGAGCCGGTCTCTCCGAGTCCGAGATCACCGAGAAGATGATGGAGGCGGCGATCAATGGCTGACCCGAAGGGCTTTTTGAACCACGGCCGCGAGGTCGCCAGGTCCCGTCCGGTCGACGAGCGCGTCAGGGACTGGAACGAGGTCTACGTTCCCGGCTCCCTGCTGCCGATCATCAGCAAGCAGGCCGGCCGGTGCATGGACTGCGGCATCCCGTTCTGCCACAACGGCTGTCCGCTGGGGAACCTGATCCCCGAGTGGAACGACTACGCCTACCGCGAGGACTGGGCCGCCGCGTCCGAGCGCCTGCACGCCACGAACAACTTCCCGGAGTTCACGGGCCGCCTGTGCCCCGCCCCGTGCGAGTCGGCGTGTGTGCTCGGCATCAACCAGCCGCCGGTCACCATCAAGAACGTCGAGGTCTCGATCATCGACAAGGCGTGGGAGACCGGGGACGTCGCCCCGCAGGTCCCCGAGCGACTGTCCGGCAAGACGGTCGCGGTGATCGGCTCGGGCCCGGCGGGCCTGGCGGCCGCCCAGCAGCTGACCCGCGCCGGCCACACCGTCGCCGTCTACGAGCGCGCGGACCGTGTCGGAGGCCTCCTCCGTTACGGCATCCCCGAGTTCAAGATGGAGAAGCGGCACATCAACCGCCGTATCGAGCAGATGCGCGCGGAGGGCACCCGCTTCCGCACGGGCATCGAGATCGGCCGCGACCTGAAGGCCACGGACCTGAAGAAGCGGTACGACGCGGTCGTCATCGCCGCGGGTGCCACGACCGCCCGTGACCTCCCGGTCCCCGGCCGTGAACTCAAGGGCGTCTACCAGGCGATGGAGTACCTGCCGCTGGCCAACAAGGTCCAGGAGGGCGACTACGTCACCGCCCCGATCTCCGCCGAGGGCAAGCACGTCGTCGTCATCGGCGGCGGCGACACCGGCGCCGACTGCGTGGGCACCGCCCACCGCCAGGGCGCGGCCTCGGTCACCCAGCTGGAGATCATGCCCCGCCCGGACGACGAGCGGGACGCGGTGCGCCAGCCCTGGCCGACCTTCCCGATGCTCTACAAGGTCACGTCCGCGCACGAGGAGGGCGGCGAGCGGGTCTACTCCGTGTCCACCACCCACTTCGAGGGCGACGAGGACGGCAACGTCCAGTGGCTGCACCTGACCGAGGTCGAGTTCGTCGACGGCAGGCTGACCCCGAAGCCGGGCACCGAGCGGAAGATCCCCGCCCAGCTGGTCACGCTGGCGATGGGCTTCACCGGCACCGACCGCGACAACGGCCTGGTCGAGCAGTTCGGCCTGGACCTCGACGAGCGGGGCAACATCGCCCGCGACGCCGACTTCCAGACCAACGTGCCGGGCGTGTTCGTCGCCGGCGACGCCGGCCGCGGCCAGTCCCTCATCGTGTGGGCGATCGCGGAGGGCCGCTCGGCCGCCCGCGGGGTCGACCGCTTCCTCACGGGCGTCAGCGACCTGCCGGCCCCGATCCGCCCGACGGACCGCGCGCTGGCGGTCTGATCGACTCGACAGACGTCCCGTACAAAGGCGTACGGAACGCTGACGGCGCCTGCCCGACAGTCCCCGACCGGACCGACTGGGCAGGCGCCGTCGCTCGTGCCGGCCCACCGGTGGGGTCGGCGGCGTGGGACATGGGCGAGGCCGGTCGACGGGGATCACGCCGGACCGCCGGTGCCGTACTCTCGCCGCGTGGCAGCCATCAGTCTCACCAAGGTCCAGCAGACCGCGCCCGCGCTCGTCAACCTGTACAAGAGCGCCGGGGTCTCGCTCGCCAAGCACGGGCTGGACGGGCACCGGGCCGCCGTGTACCTCGTCGTCGACCACTCCGGGTCGATGAAGCCGTACTACAAGGACGGCAGTGTGCAGGCGCTCGCCGACCGGGTACTGGGGCTGTCCGCGCACCTCGACGACGACGGCAGGGTGCCGGTGGTGTTCTTCTCCACGGACATCGACGCCGTCACCGACATCGCGCTCGCCGACCACCAGGGGCGGATCGAGCGGATCGTGGCCGGCCTCGGGCACATGGGCAGGACCAGTTACCACCTGGCCATGGACGCCGTGATCGACCACTACCTCGACAGCGGCTCCCGGGAGCCGGCCCTCGTCGTCTTCCAGACCGACGGCGGGCCCATCAACAAGCTCGCCGCCGAGAAGTACCTCTGCAAGGCGTCGAAACTGCCGCTGTTCTGGCAGTTCATCGGCTTCGGCGATCCGGGCAGCCGGCAGTTCGACTTCCTGCGCAGACTCGACGACTTGCCGGTGCCGGACCGGCGGGCGGTCGACAACGCCGGGTTCTTCCACGCCGGTGAGGACCCGCGGCGGGTGTCCGACGCCGAGCTGTACGACCGTCTCGTGGGCGAGTTCCCCCAGTGGCTGGCGGCCGCGCGGGAGCGGGGGATCGTACGGCCCGACTGAGATCGTGCCGACACCTTTGGCATGAGCGCTCCGCCGTGTCACCCTGAGGATGATCCGACGGGGAAGGCGGCGACGTATGGACGGCGCGGGATCGGTGAACACGGCCGCGGGGAGAAGGAGTTCCCCCGGGCGGGGCGAGCGGCTGGCCGACTGGGCGGACGGCCGGCTCGGGCTCTACTCGCTCGCCAAGGCCAACATGCGCAAGGTCTTTCCGGACCACTGGTCCTTCATGCTGGGCGAGGTCTGCCTGTACAGCTTCGCCGTCCTGATCCTCACCGGCGTCTACCTCACGCTGTTCTTCGAGCCCAGCAGCGTCGAGGTCGTCTACGAGGGGTCGTACACACCGCTCAACGGCATCGTGATGACCAGGGCGTTCGAGTCCACCCTGGAGATCAGCTTCGACGTGCGCGGGGGACTGCTCATCCGGCAGATCCACCACTGGGCGGCGCTGGTCTTCGTCGCCGGCATGCTCGTGCACATGATGCGGGTGTTCTTCACCGGCGCCTACCGCAAGCCCCGCGAGCTGAACTGGGTGTTCGGCTGGACCCTGCTGATGCTCGGCATCATCACCGGCCTCACCGGCTACTCGCTCCCCGACGACCTGCTCTCCGGCACCGGCCTCCGCTTCGCCCAGGGCGCCATCCTGTCCATCCCCGTCGTGGGCACGTACGTGGCGTTCTTCCTGTTCGGCGGGGAGTTCCCGGGCGACGACATCATCTCCCGGCTGTTCCCGATCCATGTCCTGCTGCTGCCCGGGATCATGCTGGGCCTCGTGGTGGCCCATCTGATCCTGGTCTTCTACCACAAGCACACCCAGTACCCCGGCCCCGGCCGCGACGAGAAGTCCGTGGTCGGCATGCCCTTCCTGCCGGTCTACATGGCCAAGGCCGGCGGCTTCTTCTTCCTGGTCTTCGGCGTGCTCGCGATCATCGGCGGCCTCGCGCAGATCAACCCCGTATGGGCCTTCGGGCCGTACCGCGCCGACCTCGTCACCACCGGCGCCCAGCCGGACTGGTACCTCGGCTTCTCCGAGGGCCTGATCCGGGTGATGCCGGGATGGGAGATCGACCTGGGGGGCCACACCCTCGTCCTGGGCGTCTTCATCCCCTTCGCGCTGTTCCCGCTGATCCTGGCGGCCATCGGCGTCTATCCGTTCGTCGAGGCCTGGATCACCGGCGACCGGCGCGAGCACCACATCCTGGAGCGGCCGCGCAACGCCCCCGTCCGCACCGGCCTCGGCGTCGCCTGGCTCACGCTCTACGTGGTCTGCCTGATCGGCGGCGGCAACGACATCGTCGCCACCTATCTGCATCTGTCGATCAACACCATCACCTGGTTCGTGCGGATCGCGTTCTTCCTCGGGCCCGTGCTGGCGTTCGTCGTCACCAAGCGGATCTGTCTGGGCCTGCAACGCCGTGACCGGGACAAGGTGCTGCACGGCCGGGAGACCGGCACCATCAAACGGCTGCCGCACGGCGAGTACATCGAGGTCCACGCACCCCTCACGCAGGCCCAGCGGCACACCCTCACCCAGCACGACCAGCCACCGCCGTACGAGATCGGGCCGCGCGTCGACGCGGGCGGCGTCCGGCGCCCCGTCACCGTCTCCCAGCGGGTGCGCGAGCGGCTGGCGCGGGCCATGTTCGGGCCCGGCAGCCACATCCCGAAGCCGACCCCGGAGGAGTACCGGGAGATCACGCGCGGGCACTGACGACGACGTCCCGGCACGCGCCCGGGCCGCCCCGGGCGCCGCACGGGGCACGCGCCTCGGTTCAGCCACAGGGACGGATCGTCCTCCGCCGTGCGACCGATCGCCCCGTGCGACTGCGGCGCCGCGCGGGCCGTGGGGAACGCGCCGTCCGGGCCGTGGCGTACGCGCCGTCCGGGCCGTGGCGTGCGCCGCCTCGCACGCCGCGACCTCGGCGGCGGCCACGTCGGCGGGGCTCCTGGTCGGCGCGGCGCCGTGCAGCAGTGGGCGCGCGCACCGCGGGGCGATCCTCGCGTCACACGGCGGCCCTGGTGCCGCGACAGGCACGTTCACCCCGTCGCGATGCCCGGCACGCCCTCTCGCCGCACCGGCCGGAAGCCCACGTACATCCAGTACGAGGGCTTCCGGCCGGCACTCCCCCCAGGCTCCGGCCGGCACTCCCCCCAGCCTCCGGCCGGGGGGACCCCCAGAGCACGCACCGGGCGCCGCTCCTTGCCGGGCAGACGTTGTTGCCGCGGCACTAGGTGTCGCACTCCAGCACCGTCCGGCACAGCGCGCACCGCGCCCGCATCCGTCCCCGCACCGGCACCCTGATCCGCTGATGACAGGTGGGGCAGGGGAACGACACCCGCAGCGGGCCGCGGACATCGGGGGAGAAGGCGTAGGGCGCACCCGGCGCGCTCACCGGGACGTGGTCGCTCTGGGCGTGCCGGCGGTCGCGGGCGTAGCGGCGGCGGCCCGCCCAGCCCGCAGCGGTGAGCGGCGGCTGCTGCTCGTCGTGGCGGGCCAGCGACATGCCCTTCACGTACGCCGTGTACGCCTGCGGGCTGGTGAACCACGTCGAGGGGTCCTCGCCGAACACCAGGGCGCGCTTGGCGAGGACGTACCCGAACTCCTCGGGAGTCAGATAGCCGAGCTTCTGGCTGGACGCCGCGTCCTCCCGGTAGGCGTCGAGCAGCAGCCAGCCGGCGCCCAGATACGTCGTCGCCGTGTCGGTGAGGATCTCGTTGTCGCGCGTACCGGGGAACGACAGGTCCAGGCGGTGCAGATAGACGTGCATGATCTCGTGCGCGAGCGCCGCGCCGATGTCCCGGCGGTGGGTGCGGAAACGGTCGTTCAGCTCCACGAAGTACTCGGGCCCGGCGGTGAGTTCGACGTTCGCCGCGTGGTGCATCTCGCGGAAGCCGACGATCAGGCGGGCGTCCGGCAGCCGGTAGTGCCGGACCAGTTCCCTCGCCACGCGCTGGGCGCCCAGATGGAGGTCGTCGGTGTCGCAGAACGCCACGTCGGCCGGGAGCACGCTGGTCGCGAACGTCTGGATCGTGTCGTACGACAGCCGCTTGTACAGCGCGGTGATGGCGGCCCGCACCGTCTCCAGGTGCGGGTAGCCGTGCTCGACCGGTCCGTCGTTCGCCACGCCCGTACCCCCAAGACGCCGTGAACCCGATTCCACTGTACGAGGGGGAGAGCGGATTTTCGCTCGGCTTGGCCGGCCGCCCAACCCCCGTGAAGGCCAAGAGAGCCGTGGCGGCCGGTGCCGTCGCTCTCGCCGGTCTCCGGCCACCTCCTGCCGGGGGCACCCCCGGTCGCCGGGGAATCCGGTCGTCGGCGGGGCCGGTCACCGGCAGAATCCCGGACGTGAGCACCGAACAGCACCCCGGCGCCGCGTCCCTCCAGGTCGGCGGCAAGGACGACGACCTGGAGCAGCGCCTCGACGACGAACTGACCGCGTTCAACACGGCGGCGACCGGCGCCGGCGAACCCGACGACTTCAGCGTCCGGGTCACCGCCGCCGACGGCGAACTGCTCGGCGGACTGACCGGCTGGGTGTGGGGCGGCCTGTGCGGGGTGGAGATGCTGTGGGTACGGGCGGACCATCGGCACGCCGGATGGGGCAGCAGGCTGATGCGGGCCGCCGAGGACGAGGCCGTCCGGCGCGGCTGCACCGACATGATCGTCTCCTCGTACACCTTCCAGGCCCCCGACCTCTACCGCCGGCTCGGCTTCCGCGAGGCCGGGCGCCTGCCGGGAGTTCCCGGCGGGCACGAGGACGTGTACCTGCACAAGGCGATCGGCTCCTGAGACAGGGGGGCACCGGATCCGCGGGCATCGGACACCCTGCGCCCGCCGCGTAGGGTGGGCGCCCATGACCACCAGCAACACCACCCCCGGTGACGTCGACCCGGCCGTCCGCGAGGAGCTCTCCCGGCTGCGCGACAGCATCGACAACATCGACGCGGCCGTCGTCCACATGCTCGCCGAGCGGTTCAAGTGCACCCAGCAGGTCGGCCGGCTCAAGGCCCTGCACCGGCTGCCGCCCGCCGACCCGGCCCGCGAGGCACGGCAGATCGACCGGCTGCGCGCCCTCGCCGAGAGCGCCAAGCTCGATCCGGGATTCGCTGAAAAGTTTCTCAATTTCATCATCGGCGAAGTGATCAGGCACCACGAGCGGATCGCCGAGGACACCGTGAACGGCACCGCGCCGACAGCCGACTGACCTCGGCGAACAGGCTCCGGCACGCGCCCGCGGCGCCCGGCGGCGCACAGCCGGCCGCGTGCACTGATCGTCAACCTGCGGCCACTCCCCGTCAGTGCCTCGCATACCCTGGTTTCCACGCCGGAGGGAGTTCGGGCATGGGGTCGGAAGCCAAGATCCTCATCGTCGACGACCACGAGGACACGCTGTACGCGCTGGAGAGCGCCCTGGCCCCCCTCGGCCACGACCTGTGCCGCGCCACCAGCGGTGACGAGGCCCTGAAACAGGTGCTCCGCGGCCAGATCGGCCTGCTGCTGCTCGATGTGCGCATGCCCGGCGTCAGCGGCCTGGACGTGGTGCGCTACCTCCGCCGCCTGGAGCAGACCCAGCACATCCCGGTCGTCCTGCTCACCGGCTACGGCCCGGACCACGAACTGACCTCCGCCGCCTTCGGACTGGGCGTCGCCGACCTGCTCATGAAGCCCGTAGACCCCTGGGCGCTGCGCACCAAGGTCCGCTACCTGTACGACGCCCACCGGCGCCACCAGGCACTGGAACGCGAGGTCCGCGAACTGCGCGCCCTCACCGAGTCGCGGGCGCGGCCGGAGGAACCGGGCGCGCGCCTGCCGGTGCAGCGCGACCGGCGCGGACCGGCGCCGGCGCAGGACCGCACATAGCAGCACGAAGCCACCCGCCCCTGTCCCGCCGCCGGTGGCATCAGGCAGCATGTGATCCATGTCCGTACTGACGCGCGACGAAGCGCAGACCCGTGCCCAGCTCATCGACGTCCGGCACTACACGATCGAGCTCGACCTGACCACCGGTGACGAGACCTTCGACTCCCTCACGGTGATCGCGTTCACCGCGCGCACGGACGCGGACACCTTCGTCGAGCTGAAGCCCGCCGACCTGCGTTCGGTCACCCTCGACGGACAGCCTCTCGACCCCGAGACCCTGGACGGCAACCGCCTGCCGCTGAAGAACCTCACCGCGGGCGACCACGAGCTGCGCGTCGAGGCCGCCATGCGCTACTCCCGCACCGGCGAGGGCATGCACCGCTTCACCGACCCCACCGACGGCGAGACGTACGTCTACACCCAGCTGTTCCTCGACGACGTCCAGCGCGTCTTCGCCGCGTTCGACCAGCCCGACCTTAAGGCCGTGTTCGAGGTGTCGGTCAGGGCGCCCGAGGGCTGGACGGTCCTCGCCAACGGCGTCACCACGCAGACCGACGGCGTGTGGAGGGCCGCGCCGACCCCGCCGATCTCCACCTACCTCGTCGCCGTCGCCGCCGGGCCCTGGCACTCCGTGCGGACCGAACACCGCGGCCTGCCCTTCGGCATCCACTGCCGGCGCAGCCTCGCGGCGCACCTGGACGCGGACGCCGACGAGATCCTCGACGTCACCCGCGCGTGCTTCGACCGCTACCACGAGAAGTTCGACGAGCCGTACCCGTTCGACTCCTACGACCAGGCGTTCGTGCCGGAGTTCAACGCCGGCGCCATGGAGAACCCCGGACTGGTCACCTTCCGCGACGAGTTCGTCTACCGGTCCGCCGTCACCGACACCGAGCGGCAGACCCGGGCGATGGTCGTCGCCCACGAGATGGCCCACATGTGGTTCGGCGACCTCGTCACCCTCAAGTGGTGGGACGACATCTGGCTGAACGAGTCCTTCGCCGAGTACATGGGCTACCAGACCCTCACCGAGGCCACCCGCTTCCGCGGCACCTGGACCGAGTTCGGCGTCGCCCGCAAGGGCTGGGGCTACGACGCCGACCAGCGGCCCTCCACCCACCCCGTCGCCCCCGACGCCGTCCTCGACACCGCCGCCGCCCTGCTCAACTTCGACGGCATCTCCTACGCCAAGGGCGCCTCCGCCCTGCGCCAGCTCGTCACCTGGCTCGGTGAGAAGGACTTCCTCGCCGGCATCAACACGCACTTCACCCGGCATCGGTTCGGCAACGCCACCCTCGCCGACTTCATCGACTCCCTCGCCTCCGCCACCGAACGCGACGTGCACGCCTGGGCCGAGGCCTGGCTGCGCACCACCGGCGTCGACACCCTCACCCCACGCGTCACCCCCGGCGACAACGGTGTGTGCACCCTCACCGTCGAGCACACCGGCAGCCGCCCGCACCGCATCGCCGTCGGCCTCTACGACCAGGACCTCGGCGACGAGGGCCGCCTCACCCTGCGCGAACGCCTCGACCTCGACGTCCCGCACCCCGACGGACACCCCATCGGCAAGCGCCCCGCCCTGCTCCTGCTCAACGACGGCGACCTCACCTACGCCAAGATCCGCTTCGATGCCCGGTCCTTCCGGACGGTGCGCGAGGCACTGTCGGGCCTGCCCGACCCCCTCACCCGCGCCGTGGTGTGGAACGCCCTCAGGGACACCGTCCGCGACGCCGAACTGCCCCCCACCGCCTACCTGGAGACCGCCCGCGCCCACCTCCCGCACGAGACCGACCTCGCCCTCGTCCAGGGCGTCCTCGGCTTCGCCACCCGCCAGATCGCCGACCGCTACCTCACCCCCGAGGAGCGGCCCGCCGCCCTGAGTACCCTCTCCGCCCTCTGCCGCGACCTGCTGCGCCGCACCGAGGACGGCGACAACCCCGGCCTGCGCCTGCTCGCCGTACGCCACTTCATCGACGTCGCCGCCCACCCCCACACCATCGCCGCCTGGCTCGCCGACGGCACCGTCCCCGGCGGACCCGAACTCGATCCCGAGCTGCGCTGGCGCATCCTCGGCCGCCTCGCCGTCCTCGGCGCCACCGACGAGGCCGCCATCGCCGCCGAACTCGAACGCGATCCGAGCGCCACCGGCCAGGAGGGCGCCGCCCGCTGCCGCGCCGCCCTGCCCGACCCGCAGGCCAAGCAGACGGCCTGGGAGGCGATGTTCGCCCACGACGAGCTGTCCAACTACCTGTTCAAGGCCACCGCCCAGGGCTTCTGGCAGCCCGAACAGGCCGAACTGGTAGGACAGTACGTCCCGCGCTACTACGACGACGCCGTCGCCGTGGCGGCGCGCCGGGGCCCCGCCCTGGCCGAGGCCACCGGCACTTGGGCCTTCCCCTTCCACGCCGTCGACACCGACACCCTGCTCCTGGGCGAGGAGTGCCTGCGCGACGCCGAACCGACCCCGGCGCTGCGCCGCAAGCTGGCCGACCAACTCGACGACCTGGCACGGGCGTTGCGGGTGAGGGAGGCCTGGCGTCCCGACGCCGGGGCGGCGCCCGCCGGCACGTCCGGCGGCTGAGGACGAGGCCCGTCCGGGGCCGAGGTAGCGGCCTGGGGGCGGCGGCCTGGGGCGGCGGCATGGGGCGGCGGCCTGAGGGCGGCGGCATGGGGCAGCGGCCTGGGGCAGCGGCCTGGGGCGGCGGCCTGGGGCGGCAGCCCTCAGCGACGCCCGTACCCCGCAAGGCACGGGGTGAACGCGCGGACGGTTACCCCCTTCGGGTCGTTCTGCCCGCACGTTTCGGGCGCGTCGCCCCAACCGCGTACAAGCTGGGAACATGCCCACGCCGCCCCTCGCCTCAGGCCCCGACGGCCCCGGCGCCCTGCGGCCGCTGCTCGACACCGTCCTCGACGCGCTGGACGCCGGCGGCCGGGCCCGCGGCGGCCCGCTCCCGGCCGGCGGCCCGCAGGCGGTCACCGCCCGCATGCGTCACGCGCTGGGCGACGCACTGCCCGACGAAGGCGACCCGGACGCCCTGCGGACCCTCGTCCACGCGCTCGCCGAGGGCGCCGCCGACCCGGCCGACCCGCTGTGCGCCGGCCATCTGCACGGCCCGCCCCTCGCCCTCGCCGCCGCGGCCGACCTCGCCGCCACCGTCCTCAACCCCTCCCTCGACTCCTGGGACCAGGCCCCGGCCGCCTCCGCGCTGGAAACCCTCGTCACCCGCGCCCTCGCCGAGGCGGCCGGCGCCGCCGACTGCCTCGTCACCACCGGCGGCACCGAGTCCAACCACCTCGCCCTGCTGCTCGCCCGCGAGGCACACGGCGCAGGCGTCCGGCTGATCACCGCCGCCGGCGCCCACCACTCGCTCACCCGCGCCGCCTGGCTGCTCGGCCTGCCCGAACCCGTCACCGTCCCCGCCCCGGCCGGCACCCTCGACCCGGCCACCCTTCGCACGGCACTGGGCGACCTTCCCGGCCCCCTGCTCGTCGCCGCCACCGCCGGCACCACCGACGCCGGGCTCATCGACCCGCTGCCCGAGATCGCCGCCCTGTGCCGCGCACACGGCGCCCGGCTGCACATCGACGCCGCCTACGGGGGCGGGCTGCTGTTCAGCGCGCGGCACCGCCACCGGCTCACCGGGCTCGACGCCGCCGACACCGTCACCCTCGACCTGCACAAACTCGGCTGGCAGCCCGTCGCCGCCGGTCTGCTCACCGTCCGCGACGCCCACGACCTCGCCGCCCTGCACCAGCGCGCCGACTACCTCAACGCCGACGACGACACCGAGGCAGGCCTCCCCGACCTGCTCGGCCGCTCCCTGCACACGACCCGCCGCCCGGACATCCTCAAGATCGCCGTCACGTTGCGGAGCCTCGGCCGCAGCGGCCTCGGAGCACTCGTCGACCAGGTGTGCGAACGCGCCGACGAGCTGGCCCGGCTGATCGCCGCGCACCCGGGCTTCGACCTGTACGACCGACCCACCATCAGCACGGTCCTGTTCCGCCCGGCCGGGGCCACGGACGACACCGTCGCCGCCGTACGCCGGGCACTGCTGCGCGACGGCCGCGCGGTCCTCGGCCGCGCCCGGCTCGGCGGCCGGCTCTGGCTCAAGACCACCCTCCTCACCCCCCACACCCGGCCGGACGACCTGGCCACCCTCCTGAAACTGGTGGAAGGACACACCCCCCGATGACCCGCCCGACGAACCCGCCGACCACGCCACCGGCCACCGCGCACGCGAACCCGGCCGCCACCCCCCACCCGGCCCCCCACGAACCGCAGGCCACCCGCGACCTGGTCGGCATCGGCATCGGCCCGTTCAACCTCTCCCTCGCCGCACTCGCCCACCCCCTCGCCGAGCTCGACGCCGTCTTCTACGAACAGCGGCCCGCCTTCGACTGGCACGCCGGCCTGCTCATCGAGGACGCCACCGTCCAGGTGCCGTTCCTCGCCGACCTGGTGACCCTCGTCGACCCCGCCAGCCCCTGGTCCTTCCTCAACTACCTCAAGAACCGCGAGCGGCTCTTCCCGTTCTACTTCGCCGAGCGCTTCCACATCCGGCGCACCGAGTACGACGCCTACTGCCGCTGGGTGGCCGACAACCTCCCCGGCCTGCGCTATCGCCACCAGGTCGACGGCGTCCGCTGGAACCCCGAACGCGACGTCTTCGAAGTCGACTTCACCCAGCTGGACGCCAACGGACAAGCCGAGTCCCTCGGCCGGACGTACACGAGGAACATCGCCCTCGGCATCGGCACCGAGCCCCACGTCCCCGAGCCGCTCCGCCCCCTCGTCGACACACCCGGCGTCCCCGTGATCCACGCCGCCGACTACCTCGACCAGCGCGCCACCCTTCTCGCCGCCGAACACATCACCGTCGTCGGCTCCGGACAATCAGGCGCCGAGGTCTTCCTCGACCTGCTGCGCCACCGCCCGCCCGGCCGCGAGAAGCTCCACTGGATCGGCCGCAGCGAGGCCTTCGCCCCCATGGAGTACTCCAAGCTCGGCCTGGAGCACTTCACCCCCGACTACACCCGCTACTTCCACGCCCTGCCCGAACCGGTCCGCGAGCAGCTCGTCACCTCCCAGTGGCAGCTCCACAAGGGCATCGACGCGGGCACCATCGCCGCCATCCACGACGAGCTCTACCGGCGCAACCTCGGCGGCGGCTGGCCCGACGCCGTCCTCACCCCCGGCGTCCGCGTCCGCACCGCCGGCCGCATCGCCACCACCCAGATCGAACTCCACCTGGAACACGTCGAGCAGGGCACCCGCTCACGCCTCACCACCGACGCCGTCGTCCTCGCCACCGGCTACCGCGAGCGCCCCCTCACCCGCCTCCTCGCCGGCCTCGATCCCTACCTGCGCCGCGACAGCCGCGAACGCCCACGCGTCGACGAGGAGTACCGCCTGGTCCTGGACCCCTCGGTCACCGGAGCGGTCTTCGTGCAGAACACCTCGCCGCACACCCACGGCGTCGGCACCCCCGACCTCGGCCTGGCGGCCTGGCGCGGCGCCACCATCCTCAACGCGCTGACCGGCAAGGAGCCGTACCCGCTGCCGCACCGCACCGCGTTCACCACCTTCGGCCTCGACCAGCAGCGCTCCCCGGTCCCGCCCGCCCGGCACCCCGGGGCGCTCACCCCCCTGCGGGACGGGACCTGAGCCGACCCGCAGGGACTAGGTGCCGCGACAGGCAACGTTCACCCCGTCGCGACGCCCGGCACGCCCTCTCGCCGCACCGGTCGGAAGCCCAAGTGCGTCCATGACGAGGGCTTCCGGTCGGCACTCCCCCAGCCTCCGGCCGGGGGACCCCGAAGCACGCCCCGGACGCCGCTCCTTGCCGGGCACACGTTGCCTGCCGCGGCACTAGAACACCGGCGTGCCGTCCCGCGTGAGCCTCCAGTCCACCGACGCGAAGTCCTTCGGATCCAGCACACCCTTCGCGGTCACCCACTCCGCGATCCGCGTGCGAATCTCCGTCGACTCCGACCACAGCTCCTGCGCCGACGCCACATGCGGGAACGCGCCGCCGCCGTTGGCGCGGTAGTTGTTCACCGCCAGCACGAACCGCTGGGCGTCGTCCAGCGGGGCACCGCCGAACGACAGGTTCCTGATCCGCGACCCGGCCGGCCGGGCGATGTCGATCTCGTACGACAGCCCCGACACGTAGTCGTAGTTGTAGTCCGGGCGGCCGCCCGCATTGGTCAGCTTCTCCACGTCGACCGGCGCGCCGGCCGCCGTCTGCACGAAGTACTCCGCCGAGTACTCCAGGTACGCCCGCACCTGCGCGCCCGTCATCAGCTTGGCGACCAGCGTGTTGTCGTACACGTACAGGCTCGACAGGTCCCGGATCGTCACCTCGCCCGCCGGGATCTCGCTCGTCCGCGAGAACGGCGACGCCTGCGCGAGCACCGGCAGCGACGCGTGCTCCGTACCCGCCAGGGCCGCCCTGACCACGTCCTCCTGCACCTTGGTGATCAGGTCGATGATCGGGGCGTCCGTGTAGCGGGCCTCGACCGTCGTCAGGGTCTCGGTCGCGGTGCCGACGACCTGGTTGACGTACTCCACGACCTTCGCGTGCTCGTCCGCCAGCAGCTTGGTGATGGCCGGGTCGTCCTCGACCGTGTTCGAGTTCCGCAGCGACGCCCTGACCGACTCGACCTGCCAGCGCCCTCTGTCGAGGACCAGCTCGAAGTCGAACAGCGTCAGCCGTTCGGCGTAGCACAGCGGTTCGGACAGCACGACCGTCCGGCCCGTCCGCTCGTTCGTGACCAGCAGTTCCTCGATCTCCACATGCGCGTGACCGACCAGGATCGCGTCGATGCCCGGCACCTGCCGGGCCACGTCGGCGGCGGCATTCTCGACGTGCGGCAACTGGTCGCCGTACGACGACGTGCCCGAGGAGCCGCTGTGCGCGGAGACCACGACCACGTCCGCGCCCATCGACCGCAGCTTCGGCACCCACTTCGCCGCCTGCTCCACCAGACCCGGGAAGACCAGCCTGCCCTGCACGTACGCCTTGTCCCAGATCGCGATGCCCGGGTTCGTCAGCCCCAGCACGGCGACCTTCACCGGCGGGGCGCCGGGCACCCGGAACGTCTTCATGAAGTACGGCGGGAAGGCCGGCCGCAGCGTCTTGGCGTCGACGGCGTTGGCGCCCAGCAGCGGGAAGCGGCACTGCTCCTCGAACCTGCGCAGCGTCTCGATGCCGTAGTTGAACTCGTGGTTGCCGAGCGCCACCGCGTCGTACCCGATGGCGTTCATCGCCTGCGCCATCGGGTGCACCGGGCCGCCCTCGGCGGTGATCGGGTCGACCTTCGCGTAGTAGTACGTCAGCGGCGTGCCCTGGATCGTGTCGCCCGCGTCCAGCAGCAGCGTGTTGCGACGGCCCTTCTCCTCGCGCACCTGGTTCACCAGCGTCGAGATCCGGGCCAGGCCCTGGACGTTGCCCTTGGCGTCGGAGTACTCCGCGTCCTTGAAGTAGTCCCAGTTGAAGACGTGTCCGTGCAGGTCGGTGGTGCCCATCACGGTGAGGGAGTACCGCCGGGGACGCTTGTGGTGAGCCTGCGCCTGATGAGCCTGTGCCTGATGAGCCTGAGCCTGCGCCGCCTCCGCCGGTGCCCCCGCCGTGCCGGCGATCGCCACCCCCGCCCCGGTCACGGCGGACTTCGTCAGGAACTTCCGGCGGTTCAACGGCATCTGCGGCACCCCTCGGTCGACCCGGTCACCCGGAACAAGAACAACGCGCGTAGATTCTGACCCGGACATGACCGTCAGCAACAGGTCCCCGACATGGCGATCCGGTGACCGGCCCGGGTCAAACCCCCTCGGGCGGTGCCAGAGTGGGGCGCATGACCGCACCCACCGAGGAATCCCAGCCACCCGCCGTCCCCTACGGCACCCCCGACGCCCCCCGCATCGCCGTCCGCGGTGAGGCGCACCTCGAGGTCGACCCCGAGATCGCGCGCATCGGCGTCACCGTCACCGCCCGCGGCCGCGACCGGCGTTCCGCCCTCGACGACCTCACCCGCCGCAACACCACCGCCCTCGACCTGGTCAAGTCCTACGGCGACGCCGTCGAACGCGTCGAGACCGGCGCCTTCACCGTCACCCCGGAACTCACCAAACACGGCCGCGGCGAACGCGTCCGCACCTACCACGGCATCGTCCACCTCACCGCCGAACTCACCGACTTCACCGCCCTCGGTGAACTCACCTCCCGCCTCGCCGACCTCGACCTCACCCGAGTCGACGGCCCCTGGTGGGCGCTGCGCCCCGACTCGCCCGCCCACCGCGAAGCCCGCCGGCAGGCCGTCCATGAGGCGGTGCAGCGCGCGCGGGAATACGCCGAGGCACTCGGCACGACGCTTTCGGCCCTGGTGGAACTCGCCGACATCGGCGCCGAGGGCCCGCACCCGTATCCGACGGCAGCCGGCGGCCGAATGCGTTCCGTGGCCTACTCGGCCGCCGCCGAGGACGCGGCCACGGCCCCCCTCGACCTCGAACCCCAGCGGCAGCACGTCCACGCCCAGGTCAACGCCCGCTTCACGATGGTGCCGCCCCGGCTCTGACCGACCAGTTCTGACGAGAATCGGGAAATCGACCTGCGGGAATGCATGACATCAAGGCGAAAGGGGTGCTCGAATGCTCATCGGAGCACCCCGCCGCACAATTCAACACTTGACAACATCCCTTCACGCAGCGGTTGTTGCGTAGTCATTCCCGACCAATTCTCTACCGACCGGTAAGGCCTAGGCTCGACCCATGCGCCGAGCAAAGATCGTCTGCACTCTGGGCCCCGCCACCGACTCGTACGACCAGATCAAGGACCTGGTCGACGCCGGAATGGACGTAGCCCGCTTCAACTTCAGCCACGGCGGCTACACCGAGCACGAGGAGCGCTACCAGCGCGTACGCAAGGCCTCCGACGAGACCGGCCGCAGCGTGGGGCTCCTCGCCGACCTTCAGGGCCCGAAGATCCGGCTCGGCCGCTTCACCGAAGGGCCTGTACTCCTTGAACGCGGCGACTCCTTCACCATCACCGCCGAAGAAGGCGCCAAGGGCGACCGGCACTCGTGCGGCACCACCTACCACGGCCTCGCCGGCGACGTCACCCCCGGCGAACGCATCCTCGTCGACGACGGCAAGGTGTGCCTGCAGGTCACCGAGGTCGACGGACCTCGCGTCCACACCACCGTCGTCGAAGGCGGCATGGTCTCCGACAACAAGGGCCTGAACCTGCCTGGCGTCGCGGTCTCCGTCCCCGCCCTCTCCGAGAAGGACGAGGCCGACCTGCGTTGGGCCCTGCGCACCGGCTTCGACGTCATCGCCCTCTCCTTCGTCCGCAGCGGCCGGGACATCGAGCCCGTCCACCGGATCATGGACGAGGAGGGACGCCGCCTCCCGGTGATCGCCAAGGTGGAGAAGCCGCAGGCGGTGGACGCCATCGAGGACATCGTCGCGGCCTTCGACGGCATCATGGTGGCGCGCGGCGACCTGGGCGTGGAGATGCCGCTCGAACAGGTCCCGATCGTCCAGAAACGCGCCGTCAAGCTGGCCAAGCGCAACGCCAAGCCGGTGATCGTGGCGACGCAGATGCTCGACTCGATGATCGAGAACGCCCGGCCGACGCGCGCCGAGGCCAGCGACGTCGCCAACGCCGTCATCGACGGCACCGACGCGGTGATGCTGTCCGGCGAGACCAGCGTCGGCACGTACGCGGTCGAGACGGTCCGGACGATGGCGAAGATCGTCGAGGCGGCGGAGGAGGACCTCCTCGCCAAGGGGCTCTCACCCCTGACCGAACTCAACAAGCCCCGCACACAGGGCGGCGCGGTCGCCCGGGCGGCGGCGGAGATGGGCGACTTCCTCGGCGCGAAGTTCCTGGTGGCCTTCACCCAGTCCGGCGACACGGCCCGCCGCCTGTCCCGCTACCGCTCCCCGATCCCGCTCCTCGCCTTCACCCCCGAGCCCGCGACGCGCTCCCAGCTGAGCCTGACCTGGGGCGTGGAAACCTTCCTCGGCCCCCACGTGAACTCCACGGACGCGATGGTGGCGCAGGTCGACGAACACCTGACGCAGTACGGCCGCTGCGAGCCCGGCGACACCGTGATCATCACCGCGGGCTCGCCTCCGGGGATGCCGGGGACGACGAACATGGTGCGGGTCCACCACATCGGGGAGAGGGCGTAGGCGCGGCTCCCGGCTGTCAGTGCTTGGGGCCTACGTGGGCGTCCATGAGGGCTACGGAGGTTTTGCGGGCGACGGAGATGTTGTAGGGGGTCCCGTCGCGGGTGCAGATCGTCCACGCGACGCCGAGCTTGTCGAGGGTGTCGGTGTAGAGGCGGCGGATGTCGGCGGAGACGTTGGTGAAGAAGTACCGCGGGTATTCGTAGCGCTTGCGTTCGCCGCCGACCATGCGGGTCGTCCAGTTGGTGACACGGCAGCCGTCCGAGTGGATGAGACCGCGGATGAATTCCCAGGGGTGGCCGTCGACGATCTCCTGCTGCCAGGGCTGAAGGACGATGGCGCGCTCGTGCTTCTTGCCGGGGCCGTGCTGCGGGAAGAGGCAGGGCCAGTGTTGGCTGTAGGCGACGATCGAGGTGTAGCCCACCGCTTGGACGCGGTAGGACTTCCCGTTGGGGTTGATGACTTCGACGGCGGCGGCGCAGGCGGCGATGAGGCCGGGCCAGGAGTCGGCGCACGCGATCCGGAGGAAGTAGCCGCTTTTCCTTCCGGGGCTGATACAGCCGTCGCCGGGATAGAGACCGAGCAGGTAGCTGTAGGCCGCTCGGTCAGCGGGCGGTTCGGCCGTCGGGCCGCATATCGAGCACTGGTGTCGCGTCCGTGGGAGCGGGGTGATGCGCTTCAGCCAGGATCGGATTGCCGCGCATGAAATCCCGGTCTCCTTGCTGACGGAATTGACGCTGCGTCCTTGTGCCACCAGCTCCAGGGCTCGCTCGCGTGTGCCGATGTCGTACATGCGTCCACTGTGCGAGAGAGGACGCGACGACATGCGACGAAAAGCGGATGTTCACGAGAACGTGGACATCCGCTTTTGGAGAGTGACCTTGGATTCCAAGGAAAAGTGCCCCGGGTCGGATTCGAACCGACACTGTATGGGTTTTGAATCCATTGCCTGCTGCCAGTTGGGCTACCGGGGCTCGCAGAATCTAAGGTTTCCCTCGACCCTCAGCGCGTCCACCTTACCGCAGCTAGGTAGGCTCTTGTCAGCAGTACCCCTCCCCCTGAACGAGGAGCCCGAGTGACCGCCCCCGAGTCGCCCCAGCCCGTTGACGTGCCCGACGACGACAAGTCGCACGTGCCTCCGATGACCACCCGTGTCGTCATCGCCGAGGACGAGGCCCTGATCCGGCTCGATCTCAAGGAGATGCTGGAGGAGGAGGGCTACACGGTCGTCGGCGAGGCCGGTGACGGTGAGCAGGCCGTGGAGCTGGCCCGGGAGCACCGGCCCGATCTGGTGATCCTCGATGTGAAGATGCCGAAGCTCGACGGCATCTCCGCCGCGGAGAGGATCACGGAGGAGTCCATCGCGCCGGTCCTCATGCTCACCGCCTTCTCGCAGCGCGACCTGGTCGAGCGCGCCCGTGACGCGGGTGCGATGGCGTATCTGGTGAAGCCGTTCAGCAAGAGTGACGTGGTGCCGGCGATCGAGATGGCGGTGTCGCGGTACACGCAGCTGAAGGAGCTGGAGAAGGAGGTCGCCGACCTCTCGCAGCGGCTGGAGACGCGCAAGCTGGTGGACCGGGCGAAGTCGGTCCTCCAGACGGAGTACGGGCTGACCGAGCCGGCGGCGTTCCGGTGGATTCAGAAGACGTCGATGGACCGGCGGATGTCCATGCAGCAGGTCGCGGAGGCGGTCATCCAGGACGCCGCGGAGAAGAGGGCGGCCAAGGGCTGAGTTGTCCGAAGCGGCGCGAGGCCCGCGTCCCCTGGCGGTCAGGGGGCGCGGGCCTCGTCGTTGGCGCCGGTGGGGCTCAGTCCTCGCCGAGGTAGGCCTTGCGGACCGACTCGTCGTGCAGGAGGTCCTGGCCGCTGCCGGACAGGACGATGCTGCCGACCTCCATCACATGGCCGTGGTCGGCCAGGGACAGCGCGGCCTGGGCGTTCTGCTCGACCAGGAGGATGGTCGTGCCCTGGGACTTCAGCTCGGCGATGGTCGCCATGATCTTCTGCATCATGATCGGGGACAGGCCCATCGACGGCTCGTCCAGCATGAGCAGCTTGGGCTGGGACATCAGGGCGCGGCCCATCGCCAGCATCTGCTGCTCACCGCCCGAGAGGGTGCCGGCGGCCTGCTTGCGCCGTTCCCCGAGGATGGGGAAGAGGTCGTAGGCGCGCTGGATGTCCTTCTCGATGCCGGGCTTGTCGTTGCGCAGGAACGCGCCGAGGCGCAGGTTGTCCTCGATCGTCATGCGCGGGAAGATGTGCCGGCCCTCGGGGGAGTGGGCGAGTCCGAGGGAGACGATCTGGTGGGCGGGGGTCTTCTTCAGCGACTTGCCGTTGAAGCGGATCTGGCCGCCGACGGGCTTGAGCAGGCCCGACAGGGTGCGCAGGGTGGTGGTCTTGCCGGCGCCGTTGGTGCCGATGAGGGTGACGACCTCGCCGGCGTCGACCTTGAACGAGATGCCCTTGACGGCCTCGATCTTGCCGTACGCGACCCGGAGGTCCTCGACTTCGAGCAGTGCGGTCATCGGTCGTTCTCCTTGCCGGACGACGTGGTGTCGGCCTGTGCCTCGGCGGCCTCGACCTCCGCCGCCTCGGTGGCGCCGGGGTCGCCTTCGAACGGCTCGCCCAGGTACGCGGCGACGACGCGTTCGTCGCCCTGGACGGTGGCGCTGTCGCCCTCGACGAGTTTCTCGCCCTGGACGAGGACGGCGACGCGGTCGCAGAGGTTGAAGATGAAGCGCATGTCGTGCTCGATGACGAGGACGGCGATGCCCTTGTCGCGGATGGCGAAGACCAGTTCCTCGGTGGCCCGTGTCTCCTGCGGGTTCATGCCCGCGGTGGGCTCGTCGAGGAGCAGCAGGCCGGGCTCGCTCGCCAGTGCTCGCGCGATCTCCAGCTTGCGCTGTTCGCCGTAGGGCAGGTTGCGCGCGAGGTGTTCGGCCTTGGCCGCGAGGCCGACGAACTCCAGGAGTTCCATGGCGCGTTCGCGGGAGGCGGCCTCCGCCTTGTGGAAGCCGGGGCCGCGCAGGAGTGCGGACCAGAGGCCTTCCTTGGTGCGGGTGTGGCGGCCGACGAGCACGTTTTCCAGGACCGTCATGTTGGCGAACAGACGGATGTTCTGGAAGGTGCGGGCGATGCCCGCCGCCGTGACCTTGAAGGACTTGGGCGGCAGGACGGTGCCCTTGTAGCGGACCTCGCCCTCGGTGGGGATGTAGAGGCCGGTCAGGCAGTTGAAGAAGGTGGTCTTGCCGGCGCCGTTGGGGCCGATGAGACCGACGATCTCGCCGCTGTTGACCTGGAGGTCGACGTTGCGGACCGCGGTCAGACCGCCGAACCGCATGGTGACGCCGCGGGCGTCGAGGACGGTCTCCCCGGTGGTGATGGTGTCGGTTGTCATGGGTCAGGCCCCTGCCTTGCTGAGGACTGTGGGTGCTTCCGTCTCTTCGTGGAACTCCAACTGGCGGCGCCGGTTGGGGATGAGCCCTTCCGGACGGAAGCGCATCAGCAGGACCAGTGCGAGACCGAAGGCGAAGAGTTGGTAGTCGCCGAGGAACTGGAGCTTGGCGGGGATGAGGTAGAGCAGCGCGGCGCCGACGAGGGGGCCGCTGATGGTGCCCATGCCGCCGAGGACCACCGCGGCCAGCAGGAACGCCGAGTTGGGCGGGACGACGTGGGCGAACTGGTACTGCTCGGGCGTGACCGTGTAGGTCACGTGTGCCTGCACCGTGCCCGCGAGGCCGGCGAGCGCGGCGCCGAGGGCGAAGGCGATGAGCTTGACCCGGAAGCCGTTGATGCCCATGGCGAGGGCGGCGGTCTCGTCCTCGCGGATGGCGATCCAGGCGCGGCCGATGCGGGAGTCGCTGCTGCGGCGGAAGACGATCACGACGACCAGCGTGATGAGGAGCATCAGCAGGAAGTAGTTGGCGAACCGCGCGATGGTGAAGCCGGCGATGGTGTGTTCCTGGCCGAAGTCGAAGCCCAGGATGTTGAGGTTGGGGATGGAGGAGATGCCGTTGGAGCCGTTGGTGATGTCGGGGCCGGAGGTGCCGTCCATGTTGAGGACGGTGATCCGGAAGATCTCACCGAAGCCGAGCGTCACGATGGCGAGGTAGTCGCCGCGCAGGCGCAGGGTGGGGGCGCCGATGATGACGCCGAAGACCATGGCGACGGCGGCGCCGAGCAGGGCGGAGGCCCAGAACGGCAGTTGGATGTCGAAGGGGGAGGACGGCGATCCGGAGACCATGGCGGCGGTGTACGCGCCGACGCCGAGGAAGGCGACGTATCCGAGGTCGAGGAGCCCGGCGAGGCCGACGACGATGTTCAGGCCGAGGGCGACGGTGGCGAAGATCAGGATGTAGACGCCGATCGTCGCGTACTGGTCGTCGGACTGGGTGAAGGGGAAGGCGGCGGCCGCGACGAACGCGCCGATCATCGTCACGTTGCGGTGCTTGGCCGTGAGGGCCGAGACGCGGCCCACGAGGCCGGCCTTGGCGGCGGCGGCGAAGCCGAAGCCGGCGGTGATGAGGAAGCCGACGAAGAGTTCGTCGTACTCGGTGCCGATGCCGTAGGTGAAGACGGTCAGGCCGAGGGCGAGCGCGGCGACGATGACGAGGATCTCGGCGTACGCCGGCAGTTTGCGCGCGGGCGCGGCGGTGCCGGTGGCGAAGGCGGCCTTGACGACGGCGAGGATCTGCCGCCACTGGTGCAGCAGGCGCTCCTTGAGCGTGTCCTCGGGGTCGGCGGGCTCCGCGGCCGGCCAGTCGAACGGCAGGGCGATTGCGCCGAGCAGGGCCACGAGGGTGGCGATCGCCACGACCCAGCCGCCCGGTTCGAGGTTGACCAGGCCGCCGAGCTGGACCGTCATCGCGATGATCGTGTACCAGGCGGTGGCGAAGGCGCCGAGCGCGGACAGCTTCAGGGCGCTGTCGGCGCCGGCGGGGGTGAGCCAGCCGAGGCCCTTGACGCCGTAGGAGGCGACACCGAACAGCGTGGTGAGGAGGCCGCCGATGAGGACGAGGACCTGCAGGCCGCCGGGGTAGCCGTAGACGGTGAGGTCACCGGGGAACTCGGACGTCCAGGTCCAGGCGAGGAAGGTCGAGGCGATCGTCAGGACACCACCGGCGGTGGCGAGGGCGCGACCGGTCTGCGGGGGGATTCCGATGAGTCCGGCGTGCTGGCCGGCGTCGACCTGGCGAGGGGTCCCCGGTGCTGTGGTCTGTGTGGTCATCGGTGGATCACGCCCTGTCCGCGACGCGCTCGCCGAGCAGACCCTGGGGCCTGAACAGGAGTACGAGGATGAGGAGTACGAACGCCCAGACGTTGGCCCAGGACTGGCTGCCGAACTGGTCCATGCCGGGGATGTCGGAGATGTAGGCGGTCGACAGGGCTTCGGCCACGCCGAGGACCAGACCGCCGAGCATGGCGCCGTAGATGTTGCCGATGCCGCCGAGGACCGCGGCGGTGAAGGCCTTGAGGCCGAGGATGAAGCCCATGCGGAACTGGACCTCGCCGTACTTGAGGCCGTAGGCGACGGCTCCGACGGCGGCGAACGCGGCGCCGAGGGCGAAGGCGACCACGATGATGCGGTCGGTGTTGATGCCCATGAGCTTGGCGGTGTCCGGGTCCTGCGCGGTGGCCTGCATGCCGCGGCCGGTGCGGGTCTTCATCACGAAGTAGGCGAGGATCGCCATGCTGATCGGGGCCGCGACCAGCAGGAAGACGTCACCCGTCTGGATCGTGACGCTGCCGATCTCGAAGGGGCCGCCGTCGATCTGCGGGAACGTGATGGCGGAGCGGGCGTCGGGGTACCAGGCCCACACCGCCTGCTGCAGCGCGAGGGAGAGACCGATGGCGGTGATGAGGGGCGCGAGGCGTGGGGCCGTGCGCAGGGGGCGGTAGGCGAACCGTTCCGCTCCCACGGCGACAAGGACGGCGACGATGATGCCTCCGATGAGCATCAGCGGGAGCGCCACCCACAGGGACGTGCCGTCGGGCAGCACGTACAGGTAGACGGTGAGGGCGCCGAAGCCACCCATCATGAAGATCTCGCCGTGGGCGAAGTTGATGAGCTGGACGATGCCATAGACCATCGTGTAGCCGATGGCGACCAGCCCGTACATGGATCCTAGTAGCAGGCCGTTGACCAGCTGCTGCGGCAGTTCGTTCACCGCATGTCCTCCGAGACTTCGGATGATTCGTCGACAGGGGGCCGGATGCGAGTCCGCGCGGGGCGCCAGTGGTGCAGCGCCCGCGCGGCTCGGTGGAGTGGTGCGGGTGGGGATCAGCCCTCGTAGGTGCCGGACTTGGCGGCCTTCCAGGCGCCGTTCTCCACGGAGTACACGGTGAGCTGCTTGTTGGTGGCGTCACCGAACTCGTCGAAGGAGACCTTGCCGGTCACACCGTCGAAGGTGACACCCTGCATGGCCTCGGTGACCTTGGCGCGGGCGTCGTCCGGCAGTTCGCCGTTGTTGCCCTCGACGACCTGCTTGACGGCCTCGATGATGGCCCAGGCCGAGTCGTAGGAGTAACCGCCGTAGGCCTCGTAGGCCTCCTTGTAGCCCGCGGCCTCGTAGTTGGCGACGAACTCCTTGGCGGAGGGGAGGTCTTCGACCGGGGCGCCGACGGAGGTGGCGAGGTCGCCGGTGCCGCTGGCGCCGGCCAGCTTGATGAAGTCGGCGCTGTAGATGCCGTCACCGCCGACCAGCGGGATCTTGGCGCCGGCGGCCTTGATCTGCTTGCTGAGCGGGCCGGCCTGCGGGTACTCGCCGCCGTAGTAGACGACGTCGGCGCCGGAGCTCTTGACCTTGGTCGCGACCGCGGAGAAGTCCTTGGTCTCGGGGTCGATGTGTTCGGTGCCGACGACCTTGCCGCCGAGCTTCTCGAACTCCTCGGAGAAGGTGGCGGCGAGGCCCGCGCCGTAGGTCTTCTTGTCGTCGATGACGAAGACCTTCTTCTTCTTGGCGTCGTTGTAGACGTACTGCGCGGCGAACGGGCCCTGGATGGCGTCCGTGGTCGCGGTGCGGAAGTACGACTTGTACGGACGCGCCTTCGAGGTCTGCCAGTCCGGGCCCTGGGTCAGGGCCGGGTTGGTGTTGGCCGGCGAGACCTGCACGAGCTTGGCGTCGTCGAAGACCTTCTGCATGGACTCGGCCACGGAGGAGTTCAGCGGGCCGACCACACCGAGGACGTCCTTGTTGGCGACGAACTTGGTGGCGTTCTGCTGACCCGCGGAGGGCTGCGCCTGGTCGTCGAGGGCCTCGACCTTGAAGGTGACGCCCTCGACGTACTTCTCCTTGTTGGCCGTCTTGGCGGCCAGGTCCACGGAGTTCTTGATGCCCAGACCGAGAGCGGACAGGTCGCCGGTCAGCGGGGCGTCGATACCGATGACGACGGTGGTGCCGCCGCCGTTGGAGTCCGAGCCGCCGTCCCCGTCACGCGAACCGCAGGCGGTGAGAGTGAGCGCTCCCGCCGCCAGAGCGGCGGTCATGGCGATGAGCGAACGTTGACGCACGATCAGTCCTTTCCCTGGCGCGGCGCTTCCCCGTGGAAGACGCCGAGTCGAGCGCTCGGGCCGAAGAGAGGCCCAGTGACGTCGATTCCGACGGCGCGGTGACTGGCCGTGACTCTAAGCGTGTGCAGGGAACATGGAGGAGAGTCTGGCGAAGGCTGTGACGCTCTTGTTATGACACGACGTAATGCAGAGCGGTACTGAGCGGGTGGAAGCGCGGAATTCCGGCCGATTCGCCCTGTCCGCATTATGAGACTCGCAGGCCCCTTCGGATGTCATCAGTAGCGTTTGTGTGTTTTGGTGATGGCAAGGACTCGTTGCCGCAGGCTACTTGGAGGGCGTCCGAGAGATCGTGGGCATAGCGCTCACCCAGGATGAAACTGTGTGCCTCTATTGCGTGCGTATTACGCAGCGTTACATCCAGGAAAGGGAGTCCGGCGTTCCGTGGCACTTTTCCGCAATCCGTGACCTTCATGATGATCTTGACTGTGTGGGCCATTTCGGTCCGGACGCGGAATGGCGGGCGGGGAATCGCGGTCAGGGAAAGACCTTCGTACGGCTGGCTGATCCGGGTCACCGTGACCGGTGGGCCGGAGTGCGCGGTCACCGCCACCGTGAAGCGGAAGCCCCCCGTCGCGTGCCCGACGGTGAGAGGGGCGAGGTAGGTGACGCCGACCGTCTGGGACGGAGGCGGCGGATCCGGTGGGGGAGCGGCCTCGGGGCGGGTGGCGTGGAGGAAGGCGCCGGCGGCCGCGAGGGCGGTGGCCGAGGTGGCCGCGAGGAGGGCTCGGCGGCGTCGGGCGGGCAGCCGTGCGGCCGGCCCGCGCGGGGGCGGAGCGGGCGGGGGCTCCCACGCACGTGTGCCCTCGCCCGGTTCGATGGGGCCGACGCCGCTCAACTCCACGGCCCCCCGGTGGGCCCGCCGTCGCGGTACCGCCCGGCGCAGCGCACACGGGCCTGACGGTCGATCAACTGCTCGGCAGCAGCGCGGCCTTGGCGCTCGCGCTCCGTGCGGGCGGCGTCGACGACGTTCCTCAGGATGTCGTACTGCCCGTTGGACAGGCCCATCGACTGGTAGTCGCCGTAGGAGCCGTCGTCCAGGACCTCCCGGGACCAGTACGCGACGATCCGGGCGCACACCTCGGCGGGCGTGGTGGCGCGGGGGGAGGGCGAGGCGGGGGCGACGCGGGAGGTCTGGGCGGAGGCCGCGTCGGAGGTGTGGCCGGCGGTCGTGTCCGAGGTCCGACCGGAGGCCGGTCCGGCGCATCCGGTGACGAGAGCGCCGGTCAGCAGCAACAGCCCGAGGGCTGCCGATCGGGTGGGTCCTCCCGTTGCCATGTGCCGACGCTACGACGCGGGGCGTTCGCGGGCAATGGCAAGGGAGTTGGCCGGATCAGCCCGCCGTGCGTATGTGCTCGCCGTCGCCCGGCCGCACGTCCCGCAGCAGGCAGGTCAGGCGGGCCGTGCACACGCGGCGGCCGTCCTCGTCGCTGATCACGATCTCGTACGTCGCCGTGGAGCGCCCCTGGTGCACGGGCGTGGCCACGCCGGTCACCAGGCCGGAGCGGACGCCCCGGTGGTGGGTGCAGTTCAGGTCGACGCCGACGGCGATCTTGGAGCTGCCCCCGTGCAGCATGGAGCCGACCGAGCCGAGGGTCTCGGCGAGCACCGCGGACGCGCCGCCGTGCAGCAGGCCGTACGGTTGGGTGTTGCCCTCCACCGGCATCGTGCCGACGACGCGGTCCGCCGAGGCCTCCACGATCTGCACGCCCATGCGCGTGCCCAGGTGCCCGGCGGAGAACAGGGCGGGCAGGTCGACGCCGAGTGTCGCGTACTCGTCGATGACCTCTTGCGGGAACTTCACCTGGTGCTGCTCGCCCATGGGGACTGGCTCCGTTTCGTCGTCTTCGTCGTCGGACCGGGTCGAGGCCGGTTGCGCTCTGGCTGAGCAAACGCTCAGTCGGTCGCCGATTGTTCCAGACGGACGACGACGGACTTGCTGGCCGGGGTGTTGCTGACGTCGGCGGTGGCGTCCAGCGGGACGAGGACGTTCGTCTCGGGGTAGTAGGCGGCGGCGCAGCCCCGCGCGGTCGGGTAGTGCACGACCCGGAAACCGGGCGCCCGGCGCTCCACGCCGTCCGTCCACTCGCTGACGAGGTCGACGTACGAGCCGTCGGCGATCCCCAGCTCGCGCGCGTCCTCGGGGTTCACGAGGACGATCCGGCGGCCGTTCCTGATGCCCCGGTAGCGGTCGTCGAGGCCGTAGATCGTGGTGTTGTACTGGTCGTGCGAGCGCAGGGTCTGCAGCAGCAGCCGGCCCTCGGGCAGCCTCGGGTACTCGACGGGCGCCGCGGTGAAGTTGGCCTTGCCGGTGGCCGTCGGGAAGCGGCGCTCGTCGCGCGGGGCGTGCGGCAGGGCGAAGCCGCCGGGGCGGGCCACACGCGCGTTGAAGTCCTCGAAACCGGGGACCACGCGGGCGATGCGGTCGCGGACCGTGGCGTAGTCCTTCTCGAACTCCTCCCACGGGGTGAGGCTGCGCTCGCCCAGCACGCGGCGTGCCATGCGGCAGACGATGGCCGGTTCGGACAGCAGATGCGCGCTCGCGGGCTCCAGACGGCCGCGGGACGCGTGCACCATGCCCATGGAGTCCTCGACCGTCACGAACTGCTCACCGCTGCCCTGGAGGTCGCGCTCGGTGCGGCCCAGGGTGGGCAGGATCAGCGCCCGCGCGCCCGTGACGACGTGGCTGCGGTTGAGCTTCGTCGACACGTGCACCGTGAGGCGGGCACGCCGCATCGCGGCCTCGGTGACCTCGGTGTCGGGGGAGGCGGAGACGAAATTGCCGCCCATGGCGAAGAAGACCTTCGCCTCGCCGTCGCGCAGGGCGCGGATGGCGCGTACGACGTCGTAGCCGTGCTCGCGCGGCGGAGCGAACCCGAACTCGCGCTCCAGGGCGTCCAGGAAGGCGGGTGCCGGGCGTTCGAAGATGCCCATGGTGCGGTCGCCCTGGACGTTGGAGTGGCCGCGCACCGGGCACACGCCCGCGCCGGGACGGCCGATGTTGCCGCGCAGCAGGAGGAAGTTGACCACCTCGCGGATGGTCGGCACCGCGTGCTTGTGCTGGGTGAGGCCCATCGCCCAGCAGACGATGGTGCGCTCGGAGGCGAGGACCATCTCCAGGGCCTCGTGGATCTGCCGGGGTGCGAGGCCGGTCGCCGTGAGCGTCTCGTCCCAGTCGGCGGCGCGGGCGGCGGCGGCGAACTCCTCGTACCCGTGGGTGTGTTCGCGGACGAACTCCTCGTCGACGGCGCCCTCGGTCTCCACGATCAGCTTGTTGAGGAGGCGGAACAGGGCCTGGTCGCCGCCGATGCGGATCTGCAGGAACAGGTCCGTGAGCGAGGACCCGCTGGTCAGGCCCTTGGGCGTCTGCGGGTTCTTGAACCGCTCCAGGCCCGCCTCGGGCAGCGGATTGACGCTGATGATCCGCGCGCCGTTCGCCTTGGCCTTCTCCAGGGCGGAGAGCATGCGCGGATGGTTGGTGCCGGGGTTCTGCCCGGCCACGACGATCAGGTCCGCCCGGTACAGGTCCTCCAGCAGGACGCTGCCCTTGCCGATGCCGATGGTCTCCGACAGCGCCGAGCCGGACGACTCGTGGCACATGTTCGAGCAGTCGGGCAGGTTGTTCGTGCCGAGCTCGCGCGCGAACAGCTGGTACAGGAACGCGGCCTCGTTGCTGGTCCGTCCCGAGGTGTAGAAGACGGCCTCGTCGGGGGAGGAGAGCGCGGCGATCTCCTCGGCGACGATGTCGAAGGCGCGCTCCCACGTGACCGGCTCGTAGTGCTCCGCCCCCTCGGGCAGGTACATGGGGTGCGTGAGCCGGCCCTGCTGCCCGAGCCAGTAGCCACTGCGGGTCGCGAGGTCGGCGACCGGGTGGGCGGCGAAGAACTCCGGGGTGACCCGGCGCAGGGTGGCCTCCTCGGCGACCGCCTTCGCCCCGTTCTCACAGAACTCCGCCTTGTGCCGGTGGTCCGGCTCCGGCCAGGCGCAGCCGGGGCAGTCGAAGCCGTCCTTCTGGTTGACGCTGAGGAGCGTCAGCGCGGTGCGCCGGACGCCCATCTGCTGCTGGGCGATGCGCAGGGTGTGCCCGATGGCGGGCAGCCCGGCCGCCGCGTGCTGCGGCTCGGCGACCTGCGGCGCGTCCTGAACCGGATCGGCCTTGGGCGGCTTCGTTGCCATCGCGCGCTCTCCTTTGCGGACACGTGTGAGCTACGTCTCCGATCCTCGCACGCGGCAGTGACAGCGATGGAGGCCGGGCCGGACGGAGGACGTCGGCAAAGCCGGCGCCGGCGCAGGCTCCGGCGCCGTTCGCGACCACGACGGCGGACACCGCGCGGCCCGCAGGCCCCAGCCTTCGACACCCGTCGCCACCGGTACGCGATCATCTCGCGGCAGGGCGGCCCGGGGCGGGCTGTCAGTGCGGCGTGGCAGGATCGGGGGCGTGGCAGAGACAGCATCGAAGAAGACCGAGAACACCCCCGGCGGTACCCGTCCGCGCCTGATGCTCATGGACGGGCACTCGCTGGCCTACCGCGCGTTCTTCGCGCTGCCCGCGGAGAACTTCACGACCGTGACGGGCCAGCCGACGAACGCGATCTACGGCTTCGCGTCGATGCTGGCGAACACGCTGCGCGACGAGGAGCCCACGCACTTCGCGGTGGCCTTCGACGTCTCCCGCAAGACCTGGCGCTCCGAGGAGTTCACGGAGTACAAGGCGAACCGCTCCAAGGCTCCGGACGAGTTCAAGGGCCAGGTCGAGCTGATCGGCGAGCTGCTCGACGCGATGCACGCCCCGCGCTTCGCGATCGAGGGGTACGAGGCGGACGACGTCATCGCCACGCTCACCACGCAGGCCGAGGCCGAGGGCTTCGAGGTGCTGATCGTCACCGGCGACCGCGACTCCTTCCAGCTCGTCTCCGAGCACACGACGGTGCTCTACCCGACGAAGGGCGTCTCGGAGCTGACCCGGTTCACCCCGGAGAAGGTCCTCGAGAAGTACGGGTTGACGCCCGCGCAGTACCCCGACTTCGCGGCGCTGCGCGGCGACCCGTCGGACAACCTGCCCGGCATCCCCGGCGTCGGCGAGAAGACGGCCGCCAAGTGGATCAACCAGTTCGGTTCGTTCGCGGAGCTGGTCGAGCGCGTCGACGAGGTCAAGGGCAAGGCCGGGCAGAACCTGCGCGACCACCTGGAGGCGGTGAAGCTCAACCGCCGGCTCACCGAGCTGGAGCGGCAGGTCGAGCTGCCCGGGACGGTCGCCGACCTCGCGCGCGTGCCGTACGACCGCAAGGCCGTCGCGATGGTGCTGGACACCCTGGAGATCAGGAACCCCTCGCTGCGCGAGCGGCTGTTCGGCGTCGACCCGGGCGCCGAGGAGGCCGAGACGACGCCGGTCGTGACGGACGGCGTCGAGCTGGACGGCACGGTCCTGGGCACGGGCGAGCTGGCGCCCTGGCTCGCCGAGCACGGCACGGGCCCGCTCGGTGTGGCCACCGTCGACACCTGGGCGCTCGGCACGGGCTCGGTCGCCGAGGTCGCGCTCGCCGCTCCCGAGGGTGCGGCCGCCTGGCTTGACCCGGCCGAGCTGGACGAGGCCGACGAGAAGGCGTTCGCGGCCTGGCTGGCCGACGCCGGCCGGCCCAAGGTCTTCCACGACGCCAAGGGCGCCATGCGGGTCTTCGCCGAGCACGGCTGGACCATCGCGGGCGTCACCATGGACACGGCGCTCGCCGCCTACCTGGTCAAGCCGGGCCGCCGCTCCTTCGACCTGGACGCGCTGTCCCTGGAGTACCTGCACCGCGAGTTGGCGCCCGCCGCCTCCGCCGACGGCCAGCTCGCCTTCGGCGCGGACGACGGGGCCGAGGCCGAGGCGCTGATGGTGCAGGCCCGCGCGATCCTCGACCTGGGCCAGGCCTTCGAGGGCCGGCTGGAAGAGGTCGGCGCGGCGGACCTGCTGCGCGACATGGAGCTGCCGACGTCGGCGCTGCTGGCCCGGATGGAGCGCAACGGCATCGCGGCCGACCGCTCCCACCTGGAGGCCATGGAACAGACGTTCGCCGGTGCCGTGCAGCAGGCCGTGAAGGAGGCGCACGCGGCGGCCGGGCACGAGTTCAACCTGGGCTCGCCCAAGCAGCTCCAGGAGGTCCTCTTCGGCGAGCTGGCCCTGCCCAAGACGAAGAAGACGAAGACCGGCTACACCACGGACGCCGACGCGCTGGCCTGGCTGGCGACCCAGACCGACAACGAACTGCCGGTGATCATGCTCCGGCACCGTGAGCAGGCGAAGCTGCGCGTCACGGTCGAGGGCCTGATCAAGACGATCGCGACCGACGGCCGCATCCACACCACGTTCAACCAGACGGTCGCCGCGACCGGCCGTCTGTCGTCGACGGACCCGAACCTGCAGAACATCCCGGTGCGCACGGACGAGGGCCGGGCGATCCGCCGCGGTTTCGTCGTCGGCGAGGGCTACGAGTCGCTGATGACGGCCGACTACAGCCAGATCGAGTTGCGCGTGATGGCCCACCTGTCCGAGGACGCAGGCCTGATCGAGGCGTTCACCTCCGGCGAGGACCTGCACACCACGGCCGCCTCGCAGGTGTTCGCGGTCGAGCCCACGGCGGTGGACGCGGAGATGCGCCGCAAGATCAAGGCGATGTCGTACGGCCTGGCCTACGGGCTGTCGGCGTTCGGTCTCTCCCAGCAGCTGAACATCGAGGCGGCCGAGGCCCGTGCCCTGATGGACGCGTACTTCGAGCGCTTCGGCGGTGTACGGGACTATCTGCGCCGGGCGGTCGACGAGGCGCGGGCGACGGGATACACGGCGACGATCTTCGGCCGCCGGCGCTATCTCCCCGACCTCAACAGCGACAACCGCCAGCGTCGCGAGGCGGCCGAGCGCATGGCCCTCAACGCGCCCATCCAGGGCACGGCGGCCGACATCGTCAAGATCGCCATGCTCAAGGTGGACGACGCGCTGCGCGCGGCGGACCTCAGGTCCCGGCTGCTCCTCCAGGTCCATGACGAAATCGTCCTGGAGATCGCTCCCGGTGAGCGGGAGGCGGCGGAGGAACTGGTCCGCCGCGAGATGTCCCACGCCGTCGACCTCAGGGCGCCGCTCGACGTCTCGGTGGGCGTGGGACCCGACTGGGAGTCGGCCGCGCACTAGCCTGCGGCGGACGGTCACTCGGCGCCGGTGGCCTCCCGGGGGCGGTCACTGCTCGACGGTGGCCTCCCACGGGACGGCCAAGGTCCGCCGGTGGCTTCTGGGGGAGCCCAGTGGTGGCCGCAGGTGGCCTCCCGGGGGGACGGCCGAAGTCCGCCGGTGGTTTCCGGAGGGCGGCCAGTGTCCGCCGGTGGCCTACGGGGCGACGGCTACTGGTTCGCCCGGAGGCCTCTGAAGGGACGGCTACGGTTCGCCGGTGGCCTCTGGGGGAACGGTCCCAGTCCGCCTCCGGCGCGCACAGGGCCCTCGGCGGGGGTGCCGGGGGCCTCGATCGCGATGCCGGGAGCCTACGGCTGCGTGGGTGCGCCCGCCGCCGCGGCGACGCGGTGCCCTCGCCGCCGCGTCGGTGACCGGCCGGTGGCGCGCCCCGGCGATGCCCAGCTCTCCGAGACCCCGCAGCGGACCCCCTGGTGCCCGCCTCGCCCTGAGGCCACCGCTGACCCACCTCGCCGCAATGCCCACCGTGCCGTGAGGCTGCAACGGAGTCCTCGCCGGGTTGTCCGTCGTGCCGTGAGGCCGCAGCGGACCTCCTCGTCACGGTGACCGTCCCCCCACGAGCCAGGGCTGACCCCTGTGCCTGGGCTCGCTGAGCGGGCGGTGAGGACGTCCCCCCACGAGACAGGGCTGACAGCCCTCACCGCGGTGCCTGTCGTGCCGTGAGGCCGCAGCGGACCTCCTCGTCACGGTGACCGTCCCCCCACGAGCCAGGGCTGACCCCTGTGCCTGGGCTCGCTGAGCGGGCGGTGAGGACGTCCCCCCACGAGACAGGGCTGACAGCCCTCACCGCGGTGCCTGTCGTGCCGTGAGGCCGCAGCGGACCTCCTCGTCACGGTGACCGTCCCCGAGCGAGGCCAGGGCCGACCCCCTGACCACGGCGCCCGATGCTGCGGGGACCACGGCTGATCGCATCCGGGACCACCCCCGACCTTCCCCATCCCCCGCAACCCCGCAGCTCACCGCCCCCTCGGACCAGCCGCCGCCCCCGCCCCACCCCGGAGGGCCCTTCACTCGCGTGGCCCCCGCGGAAGCGCCGCCCGCCGTCCGGGCCGGTCAAGATGCCGCCATGGGTATACGCATGCTCAGCCGCCGAACGGCACCGGCTCAGGCACCGCCTCCGGCCCACGCGGTCGGCGCAAGCACCGCCCGCGTCCCCGGCGGCCCGGCGGCCGTCCTGTCCCACGCCGCGGCGGATCTCCGCCGCCGCGTCACCGCCCACTGGAACAGCCGCAGACCCCTCGCTCCCCGCGCCCGCGACACCGCGGCATGGCGCCTGTGGGCCGACCTGGCCCGCGGCTACCTGGCGCTCTGCCTGACCCTGCTGCCCCGCGCCGCCCGCCCGGCAAGCACCCTCACCGTGTTCGTCGCGCCGCTTCCCGTCGTGGCCGGAGCGATCAGGCCCCCTGACGGCTCCGGTCCCGCTCCCTGCCGACCCCTCCCGAACCGCTAGGGCCGGTCGTACGGTTCACGCCGCGGACGCGCGAGGCCTGGCGCCGGTCAGCGCTGTCGGCTCGCTGTGACCTGATCCGAACGACGGGCCCGGGGGACGACAACCGGTCGCCGCAGCCGCACCGCCACGGCGTACGCCAGAACCCCCAGCACCAGCCCCGCCCCCGCGCCGAAGCACAGGGTCGGGATCAGTTCCCAGGGCTTCGCCGAGGATCCCCAGTAGGCCCACCAGCGCGCCGCCCGATGCGCCGCCGCCACCGCCGCGCAGCCGCCGATCGCGAGGAACGCCAGCCACCGGTCCCGCACCGGCAACGCGGGAACCCCCACCGGCTCGGCCGGCGGCGTCCGCCGCAGCGCGACCGCCACGAACAGGGCGATGACGACCGCGGCCACCGCCGAACCGCCGTACTGCAGGTACCAGTACAGCGGCGAGCCCGCGATCTCCCGGCCCAGCACCGGGAACAGCCGCATCCCCCACCGGTCGAGGTGCGTGAACGCGTCCCAGACGACGTGCGTGAGCGCGCCGAGCACGGCGGAGACGTACCACCGCGCCACCAGGGAGGGCCGTACGCGCGCGCGTGCCGCCCCGCAGCGCAGCAGGGAGGCCACCCGTGGCTGCCACCCGCGCGGCAGCAGGGCCACCAGCGGTTCGCGCAGCAGCAGCCACAGCCCCACCAGAAGCCAGGCGATGAGCACGTCGACGGTGAAGACCCCCGCGAAGGAGTGCGTCACGTCGCCGAACTTCATCGCGCCGGACAGCACACTCGCCACGTAATAGGGCATGTCGGGCGCGAACGATCCCGCGACGAGCACGGCCGGCACCAGCGGGCCGCGGCCGGTTCCATCGGGACGGACGGCGGGCAGCACGGCTGCCGCATGACTGAGCGTGAACGGCAACAGTGCTCCCCTGGGCGGACGTTGACGTCCAGTATGAGCGACGGCAGGCGGCGAGTGCGCGGACCTCAAGGGCGGCCGGCGTCACAACACCGCATGGCCAAGCGGTGAAGAACGGCCGCGAACGGGTGCCCGGGCGAATGAAGTTGTCGTAGGGTCGCCTGGGTTGACGAGCAGGGGAGTGCGTGCGACTCCCAGCAGGGCAGGATCAACGGAACAGCGTCAACAGAGCAGTGGCAACAGGGCATATGCGGGCGACTCGGACGCCCACGGGAGGGGTTCTCTTCATGGCGGCGCATTTCGGCAGGAGGCTGCGCAAGGGCGCGACGAACACCGCCGTGGCCGCGGCGGTGGCGGCGGCACTGGTCGCCTCCCAGGCCCCGGGAGTCGAGACCGACGACGCCGGCAGGCAGAGCACCACCGGCGCCCAGCCCTCGGCCGACACACCTGCCGGGGACGGCGCGACCGGCAACTCGCCGTACTACACCGACCTGCCGCCGCTGGAAAGCCCCAGCCCCGCGCCCACCGTCGGCCCCGTCGCCGACCCGACCGCCACGGGCGACGCCGCCGCGGGGATACCCGCGACCGTCCTCGACGCCTACAAGAAGGCGGCGGCCGAGCTGCGCGAGGCCAAGCCCGGCTGCAATCTGCCCTGGGAGCTCCTCGCCGCCATCGGCAAGGTCGAGTCGGGCCAGGCGGGCGGCGGCAACGTCGACGCCGACGGCAACACGATCACCCCGATCCTCGGCCCCGCGCTCAATGGCAACGGCTTCGCGCACATCAGCGACAGCGACAACGGCGCGTACGACGGGGACAGCACGTACGACCGGGCCGTGGGGCCGATGCAGTTCATCCCCACCACCTGGGCGTGGGCGGGCCGCGACGGCAACGGCGACGGGGTCAAGAACCCGAACAACATCTACGACGCCGCCCTCGCCGCCGGCCACTACCTGTGCCGCTTCGGCTGGGACCTGTCCGTCGAGGACGACCTGCACAGCGCGATCCTCAGCTACAACCACTCGACGGACTACCTGAACACGGTCCTGTCCTGGCTGGAGTACTACCGCAAGGGCACGCACGAGATCCCCGACGGCACCGGCGCGCTGCCCGCCAACCGCAGCGACGACCCGGACCGGTCGAAGCCGGCGACGCAGAAGCCGTCGCCGAAGCCGCGAACCGACCCGCCCAGCCCGAAGCCGCCCACCCCGCCGTCGGGCGGCGACGCCGGCAGCCCGACGCCCCAGCCGCCGACCGCCCCGCAGACCCCCACCGACACGGTGGACCACCTGGAGGACGGCGGCACCGCGCAGCTCACCACGATGGCGGGCGACGCGTTCGCCGAGCGGGTCAGCACCCGCGCCGAGGGCAAGGACGGCAAGGGCGTCGCCAAGGTGCGCGTCCGCTTCACGATCGTGGGCGACACCGACGCGACCTTCGCCGGAGGCGAGAAGGTCGCCACAATCGTCACCGGCACCGCGGGCGTGGCCGTCGCGCCGGCGCTGCAGGCGGGCGAGAAGACCGGCGCGTTCACCGTGCGGGCCACCGTGGTCGGCCGCTCGATCCCCGGCGTCGACTACACCGCGACCGTCACCGCCCGCGCCGCCGACGCTCTCGCCCGCACCAGCGACACCGTGCTGAGCTGCACGGCGGGCGGCGAGTTCGCCGAGCAGGTCGGGGTGAGGGCGACGTACCAGGGCGCCGCGGCGGACGGGGTGGCGGTCACCGCCACCTTGATCAAGTCGGTGCTCGACCCGACCGAGAACGACAAGGGCCCGTACTTCAAGGACGCGAACGGCCAGCCGGTGCGCACCCTGTCGGGCCTGACGACGGACGCGAACGGCCTGCTCACGCTGCCTGAGCTGTACGCGGACGGCACTGCCGGCACGTACATGCTCCGCCTCACCACCGAGGGCGGCGCCACGCTCAACGTCCCGCTGAACGTGACGGCGGCCGAGACACCGTCGCCCACCCCGTCCGAGACCACCGACGCCTCGGCGAGTCCCAGCGCTTCGGCCAGCCCCAGCGCGTGACCGCGCGGACGGCACCCGGCACCTGACACGACAGCGGCGGCGCCCCCTCTCCGCAGGGGCGCCGCCGCTGTCGTGTGCGAGCCGTTCTCCTCTCGCCCGCCCGTTGGCACGATGCCGGACCTGACGACGTATCAATTCTTGTACGTCCGTCCGGAGGCCGGAGGCAGGCATAAGCGCCCTGATCGCCGCCGTGGCAGCCGGTCACCGCCTGAGCCGCGCTTTGGTGTGCCGGGTGGGCTCCGCGGCGGCGGGGTCCTCGGGCCACGGATGCCTGGGGTAGCGGCCCCGCAGCTCCGCCCGTACGTCCCTGTAGCCGCCCCGCCAGAACGAGGCGAGGTCGGCAGTGACGGCGGCGGGCCGGCCGGCGGGGGAGAGCAGATGCACCAGCACGGGGACGCCCGCGAGGGCCGGCGACTCCTGCGCCCCGAACATCTCCTGCAGCTTCACGGCCAGGACGGGCCGTTCCGGGTCCGCGTAGTCCACCCGGATCCTGGACCCACTCGGCACGGTGATCCGCTCCGGGGCCAGTTCGTCGAGCCGCGCGGCCTCCCCCGACGCCCACGGCAGCAGACGGGCGAGCGCCTCCCCGGCATCGATCCGCGCCAGGTCGCCCCGCCGCCGCGCCCGGCTCAGCTCCGGCTCCAGCCACTCCTCCACGCGCGCGTGCAGCGCCTCGTCGGACACGTCCGGCCAGGGCTCGCCGAGGTGCGACCGCAGAAAGGCCAGCCGCTGCCGCAGCACCTCGGCATCCCGCGACCACCGCAGCAGGCCGAACCCTTCCCGGCGCAGCCCGTCCAGCAGCGCGTCGCGCACCAGGCCCGGCGTGGCGTCCGACAGCGGCCGCACCGCCAGCTCGACGGCCCCGAGCCGCTCGACCCGCCGTGCGACGACGTCACCACCGGCCCAGTGCACCTCCTGGCCCTCGCTCCGGAAGGCGCCCGCGGCGAGCCGGGCCACCTCCTCGTCCACCTCGGCGGCCAGCAGCACACGCGCGTGCCCCCTGCCGAGGGGGCGATCGGCCACGGCCACGGCGATCCAGGGCGCGCCCCGCAGCGGTGAGGCGTCCCCGAGCTCCGCCCGGGTCCCGGAGACCATGAGGTACGACCCGCCGTCGGCCTTGGCGACCCGCTCGGGGAAGGCGAGCGCGGCGACGATCCCGGCGGCGTCGTCGGCCCCGCCGGAGGCGGGCGGACGGCCACGTCCGGCCACGACTGCGGCCTCGGTGTCCACCTCCACCGACCGGGGGTGACTCGTGGGCGGGTGGGAGAACTCCGTGACGACGGCCCGCAGCCGCCGGACCTCCGTACGCCACCGCCCGGCATAGGCGTCGCCGCCGCGCCGCGCGGCCCGCAGGGCCGATGCGAGATCGTCCCCGTACTCCCGAGGCGCCTCCTCGCTCAGCAGGGCGACCACCTCGGCAGCCCTCTCGGCCCCCACCCACGGAGCCGCGTCGAGCAACGCCCGCCCCAGCCGGGGATGCAGCCCCAGCCGAGCCAGCCGCGCGCCCCGCTCCGTCGCCCGCCCACCGGAGTCGACCGCCCCCACCGCCCGCAGCACGTCCCGCGCCGCCGCCATGGCCCCACCCGGCGGGGAATCGAGCAACGCCAGCCCGGACGCCTCCGGATCGCCCCAGCAGGCCGCCTGCAGCGCGAACGCCGTCAGGTCGGCCACCTGGATCTCCGGCGCCGGAAACAGCGGCAGACGCGCGTCCTCGGCCTCCGCCCAGCACCGGTACACGGCCCCCGGCGCCTCACGCCCGGCCCGCCCAGCCCGCTGCCGCCCGGCCGCCTGCGAGGCCCGTACCGTCGTCAGCGCGCTCAGCCCGCGCGCGTGGTCCACCCGCGGCTCGCGGGCCAGCCCCGAGTCGACGACCACCCGCACCCCGGGCACCGTCAGCGACGACTCGGCCACAGACGTCGCCAGCACCACCCGGCGCCGGGTCCCCGGCGACAGCACCGCGTCCTGCACGGCCGCCGGTGCCCGCCCGTGCACCTGGAGCACCTCCACGTCCCCGGCGTCCCCGAGCTGTCCGGCGACCCGCGCGATCTCCCCGACCCCCGGCAGGAAACACAGCACGTCCCCCGCCCGCTCCGCCAGCGACCGCCGTACCACCGACGCCACGTGGGTCAGCAGCGCGGGATCGACCCGCATGCCGTGCGGCGGCCGTACGGGACGCGCCGGCGGCGCCCACACCACCTCGACCGGGTACGACGCGCCCTCCGCGGCGACCACCGGAGCCCCGCCGAGCAGCCGGGCCCAGCCCTCCGCGTCGGTCGTCGCCGACGCCGCCACCAGCCGCAGCTCCGGCCGCAGCGCCTCCCGTACGTCCCACAGAAATGCCGCCACCGTGTCCGCGTCCAGATGCCGCTCGTGGCACTCGTCGAGCACCACCGCGTCGACGCCGCTCAGCTCCTGGTCCCGCTGGAGCCGCTGCAGCAGCACACCGGTCGTGACGACCTCCACGCGCGCGTGCCGCCCGACGACCCGCTCCCCGCGCACCGTGTAGCCGACGCTCTCGCCGACCCGCTCGCCCAGCAGCCACGCCATCCGGCGCGCCGCCGCCCGCGCCGCGATCCGCCGCGGCTCGGCCACGACCACCCGCCGGGCCGGCCCCTCGCCGAGCAGTCCCGCCAGCGCGAGCGGCACCAGCGTCGTCTTGCCCGTGCCCGGGGGTGCCACGAGGACGGCCGTGCCGTGTCCGTCCAGGGCCTCGCGCAGGGCGGGCAGCGCGGTGCGTACCGGAAGGGCGTCCAGGGCGTCGTAACGGATCACGCACCCAGTGTCGTACGGCCGCGGGACCGCCCACTCACGCATGCGTGCGTGAGCGGACCGGTCGGTCGGGGACGGAGGGGCGTCAGTCCCGCTCGCAGACGAAGATCGCCGTGCCGGGGATCAGGTTCCCGCGCAGGGGTGACCAGCCGCCCCATTCGGAGGTGTTCCAGGCGGGCCACTCGGGCTCCACCAGGTCCACGAGCCGGAAGCCGGACGCCACGATGTCCCGGACCCGGTCGCCGAGCGTCCTGTGGTGCTCGACGTACACCGCCCGGCCGTGGTCGTCCTGCTCGACGTACGGCGTGCGATCGAAGTACGAATTCGACACGCTCAAGCCCTCAGGGCCGGGCTCGTCCGGGAACGCCCAGCGGATCGGATGGGTCACCGAGAACACGAACCGGCCGCCCGGCCGCAGGACCCGCCGCACCTCCCGGAGCACCATCGCGGGGTCCGCCACGAAGGGCAGCGCCCCGTACGCCGAGCACGCCAGGTCGAAGGAGGCGTCCGCGAAGGGCAGGGCGGCCGCGTCGGCGCACACCAAGGGAAACGATCCGCCGATGCGCAGCGCGTGCTGGAGCTGGCGGTGGGAGAGGTCCAGGGCGACCGGACGCGCGCCCTGCGCGGCCAGCCAGCGTGCGCACTGGGCCGCGCCGGCGCCGATCTCCAGGACGTCCTTGCCTTTCAGCTCCTCCGGCGGGCCGAGCAGCTCCGCCTCGACCTCGTCCAGGCCCTCGGGGCCCCACACGAACCGGTCGTCGCCGAGGAACGTGCCGTGTTCGATCTGGTACTCGTCCGCGTTGCGGTCCCACCATCCCCGGTTGGCCCGGGCACTCTCCGTGACGTCCGCGGCACGTCGGGTGGCTTCCGGCTCGAACGCTTCGGGCTCTTGGATGATCGGCTCCCTCGTCGTAATCTTCCGTCCAACCCGTCCGGCGGCGTCACTGGAGGGACGTCCCAGGGCCCGCGTGGCCTCAGAGGACAGGTTTTGTGCCGGGAATGGGGTGATCCGCCCCGGGTGTGCGCCTTCGCGCATTGACCCTGCCCGGCTGCCCCCGTATGCTACAAGTTGCGCTGCGGGCCTGCGCACCTCAGACGTAGCAGGCTGCGCTCGCATCTGTTGTATGTCCCCTCGGTTGTCGAGGCGCATCACCGGTTTTCGCTGGTGGGACGCTTCCTTGGCTGTCCGGCTTCTGCAGAGCGAAACGGGCTCCCGGCGTAAGCAGTGCCTACGACTTCAATGTCCGTACCGGAGCCCTTTCCCACATGACGAGCAGCACCGAGACCACCGCCACCACCCCGCAGGTAGCGGTCAACGACATCGGTAACGAGGAAGCCTTCCTCGCAGCGATCGACGAGACGATCAAGTACTTCAACGACGGCGACATCGTCGACGGCGTCATCGTGAAGGTCGACCGGGACGAGGTCCTGCTCGACATCGGTTACAAGACCGAAGGTGTCATCCCGAGCCGCGAGCTCTCGATCAAGCACGACGTCGACCCGAACGAGGTCGTCGCCGTCGGCGACGAGATCGAGGCCCTGGTCCTCCAGAAGGAGGACAAGGAAGGCCGCCTGATCCTCTCGAAGAAGCGCGCCCAGTACGAGCGTGCCTGGGGCACCATCGAGAAGATCAAGGAAGAGGACGGCATCGTCACCGGTACCGTCATCGAGGTCGTCAAGGGTGGTCTCATCCTCGACATCGGCCTCCGTGGCTTCCTTCCGGCCTCCCTGGTCGAGATGCGCCGCGTCCGCGACCTCCAGCCGTACGTCGGCAAGGAGCTCGAGGCCAAGATCATCGAGCTGGACAAGAACCGCAACAACGTGGTCCTGTCCCGCCGTGCCTGGCTGGAGCAGACCCAGTCCGAGGTCCGCCAGACGTTCCTCACGACCCTCCAGAAGGGTCAGGTCCGTTCCGGTGTCGTCTCCTCGATCGTCAACTTCGGTGCCTTCGTGGACCTGGGTGGCGTCGACGGTCTGGTCCACGTCTCCGAGCTGTCCTGGAAGCACATCGACCACCCGTCCGAGGTCGTCGAGGTGGGCCAGGAGGTCACCGTCGAGGTCCTCGACGTCGACATGGACCGCGAGCGCGTCTCCCTGTCGCTGAAGGCGACCCAGGAAGACCCGTGGCAGCAGTTCGCCCGCACCCACCAGATCGGCCAGGTCGTGCCCGGCAAGGTCACGAAGCTGGTTCCGTTCGGTGCGTTCGTCCGCGTGGACGAGGGCATCGAGGGTCTGGTCCACATCTCCGAGCTGGCCGAGCGCCACGTGGAGATCCCGGAGCAGGTCGTCCAGGTCAACGACGAGATCTTCGTCAAGGTCATCGACATCGACCTCGAGCGCCGTCGCATCAGCCTCTCGCTGAAGCAGGCCAACGAGTCCTTCGGCGCCGACCCGGCCTCGGTCGAGTTCGACCCGACCCTGTACGGCATGGCCGCGTCGTACGACGACCAGGGCAACTACATCTACCCCGAGGGCTTCGACCCCGAGACCAACGACTGGCTCGAGGGCTACGAGAAGCAGCGCGAGGAGTGGGAGCGCCAGTACGCCGAGGCGCAGCAGCGCTTCGAGCAGCACCAGCAGCAGGTCATCAAGAGCCGCGAGGCCGACGCTGCCGCTGCCGCCGAGGGCGGCGACGCCGCGGGTGCGGCTCCGGCCGCGGGTGGCGGTTCGTACTCCTCCGAGGGCGCCGACACCTCCGGCGCGCTGGCCTCGGACGAGGCGCTGGCCGCGCTGCGCGAGAAGCTCGCCGGTGGCCAGAGCTGAGCTGACGCTCGCTGAGCAATAGCTCCTTACTGAGGGGCCGCACCTTTCGAGGTGCGGCCCCTCAGCCGTTTTCTTCAGATCATGGACTCCTCCTTGGGAATGGCCCCGTGCGTGAGGGCGTTGTCACGTACGGACACAAGGAGGAGCGGTCACTGTGCTTGATCCGCAGGGTTTGTACACGTGGGAGCCGAAGGGGCTGGCCGTCGTAGACATGGCGCTCGCCCAGGAGTCGGCCGGCCTTGTCATGCTCTATCACTTCGACGGATACATCGACGCGGGCGAGACCGGCGACCAGATCGTCGACCGGCTCCTCGACTCGCTGCCGCACCAGGTCGTCGCCCGTTTCGACCACGACCGGCTCGTCGACTACCGCGCCCGCCGCCCGCTGCTGACCTTCAAGCGCGACCGCTGGACCGACTACGAGGAGCCCACCCTCGCCGTTCGGCTCGTCCAGGACGCCACCGGGGCGCCCTTCCTGCTGCTGTCCGGCCCCGAGCCGGACGTGGAGTGGGAGCGTTTCGCGGCGGCCGTGGACCAGATCGCGGAGCGCCTCGGCGTACGCCTCGCCGTCAACTTCAACGGCATCCCCATGGGCGTCCCGCACACCCGCCCGGTGGGCCTCACCCCGCACGGCAACCGCACCGATCTCGTCCCCGGCTACCGCAGCCCCTTCGACGAGGCCCAGGTGCCCGGCAGCGCCGAGGCCCTGGTCGAGTACCGCCTCATGCAGGCCGGGCACGACGTCCTGGGTGTCGCCGCGCACGTCCCGCACTACATCGCCCGCTCCCCGTACCCGGACGCGGCGCTGACCGTCCTGGAGGCCATCACGGCCGCCACGGGACTGGTCCTGCCCGGCATCGCGCACTCCCTGCGCACGGAGGCCCACCGCACCCAGACGGAGATCGACCGGCAGATCCAGGAAGGCGACGAGGAACTCACCGCCCTCGTCGCGGGCCTCGAGCACCAGTACGACGCCGTCGCGGGCGCCGAGACCCGCGGCAACATGCTCGCCGAGCCGGTGGACATTCCGTCGGCCGACGAGATCGGGCGGGAGTTCGAGCGGTTCCTCGCGGAGCGTGAAGGGGAGAGCTGAGGAGCGGGTCGAGGGGCGTGGGCGCAGGTCCCGATGGTCGTACGGGGCTCGCATGGCCGTACGGTCCCCAGGGGCGAGGTGTCACCGGCAGGGCCTAAGCTTCCCTTCATGCTGAAGGTGGGCCTGACCGGTGGGATCGGTGCCGGCAAGAGCGAGGTGTCGCGGCTGCTCGTGAAGTGCGGGGCCGTCCTGATCGACGCGGACCGCATCGCGCGGGAGGTCGTCGCACCCGGCACGCCCGGTCTCGCCGCGGTCGTCGAGGCTTTCGGCGAGGAGGTGCTCGCCGAGGACGATGGTCTCGATCGGTCCCGGCTCGGCTCGATCGTCTTCGCCGACCCGGAGAAGCTGGCCGTCCTCAACTCGATCGTCCATCCCTTGGTGGGCGCCCGCTCCCGCGAGCTCGAGGCCGCGGCCGCCGGGGACGCCGTCGTCGTCCACGACGTACCGCTCCTCGCCGAGAACGGCCTGGCGCCGCTCTACGACCTCGTGATCGTCGTGGACGCCGACCCCGAGACCCAGCTCGACCGGCTCGTGCGGCTGCGGGGCATGACAGAGGAAGACGCCCGCGCGCGTATGGCCGCCCAGGCGACGCGCGAGAAGCGGCTGCAGATCGCGGACATCGTGATCGACAACGACGTACCGCTGCCCGAGCTGCAACGGCGTGTGAAGGATGTGTGGGCGGAGCTGGTGCGCCGGGCGCGTGAGGGCGAGGGGCGTCCGGGAAGCGGGGACTAGTCCTGGTCCGAGGGGTGTCGGCCGGGGGTGTCGGCGTGGGTGGGCATGGTTCACCGTCGGCCGGGAGGTGCGCAGGGTCGACCGTCGGCCGGGAGTTGCGCTGGTTGCGGCGGCTCGGGGAGTGGTGGCGGCCACGTAAGCTCCTGCTGCGGCGGCCATGCGGCCTGCGTGTTGTCGCAACGGCCACGAGTCGTCCGGGAATAGTGGCCCCGCCGAGGGGCGTTGAATCGGGCCAGCAAGGGAAGGATTCTGCCGTGCCCGAGGCCAGCGGTTCGACCGGACGTTCGCCGGAGACGCATGTCATCGACTTCCGCGCCGCTGAGCAACTGCTCGCCGCGCGCGATCCGCGGGGCGCGGTGAAGCTGCTCGACACAGTGATCGCCGCGCACCCCGAGAACACCGCGGCCCGGCTCCTGCGAGCGCGGGCGTTCTTCGCCGCCGCGCAACTGCGTCCCGCCGAGTTGGAGTTCACGGTCGTGCTGGAGCGCGAGCCGGACAACGCGTTCGCGCACTTCGCGCTCGGGCGCACCTATGAGCGGCAGGGGCGGCCGGAACAGGCCAAGCGGCATTTCCGGCTGGCGGCCGCGCTGGATCCGAACCCGGAGTATCTGAAGGCGGCGCGTTTCGACGCATGAGCCGACGACGGGGCCGGGAGAGCGGGGAGTCTGAGCGCGGGGCCCGGGAGCCGGGGAGCCAGGGACGGGAACCCGAGGGTCGGGGAGCAGGGAAAACACCGGCGGGCCGGGGAACACGGACAGGACCCGGGGGGAGCCGCCGGGGAGGGGTACGCGCGGACAGGGCGCCAGGGACGGGCACCTGCGGACGGGGAGCGGAAAGCTCGGGCACGAAGGTGCGAAGGCCCGAGGGCGCGGCGCGGGCTGCGGGCTACGAAGACCAGTCGTCCGGGGGCCGGGTCCGGCGCTGTGGGCTGCGGTCGTCCACGGGTCGGTAGGGCGGGACGTCCCGGCCCGGTTGGAAGTGCGGGCCCTGGCGGATGTGCCGGACGATCACGACCAGGTCGGCGGTGATCACCAGCCAGAGGACGCCGCAGGCGATCGCCCAGCCCGGGCGGCCGACCAGGGTGAAGGCGATCGTTCCGAAGACGGCCCAGGCCAGCCCCCACACGCACAGCCAGAAGCGCGCCCGCAGCGCACTGCGCGCGGTCGACGGTTCACTGCCCGTACGCATCGGGATCATCACTCCTCTTTGGCAACGTACTCCGCGGTGCGGATGTTCTCCAGGCAGGGGGCTGCTGGGTGTCGGGCGGGCACAGGGGATCGGCTCACTCGAACGGGTGAACAAGGGCTGGGTGGGAACGGCCGTCGGGGCGCGGGCCGTTGGGCGGGCATGGGGCTGACCATGCGTGCGGGACATCAGGGGACGGGACCGGGGGCGATCACGCCGGACGGCTGCGCGGTCGAGCTGTACTCACGGCTGCCGGTGGGGAACGAGCCCGACATCATCGCAGGCGCGGTGCCCGCAGGGGCGCACCTTCTGGAGCTGGGCAGCGGGGTCGGCCGTATGACGCACCCGCTGCTGGAGCGGGGCTACCGGGTCACGGCGGTGGACGAGTCCCCGGACATGCTGGAACGTGTCCGCGGGGCGCGCACGATATGCAGCCCCATCGAGAAGCTCGACCTCGCGGAGAGGTTCGATGCGGTGCTGCTGGCGTCGTTCCTCGTCCACACCGGTGACGAAGAGGTGCGGCGGGGCCTGCTGCGGACGTGCGTACGGCACCTCGCGGAAGGCGGCTCCGTGCTGATCCAGCGGGAGGGCGAGGACTACCACACGAGCGTGCCACGCGAACGGGTCGATCCCGGTGGCTTCACTGTGCGGATCGTGTCGTCGGAGCCGGTCGGGGACGGCACGAACTCGGTGCACGCGGAGTACGAGTTCCCGGACGCGACCTGGACACAGACGTTCCGTGCCCGGCCGCTGACGAGCGAGGAGTTCGAGGCGGCGCTGGCGGAGGCCGGGCTGAGAGTGGACGAGTACCTGACGGAGGATCGGATATGGGTGAGGGCGGTGCCGGTGGCGGCGGCTTGAGCACGGCGGAGGGGCCGGTCGGCCACTCCGGCCACCCGGTCGACCCTGACCACCGCCTGCACCTGCGGACCCACCGGGCCCTGCGGACCCACCGGGCCCTGCGGACCCACCGGGCCCTGCGGACCCACCGGGCCCTGCGGACCCACCGGGCCCTGCGGACCCACCGGGCCCTGCGGACCCACCGGGCCCTGCGGACCCACCGGGCCCTGCGGACCTGGCCCTGCGAGCCCACCAGGCCCAGGCCCTCCGAGTCCGCCCGGCCCTCCTGGTCCAGCCGGGCCTCAGCGCCCGCCTGCCGCTCCCCGTCCACCCGGGCCTCCCCGCCCGTCGGGGTTTCCGAGTGCACCTGGCCCGGCGAAGCCGCCGAGGCCGCCCAGAGCGCGCAGGCGTTCCAGTTCGCGGCGGTCCCGCTTGGTCGGGCGGCCCGCGCCGCGGTCGCGGATGCCGGCCGGGGCGACGGCCTCGCGCGGCGGGGGCGGCGGACTGTTGTCGATGTAGCACTGCACGGCCACCGGGGCGCCGACCCGCTTGCGGATCAACCGCTTGACGACGACGATCCGCTCCCGGCCCTCCTGCCGGAGCCGGACCTCGTCGCCGACCCGTACGCCGTGGGCGGGCTTGACCCGCTCGCCGTTCAGCCGCACATGGCCGCCTCGGCAGGCCGTGGCGCCCTGGGAGCGTGTCTTGACCAGCCGTACGGACCAGATCCAGCTGTCGATGCGGACGGTCTCGCCGTTCGCCGGACCGGCCGCCTCGGCGGCGGCGATCGCCGCGGCCACCTTTGGGTCGTCGATCGCGTGCACCTGCGCGGGCAGCGGGGCGTCGGTGCCGGGGCCCTCGGGCGGCGGGGCGTCGGTGAACAGGGCGGGGTCGGACGGGACGGGGGCGCCGGTCGCCTCGTGGCCGCCGGTCTCCCGGGCCGGGGGCGTCTCCTGGGTACGTTCGTCGGCCGGGGCGGCGGTGGTGTCCGGGGCGTTCCGGCTGGTCCCGCCGCCGCTTGCCCTGTCCATGCGATCGGAAGCCATGCCTTTGACCTTAATCCTTCGGGCCGGGTGTGTCGGAAGGCTTTTCCAGCGGCCCGCGCGAGGGCCGGTTGACAGGGCGGAAGCCGCGCGACGAGAGCACGGATCTACGGTGGACGCATGGACAGCAGCGCCCCTGCCGGTCTGCCCGGCCTCGACCAGCGGATCGCGGGCTGCCGGGCGTGCCCCCGGCTGGTCACCTGGCGTGAGGAAGTGGCCCGTACCAGGCGCGCCGCCTTCGCCGACTGGACGTACTGGGGGCGGCCGGTGCCGGGTTTCGGTCCGCCGGACGCCCGGCTGCTGATCGTGGGCCTCGCCCCGGCGGCGCACGGGGGGAACCGCACCGGCAGGATGTTCACCGGGGACCGGTCCGGGGACGTACTGTACGAGGCGCTGTACGACATCGGCCTGGCCTCGCAGCCCACGTCCGTGTCGGCCGACGACGGTCTGGAGCTGTACGGCGTCCGCGTCACCTCGCCCGTGCACTGCGCGCCGCCCGCCAACAAGCCCACCCCCGAGGAACGTGACACCTGCCGCCCCTGGCTCGTGCAGGAACTGGGCCTGCTGCGGCCGACACTGCGGGCGGTGGTCGTGCTCGGCGCCTTCGGCTGGCAGGCGGCGCTGCCGGCGTTCACGGAAGCGGGCTGGACGGTGCCGCGACCGAGGCCGGCCTTCGCGCACGGCACGGTGGTGACGCTGCCCGCAGGACAAGGACAGGCAGCACGGACCCCGCAGGCTTCCCCACCTGTCACGTCGGCCGACCCCACCCCAGGGACCACCACCACGCCCGGTACCACCCCCGCCCAACCAACGGCGCTCCACCTCTTCGGCTGCTTCCACGTCAGCCAGCGCAACACCTTCACCGGTCGGCTCACCCCCAAGATGCTGCGGGACGTGCTGGGCAGAGCGGCACGCACTGCCGGGTTGGCGGTGCGCACTTGAAGACCACGCGGGCGCGCCGGGGATGGCGCAGGCGCTGGTGGCCGCGACGGACCGGTACGCGGCCCTGGTAGGGCCTGTTGCGAAAGTGGATCTTGGTGGTGGATGATCACGCTCTGTGGGGCGTGGGGATCTGACGAAAGCCAGTGGGCCCGGCTGGAGCCGCTGTTGCCACAGGGCATCAAACCGGGCCGACCGCCGGTATGGACGCGACGGCAGCTGATGGACGGCACACGGTGGCGGACCCGGACCGGTGCTCCCTGGCGTGATGTGCCGGACGCTACGGACCCTGGGACCGGGTCCACGACCCGTTCCGCCGCTGGCAGCGCGATGGCACCTGGGCCCGGCTCGTCACCCAACTCCAGGCCCGGGCCGACGCCCAAGGCTTGATCACCTGGGACGTGAACGTCGACTCCACGGTCTGCAGGGCCCACCAGCACGCCGCGGGGGCGTCGAAAAAGGGGACCTGCAAAAGGAGCCACCCGGCAGCATCGCCGTCGAGCCGGCCGACCACGGCCTCGGACGCTCCCGGGGCAGGCTGACCACCAAGGTCCACCTCGCTGCCGAGCAGGGGCAGGAGCCGTTGTCCGTCCTGATCACGGCCGGTCAGCGAGGCGATTCTCCGCAGTTCGAGCCGGTTCTGGAGGCGATCGGGGTGCCTCGGCTCGGTGCTGGGCGGCCCCGTAGCAGACCGGACGGGTGCGGGTGGACTGGCTTGGATGGTCGGTTCCAGCCGCCTACGGCTTTCGCAACAGGCCCTGGCGGGGTTCCGTCTCGCACAGGTGGAGCGGGTGCGCCGGTTACGCCTGGGCTGACGACGGTGGGAACCGTGCGGCTGCTGTGTCAGGGCCGCCACTCGTACCGGACGTCCGGCTCGCGCTCCTCGTTGCCGCTGCCGTCGGTGCGCTCGACGGCGACGAAGCCGTGGCGTTCGTAGAAGCGGTGGGCGGGGGTGTTGACCTGGAAGGTCCACAGGGTCAGGCCGTGTGGCCGGCGCTGTCGGGCGAGTCGCAGGAAACGGTCCCCGAGGCCTTGGCCGCGCCAGCCCGGATCGAGGTAGAGCTGGGAGAGCTGGTCGCCGTCGAGGACCATGACCCCCACCACGCCGTCCGCGGACTCGGCCACCCAGGTCTCCCGCAGGGGCACCACCACCTCGTGGAAGTAGGCCCGCACCTCGTCGTCGGAGCGCGGCCGGACGACCGTCGGCAACGCGGCGGCGAAGGACCGCAGCCAGACGTCCGCCGCGGCGCCCGCGTCGGCCGCGACGGCACGGCGGAGCGCGACCCGGCTCATGGACGGACCCCGTCCTCGTCGCCCTCGGGAACGACGGCCGTGGCCGTGATCTCCACCAACTGCCCCGTGTAACCGAGACAGGCCACCCCGAGAAGCGTCGACGAGTGAGGACCGGCACTCAGCCCGGACGCCGCCACGACCTCCCACACGGCGGACAGTACGGCCGGCTCGCCGCTCACGACGTAGACCTCGGTCGCCAGCACGTGCGCCAAGTCCCTCCCGACGGCCCGCAGTTGCTCCTCCAGGTTGGCGATCACCTGCCGGGCCTGCCGTACGGGATCTCCCTCGCCGACGAGATTCCCGTCGGCATCGAGCGGCACGGATCCGGCGAGGAAGGCGAGCTTCGTGCCGGCTTCGACGACGGAGGCGTGGGAGTAGGCCGGGGGAGGGAAGAGGGAGGGGACGGTGACGCGGTGGATCACGGGGCTCGCTCCTGGGACGGACGGCGGGTGGACGGGCACACAGGGCGGTCACGGCGGACGCGCCCGGGGTGCAGGGGGCCACACAGGGCGGTCACGGCGGACGCGCCCGGGGTGCAGGGCCACACAGGGCGGTCACGGCGGACGCGCGTACGCCGGCCCAACCCGCCGATCATCCGCTCCCACGCGAGCACACGCACCCCAATTTCTCGCGGGGCGGCGTCGGAGCCCGCAGCTCCGCATGCCGGCCCCACCCACACTCTCCCAGCCCGTCCACGCACCACTCCGGGCCGTAAATGCCTGGAGCAACGCGACCCGGCTCCATACGCTGCGCACATGCCCACGCCGGACGACGACACGTTCCTCGACACCACCGCCGACCGCCTGGCAGCGCTGCCCACCGTCCAGGCCGTGGCCCTCGGCGGCTCCCGGGCTCAGGGCACCCATGGACCCGACAGCGACTGGGACCTGGCCGTCTACTACCGCGGCCCCTTCGACCCGGCCGACCTCCGCGCCCTCGGCTGGGAGGGAGAGGTGTCGGAGGTCGGCGGCTGGGGCGGGGGCGTGTTCAACGGGGGTGCGTGGCTGACGATCGACGGGCGGCGGGTGGACGTCCACTACCGCGATCTCGAGGTGGTGGAGAGGGAGTTGGGGGAGGCGAAGGAGGGGCGGTTCCGGGTGGAGCCGTTGCTGTTCCATCTCGCCGGGATTCCGAGCTACTTGGTCGTCGCCGAGCTGGCGGTCAACCAGGTACTGCGCGGTCAGCTGCCGCGCCCCGCGGCGTACCCGGTCAGACTGCGGCGCACGGCGAGCCGCCGCTGGTACGGCACCGCCCGCGACACCCTCGCCTACGCGAAGACCAACCACGCCCCGGCCGGCCGCCTCACCGAGGTCGCGGGCGCGCTCGCCACGGCAGCCGCACAGACCGGGCACGCTGTGCTGGCGGCCCGGGGGGAGTGGGTGACCAATGAGAAGCGGTTGCTGGAGCGGGCGGGACTGCGCGACGTCGACGAGGTGATCGGCGGTCTGGGGGCCCACCGCGGTCGGATGAGCCAGGCGATCGCCGAAGCCGAGCGGCTGTTCGAGCATGCGCTGGCCGGTCACGGCGATGAGGAAGCGACGGCGACTCGCCCCTGACCTGGGGCGTCCACCGAGGTGTCATCGCCAGGTCGGCATCCCGGCGCTCCGCGCGTCATGCCGACGGGTGAACCCGGTCGACTCCGCCTGGCTGGAACTGGCCGTTCCGGAACTCTCGGTGAGCAGCGTGGGAGCTGTTCATCGCCTTCCAGCTGCCGGAATTTCTCAATACCCCGCGCACTCAGACGCCTTTTTCAGTCGCCCTTGACACTTCGCGCCGCATGTACAGTCCGGCTTCCGTCAGAGGTGACAGAGGCAGGCGCGGGTGCGTCTGGGAAACGGGGAGAGAACGGATGAAGAAGGCGCTGTTGACCGCTGGGCTGGTAGGGGCCTTGGTGGTGGGGACGGCTGTGCCGGGTTCGGCCATGTCCGACGCAGGGTCGGCGCCGCTGCCGGGCACCGGTGCCAAGGTCGTGGCGAACGCCTGGCACTGCAACGTGTACGCCGACAAGTGCTCCTTCAAGACGTCCACCAAGACCACGAAGGGCGGCGACAAGTACAGGGTCAGCAAGATCACCAATGTGGCGACCGTGAAGGCCAACGGATGGCAGGCCACTCTCTCGCTCAGCCCCAGTGGGACGCAGGTGAGTGAGAACACCCGGCAGGTCAGCTGGACCAACGAGAACACCTGGATCGCCGACATCAGCGGCATCGCCGATCCTGGCGGCTCGATGAACACGAGCATCACCACCTGCTCCGACGGCGGCGCCTTCAAGGCCGGCGTCAAGGCGTTCGCCTCCGCCTGTGCCAACGACTGACCGACGATCCGCCGTGAAGAACAGCCTTCTCCACCGGCACCCCCGTCGTCGGAACCACGTGCTCGCCGCCGTCGCGGTGGCCATGGCCGCGGCGCTGGGTGCCTGCCTGTACGGGGGCGGGCCGGTCGAGCGGCCCGGCCCGCCCGGCGGCGACCTCGCCGAGCAACTCGACGCCCTGCGCGGTGCGAATGACCTGGTACGTGCCTCCCGCGCCGACGTCGGACGGGACCCCGCGCTCTATCCGACCGCGTACGGGCGTCTGGAGGCCGCGCTCACCACGGGCCGGCAGTCCGGCGAGCCGGAACGCGAAATCCGCCCCGCTGCCCTGGCGGATCTCGCCCGCACCGACGTGCTGGACACCCCTGCCTGGCGTGCCCACTACGTCTGTCTGTCGCTCTCGGCTTCCAGGGGCCGCAGGCCGGCTGAAGCGGCGACCGTTCTGGAACGGGCCGGTGTCCGGGACCAGGCAGAGAACGAAGCGCTCGCCCATCTGCGAACGCCGGACCGCGCGGACGACGGTCTGACCTCGCTCGCCACGCGTGCCGCCTTCCTGAACACCCTGACGTGCCTCGACCGTGAGCGCGAGGTGCCCCGCGCCGCCCTGGAGCGTCTCGCTGCGGACACCGCTCGGGCCGATCAGCCCGTACCCGTGCTCTACGCGGTCGAGGCCCTGCGTGCGGTGGGCGTACGCGCCCACGCCACCCGGGCTCTCCGGGACGCCGATGTGCTGCTGGAAGGTGACTGCGTCGGCCCGGACCCGATTCAGCGAGCCGCTCTGGCCCTGCTGCGTCAGCGGCTGCCGCAGCCGACACACGACTGTCTCCGGCCCGCGCTGCGCGACCCCGACCCCCAGACACGATGGCTGGTCCGGCGCGCGCTCACCTTCGGCGCCCCCGGCTCCTCCCCGTCGCTTCCCACTCCGGTGAGCGGCGTCCGGTCCGACGGTCTCGTCGCCAAGTCCCCGGCCCAGCTCGGCACGCTCACCGCCACCTACAACGCGGCGCGGGCCCTGACCGCAGGCGCTGAACAGGAGCGCGCACCGGGCTGGTTGAAGAAGCGGCTGAGGCAGATGGGTTCGGACCGCCGCCTCGATCCGTCCGACCGCGTCCTGCTCGCCATGACGTGCCACCGGCTGGCCCTCAGGTGCGGGCCGCAGGCCGAGAAAGGGGTCGAGGAAGCGGCCGCACTCAAGGTGCCGGCACGCCTGACGGACGCCAACCAGCGCGGCTGGTACGGCGCCATGGCAGCGAGGGCCGAGTTCGGGCTGAGCTGTCGGCACACGTCCGTCACCTTGCCGGCCGACGAGGACCCGGCCGTCCCCTCCCGCTCGCTGCGCACGGTGGTCGCACTCGCCGATGCCGGCTGTGCGGATCAGGCGGCACGGCTCACGGAGGGGACCGATCTGCCGGCCCTGGCGCGCGAAGCCCTGGCCGGTGGGGATCTCCTGACCGCGTCCGACGCCGTCCAGGCGGCCCTCGCCTCCGACCAGAGCATTCCGCAGGCCTTCTGGACGCAGCTTCCCGGCCTGTTGAGGCGGTATCGCGACGCGGACTTCCCGGACCTGTACGCCCCCTCCCCGGGCGGTGTCGCCTCCGCGGACGCGACCAGAGCGGCGTACTACCTCCTCGCTTGAGGCGCACGGCCTCGAACCCGGCGTGCGATCGGGGCCGTTCCGCCCCGGCTGTCCGGCGCCTCGCAAGCTTCTCCTCCCTCAGAAGGGCACCCGTCGTATGAACCCCCCACCTCCGCCGGACGCAGCCTCCCCGCCCGCCGTCCTCGCCGAGGGCCTCGCCTTCACCTACGCGGGCGGTGCCGGACGCGTGCACGCCGACCTGGCCCTCGACGCGGGAGCGATGGCCGCCGTCGAAGGGCCCTCGGGCTCGGGCAAGAGCACCCTGCTCGCCCTCCTCGGGCTGATCCTCTCGCCGTCCGCGGGGTCGTTGCGCATCGCCGGTACGGAAACCGGTGCCCTGTCCCCGGCGGACCGCGACCTCCTGCGTCGGCGTTCGATCGGCATCGTGCTGCAGGACCTCGGTCTGCTGACGTTCCTCAACGCCTGGGAGAACGTCGCCGCCGCCTTCGGTCCCCGTCTCGCCCGGCACCGCGCGGTGGCCCGCGATCTGCTCGGCGACCTCGGGATGGAGCAGCTCGTCGACGCACCGGTGAGCGAGCTCTCCGGTGGCCAGCGGCAGCGAGTTGCCGTCGCCCGTGCCGCCGTGAAGGAACCGGTGCTCATCCTGGCCGACGAGCCGACCTCGGGGCTCGACCCCGACACCGCCGCCGCCGTGCTGGGTTCCCTGCGGTCGTGCGCCCGGCGCGGCGCCGCCGTGCTGCTCGTCACCCACGACTCCGCCGTGGCCGGGCGCTGCGACCAGCGCCACGTGCTCGACGCCGGAGTGCTGTCGGCCGTCAGTGAGGAGAAGCTGGGATGAGTCACTGGAGTCTTCTCACCTGGAAACGCGACAGGCGTTCGTTGCGCAGGGCGATGCCCACGCTCGCCGTTCTCGCCACGTTGCTGACCACGTCCGCCGGGGTGGCGGCCGGTGCCGCCGGCGCCGTCGAGCGGGACGTGTTGGGGTCGGGTGGGCTCACTCAGGTCGAGCTCTCCTCGTTCGAGGGGGATGCGTCGGTGCGGTCGCTCACCGCTTCGGCCCTGCGCGACGCCGGGAAGGTGCCGGGCGTTCGGCGGGTCGTGGGCGACTACTCCTCCGTGCTGTACGCCGAGGAGAGCGGGACGTACGACCTGACCAGCCACACCCTCACCCCGAGCGACGATCTTCCCGTGAGCGCGGGCGCCATCCCGGCGGAGTTGGGGCCGAAGGAGGTCGTCCTGCCCGCCCACGCACAAGGCACCGACTTCTCGTCGCTGCTGGGGCGCACCGTCGCCTTCGGGTACACCCAGGCGTCCGGGACGACCGACGTCGTCCAGCTGAAGATCGTCGCCCTGTACGACCCGAGCTGGCAGGCCGACGGGCCCGGCGTCGCCTATCTGTCCGAGGACACCGCCGCGTTCCTGGCCGCCGTACGCGCCGGTCTGGAGACGGAGGCCTTCCGGGAGAAGGAGGGCGCGCAGTCCGCCGTCGTGGTGGTGGAGCACCAGCGGCAGGTGGCCGCTGTCACCCGGGCGCTTCAGGACGACGGGTTCTCGGCGTCCGCGGTGTCCGATCGGGTGCGCAACCTGCCGGGGCTGTTCGGCGTGGCGGATCTCGCGATGCGCGTCGGCGTCCTGGTTCTGGCAGGGGGCGCGCTGATGCTCGGTGCCGTTCGGGCCGGGGACAGCGCGCGGGCCCGGCTCGGTCAGCTCGCCGTTCTGCGGATCCTCGGCAGCGGCCGGCCCGAACTGCGGCGCATCCTCCTCGGCGAAGCCGTCCTGTCGGGAGGGCTGGCGGGACTGGCCGGTGTTGTCGCCGGCACCGGGCTCTCCGTCGCGCTGGCCGGGCCGCTCAGCGACGCGCTCGGCCTGCGCATCACCGTCGCCGACGCCCTGCCGGGGCCCGCCTGGGCCGCCGCGGCGCTCCTCCTGCCGGCCGTCGGGCTGGCCGCCGGAACCCTCCTCGGCAGTCGCGAGGTGCTGCGCCGGGACCCGTACCTCACGGCGCGAGCGCACGGCTGACGGGAGGAAGGGAACCTCCGCGGCAGACCTCCGCGGCGTTGCGTTCATAAAGAACGTGGCTCCTCCACACATCGTCACGCGCGGTAATACAGGCGTTCCACGTCCGCCGAGACCGCGATCTACGGCAGACAGCACCACGCACAGCCCGGCCACCGTCGCCCGAAGGCATCCACCCCCGCCCTCGCCCCGACAGGAGCCCCGTGTACCGCCGCGTCACCCGCGCCCTTCCGCCCCGGCTCGCCCACGCCCTCCGCGCCCAGCGTGGCCCCGTGCCGTGGAGTGCGGTCGTTCGAGGGGCGCTGGCCGCGGGGCCGCTGCTGCTCGTCGCCGTGCTCGCCGGTCACCCCTCCGTGGGTGTCGCCGCCGTCGCCGCCATGCTCGCCGGGATCAACGACCGGCCCGGCAGCCGACGCGCGTCCGTCCGGCGGCTCGGGGTGCCCGCCCTCGCGGGTGCGGTGGGGCTGCTCGTCGGAACGTACGCCGGACAGAACACGGGTGCCGTCGCGCAGACGCTGCTCCTTACCGGGCTCGGGCTCGTCGCCGGCGGCGTCAGCGCGGTCGGGCCGGTCGCCTCGTCGGCCGGTACGCAGGTGCTGGTCGCGAGCGCGCTCGGCGCAGGCATGCCGTTGCCCGAGTCGGGGTGGCAGCGGGCGCTCGCCTTCCTCGCGGGGCCGGGTGGCTGCTCGCGCTGCGCTTGCTGCTGCCGACGCCCGGCGCCCGTGCCGGGGACTACCGGTTCGACGGGGAAGGCAGGCGGTCGCCGACGTGTACGACGCCGTTGCCGACCTGCTCGACGCCGTCGGCACGGACCACCACCACCCGGCGCGCCGCCCTCACCGCCGCCCTCGATCACGCACAGGACGCCCTCACCGGTCCCCGGCTGCGGCGGTACGCCTCCTCGGCGGCCGAGCGGCAGCTGCACGCGCAGTACGCCGCCGCGCTGCCCCTCGCCGAAGCCGCAACCGCCCTCGCCCGGGCGGGCGAGAGCCTCGACGGGCCGGCCTCCCGGCGGGCCCCGGCGGAGCCCCGACGGCTGGCCGCAGCCGTCCGCGGCACCACGCACCCCGGGCCGCTGCCCGCGCCGTCCCGGTCGATGCCCGCCCTGCGCGCCCTCGACGACGCCCTGCTGCACGCCGCCCAGGCCTTCGACCGGGGCGGGGGCGGGTGACCTGCACACCCGGCGGCGCACGGCCAGGGACCTGCTGCGGGCCGTCGTCGGCGTCGGCGGCCGGGAGTACGGGTTGCGCGTCGCCCTCTGTTTCGGCGTCGGCGTCGCCCTCCGGTCACCGGCCGAGACCGCCGTACGGCCCGGCGCGACGTCCCCGTGACCAAGCCCCGCCGCTCAGCTCCCCACCCGCACCCACACCGGCGCGTGATCCGATCCCGCTGTGCCCCGTCGCTCCGCCGGGTCCGGTCCCACCGACGACAGCCGGGGCGCGCCCGTGCCCGGCAGCCCCGTCCCCGCCGCCGTCACCCGGCGGATCAACCGGTGGCTGCACAGGACGTGGTCGATCAGCTCGCGCCGCCCGGAGTTCACCCGCGAGAACCGCTGGTCGGCGGGGATCAGCGGCGCCACGTTCCACAGCCGGGCCGCGTCGCCCCTGTCGTCCGCCGTGAAACCGGGCGTGCCCATCTCGGAACCGGGCGGGCCGAGCAGGATCTGGGTGGTCGCCGCCTGGGCCTCGTCGTTCAGATCGCCCAGTACCACCACGTCCCGCGCCCGCCCGTCGCCCGCCAGCAGCTTGTCGGCCAGCGCGCGCAGCGCCGTCGCCTCGGCGGCCCGCCGGTACAGGGCATAGGCGGCGTAACGGGCGCGTTCGCCCTCGTCGCGCGGGTGGAAACGGCCCTCCGGGTACGACAGCAGCTTCGACTTCAGATGCGCGACCGCCACCGACAGCTCGCCGGCCCGCACCGCCAGCAGACCTCGGCCCGCCCGCGCCACCGCCGGCCCCGCGTCGTCCGCCTGCACCGGCCGCAGCGGTTCCGGGAACGCCGTCGTGTCGGACAGCACCATCAGGGGCGTACGGCTGAGGAAGCCGACCCGGATGCCCCGGCTGTCGGCGTGCTCGGACAGGGCGATGTGCCAGGTGCCGGCCAGCATCCCGGCCAGGTCGGCCAGCGCGTCCGGATCCCCGACCTCCTGTACGCCGAGCAGGGCCGGGTCGAGTTCCGCGATCACGTCGGCGAGGGAGGCGAGCTTGGTCTCGTAGGCGGCCTTGTCCTGAGGGCCGAAGGGCCCGCCGGGCCGGTAGAGGTTCTCCAGGTTCCAGGTGCCGAGCAGCATGCCGGGCTCCTCTCGAAGGCCGGACGGCGGTCTGTGGTGAGGCCAGCGTGCCCGGGGCGCGCGGGTTCTGGACAGACCCGCGACATGATGCGCCGTTCACTTCTCGCGACCCGGCGACCGCGGCGTACGTTGGCGTGATGACGCCTTCTCCCGCAGAAGCCCCCGCCGACCTCGTCATCAGCGGATGCACCGTCCTCGTGCACGACGACCAGGAGCGGATCGGGTTCGAGGAGGACGCCGCGGTCGTCGTGCGCGGCGGCGTCGTCGAGGCCGTCACGACCGCCGAGGCCGTACGGCACCGGCCGGCCGTCGAGCGCATCGACGCCGTCGGCCAGGTCGCCCTTCCCGGGTTCGTCAACTGCCACACCCACGCGCCCATGGTCGCCCTGCGCGGCCTCGCCGAGGACCTGCCCACCGAGGCGTGGTTCAACGCGGTCGTCTGGCCAGTCGAGTCCAACCTCACCGAGACGCACGTGGAGTTGGGGGCGCGGCTCGCCTGCGCCGAGATGATCCGGGGCGGCGTCACCTGCTTCGCCGACCACTACTTCGCGATGGACGCGGTCGCCTCCGTCGTCGAGGAGTGCGGGCTGCGGGCCCATCTGGGGGAGGCCTACTTCTCCTCGCAGGGCGCTCAGGGGCGCGAGCGGAGTCTCGACTTCGCGCTACGGCAGCGGGGGCGCGCCGACGGCCGTATCACCACCGCCCTCGCTCCACACGCCCCCTACACCGTCGACGAGGCCGACCTCGCCGCCAGCGCCGACCTGGCCCGCACCCACGGCCTGCCCGTGCACATCCACGCCGCCGAGAACCGCGACCAGACCGAGACGAGTCTCGCCCGCCACGGCGTCACCCCCGTCGAGGTCCTGGACCGCACCGGGCTGCTGGACACCGAGCTCCTCATCGCGCACGGCACCGGCATCGTCGACCGGGACCTGCCCCTCCTGGAGCGCGCGGGCGGTCGGGTCGCCGTCGCCACCGCGCCCCGCGGCTATCTCAAGTTCGGCTGGCCCACCACCACCCCCGTACGCGCCCTGCGCGCCCTCGGCATCCCCGTGGGACTGGCCACCGACGGTGCCGCCTCCAACAACTCCCTCGACGTGTGGGAGTCGATGGCGCTCACCGCCCTCGTGCAGAAGTCCACCGAGGAGGACCCACGCTGGCTGACCGCACGTCAGGCCCTGCACCACGCCACCCTGCAGAGCGCCGCCGCGGTCGGTCTGGGCGACTGCGCCGGCTCCCTGGCTCCTGGCCGGCGCGCCGACATCGTCCTCGTCGACCTCACCGGCCCGCACACCCAGCCCGTGCACGACCTCGCCGCGACGCTGGTGCACAGCGCACGCTCCGGCGACGTCCGCACGACGCGTCGACGGGCGGGTCCTGATGCGTGACCGGGAGCTGCTGACGCTGGACGTGGCGGCGGTCGTACGGGAGTTGGGCGAGCGCCTGCCCGCGCTGCTGGACCGGAGCCACGGCCGCCGGGTGCAGGAGTACGACACGTGACACGGCGGCCGGGCGACGGGCCCCGGAAACTCGGTCGAAAAACTTCGGGGAAGCGCGATGAGTTCCGCCGCGTCCACCGGTCACCATCCGCAACGGGACCGTTGCACAGGAGGGGCCATGTCGCTTCCGGAGATCGCCTCGCGCGACGAGTGGCGCAGGGCGCGTCAGGAACTGCTGGTCAAGGAGAAGGCGGCCACACGCGCGCGGGACGCGCTCAATGCCGAGCGGCGGCGGCTGCCGATGGTGGAGGTCGACACTGAATACCTGTTCGAGGGTGGCGACGGAAAAGCGACGCTTCTCGACCTGTTCGAGGGCAGGCGCCAGCTCGTCGTTCACCACTTCATGTTCGCGCCCGAGTGGGACACCGGCTGCCGCAGCTGTTCGGCGTTCCTCGACCAGGTCGGGCATCTGGCGCATCTGCACGCGCGCGGGACGACGTTCGCGGCGGTGTCGAGGGCGCCGTACACGCGCATTCTGCCGTTCAAGGCGCGGATGGGCTGGACGCTGCCCTGGTACTCGTCGTACGGCGACGACTTCAACCTCGACTTCGAGGCGACCCTGGTGCGCGAGGGGGAGCTCGTCGATCGGCCCGGCGTGAGCTGCTTCCTGCGGGACCGGGACCGGGTCTTCCACACCTACTCGACGTACGGGCGCGGGCTGGACGGGCTCGGCTCGACCACCAGCTTCCTCGACCTCACGGCACTGGGCCGGCAGGAGGAGTGGGAGAAGCCCGTAGGGCGCGCGTCGGCCTTCGGGGCGCCTGCGGGCAGTGCGGCAATTCGGTATCACGACGAGTACGAGGAGTGAAGCGGAGGGTAACGGTAAACGGTTGAATCGGGAGATGATTCTCACCTTTGACGGTGAACGGGTGTCAACTACGTCTCAGTAGCGTCACTTGGCGAGGCGATTTCCCTTCGGAGGGCGTTAACTCCTACAAGTACGACGCTTTCTGGAGGTGCGAGATGGTGAACGGGCGAATGGTGCTCGAACGCTTTCCCGCAGGCGGGCCGCGAGGATCGTGGCCGGCGGAGGAGTTCGCGCAGGCGCGCCGGTCGGAGGGCCTGCCCGCCGAAGTGGTGATGGACCTCGCCACGGACACGTTCCTGGTGATCGTCCGGGGTGGCAACGGCACGGAGTGAGCAGGGTCAGCCCGCCTTCGGCGCGGGCGCCGGCATCGCGAACTGTTCCGCCTGGAGCCCGTACAGCTCCGCGTACACACCGCCCTTGGCGAGCAGCTCCTGCGGAGTTCCCGATTCCACGAGCCGGCCCTCGTCCAGGACGTGCACCAGGTCCGCATGGCGTACGGACGCCAGCCGATGGGTGATCAGCACGACCGTCTGGCCGCTCCCGGCCAGCGCGCGGATCTTGTCGAAGACCTCCAGCTCCGCCCGGGCGTCCAGCGCGGCCGTCGGCTCGTCCACGATCAGGATGCTGCCCCGCCGGTAGGCCGCACGGGCGATGCCGAGCCGCTGCCACTGCCCGCCGGACAGCTCGTGCCCGCCGCTGAAGTTGCGGGCCAGCAGCGTGTCCAGACCGCGCGGCAGATCCGCGACCACCTCCTCGGCGCCCGCCTCCCCGATCGCCGCCGCCAGCCGTTCCTCGGTCACCGGCGCCGAGGGACGGCCCACCGCGACGTTCACCCGGGCCGTGAACGGCCACCGCTTGAAGTCCTGCGCCACCATCGCGATCCGCTCGGCCAGGCGGTGCCGGTCCGCGGTCGCCGCGTCGACGCCGTCCCACAGGACCCGGCCCCGGTCCGGCTTGTACAGCCCCGCCAGCAACTTGACCAGGGTGGTCTTGCCGGAGCCGTTCTCACCGACCAGCGCGATGATCCGGCCCAGCGGCAGCGTCAGGGTGACGTCGTCGAGGGCGGGGCGGGTGGCGTCACCCGGGTAGCTGAACGTGACGTTCTCGAATCGGATCTCGCGCGGGTCCTCCGGCAGCGCCGCGCCGCCCACCGGAATCGCCCGCTCGGCGGCCTCCACGTACAGGCGCTCCAGATCGCCCACGAAGAGGGCCTCCTCGTGCAGCTGGTTGATCTCCAGCACGAGCGACTCCAGGCTCGCCGAGCCGGTGCGGATCGCGATCACCGCCGTGCCCGCCACCGCCAGGGACATCGCCTCCGCGAGCAGCAGACCGCCCAGGGTGGCGTACGTCGACACCGTCGCGAGGCCGGTCCAGGCCGCCGCGATCAGGCCGGTCCGGGCCGCGAGCCGGGCCAGCCGGGCCTGCTCCGACTCCGCCGCCTCCGACATCGCGCGGAAGTGCCGCAGGAGGAACGGGCCGACGCCATGGACCCGGATCTCGGGGGCCGCCGCCGGTTCCGTCAGCAGGCCGCTGATCAGGTGCCCCGCGCGCGCGTGCTGCACCCAGGTGTGGAACGACTCGTAGCGGCGCCGGGCGTTCGTCAGCGCGCTCCACGCGCTGGGCAGTGTCATCGTCACCAGCAGTGGGAGCAGCAGCGGATGCAGCACGGTGAGCACGCCGGCCGCCGCGACCAGCGAGATCATCGCGTTCACCACGCGCGTGCCGTACATGATCATCCGGCGGGCCGAGGAGGCGCCGTACTGTGCGGTGTCCAGCAGCTTGTGGAAGGCGTGGTCCTCGATCGCCGCCAGCTCGACGGCCGCGGCCCGCTCGAGATACCGCTCCGTCGCGACGCGCTCCACCTTCGGCTCCAGCCGCCCGGTCGCGTACGTCGAGGCCGCCCGCAGCAGCGCGCCGAGCAGCAGGACGACGGCGATGGCGACCAGCGCGGGGAGGGCGCCGCGCAGCCGGTCCTCGACGGGGCCCGCGCCCATCAGCCGGCTCAGCACGCTGTTGACCGCGAAGAGGCTCACCGCCTGCGCCATGCCCCGGCCCACCTCGGCCGCCAGCACGATCCGCGCGGCGCCGCGGTCGGCCTGCCGGGCCAGCCGGAAGCTGGAGGCGAGCAGGGCGGGCATCCGGGTGATCATGGCCCGGAAGGTGAGCTCCAGGAAGGCGTCCGAGTGCTGGTTCCAGCCCATGTCGTAGCGCAGGGGGCCACCGAAGAGCAGCCGCTCCGACTCGGACACCTCCGGCTTGCCGGCCCCGCCTCTCGTCCCCACCGTCGACCTCCCCCGGACCCGCACGAAGGGCCACTATCGCGGCACGGTCCGCGACTGGGCAGGGCGCACGGCGGGGGTGGGGGGCGTGCGCCGGGGTGCGCGCGGGTGTGGGTCGCGGGGTGGGGGCGTGCGGGCGCGGGTTGCGCCGGGTGGGTGAGCTGGGGGTGGGGCTTGTGCCGGGTGGGTGAGCTGGGGGTGGGGCTTGTGCCGTCGGGGTGGCCGTGGGGTCACCGCCTGCGTCGGCTGCGGGGCCGTGGCCTCGAAGCGCCGCGCCTCTCGCGGAGTGCTACGCGGTGACCGCGCGTGACCAGCTCGGCGTGGTTCCCATGATGCGGCACACCGCCAGGTAGAGCGGGATCGGCGGGGTGTAGGGGAGGGTGCCGTCGGGGCGGTGGATCAGGCGAGGTGTCTCGGGGACGACCGCGCCGATGGCGTAGCGCGCCGGAGCGGGCCACTCCAGGGCGTAGTCCGAGTCGGACGGGACCAGCCACCACCAGTGCGCGTCGTCGGCGTACACGCATCCGACGCGCGGCAGCCGGGGCAGGACGAGCGGGCCGAAGCGGGCGGGCACCTGCACCGCGTCGCACCCCACTGGGGCCGTCATGCCCTCGGGCACGGACAGCCGCGGCGACGGTGCGTCCGTACTCCGCAGCCCGCGGCTCAGGCGGACGAGCGTGTCCAGGGCGAATGCCTGCCCGCCGACGGAAGCGGCCCTCACACCCATTCGGTCCCCGTTTCCCCGCGTGGCGGCCGGCACACGCGCGCGTGTGCCTCGTCGTCGTCCTCGCGGGAGCCGCCGGACGGGCCCGGCTTGGGGCGGGCGCCCCAGCCGAGGTCGCCGCGCGGGGCGTCGGCCTGGCGCGGCAGCTCGGCCCAGACCAGCAGTCCTGGGCCGTGCTCGTGGGCGCCCCAGGCGTGCGCGAGCGCGTCGACGAGAAGCAGTCCCCTCCCGTGCTCCTCCTCGGCGCGGCCCGAAGACGGGTGGGGATCACCCGCGGCGCACCCCTGATCACGCACGGCTATGCGCACCAGCTCGTCGCCGTCGTGCAGCTCGCAGACGACGACGTCGCTCGCGGTGTGCAGGATCGCGTTGGTGACCAGCTCCGACACCACCAGCGCGGCCGTGTCGCAGGTGTCCTCGCACACGGCCCAGCCGGTGAGCCGGGTCCGCGTCAGGCGTCTGGCCTGCGCGGGAGAACCCGGGTGTGCGGCCAGTTCGAAGCGGAACCGGCGCTCGGCAGCGGACCCCAGGGGGTCGGCTGCCGCTGCTGCACCGAGGCCGGAGGGGCCTGCGGCGGCGTCTGTTCCTAAGGGCGCGGACGGAATCACGCTTGCCACTATCGCCCTGCCGCGAACAGCTTGGCAAGTGTCACTCTGAAAATTGCAGAGTGCTGTGTGACGTAGTGGATGGTCATGGCACACTGCTCGCAACAGCATGTGATGCGGCGCCAGTTGAGGTCCCGAGGTCGGCCACGACCTTCGAATGGACCTTCGAATGGCGCCGCTGGGCTGTTGGGAATCGCACACGATTCGTACGGGATCCGGGTGAATCGCGCAGCTGTCAGGACTTCGAGAGCGGAGGTGGAGTGTGAGCGAGCCGAGGTCGGCACCTACGGTCGGTCAGGTCGTCCTCGGGCGGCGCCTGCTCGACCTGCGTGAACGCGCCGGCCTCAAGCGTGAGGAAGCGGCTCGCGTGCTGCGCGTCGCGCCCGCCACCATCCGCCGTATGGAGACGGCCGAGGTCGCCCTCAAGATCCCGTACCTCCAACTGCTGCTGAAGGCCTACGGCGTCCCCGACGACGAGACCGACGCCTTCGTCGAACTGGCCGAGGAGGCCAACAAGCCCGGCTGGTGGCAGCGGTTCCACGACGTCCTGCCTGGCTGGTTCTCGATGTACGTCAGCCTGGAGGGCGCCGCATCCCTCATCCGCAGCTACGAACCGCACTTCGTGCCCGGACTCCTGCAGACCGAGGACTACGCGCGCGGCGTCCTGAGATCGGGGGCCGTCGGCCAGACCTGGCCCGAGGACATCGAGCGCTACGTCGCACTGCGCATGCAACGCCAGGAACTGCTCACCCGTCAGGACGCGCCCCGGGTGTGGGCCGTGATGGACGAGACCGTGCTGCGCCGCCCGGTCGGCGGCCCGGAGGTGATGCGTGCCCAGATCGAGAAGCTGCTCGACGCCACGAAGCTGCCCCATGTGACCTTGCAGGTCGTCCCGTTCGCCACGGGTCCGCACCCCGGCACGTACGGGCCCTTCGTGCTGTTCCGATTCGCCGTGCCCGAACTTCCGGACATGGTCTACAGCGAGTACCTGACCGGCGCCGTCTACCTGGACGCGCGCGTCGAGGTGGCGACCCACCTCGAGGTCATGGACCGCATGGCGGCGCAGGCCGCTACGGCACATCGCACGAAGGAGATCCTCGAGGATCTCCGCAAGGAGCTGTGAATGGATCGCATCACGTCCCAGCCCAGGCCGCGGGTCCGCACCGAGCGGATCTACAACGGCATGCCCGCCCGCGAACTGGGCAGCGAGGGCTGGCACAAGCCGTGGAGCGGCGGCAACGGGGGCAACTGCCTGGAGGCGATGAAGCTCGCCGACGGCCGTATCGCGGTCCGGCAGTCCACCGACCCGGACGGGCCGGCGCTGATCTACACCTCCGACGAGATGACGGCGTTCATCGAGGGCGCGAAGGCGGGGCAGGCCGACTTCCTGCTGTCCTGATGGACTTTGGCTTGTTGGTGTCCTCACCTGCTCTTTGTTTGTGGCTCAACTTCTCTATCGTGGTGCTGAATTGATCACTTCACCTCACGTCCGATGCATACGGAGTGCCTCATGACCGGGATCGACACCAGCAAGCCCCATCCCGCGCGGATGTACGACTGGTACCTCGGCGGTAAGGACAACTATCCCGTCGACGAGGAGATGGGCCGGCAGATGCTGGCCCTCGATCCGCGCGTGCCGGTGATGGCCCGGGTCAACCGCGCCTTCATGCACCGGGCCACGCGCTGGCTCGCCGGGAACGGCGTACGGCAGTTCCTGGACATCGGCACCGGCATCCCGACCGAGCCCAACCTGCACCAGGTCGCGCAGGCCGTCGCACCGGACGCGCGCGTGGTCTACTGCGACAACGACCCGATCGTGCTCGCCCACGCGGCGGCCCTGCTGCGCGGCACGCCCGAGGGCGTGACCGAGTACCTCCAGGCGGACGTGCGGGAACCGGCCGCCATCATCGAGGGGGCCCGGAAGACCCTCGACTTCGGCCGGCCCGTGGCGCTCTCCCTCGTCGCGCTGCTGCACTTCGTCCCCGACGAGGACGGCGCGCACGAACTGGTCGCGGACCTGCTGTCCGAACTCCCCTCCGGCAGCTACCTGATGATGACCCACGCCACCGCCGATTTCACGCCGGAGGAGTCCGCCGCCGCCACCGACAAGCTCAGGGCCGCGGGGGTCACGCTCGCGCTGCGCTCGCGGGAGGAGTTCGCCCGCTTCTTCGCCGGACTGGAACTGGTCGAGCCCGGCGTCGTGGTGGTGCCCGAGTGGCATCCGGAGCTGGGGGAGCCGGTGCCGGGGCAGGACGACGGGGTGATTCCCGGGTACGCGGCGGTGGGGCGCAAGGCCTAAGCGTTGCCTCTTGCGCGCACGCCCCGCGCTTCCACCCGCGCACACGCCCCATGCTTCCACCCGCGCACACGCCCCATGCTTTCGCCCGCGCACACGCCCCGCGCTTGTGCCGGGCGTCCCAGCCCCGCGCTTGCGCCGGGCTGGGACGCCGGGCGTTCACGGAGGCGGCAGTACGCCGCACAGTGCCTCCAGTGCCGCCGCGTACGCGTGGTCCGAGGGGGTCGCATAGCCGACGACCAGGCCGTCCGGTGCGGTCATGTCGGTCCGCGGGTGCCGGAACGCGGCGAGGCCGTCGAGGGCGACGCCCTGCCGGGCGGCGGCCTCGACCGTGGAGCGTTCGGTGCCGGGCGGCAGCCGCAGCACCGCGTGCAGGCCGGCCGCGATGCCGGTGACCTCGACGTGCGGGGCCTGCTCGTCGAGCGTGGCCACGAGTCGGTCCCGGCGGCTCCGGTACCGCTGCCGCATGCGCCGCACATGACGGTCGTACGACCCCTTGGCGACGAAGTCGGCGAGGCAGAGCTGGTCCAGGACGCTCGTCCAGCCCTCACGCTCGCCCTTGGCCGCGAGGACGCCGTCGACGTGGCGCTCCGGCAACACCATCCAGCCCAGGCGCAGGGCCGGTGACAGGCTCTTGCTGACCGACCCGATGTGGATCACGCGCTCGGGGTCGAGGCCCTGCAGGGCACCGACGGGCTTGCGGTCGTAGCGGAACTCGCCGTCGTAGTCGTCCTCCAGGATCACGGCCCCCCGCGCGCGTGCCCAGTCGACGACGGCGGCGCGGCGCGTGGCGTGCAGCGGGCCGCCGGTGGGGAACTGGTGGGCGGGGGTGAGCAGGACGGCCCGCTCGCGCGCCAGCAGGTCGACGCGCGCGCCGTCCTCGTCCAGCGGGAGCGGGACCGTGCGGACACCGGCCGCGGCCAGCAGCTCGCGGTGGAAGTCGAGGCCGTAGGCCTCCGTCGCCAGCGGGCCGCGCAGGACGCCGCCCCCGAAGAGCAACCGGACGGCGTGCGCGAAGCCGGAGCAGATCACGATCCGGCCGGGCTCGGTGCGGACACCACGCGCGCGTGCCAGGTATTCGGTGAGGGCCTCGCGCAGTTCTGGGCGGCCCCCGGAGTCGCCAGGGCCGAAGGCCTCACTGGGCGCCTGCTGGAGCGCCCGCCGGTAGGAGGCGAGCCAGGCCGCGCGCGGGAACGCGGACGCGTCCGGGGTGCCCTGCCGGAGGTCGTGCCGGGGGCCACGCGCGCGTGCGGGCGTCTTCTTTGCCACCCGGGCGCTGCCCTCGAAGGGCTCGGCGCGCTCGGCGACGCGGGTGCCCGACCCCTGACGAGCGGTCAGCCAGCCCTCCGCGACGAGTTCCGCGTAGGCGTCGGCGACCGTGTTGCGGGCTACACCTAGATCCGCGGCGAGCGAGCGGTACGGGGGCAGGCGGGTGCCCGGAGCCAGCCGGCCGCTGCGCACCGCGTCCCGCAGCGCCCGGATGAGGGTGGCGCGGCGGCCGTCCGGACCGTCCAGCTCCAGGTGCAGGTCGGCGCCGATGTGCCGAGCCGGGTCGACCCATGAATTGACCCATGAATCCGCCATGGAAATGCACCCTACATCCGGTCTTTGGGGCCGTAGGTTGAGTGACATGACGACGAAGACGACGCACGCGATGAAAGCGACTGACGCGGCGAACGCGGTGCAGGCGGTGAACGAGGTGAACGCCGCGGTGAAGGGGATGGACGAGACGACCGCGTTGGACGCGACGAACACGCCGCGCGCGGTGATCGCGGCGCCTGTGGCCCCCGCCCCCACCGCCGCGGACGCCATCGCCGCCGCCGACGCCCAGCGGACCCGGCTCGACTTCGCCAAGTCCGCTCCGAAGGCCTTTCGCGCCCTCATCGGCTTCGACGCGGCGGCTCGCGAGGGCCTCGACCCGGCGCTCGTCGAGTTGATCCAGATCCGCGCCTCGCACCTCAACCACTGCGCGTACTGCCTGCACATGCACACCAACGACGCCCGCAAGGCCGGTGAGAGCGAGGACCGGCTGCACCTGGTCGCCCTCTGGGGCGAGGCCCGCCACTTCTACACACCGAAGGAACAGGCCGCGCTGGCCCTCACGGAGGCCCTGACCCTGGTCGCCGACGCCGGCGTTCCCGACGACGTCTACGCGGAGGCCGCGGCGCACTTCGAGGACCGGGAACTGGCCCAGGTCATCGGCCTGATCTGCACGATCAACACGTGGAACCGGGTGGCGCTCGCCACGGCGAAGGTCGCGGGGAAGGACGAACGCCGCCGCTGACGGGTACGCGGGAGGGGCGTGACGGTGGCGCCGGTGGCCGGATGCCGGTGGCCGGGGCCGAGGGGGCCGATTTCACGGGCCGTCGGTGGCCGGGGGCCGGGGCGCCGATTTCCCGTGCCGCCGGTGATCGGGGGCCGGCGGTGCCGATCCGTCGGGCCGCCGGTCGCGTCCTCACACCACCATCGGCCGGTCGTACGGCCCGATGGGTGCCGGGAGCGCCGAACTTCCCGTCAGGTGGCGGTCGACCGCCGCCGCCACCGCCCGCCCCTCCGCGATCGCCCACACGATGAGCGACTGACCCCGCGCCGCGTCCCCCGCGGCGAACACGCCGGGGACGTTCGTCGCGAACCCGGCGTCCCGCGTGATCGTGCCGCGGGGATCCAGCTCCAGCCCCAGCTGGTCGATGAGACCGTCCTCCCGGTCCGGTCCGGAGAAGCCGAGCGCGAGCAGCACCAGGTCGACGGGCAGGGTGCGCTCGGTACCGGACACCGGCTGCCGCCGCGCGTCCACTTCCACGAGGTGCAGGGACCGCACATGCCCCTCCCCGTCCCCCGTGAAGCGGAGCGTCGACGCCGCGAACAACCGCGCGTCCGCGTCCGCCGCCGGCGCGGTCTCCAGATCGCGCGCCTCCTCGTGCGCCGCCGAGAGCCGGTAGATCTTGGGGTAGGTCGGCCAGGGCTCCGCGTCGTCGTCCCGCTCGGCGTCCGGCTGCGCGTAGATGTCCAGCTGCGTCACCGACGCCGCACCTTGGCGTATCGCCGTCCCCAGACAGTCCGCTCCCGTGTCCCCGCCCCCGACGATCACCACGTGTTTCCCGGCCGCGGACAGCGGCGAGACCTCAAGGTCCCCCTCACACACCCGATTGGCCAGCGGCAGATACTCCATCGCCTGATGAACACCGGCCAGCTCCCGCCCCGGCACGACCAGTTCACGCCAGGCGGTCGCCCCGGTCGCGATCACCACGGCGTCGTACCGCGACCGCAGGTCCGCCGCCCCGATGTCCCGCCCGACCGCCGTCGACGTACGGAACTTGGTCCCCTCGGCCCGCATCTGATCCAGCCGCCGCTCCAGATGGTGCTTCTCCATCTTGAACTCGGGGATCCCGTACCGCATCAGCCCGCCGAGCCGGTCGTCCTTCTCGTACACCGCGACGGTGTGCCCCGCCCGCGTCAACTGCTGCGCCGCCGCCAGCCCCGTGGGCCCCGAACCGATCACCGCGACCGTCCGCCCGCTCAGCCGCTCCGGCGGACTCGGCGGCGTGAAGCCCTCCTCCCAGGCCCGGTCGGCGATCGCGCACTCGACGTTCTTGATGGTGACCGCCGGCTGGTTGATGGCGAGCACGCACCCCGCCTCGCACGGCGCCGGGCACAGCCGCCCCGTGAACTCGGGGAAGTTGTTCGTCGCGTGCAGCCGGTCGCTCGCCGTCCGCCAGTCGTCCCGGGAGACCAGGTCGTTCCACTCCGGGATGAGATTGCCCAGCGGACAGGCATGGTGGCAGAACGGTATGCCGCAGTCCATGCAGCGGTCCGCCTGCTGGTTGATGATGGGCAGCAGCGCCCCGGGGACGTAGACCTCGTTCCAGTCCCGAGCCCGCTCCTCGACCGGCCGGCGGGGCCAGTCCTGGCGGGGGGTGGTCATGAAACCCTTGGGGTCGGCCATGGCCGGATTTCCTTGCATGGGGGTACGACGGGCCGTACGTCATCGGCGGCACCCTTTCGGCCACGATACGTCCCCTCGGCCACCTGCGCAGAGCCCCTCCGGGCTGCTCACACCAGGGCCAGCACGTACGCCACCACCGCGCCGGCCGCCGCGACCGTCCGGACATGGTTCCACGCCGTCCACCCGCGCACGTACGTCGGCCAGTACGCGGACGCCTCCGCGGTGCCCGCCTCCACCCTGACCAGCGCGTTGTTGCGCGGCACGTTCGCGAGCACGGTCACCCCGAAGCACCCGAACAGATACAGCGCGCTGCCCACCAGCAGCTCCACCGCCCCCTGCTCCGGCCACAGCACGAACGTCACGACGCTGATCACCGCGCACAGCAGCGTCGACCCCAGGAACACGACCATGAAGGCCGGCCGCACCGCCGTCACATTGATCGCCTTCATCGCGGCGACGCCCTGCGCGGGCGGCAGCGCGGCGAGTGCCTGCATGACGAACGTCGAGAAGGCACAGAACACCCCGGCCACCAGCCCGGCCCCGACCAGCCCCACGACCGTCAGCACGAAGTACGGCCCGTCGATCACGCCACCCACTCCCTCCACGTCGTGCCGGGTCCCCGCCCAGCACGTCCGTCGTCCGAACCCGCCCTCAGTGAATCCCGGCCGGCCGACCCGAACCATCTCCGAGCGCCGCAGCCCCATACGCGAGCGTCCAGGCAGACGTCCCCACCACGCATCCCGCCCACAGCGGCTCCCTGGTATGCCATGTGCCCACGGCCGACGGTCCGGTCACGGCCGCGCGCACGGCCGACAACTCCCGCGGCCGACAACTCCGGCACGCCTCCCGCCCACGGCCTCTCGCCCGGCGCAGTTCCGCCATGTCACCCGGCGGAGTCGAGCCCCTCCGCCCGCCACTCCCGCAGCACCGTCTGCACGGCCGCCGCGATCCTGCGCCGCGCCTCGTACCGGGGCACCCCACTCATCAGCAGCTGGTCGTACGGCGTGTCCATGTGCCGCACCGCCGCCACGACCGCCGACGTCACCGCCCCCTCCGTGAGCGCCCGTCCGGCCGCCGTCCGCCCCACGCGCCCACTGCCCCGCAGGGACGCGTACGCCGAGATCGCCCGCGCCCGCTCCGGTGGGCACCCGGGAAACAGCCGCCAGATCTCCGCCGCGAACGCCTCCGCGAACCGCGCGTCCTCCGCCGCCCTGCGCCGCGCGTCCCGCGCCCGGCGCCGCCGCCTTGCCTCCGCGTCGGCCAGGCACCGCTCCTCGGCCCGGGCGAGCCCCACCTCCTCGACGAGGACGCCCTGCCGTTCGTAACGGCTCTTGCGACGGTTGAAGCGCACGACGACCACCGACAGGGAACTCTCCTCCCGTGCCCTGCGCGTCAGCGCCGTGTCGCCGCGCGGCAGGAACACCAGGTGCCCGAGGTCGGCACAGTGCAGGCACCGCGGAACCCCGTCCTCCATGACGAGCAGCGACAGCGGCCCGCGACGGCACTTGGCGCAGCGCTTCTTCTTCAGTGACTGGATGACGACGGGAGCGGCACGGGAGCCGTCGAGGGGTCTGATCTCGCCCCCGCCGGGGGACGGGGGAGTCACACGCACTGCCATGTCCGCTTCCTTCCCACGGCCCGCCGACCCCCACGCCCCCGACCCGGCACCGCACCCCGGTCAAGCGCCCCACCGCCCTCGCATCCGCAATCATGGTCGTGTGCGACTCGAAGCGATCACCTGGGACCGGCTCGTCGACCGTCTCGTCGAACGCCTGCTCGAGCTGAAGCCGGCTGACGGCAGCCCGTGGCCGCGCATCGCCTTCGACGGCGCCCCGGCGGCCGCCCCGGGCGACCTCGCCGCACGCGTCCACGAGGCCCTGCGCGTACGCGGCCGCCCTTCGCTCGCCGTCGCTACGGACGGCTTCCTGCGCCCGGCTTCCGTCCGCCTCGAGCACGGCCATCAGGACGTTGACGCCTATTACGACGGCTGGCTCGACACCGGTGCCCTGTGGCGCGAGGTGTTCGGCCCCCTCGAACCCGGCGGCGACGGGCGCGTCCTTCCCGACCTGCTGGACCCGGTCACCGACCGCGCCACCCGCAGCCCGTACGTCCAACTGCCGCCCGGCGGGTTGCTGTTGCTCCACGGCCCCCTCCTGCTGCGTCACTGGTTCCCCTTCGACCTGACCGTTCATCTGCTCCTCTCCCCGGGCGCCCTGCGCCGGCGCACCCCGGAAGCGGACCACTGGACCCTCCCCGCCTTCGGGCGCTACCAGGACGAGACCGACCCCGCCGGCACCGCCGACGTCCTCGTACGCGCGGACGACCCGCGCCGCCCGGCGTGGAGCGGCTGACCGGAGCGCCGCCCGGCATGGATCGGCCGACCGGAGCACCGGCCGGACTCCGGACCGAGACCGCCATGTCCGTCCTTTTATATGCGCGCGCATGTAGGCTCCGTCGGTATGACGGCTTCGACCACCTCGGCGGCGTCCACGTCCCCCGTTCCCCTCGACGACCAGGTCCGCGCCCTCCTCGACGGCGGGAACTTCGCCGGCGTCGCCACCATCGGCCCCGACGGCGCCCCGCAGAACTCGGTGGTCTGGATCAAACGCGAGGGCGACACCGTCCTTTTCTCCTCGACCGAGGGCCGCCAGAAGGTGCGCAACCTCCGCCGCGACCCCCGCGTCAGCCTCTCCGTCTTCGACCTCGCCAACCCCTACACCTCGGTCGAGATCCGTGGCACCGCCGAGATCCTCCCCGACGAGCACAAGCGGCTCCCGTACGAGCTCTCGCACAAGTACCTCGGCGTCGACCCGCCCGCCGAGAAGGACGGCGAGGTCCGCGTCATCGTCCGCGTGGTGCCGAAGAAGATTGTCCGTTTCTCCGCCTGACCACCGCTGCCCCGGGTGCGTGCGCCGGTCGACCCGGCGAGAATGAAGGGCGCCGGGACTAGCGGTGCGTCCCGCGCCGCGCCGGCCGTCCGGCACCGGGAGGTACTCCATGACCACTGCCGGAGAGATCATGCACCGGGGTGCCCAGTGGATCCCCGCGCACGAGACCCTGGACCGCGCCGCCCAGCTGATGCGTGAGCTCAACGTCGGGGCGCTGCCCATCAGCGACGAGAACGAACGGCTTTGCGGCATCCTCACCGACCGCGACATCGTGGTCGGCTGTGTGGCCATGGGGCACGACCCCTCCAAGGTCACCGCGGGCGAGATGGCCCAGGGCACGCCGCGCTGGATCGACGCGAACGCCGATGTCGGCGAGGCGCTGCAGGAGATGAAGGATCACCAGATCCGTCGTCTGCCCGTCATCGAGAACAAGCGCCTGGTCGGCATGATCAGCGAGGCCGATCTCGCCCAGCATCTGTCGGAGGACCAGATCGCCTCCTGGGCGGAGCGGGTCTACGCCAGGAGCACGAGCCGCTGACCGTCGGCCCGCCTTGCCCGCACCGGGCGGTCAGAGCCAGCCGTTGCGCCGGAATCCGCGGTACAGGACCAGGCAGGCCACGGATATGACGCCGATGACCATGCCGTAGCCGTATTTCCAGTGCAGCTCGGGCATGTGATCGAAGTTCATCCCGTACATCCCGCAGACCATCGTGGGTACGGCGATGATCGCGGCCCAGGCCGTGATCTTCCGCATGTCCTCGTTCTGCGCGACCGTGACCTGGGCGAGGTGGGCCTGCAGGATGGAGTTGAGCAACTCGTCGAACCCGGCGATCTGTTCCGTCGCACGCATCAGGTGGTCCGACACGTCGCGGAAGTAGGCCTGTATCTCCGGCTCCACCACCCGCATCGGCCGGTCGGCGAGGTCCAGCAGCGGCCGGCTCAGCGGGACCACGGCCCGCTTGAGCTCGAGGAGTTCGCGCTTGAGCTGGTAGATGCGGCCGGGGTCGGCGCGGGCGCCGTGCTCCGCGAAGACGTCCGTCTCGACGTGCTCGATGTCCGCCTGCACCGCGTCGATCACGCTCAGATATTCGTCGACGACGTGGTCCGCGACCGCGTGCAGCACCGCGGACGGGCCCTTGGTGAGTTGGTCGGGGTCGGCCTCCAGTTCCTCACGCAGCGGCCCCAGTGAGCCGTGCCGGCCGTGCCGGACCGTGATGACGAAGTCCTGGCCGAGGAACACCATGATCTCGCCGGTGTTCACCACCTCGCTGGTTGCCGTCAGTTCCTCGTGCTCGACGTAGCAGACCGTCTTGAACACTGCGAACAGCGTCTCGCCGTACCGCTCGACCTTCGGGCGCTGGTGGGCCTCGATCGCGTCCTCGACCGCCAGCGGGTGCAGGTCGAACAGTTCGGCGATACCCGCGAACTCCAGGTCCGTCGGCTCGTGCAGGCCCAGCCAGACGAACCCCGCGCCGCCCTTGCGTACCTGCTCCACCATGTCGACGAGGTCTCCGCCGAGGGACAGCCGGGTCCCCTCCTCGTAGGCCACGCAGTTGACCACCGAGGAGCCCAGCGGGGACCGGGCGGGGTGGCTCAGGTCGACCCGTCGGCCCCGCCTGGCCAACCGTGCCACCTTGCGCAGGCCGCCGACCTTGCCGAGGGCCGTGACCTTCCGCAGATTCCCTGCCATGGACATCTGGATCTCCTTGCGTGGATCCTCTCGCCGCCGCGTTCCCGCGCCGTTCGGCCAGTGTGCCAGGACCGCGTGAGCAGCGGGTAAGCCTGTGGAAAGCCCTCGTTCCGCTTGGTTCCCGGTTGTGGACAAAGGGAGTTGCCCGCAGTCCCCCGCCTTGTCTCGGGCCCCGCGCCACTGCGGATCCCTGTGGCAGACCGTGCTGTGGACCGCACGTTCGTGGCGAATCCGTCGTACCGGAGCGTCAAGCCCTCCCGGCAAATAGGATAAGTGGAATGATTTCGTTATGATGCTCACCGGAAACAACGATCGGCTCGACAGCCACCAGTCGGGGACGGTCTCGTTCTCCGACACTCTCGCCACCCTCTTCGACCCCACGACCATCCGGCACTTCGAAGCCTTCGGCGTCGGGCCCGGCTGGCGATGCTGGGAAGTCGCGGGCGGCTCCGCCGTGGTGTCCTGGCTTGCCAGGAAGGTCGGAGTGACCGGCAAGGTCGTCGTGACCGACGCCGACGCCTCGTGGGCCTCCGTGCCGTCGCGCCCGCCGGTCGAGCGGCGCGTGCACGAGGTGGGTGCGCAGGAACCGCCGGGGGAAGGGTTCGACCTGGTGCATGCCCGAGTCGCCCTCCTCCATGTGCCGGACCGCGAACGGGCGTTGCGGTCGATGGCCAAGGCCCTGCGGCCCGGTGGCCGGCTCCTGGTCGAGGATGCCGACCTCACTTTGCAGCCCTTGATCTGCCCCGATGAGTACGGCCCCGAGCAACAGCTGGCGAACCGGCTGCGGCACGGTGTGCGCCGGGTCCTCGCCGGGCAGGGCGCCGACCTCGCCCAGGGCCGCCGGCTGCCGCGTCTGCTCCGTGAGACCGGCCTGCATCGCGTCGAGGCCGACGCGTACTTCCCCGTCACGGCGCCGGCCTGCGCCGCGCTGGAGGTCGCGACGATCCGTCAGGTACGTGCGGACCTCGTCGCCGAAGGGCTCGCGTCCGACCAGGACATCGACCAGCACCTGTCGAACATCGCGTGCGGCGCGATGGACCTGGCGGCCGCCCCGATGATTTCGGCGTGGGGACGCAAGAGTTAGACCTGGTCGGCCGTCGTTCGCGCTCAGCCGCGAGGCGTCTTCTTCGGTGGTCCAGCGGCGGCACGGGTGGGCGGTGAGTCGGCTGGCGGCGCCGGAGGGCGGCGCGCGGCTCAGTCGATGGCGGCCCTGCCCCCACCGGAGGCCGGAGCCGCGGGTGGTTTTCCGCCGCGAGCCGCGGGAGGTCTTCCGCCCACCTGCTCCACCGCTCGCGCCCCGGCCGCGCACCCTTCCACCGCCGCGGCCTCCGGTTCGGCGCCCGCGAGCAGGGCGGCGAGGAACGCGCCGGTGAAGGCGTCTCCGGCACCCGTGGTGTCCCGGGGCGTGGCCGGTACGGCGGGGACGCGGGCGCGAACGGTGCCGGAGCGGGCCACCAGCGCGCCGTCCGCGCCCTGCTTGGCCACCACCAGCGGGACGTGGCGGCTCAGCTTCGCCGCCGCGTCGGCCGCGTCCGGCAACCCCGTGAGCAGGCAGGCCTCGTCCCGGCTGGGCAGCAGAACCCGCACGCCGTCGACGGCCGCCAGGAAGCGGTCCACCCCGAGCTCCACGAGGAACCCGGCCGACGCCGGATCGAGGCTGACCGGCACCCCACGCGCGTGTGCCGAGGCCAGGGCCACCGGGACCAGCGCCCGGCCCGTTCCGGAGAAGAGCAGGTAGCCGGACAGGTGCAGCCAGGCGACGCCGTCGAGCAGCGCGTCCGACCAGTCCCCGGGGGCGAGCCGCAGCGAGGCGCCGCTGTCGGTGAGGAACGTCCGTTCGGCCGCGGCGCCCGTGTCCACCAGGCAGATCACCGTCCCGGTCGGCGCCTGCGGGTCGACCACCAGACGAGCCCGCACCCCCGCCGCGGTCAGCGCCCGCTCGTGCCACACCGCCGCGTCTGAGCCGACCCTCCCGAGCAGCCGTACGTCCGGGCATCCCCAATGCGCGGCCCAGCAGGCCACGTTGGCGCCCGCGCCGCCGGGCAGCGTCCGGATCGCGGCGGCCGTGTCGGTGCCCCCTGCCAGTGGCCCCCGGTGCCGGGCGACGACATCGGTCACCACGTCCCCGACGACCAGCAGTGCGCCGCTCGGCGCGCCGTCCCCCGACCCGCTCACACCGCGGCCCAGGCCGCCGCGATCCGCGCCGCCAGCCGGACGTTGCCACGCACCGCCGCCAGGTTGGCGCTCAGCGAGGCACCCTCGGTGTGCCGCACCAGGTAGTCCAGCAGGAACGGCGTGACGGCCTGCCCGGTGACGCCCTCCGCCTCGCACGCGTGCAGCGCGTCGGCCAGCACGCGCGCGTGCAGCTCGGGATCGAGTTGCTCCGCCTCCGGCACCGGATTGGCCACGATCAGCGCCGACTCCGGTCCGCCGAGCGCGTCCTGGGCCCGCATGACGTCGGCCACCTCACCCGGGCTGGAAAGCGTCCAGTCGACGGGGTGCCCGGAGTCCGACAGATAGAAGCCGGGGAAGTGGTCCGTGCCGTACCCGGCCACCGCCACGCCCAGCGTCTCCAGCCGTTGCAAGGTCGCCGGCACGTCAAGGATCGACTTCACGCCCGCGCACACCACCGTGATCCGGGCGCGGGCCAGCAGACCCAGGTCGGCCGACTCGTCCTGCGTCACCGTCCACTGCCGGTGCACCCCGCCGAGCCCGCCCGTCGCGAACACCCGCACGCCGGCCAGCGCCGCCAGCAGCGCCGTCGCGGACACCGTGGTCGCCCCGCTCGCCCCGGCGGCCACGGCGAGCGGCAGATCGCGGTGGCCGAGCTTGCGGATCCCGTCCTCGTTCGCGATCCGCTCCAGCTGCTCCTTGTCCAGGCCGACCCGGGGCCGCCCGTCCAGCACGGCGATCGTGGCCGGTACGGCGCCCTCCTGCCGTACCGCCTCCTCCAACTCCAGCGCCACCCGCAGATTGCGTGGACGCGGCAGTCCGTGCGCGATGATCGTGGACTCCAGCGCCACCACGGGCCGGCGCGAGTGGACCGCCTCCCGCACCTCTTCGGACACCACCAGCGTCACGCGCCTGCCTCCTGTCTGTCGGTCTTCCCTCATGCCTGGCGGGCGGCGAGTCCCGTCAAACCCTTGCGGCCCGTGCCGGACCACACCAGCCTGGGGGCATGACGGACAACACGACACGTCTCGACCACGTCGTCCTCTGGGTGCGCGACCCGGTCGCCGCCGCCGACTTCTACGAGAAGGCGGTCGGCCTTGAACCGGTCAGGCTCACCGAGTTCGCCGCGGGACAGGTGCCCTTCCCCTCGGCGCGCGTCAACGACGAGACGATCATCGATCTGATGCCCCTGACCATGGCGGAGCGCATGACGATGCTCACGGGTGCGGCGGACAGTTCCGGCCACCCCGTCAACCACGTCTGCCTCGCGCTGTCCGAGGACGACTTCGACGCCCTGCGCGCCCGCCTCCAGGAACGCTCGGTCCCCGTGACGGACATCGGCCACGACTCCTTCGGCGCCCGTGGCAACGCCCGGCGAAACTTCTACTTCCGCGACCCGGACGGCAACTTCTTCGAGGCGCGCCACTACGCGTGAGACGCGTCCGCGGGGGCCCGCACGGTGGGCCCCCGTCGGACTAGTGCCGCGGCAGGCAGCGTTCACCCCGTCCCGACGCCCGGCACGCCCTCTCGCCGCACCGGCCGGAAGCCCAAGTACATCATCCAGTACGAGGGCTTCCGGCCGGCACGTCGAGAGCACGCACCGGACGCCGCTCCTTGCCGGGCAAACGTTGCCTGCCGCGGCACTAGAAGAGCGGCTGGGGCAGCACGCCCTCCAGGGCCAGCAGCCGCCGCTTGGTCTCCAGACCGCCGCCGAATCCGCCGATGCCGCCGTCGCTCTCCACGACCCGGTGACAGGGCACGACCACGGGCAACGGGTTGGCGCCCATCGCCGTCCCCACCGCCTGGGCCGCGCCCGGCTGACCGACCCGGTCGGCCAGATCCCCGTACCCGACCACCGTGCCGTACGGCACGGTGGACGCCAGCTCGCGCAGCACCTGGCGATTGAAGCCGGAGATCAGCGACCAGTCCAGCGGCAGTGCGAAGTCGCGGCGCTCGCCCGCGAAGTACGCCCGGACCTGGCGTATCGCCTCGGCCAGCAAGGGGGACCCGGGTGCCTCGACCGGCTCGGCGCCCAGCCGGGTCCTCAGCCGGCCGAGGGCCCTGTCCCGCACCGGGTCCGTGGCGTGGAACACGACGTTGACCAGACCCTCGCCGGTCGCGGCCAGCAGCAGCGGACCGATGTCGCCGGCGACGACGGTCCACACGACCTGCTGCTCGTACTGCCCATGGCTGTCCATGAGCCCACGGTACGACCCGCCACTGACAACGCCCGCCCCGCGGCGGTGCCGGAACGTCACTGCCCGCCGAGCGCGTCCCGGACGACGTCGGGCTTGTTGGTGATCACGCTGTCGACGCCGTAGCCGGCGACCTTGCGGGCGGTCGCGGCGTCGTCGACGGTCCGGTGAAGACCTCCAGCGGCCTGCCGTGCGCCCCGCTGACGCCGTGGACGGCGGAGACGTAGCCGTTCTCGACCCACTGGATGCCCAGCTCGGCCGCCTTGCCGACGGCGGCCAGGGTGTTCTCGGGCGCGTAGGCGGAGGCGCCCCGGTGGGCGAGGACCACGGGAGGCCGGTCGCCGTCGGCAGCCCCGCTGCCCGAAGCGGGAAGCAGCAGGGCGACGCTTCCCAGGAGCGCGGTGGTCGTGGCGGCGGCTGCACGCGCGTGCATGCGTAACCTTCACCTCGAACCCGGCACGGACAGCCCCACCGTGACAGCGGACGGTCAACGCCGGAGGGGTACCGAATGGACACAGGTTGAATGGAGTCGCCGGGTACCGCTCACCGGTGCGGCACAAGTGGGGCAGAGGCGTGTTTCTTTGCCGGAAAGTCGTTCGACCATTCCGGTGCGAGTCATACTCTCTGCCTCAACCCTGACCGCTCGGGCGGTTCTGGGAGGGGGAGCATTGCAGTAATTCCGGGACGGACGGGGCGGAAGGGCAGCCGCGCATGCAGGGCACGGTCGAGGGATTCAGCTACGGCCTCGTCACACCGCTCGTGGCCTATGTCATGGCCTGCCTCGGCGGTGCCCTCGGCCTGCGCTGCACCACCAGAGCCCTGCTCGTGGGCGGCCCCGGGCGCCCCGGCTGGCTCGCCCTGGGGTCCATGGCGATCGCCTCCGGCGTATGGACCATGCACTTCATCGGGATGATGGGGTTCACGGTCCAGGAGGCGCCCATCCACTACGACAAGCCGATGACGTACGCCAGCCTGGGTGTCGCCGTCCTGATGGTGGGCGTCGGGATCTTCATCGTCGGCTATCGGGGCGCCTCCGGCACGGCCCTGTTCACCGGCGGCACGGTCACCGGCCTCGGCATCGCCTCCATGCACTACCTGGGCATGGCCGGCCTGCGGCTGGACGGAAAGCTGGAGTACAACACGGTCACCGTCGCCGCCTCCGTCCTCATCGCCATGGTCGCCGCCACCGCCGCGCTGTGGGCGGCCGGGCAGGTCAGAGGAGTCCTGTGGAGCGTGGGCGCCAGCCTCGTCATGGGACTCGCTGTCAGCGGAATGCACTACACCGGCATGGCGGCCGTCAAGGTCCATCTGCACGGCACCGCCGATCCCGCCACGGGCGACTCGCCCGCCGCCCTGCTCGCCCCCATGCTGATCGGCCCGCTCGCCCTGCTGTGCCTCGCGGGCGTCGTCGTCCTCTTCGACCCGCTCATGATCATGGGCAGGCCCGCCTCGCCCCGCCCCGAGCACAAGCCCGGAGTCCCGGCCCACGCGCCGCTGCCGCACCAGACCCGCCGACCCGCGCTCCGCACCCGCCGGCTCCCGGCCCGCAGCCGCTTCCGCACCCCGCAGAACCGCTGAGCCTCGCACCGGCCGCCACCCGTCCTCGGCCGCTTCCGCCCCCCCCGCAGAGCCGTTGAGCCCTCGCACCGGCCGCCACCCGTCCTCGGCCGCTTCCGCCCCCCCCCGCAGAGCCGTTGAGCCCTCGCACCGGCTGCCACCCGTCCTCGGCCGCTTCCGCACCCCGCAGAGCCGTTGAGCCTCGCACCGGCTGCCACCCGCCCTCCGCCGCTTCCGTACGCGAAGAACCGCAGAGGTGCCGCACCCCGTCGGCACCCGGCCTCAGCGGCTCCCGCGTCCCGCAGGACCGCTACGGCCCCGCACCCGTCGCAGCCCGCCCCGCGCGGAGCGGCTTCGGCGTCCCAGACTGCTGAGGCTCCGCACCCCACCCCCGGCCGCAGTCGTCCCGCCCCCCAGAACCGCTGATCGGAGCCCGTTGTCAGTGCGGGGTCGTACGGTTGATGGCATGCGGCCCGTTTCCCAGATCGAACGCACGGTGGCGCCCTTCGAGGTCGTCAGCCCCTACCAGCCGAACGGCGACCAGCCGACGGCCATCGCCGACCTCGCCCGGCGCATCGAAGCCGGGGAGAAGGACGTCGTGCTCCTCGGCGCCACCGGCACCGGCAAGTCCGCCACCACCGCGTGGATGATCGAGAAGCTCCAGCGCCCCACCCTGGTGATGGCGCCGAACAAGACACTGGCCGCCCAGCTGGCCAACGAGTTCCGCGAGCTGCTGCCGAACAACGCCGTCGAGTACTTCGTGTCGTACTACGACTACTACCAGCCCGAGGCGTACGTCCCGCAGTCGGACACCTACATCGAGAAGGACTCCTCGATCAACGAGGAGGTCGAGCGGCTGCGCCACTCGGCGACCAACTCCCTGCTCACCCGGCGCGACGTCGTGGTGGTCGCCTCCGTGTCCTGCATCTACGGCCTCGGCACACCGCAGGAGTACGTCGACCGCATGGTGCCGCTGCGCGTCGGCGAGGAGATCGACCGCGACCAGCTGCTGCGCCGCTTCGTCGACATCCAGTACACGCGCAACGACATGGCCTTCACCCGGGGCACCTTCCGGGTCCGCGGCGACACCATCGAGATCTTCCCGGTCTACGAGGAGCTCGCCGTCCGCATCGAGATGTTCGGCGACGAGATCGAGGCGCTGTCCACGCTCCATCCGGTCACGGGCGAGATCATCAGCGACGACGAGCACCTGTACGTCTTCCCGGCCTCCCACTACGTCGCGGGCCCCGAGCGCATGGAGCGGGCCGTCAACGACATCGAGAAGGAGCTGGGGGAGCGGCTCGCCGAGCTGGAGAAGCAGGGCAAGCTCCTGGAGGCCCAGCGGCTGCGGATGCGCACGACGTACGACATCGAGATGCTCCGCCAGATCGGCACCTGCTCCGGTGTGGAGAACTACTCGATGCACTTCGACGGCCGCCTGCCCGGCTCCGCGCCGAACACGCTGCTGGACTACTTCCCCGAGGACTTCCTGCTCGTCATCGACGAGTCGCACGTCACCGTGCCGCAGATCGGCGCCATGTACGAGGGCGACGCCTCCCGCAAGCGCACCCTCGTGGAGCACGGCTTCCGGCTGCCCTCGGCGCTGGACAACCGCCCGCTGAAGTGGGAGGAGTTCCAGGAGCGCATCGGCCAGACCGTCTATCTGTCGGCCACCCCCGGCCAGTACGAGCTGTCCCGCTCCGACGGCGTCGTCGAGCAGATCATCCGGCCCACCGGCCTGGTCGACCCGGAGGTCGTGGTCAAGCCCACCGAGGGCCAGATCGACGACCTGGTGCACGAGATCCGCACGCGCGTGGAGAAGGACGAGCGCGTCCTGGTCACCACGCTCACCAAGAAGATGGCCGAGGACCTCACCGACTACTTCCTGGAACTCGGCATCCAGGTCCGCTACCTGCACAGCGACGTCGACACCCTGCGCCGCGTCGAGCTGCTGCGCGAACTGCGGTCCGGCGAGTTCGACGTCCTGATCGGCATCAACCTCCTCAGGGAGGGGCTCGACCTGCCCGAGGTCTCGCTCGTCGCCATCCTCGACGCCGACAAGGAGGGCTTCCTGCGCTCCGGCACCTCGCTGATCCAGACCATCGGCCGCGCGGCGCGCAACGTCTCCGGCCAGGTCCACATGTACGCCGACAAGATCACCCCGGCGATGGAGAAGGCCATCGAGGAGACCAACCGCCGCCGGGAGAAGCAGATCGCGTACAACACGGCGAACGGCATCGACCCCCAGCCGCTGCGCAAGAAGATCAACGACATCGTCGCGCAGATCGCCCGCGAGGGCGTCGACACCGACCAGCTGCTCGGCTCGGGCTACCGCCAGTCCCGCAAGGACGGCCGCGGCACGAGGGCCCCGGTGCCCTCCCTGAAGGACCACGCGGTCAAGGACGCCAAGCCCGCCAAGCGCGCCAAGGGCAAGGCCAAGGAGACCGTGCCGACCGACCGGCCGGCCGCGGAACTGGCCGAGCAGATCGAGGAGCTGACGGAGCGCATGCGCGCCGCCGCCGCGGACCTTCAGTTCGAGATCGCGGCACGGCTGCGCGACGAGGTGTCCGAGATGAAGAAGGAACTGCGCCAGATGAAGGAGGCCGGCCTGGCGTGACGGACCCGGGGGGACCGCTGTGACCTTGCCGGGGCTGCGCTGTGTTGCAAGACCGACACAAAGTGCGGACCGGAGTACGCCGCTGTCAGTGCCCCTGCGTATGGTGCTCGTCATCCGCGACTCCGCGGCAACAGGGGAATGCTCGAGAGGGGAATCAGCGCGTGACCGTCAACATGACAAAGGGTCAGGCCATCAGTCTGCAGAAGAACGACGGAGGCAGCCTGACCGCGGTGCGCATGGGTCTCGGCTGGCAGGCGGCCCCGCGGCGCGGCCTGTTCGGCTCGCGCACCCGGGAGATCGACCTCGACGCCTCCGCCGTCCTGTTCGCGGACAAGCAGCCGGTGGACGTCGTCTTCTTCCGCCACCTGGTGAGCGACGACGGCTCGGTGCGCCACACCGGCGACAACCTGGTCGGCGGTGTCGGCCAGGGCGGCGACGACGAGGCGATCCTCGTCGACCTGCAGCGCCTGCCGGTCCACATCGACCAGATCGTCTTCACCGTGAACTCCTTCACGGGCCAGACCTTCCAGGAGGTGCAGAACGCCTTCTGCCGTCTCGTCGACGAGACCAACGGCCAGGAACTCGCCCGCTACACGCTCGCCGGCGGCGGCGCCTACACGGCCCAGATCATGGCGAAGGTGCACCGCGCCGGCAGCGGCTGGTCCATGACCGCCCTCGGCACCCCGGCCAACGGCCGCACCTTCCAGGACCTGATGCCGTCGATCCTGCCGCTGCTCTGAGACGGCGGGCGGGGCGAGCGGCACACGACGACAACAGCCACACAGGGGGATTGAGGCGATGACGGCCGAGCTGGTGCGGGGGCAGAACCACCCGCTCTCCCAGGCCCGCCTGGAAATCAGGGTCTCGGCCGGCAAGCCGATCGTGGCCGTGGCCACGATCGGCGACGAGGAGGGCAGGGTCCGGGACCCGGAGCGGGTGGCCCACCCGGGCGCACCCAACCTGCCCGGACTGGAGGTGCCCCGCCAGGCGGCCGCCGTCCACCGTCTCGCGGTGGACCTGGACGCCCTGCCGGACGCCGCGCACCGCGTGCATGTGCTGCTCGCCCTGCCCACCGGTGCCGGGGGGCCGGCCCGCTTCGGCGCCGTGGCCGCCCCGTTCGTGGCGGTCACCGGACTCGACGGCTCCGAGGTCGCCAGCTACACCGTCACCGGCCTGGAGAGCGAGACGGCCGTCGTCGCCCTGGAGCTGTACCGCCGCCAGGACGCCTGGAAGGTGCGCGCCGTCGGCCAGGGCTACGCCGGCGGCCTCGCCGAGCTCTTCGCCGACCAGGGCCTGCCCCAGGCCCACCAGCTCGCCGGCGCCATCAACGACGCGGTCGCCCAGGGCATGGCCCGCTCGGTGGCCGCGCCGCCTTCCCGCACGGCGGACGGGGCGGGCACCCGCCAGGCCGCACCCACCCTGAGCCCGGACCACGGCGGCTCCCCCTACGGCACACAGACCCCTCAGGGCGCCGCGACGGGACGTACGGGCTACCCCGGAGGACCCGCGCCCACGGAGCCCTCGGTCCCCACGGACCCCTCGCTCCCGACCGACTCCTCCGCCCTCACCCAGCCGTCCGCGCCCACCGCGGGCGGCCCGATCGACTACACCCACCCGCGCCGCCGGAACTCCGCACCGCCCCCGCCCCCGCCGACCGCGCCCCCCGCGACGCCCGGCCGGCCCAGCCGGCCCGTCGCCGGTGACGCGACCGGCTGGTCCATGGACGAGCGGCTCTACAACCAGGTATGGGGCATGTTCGAGGACCTGGCGCGTGCCACGGCCGCATACCGCAGCGCCGTCGACTTCGCCGAGTCGCGTATGGACAAGGAGCTGGAACAGGTCCTCTCCGACCCGCGCAGCCGGATCGGGGGACAGGCCGACGCCGCCCGCGAAGCGGCGCGCGCCCGGCACGCCCAGCTCGTCGACCAGGCCCGGCAGGCCCTCGACCGGGACGTCGCCCAGCTCACCGCCGAGGCCGACGTCGTCGAACCGGCGCTGCCGCCGGCGTACGCCCGCTGGGACAACCCCGTCTGGCACGGCTACCGCGTGCCGATGGAGATGCCCATGGCGCTGCGCCTGGGTGATCTGCACCTGCCGGAGTGTGCCGAGCTGCGGATACCGATGCTCATCCGGCTGCCGCTGGAGCGCGGTCTGTGGATCGACAGCGGACGCGCCGGATCGCCCGACGGCTCGTTCCACGACGCGCACGACCTGCGGCGCCTGGCCATGGAGGCGGCGGTGGCGCATGTGGCGCGGCTGCTCGCCGTCCATCCGGCGGGCGAGTTCACGGTGTACGTCATCGACCCGGCCGGTTCAGGAGCGCAGACGCTGGTCCCGCTGGTGCAGAGCGGTGTGCTCGCGGCTCCGCCCGCGATCGGTGCCGCGGGGGTGGCGGACGTCCTGGGCACGCTCACCCAGCGGGTCGACCTCGTGCAGATGGCGGTGCGAGGCGGTGCGGCCGACGCCCTCCCGCCGGGCTTCGACACCTCCCACCACCTGGTGGTGGTCAACGACTTCCCGCACGGCTTCGACGACCGGGCGGTGACGCAGCTGCGCTACCTGGCCGACGAGGGCCCGGCCGTCGGCGTCCACCTCATGATGGTCGCGGACCGGGAGGACGCCGCCGCCTACGGGCCGCTGCTCGACCCGCTGTGGCGTTCGCTGCTGCGACTGACTCCGGTGCCCGACGACCACCTCGCCGACCCGTGGGTGGGGCACGCCTGGACGTACGAGCCGTCGCTGGTGCCGCACGGCAGCCAGGTGCTCCAGCGGGTGCTCGACCAGGTCGCCGCAGCCCGCACCAAGCATCGGTAAAGGCCGTCTGACCTGTGGCTTTGGCTCCCTCTTTACCAAGGGCTTTACCTTTCCTTGGTGATTGCGGTACTCTTTTCGGCACGGAGGGGAGTACTCCCTGACTACTGCGGCGTCCCCGTCAATACGGATCAGGCCAGATCCCGGGGCGTCGGCCCGCTTATGGGTGGAAGAGACCTCCGGCAGCGACGACGCTGACTGATTGTTCGCCGTTACGTACTGCCGGAGGCGCAGTGGATGTTTCCCTGACCCTGTGGGTCCTGACCATCGTGGGGCTCGCCGCACTCATCGCGGTCGACTTCTTCATCGGCCGCAAGCCCCACGACGTATCCATCAAGGAAGCCGGGATCTGGACGGTCGTCTGGATCGCTCTGGCGTGTCTCTTCGGTCTTGGCCTGCTCGTCTTCGGCGGGGGCCGGCCCGCCGGTGAGTTCTTCGCCGGCTTCATCACCGAGAAGTCGCTGAGCGTCGACAACCTCTTCGTCTTCGTCCTGATCATGGCGAAGTTCGCCGTGCCCTCGCAGTACCAGCAGCGGGTGCTCCTCGTCGGCGTCCTCATAGCCCTGGTGCTGCGCGCGATCTTCATCGCCGCCGGTGCCGCGATCATCGCCAGCTTCTCGTGGGTGTTCTACCTCTTCGGCGCCTTCCTGATCTGGACGGCCTGGAAGCTGATCCAGGAGGCCCGGGCGGGCGACGAGGACGAGGAGTACGAGGAGAACAAGCTCCTCAAGGCCGCCGAGCGCCGCTTCGGTGTGGCCGACAGCTACCACGGCACCAAGCTGTGGATCCAGCAGAACGGCAAGCGGGTCATGACCCCGATGCTGGTCGTGATGCTGGCCATCGGCACCACGGACGTTCTGTTCGCGCTCGACTCCATCCCGGCGATCTTCGGCCTCACGCAGGACCCGTACATCGTCTTCACCGCCAACGCCTTCGCGCTGATGGGTTTGAGGCAGCTGTACTTCCTCATCGGCGGCCTGCTGAAGAAGCTGGTCCACCTCTCGTACGGCCTGTCGATCATCCTGGGCTTCATCGGCGTCAAGCTCGTGCTGCACGCCCTGCACGAGTCCGGGGTCCACGTCCCGGAGATCAGCATTCCGTTCTCGCTCGGCGTGATCTGCACCGTCCTGATCATCACCACGATCACCAGCCTGATGGCCTCCCGGAAGCAGGCGGCCGCCGTGGCGGCGCAGGAGCGGAGCGAGGGCGCCCCGAAGGACAGCGTCGATGTCTGACCACCTCGGACGGGGTGACGCCCGTCGCCGGTGACACCCGTCAGAAGAAGCGGTGCTCGGTCAACTGCCGGGCACCGCTCCTCATTTTCCGAGTCCGCCCCGTGCCCAGGAGCCATGCTGTGACCTACGCGTCTCGTACGACTCCCGCCCCCTCCTACTGACCGGAATGCGAGGTGCGAACCGGTCTGCGAGGATCGCTGCATGATCGATCGGCTCAGGTCGCTCACGCATGGGTGGACGTACGTGGTGCCGGTGCTCGCGGCGGTCCTGCTGGTCTTCACCTGGGGCCGCCATGTGCCGGGCGCGGTCGTCGTCCTGATGACGGTCGTCCTCGCGGGCGCGGTCCTCGCCGCCGTGCACCACGCGGAAGTGGTCGCCCACCGGGTCGGCGAACCCTTCGGCTCGCTCGTCCTCGCGATCGCCGTCACGGTCATCGAGGTCGCGCTGATCGTCACCCTCATGCTGGACGGCGGCGACAAGAGCGCCTCCCTGGCCAGGGACACGGTCTTCGCCGCCGTGATGATCACCTGCAACGGCATCGTCGGACTGAGCCTGCTGGTGGCTTCCCTGCGCCACCGCACGGCCGTCTTCAACCCCGAGGGCACCGGCGCCGCCCTCGCCACGGTCGCCACCCTGGCCACGCTCAGCCTGGTGCTGCCGACCTTTACGACCAGCACGCCCGGCCCGCAGTTCTCGGGGCTGCAGCTCACCTTCGCCGCGGTGTCCTCACTGATCCTGTACGGCCTGTTCGTGGCGACCCAGACCGTCAGGCACCGCGACTACTTCCTGCCGATCACCCGTCAGGGCGAGGTGATCACCGTGGACGACCACGCCACCGCCCCATCCACCCGCACCGCCTGGATCAGCCTGGGCCTGCTGCTGCTCGCGCTGGTCGGGGTGGTCGGCCTGGCGAAGGGCGTGTCGCCGACGATCGAGTCGGGCGTGGCGGCCGCCGGCCTGGACCACGCCGTCGTCGGTGTGATCATCGCGCTGCTGGTGCTGCTCCCCGAGACGATCGCCGCGCTGCGCTCCGCCCGCCGTGACCGGGTGCAGACGAGCCTCAACCTCGCCCTGGGCTCCGCCATGGCCAGCATCGGCCTGACCATCCCCGCCGTGGCCCTGGCGTCCATCTGGCTGTCCGGGCCCCTGATCCTCGGCCTGGGCTCGACCCACATGGTGCTGCTGGCACTGACCATCGTGGTCGCCGCCCTGACGGTGGTGCCGGGCCGGGCCACTCCGCTTCAGGGAGGCGTTCATCTGGTGCTGCTGGCGGCGTACCTGGAGCTGGCGGTCAATCCGTAGGTCGGCGGGTCGGCCGCGGGGCTGGGGCCCCGAGTCAGCCGGCAGCCGCCGCCTCGGCCTCCGCCTCCGTCGCCCGCACCCGCATCGGCCGCGTCTCCGGAAGCAGCGCGAAACAGCCCAGGCTGAGCAGCGCGAGGCCGGTCATATAGGCGCCCACGCCCCAGGGCACCCGGCCGCCCTGCCCGGCCAGTGCCGTGGCCACGATCGGGGTGAGCGCGCCGCCGAGGACGCCGCCGAGGTTGTAACCGACCGCGGCGCCCGTGCAGCGGACCCGGGGCTCGTACAGCTCCGGCAGGTACGCCGCGATCACGCCGAACATCGTGACGAACGCGATCAGCGCCACCAGGAAGCCGAGGAACATCAGCAGCGGGGCGCCGGTCGCCAGCAGCGCCACCATCGGGAACATCCACAGGGCCGCCGCCGCGCACCCGATCAGGCACAGGGGCCGCCGCCCGTAGCGGTCGCCCAGGACCGCCGCCACCGGCGTCAGCGCACCCTTGATCACCACCGCGGCCATGACACTGGTCAGCATGACGGTACGGCTCACCCCGAGCCGTTCCGTGGCGTAGGCGAGCGACCAGGTGGTCACGGCGTAGAAGATCGCGTACCCGACGGCGAGCGCTCCGGCGGTGAGCAGGACCAGCCGCCAGTGGTCGCGCACGACCTCGACGAGCGGCACGCGCGCGTAGTCGTCGATCTTGAGGAAGCTGGGGCTCTCGGTGAGCGACGACCGCAGCCACAGCCCCACGAGGGCCAGCACGCCGGCGGCCCAGAAGGGGACCCGCCAGCCCCACGCGGCGAACTGGGCGTCGGTCAGCGTCGCGGACAGCGTCAGCACCGCTCCGTTGGCGAGCAGGAAGCCCACCGGGGGCCCCACCTGCGGAAAGCTCGACCACAGTCCGCGCCGGTCGGCCGGGGCGTGCTCCGCGGTGAGCAGCACGGCCCCGCCCCACTCACCGCCGAGCCCGAGCCCCTGCAGGAAGCGCAGGACGAGCAGCAGCACGGGGGCGGCCACTCCGATCGAGTCGAACGTCGGTACGCAGCCGACGGCGACGGTCGACGCACCGGTGAGCAGCAGCGAGCCGACGAGGACCGGCCGCCGTCCGTGCCGGTCGCCGATGTGCCCGAAGAGCACGGAGCCCAGTGGCCGGGCCACGAAGCCGACGCCGAAGGTGGCGAAGGCGGCCAGCGTCCCCGCCACCGGCGAGAACGTGGGAAAGAACAGCGGCCCCAGGACCAGCGCCGCCGCGGTCCCGTAGACGAAGAAGTCGTAGAACTCGATGGCCGTCCCGGCGAGCGAGGCGGCCGCGAGCCGCAGCATGGAAGGCGCCCTTACGGTGCGTACGTCGTGCATGCCGCGTCAACTACCCACGGTGACCACCGGTTACGGGGGCGCGCGGAGGTGAGGCCGTGCCTCAGTAGGTGACGGTGATGCGCCGGGCGGGACCGTCCACGCGGATCAGGCCGCCGTAGGGGATCACGAGTTGGGGGTCGGTGTGGCCGAGGTCGACGTCGAAGACGACCAGGGTGTCGGGGGCGTACGCCCGCAGCGCGCGCAGGACGGCCTCGCGCTGCTCGGCGGCGTAACAAGCGCCCTCCTCGGGGCTGTTGGGCCGCTCGAAGGACCACGTCTTGGGTCGGCCCATCAGCAGTGCCGGGAAGCGCCGCAGCAGCCCGCGCTCGCCCATGTTCCTCAGGGTCCGGAAGACCTCGGCGGCGCTCGGCATGTCCTCGGAGGTCTCCAGGAACAGCACCCCGCCGTCGAACTCGCTCAGGTCGTGCGGGATCTCCCGGTCGGCCATCAGCAGCCAGCCCAGGATCTCCAGGCAGCCGCCCCAGCTGCGGCCCTCCACCACACGGTCGGCGTTCACCCAGGTCCAGCCGGTGCCGGGCCGGGTCTCGGGTTCGGCGTCGAAGGTCGCCGGATCCGCCCAGTCGCGGCTCACGTCCCGCCAGCGCTCGGCCGGCTGCAGGTCGTACGGGCCCGTGGTGAACAGCGCCGCCCGCACGGACTCGGCGGTCTGCGGGTGCAGGGCGCCCGGACGGCCGAGCTCGGCCATGACGGACGCGCCGTGGTATCCGACGATGCCGGTGTTGCGCAGGAAGGCGAGCAGGTTGGTGTTGTCGCTCATTCCGAAGAACGGCTTCGGGCGGGCGCGGATCAACTCCCGGTCCAGCAGCGGCAGGACGGTGATCTGGTCCTCGCCGCCGATGGACGCGATGACGGCCTTGATGTCCGGGTCGGCGAACGCGGCGTGGATGTCGTCGGCCCGCTCCTGGGGCGTCGAGCCCATTGTGCGCGTCGCCGGATACTCCACCGGCTCCAGCCCGTACTCCTCCCGCAGCCGCTTCAACCCCAGCTCATGAGGGAGCGGCAGGATTCCGGGCAGGCCGGCCGACGGCGAGATGACGGCTATGCGGTCTCCCGGGGAGGGCTTGGGCGGATACGAGATCGTCGTCATGCCCGGAGGGTATGGGCCGTCCCGCCCGCGGCGCATCGTGATAAACCGGGGCTGTGCAGCCACCTCACCGGACCGGAGGAACCGTGCCCCGCACCCTGGCCAACGCCCCGATCATGATCCTCAACGGGCCGAACCTGAACCTTCTCGGGCAACGCCAGCCGGAGATCTACGGCTCCGACACCCTCGCCGACGTCGAGGTGTTGTGCGCCAAGGCGGCCGCCGCGCACGGCGGCACGGTGGACTTCCGGCAGTCCAACCACGAGGGCGAGTTCGTCGACTGGATCCACGAGGCGCGGCTCAATCACTGCGGCATCGTCATCAACCCCGGTGCCTACTCGCACACGTCCGTCGCGATCCTGGATGCGCTCAACACCTGTGACGGCATGCCAGTGGTGGAGGTGCACATCTCCAACATCCACCAGCGGGAGTCGTTCCGGCACCACTCGTACGTCTCGCTGCGTGCCGACGGTGTCATCGCGGGGTGCGGCGTGCAGGGGTACGTGTTCGGCGTGGAGCGGGTCGCGGCGCTGGTCGGAGCGGCACAGGCCGAAGCGTAGGAGCGTGGGGGAGCCGCCCGACCGGAGAGGGTGGGCCGCCGGCCGAGGGCGGGGATCGAGGGACCGGCGGCCCATACCGCGCCGGTGCCGTCGTCCCGCGCGGGGCTGTGTCCAGTGGACCGCACAACGCCGTGCGCGGGGAGCGCGCGCAGGACAGCGGCGCGTGCAGACGATTCACACGGGGCGCGCGTCTCGCAATCCGCGCCCCTGGCCCTCCGAGGTTCACCACCCGCGCGCCGTGGGCTCTCCGACGTTCACCACCCGCGAGCCGTGGGCCCTCCGAGGTTCACCACCCGCGCGCGCTGAGCCCCGCGAGGTGCGCCAGGTTCACCACCCGGACGCCCCGAGCCTCCGAGGCTGGTTCCGGCCGCGCACGCGCCCCCTCAACCTCCGGACGTCACCACCCGCGCGCGTGCCACTCCGGCAGATGCGGTCGTTCCGCGCCGAGCGTGGTGTCGTTGCCGTGCCCCGGATAGACCCAGGTCTCGTCCGGAAGCACGTCGAAAATCTTCGTCTCGACGTCGTGGATCAGGCTGGCGAACGCCCGGGGATCCTTGCGGGTGTTGCCCACACCGCCCGGGAAGAGGCAATCGCCCGTGAACACGTGCGGGTGCCCGTGCGGGTCGTCGTAGACCAGGGCGATCGAGCCCGGCGTGTGCCCGACCAGGTGACGCGCGGTCAGTTCCACGTGGCCCACCCGGATCGTGTCCCCGTCGTCGACGAGGACGTCGGTCGGCACGGGGATGCCGGCGGCGTCGTCGCGGCCCGCGTAGGTACGGGCGCCCGTGGCCGCGACGACCTCGGCGAGCGCCTGCCAGTGGTCGCCGTGCTGGTGCGTGGTGACGACGGACGCGATGCCGTCGTCACCGATCATGCCCAGCAGCGTGCGCGCGTCGTTGGCCGCATCGATCAGCAACTGCTCGTCGGTGGCCCGGCAGCGCAGCAGATAGGTGTTGTTGGCCATCGGGCCGACCGCGATCTTGCTGATCATCAGGTCCTTGAGCTCGTGCACGTCCGCCGGGCCACCGACCGTCACCTGTCCGCTGTACGTCATGCCGGCCAGTCTAGGGCGGCAGGGGTACGGCGAGCAGGGCGTCCGCGCCGCTACAGCGGGGGCAGCGACGGCAGTGGTCCGCCCTCGACGGCCAGCCCGGAGCCGTCCCGGCGCCCGGCGAGCCAGCCCAGCAGGTCGGCCGGGGAGCCGGTGACCGTGACCCCGCCCCCGCTCGGCGCCCGGCCGGTGCTCCACGCGCGCGTGCCGTCCGTCAGGCGCGTGTGAGGTACGTCGGGGTGGCCGCTGAACCGGTCGGCGAGGAAGTCGATCTCCCGATCCGTGAACTCGGCCGGCAGGTCCTCCAGCTCGTAGCCGATGCCGAGGTCCACGTGGTGCAGCTCGACCTCGACCCAGCGCCGGAACGGCACCCGGGACGCCGCGTCGGTCACGCCGTTGCGCAGCTCCACGGTGCGCGACCAGTCGGCGGGCACGTCGGCGGCCTCCTGCAAGCGGGCGGCGCTCTCCCGGACGTCGGCCAGCTGGACGTCGAGAGGGCGTGGGGCGTCCCGGTCGATGTCGGCGTCGCGGGCGTCCGCGGAGACGTACATGGGGCGGCCCTCGAGGACGTTCACGAGGGCGTCCGCGTTGCGGGCCAGGTGGGCGAGTACGTGACCCCGGCTCCAGCCGGGGAGCCGTGACGGTTCGGTCACAGCCGCGTTGTCCAACTTGGCTGCTGCGGTGAGCAGCCGTTCCGTCGCTTCCCGTACAGACGCCAGGTCACGCGCGTGATCAGTCATGACGCCGACCCTAGCCCCGCCACACCTTCGGGTGAAGGCGGTGAACCCCGACCGTTAATCGAATGCGCGTGCTATATGGTCATCGTACGCGTCGGGCATGCTGGAGGGCCGGGGATTGTTATGCAACTCGGGAATCCGACCGGCGTTGTCAGTGGCTCCCCCTAGTCTGAGAAAGCACGGGGGCCCCGCCCCTGTCACTTCTCTCAAGAAAGGTGCGGACCGGCGTGGCCGACCGTCTCATCGTCCGTGGCGCGCGCGAGCACAACCTGAAGAACGTCTCGCTCGACCTGCCTCGGGACTCGCTCATCGTCTTCACGGGCCTGTCGGGGTCGGGCAAGTCCTCCCTGGCCTTCGACACCATCTTCGCCGAGGGCCAGCGGCGCTACGTGGAGTCGCTCTCCTCGTACGCCCGCCAGTTCCTGGGCCAGATGGACAAGCCGGACGTCGACTTCATCGAGGGCCTGTCCCCTGCGGTCTCCATCGACCAGAAGTCGACCTCGCGCAACCCGCGCTCGACGGTCGGCACCATCACCGAGGTCTACGACTACCTGCGTCTGCTCTTCGCGCGCATCGGCAAGCCGCACTGTCCCGCATGCGGGCGCCCGATCTCGCGCCAGTCGCCGCAGGCCATCGTCGACAAGGTCCTGGAGCTGCCGGAGGGGAGCCGCTTCCAGGTGCTGTCCCCGCTGGTGCGCGAGCGCAAGGGCGAGTTCGTCGACCTCTTCGCCGATCTGCAGACCAAGGGTTACAGCCGCGCGCGGGTGGACGGCGAGACCATCCAGCTCTCCAACCCGCCCACCCTGAAGAAGCAGGAGAAGCACACCATCGAGGTGGTCATCGACCGCCTCACGGTCAAGGAGTCCGCCAAGCGCCGGCTCACCGACTCCGTGGAGACCGCCCTCGGCCTCTCGGGCGGCATGGTGGTGCTCGACTTCGTCGACCTCCCCGCGGACGACCCCGAGCGCGAGCGCATGTACTCGGAGCACCTGTACTGCGCTTACGACGACCTCTCCTTCGAGGAGCTGGAGCCGCGCTCCTTCTCCTTCAACTCGCCCTTCGGCGCCTGCCCCGAGTGCACCGGCATCGGTACGCGCATGGAGGTCGACCCCGAGCTGATCGTCCCGGACGAGGACAAGACGCTCGACGAGGGCGCGATCCACCCCTGGTCGCACGGGCACACCAAGGACTACTTCGGCCGTCTGATCGGCGCCCTCGCGGACGCCCTGGGCTTCCGCACCGACATCCCCTTCGCGGGTCTGCCGCAGCGGGCGAAGAAGGCCCTGCTGTACGGGCACAAGACCCAGATCGAGGTCCGCTACCGCAACCGGTACGGGCGCGAGCGGGTGTACACCACGCCGTTCGAGGGCGCCGTCCCCTTCGTCAAGCGCCGGCACAGCGAGGCCGAGAGCGACGCCAGCCGCGAGCGCTTCGAGGGCTACATGCGCGAGGTGCCCTGCCCCACCTGTGAGGGCACGCGCCTGAAGCCGATCGTCCTCGCGGTCACGATCATGGAGAAGTCGATCGCCGAGGTCTCGGCCATGTCGATCAGCGACTGCGCGGACTTCCTGGGCGAACTGAAGCTCAGCGCGCGGGACAAGAAGATCGCCGAGCGCGTGCTGAAGGAGGTCAACGAGCGCCTGCGGTTCCTGGTCGACGTGGGCCTGGACTACCTCTCGCTGAACCGCGCGGCCGGCACCCTGTCCGGCGGCGAGGCCCAGCGCATCCGCCTGGCCACGCAGATCGGCTCCGGCCTCGTCGGCGTCCTGTACGTCCTCGACGAGCCGTCCATCGGCCTGCACCAGCGGGACAACCACCGGCTGATCGAAACCCTGGTCCGGCTGCGCGACATGGGCAACACGCTCATCGTCGTCGAGCACGACGAGGACACCATCAAGGTCGCCGACTGGGTCGTGGACATCGGCCCCGGCGCGGGCGAGCACGGCGGCAAGGTCGTGCACAGCGGCTCCCTGAAGGACCTGCTCGCCAACGAGGAGTCGCAGACCGGCCAGTACCTCGCCGGGAAGAAGGCCATCCCGGTGCCGGACATCCGGCGGCCCCACGACCCCTCCCGGCAGCTCACCGTGCACGGCGCCCGGGAGAACAACCTCCAGGACATCGACGTGTCCTTCCCGCTGGGCGTGTTCACCGCCGTCACGGGCGTGTCCGGCTCCGGCAAGTCGACGCTGGTCAACGACATCCTGTACACGCACCTGGCACGCGAGCTGAACGGCGCCCGGAACGTGCCCGGACGGCACACGCGCGTGGACGGCGACGACCTCGTCGACAAGGTGGTCCACGTCGACCAGTCGCCCATCGGCCGCACCCCGCGGTCCAACCCGGCGACGTACACCGGTGTCTTCGACCACATCCGCAAGCTGTTCGCCGAGACCACCGAGGCGAAGGTCCGCGGCTACCTGCCCGGCCGCTTCTCCTTCAACGTCAAGGGCGGCCGCTGCGAGAACTGCGCGGGCGACGGCACGATCAAGATCGAGATGAACTTCCTCCCGGACGTGTACGTCCCGTGCGAGGTCTGCCACGGCGCCCGGTACAACCGGGAGACCCTGGAGGTCCACTACAAGGGCAAGTCCATCGCCGAGGTCCTGAACATGCCGATCGAGGAGGCCCTCGACTTCTTCGAGGCCGTCCCCTCGATCGCCCGGCACCTGAGGACGCTGCACGACGTGGGTCTCGGCTACGTCCGCCTCGGCCAGTCGGCGACCACCCTCTCCGGCGGCGAGGCCCAGCGCGTGAAGCTCGCCAGCGAACTCCAGAAGCGGTCCACCGGACGTACGGTCTACGTCCTCGACGAGCCGACCACCGGTCTGCACTTCGAGGACATCAGCAAGCTGCTGAAGGTCCTGTCCGGCCTGGTCGACAAGGGCAACACGGTCATCGTCATCGAACACAACCTCGACGTGATCAAGACCGCCGACTGGATCGTCGACATGGGCCCCGAGGGAGGCGCCGGAGGCGGCCTCGTCGTCGCCGAGGGCACGCCCGAGGAGGTCGCCGCGGTGTCGACGAGCCACACCGGCAAGTTCCTGCGGGACGTCCTCGGCGCCGACCGGATCAGCGACGCCGCCGCGGTGAAGGCCCCGCGCAAGGCCGCCGCGAAGAAGACGGTGGCGGCCGGCGCACCGGCGAGGAGGACGGCGACGGCGAAGGCGGTCAACAACACGTCGGCGAAGAAGGCGGCGGGAGCGACCAAGAAGGCCACGACCGCGAAGAAGACGACGCGGGCCCAGAAGACCTGAGGACCGCACACGAAGGGGCGGTGCCCCGCGGGCGTTCCCGCGGGGCACCGCCCCTTCGTCCTCTCCGGCCCTCTACAGCTCACCCAGCTCCGACGCGTACGGCGGCTCCGCGCCCGCCCGTGAGCAGGTGATCGCCGCGGCACGCGCCGCGAACCGCAGCAGACGCGTCCAGGCGTCGCCGTCAAGGCCGGCGAGTGCCTCGGGGGACAGGGCGTCCCAACTGGACAGGCCGTGCAGCAGGGCCGCGTTGACCGTGTCGCCGGCGCCGATCGTGTCCACGACGGCGACCCGCTCACCCGGTACGGAATGTTCCCCGCCGTCCCGGGTGAACACCGTCAGCCCCTCGCCGCCCCGCGTGATCACCACCGCCGAGGGCCCCTCGGCCAGCCACTCGCGTGGCGTGCCGCCCAGCCACCGCGCGTCCTCCTCGGACAGCTTCAGCAGCGTCACCGAGGGCAGCCAGCCGAGGAACCGCGCCCGGTAGGCGTCCGCGTCCGGGATCAGTCCGGCCCTGATGTTGGGGTCGAGCGCGGTGAACACGCCCTGCGCCGCCACGCCGCGCATCAGGCGCTCGTAGGCGCTCGCCCCCGGCTCCAGGACCAGCGAACAGGTGCCGAAGGACACCGCGCGTGCGGCGGCCGGAAAGCGGTCGGGGGCCGTGAACAGCCGGTCGGCGGTGCCCTCGACGTAGAAGGAGTAGGCGGCCGAGCCGTTCCCGTCGAGCGTCGCGACCGCCAGCGTGGTGGGCTCGGGGCCGCGCTGCACGGCCGAGACGTCCACGCCCGCCTTGCGCAACCCGTCGAGCAGGGCCTCGCCGAAAGCGTCGCGCGAGGTGCGCGAGCAGAAGGCCGTCGGCGAGCCGAGCCGGCCGAGGGCCACGGCGGTGTTGTACGGGCCGCCGCCGAGGGCCGGCCGGAGTCCGGCGAGGGCGCCCGTGCCCTGCGGTACCAGGTCGATCAAGGCCTCACCGGCGACGACGATCACGAGTCGGGTCCTTTCTCGGGGCAGCCGCAGGAGCTGCGGTGGACGAAGGTGCAGGGGAGCCGCACGGTCCGGGCGGGCCGGTCCGGAGCGGCGAGACGCTCCAGGAGGATCCGCACGGCCCGCGCGCCGAGGTCCTTGCTGGGCTGGGCGATCGCGGTGAGCCGGGGGGAGAACAGGTCCGCCCAGGCGAAGTCGTCGAAGCAGCACAGCGCGATGTCACCGGGCACGGACAGGCCGCGCTCGCGCAGGGCGCGCAGGGCGCCGATGGTCATGGCGTTGTTCGCGGTGACGAGAGCCGTGGGCGGCGTGGCGAGGGAGAGCAGCGCGGCGGTCGCCTGCTCGCCGCCGGCCGACTCGGAGTCGCCGTGCACGACGAGCCGCTCGTCGTGGGTGAGCCCGGCGGCGGCCAGACCGCGCCGGTAGCCGGTGATCCGCTCGGCGGTCGTGCTCAGCCCGCAGCGGCCGGCGACCAGCGCGATACGGCGGTGGCCGCGCTCGGCGAGGTGGGTGACCAGGCTCGCCACCGGTTCCGTGCTCTCCGCGCAGACCTGGTCGAACCGCGGGACGCCGCTCGCCGGAGCATCGGCCACGCGGTCCAGGAGCACGGTCGGCACCTCGTGGCGGTGCAGGTAGGAGAGCAGTTCGCGGGGATGCGGCGACGGCGCGACGATCAGGCCGTCCACGCGTCGCTCGTGCAGCAACTGGACGACCGTGCGCTCGTGCTGCGGGTCCTCGTGCGGGTCGGCGATGAGCAGGCTGTAACCCTCTTCAAGGGCGGTCGCCTCGACGCCCTGGAGGATCTCGGTGAAGTAGGGATTGCTGATGGCCGACACGGCCAGGCCGATCGAACGGGTGCGGGAGGTCACCAGGGAACGGGCAAGGGTGTTCGGGGTGTAGCCGAGCTGGTCGATGGCGTCCAGGACGGCCTGGCGGGTCTGCGGGCGCACCGGGCGGGTGCCGTTCAGCACGTGGGAGACGGTCGCCACGGAGACCCCGGCGCTCCGCGCCACGTCCACCATCGTCGCCATGCGGTCCCCTTCCCGGAGGCGCCGTTCCCGGGCAGCGCCCGAGCCGGGCCGCGGCCTCCGTGGCGGGGACCGTATCCCATCAAGGCCCGCACGTAAACGCTTGCGCAAACGTTTACGTCCCGCACTCGCCACTCAAGCCACCTCAGCCACTCACGCCACTGAGCCACCAAGCCACCGGGGCCACTCACGCCACTGGAGACACCAAGCCACCGGGGCCACCCAAGCCACCTGGGCGCATCTCACCGCCTAGGCGCTCCTCACCGCCACCCCACCCACCTCACCCCGCGTCCCACTCCCACCCGACCCCCACGATCCCCGCTCGCACCCGCGGTTCCACGAGGTGCACCGAGTGGTGGCGGCCGGTCAGCGGCAGCTCCTGGTGACCGCTGCGCGGGGCAGCCGCCGACTGCTGGGTGAACCGGTGGCAGCGCACCGGCAGGGCGTTCTCGTCGAACCGCACCTGAAGGGCGTACTGGCCGCCGGCCGGCCCCAAGCCGCGGACGTACTCACGCGACACCCCCGCCGTGCCGTCCTCGACGCCGTAGCGGAAGAGGAAGGAGTCGCCGGCCCGCAGTCGGGTGTCGAACAGCAGCTCGGCGACCAGGACACCGGACTCGTGGTGGCGGCGGACGCGCCCGGTGCGGCAGTTGTCCAGGGCGTGCACGCTCATGCGGTCCGGGACGCACCCGGGGTCGCCGTGGTGGACGGCCACGAAGCGGTCGACGCCGTCCCGGTCCGCGCGCACGATGTGGTGCGACTCGCGCCCCAGCAGCTCGCGGCGCGCCCCGATCCTTACCCGTTCGTGGTGCCCGAGCATGTGCAGACCTCCGTCGAGCGGGGCGTCCAGCTCGGCGAGCAGCCGTTCCAGGACCCCCGAGGCCTCGATGAGGGACCGGTAGGAGCGGCCTTCGGGGCGGCGCGCGGCCGCGCGCTCGTCGGCCGTCTCGGCGAGCAGCCGGATCAGCGACTCCTCCGGGAGCCGCAGAATCTCCTCCAGGGCGCGTACGGCCCGCAGCGACTCGGGGCGCTGAGGGCGGCGGGCGCCCTGCTGCCAGTAACTCAGGCTGGTGACGCCTACTTTCACGCCGTGCCGCGTCAGATGGTGCTGGACCCGCTGCAGCGGCAGTCCGCGGGCGGCTATCGCGGCGCGCAGCGCGACGTGGAAGGGACCGCCGCGCAGGGCCGTGTCCAGCACGGTGTCCGGATCCGTGTCCAGTTCCGCGGGGACGACGTCCGCGTGCGGTGTGGCGTGCGGCATGCAGGGGCCTTTCTGTGCTGGATCACAACGGCTGGTCAGTCCGTTGACGCGGGTGGTCCGGGTCACCCGGGCGGCGTCGGGCCGTCTTCCCCTCCGTGCGCCGCCGTGCACGGTCCCGAGTTCCTCCGCATTGAAGCGTGTTGACCATGCCGCGACAACACCTGGCGCCCAACCGTGGTGCGCTCGTGGCCGAGGATCGACCGGTGGCCCCGGGGCGTTCGCGCACCGGGGCGCCCGGCACCGCGGCGGGCGTTGTCCACAGGCCCGCCGGAGTGTCACCGCTCGCCAGTAGGGTGTGAGACATGGCCGATCCCTCCAGCTACCGCCCCAGGCCGGGAGACATCCCGGACTCCCCCGGGGTGTACCGGTTCCGCGACGAGCACCGCCGGGTGATCTACGTCGGAAAGGCGAAGAGCCTGCGCCAGCGCCTGGCCAACTACTTCCAGGACCTGGCCGGCCTGCACCCGCGCACGCGGAGCATGGTCACCACGGCCGCGTCCGTGGAGTGGACGGTGGTGTCCACGGAGGTCGAGGCCCTCCAGCTGGAGTACTCCTGGATCAAGGAGTACGACCCCCGGTTCAACGTCAAGTACCGCGACGACAAGAGCTACCCGTACCTCGCGGTGACGATGAACGAGCAGTACCCGCGCGTGCAGGTGATGCGCGGCCACAAGAAGAAGGGCGTGCGCTACTTCGGGCCGTACGCGCACGCGTGGGCGATTCGGGACACGGTCGACCTGCTGCTGCGCGTCTTCCCCGTGCGCACCTGCTCGGCCGGTGTCTTCAAGAACGCCGCCCGCACCGGCCGCCCCTGTCTGCTCGGCTACATCGGCAAGTGCTCCGCCCCCTGCGTCGGCCGTATCTCCGACGAGGACCACAAGGAGCTGGCGGAGGAGTTCTGCGACTTCATGACGGGCCGCACGGGGACGTACCTGCGCCGGCTGGAGCAGCAGATGGCGGAGGCGGCCGAAGAGCTGGAGTACGAGCGGGCGGCCCGGCTGCGCGACGACATCGGGGCCCTGAAGAAGGCCATGGAGAAGAACGCGGTCGTGCTGGCGGACGCGACCGACGCCGACCTGATCGCCGTCGCCGAGGACGAGCTGGAAGCGGCCGTGCAGATCTTCCACGTCCGTGGCGGACGCGTGCGCGGTCAGCGCGGCTGGGTCACCGACAAGGTGGAGGAGATCACCACCGGCGCCCTGGTGGAGCACGCCCTGCAGCAGCTCTACGGGGAGGAGACCGGCGACGCGGTGCCCAAGGAGGTCCTCGTCCCGGCGTTGCCCGAGCCGGTGGAGCCGGTGCAGGAATGGCTGGCCGTGCGCCGGGGCTCGAACGTCTCGCTGCGCATCCCCCAGCGCGGCGACAAGAAGGCCCTGATGGAGACGGTGCAGCGCAACGCGCTCCAGGCGCTCGCCCTGCACAAGACCAAGCGCGCCTCCGACCTGACCACCCGCTCGCGCGCGCTGGAGGAGATCGCCGAGGCCCTGGACCTGGACAGCGCCCCGCTGCGGATCGAGTGCTACGACATCTCGCATCTGCAGGGCGACGACGTGGTGGCGTCCATGGTCGTCTTCGAGGACGGGCTGCAGCGCAAGAGCGAGTACCGACGGTTCCAGATCAAGGGCTTTGCCGGACAGGACGACGTCCGCTCCATGCACGAGGTGATCACCCGCCGCTTCAGGCGCTACCTGGCCGAGAAGGAGCGGACGGGGGAGTGGGCCGACGGCGAGCCGGGCCTCACGAACGGCGCGGCGAACAGCCACACGGACGGCGTCGGCGGCCCGGGCGATGACGCGGACGCCACCGCCGGCACCGGCATCCCGAGCGACGACTCGCATGCCACCTCCGCGGCCGGCGCGACCGCCGCCGATCGCGCGGGCGGTCACGCGAAGGGCGCCACGGCAGTCACCGGCACCACCGATCGCACGAGCGGCCACGCGAACGGCACGACCGCCGACGCCGGCCCGAGCGGCCTCGCCCCCGGCGGCATCGGTGACCTCGTCGGCGCCCCCGTGGCGAGCAGCCTCACCGAGGACGACGGCCGCCCCAAGCGCTTCGCCTACCCTCCGCAGCTGGTCGTCGTCGACGGCGGTCAGCCGCAGGTCGCCGCCGCCCAGCGGGCCCTGGACGAGCTGGGCATCGACGACATCGCCGTGTGCGGCCTCGCCAAGCGCCTGGAGGAGGTCTGGCTGCCCGGCGAGGACGACCCGGTGGTCCTGCCCCGCACCAGCGAGGGCCTCTACCTGCTGCAACGCGTCCGGGACGAGGCGCACCGGTTCGCGATCACCTACCAGCGCAGCAAGCGCGCCAAGCGGATACGCTCCAGCCCCCTGGACGACGTCCCCGGGCTCGGCGAGACGCGCAAGCAGGCGCTGATCAAGCACTTCGGTTCGGTGAAGAGACTGCGGTCCGCGACCATCGACCAGATCTGTGAGGTCCCGGGCATAGGTCGCAAGACGGCCGAGACGATCGTCGTGGCGCTCGCCCGGACGGCCCCGGCCGCACCCGCCGTCAACACGGCGACTGGAGAGATCATGGAAGACGTGGAGGACGGGGAACCCGGGACGACGGCGGGTACCCCAGGGGAGCCCGTGACCACGGGCGCCCCGGACGAGCGACGGGGGCAGGAGAGATGACCGAGCACGAAGAGCAGCAGTCCACAGCGCAGCGAGATCAGCAACCCCAGGAAACTCACAAGGTGACCGGCGAGGATCCGACGCGGCAGGACGCCCCTCAGGACGACGGAGCACAGGTGGGTACGGGTATCGAAGCAGGCGGGGTCCCCGAAGCGGCCATCCCCGAACTGGTGATCATCTCGGGCATGTCCGGCGCCGGACGCTCGACGGCCGCGAAGTGTCTGGAGGACCTCGGCTGGTTCGTGGTCGACAACCTCCCGCCCGCGCTGATCCCCACCATGGTGGAGCTCGGTGCCCGCTCGCAGGGCAACGTGGCGCGGATCGCGGTCGTCGTCGACGTGCGCGGCCGCCGTTTCTTCGACAACCTGCGCGAGTCCCTCGCCGACCTGGACTCGCGGGGCGTCACCCGGCGGATCGTCTTCCTGGAGTCCTCCGACGAGGCCCTGGTGCGCCGCTTCGAGTCGGTGCGCCGCCCGCACCCCCTCCAGGGCGACGGCCGGATCGTCGACGGCATCGCCGCCGAGCGTGAGCTGCTGCGCGAGCTGCGCGGCGACGCCGACCTGGTGATCGACACCTCCAGCCTCAACGTGCACGAGCTGCGCGCCAAGATGGACGCCCAGTTCGCGGGCGAGGAGGAACCGGAGCTGCGGGCCACCGTCATGTCCTTCGGCTACAAGTACGGCCTGCCGGTCGACGCCGACCTCGTCGTCGACTGCCGCTTCCTGCCCAACCCGCACTGGGTCCCGGAGCTGCGCCCGTTCACCGGCCTCAACGAGGAGGTGTCGGGTTACGTCTTCAACCAGCCCGGCGCGAAGGAGTTCCTCGACCGCTACGCCGAGCTGCTCCAGCTCATCGCGGCCGGCTACCGGCGTGAGGGCAAGCGGTACGTGACCATCGCGGTCGGCTGCACCGGCGGCAAGCACCGCTCGGTCGCGATGTCGGAGAAGCTCGCCGCGCGGCTGGCGGCCGAGGGCGTGGAGACGGTGGTCGTGCACCGGGACATGGGACGCGAATGACGGGACGTACGTTGCGGCTGAGCCGGCTGCGCAGAGTCGCACCCGAGGGGCGTGGCGGCCGGCCCGCCGAGTCCCGGGGCGGCCGGCCGCGCCGCCGGGGCACCCAGCCCAAGGTGGTCGCCCTCGGCGGCGGCAGAGGACTGTCCGCATCGCTCGCCGCGCTGCGCCGGATCACCGGTGACCTCACCGCCGTCGTCACCGTGGCCGACGACGGCGGCTCCAGCGGCCGGCTCCGCGACGAGCTGGGCGTGCTGCCGCCCGGCGACCTGCGCAAGGCGCTGGCCGCGCTGTGCGGCGACGACGACTGGGGCCAGACCTGGGCCCGGGTCATCCAGCACCGCTTCCAGTCCGGCGGCGAGATGCACGGACACGCGGTCGGCAACCTGCTGATCGTGGCCCTGTGGGAGCAGCTCGGCGACCACGTCCTCGCCCTCGACCTGGTCGGCAAGCTGCTCGGCGCGCACGGGCGCGTGCTGCCCATGTCCGCCGTGCCGCTGGAGCTCCAGGCACTGGTCAAGGGGCACGACCGGGACCGGCCCGACGACATCGACACCGTCCGCGGGCAGGCGACCGTCGCCCTCACCCCCGGCGAGGTGCAGTCGGTGCAGCTGGTGCCGAGCGATCCGCCCGCCGTGCCGGAGGCCGTCGAGGCGGTCCTGGACGCGGACTGGGTGGTCCTCGGCCCCGGCTCCTGGTTCTCCTCGGTCATCCCGCACCTGCTGGTGCCCCAGCTGCTGGACGCCCTCACGCAGACGAAGGCGCGCCGGGTACTCTCGCTGAACCTCGCGCCGCAGCCCGGAGAAACCGAGGGCTTCTCCCCGCAGCGTCATTTGGAGGTTTTGGGACGACACGCCCCTAAACTCGCCCTGGACGTGGTGCTGGCCGACGAGGCCGCCGTGCCCGACCGCGACTCACTGACCGACGCCGCCAAGCGTTTCGGGGCCGCGGTCGAGCTGGCGCCGGTGGCCCGGAGGGACGGAACTCCGCGGCACGACCCGGAGCTGCTGGCCGCCGCGTACGACCGTATTTTTCGGATGCATGGAAGGATCGGCCCATGGCGATGACGGCAGCGGTGAAGGACGAGATCTCCCGGCTCCCCGTCACCCGGACCTGCTGCAGGAAGGCGGAGGTCTCCGCCATTCTGCGGTTCGCCGGCGGCCTCCACCTGGTCAGCGGGCGCATCGTGATCGAGGCGGAGCTGGACACCGCGATGGCGGCGCGGCGGCTCAAGCGGGACATCCTGGAGATCTTCGGGCACAGCTCGGAACTGATCGTGATGGCCCCGGGCGGACTGCGGCGCGGTTCGCGCTACGTCGTCCGGGTCGTCGCCGGCGGCGACCAGTTGGCCCGCCAGACCGGCCTGGTCGACGGCCGGGGCCGGCCGATCCGGGGGCTGCCCCCGCAGGTGGTCTCGGGGGCCACCTGTGACGCCGAGGCGGCCTGGCGCGGGGCCTTCCTCGCGCACGGTTCGCTCACCGAACCCGGCCGCAGCTCCTCCCTCGAGGTGACCTGCCCGGGCCCCGAGGCCGCGCTCGCCCTGGTCGGCGCCGCCCGCCGCCTGTCGATCGCCGCCAAGGCCCGCGAGGTGCGGGGCGTGGACCGGGTCGTCGTCCGCGACGGCGACGCGATCGGCGCGCTGCTCACCCGTCTCGGCGCCCATGAGTCGGTGCTGGCCTGGGAGGAGCGGCGGATGCGCCGCGAGGTGCGCGCCACCGCCAACCGGCTCGCCAACTTCGACGACGCCAACCTGCGCCGGTCCGCGCGTGCGGCGGTCGCCGCCGGCGCCCGGGTCGCCCGCGCGCTGGAGATCCTCGGTGACGACGTCCCCGAGCACCTCGCCGCGGCCGGCCGCCTGCGCATGGAGCACAAGCAGGCCTCGCTGGAGGAGCTGGGCGCGCTGGCCGACCCGCCGTTGACCAAGGACGCCGTCGCGGGCCGTATCCGCCGGCTGCTGGCGATGGCCGACAAGCGTGCGGCGGACCTGGGGATCCCCAGCACGGAAGCCAACCTCAGCGAGGAACTGGCGGACAATCTCGCCGGCTGACGCCCCGTCGGACACAGCCGGTGCCGACACCCGCCGAGGAGGCGGAGCACCGGCGTCAGCCCGCCGGCCGGTCCGACACCCGCCGAGGAGGCGGAGCACCGGCGTCAGCCCGCCGGCCGGTCCGGCACCCGCCGAGGAGACGGGCACCGGCGTCAGCCCGCCAGCCGGTCCGGCACCCGCCGAGGAGACGGGCACCGGCGTCAGCCCACGCCGGTCCGACACCCGCCGAGGAGGCGGAGCACCGGCGTCAGCCCGCCGGCCGGTCCGGCACCCGCCGAGGAGACGGAGCACCGGCGTCAGCCCGCCGGCCGGCCCAGCACCCGCCGAGGAGACCGGGCACCAACACCACGCCGCCCGGGCCTCACACCGGCATCCCGTAACACCCACTCCGCATGACACCGGCACCCCGCCGGCTACTACACCGCCGTAAACCGGCACCCCGCGCGACACACCCCGTGAACCGGCCCCCACACGACGACGCCGCACCCCACACGACGCCGCACCCCACACGCCGCCGCCGCACCCCACACGACGCCGCACCCCACACCGCGCCCCACAACACACCGAACCCCGCATCACCCCCGCCCCGCCCAACTCACCTGACGCGCTCTTGACTTGACCATGATCTGTCATGAGCCTGGCATCCATTCGCCACTGTGGCGAACCACCGCAAGGGGGGCTCATGAGACGAAGAGCGAGATCGATCCTCGCCGCCGGCGCGCTCCTGCTGGGCGGCCTCACCCTGGCACCCTTGGCCCAGGCCGACGAGAGGGCGTCCGACCCCGACACCGAAGAGGTCAAGGTCTTCCGCGCCGACGTCACCCGGCAGCAGGTTCCCCTGCTGCTCGCCACCGGACAGGACAGTCACGAACTCGGTGAACAGATCCCCGACAAGGGCACCGCCACCGTCGAGGTCTACCTCACCGACAAGCAGGCGGAGAAACTCCAGAAGCAGGGCGTCGACCTCAAGGAGCACACGCTCTCGGCGAAGGCACGCGCGCGCGTGGCCGCCGCCGGCGACGGCGTCTTCCGGCCGTACAGCGGCGAGGGCAACCTCAAGGAGGAGATCCTGAGGACCGGTCAGGAGCACCCGTCCCTGACCAAGGTCGTCTCCATCGGCAAGTCCCTCCAGGGCCAGGACATCCTCGCCCTCAAGCTCACCAAGAACGCCAAGAAGACCGAGGACGGGTCCAAGCCCTCCGTCCTCTATCTCTCCAACCAGCACGCGCGCGAGTGGATCACCCCGGAGATGACCCGGCGGCTGATGCACCACTACCTGGACAACTACGCCACCGACAAGCGCATCAAGAAGATCGTCGACACCACCGAGCTGTGGTTCGTGCTGTCGGCCAACCCGGACGGCTACGACTGGACGCACCACCCCGACGGCGACCGCCAGTGGCGCAAGAACATGCGCGACATCAACGGCGACGGCGCCCACACCATCGGCGACGGCGTCGACCTCAACCGCAACTTCGCCTACAAGTGGGGCTACGACGACGAGGGTTCCTCCCCGTACCCCACCAGCCAGACCTACCGCGGCGCCGGTCCGAACTCCGAGCCCGAGACCAAGGCGCTGGACGCCTTCGAACGACGGATCGGCTTCGAGTACGGCATCAACTACCACTCCGCCGCCGAGCTGCTCCTCTACGGCGTCGGCTGGCAGGTCGCCACGCCGACCCCGGACGACGTCCTGTACGAGTCCCTCGCCGGGACGCCGGAGAACTCCGCGATCCCCGGCTACCACCCGCAGCTGTCCTCCGAGCTCTACACGACGAACGGCGAGGCGGACGGCCACGCGGCGAACATCCACGGCACGGCGATGTTCACCCCGGAGATGTCCACCTGCCAGTCCGCCTCGAACGTCGACCCGAACGACGCCTGGAACCCGGCCGACTGCGAGTCGATCTTCACCTTCCCGGACGACGAGAAGCTGATCCAGCAGGAGTTCGTGAAGAACATCCCGTTCGCGCTGTCCGTCGCGGAGTCCGCCGCCCGGCCCGACCAGCCCAGGTCGTCGGTCGGCGTCGACGCCCCCGACTTCACCCCGGAGCAGTTCTCGACGTCGTACTCGCGCGGCGCCGACCAGGAGGTCTCCGTCGTCGTCCGCAAGTCCGTGCGCGACAAGGAGCTGAAGTACCGCGTCAACGGCGGCCGGACCCACGACATGCGGCTGCGGCCCTGGCAGGGCGGCGAGACGTACGGCGGTGAGGACAACCTCCACTTCGACGAGTACCGGGCGAAGGTCGCCGACGGCGCCCCGGGGGACGAGGTCGAGGTCTGGTTCACCGGCGAGAGCAGGTCCGGGAAGCGCACCGAGAGCGAGCACTTCACCTACACGGTCGCCGAACGGCCGCGCGCCGACGTGCTCGTCGTCGCCGAGGAGGGCGCACCCGCGACCCACGCGCAGACCTACGTCGACGCGCTGAGGGCCAACGGCGAGCGCGCTCTCGTCTGGGACGTGGCCACGCAGGGCGCGCCGCACGCGCTCGGCGTGCTGAAGCACTTCGACACCGTCGTCCACTACACCGGCGCCGTCCGCCCGGGTGTCGCCACCCAGCTGGAACTGCGCGCCCACCTCAACGAGGGCGGCAAGCTGATCGAGGCGGGCGAGACGGCCGGCGGCTCGGTCGACCTCGGCGGGGGCACCCTGTCGAACGACTTCAGCCAGTACTACCTGGGCGCCCACACCCGTACGTCCCTGCCGGGCGTCACCGGCTTCACCGGCACCGGGGCCCTGGCCGGCGCCACGGCCCCGCTCGGCGACGCGCCCGGCAACCCGCTGAACACCGCCGGTTCGTTCGGCGTCACCTCCGACACCCTGCCCGTGGAGAGGTTCCCGCAGTTCGAGAGCGCGGGCGCGGGCCAGTACCCGGGGACCGTCAACCCGTACGGCCCGTACGAGGGCGCGTCCATGGCCGCCGTCACCCACTCCGACTACGCCTGGAACCGGCTGACCCGCACCATCGACCTCACCTCGGTCGGCGCGGCCGACGCCCCGACCCTGCGCACCCGGATCCTGTGGGACACCGAGACGGGCTACGACCACGCCGTGCTGGAGGCGCACACGGCGGGCGCCGACGACTGGACCACGCTCCCGGAGAAGGGCGGCGCCACCGGCACCGCCGTGCCCACCGAGTGCGAGGCGGGCTACTTCATCCAGGCGCACCCGGCGCTCAAGCGGTACCTGACCCTCGGCGACAGCGGCTGCACGCCCAGCGGGACCAGCGGCGCCTGGAACAGCTTCACCGGTGCCTCCGACGGCTGGCAGCAGGTCGAGTTCGACCTCTCGGCGTACGCCGGGAAGACGGTCGAGGTCTCGCTCAGCTACATCACCGACCCCGGCTCCGGCGGCCACGGCGTCCTCGCCGACAACGCCACCGTCGTCATCGGCGGTACGGCGGGCCCGACCGACACCTTCGAGACCTCGCTCGGCGCCTGGACGACCCCGGGGCCGCCCGCGGGCAGCCCGGCGGTGGTCAAGGACTGGGGTCTGTCCGGTGAGCTGTTCAAGACCTACGGAGCGGTCGCCACGGACGACACGGTGCTGCTCGGATTCGGTCTGGAACACGTCACCGCGGCGGCCGACCGGAAGGAGTTGATCGGCGCGGCGCTCACCGCGCTCGACGACTGAAGGACCAGGTCAACGGCCGTCCACCGGACGTAGTCAGGTCGAGCGACCGGCTTGTACGGCCCGTGCGGTCCGTACCCCTACCGGCGGGTACGGGCCGCACTGCCGTGTATGAGGCATCTCGATGTCACCGCGGGGGCCTCGGGGAGGTAGGGTCGTAGGCGGTCGGGGACATCCCATACAGCTCGCCGGCATCAACGGCCGGCGTACCAACGAGGAGATCGGTTCGTGACGATCCGCGTAGGCATCAACGGCTTTGGCCGCATCGGTCGTAACTACTTCCGCGCGCTGCTGGAGCAGGGTGCAGACATCGAGATCGTGGCTGTCAACGACCTGGGTGACACCGCGACCACCGCTCACCTGCTGAAGTACGACACCATCCTGGGCCGCCTCAAGCAGGAGGTCACGCACACCGCCGACACGATCACCGTCGGCGGCCACACCATCAAGGTGCTCTCCGAGCGCAACCCCGCCGACATCCCGTGGGGCGAGCTGGGCGTCGACATCGTCATCGAGTCGACCGGCATCTTCACCAAGAAGGAAGACGCCGAGAAGCACATCGCCGGTGGCGCCAAGAAGGTCATCATCTCCGCCCCGGCGAAGAACGAGGACGTCACCATCGTGATGGGCGTCAACCATGACCAGTACGACCCGGCGAACCACCACGTCATCTCCAACGCCTCCTGCACCACCAACTGCGTGGCGCCGATGGCGAAGGTGCTCGACGAGAACTTCGGCATCGTCAGGGGCCTGATGACGACGGTCCACGCGTACACCAACGACCAGCGCATCCTGGACTTCCCGCACAAGGACCTGCGCCGCGCCCGTGCCGCCGCCGAGAACATCATCCCCACCACCACCGGTGCCGCCAAGGCGACCGCCCTGGTCCTGCCGCAGCTGAAGGGCAAGCTGGACGGCATCGCCATGCGCGTCCCGGTCCCGACGGGCTCGGCCACCGACCTGGTCGTGGAGCTGTCCCGCGAGGTCACCAAGGACGAGGTCAACGCCGCGTTCAAGAAGGCGTCCGAGGGCGAGCTGCAGGGTTACCTGACCTACACGGAGGACCCGATCGTCTCCTCCGACATCGTCAGCGACCCGTCGTCCTGCACCTTCGACTCCTCCCTGACCATGGTTCAGGAGGGCACCTCGGTGAAGATTCTCGGCTGGTACGACAACGAGTGGGGCTACTCGAACCGCCTCGTCGACCTCACGGTCTTCGTCGGCAACCAGCTCTGAGCAGCTTCCCCAGGCACCTCGGTGTGAGGGCAGGGCTCGGGCAGCGCACGCCGCGCCGCCCGAGCCCTGACTCACGTACAGAACGACCAGCCCTCTCGTATCGAGAGCCCCTCCCAGGAGCCCCTTCATGAAGACGATCGACGAGCTTCTCACGGACGGCGTGGCCGGCAAGCGGGTCTTCGTCCGCGCCGACCTCAACGTGCCGCTGGACGGCACCACCATCACCGACGACGGCCGCATCCGCGCCGTGCTGCCCACCGTCAGGGCGCTGGCCGAGGCGGGCGCCCGGGTAGTCGTCGCCTCCCACCTGGGCCGCCCCAAGGGTGCCCCGGACCCCGCCTTCTCGCTCGCCCCGGCCGCCGCGCGGCTCGGCGAACTCCTCGGCGCCGAGGTCGCGTTCGCCACCGACACGGTCGGCGACTCCGCGCAGGCCACCGTCGCCGGCCTCGCCGACGGCCAGGTCGCGGTCATCGAGAACCTGCGCTTCAACGCCGGTGAGACCAGCAAGGACGACGCCGAGCGCGCCGCCTTCGCCGACGCCCTCGCCGCCCTCGCCGACGTCTACGTCGGTGACGGCTTCGGCGCGGTGCACCGCAAGCACGCCTCGGTCTTCGACCTCCCGGCCCGGCTGCCGCACTACGCCGGCCACCTCATCGCCACCGAGGTGGGCGTGCTGAGGAAGCTCACCGAGGACGTGCAGCGGCCTTACGTCGTCGCCCTCGGCGGTGCCAAGGTCTCCGACAAGCTCGCCGTGATCGACCAGCTGCTCGCCAAGGCGGACCGTCTGCTGATCGGCGGCGGCATGGCGTACACCTTCCTGAAGGCCAAGGGCTACGAGGTCGGCATCTCGCTGCTCCAGGAGGACCAGATTCCGGCCGTCACGGAGTACATGGAGCGCGCCGAGAAGAACGGCGTCGAGCTGGTGCTGCCGGTGGACGTCCTCATCTCCACCGAGTTCCCGGACCTGAAGACCAAGGCCCCGGCCAACCCCACGACCGTCGCCGCGGACGCCATCCCGGCCGACCAGGAGGGCCTGGACATCGGTCCTGAGACCCGCAAGCTGTACGCCTCGAAGCTCGCCGACGCCGCCACCGTCTTCTGGAACGGCCCCATGGGCGTCTTCGAGCACCCCGACTACGCCGAGGGCACCAAGGCGGTCGCCCAGGCCCTCGTCGACTCCCCGGGCTTCACCGTGGTCGGCGGCGGAGACTCCGCCGCCGCCGTGCGCACCCTGGGCTTCGACGAGAACGCATTCGGCCACATCTCGACCGGTGGCGGCGCCTCCCTCGAATACCTCGAGGGCAAGACGCTCCCCGGCCTCGCCGCACTGGAGGACTGACGTTGAGCACGCGCACGCCGCTGATGGCGGGCAACTGGAAGATGAACCTCAACCACCTGGAGGCCATCGCCCACGTCCAGAAGCTTGCCTTCGCCCTGGCCGACAAGGACTACGAGGCCGTCGAGGTCGCCGTCCTGCCGCCCTTCACCGACCTGCGCTCCGTGCAGACCCTGGTCGACGGCGACAAGCTGAAGATCAAGTACGGCGCCCAGGACCTCTCGGCGCACGACTCCGGCGCGTACACCGGTGAGATCTCCGGCGCGATGCTGGCCAAGCTCAAGTGCACCTACGTGGCGATCGGCCACAGCGAGCGCCGGCAGTACCACGCCGAGACCGACGAGCAGGTGAACGCCAAGGTCAAGGCCGCCTTCAAGCACGACCTGACCCCGATCCTGTGCGTCGGTGAGGAGCTGGAGGTCCGCGACGCGGGCAACCACGTCGGCCACACCCTCGCCCAGGTCGAGGGCGGGCTCCGGGGCGTCCCGGCCGAGCAGGCCGAGACGATCGTGATCGCCTACGAGCCCGTGTGGGCCATCGGCACGGGCAAGGTCTGCGGCGCGGAGGACGCCCAGGAGGTCTGCGCCGCCATCCGCGGCAAGCTCGCCGAGCTGTACTCCCAGGACGTGGCCGACAAGGTCCGCATCCAGTACGGCGGCTCCGTGAAGGCCGGCAACGTCGCCGAGATCATGGCGCAGGCCGACATCGACGGCGCGCTGGTCGGCGGGGCGTCGCTGGACGCGGACGAGTTCGTCAAGATCGTCCGCTTCCGCGACCAGTGAGTCGATCACCGAGTCGATCAGTGAGTCGACCGGTGAGTATGCGGTAGCGGCGATCCGTCGTACCCTTGCGGGGGCATAGCGGTAGCGCTATGCCCCCGTCGTTCATCCGTATCCGAGGAAGTTGGTCCAGCCGTGGTTTTGGGGTTCTCGATCGCCCTGATCGTCTTCAGCCTGCTGCTGATGCTGCTGGTGCTGATGCACAAGGGGAAGGGCGGCGGCCTCTCCGACATGTTCGGTGGCGGCATGCAGTCGTCCGTCGGCGGCTCCTCCGTCGCCGAGCGCAACCTGGACCGGATCACCGTGGTGGTCGGTCTGCTGTGGTTCGCGTGCATTGTCGTGCTGGGCATCCTGATGAAGATCAACAACTGAGCTGCCCACGCGTTTCGCACGTAACGCCCCATGTTCGGTACGCGCAGCTGAGCGCGGCCTATCATGGGGCTTGCGTCTACGTGTGGGGGCTGTAACTCCAATCACTGGACGCGCGTTGGGCCTTACGTAGACTGAGGCGCTCGCAGCGAAGCGGAACGCCGACTCGCTTCGCGGCACCATCACGCAGGGAGTTACGACCGTGGCAAGTGGCAACGCGATCCGGGGAAGTCGGGTCGGGGCGGGGCCGATGGGCGAGGCCGAGCGCGGCGAGTCCGCGCCGCGTCTGCGCATCTCCTTCTGGTGCTCCAACGGGCACGAGACCCAGCCGAGCTTCGCCAGCGACGCGCAGGTCCCCGACACCTGGGACTGCCCTCGGTGCGGCTTTCCGGCCGGGCAGGACCGGGACAACCCGCCGGACCCCCCGCGCACCGAGCCCTACAAGACGCACCTGGCGTACGTGCGGGAGCGCCGCAGCGACGCGGACGGCGAGGCGATCCTCGCCGAGGCGCTCGCCAAACTGCGGGGCGAAATCTAGGAGTTGCATCCGGCCGGGTACCTCGCGGTGCCCGGCCGGACCTGCTCGGCGTTCAGGGCGCTGATACCTGCGGTCCAGGTGAACGTACCTGTTGTTGCACGGCACGACGACGCGACGACGGGGCACGTCCACCCCTGATCAACTAGGTTGGGACCATGAACGCAGACGGCCGTACCAGGCTGAATCAGACACCCGAGTGGACCGCTCTGGCCAAGCACCGTGAGGAGTTCGCGGACACCCATCTGCGGGATCTGTTCGCGGCGGACCCCGGGCGCGGCTCCGGCTACACGCTCCAGGTCGGTGACCTGTTCGTCGACTACTCCAAGCACCTCGTCACCGACGAGACCCTGCGGCTGCTGCGCGAGCTGGCCGCCGCCACCGACGTCTTCGGGCTGCGCGACGCCATGTTCCGCGGCGAGAAGATCAACACCACCGAGAACCGCGCCGTGCTGCACACCGCGCTGCGCGCACCCCGGGACGCGGTGATCGAGGTCGACGGCGAGAACGTCGTGCCGGGCGTGCACGCCGTGCTCGACAAGATGGCCGGCTTCGCCGAGCGGGTGAGGTCGGGGGAGTGGACCGGGCACACCGGCAAGCGGATCCGCAACGTCGTCAACGTCGGCATCGGTGGCTCCGACCTCGGCCCGGCGATGGCCTACGAGGTGCTGCGGGCCTTCACCGACCGCGACCTGACGGTCCGCTTCGTCTCCAACGTCGACGGCGCCGACCTGCACGAGGCCACCCGCGACCTGGACCCGTCCGAGACGCTGTTCATCGTCGCGTCCAAGACCTTCACCACCATCGAGACGGTCACCAACGCCACCTCCGCGCGCCAGTGGCTGCTGGCCTCCCTCGGCGACGAGGCCGCCGTCGCCAAGCACTTCGTCGCCCTGTCGACGAACGCCGAGAAGGTCGCCGAGTTCGGCATCGACACGGCCAACATGTTCGAGTTCTGGGACTGGGTCGGCGGCCGCTACTCGTACGACTCCGCGATCGGCCTGTCGCTGATGATCGCCATCGGCCCGGACCGCTTCCGGGAGATGCTCGACGGTTTCCACCTCGTCGACGAGCACTTCCGCACCGCGCCCGCCGAGTCCAACGTGCCGCTGCTGCTCGGCCTGCTCGGCATCTGGTACGGCAACTTCCACGACGCCCAGTCGCACGCCGTCCTGCCGTACTCGCACTACCTGTCGAAGTTCACGGCGTACCTCCAGCAGCTCGACATGGAGTCCAACGGCAAGTACGTGGGCCGGGACGGCCGCGAGGTGCAGTGGCAGACCGGGCCGGTCGTCTGGGGCACGCCCGGCACCAACGGGCAGCACGCCTACTACCAGCTCATCCACCAGGGCACCAAGCTGATCCCGGCGGACTTCATCGGCTTCGCCGAGCCGGTCGCCGAGCTCGGCGACGAACTGAAGGCCCAGCACGACCTGCTGATGGCCAACTTCTTCGCCCAGACCCAGGCGCTGGCCTTCGGCAAGACCCCCGAGGAGGTGCGGGCGGAGGGCGTGCCGGAGGAGCTGGTCGCGCACAAGACCTTCAGGGGCAACCACCCGACGACCACGATCCTCGCGCGCGAGCTGACCCCGTCCGTGCTCGGCCAGCTGGTCGCCCTCTACGAGCACAAGGTGTTCGTGCAGGGCGCGGTGTGGAACATCGACTCCTTCGACCAGTGGGGCGTCGAGCTCGGCAAGGTCCTCGCCAAGCGCGTCGAGCCCGCACTGACCGAGGGCGCCGAGGTGCCCGGCCTGGACGCGTCCACGCAGGCACTGGTCGCCAAGTACCGGGAGCTGCGCGGCCGTTGAGCCGTGAGGCCGGCCGCGCGGACGCAAAAACGGATGCGCGGCCCACTTCCGGCGGGTGACACTGCTCCGGCCCGTCACCCGCCGGAAGGACACACGATGGACCAGCTCCTCGCCGCGCTCGCCGACCCGGAGCGGCTGAAGCTCTACGCCCGGATCGTGCTGCAGGACCTGCCGCCCCGCGAGGAGGACTCTCCCGTCGCGCGCAAGCACCTGGGGCGCCTGATCTCGGCGGGGCTCGTGGCCCGCCTGGCCGACGGCTCGCTGAGGGCCGATCCGGCGGTCTTCCGCCAGGCACGCCCCGCCGAGCCGGCGCCGAGCGGTGTGCCCCGGCGCCTGACCGGGTTCTTCGCCCACGGGCGCCTGACGTCGATCCCGGTCCGTCCGGTCGTCCGCCGGGAACTGCTGGAGCATCTCACGCGGACCCTCTTCGCCGCCGACCGCAGCTACACCGAGCGTGAGGTCAACGAGGCGTTCCGCACCGTCCACGACGACACCTCCGCCCTGCGCCGCTACTGCGTGGAGAACGGACTGCTCGTGCGGGAGCGCGACGGCAGCAGCTACCGGCGCGTCACCGCGGTCACCGTCTGACGGCGGCGCCGCGTCCCGACCGTGGAGGGTTCAGGCCACCGCGCTGAGCGTGTCGGCGAGGCGGCGGCGGGCCGCGCGGGCCGCGGGCAGGGCGGCGAGGGCGGCGGCGCCCAGCACGGCGGCCGTGCCGAACAGCAGCAGAAGGACCGGTGACGGACCCCGCGCGATGCCGGCGCCGATGCCGCTGGAACTGCCCTGGGCGTCGATCAGCCAGTGCGCGAGGGGCAGACCCAGGGCCGTGCCGAGCAGCACCGCGGTCAGCGCGGTGCAGGCGGTGGCCGTGACGGTGACGGCGGTGATCTGCCGCGGGCTGAGGCCGATCGCCTTCAGCGCCAGCAGGTCCCGCTCGCCCTCGCGGACCGTGCCGCCGATCACGGTGAGCAGTTCGACGATCCCGATGAGAGCCAGCACGGCGATCAGGCCGAGCACCACCCCGCGCAGCGACGACAGCCCGTCCGCCGGGTTGGGCACGACGTGCACGTCCAGGTGCCCGCCGGCCGCCGTCGCCAGGTCGCCCGCGACCTCGTGCGGGTCGGCGCCGGACCGCAGCCGCAGCTTGTAGAGGGCCGGGCGCAGGCCCGGGTCGTTCTCGCGGAGGGTGTCGAGCGAGGTGGAGATGACCCGGCCGGCGTTCTCCGGCTCGATGCTGCGGCCCACGATGTGCAGGACCTGCGGCTGGTCGCCCACGGTCATCCGCACCCAGTCGCCGACGCGTACGCCGAGCAGGTCGAGCAGTCCCTGCCCGGCCACCGCCTCGTCCCGGCCGTGCGCCGGGCGGCCCTCGGCCACGGCGTACGGGTAGGGCTCCGCACGGGTGCCGAGGCCGCGCAGCGCGATCGTGCCGGTCTGGCCCGGCACCAGGGCGGCCACCTCGACGCCCGGGTGGGCCGCGGCGATCCGCGGGTCGCGCTCCAGCAGGGAACGGACCTCCCCGTCGCCGACCTCGCCGTCCGGACGGACGGTGAGCGCTGCGGCGAGGCCGACCTGCTCGGGTCGGCTGTGGAAGCGGTCGATGGTGGTCCACGCGCTCATCGCCACCACGATCAGCAGCAGCGGCAGCGCCAGCCGGGCGACCGTGGCCGGAGTGCGCGGCCGGCGGGCGAACGCCTGGTGCCAGCCCAGGACCAGCGCCGCCGGCAGCCGCAGCCCCAGCGCGCCGCGCGCCAGACCGGACAGCCGTCCGGCGGCCGGGGCGGCGGCCCGGGGCACGGGCACCGGAGGCACCCGCCCCGCCCGCCAGGCCGCGAGGCCGGTGGTCGCGGCGATGAACAGCACGGCGGCCCCCGGTATACCCGCCAGGGCCGCGGTGTGTCCGGGCAGCCCCTGCCACACGCCGACCGCGTCGCCGAGGCGGCCCGGGACACGGCTGCCCAGGCCCTCGGTGAGCACCGCCGCGGCCACCGCGCCGAGCAGGGCGTACGCGACGTGCTGAAGCAGGAAGACGCGGACGACCTGCCCGGGCGTGAAGCCGATCGCCTTCAGCACCGAGATGTCCCGCAGATGGCCGCGGATCCGGGTGCCGATCGCCCCGTGCACGGCCAGCCCGGCCGCGAGCAGGGCGCCGAGCCCGAACAGGCCCAGCACCTGGCCGAGCAGCCGGGTGTCGCCCTGCGCCTCGGACCGGGCCTGCTGCCAGGTGGAGACCTCGCTGACCGCGCCGGCCCCGAGCACGGTCACGGCGCGCTGGACGACGTAGTCCGTCTCGTCCGGATCGGTCAGGCGCAGCCCGGTCACCTCACCGTCCGGGGCGCGTACGGCGGAGGGCAGCGCCCAGACCAGGCCGGGCCGCTCCCCGGGGCGGTAGCGCGGCTCGGCGCTGTCGGCGATCCCGGCGACGGTCAGCGTGCGCGCCGTGCCGGGCAGGGTGAGGAGGTCACCGGGCTCGGCGAGCAGGGCGCGGGCCAGGTGACTCTCCAGCACCACGGCGTCGGGGTACGCGCCGTCCAGCCAGCGGCCGGAGGCGACGAGCGGGCGCCCGGCGGCGGGGCCGGGGCTCGTGCCGCGCAGTTCGACGAAGGCGCGGATGCCGCGGGCGGCAACGGTGGCGGACTCGGTGGGGTAGGGGCCCGCGACGGACTCCACGCCGTCGAGACCGGAGAGCCTGCCGGCGTCTGCGGAGGGGCTGGTGTGGAGCCACACGTGCGCGTCCCGGGACTGGGTGAAGACGCGCTGCCAGGGGTTGGTGGCGTAGCCGAACAGGGCCGTCGCGAGGAGCAGCGAGGCGACGACTCCGGCGGTCGCGAGCACGATGAACAGGGCCTCACCGCGGTGCGTGCGCAGATCGGAGTGCACCCAGCGCAGGGTCGCTCGCATCGGCTCAGCCCCTCGCAGCCCTGTGCCGTGGCCCGCTCACGCCCGGGTGACCGGCCGGCAGTGCGTCGTACACGCCGATCAGTCCCTCAGCTCCAGCACCCCGGACGCCCCCACCCGGCGCGACGGTGTGCCGGTCAGCTCCGCGTCGTCGGCGATGCGTCCGTCGAAGAAACTGATGACGCGGTCCGCGGCGCTCGCCAGCCGGGCGTCGTGGGTGACCAGCAGGATGGTTTGACCGCGCTGGTGGAAGCGGGACAGCAGCCGCATCACCTCGCGGGTGCCCCTGCTGTCCAGGCTGCCGGCGGGTTCGTCGGCCAGCAGCAGCGGCGGATGGTTGACCAGGGCGCGGGCCAGCGCGACCCGCTGCTGCTCACCGCCGGACAGCTCGCCCGGCATGCTGCGCTCCTTGCCGTCCAGACCCAGCTCGGCCAGCAGTGCCTCCCGCTCGGCCCGCGCCCGCTTCGGCGGGACCCCGGCGAGGAGGGCGGGCAGCTCGACGTTGTCGGCGACCGAGAGGTTGGAGACCAGGTTGAAGAACTGGAAGACGATGCCGATGCGACGGCGGCGCTCCACGGCCCAGCGCGCCTCGCTGTAGGAGTCCGTGCACTCGCCGTCCAGCCAGATGCTGCCGCTGTCCGGGCGCTGGAGCCCGCCGAGCAGATGCAGCAGCGTCGACTTGCCCGCGCCGGACGGGCCGGTCACGGCCACGAACTCGCCGCTCCGCACGCACAGATCGACCCCGCGCACGGCGTGCGCCGGGGCGCCCTCGCCGTGGTGCGTCTTGACCAGGCCCTCGGCGCGCAGCGCGGGAGTCGGGCGGTGCTCGCTCACTCCGGCTCCTCCAGTTCCTCCTGGCAGCGCTCCAACCAGTCGAGGTCGGCCTGCAGATGCAGCATCGCGCCCTCGATCAGCAGCTGGGCGATGCGGTTGTCCCGGTTCTCGGCGGCGGCCAGCTTCGACAGGCTGCGCATGGTGTTCAGGTACTGACGCCGCTGTTTGTTGATCAGCGCGATCTGGTCGGCCAGCCCGGTCTGCGGGGCGAGCGCGAGCTTCATGAAGAACTCGTCCCGGACCCGCGGTTCGTCCGCCGTCTCCTCGTACCAGGCGTGCAGCGCCTCCCGCCCGGCGTCGGTGAGGTGGTAGATCTTCTTGTTGGGCCGGCTCGACTGCTCGATCTCCTCGCCCTCGATCAGTCCCGACTTCTCGAGGCGGCCGAGGGTGACGTAGATCTGGCCGATGTTGGGCTGAGGGTACGCGGCGCCCAGCAGTTGCTCAAGGTCCTGCTTGAGCTCGTAGCCGTGGGCCGGGCCGCGCGCGAGGAGTGCCAGGAGGGGCAGGCGCACTCGTGCTCTCCTCCTCGCGTTCGTTCAGTGTGCTCCACGCCCTAGTATCGCCCATACCTAACAGGTATACATGGCGTCTGACTCCGGGCGAAGGGGCCCGGTGCCGGTGCACAGGGAGGAACCTATGCGGTGGATACGTGCCGCCGGTAGGGGCCTCCTCGTCCTCGTCGTCGTGCTGACCGGTTACGTCGCCTCCGGCGCCCGCGCCGACGACCGCGCCGCGGGCGGCCGTGGCCCGCTCACGCTGGCCACCGCGGGAGACCTCACCGGCTATCTCGGTCCCCTCCTCGGGGACTGGAACCGCACTCACCCCGGCGAGAAGGTCACGCTCGTCGAGCTGCCGGACTCCGCCGACGAGACCCGCGCGCAGATGATCACCGACCTGCGCGGCGGCGCCCGCGGCCGCTTCGACGTCCTCAACATCGACGTCGCGTGGACCTCGGAGTTCGCTGCGGCCGGCTGGATCCGCCCGCTGCCCCGCGACCGCTTCCCGCTCGGCGCCTTCCTGCCGCCGGTCGTCGACACCGCGACCTACGACGGGCGGCTGTACGCCGTGCCGTACGTCACCAACGCCGGGCTGCTGCTGTACCGCAAGGACGTCCTCGACAGGGAGGACGTGCCGCCGCCGCGTACCTGGGCCGAACTGGAGCGGGCGGCGCGGACCGTCGCCCCGAAGTACGGCCTCGACGGCTACGCCGGGCAGTTCCTGCCGTACGAGGGCCTCACCGTCAACGCGGCCGAGGCCGTGTACTCGGCGGGCGGCACGATCCTCGGCGACGAGGGCGAACGCGTCACCGTGAACTCGAACGCGGCCCGCGAGGGCCTCGGCTTCCTGGCCCGCGGCGTGCGCGAGGGCTGGATCCCGCAGCAGGCGCTGACCTACAAGGAGGAGGAGTCCAAGCAGGCCTTCCTCGACGGCCGCCTGCTGTTCCTGCGCAACTGGCCCTACGCCTACGCCACCGCCTCGGCCGCGGGGTCCCCGCTGGCCGGCAAGGTCGGCGCCGTGCCGCTGCCCGGGCCCGACGGGCCGGGCACGAGTGTGCTCGGCGGCTCCAACCTGGCCGTCGGCAGCCACGCGCGCCACCCCGACACGGCCGCGCGCCTGATCGCGTACCTCACCAGCGAGCCCGTCCAGCGCCAGGTGCTCACGCGCGGCGCGCTGCCGCCCGTGAGGGCCGCGCTGTACGAGGACCCTGAGCTGGTCCGGGACTTCCCCTATCTTCCGACGCTGCGCACCAGCGTCCTGACGGCGGCGCCGCGCCCCAAGAGCCCGCGCTACGACCAGGTCAGCCTGGTGGTGCAGGCGGTCGTGCGCGACGCGATGACCGGGCGCGGGACGCCCGAACGCGCGGTGCGGCGCCTGGCGCGCGAACTGGCCGCCATCTCCAGCCGATAGTTACCTGTTAAGTAACGCCGACATCTCAACTGCCTGCGAGATGTCCGGTTAGCTACCCATATGGTCTGGTCAACTCCTCGGTAGCTTGCGCCCATTCGTTGACACCCTCGCGACACACCTACTTAACATGCATGCATAACAACCGAGCTCGTAGAGATGGATCAATGGGTTGAACAGGCACCACTGGTGGCGCGATGCGGTGATCTACCAGGTGTACGTCCGCAGCTTCCTCGACAGCACCGGGGACGGCATCGGCGACCTCGCCGGGGTCCGCGCCGGGCTGCCGTACCTGAAGAAGCTCGGTGTCGACGGCATCTGGCTGAGCCCCTTCTACCCGTCGCCGCAGCACGACCACGGGTACGACGTGGCGGACTACTGCGACGTCGACCCGCTGTTCGGCGACCTCGCCGAGTTCGACCACCTGGTGCGCGCCGCCCGGCGGCTCGGCGTCAAGGTGCTGCTGGACATCGTCCCGAACCACTGCTCCAGCGAGCACCCCTGGTTCCGCGAGGCCCTGGCCTCGCCGCCCGGCAGCGCGGCACGCGCCCGGTTCCACTTCGCCGACGGCCGCGGCCCCGACGGCGCCGAGCCGCCCAACAACTGGCACGCCATGTTCGGCGGCCCGGCCTGGACCCGGGTCCCCGACGGCCAGTGGTACCTGCACATGTTCACGCCCGAGCAGCCCGACTGGAACTGGCGCAACCCCGAGACCGGCGCCGAGTTCGACCGCGTCCTGCGCTTCTGGCTCGACCGCGGCGTCGACGGCTTCCGCATCGACGTGGCCGCCGGCCTCTTCAAGCACCCCGACCTGCCGGACTCGGACGACCCGGAGGCCGACGCCCGCACCCGCGACTCGGTCAACCCGCTCGCCTGGAACCAGCCCGAGGTGCACGACGTCTGGCGGCGGTGGCGCGCGACCTGCGACGAGTACGCCGCCCGCGACGGCCGCGAGCGGCTGCTGGTCGGCGAGGTGTCCGTGCCGACCGCCCGCGAGCACGCGCTGTACGTCCGCCCGGACGAACTGCACCAGGCCTTCTTCTTCGACCTGCTCGGCGCCCCCTGGAACCCGGACGCCTTCCGCAAGGTCATCTCCGAGGCCATGCAGGACATCGCCGGCACCGGCTCCACGGTCACCTGGGTCCTCAACAACCACGACCAGGTCCGCACCGTCACCCGCTACGGCGAACCCGCCCCCGAGGGCAGCGGCCTCGGCGCCGCCCGGGCCCGCGCCGCCGCCCTGCTGATGCTGGCACTGCCCGGAGCGGCGTACATCTACCAGGGCGAGGAACTGGGGCTGCCCGAGGTCGTCGACCTGCCCGACGACGTGCTCACTGATCCGATCTTCCACCGCACCGGCAGCCGGGCCCGGATCCGCGACGGCTGCCGGGTGCCGCTGCCCTGGTCGGGGCAGGCCTCCCCGTTCGGCTTCACCTCCGGCGTCGAGGGCGTCAAGCCGTGGCTGCCGCAGCCGGACTGGTTCGCCGAGCACGCCACCGACCGGGCCCTCGCCGACACCCGCTCCTTCTGGCACCTGTACCGCGACGGCCTGCAACTGCGTTCCTCACTGCCGCAGTTGGGAGAGGGCACGCTGCGCTGGCTGGAGACCCCGCCGGGCGTGCTGGCCTTCGTCCGCGGCGACGACCTGGTCTGCGCCGTGAACTTCGGCACCGCCCCCACGCCCGCGCCGGTCTCCGGCACCCCCCTGCTGGCGAGCGGGCCCTGCCCCGAGGCCGGGGTGCTGCCCGGCTCCACCGCCGTCTGGTGGATCACCGACCCCTCGTCAACTCCCAACCCCTGAAGGGACATCAACGATGATGCGACGACGTACCACCCTGCTCACCGGCTGCACCGCCCTCGTCCTGGCGCTCGGCGCGACCGCCTGCGGCGGCGGCCCGGTCGCGGCCGGCGGCGGTGACAAGGCGCTCAGCGGCCAGACGGTCACCGTGGCGGGCGTGTGGTCCGGCAGTGAGCAGGAGAACTTCCAGAAGGTGCTGGACGCCTTCACCGAGAAGACCGGCGCGAGGACCCAGTTCGTGTCCACCGGGGACAACGTCTCCACCGTCGTCGGCAGCAAGATCGAGGGCGGGAACGCGCCCGACGTGGTGATGGTCCCGCAGGTCGGCGTGCTCCAGCAGTTCGCGAAGGAGGGCTGGCTCACGCCGCTGTCCAAGACCGCGCAGGGCGCCGTCGACGCCAACTACGCGGACGTCTGGAAGACGTACGGCAGCGTCGACGGCACGCTGTACGGCCTGTACTTCAAGGCCGCCCACAAGTCGACCGTCTGGTACAGCCCCGACGCCCTCGCCCAGGCCGGGGTCGAGCCGCCGACGACGTACGAGGACATGCTGAAGGCCGGGCAGACCGTCTCCGACTCCGGGCTCGCCGCCTTCTCGGTCGCCGGCCAGGACGGCTGGACCCTCACCGACTGGTTCGAGAACATCTACCTCTCCCAGGCCGGGCCGGAGAAGTACGACGCGCTCGCCGCGCACGAGCTGAAGTGGACGGACGCGTCGGTGGTCGACGCGCTGACCACGCTCGGCAAGCTGTTCAAGGACAAGCAGCTGATGGCCGGCGGGCAGAAGGGCGCCCTCAACACCGACTTCCCGGGCTCGGTGGAGAAGGTGTTCGGGCCGAAGCCCGAGGCCGGCATGGTCTACGAGGGCGACTTCGTGGCGGGTGTCGCCAAGGACCAGTTCGGCAAAACCATCGGCGAGGACGCGAACTTCTTCCCGTTCCCCGCGGTCGGCGGCGGTGACGCCCCGGTCGTCAGCGGCGGCGACGCGGCCGTCGTCCTGAAGGACGGCAAGAACGCCGAGGCCGGGATGCAGCTCGTGGAGTACCTCGCCACCCCCGAGGCCGCGGCGGTGTGGGCCGGGGCGGGCGGCTACCTGTCCCCGAACAAGAAGGTGGACCTCGCCTCCTACGGCGACGACGTCACCCGGGCCACCGCCGAGTCCCTGGTCGGCGCGGGCGACTCGGTCCGCTTCGACATGTCCGACCAGGCGCCGGCGGCCTTCGGCGGCACCAAGGGCGCCGGCGAATGGAAGATCCTGCAGGACTTCCTGCGCGACCCGTCCGACCCGAAGGGCACCGCCGCCGAGCTGGAGGCCGCGGCGGCCAAGGCGTACGGGAACTGACGGCCATGACCGCAACGCTCGTGACAGACGCGAGCCCTCCGGCCGCCGCGGGTGCCGGGAAGACCCGGCGCCCACGGCGGCGCGGGCCGGTCGTCGCCCTGCTCTTCGTCCTCCCCGCCCTGCTCCTGCTCGGCGCCCTCGTCGTCTACCCCGTGCTGTTCTCCGTCGGCCGCAGCTTCTTCGACGCGTCCGGCACCCGGTTCGTGGGCGGCGGCAACTACACCGAGATGTTCCGCGACCCGGCGACGCTGAAGGCCGTGCGCAACACGGCGATCTGGGTCGTCGTGGCGCCGGCGCTGCTGACCGGGCTGGGGCTGATCCTCGCCGTCCTGGTGGAGAAGGTCCGCTGGGCGACGGCGTTCAAGCTGCTGTTGTTCATGCCGATGGCGGTGTCCTTCCTGGCCGCCGGCATCATCTTCCGGCTCGCCTACGACGAGGACCCCGACAAGGGCGTGCTGAACGCCGCCGTGGTCTCCGTCCACGACGTCTTCCAGGGCACGTCGTCCTACCCGACCGCGCGGGCCCGCGACGGCCAGGGGATGACGAAGGAGGCGGACGGCGCGTACCGGACGACCGCGAACGTCTCGCCCGGGGACACGGTGGCGCTCGGCCTGGTCGGTGTGCTGCCCGGCGACCTGCCCGACGGTGCGCGGCCCGCGCACGGGGCGGCCTCGCGGGAGGCGGGCCCCGACGAGCTGCGCGGCGTCGTGTACCTGGACTTCACGCCCGGCGGGGGAGGAGAGCAGGGCCGGGTCGACCGGCAGGAGAGCGGGCTGCCCGAGATGACGGTCGAGGCGGTGCGCGACGGGAGGACGGCCGGTACGACGACCACCGCGTCCGACGGCTCCTTCCACTTCGCCGGGCTGGAGCCCGGCTCGTACGCGGTGCGGCTGCCCGCCGCCAACTTCGCCCCGCCCTACGAGGGCATCTCCTGGCTCGGGCCCGCGCTCGTGACGCCCGCGATCATCGGGGCGTACCTGTGGATCTGGACCGGTTTCGCGATGGTGCTGATCGGCGCGGGGCTGTCCACGCTGCCGCGGGACGCGCTGGAGGCGGCGCGGATGGACGGCGCCAACGAGTGGCAGATCTTCCGCAGGATCACCGTGCCCCTGCTCGCGCCGGTGCTGACGGTGGTGTTCGTGACGCTGGTGATCAACGTGATGAAGGTCTTCGACCTCGTCTACATCATCGCGCCCGGCCCGGTGCAGGAGGACGCCACCGTGCTGGCGACGCAGATGTGGCTGGTGTCCTTCGGCGGGGGCAACGACCAGGGCCTGGGCAGCGCGCTGGGCGTCCTGCTCCTGCTCCTGGTGATCCCCGCGATGGTCTTCAACGTCCGCCGTTTCCGCAGCAGTCAGCGATGAAGGAGAGTCAGCGATGAAGGGCAGTCAGCGATGAACGCCGTCCGACGGGGCCTGGGCAACAGCCTGGTCCAGGCCTTCCTCGTGGTGGTGGGCCTGATCTGGCTCACCCCGCTGGCCGGGCTGTTCCTCTCCTCCCTGCGGTCCGCCGAGGACACCGCGAAGGGCGGCTGGTGGACGGTGTTCACGAGCCCCGGCCAGCTGTCCTTCGACAACTACACGGCGCTGCTGGGGAACTCCGGGATCACACAGGCCTTCTGGAACACGGTCCTGATCTCCGTGCCGACGACGGCACTGGTCGTCGTCGTCGCGGCCCTCGCCGGATACGCCTTCGCCTGGCTGGACTTCCCCGGCCGTGAGCCGCTGTTCCTGCTGGTGGTGGCGCTGCTGGTGGTGCCGGTGCAGATCGGCCTGCTCCCGGTGGCCAAGCTCTTCGGCCGGCTGGGCCTGTTCGGCACGATCCCCGGCGTGGTGCTCTTCCACGTGGCCTACGGTCTCCCGTTCGCGGTGTTCCTCCTGCGCAACTACTTCGCCGAGATGCCGAAGGAGATGCTGGAGGCGGCCCGGATGGACGGCGGCAGCGAGTGGTGCATCTTCACCCGCCTGGTCCTGCCGGTGGGCCGGCCGGCCATCGCCAGCCTCGCCATCTTCCAGTTCCTGTGGGTCTGGAACGACATGCTGGTCGCCCTGCTCTTCGCGGACAGCTCCTCCCAGCCGCTGACCGTGGAACTGCAGTCCCAGATCCGTCAGTTCGGCAGCAACATCGACGTCCTGGCCCCCGGCGCCTTCGTGTCCCTGATCGTGCCGGTCGCGGTGTTCTTCGCCTTCCAGCGGCACTTCGTGCAGGGGGTGATGGCGGGGTCGGTCAAGTAGGCCTGCCGCCCGACGTGGCCCGTCCGTACGGGGACCCGCGCCGCTGGGTCGACGAGACGCCCCGAGACACGACGACGCCGGTGGGTACAGCGACCTCGGGAGTTCCGAGGCCGCCGCCGCGTCCAGCAGCCACAGGGTGCGGGCGCGGCCGTACGCGCCGGCCGCCGGGGCCTGGATCTCGCCCGCGCCGGACAGGGCGATCGCCGCCGCCCGAGCCTTGTCCTCGCCCGCCGCAAGCAGCCACACCTCACGGGCCGCCCGGATCGCCGGGAGGGTGAGGGTGATGCGGGTCGGCGGGGGCTTGGGGGCGCCGTGGACGCCGACCACCGTGCGGTCCGTCTCCCGTACCGCGGGCAGCTCCGGGAACAGGGACGCCACATGGGTGTCCGGTCCGACGCCCAGCATCAGGACGTCGAACGTCGGCACCGGCGCGTGGTTCTCCGGTACCGCCGCCCCGGCCAGTTCCTCGGCGTAGGCGACCGCCGCCGCGTCCACGTCCGAGCCGTACGGACCGTCCGACGCGGGCATGGCGTGCACGCGCTTCGGGTCCAGCGGCACGGAGTCGAGGAGCGCCTCGCGGGCCTGGGTGACGTTGCGCTCCGGGTCGCCCTCGGGCAGGAAGCGCTCGTCGCCCCACCACAGGTCCAGGCGGGACCAGTCGATGGCGTCGCGGGCGGGCGCGGCGGCCAGCGCGGCCAGCAGACCGTTGCCGTTGCGGCCGCCGGTCAGGACGACGGAGGCGGTCCCGCGCGAGGCCTGGGCGTCCACGATCTTCGTGATCAGCCGGGCCGCGGCGGCCTGCGCCATCAGTTCCTTGTCGCGGTGGACGACCAGTTGGGGTGTGCTCACTTCGTCGCCGCCTTCCTCACCGGTGCCGGCGCCGCCGCTTCCTTCGCGGGTGCTTTCGCGGCAGTCTCGACGGGAGCCGGGACCGCTTCGGCCTCGCCTCCGGCTCCGGCCGCGCCGCCGTCCGCCGCGCCTTCTCCTTTGGCCGGCGACGCCGCGGCCAAGGCCTCGGCCGACGGCTCCTCGGCCGACGGCAGTACTGCAGCCGGGGCGGACGCGTTCAGCCGGTTCACCCCGTACCGCAGCGCCGACGCGTACGTGTCGTCCGGGTCCAGCCGCCGCAGTTCCTCCGCGATCAGCTCGGCCGTGTCCCGTCGCTTCAGCGCCACCGCCCGGTCCGGCTGGCCCTGGATGGACAGCGTGGCCAGCGAGCCGTCGGCGCGGTCGAGGCTGATCGGGCCGCAGTCGGTGTCCATCCGGACCGCCGTGAGGCCCGGCCCCGCGGACAGCGAGCGCCGCACGGGGACGTCCAGCCGGTCCGCGAGCCACATCGCCAGCAGCTCACAGCTCGGATTGAACTCCTCGCCCTCGACCTCGACACCGCGGACCTCGCAGGCGACCTGGTCCAGGGCCGCCGCCAGCATCGAGCGCCAGGGCGTGATGCGGGTCCAGGACAGGTCGGTGTCGCCGGGCGTGTAGCTGCCGGCGCGGGCGGACAGCTCCCGTACCGGCTGCTCGGCGGCGTAGGTGTCGGTGACCCGGCGCTGAGCCAGCGCGCCGAGCGGGTCGCCCGCCGGGTCCAGGGGCGCGTTCACCGGCCACCAGACGACCACCGGGGCGTCCGGCAGCAGCAGCGGCAGCACCACCGACTGCGCCTGGTCGGCCACCTCGCCGTACAGCCGCAGGATGACCGTCTCGCCGGTGCCCGCGTCGGCGCCCACCCGCACCTCGGCGTCGAGGCGGGAGTGCGTGCGGTCCCGGTGCGTGCGCGAGACGCGCCTGATGACGACCAGGGTGCGCGAGGGGTGCTCGCGCGAGGCGTCGCCGGCGGCCTTGAGCGCGTCGTAGGCGTTCTCCTCGTCGGTGACGACGACCAGGGTCAGGACCATGCCGACGGCGGGCGTGCCGATGGCGCGGCGGCCCTGCACCAGCGCCTTGTTGATCTTGCTCGCCGTGGTGTCGGTGAGGTCTATCTTCATGGCCGGCGCCAGCTCCGTCCGTCTCGTTCGAGCATCTCGTCCGCCTCGACGGGTCCCCACGTCCCGGCCTGGTACTGCGCGGGCCTGCCGTTGCCGTCCCAGTACTCCTCGATCGGGTCGAGGATCTTCCAGGACAGCTCGACCTCCTCGGTGCGCGGGAAGAGGTTCGAGTCGCCCAGCAGGACGTCCAGGATCAGCCGTTCGTACGCCTCCGGGCTGGACTCCGTGAAGGACTCGCCGTACGCGAAGTCCATGGAGACGTCCCGGATCTCCATCGAGGTGCCCGGGACCTTGGAGCCGAAGCGGACGGTGACGCCCTCGTCGGGCTGGACGCGGATGACGATCGCGTTCTGACCCAGTTCCTCGGTGGCCGTCGCGCCGAAGGGCGAGTGCGGGGCGCGCTGGAAGACCACCGCGATCTCGGTGACGCGGCGGCCGAGGCGCTTGCCGGTGCGCAGGTAGAACGGAACGCCCGCCCAGCGCCGGTTGTCGATCTCCAGCTTGATCGCGGCGTACGTGTCGGTCTTCGACTTGGCGTCGATGCCGTCCTCTTCGAGGTATCCGATGACCTTCGCGCCGCCCTGCCAGCCCGCCGCGTACTGGCCGCGCACGGTGTCCCGGCCCAGGTCCTTGGGCAGCTGCACGGCGCCCAGCACCTTGGTCTTCTCCGCGGCCAGCGCGTCCGCGTCGAAGGAGGCGGGCTCCTCCATGGCGGTCAGCGCGAGCAGCTGCAGCAGGTGGTTCTGGATGACGTCCCGGGCGGCGCCGATGCCGTCGTAGTAACCGGCCCGGCCGCCGATGCCGATGTCCTCGGCCATGGTGATCTGGACGTGGTCGACGAAGGACCGGTTCCAGATCGGTTCGAACATCGTGTTGGCGAAGCGCAGCGCCAGGATGTTCTGGACGGTCTCCTTGCCCAGGTAGTGGTCGATCCGGAAGACCTGGTCCGGGGCGAACACCTCGTGCACGACCTTGTTCAGCTCCTCGGCCGACTCCAGGTCGTGGCCGAACGGCTTCTCGATCACCGCGCGGCGCCAGGAGCCCCGCTGCTGGTCGGCCAGCCCGTGCTTCTTCAGCTGCTGGATGACCACCGGGAAGGAGCGCGGCGGCACGGAGAGGTAGAAGGCGAAGTTGCCGCCCGTGCCCTGCGCCTTGTCCAGCTCGTCGATGGTGGAGCGCAGCCGTTCGAAGGCGTCGTCGTCGTCGAAGGTGCCCTGGACGAAGCGCATCCCCTGGATGAGCTGCTGCCAGACCTCCTCACGGAACGGCGTACGGGCGTGCGCCTTGACCGCGTCGTGGACCTCCTGTGCGAAGTCCTCGTGGGCCCACTCGCGGCGGGCGAACCCGACCAGCGAGAACCCCGGCGGCAGCAGACCCCGGTTCGCGAGGTCGTACACCGCGGGCATCAGCTTCTTCCGTGACAAATCGCCCGTGACACCGAAGATGACCAGGCCCGACGGCCCCGCGATGCGCGGGAGCCGTCGGTCTGCGGGGTCACGGAGCGGGTTCGCCCCGGAACCGGCGAAGGGGGACAAGGTGTCAGCCCTCCGAAGGCGCGAGGCGCTTCAGCTCGGCCTCGGTCGACTTCAGCAGGTCGACCCAGGACGCCTCGAACTTGTCGACACCCTCGTCCTCGAGAAGCTGGACGACGTCGTCGTACTTGATCCCGAGCTGCTCGATGGCGTCGAGGTCGGCCCGGGCCTGCTCGTACGTCCCGGCGATGGTGTTGCCGGTGATCTCGCCGTGCTCCTCGGTGGCCAGCAGGGTGGCCTCGGGCATGGTGTTGACGGTGTTCTGGGCGACCAGGTCGTCGACGTACATGGTGGCCTTGTACGCCTTGTCCTTCACGCCGGTCGACGCCCACAGCGGACGCTGCTTGTTGGCGCCGGCGTTCTCCAGCGGGCTCCAGCGGTCGGAGGAGAAGACCTCCTCGTACGCCTGGTAGGCGAGCCGGGCGTTGGCGACGGCGGCCCTGCCGCGCAGCGCCTTGGCCTCGTCGGTGCCGAGCGCGTCGATCCGCTTGTCGATCTCGGTGTCCACCCGGGACACGAAGAAGGACGCCACCGAGTGGATCTTCGAGAGGTCCAGGCCCCGCTCCTTGGCCTTCTCCAGGCCGGAGAGGTAGGCGTCCATCACCTCGCGGTAGCGCTCCAGCGAGAAGATCAGCGTGACGTTGACGCTGATGCCGTTGCCGATCGTCTCGGTGATCGCCGGCAGGCCCGCCTTGGTGGCCGGGATCTTGATCAGGGTGTTCGGCCGGTCCACCAGCCAGGCCAGCTGCCGGGCCTCGGCGACGGTGGCGCGGGTGTTGTGCGCGAGCCGCGGGTCGACCTCGATCGACACCCGGCCGTCCTTGCCGCCGGTGGCGTCGAAGACCGGGCGCAGGATGTCGGCGGCGTCGCGGACGTCCGCCGTGGTGATCATGCGGACGGCCTCCTCCACGGTGACCTTGCGGGCGGCGAGGTCGGTGAGCTGCTGCTCGTACCCGTCGCCGCTACTGATCGCCTTCTGGAAGATCGTCGGGTTGGTGGTGACGCCCACGACGTGCTGCTGGTCGATCAGCTCGGCGAGGTTGCCGGACGTGATCCGCTTGCGGGACAGGTCGTCCAGCCAGATCGCGACGCCTTCATCGGAGAGGCGCTTCAGTGCGTCTGTCATGGAAAATGCATCTCCTACGTGTCGTATATGAGCGTCAGCGCTGGGTGGCGGCGATCGATTCCCGGGCCGCCGCGGCCACGTTTTCGGCAGTGAAGCCGTATTCGCGGAAAAGGACCTTGCCGTCGGCCGAAGCACCGAAGTGCTCCAGGGAAACGGTGCGTCCGGCGTCCCCCACGTACTTGTGCCAGGTCAGACCAATGCCCGCCTCGACCGAGACGCGGGCCTTCACGGACGGCGGCAGCACGCTGTCCCGGTACCCCTGGTCCTGCTCCTCGAACCACTCCACGGACGGCATCGACACCACGCGCGTGGGCACGCCGTCGGCCTGGAGCTGCTCGCGCGCCTCGACGGCCACGTGCACCTCGGAGCCGGTCGCGATCAGGATGACCTGGGGTTCGCCGCCCTCGGCCTCGAACAGCACGTAGCCACCGCGCGCCGCGTCCTCGTTCGGCTCGTACGTCGGTACGCCCTGGCGGGTCAGCGCGAGGCCGTGCGGGGCGCCCTTGCCGTACTCCTTGGTGTACCGCTTGAGGATCTCGCGCCAGGCGATCGCGGTCTCGTTGGCGTCCGCCGGGCGGACCACGTTCAGACCCGGGATCGCGCGCAGCGAGGCCAGGTGCTCGACCGGCTGGTGCGTCGGGCCGTCCTCGCCGAGGCCGATGGAGTCGTGCGTCCACACGTACGTCACCGGCAGGTGCATCAGCGCCGAGAGGCGGACGGCGTTGCGCATGTAGTCGGAGAAGACCAGGAACGTGCCGCCGTAGATCCGGGTGTTGCCGTGCAGCGCGATGCCGTTCATCTCCGCGGCCATGGAGTGCTCGCGGATGCCGAAGTGGACCGTGCGGCCGTACGGCTGGGCCTCCGGCAGCGGGTTGCCCGCCGGGAGGAACGACGACGTCTTGTCGATCGTCGTGTTGTTCGAGCCGGCGAGGTCGGCGGAGCCGCCCCACAGCTCGGGGACGACCGCGCCGAGCGCCTGGAGCACCTTGCCGGACGCGGCCCGGGTGGCGACCGCCTTGCCCGCCTCGAAGACCGGGATCTTCTCCTCCCAGCCGGTGGGCAGCTCGCCCTTGGCGACCCGGTCGAACTCGGCGGCACGCTCCGGGTTGCTGTCGCGCCACTCCTGGTACGACTTCTCCCACTCCGCCTTGACCTGTCGGCCCCGCTCCAGCGCCTGCCGGGTGTGGCCGAGCACCTCGTCGGACACCTCGAAGGTCTTCTCCGGGTCGAAGCCGAGGACGCGCTTGGTGGCCGCGACCTCCTCGTCGCCGAGCGCCGAGCCGTGCGCGGCCTCGGTGTTCTGCGCGTTCGGGGCGGGCCAGGCGATGATCGAGCGCAGCGCGATGAACGACGGCCGGTCCGTGACCTTCTTGGCCTGCTCGATCGCGTTGTAGATCGCGTGCGGGTCCAGGTCGCCGTCCGGCTTCGGGGCCACGCGCTGGACGTGCCAGCCGTACGCCTCGTACCGCTTGACGGTGTCCTCGGAGACGGCGGTCTCGGTGTCGCCCTCGATCGAGATGTGGTTGTCGTCCCACAGCAGGATCAGGTTGCCGAGCTGCTGGTGGCCGGCGAGGGAGGACGCCTCGGCGGAGATGCCCTCCTGGAGGCAGCCGTCACCGGCGATGCAGTAGATGAAGTGGTCGAACGGGGACTCGCCCCGCGGCGCCTCCGGGTCGAACAGGCCGCGCTCGTAGCGGGCCGCCATCGCCATGCCGACCGCGTTGGCGACACCCTGGCCGAGCGGCCCGGTGGTGGTCTCGACGCCCACGGTGTGGCCGTACTCGGGGTGACCCGGGGTCTTGGAGCCCCACGTCCGGAAGGCCTTCAGATCGTCCAGCTCCAGGCCGAAGCCGGCCAGGTACAGCTGGGTGTAGAGGGTCAGGGACGAGTGCCCGGCGGACAGGACGAAACGGTCCCGCCCGACCCAGTCGGCGTCCGCCGGGTCGTGCCGCATCACCTTCTGGAAGAGGGTGTAGGCGACCGGCGCCAGGCTCATCGCCGTACCGGGATGGCCGTTGCCGACCTTCTGTACGGCGTCGGCGGCCAGGACGCGGGCGGTGTCGACGGCCCGCTGGTCCAGCTCGGTCCACTCGAGGTCTGTGGTGGTCGGCTTGGTGCTCACCCTGAGTCAGGGCTCCTCTCCACATGTCGAAGGCCGGTGTCCTGGGCGTACACCGGCTGCCGGTGCACATGGCGCCCACCGGCCGTTGTCGAGCCTACCCCCGTAAGAACGTGCCTTTTTTCGCGTCATTCAAGACTGCCGGGAGTGTCGTGGATCCGCCTCCCGACCGGGTCATTCCGCATTCGGCAAGTGAATACGAAGCCGCTCATCCGACTGCTCAATCGACGCTTCCGACGCACGTCGGAGCGCGCTGTCCAACACGACCCCACCCCCGCGAAGGTCGCGGTATGGGCAACGTCTACAGTGGCGTGGTACGCGCGAGCCTTTACCCGGACTTCACACGGGCCGGCTCGCTGGGATGTCTCTGTCAGGGGTGTGCGTGACGGCCGTTGAATCCCGTCCTGCGGGGGTTATCGGGACGAGCCAGAGCCCGAGTCACCGGCCGTTCGGGGCCCGTGTCAAGGCGTTCGTGGCGCTGACCAAGCCACGGATCATCGAGCTGCTGCTGATCACCACCGTGCCGGTGATGTTCCTCGCCGAGCAGGGCGTGCCGGACCTCGGCCTCGTGCTGGTCACCTGTCTGGCCGGGTACCTCTCCGCGGGCGGCGCCAACGCGCTGAACATGTACATCGACCGCGACATCGACGCGCTGATGGACCGCACCTCGCAGCGTCCGCTGGTCACCGGGATGGTCAGCCCTCGCGAGTGCCTCGCCTTCGGCATCGCCCTCGGGATCGCGTCGACGCTGCTGTTCGGCCTCGCCGTCAACTGGCTGTCGGCGTGGCTCGCCCTCGGCGCGCTCCTCTTCTACGTCGTCGTCTACACGATGATCCTCAAGCGCCGGACCTCGCAGAACATCGTGTGGGGCGGCATCGCGGGCTGCCTGCCGGTGCTGATCGGCTGGACGGCGGTGACGAACTCGCTGTCGTGGGCGCCGCTCGTCCTGTTCATGGTGATCTTCTTCTGGACGCCGCCGCACTACTGGCCGCTGTCGATGAAGGTGAAGGACGACTACGCGCGTGTCGGCGTGCCGATGCTGCCGGTCATCGCGTCGAACAAGGTCGTCGCCAAGCAGATCGTGATCTACAGCTGGGTCATGGTCGCCGTCTCGCTGCTGCTGACCCCGCTCGGCTACACCGGCTGGTTCTACACGCTGGTCGCGCTGGCGGCGGGCGGCTGGTGGCTGTGGGAGGCGCACGCGCTGCAGAACCGGGCGAAGGCCGAGGTGACGGGCACGAAGCTGAAGGAGATGCGGCTGTTCCACTGGTCCATCACCTATGTGTCGCTGCTGTTCGTGGCGGTGGCGGTGGACCCCTTCCTGCGGTAGACGCCGCCTGAGGCGGGCGTCACGCCCACCGTCCGTCGCAGGTCGCACTACTCGTCGGTAGCATCCTGTTCATGGGAGACACGCAGCAGGTGGACGAGCGCCGGGTGACCCGGCTCGCCAAGCAGATCAGCGCCTTCGCCAAGGCGCACGGAGGGGCCGAGGCCCAGGTCGCCTATCTCGGGCAGCGCGGCGCCCGGATCGTGCTGGTCGGCGAGGACGGCGGCTGGGGCGACCTGGTGGCGCCGTCGTACGCGACCGCCGAGAAGGCGGTGGAGAAGTCCGGCCTCACCGCCCACGAGTCCTTCGACGGCGACTTCGCGGCGAAGGTGAAGACCGGCCCGTACGAGTGGAAGCGGATGGCCGGAATCCAGATCGGCGGCTGAGCGGTCCGTCTTTCCGGGCTTTTCTTCGGCCTTCCCGGGTATTTCCCCGGACGTTTTTGCGGCGGCGCGTCGGACGCAACACCTGACACCCGGTTCACCCGTTAGGACTCGTAGGAGTACGTGGTCCAGTCCCGGGAGTCCGGATGATCGAAACGCCGTCCCTCGTGGACCAGTACTGCCACGGTGTCCTGAGAACGGAGCTGGGCCTCGGCACCTTCGAGGCCCAGCTGGCCCGCACCGAGGGCCCGCCCGCCCCCGGCACCACCCTCTTCGACACCCAGACCGGCTTCGCGGTACGCCGCTGGTGCCCCCCTCTGCTGGGCCTCGAGCCGCACTGCTCGCCCGCCCGCTATCTCGCCCGACGCCGTGAACTCGGCGTGCTGGAGGCGGCCCGGCGCCTGCTGCGCGGCAGCGGCATCACCACGTACCTGATGGACACCGGGCTGCCCGGCGACCTCACCGGCCCCACCGAGATGGCCTCGACGGCGACCGCGCAGGCGCGTGAGATCGTCCGGCTGGAGCTGCTGGCCGAGCAGGTCGCCGACACCTCCGGCACGGTCGAGTCGTTCCTGGCGAACCTCGCCGAGTCGGTGCACGGGGCCGCCGCGAACGCCGTCGCCTTCACCTCCGTCGCCGGCGTCCGGCACGGTCTGGCGCTCGCCCCCGAGCCGCCCGGGGCGGGCGAGGTACGGGGCGCGGCGGGCCGCTGGCTGGCCGGCCGCCGGGTCGGCGGCGAGCTGAGCGACCCGGTCCTGCTGCGGCATCTGCTGTGGATCGCGGTCGCCTCCGGCCTGCCCCTGCAGCTGCACGCCGGGCTCGGCGAACCCGGCCTGCGCATCGACCGCACGGACCCGGTGCTGCTCACGGACTTCGTGCGCGCCACGGCCGGCATGGGAACCGACCTGGTCCTGCTGCACGGCTACCCGTACCACCGGCACGCCGCCCACCTCGCCGGCGTCTTCCCGCACGTCTACGCCGACTCCGGCGCCGCGCTGGTGCGCACCGGCGCCCGCGCCGCCACCGTCCTCGCCGAGATCCTGGAACTGGCGCCCTTCGGCAAGATCCTCTTCTCCAGCGGCGCCCAGGGCCTGCCCGAGCTGCACGTCGTGGGCGCCCGCCTGTTCCGCGAGGCGCTGGCCCGTGTGCTCGGCACCTGGGTGGCCGAGGGCGCCTGGTCCCTGGCGGACGCCCAGCGGGTCGCGGGCCTGATCGCGGCGGGGAACGCGCGCAGGGTGTACGGGCTGGACTGAGCTGTTCAGACTGGTCGGATGCCGACCCAGGACCTGCTCGACCGCTTCCTCGCCGAGCTCCGGCCGCTCGAGCCGCTCGCCGTCTGGGCGCACGGTTCGCTCGCCGGTGGCGACTACCAGGAGGGCCGTAGCGATCTCGACCTGATCGCCGTGCTGCCGAGACCCGTGACGCCCGTGACCGCATGGCGGGTGGCGGCACTGCACAGCCGACTGCGTGCCGAGCCCCTCGCCGCCGCTCTGCACTGCAGCTATATGACGCCCGGTGCGTCGGCCGACTCCCGGCGACCGCATCTCACCTGGGCGCACCGGCAGCTGCTGCGCCGCCCGGTCACCCCCGTGACCCGTCGGGAACTGCACGCCTTCGGCCGGGTCCTGCACGGCGTCCGGCCGACGGACGTCCTCCCGCCCGTCACGGACCAGGAGCTGAACGGCTTCGTCGTACGCGACCAGCGGGACTTCTGGCGGCCCGCCGTACGCCGGGCGCCGCTGTGGACGCACGACGTCTGGGTCGACGTGGGGCTGACGACCTTCGCCCGGGCCGCCGTGACCCTGCGGGACGGGCGGTTGATCACCAAGCGGGAGGCGCTCGAGGTGCTGCCCGGCCTCGGGGCGCCCGCGGAGGTGGTCGAGGACGTCCGCGGGCGGCGGTACGGCGATCCCGCGCCGCCCGGCCCGGAGTGGACGGCGCGGCGGACCGAGCTGACGCGGAACTACCTGGGACCGGCGATCGACGCGCTGGTGGCGGCGTACTCCTGAGGAGCGGCTACGTCGCCCGGCGTCTCCACCGGGCGCTCCCGCAGGGCCAGGACCACGCGCAGGACCGCGATCCACACCAGGCACGAGCCGAGCATGTGCAGGCCGACCAGCAGCTCGGGCAGGTCCATGAAGTACTGGACGTACCCGATGACGCCCTGGGCGAGCAGGACCAGGAACAGGTCGCGGGTGCGGTCCAGCGGGCCGCGCGGGGCGTCGACGGCCTTCAGGACGAACCACAGCGCGAAGGTCAGCGTCACCACGATCCACGCCAGGACCGCGTGCACCTTGCTGACCATCTCCCAGTCCACCGGCATGCGCGGCACGTCGCTTGAGTCACCCGCGTGCGGGCCGGCGCCGGTGACGACCGTGCCCACCATCACCAGCAGGACGCTCGCGGCGACCAGGCACCACACCAGCTGCCGCACGGCCTTGCCGACCAGCGGCCGTGCCGCACCGTCGCCCTCCCGGGTCCGCTGCCACATCACCGCGGCGACCGTGATCAGTGCGGTCGTGGCGAGGAAGTGGGCGGCGACCGTGTACGGGTTGAGGCCGACCAGCACCACGATGCCGCCGAGCACGGCGTTGCTCATCACGACCCAGAACTGTGCCCAGCCCAGCCGGGTCAGACCGCGCCGCCACGGCTTCTGGGCACGGGCGGCGATGATCGCCCAGCCGACCGCCGCGCACAGCACGTACGTCAGCAGGCGGTTGCCGAACTCGATGACGCCGTGCAGGCCCATCTCCCGCGTGGTGGCCAGGGAGTCGGCCGTGCACTTGGGCCAGGTCGGGCAGCCGAGGCCCGAGCCGGTCAGCCGCACCGCGCCGCCGGTGACGACGATGACCACCGACATGACGAGTGCGACGAGAGCCGCCCGCTGAACCGTCCTGGTGGTGGGGGTCCAGCGTGCGGCGATGAAGGCGAGCGGGTTGCGCAGGGCCGCTTCGGCGTCGGCGCGGGTCAACTTTGGCACGCCCACCATCGTAGGGGGCTGCTTGTGCACACGTTCACGAGGGGTCGGCCCGGGCCGTCGCGCGCTACTCCCAGCGGAAGAACCGGCCCGCCGCCGCCAGGCCCACGACCGACCAGCCGGCCAGGATCGCCAGGTCTCCCCACGGCATCCCGGCGCCGTGCTGGAGCACGTCCCGCAGCCCGTCCGACAGCGCCGCGATGGGCAGCAGGCCCAGCACGCTCTGCGCGGCGTCCGGGAACCTCTCCAGCGGGACGACGACGCCCCCGCCGACGAGCAGCAGGAGGAAGACCAGGTTCGCGGCGGCCAGCGTCGCCTCCGCCTTGAGCGTGCCCGCCATCAGCAGACCGAGCCCGGAGAAGGCGGCCGTGCCGAGGACCAGCAGGAGCAGGACGGCGAAGGGGTTGCCCTGCGGCGACCAGCCCAGCGCGAGCGCGATCACCGTCACCAGGATCACCTGGAGCACCTCGACGACCAGCACGGACGCGGTCTTCGCCGTCATCAGGCCCCAGCGCGGGAGCGGCGTGGAGGCCAGCCGCTTCAGCACGCCGTACCGGCGTTCGAAGCCCGTCGCGATGGCCTGGCCCGTGAAGGCCGTCGACAGCACGGCGAGCGCGAGAATGCCGGGGGCCAGGAAGTCGACGGCCCTGCCCTCGCCCGTGTCGACGATGTCGACGGTGCTGAAGAGCACCAGCAGCAACGTCGGGATGATCACCGTCAGCAGCAGCTGCTCGCCGTTGCGCAGCAGCATCCTCGTCTCCAGCGCCGCCTGCGCCGCGATCATGCGGGGGAGGGGGGCCGCGCCGGGCCTGGGTGCGTACGTCCCGTTCTCGGCCGTGGTGGTCACGAGCGCAGCTCCTTGCCGGTCAGCTCCAGGAAGACGTCCTCCAGCGTGTGCCGTTCCACCGAGATCCGGTCCGGCATCACCCCGTGCTGGGCGCACCAGGACGTCACCGTCGCCAGCAGCTGCGGGTCGATCTTGCCGACGACCCGGTACGACCCCGGCGTCAGCTCGGCGGCGGCGCAGTCCGCGGGGAGCGCCTTGAGCAGCGAGCCGACGTCGAGGCCCGGGCGGCCGGTGAAGCGCAGCGTGTTCTCGGCGCCGCCGCGGCACAGCTCCTCGGGGGAGCCCTGGGCGATGACCCGGCCCGCGTCGATGATCGCGACGTCGTCGGCGAGCTGCTCGGCCTCGTCCATGTAGTGGGTCGTGAGGATGACGGAGACGCCGTCGGCACGCAGCTCGCGCACGAGGTCCCAGGTGGCCCGGCGTGCCTGCGGGTCGAGCCCCGCGGTGGGCTCGTCCAGGAACACCAGCTCCGGGCGGCCCACCACGGCCATGGCCAGCGCCAGCCGCTGCTGCTGGCCGCCGGACAGGCGGCGGTAGGCGGTGCGGCCGCAGGAGCCGAGGCCGAGGCGTTCGATCAGGGCGTCCACGTCGAGCGGGTGCGCGTGCAGCCGGGCCACATGGCGCAGCATCTCGTTCGCGCGGGCACCGGAGTAGACGCCGCCGGACTGGAGCATCACGCCGATCCGCGGCCGCAGCTCGCGGGACTGGCGCACCGGGTCGAGGCCCAGGACGCGCACCGTGCCGGAGTCCGGCCTGCGGTACCCCTCGCAGGTCTCGACCGTGGTGGTCTTGCCGGCCCCGTTGGGACCGAGCACGGCGGTGACGCCCGGCCGGGCCTCGAGGTCCAGGCCGTCGACCGCGGTCCTGTCGCCGTACCGCTTCACCAGGGCCTGCACCTGGACCACGGGCTCACTTCGCATGGGTCCAGAGTCTAGGTACGTGCCCGGTCCCTCGGACGGGCGGGTGCGGGAAGTCCTCCTCACGGGGCCGGTGCACCGCCAGCCACCGCTGTGCCCACGCCACCGCGTCCGCCACCGGGAACAGCCGCGCCTCGGCCGCCCCGACCCGGCCCCGTACGACGGGACGGTCCCGCTCGACGTCGTGGCCCGGCTCGTCGAAGCGCTCGGAGGAGATGGACACCTCGGTCACCACCTCCCGGCCCGCCGGCCCCGGCCGCCCCACCTCGACGAGCGGGGCCGGTGTCCGGTATACGGCGAGATGGAAGCTGGTGCACGCGGCGTAGCCGCGGCCGAGCAGCAGCCCCCGGGCGCGGAGCGCCTCCAGCCGGGCCGGCGGGCTGCGCTCGCCGAGCCGGCAGTCGGTGGCGTGGCCGTCGACGATCCCGGCCGCGTGGGGGCCGAGCGCCGCGAAGGACGTCTGCGGATGGGCGCTGCGCAGCGCACGGCCATCGGCGGACGGTCTCGGGGATCACGCCCACCCCGCGGGTCGGGGTGATCAGGGCGTCGTACGCGGGCAACGTGGCCCGGATCGTCGCCCACCACTGCCCGGGCACCGGCGGGTGGGCCCGCACGGCCGGGTCGACAGGTGGCCGGACTGGGTGGGCACCACGAGCGTGCCCTGCGGGCCGATCGCGTCGATCAGGCCCTGGACGACCGCGACCGTGCCTCCGCAGACCCAGCCGAGCGCCCGGAGGGAGGAGTGGACGAGCAGGGTCTCGCCCGCCCGGACACCGAGCGCCCCCAGCTCGGCGGCGACGGAGTCACGGGTCACAAGGGCCGGTCGGAGGGGGTGTGGGCATGGTCCGGGAGTGTTCCGGACGGGCCGCGGAGAGGCCGCCGCAACTTCCGCGCCGTGATCGATCAGAGATCGTTTTCGCAGGTCGGATTAGGTTTGCCTAAGTGACGCAGGGCACCTTCCGCCGCCATGGACGCCGCTTGCCTGCCTCTGAGGAATTACGCAACAATGGCGTTGTGAAAAACGTCGGCGAGGCTCGGGAGACCCCCACGGGGACCCCTCAGGAGGAGCTCGCGACCGGGGAGCGCTCAACGCGCAACCGGGTCGCGCGGTCCATCCTGGACCACGGCCCGTCGACCGTCGCCGAACTCGCCGCACGGCTCGGACTCACCCAGGCGGCCGTACGCAGGCACCTGGACGCGCTCGTCGCCGACGACGTGGTCGAGGCGCGCGAGCAGCGGGTCTACGGGGCGCGGACGCGTGGCCGGCCCGCCAAGGTGTTCGCGCTCACCGACTGCGGCCGGGACGCCTTCGACCAGTCCTACGACAAGCTCGCCGCCGATGCGCTGCGCTGGATCGCCGAGCGTGAGGGCGGCAGCGAGGCGGTCGCCGCATTCGCCCGCGCCCGTATCGCCGCCCAGGCGAACGCGTACCGCACGGCCGTCGAGTCCGCCGCCCCCGACAAGCGGACGGAAGCGCTGGCCAAGGCCCTCAGCGTGGACGGGTACGCTGCTACGGCGCGCAGCGCGCCCACCGGCGAGCAGCTGTGTCAGCACCACTGCCCAGTCGCCCACGTCGCCGAGCAGTTCCCGCAGCTCTGCGAGGCCGAGACGGAGATCTTCGCCGAGCTGCTCGGCACCCACGTCCAGCGGCTGGCCACGATCGCGCACGGCGACGGTGTCTGCACGACGTTCGTTCCCAAGACTTCCACGACCCACAACACTGCAAGCACGGCCGGGAGGAACCCCGCATGACTCTCCCCACGGAGACTGCCCACCCCGAACTCGAGGGCCTGGGCAAGTACGAATACGGCTGGGCCGACTCCGACGAGGCCGGCGCCGCAGCGAAGCGCGGCCTGAACGAGGACGTCGTCCGGGACATCTCCTCGAAGAAGTCCGAGCCGGAGTGGATGACCAAGCTCCGCCTCAAGGGCCTGAAGCTCTTCGAGAAGAAGCCCATGCCGAACTGGGGCTCGGACCTGTCGGGCATCGACTTCGACAACATCAAGTACTTCGTGCGCTCCACGGAGAAGCAGGCGGAGTCCTGGGAGGACCTGCCCGAGGACATCAAGAACACGTACGACAAGCTGGGCATCCCCGAGGCGGAGAAGCAGCGCCTCGTCGCCGGTGTCGCGGCCCAGTACGAGTCCGAGGTCGTCTACCACCAGATCCGGGAGGACCTGGAGGAGCAGGGCGTCATCTTCCTCGACACCGACACCGCGCTGAAGGAGCACCCGGAGCTCTTCAAGGAGTACTTCGGCACGGTCATCCCGGCCGGTGACAACAAGTTCGCCGCGCTGAACACCGCCGTGTGGTCCGGCGGCTCCTTCATCTACGTCCCGAAGGGCGTGCACGTCGAGATCCCGCTCCAGGCCTACTTCCGCATCAACACGGAGAACATGGGCCAGTTCGAGCGGACCTTGATCATCGTCGACGAGGGTGCCTACGTGCACTACGTCGAGGGTTGCACGGCCCCGATCTACAAGTCGGACTCGCTGCACTCCGCGGTCGTCGAGATCATCGTCAAGAAGAACGCCCGCTGCCGCTACACGACCATCCAGAACTGGTCGAACAACGTCTACAACCTGGTCACCAAGCGCGCCGTCGCCTACGAGGGCGCGACCATGGAGTGGATCGACGGCAACATCGGCTCCAAGGTGACGATGAAGTACCCGGCCGTCTACCTGATGGGCGAGCACGCCAAGGGCGAGACCCTCTCCATCGCCTTCGCGGGCGAGGGGCAGCACCAGGATGCCGGCGCCAAGATGGTCCACATGGCCCCCAACACCTCCTCCAACATCGTCTCCAAGTCGGTGGCGCGTGGCGGTGGCCGTACCTCCTACCGCGGTCTCATCGAGATCGGCGAGGGTGCCCCGGGTTCCAAGTCCAACGTGCTGTGCGACGCGCTGCTCGTCGACACCATCTCCCGCTCGGACACATACCCGTACGTCGACGTCCGCGAGGACGACGTGTCCATGGGCCACGAGGCGACCGTCTCCAAGGTCTCCGAGGACCAGCTCTTCTACCTGATGAGCCGCGGTCTGAGCGAGGACGAGGCGATGGCGATGATCGTGCGCGGCTTCGTCGAGCCGATCGCCAAGGAGCTGCCCATGGAGTACGCCCTCGAGCTCAACCGGCTGATCGAGCTGCAGATGGAAGGCGCGGTCGGCTAAGACCGCCCTCCGGCAGCCTCCCGATTTCTAGACGTAGGAAAGAGAGCACAACGACAGCCATGGCTGAGGCTCAGAACATCCCGGTCGGGTCGACCACCGCCGGTTCGATCGCGGTCGCCGCGGAGTCGACCGTCGTCTCGCGCATGAGCGCGCCCCCGTCCTTCGACGTGGCGGACTTCCCGGTCCCGCACGGCCGTGAGGAGGAGTGGCGGTTCACCCCGCTGGAGCGCCTGCGCGGCCTGCACGACGGCACCGCCGTCGCCACCGGAGACGGTGTGCGGATCGAGGTCGAGGCCCCCGCAGGCGTCGTCGTCGAGACCGTCGGTCGTGACGACGCACGGCTCGGCAGGACCGGCACCCCGGTGGACCGCGTCGCCGCCCAGGCGTACTCGGCGTTCGAGAAGGCCGGTGTCGTCACCGTCCCCAAGGAGACGGTCCTCACCGAGCCGATCCGCATCGCCGTGCACGGCCAGGGCGGGGTCGCCTACGGCCACCAGGTCGTCGAGCTGGGAGCCTTCGCCGAGGCCGTCGTCGTCATCGACCACACCGGTGACGCCGTGCTCGCCGCCAACGTGGAGTACGTCCTCGGCGACGGCGCCAAGCTGACCGTCGTCTCCGTCCAGGACTGGGACGACAAGGCCGTGCACGTGGCCCAGCACAACGCCCTCGTCGGCCGGGACGCCTCCTTCAAGTCCGTCGTGGTCACCTTCGGCGGCGACGTCGTACGACTGCACCCGCGCGTGCAGTACGCCGGGACCGGCGGCGAGGCCGAGCTGTTCGGCCTGTACTTCACCGACGCCGGGCAGCACCAGGAGCACCGCCTGCTGGTCACCCACAACACCCCGCACTGCAAGTCCAACGTCGTCTACAAGGGCGCGCTCCAGGGCGAAGAGGCGCACGCCGTGTGGATCGGTGACGTGCTGATCGAGGCCAAGGCCGAGGGCACGGACACGTACGAGATGAACCGCAACCTCGTCCTGACGGACGGCGCGCGGGTCGACTCGGTGCCGAACCTGGAGATCGAGACCGGCGAGATCGTCGGCGCCGGACACGCGTCCGCCACCGGCCGCTTCGACGACGAGCAGCTGTTCTACCTGATGGCCCGCGGCATCCCGGAGCACGAGGCCCGCCGGCTGGTGGTCCGCGGCTTCTTCGCCGAGCTGGTCCAGCAGATCGGCGTCCCGGACATCGAGGAGCGCCTGATCGCCAAGATCGATGAGGAGCTGGAGGCGTCGGTCGCATGACCACCTTCGTACGCGCCTGCGCACTGAGCGAGCTGGAGGAGGGCACCCCGAAGCGGGTGGAACTCGACGGCACCCCGGTGTCCATCGTGCAGACCGAGGGCGAAGTGTTCGCGATCCACGACATCTGCTCCCACGCGAACGTCTCGCTCTCCGAGGGCGAGGTGGAGGACTGCCAGATCGAGTGCTGGCTGCACGGGTCCTCGTTCGACCTGCGTACCGGCAAGCCGTCCGGCCTCCCCGCGACGCGCCCCGTCCCCGTATACCCCGTAAAGATCGAAGGGGACGACGTACTCGTCTCCCTCACCCAGGAGTCCTGAGGCACCCATGGCAACGCTTGAAATCCGAGACCTGCACGTCACCGTCGAGGCCGACAACGCCACGAAGGAGATCCTCAAGGGCGTCGACCTGACCGTGAAGCAGGGCGAGACGCACGCCATCATGGGCCCCAATGGCTCGGGCAAGTCGACCCTCGCCTACTCGCTGGCGGGTCACCCGAAGTACACGATCACCGGCGGCACCGTCACGCTCGACGGCGAGGACGTCCTGGAGATGTCCGTCGACGAGCGCGCCCGCGCCGGGCTGTTCCTCGCGATGCAGTACCCGGTCGAGGTCCCCGGCGTCTCGGTCTCCAACTTCCTGCGCACCTCCGCCACCGCGGTCCGCGGCGAGGCCCCCAAGCTGCGCACCTGGGTGAAGGAGGTCAAGGAGGCCATGGAGCGCCTCTCCATCGACCCCGCCTTCGCCGAGCGCAACGTCAACGAGGGCTTCTCCGGCGGTGAGAAGAAGCGCCACGAGATCCTCCAGCTGGAACTGCTCCGGCCGAAGGTCGCCATCCTGGACGAGACCGACTCCGGCCTGGACGTCGACGCGCTGCGCGTCGTCTCCGAGGGCGTCAACCGCGTCCGCGAGACCGGTGAGGTCGGCACCCTGCTGATCACGCACTACACGCGGATCCTCCGCTACATCAAGCCCGACTACGTCCACGTCTTCTCGGCCGGTCGCATCGTCGAGTCCGGCGGCGCCGAGCTCGCCGACAAGCTGGAGAACGAGGGCTACGAGGCATACACGAAGGGTGGCGCATCCGCGTGACACAGCTGCCGGGCCTCCTCGACACCGAGGCGATCCGCAAGGACTTCCCCGTTCTGGAGCGACAGGTCCACGACGGCAGGAAGCTCGTGTACCTGGACAACGCGGCGACCTCGCAGAAGCCGCGGCAGGTGCTGGACGCCCTCAGTGAGTACTACGAGCGCTACAACGCCAACGTCCACCGCGGTGTGCATGTGCTCGCCGAGGAGGCCACGGCGCTGTACGAGGGCGCGCGCGACAAGGTCGCCGCGTTCATCAACGCGCCCAGCCGCGACGAGGTGATCTTCACCAAGAACGCCTCCGAGTCGCTGAACCTCGTGGCGAACATGCTCGGCTGGGCCGACGAGCCCTACCGGGTGGACTCCGAGACCGAGATCGTCATCACGGAGATGGAGCACCACAGCAACATCGTGCCGTGGCAGCTGCTGGCGCAGCGCACGGGCGCGAAGCTGAAGTGGTTCGGCCTGACCGACGACGGCCGGCTCGACCTCTCCAACATCGACGAGATCATCACGGAGAAGACGAAGATCGTCTCCTTCGTGCTGGTGTCCAACATCCTCGGCACCTTCAACCCGGTCGAGGCGATAGTGCGCCGCGCGCAGGAGGTGGGCGCGCTCGTGTGCATCGACGCCTCGCAGGCCGCGCCGCACATGCCGCTGGACGTGCAGGCGCTCCAGGCCGACTTCGTCGCCTTCACCGGGCACAAGATGTGCGGCCCGACGGGCATCGGCGTCCTGTGGGGCCGCCAGGAGCTGCTGGAGGACCTGCCTCCGTTCCTCGGCGGCGGCGAGATGATCGAGACGGTGTCGATGCACTCCTCGACGTACGCCCCCGCGCCGCACAAGTTCGAGGCGGGCACCCCGCCGATCGCGCAGGCGGTCGGGCTGGGCGCGGCGATCGACTACCTGAACTCGATCGGCATGGACAAGATCCTCGCCCACGAGCACGCGCTCACCGAGTACGCGGTCAAGCGCCTGACGGAGGTCCCCGACCTACGCATCATCGGCCCCACCACGGCCGAGGAGCGCGGCGCCGCGATCTCCTTCACCCTCGGTGACATCCACCCGCACGACGTGGGCCAGGTCCTGGACGAGCAGGGCATCGCGGTCCGTGTGGGTCACCACTGCGCCCGTCCGGTGTGCCTGCGCTACGGAATTCCTGCGACCACGCGAGCGTCGTTCTATCTGTACTCCACGCCGGCCGAGATCGACGCTCTGGTCGACGGCCTGGAGCACGTACGGAACTTCTTCGGCTGAGGGGCGTGCTGAAACGGTGAAACTGGATTCCATGTACCAGGAAGTCATCCTGGACCACTACAAGCACCCTCACGGGCGTGGTCTGCGGGATGGCGACGCCGAGGTGCACCATGTGAACCCGACCTGCGGCGACGAGATCACCCTGCGGGTGAAGTACGACGGCTCGACGATCAGTGACGTCTCGTACGAGGGTCAGGGCTGCTCGATCAGCCAGGCCTCCGCCTCCGTACTGAACGAGCTCCTCGTCGGCAAGGAGCTGGCCGACGCGCAGCGGATCCAGGAGACCTTCCTGGAGCTGATGCAGTCGAAGGGGAAGATCGAACCGGACGACGCGATGGAGGACATCCTGGAGGACGCGGTCGCGTTCGCGGGTGTCTCCAAGTACCCGGCCCGGGTGAAGTGCGCCCTCCTGAGCTGGATGGCGTGGAAGGACGCGACGGCCCAGGCGCTGGGCGCCGACGCCGAAAGGAAGACGGCATGAGCGAGACCGTGGAGATGAAACCGGCCTCGGAGGAGGAGCTCCGTGAGGCCCTGATGGACGTCGTCGATCCCGAGCTGGGCATCGACGTCGTCAACCTCGGCCTGATTTACGGCATCCACATCGACGACGCGAACATCGCGACCGTCGACATGACCCTGACGTCCGCGGCCTGCCCGCTCACGGACGTCATCGAGGACCAGGCCAAGTCCGCCACGGACGGCCTGGTCAGCGAGCTGCGCATCAACTGGGTCTGGATGCCGCCGTGGGGGCCGGACAAGATCACGGACGACGGTCGCGAGCAGCTGCGGGCGCTGGGCTTCAACGTCTGAGCCCGCGCTCCCCGTTCCTGTCAGTGGCCCCCGGCGTCCCGCCGGGGGCCACTGTCGTACCCGTCGTGGTCGACGGAGCCTGCTCTTCCTCCTCGTGGTTGACGAAGCCTGCTCTTTTCCCGCCGTTGTGTACGCCTGTACACAACGGTGCGTACGCTGGCCCCCATCCCAGGACTCCCCGGACTCCGCGCCACCCCCGAGCAAGAGGGATGTTGACCGAGCTCACCGCCCGCCTCGGAGCGGACCGTCGGCGGGGACCCGTACCGCCCGTCACCTGAGACGCGGGCGCCCGGGTTCGCATCCGTGGCGTTCCGCCGGTTAGGTTTCCCTCATGACCGACACGACTGCTCCTCGCACCACCGGCGCCGCGGCCGCCGGCCTTGCCACGATCGCCGCTGACGGCACTGTTCTCGACACCTGGTTCCCCGCGCCCGAGCTGGCCACCGAGCCCGGCCCGGCCGGCACCGAGCGCCTCGACGAGGCGCGCACCGCCGAGCTGCTCGGCGAGCACGGCGTCGCGGCCCTCGGCAAGGACGAGGTGCGCGGCGTGGAGGTCGTGGCGGTCCGGACGGTCATCTCCTCCGTCGACGACAAGCCGCTCGACACCCACGACGCCTACCTGCGCCTGCACGTGCTCTCGCACCGGCTGGTCAAGCCGAACGAGCCGAACCTGGACGGCATCTTCGGCCTGCTCGCCAACGTCGCCTGGACCTCCCTCGGCCCGGTCGCCGTGGACACCCTGGAGACCGTACGGCTCGCCGCCCGAGCCCGCGGCCTGCACCTGAGCGTCTTCGGCGTCGACAAGTTCCCGCGCATGACCGACTACGTGGCCCCCGCGGGCGTCCGCATCGCCGACGCCGACCGCGTCCGCCTCGGCGCCCACCTCGCCGCCGGCACCACCGTCATGCACGAGGGCTTCGTCAACTTCAACGCCGGCACCCTCGGCACGTCGATGGTGGAGGGCCGGATCTCCCAGGGCGTCATCGTCGGCGACGGCTCCGACATCGGCGGCGGCGCCTCCACCATGGGCACCCTGTCCGGCGGCGGCAAGGAGCGGGTGGCCATCGGCCGGCGTTCCCTCGTCGGAGCCGAGGCCGGCATCGGCATCGCGCTCGGTGACGACTGTGTCGTCGAGGCGGGCCTGTACCTCACCGCCGGGACCCGCGTCACCCTGCCCGACGGCCAGATCGTCAAGGCCCGCGAGCTGTCCGGCGCCTCCAACATCCTCTTCCGGCGCAACTCCGTCACCGGCACGGTCGAGGCGCGTCCGAACAACGCCGAGTGGGGCGGCCTGAACGAGATCCTGCACAGCCACAACTGATCATCGGCGGCGGTGACCTGCGGCCGCCGTCTCGATCAACGCCCTGACCTGCTGCTTTGAGCTGTCGGCAGGTGTCGCGTTGGTCATCGTTGAACGCCTATCCGGTTTCTGGAAAGCCTCGGCAACCGCGGGAAGCAGCCGGTCTATTGACCAAGGCTCTCGCTGACCAGCGAGGCCAACGAAGCCCACGGCTCTGACCAGCTCAGATACCGTGGGCTTCTGTCGTTGTCGGTTGACGTCGGCTGAGCTCGGACGGGCCGCTGTGCTCCTGGACGCCGGGGAGAGCATCAGGGCCCTGAGCGAGTACCTCGGTCGCCACGACCCGAGCTTCACGCTCCGCACGTACACGCCCCTCATGCCGAACAGTGAAGCGCGTACGCGGGCCGCCGTCGATCGGGTCTTCCGGAACCCGGAGGGGTCGCGTCGTAGACCTTCACCGGCCCACTCCGGAACCGCGAACGGCGTGTTCGACGTCGTGTCATGCCGTGGACGCAGCCGAGCCGAGATCCGAATCCTGTCTCCCCTGGGCGGGCTCCGCGCTGTTCGGAGCCGCCATGGGCTGCGTCGCGTGGTCGCTGGTCGCCTGGGCGCGCGCGTACTGCGACGCGGGTTACGAGGCCGGGGGACGCTTCGAGCTCACCTTTTTGTTCCCCGTGGTCGTGGTGGCCGAGGCACTCGTCGGGCTCGCGGCGCGCGCCGTCGGCCGATGCCTGGTGCTCCACGCGCCGACGCCGGTCCGCGTCTTCCTGCCGACGCTGCTGGTGGTCGTCGCGACGGTGTGGCTCGCATGGTGGCTCTTCGCGACCCGGGGAACGCTGGAGGGCTATCCCGGCGACTCCGGCCTCTGCCCCCCGAGCAACGTCCCGCCACAGTGGCCCGGTTGGATTCCCGCCTGATCGGCTGAGGGCCTGCGAGGAACACCCGGCGTGCGCGCTCGTCTGCCGGCGGCGGCCTGCGCTCAGTCCACGCCGGGTGGCACGCGGGTGGCGTGGTGGTAATACATCCGCCAACCCGCGGCTTCGTCCGTCTTGCGCCAGATCGAGCTGTGCCTGGTCCTGCGTTCGCCGAGCATGGTCTCGAACGTCAGATGCACCACGCCCGGGGCGAGCGACACCCCTGAGATCGCTGACGGTTCGTAACGGGGAGCGTCCGTCGAACTGCCGGGATGGTCGGCCAACTCGGCGAGCATGGTCTCATACGTCCACCGCCGCCCCGACCCGCCGACCTCGACGAACTCCGGGTCGAGAAGCCGCCCGGCGCGTTCGCGCGAGGCGCGGACACGCGGGTCCATCAGTTGCAACTCGCCCGCGATCGCGGCGTTCACGTCGTCCTGGGCACTGTCCATCCACGTATCCTCTCCGGCACCACCCACCCCGCCGCAACCGAGTTGGCCCCCGGCACGACGCTTGTCGCAGCTCAGGACGATCACTTAAAAGGATTACCCTCCGTGACCTCGGGTGGCTTCCGGCAGATGATCCCGGTGGACCCAGTGTCCGGTCGGATGCCGAGACGGTGAGACGAGGACTGAGCAATGACGAACGAGCGGGCGAGGATCGCGGTGCGTCGGCTGGCCGGGGTGGTCGCCGTGGCGACGGTGTACTGGCTCCCGGCGGGCGTCGCGCACGCCGACGAGACCAACACGGGTTCCCACAACGGCCCGCGGATCGGCCTGGTCAACCTCGGCCAGGTGGACGACCCCGCGGAGGACGTGCTGGAGCACTTCCGGCTGATCGGCGACGAGCAGACCACGGAGAACGGCGCGAGCTGATCCGTCGCGCCGCGACTGCCGGCAGTGGCAGCAGTGCTGGGAAGGCCAGGAGTGAGACGAGCGCCGTGCCGGCCATGAGCGCGGCGAGCGCCAGGGCCCGGGGTCCCTACCGCGTGCGGGCCATGGAGACATGGTGAGCGGTCGGGGCCCCGGGCCTTTCCGGTCACGCGGACAGTTCCTCGTACGCCGCCAGTTCCTCGTACGCCCTCATCAGTCCGTCCCTCGCCTCACGGCCCGCCGGACGCAGGGGCGGGCGGACCGGGCCCGACGGCAGGTCCAGCGCGGACAGGACGGCCTTCGCGGTGACCGTGCCGGGGAGTCCGGCGCACATCATCGCCTCGACCAGCGGCACCGCCTGCTGCTGGCGGCGCGCCGCGCCGGCCGTGTCGCCCGCGTCGAAGTCGTCCAAGAGCGCGCGGATGTGACGGGGAATCACGTTCGCCACGGTACTGACGCAGCCCGCCGCACCCACCGCGTACAGGGCGAGCACGTGCTCGTCGCAGCCCGCGTAGTACGCCAGGTCCGTGCGGGACAGGACCTTCTGCGTGCCGAGGAAGTCGTACGAGCAGTCCTTGACCGCCACGACGCGGGGGTGCGCGGCGAGCCGGATCAGCGTCTCCGGCTCGATGCGGGTGCCGGTGCGGGCCGGGATGTCGTACAGCACGAGCGGCAGGCCGGACGCGTCCGCCACCTCCCGGAAGTGCACCTCCAGGGCGTCCTGCGGGGGCCGGCTGTAGTAAGGGGTGACGACCAGGACGCCGTCCGCGCCCGCCCGCTCCGCCTGCCGGGTGAGCTCGATCGTGTGGCGGGTGTCGGAGGTGCCCACGCCCGTGACGAGGGACGCGCGGTCCCCGACCGTCTCCCGCACCGCCCGGACGAGCGCGGCCTTCTCGGCGTCGGACGTGGTCGGCGACTCGCCCGTCGTGCCGTTGAGCACCAGCCCGTCGCAGCCCCGTGACACCAGCCGGTCGGCGAGCCGCTGCGCACCGTCCAGGTCGAGCGCGCCCGCCTCGGTGAACGGGGTGATCATCGCGCAGAGGGCGCGGCCGAAGGGCGGCGCGGGTGAGGTGCCGTCGGTGCTGGTCATGGGAGTAGTGTCGGCAGGGCGATCGTTCACATCCACTTAAATTTCCTACGACGTATTCGTAAGCGACTCTGAAGTGCGGTGTGCGGGGCGGGACGCGAGGCCCCTATGGGCAACGCGGCCCCTCATGAGTCACCATGGCCGGGACGGTCCACCACCATCTGGTCCTGGGAGGCGTCATGAAGCTCGGCAAGGCAATCGCCGCGGGAGTCGCGGAGGAGCAGCCCGTCGCCCACGAGGAAGAACTCGAACTCCCGGCCGGGATCGAGGACGTGGCGGAGTCCGTGCCCGAAGAGGCGCCGACCGCCCGATGAGGCTGCGGCTTCCGGAGGAACGCCCGACGGAGTCGCCGACCGGATACAAGATCGCCCACCCGGTGCTGTCGCGGGACGGCACCCGGGCCGGGTTCACCGGTGTGTCGCTGGGCGGCGCGCTGCCGTACGGAGTCGTGGCCGACGCGTCCTGTGTCTACGGTCTGCGGCACGCCGCGCCGCACCGCCGCTGCGACTGCGGTTTCCACTGCGTGCACGACCGATCGGTGGCCGAGGACCTGCTGTGCACCGCCGAGCACCGGACGGCCGTTGTGCTGGAGGTGTGGGTGCTCGGCCGGTACATCCGCTTCGAACGGGGCTTCCGGTACGCCCGCCAGCGGGTGCGCACGGCGACCGTCGGGCCCTGCGTCTGTGGCGCGACGGCGGTGGCGCTCGCCGACGCCGGCTGGGGCAGGCCCGGCTGGTACGGCCTGGCCCCCTCCTGCGCCGGCTGCCTGCGCGGCCGTACGTCCGTCTCCCTGGCTTCCTTCGCCCGGCTGGCCGGGGACGGGCTGCGCGTCGTGGCGGAGGCGGGCACGGACCGGAGGGCGGCCTCCGATGTGCCCGAGCGGTCGACGCCCGGACGACCAAAAGGCGGCCTCGCCGAGCCAGGCCTGCCGACCCCGATGCCCCCGGACCTCGGCGTGCCCGAACTCGTCGCCGAGGCAGCGCTGTTGCAGGCCCGCCTGGACTGGTTGCAGGCCCAGCTCGCGCGGCTCGGGCGGCGTAGGGGCGGGGAGGCGGGTCAGGGGTAGGGAGGGCAGGCGCGGGTACCCGGGTGTTCACGAACCGAGAGGAGGCGGAACACCGTGACCGGTACCACGCACGCCAGGCCCGCGGCCGAGCAGCACCACTCGGTGGGCGAACTCGTCGGGCAGGCAACCGAACAACTCTCCCAGCTCGTGCGACAGGAAGTGAGCCTCGCCAAGGAGGAACTGGCCGAGAAGGGCCGGCGCGCGGGCCGCGGCGGCGGACTTCTCGGCGCCGCGGGCGCCGTCGCCTACGCCGGGCTGCTCGCCCTCGCCGCCACGGCCACCGCCGCGCTCTCGCTGACGTTGCCGGTCTGGGCCGCGGCGCTGATCGTCACGGGCGTGCTCTTCGCGCTCGCCGGAATACTGGCCGTGACCGGCCGCTCCCAGCTGCGCCGTGCGGCACCCCCCACGCCCGAGGTGACCCTCGGCAGCGTCAGGGCCGATGTCGAGGAGATCAGGGAAAGGGCACATCGATGACAGACAGGACGACGCAGGGCACCGGCGCCAAGGGGCCCGACGAGCTGCGCCGGCAGATAGAGAAGACCCGCAGCCAACTCGGCGACACGGTCGAGGAGCTGGCGGCCAAGGCGGACGTCAAGGGGCGGGCCAAGGCGCGCGCCGCCGACCTGAAGGACAAGGCCGGCGCGATGACCGTCCAGCTGCGCAGCACCGCCGCCCACGCCGGCCACGCCGTGCAGGGCAAGGCGGCGCAGGCGGGCCACGGCGTGCAGGGCAGGGCCGCCAAGGCCGGCCACGCCGTCCAGGGCAAGGCCGCTCGGGCGAGCGAGGCCGTCGAGCACGGTGCCGTACCGCAGCCGGTGCGCACGGTCGTCCTGGCGGGGCTGCGGCACCCCGGGCCGGTGCTGGCGGCGGGCGCGGCGGCCGGTGCCGTCGTCGTGGCGGCGACGATGATGCGGCGGCGGCCGGCGCGGTCGTCGTGGCGGCGACGCTGATGCGGCGGCGGCACGGCGGGCGGTAGACGGCGCCGGACACCGACTTCCACGTGTACACCGGGCGCGCGTACCTCGCTCACCACGTTCGGTGGCGGGCCCGGTCGCCTTCGCCGGCGCGCGGGCCCGAGGGCCGGCTCCTCGACGCGATGCTCCGCTTCTTCGGGCGCGGGGCCGCCCGGCAGGGCCGGCTGAACGGGGAGTTCGGCCGGCCCTGCCGGAGTTCACGACCGGTTACGGACGGAACCGCAGCACCTGCGGGTCGTGGTCGCTGATCTGGTCGTGGAACTCGGCGTTGATGTGCACGCTGTCGTACGCGAAGTCGCAGCCGCGCCGGATCGACGGGCTGATCAGGATCTGGTCCAGCGTCTGGCTGTTGCCCTGGTAGACGTACGAGTAACGCTCGCTCCGGGGCAGCGACTTGATCGCCGACCACAGCTCGCCGTCGCCTTCCAGGATCTCCACCGTGTCGGAGAACTCGAAGTCGTTGATGTCGCCGAGCGTGACGACGTCCGCGTTCTTCTGGGTGTCCAGGATCTGCTTCACGAACGCGTTCACCGCGGTCGCCTGGAGGTGGCGCTGGGTCTCCGAGCTGCGGCTCGGCGGCTGGTACTGGGCGGTCAGCCCCTGGTCGCCGCCCTTGGAGTTGAAGTGGTTCGCGATCACGAAGACCGTCTTGCCACGGAAGGTGAACTCGCCGGCCAGCGGTTTGCGGCTGTTCGCCCACGCCGTGTTCGCCGGGTCGATCCGGCCGGGGGAGACCGTCAGCGCCGCTTTGCCGCGCTCCCTCGTCACACCCACGGCGGTCGTCGCGTCGCCGCCCGCGCGGTCGGTGAAGGACACCCGCTCCGGGTTGAACAGGAACGCCTGGCGGATGTTGCCGCCCGGCTCGCCGCCGTCGGCGTTGTTCACCGGGTCGATCGCCCGCCACTCGTACGCCGGGCCGCCCGCGGCGACGATCGCGTCGATCAGCTTGGTCAGCGTCTGGTCGGCGGCGACCGTGCCGTCGTTCTGCGCGCCGTTGTTGTCCTGGATCTCCTCCAGGGACACGATGTCCGGCGACTGCAGGTGGTGCACGATCGCGGCGGCGTGCTCGTCGAACGTGGCGTCGGCCGGGTCGAGGTTCTCGACGTTGTACGTCGCCACCGCCAGCTCGCCGCGCCCCTGCTTGCGGGTCGTCTCGCGCTTCAGGCCGCCCTGCTTCAGGGTGCCGAGCTCACGCGCGACGAGGGTGTAACCACCGAACTGGTTGTAGTCGAGCGGGCCGGCCGTGGTGCCGGCGAGCGTGTCGCCGACGTTCGCGTCCGGGAAGTCGGCGACCGCGCCGAGGGACTGGATCTGCAGCCGGCCGGTGTTCTGCGCGGAGTACGAGCCGTAGACCGTGCCGCCGTGGCGGCTCGCGTTCTCGCGCGGCTTCACCGTGACCCACAGCTCGGTGTACGGGTCGGTGGCGCCGACCACGCGGGTGTCGGCGACCTGGACGTTCATGCCTTCCAGGGACTCGTAGTGGTCCAGGGCGTACTTCTGCGGCTGGAGCGTCAAGCTGTTGACGGAGCCGTTCGCCGCCGGGTCGCCGGCCGGTGTGTAGGCGTCCGGCAGCGTCTCCGCGTCGATCACCGTGGCGGCCGGGACCGGGTTGCCGCTGGACACGACGGTGATCGTCGGCCGCGTGATCTCGGTGAGCGCCTGGTTGCCGGATGAGGTGCCGCCCGGCACGTACTCGGAGATGGTTCCGGAAACGGTCACCGAGTCCCCGACGGCGACCTTCGGGGTGGAGCTGGTGAAGACGAAGATGCCCTCACTGGTGGCCGGGTCGGCGTCCGCGCTCGGGTCCTGGATCCAGAAGCCGCGCGACGAACCGTAGGTGCGCACGCCGGTGACGATTCCGGCCACGTCCGTGACCTGCTTGCCGGCGTACGGGGAGGTCCGCGTACTGCCCTGGATGTCATGGATGCGCACCGCCTCCGCGTGCGCGGGCGAGGCGATGACGACGGTGGACGCCGCGGAACAGACGGCGGCGACGGTGAGCGCGGCGAGGCGCGCGGAAGACTTGCTCGGCAACGGGATCCCTCCGGGGATTTACGTGAGCGCCGGGACGTGGGTGGCACCTGGAACAGCGACGACGCGCGGAGAAACCGTGAACGGAGTGAACACCTGTCCCCCCAACTTCTACGCGCGTCAATTTCCTGCGCGGTCAGGCCACTTGTCAAGGTTTCGGCCGTGTACGGCATCCGACGGGGAGATGAACCGGGCGCCATGCGGCCAAATCCGTCTAGGCTGAGTGGCTGAGTCGTGCGACGGCTTGAGGCGGTCGTCCGGCGCGCAGACGCTCGTACGGCCTTCGAGGCGCTCTAGGAGATTCCCCCGATGTCAGACAGCTCCCCCCTGCCGCCGGTGCGGCTGACCTCCGAAGCGGAGCTGGCGCGCGACGCGCTGTCCACGCCGTTGCTGTCCCGGGCCGCCCGGCTCGCCCGCTGGGCCGGGCCCGGCACCCGCGTGGACGCCGGGGGCCAACTGGTCGACGAGCAGCTGCCGGCCGCGGCCGAGGCGCTCGGCCTGAGTGGGCACGACGCGACGGCGCTGGCGAGCGCTGCCTGGCGGGTGGCCCTGGACACCGGGCTGGTCGAGGTCGTCGACGAGGCGGCCGGCGCGGTCACGGCCGGCGAGGAGCTGGGCCGGCTCACCGGCGGCTCCCCGCACGACGTGCTCGACGTATGGCAGGGCGTTCTGGAGACGGTGCTCGCCGACGCGGGCGTGCCCGACCTCGACGGCCCGGCCGGCGCCGACGCGCTGCACGGGGACACCGAGGCGGAGTCCGCGCTGCTCGACGGCGTGCTCGGCAACCTCTACGTGCTCACCGTCAGCGAGGACGGTCCCGGCCGGGCGCCCGTGCCGCTGCCCGCGCTCGCCGCGTCGGTGATCCTGCCCAGCGACATGTCCGAGCCCACCAACGACGTCCTGGAGCAGGTGTCCGACGCGATGATGCGGCTGGACGACCAGTTCCGGATGCTGGAGCCGGTGGGGCTGGTGGACTACCGGCCGGTCGACGAGGCGCTGATGGCGGAGACCGAGGACGGCGACGACCCGGCCGACGTCGACGTGAACGACGTCGCCCGCTACGGCATGGTCCGGCTCACACCGCTCGGCCTGTACGGGCTGCGGGCGCGACTGCTGGACGCCGGCTTCGTGGCGCCGGCCGTGGGCGAACTGACCGACAAGGGCGCCGACGCGCTGCTCGACTCCACGGCCGCCTTCGGGCCACGGGCCGCTCAGGCCGAAACCGAGCAGTGGCTGGCCCGCCGCGAACCCCTCGTGGCCGCACGGGAGTTGCTTGCCGCCGCCCGCGGCTCCGACCGGGGCGCCCCGCTGCGCCGGCTGCGCTGCCAGCAGGCCCTCTCCCTCGTCGGCCCCGAAGCCGAACCGGCCTTGCGAGAGGTCCTCGACGATCCCGAGCTGGGCGGTCTCGCCCGGGTCTGGCTGACCGAGCACGGCTGCGCGGACGTACCCGCCCCGTCCGAGACGATGATCTTCTGGCTCACCGTGGACACCCTGGCCGCGCAGCTCGCCGCCGAGGGCAACACCGAGGAACTGAGCGCCCTCGTCGAGGGTCTCGCCGAGCAGCACAGCGGGTTCTTCGCGGCGGCCTGGCGGGTCGACCATCCGGCCACCGCCGACGTCCTGGAGGCGATGGGGCGCATCCACCCGGACAAGAGGATCGCCAAGGAAGCGCGCAAGGCGGCTTTCAAGGCCCGCTCGCAGCAGGCCGTTTGACGTCCTGCCGGTGCTGCCGGGGGAGCGGCCTGCGCCCGCTGACGGGCCGTACGGATTCACGGAAGCGAGCCCTGCGGTGTCGCCCGGTGTTCAAGCGGCGTTCACGGCCGGACGACACCGTTGCGCCGACCGAGGTCCGCCGCCCTCCACGGAACTCTTCCCGTCACAGGAGACAGCATGTCGCTCACTCGCAGGGACTTCGCCAGGACCACCGCGATCGCCGGCACCGGCGTCGTCGCACTCGCGGGCACCGTCGGCGCGCTCGCCAGCGCCCCCGGCGCTCTCGCGTCCGCCGAGACGGAGACCACGGGCGAGGAGTCCGCGGCCGGGCACGGCGGGATCGGATACGGCCCGCTCCTGCCCGACCCGGACGGCATCCTCGCGCTGCCCGCCGGCTTCTCCTACAAGATCCTCACGTACGCGGGCCGGACCAGGCTGGAGACGGGCGAGTTCACCCCCGCCGACCACGACGGCACCGCGGCCTTCCCCGGCCCGCGCGGCACCACCCTGCTGGTCAACAACCACGAGATGGACGGCCCCCGCTCCGACTACGACCACCCGGTCCCGCTCACCGAGGGCCTGGTCTACGACCCCGCCGCCCCCGGCGGCTGCACGGTCGTCGAGGTGCGCCCCGACGGCCGGGTCGCCGAATGGGTCGGCATCGCCGGCACCGCCAACAACTGCGCCGGCGGATCCACCCCCTGGGGCACCTGGCTGACCTGCGAGGAGAACGCGGACCGGGCCGGTGAGAACGGCATGACCAAGGACCACGGCTACGTCTTCGAGGTCGACCCCCGCGACCGGCGCGCCAACCGCGAACCCAAGCCGCTGAAGTTCTTCGGCCGTTACGACCACGAGGCCGTCGTCATCGACCCCAAGCGCGGCCACGCCTACCTCACCGAGGACGCCGACGAGCCCAACGGCCTGTTCTACCGCTGGACCCCGCCGAAGGGCTTCGAGTACGGCCCCGGGAAGTTCCGCACCCTCGCCGACGACGCCGGAGTCCTCCAGGCGCCCAAGTGCTTCAACTCCGGCGGCCACTTCGTCGACGACCTCTCCCGCGCCACCAAGGTCGGCACCGTCTACGGCGTCGACTGGGTCGACGTCCCGGACCGCGACGCCAGGTCCGTCTCCGTGCGCGAGCAGTTCGGCGCGGGTCAGGTCACCCGCGCCCGCAAGCTGGAGGGCATGTGGTGGGGCGACGGCGGCGCCTACATCGTCTCCTCGTACGCCCGTGAGGAGAGCCCCGTCCAGCACGGCGGCCAGGTCTGGTTCTACGACCCCAAGCGCCGCACCCTCACCCTGAAGGTGCTGCTCGGCGTCAACCCGGACCCGTCCAAGGACGGCGCCTTCGACGGGCCGGACAACATCACCGTCTCCCCGTACGGCGGCCTCATCATCGCCGAGGACGGCGAGGGCGTGCAGCACCTGTTCGGCGCCACCGACAGCGGCCGCACCTACCCCATCGCCCGCAACGACCTGAACGTCGGCAGCGAAGAGGAGCCCGAGTACAGCGAGTTCACCGGCGTCACCTTCTCGCCCGACGGCAGGACCCTGTACGCCAACATCCAGGACCCGGGCATCATGCTCGCCATCACCGGCCCCTGGAAGCGGCAGCGTCGTTAGAACACCCTGCCGGCAGGTTCGGTGACCTGGGCGGCACCGACACCACCGGGGCGGTGCGCCGGCCCTACCGCGAGCACGACCGGGCGCTGATCGTCACCGACGAGCAGTAGGGCACGGGGATGCTGGACCGGTCCGCAGCGCCGTCCGGAGAGGCCGGGCAAGGTGTCGCCGTGGCCGTCCGCGTCGCCTCCTCGTCGGTGTGCCGGCCGTCGTCGTCGGGGTGGTCGGCCTGGTGGTGCACCAGGTGATCAAGGAGCCCAACTCGCCGAACCGGGTGCGCTATTCGCTGCCCGGCGAGGCGTGCCGGCAGAGCGCGGACTCGCCGGACGCAGCACTCATCCTCGAGGACAGGACGGGCGAGGTCCTCCACTGCGGCTTCTTCGAGTCCTTCGGCGCCCATCCCGATGGCGCCCGCGGGCCGTTCTCCGCCTCCGAGGTCCACCAGGTCAGGATCGTGTCGGAGGCGCCAACGGGCACGAGAAGATGTCGTCGACTCTCGCCGAGGGCATCACCGGGACGCTCGCCTGGGGCATCGCCGTGGGGCTGGGGCTGTTCGCCTGCATGGGGCTGGGGGCGCACCACGGCGAACAGTCGTGGTGCGACGTAGCATGCGGGGAGAGTCTCCGGTAGGCGAGGAGTTGCTGGATGGCGCAGGTCAAGCCCATGCGCGCGGACGCTCGGCGCAACTACGAGCGGTTGTTGAGGGCGGCGGTGGAGGCCTTCGCCGAGCACGGGGAGGGCGCGTCGCTCGACGACATCGCCAAGCGGGCGGGAGTCGGGTCGGGCACGCTGTACCGCCACTTCCCCACGCGACGGGCGCTGTTGGAGGCCGCCTACCTGGACCGGATCGAGGCGCTGGCGCTGCGCGCCGACGAGATCGCTCGGGAGCTGCCGCCGGGTGAGGCGCTGGTGGAGTGGCTCAACGAGCTGGGCCTGGGCGTGATCCAGGTCCGTGGCCTGAAGTCACTGCTGGGGTCGGCCGTCACCGACGACGGCTCGGCCGTGGCCACCGCCTGCGGGACCTGCCTGACCGGGGCCGCGGAACGGCTGGTGCGGGCGGCGCAGGCGGAGGGGACCCTGCGAGGGGACGTCGAGCCGATCGAGGTGCTGCGGCTGACGCACGGGGTGGCGACCGCGTCGGAGCTGGCGAGCGGGGAGGGGACGGACATCCGGCGTTACCTGTCACTGCTGACGGAGGGCCTGCGAGCAGCCCGCTGAGGGGACTCCGGGAATCCGCGCGCGCGAAGCCTCTCGGCGCGGTCCGGTGCCGGTCCGGTGCAGTCCGGTCCGGCGCGGTCCGGTGCGGTTCGGTGCCGGTCCCGTCCGGTCCGGGAAATGCTCCGGCCCCGGCTCGGGGTCCAGGTATCCCATGTCGGGTGCGGCGGGCGGCGGGGCTTGTGGTGTGGGGCGCCCGCCGCCGTCCTCGTGGCGCTGCCGGTTACTGCGTGACCGCCGCGGAGGGCGGTCTGCCGGTCCCTGCAAGGCCTGCTACAGGGCCTGCGCCGCCGGCTTGACCATGTTGCGGACCGTGCGGGCCTTGACGAAGTCCCCCATGGCCGTCATCTCCCACTCGCCGGAGAACTGCCGGATCAGCTTGGCCATCATCACGCCGGTCTGCGCCTCGGCGTTGGTGAGGTCGAAGCGGACGAGTTCCTCGCCGCTGGCCGCGTCGATCAGGCGGCAGTAGGCCTTGGCGACCTCGGTGAACTTCTGGCCGGAGAAGGAGTTGACCGTGAAGACCAGGCCGGTGACCTCCTGCGGGAGCCGGCCGAGGTCGACGGTGATCACCTCGTCGTCGCCGCCGCCCTCGCCGGTGAGGTTGTCGCCGGAGTGGCGGATCGCGCCGCCCACGATCTGGAGCTTGCCGAAGTAGCAGCTGTCGATGTGGTTGCGCTGCGGGCCGTACGCGATGACCGAGGCGTCCAGGTCGATGTCCCGGCCGCGGTACGCCGGCTCCCAGCCGAGGCCCATCTTGACCTGGGAGAGCAGCGGGCGGCCGCCCTTGACCAGGGAGACGGTCTGGTTCTTCTGCAGGCTGACCCGGCCCTTGTCCAGGTTGATCTTCCCGGCGCCGGGAGCGGCGGCGGGCGGGGCCGGGGGTGCGGCGGGCGGCGGGGGAGCCTGCGGGGTGGACAGCGGCGGGGCCGGCGGGGCCACCGGGGGCTGCACAGCGGCCGGGGGAGGGGTGACCGGCTGGGCCGGGGCGGCCGGCTCCTCGACGGTCACGCCGAAGTCGGTGGCGATGCCGGCCAGGCCGTTGGCGTAGCCCTGGCCGACCGCGCGGGCCTTCCAGGCGCCGTTGCGCAGGTAGATCTCGACGACCACCAGTGCCGTCTCGGTGCCGAGCTGCGGGGGCGTGAACGTGGCCAGGACGCTGTTGTCGTCGGCGTTGCGGATCGTGGCCGTGGGTTCGACGCCCTGGAAGGTCTGGCCCGCGGCGTCCGGGCTCGCGGTGACGACGATCTTCTCGATGCCCGGCGGGAGGGCGGTGGTGTCGACCGTGATCGCGTCGGGAGCGGCGCCGCCGCCGGAGCGGTAGGTCACGCCCGGACCGCTGGGCTGGTTGTAGAAGATGAAGTCGTCGTCGGAGCGCACCTTGCCGTCGGCGGTGAGCAGCAGGCCCGATACGTCGAGCCGCACCGGGGCGGCGACATCCACCGTCACGCGGGCGGCGGAAAGAGGGATGTTCGAGCCGGGGGTCATAGCTGTCATGCTCCGAGAACGACCGGGGCCGCTTTACCGTTCCCTTACCGTGCGGCCGATCGCGTCACCGGCGGTCCGCCCCGCACGGCCTCGCTCCCGAACGCCGGACGGGCCGGTTCCGCTGCCCCTCCGGCACCCGGGAGGCGCCGTCTCCTCCGGGCCCCCTACGGCACGACCACGATCTTCCTGCCCACCCCCGACGCGAACTGCTCCAGCGCCTCGGGATAGCCGCTCAGCGGCAGGCGGTCGCTGATGAACACCTCGGGGTCCAGGACGCCGTTCGCGAACAGCTCCGCCGCGCGTTCGAAGCTGTGCAGGACCGCCATCGAGCCGGTGATGGTGATCTCCTGGCTGTAGATGCGGTACGGGTCGACGGTCACCCGCGTCGCGTAGTCGGCCACGCCGAACTGGAGGAACGTACCGGCCTTGGCCACGCGGTCCAGGCCGTCCTGGATCGCCGCCGCGTTCCCGGTCGCGTCCACCACCACGTCCCAGCCCTGCGGTCGGTCCAGCTCGTCGGCGTTCGCCGCAGAGGCCGACACGCCCAGCCGGCGGGCGGTCTCCAGCCGCGCCGGGTTGACGTCCACCACGTCCACGCTCGCCGCGCCCGTGCGCTTGGCCAGTTCCAGCATCATCAGACCCATCGTGCCCGAGCCGTAGATCAGGACGTGGGCGCCGAGGCGGGAGCGCAGGACGTCGTAGCCGCGCACCGCGCACGACAGCGGCTCGACCAGTGCGGCGTCCTGGGTGCGGATGTGCTCGGGGAGCCTCACGCAGTTCGCCACCGGCGCCACCGCGTACTGCGCGGCGCCGCCCGCCGTCGTCACGCCGATCGCGGCCCACCGCTCGCAGAGGTTGTTGTGTCCGGTACGGCAGTAGCGGCACTCGTGGCAGTACAGCGACGGGTCGACGGCGACCTGGTCGCCGGGCGTTACCTCGGTGACCTGGGCGCCCACGGCCACCACCTCGCCCGCGAACTCGTGCCCGGGGACGATTGGGAGCTTCGGCGCGAACTCGCCCTGCAGGATGTGCAGGTCGGTGCCGCACAGACCGCACGCGGCGACCTCGACGACGACCTCGCGTGGGCCCGGCGTCGGGTCCGGGACCTCGGTGACGACGGCCCTGCCCACGGACTCGATGACGGCGGCCTTCATTTCACGGCTCCCAACGACAGGCCCTGGACCAGCTTGTCCTGGGCGGCGAACCCCGCGGCGAGCACCGGCAGGGAAATGACGAGCGACGCGGCGCACACCTTGGCTAGGAACAGGCCCTGGCTGGTGATGAAGCCGGTCAGGAAGACGGGGGCGGTCTCGGCCACCACTCCCGTCAGGACCCGGGCGAACAGCAGCTCGTTCCAGCTGAAGATGAAGCAGATCAGCGCGGTGGCGGCGATGCCGGGCAGGGCCATCGGGGCGATCACCCGGGCCAGCACCGTGGGCAGGCGGGCACCGTCCACGCGGGCCGCCTCGATCACCGCCACCGGGACCTCCGCCAGGAACGACTGCATCATCCACACCGCGATCGGCAGGTTCATGGAGGTGTAGAGGACGACCAGCAGCCAGATGTTGTCGAGCAGTCCGGCGTTCTTGGCGAAGAGGTAGATCGGCAGCAGGCCCGCCACCGCCGGCAGCATCTTGGTGGACAGGAAGAAGAACAGCACGTCCGTCCACTTGCGCACCCGGCGGATGGACAGTGCGTAGGCGGCGGGCAGCGCCAGGAGCAGCACCAGCAGCGTGGAGGCCACCGACGCCACCGTCGAGTTGATCAGGGACGGCCAGGGGCCGGCCCCGCCGCCCGCGCCGAAGAACTCGCGGTAGCCGTCGAGGGTGAGCGCGGCGCCGAAGGACGGCGGGTTCGTGGCCGCGTCCTTCTCGGAGTGGAAGGACGTCAGCGCCATCCACGCGACGGGCAGGAAGAAGACGATGCCGGCCAGCCAGGCCACCAGGCCCGGGCCGGCGCCCTTACGGGGGACACGACGGACGCGTACGGCGGTGCCGCTCATCCGCGGTTCACCTCCTCGCGGAACAGGGACGACACCACGCGCAGGGCGAAGGTCGCGATGACGATCGAGCCGATGACCACGAGGACGCCGGCGGCCGAGGCGAGGCCGTTCTCGTGGGCCTGGTAGAAGCTCTGGTAGACGGTGTACGGGAGGTTCGCGGTGCCCAGGCCGCCGGACGTGATGGTGAACACCGCGTCGAAGTTCTGGACGATGTAGATCGAGCCGAGCAGGGCGCCGAGTTCCAGGTAGCGGCGCAGGTGCGGGAGCGTGAGGTGGCGGAAGACCTGCCAGTCGCTCGCGCCGTCCACCCGCGCGGCCTCGACCTGCTGCGGGTCACGGCTCTGCAGGCCGGCCAGGATGATCAGCATCATGAACGGGGTCCACTGCCAGACGAGGGACGCCTCGACCGCGAGCAGCGGGGTGCCCGAGATCCAGTCCGGCTGTGGGCCGCCCACATAGTGCAACAGCCCGTTGAGCAGGCCGTATTCAGGGTTGTAGAGCACGTGTTTCCAGAGCAGTGCCGCCGCGACCGGGACGACCAGGAACGGCGCTATCAGCAGGGTGCGCACCAGGCCCCGGCCCCTGAAACGGCGGTCCAGCAGCAGCGCCAGCAGCAGGCCGAGGAGCAGGCTGACCAGGACGACGGTCACGGTCAGCAGGATCGTCGTCCACACCGAGTCGCGCAGGTCGGCGTCGGTGAGGACGTGGCGGTAGTTGTCGACGCCGGTGAAGCGGCGGGCGTCGGGGTAGAGGGCGTTCCAGTCGAAGAAGGAGATCACCAGCGTCGCGACGAACGGCAGCTGGGTCACGACGATCATGAAGATCAGGGCGGGCAGCAGGGGCGCCCGGGTGGCCCAGGCGCGCAGGCATGCCGACGGCCGGGGCCGGCCGGTGCGCACGGAGGGTGCGGCCACGGGGGCCGTGGTGGTGGCGGTCATCGTCCCTCGTACTCCTCGGAGATGCGCTCGGCGAGCTGCTGGGACTTCCTCAGGGCCGCGTCGACGGACTGGCGTCCGGCGATGGCCGCGCTGATCTCCTGGGAGACCTTGGTGCCGAGGTCGGTGAACTCGGGGATGCCGACGAACTGGATGCCGGGTGCGGGACGCGGCTGCACGCCGGGGTCGTTGGGCCGGGCGCCCTCGATGGCCTCCTTCGTCATCTCCTGGAAGGCGGCGGCCTCCGCGCGGTAGTCGGGGTTCGTGTAGGTCGACGCCCGCTTGCCCGCCGGGATGTTCGACCAGCCGATCTCCTCGCCGACCAGTTGCTCGTACTCCTTGCTGGACGCCCAGGAGACGAACTGCCAGGCCTTGTCGGCGTTGCGGGAGGCGTTCTGGATGCCCCAGGCCCAGGTGTAGAGCCAGCCGGACGACTCGGTCTTCTCCACCGGAGCGGGGGCGTAGCCGACCTTGCCCGCGACGGGGGAGTCGGCGGCTTCCAGGGAGCCGGCCGCGGAGGTGGCGTCGTACCACATGGCGACCTTGCCCTGCGTCATGTTGTTGAGGCACTCGGCGAAGCCCGACTGGGCGGCGCCGGACTCGCCGTGCTCGCGGACCAGGTCGACGTAGAAGCTCGTCGCCTCCTTCCACTCCGGGGAGTCGAGCCGCGCCTTCCAGTTCTCGTCGAACCAGGTGCCGCCGAAGGTGTTCACCACGGTCGTCAGGGGCGCCATGACCTCGCCCCAGCCGGGCAGGCCGCGCAGGCAGATGCCCTTCATGCCGGGCTCGGCGCCGTCCGTCTTCGCCGCCAGCTCCGCCACCTGGGTCCAGGTGGGGTGCTCGGGCATCGTCAGGCCCTCCTTCTCGAACACGTCCTTGCGGTACATCAGGAAGGACGACTCGCCGTAGAAGGGCTGGCCGTAGAGCTTGCCGTCGTCGGCGGTCAGGGACTGGCGCATCGGCCCGAGGACGTCCTGCTCGTCGTAGGCCGGGTCGCCGGCGACGTAGGAGTCCATCTCCTTCAGCCAGCCGTTGCGGGCGTAGATCGGTATCTCGTAGTTGGAGAGGGTGGCGACGTCGTACTGGCCCGCCTGGTTCGCGAAGTCCTGGCTGATCTTGTCGCGGACGTCGTTCTCCGGCAGCACGGTGAAGTTCACCTCGATGCCGGTGTCCTTGGTGAAGTGGGCGGCGGTCAGCTTCTGCAGCTCGACCATCTGGGGGTTGTTGACCATCAGGACGTTGATCGAGTCGCCGCCCGATCCGGCCCCGCCCGCTCCGACCCAGCAGCCGGAGAGCAGCGGGGCGAGCAGCGTCCCTGCGGTGGCCGCGACGAGCGTGGCTCGCGGTCTCCGTCGGCTCTGGGTTCGCATGGATCGCTCCTGAACAATTGGGGAGATAAGGGGCACTGCTGGGCGTGGGGGCGCCCAGGGGGAGTGAGTGGACCGTCAGACGCGGATGACCTGGGGACCGAGCAGGGAGTGGCGGTGCGCCTCGGCGGCGGGCAGCAGCGTGCTCGTGACGATCGCCTCCAGCGCGCCGATCTCGGCGAACCGGCAGAAGCTGACCGCCCCGAACTTGGTGTGCACGCCCGCGAACACCGTGCGCCGAGCCGCCCGCACCGCCTGCGCCTTGACCTCGCCGACCGCGGGGTCGGGGGTGGTCAGGCCCTGCTCCCGGGAGATGCCGTTGGCGCCGATGTAGGCGAGGTCGACGACGAAGCCGGCGAGCATCTTCGTCGTCCAGTGGTCGACGGTGGCCAGGGTGCCCGAGCGGACCCGGCCGCCGAGCAGCAGCACCGAGAAGCCCTCCACCTCCGCGAGCGCCCCGGCGACCGGCAGGGACGCGGTGACCACGGTCAGCGGCCGGTCCCTGGGCAGCGCCTCGGCGATGAGCCGGGGGGTGAAGCCCTCGTCGACGAAGACCGTCTCGGCGTCCCCGAGCAGTTCGGCCGCGGCGGCCGCGATCCGGCGCTTCTCCGGCACGTGACGGGTGGCGCGGAGGGCGAGGGTGGTCTCGAAGCCGGCGCTCTCCACCGGGTAGGCGCCGCCGTGGGTGCGGCGGACCAGCCCGTGGTCCTCCAGGGCGCGCAGGTCCCGCCGTACGGTCTCCTTGGCCACGCCGAGCCGGGCGGCGAGCGCGGTGACGTCGACGGAGCCGGTGGCGCGGGCCGCGCGCACGATGTCGCGCTGCCGTTCTTCTGCGGTCCGGTTCACCTTCGTCACCCGCCTTTTCGCTGCGCTGTGCCCGTTCGGGCCATGGGGGAAGTTCTACAGCGGGTGCTGGATGGTGACCAGGTCTGTTAGGGGGGTGATAGTGCCCGGATGTGCCCGTTCGGTCTTGGGTGCGGGCGGTTGCGGGGGGAGGGGTTTGTGTGTTGGCCGCGGGTGCGTCGGGGCTGGTCGCGCAGTTTCCCGCGCCCCTGGGGGCGGGTCCGGGCCGTTTCTCGAGGGGTGCCCGTATGCGGGGGCGGGCGGGCCCGCTTTCTGCCCGCCCGGCCTTGTCGTGGTCGGGATCTCGTCAGTACGGCCAGATCGGCGGGTCGGTGACGAAGTGGCCGCCCAGGCGGGCGTGCGCCGGATCGGCCGGGTCGAGCTCACCCTGCTCGGCGATCAGCTTCTCGGCGTACGGCTCGGAGTCGTCCTGCGGGTCGTAGCCGAGTGACCGCGCGCTCGACAGGTCCCACCACAGGCGCGTGTTCGCGGAGGAGCCGTAGACGACCGTGTGGCCGACGTTCGGGGCGGTCAGCGCGGCGTGGAAGAGGCGGGCGCCGTCGGCGGGGCTCATCCACACCGAGAGCATGCGCACGCTGGTCGGTTCCGGGAAGCAGGAGCCGATCCGGACGGAGACGGTCTCCATGCCGTACTTGTCCCAGTAGAACTGGGCGAGGTCCTCACCGAAGGACTTGGACAGGCCGTAGAAGGTGTCCGGACGGCGCGGCGTGTCGATCGGGATGAGCGGGTCGTCGCCCCGAGGGCGGGGGGTGTAGCCCACCGCGTGGTTCGAGGAGGCGAAGACGACGCGCCCGACGCCCTCCTCGCGGGCGGCCTCGTACAGGTTGTACGTGCCCTCGATGTTGGCCTTCAGGATCTTCTCGAAGGGGGCTTCCAGGGAGATGCCCGCGAGGTGGATGATCGCGTCGACGCCCCGCACGGCCTCCCGCAGGGCGGCCCGGTCGGCGAGGTCCGCGGTGATCGCGTCCGGTGCGCCCTCGACGGGGCGCAGGTCGAACAGGCGCAGCGCGTACCCGTGCGCCGGGAGCAGGTCCCGCATCAGGGTGCCGAGCCCGCCGGCGGCGCCGGTGAGCAGAACGGTGCGGGGAGCGGGCATCCTCGGGTCTCCTTGAGGGGTCTCCATGAGCGAATGGCCGCATGCATGCACGGCATTCACATTCGTGGACACGCTAGGGGGCGGGACCATGTCCGTCAAGGGGCGCGCGAAGTGGCGAATCCGCTGGTGTGATGGGGGTTGACCGGCTTGACCCCCCGCCAGGACCCGCCTTAGCGTGGGCTTGTTCAGGAATGTGGACGCGGAACAAGAATATAGACCTTGGACCTTGGAGAGCCCGTGACGCCAGCCCCGCTCGCCGCCCGCCTCAGCGTCCCCAGCGGGCCGCTGTTCTTCCCGGTCACCGCCTTCGGGCCCGACGGCTCGCTGCGCCTCGACGCCTACCGTGCCCACGTCCGCCGCGGGGTCGAGGCGGGGGCCGCCGCCGTCTTCGCGTGCTGCGGCACCGGGGAGTTCCACGCGCTCACGCCCGAGGAGTTCGAGGCCTGCGTGGAGGCGGCGGTGGAGGAGACGGCGGGGCGCGTGCCGGTGGTCGCGGGCGCCGGATACGGGACCGCGCTCGCCGTGCGCTACGCGCGGACCGCCGAGCGGGCCGGGGCGGACGGGCTGCTCGCCATGCCGCCGTACCTCGTCGTCGCCGGGCAGGAGGGCCTGCTGCGGCACTACCGGGAGCTCGCGTCGGCCACCGCCCTCCCGGTCGTCGTCTACCAGCGCGACAACGCCGTGTTCACCCCCGGGACCGTCGCCGACCTCGCCCGCACGGACGGGATCATCGGCCTGAAGGACGGCCTGGGCGACCTGGACCTGATGCAGCGGATCGTCAGCGCCGTACGCACCGGCGTCCCCGGCGACTTCCTCTACTTCAACGGACTGCCGACCGCAGAGCAGACCCAGCTCGCCTACCGTGCCATCGGCGTCCCGCTCTACTCCTCGGCCGTCTTCTGCTTCGCCCCCGAGATCGCCCTCGCCTTCCACGCCGCCCTCGCCTCCGGCGACGACCGCACCGTGCACCGTCTCCTGGACGGCTTCTACCGGCCGTTCGTCGAACTGCGCGCCCAGGGCCGCGGTTTCGCCGTCTCCCTCGTCAAGGCGGGCGTACGACTGCGCGGGCTCGACGTGGGCGAGGTGCGGCCCCCGCTGCACGAGCCGAGCGAGGACCAGGTCAAGCAGCTGGCCCAGCTGATCGAGCGCGGCCACGCGCTGCTGGAGGAGGCCGAGTGAAGGCGTCGGCGTTCGTCTACCCCTGGGACGTCAACGGGGACCCGGAGGCACCCGCGCGCGTCGCCGCGCTCGGTGTGGACCAGGTGACCCTCGCCGCCGCCTACCACTCCACGCGCGCCTTGACGCCCCGCCACCCACGCCACCGCGTCGTCACCGCCGAACACGCCGCCGTGCTCTACCCGGCGGACGCCCGCTGGGAGGGCCGCCCGCTGCGCCCGTACCCGGCCGGCGACTGGGCGCCCGGCGACGCCTACGGCGAGGCGGCCCACGCCCTCGCGGACGCCGGCCTGCCGGTGCACACCTGGGTGGTCCTCGCGCACAACTCCCGCCTGGGCGCCGAGCATCCGGACACCTCCGTCGTCAACGCCTACGGCGACCGCTACCCCTGGGCGCCGTGCGTCGCACAGCCCGCCACGCGCGCGTACCTGGTGGAGCTGGCCGCCGAGGCCGCGGTCCGGCCGGGCGCGCACGGCACCGAGCTGGAGTCCCTCGGCTGGTACGGCCTGGCCCACCTGCACGCCCACGACAAGACCGCGGGCGTCGCTCTCGGCGACGCCGCGCAGTACCTCATGTCGCTGTGCTTCTGCCCCGACTGCCGCGCGGGCTACGCCGCACACGGCCTCGACCCCGAACGGCTCGCCCGTGGCGTACGGACCGCGCTGGAACCGGTCTGGCAGGGGTCACCCTTCGACGGGGGCGGTTGGGCGGGCGTCGAGAAGCTGCTCGGCGAGAGCACGGCGAACGCCACGCGCGCGTGGCGCGACGCCACCGCACGAACCCTCCAGGAGGCGGCGGTCGCGGCCGTCCGCGCCGCCGCACCCGACGGATTCCAGGTCCTCCTCCACGCGGACCCGGTGTCGTACCACTGCGGGGCCAACGCGGGCGTGGACCCGGCGCACGTCCTGTCCGTCGCGGACGGCGTGGTGGTGCCGTGCACGGGCGGGGCGGGTCTGCTGACGCCGTTCGCCGAGGAGGGCCGTCAGGGCGCCGTGCTCGCCGCCAACTTCACCGTGGTCTCCGGCATGGGCGGCCGCCCCGGCACCCTGGCCGAGGACGCCGCACGCGCGCGTGCCCTCGGCGCCACGGAACTGCGGCTGTATCACGCGGGGTTGGCGTCGGACGGCGACCTGGCGGCGGTACGGGCGGCGCTCGCCCGCAGCTGAAGCGGCGTCGCCAGCAGGGCCAGACCCAGCAGCAGGAGCAGCGGCTGGTGGGGGAGGAGTTCGACCAGGGCCGCACCCACCGCCAGCCCCAGCACGTTCGGGGCGAACATCAGGGTGCTCGCCGTGGCGGCCGTACGGCCCACCAGGCCCTCCGGTGTGCCCCGCTGCACGGCGGTCAGGGCGGCGATCAGCACACAGGGCAGCCCCGCGCCGACCGCCACGCTGCCGGCCCACGCCGCCGCGTCGTACGGCACCGCCCGCAGCGCCACCGCGACGCCGGTGAGCGCGATCCCGGCCGCCGCGAACCGGCGCTCACCGAGCCGGCGCAGGGCGGTGCCGGAGGCCAGGCCGACCGCGACCGACCCGAGCCCCTGAAGGGCGGCGAGGACCCCGGCGTACGCCGGAGGGTGGCCGAGGCGCTCGACGACGGCGTACAGCAGGGCGCCGTTGAGCCCGGCGCAGAGCATCGTCGTGCCGCCCGCAAGGACCAGGGGACGCAGGCGGGGGTGGGCGCACAGCAGGCGGACGCCCTCGGGCGTGGAGGCGCGCCGGCCCGCGGCGGGCGGACGCTCCCGGACGCGCAGAGCGGCGTACAGGCCCGTCGCGACCAGGAACGTGGCCGCGTCCAGCAGGGCCACGCCCGCCCCGCCGTACGCCGCGTAGACGCCCGCTCCGGCCAGCGGGGCGATCAGCTTCATGCCCTCGGTGACGGTCGTGCGCAGGCCGTTGAAGTCGCCGAGCAGGGCGGGGTCGAGCGCGGTGGCGACGAGCGCCGACTCGGCGGCGTCCTGGACGACGCCCGCCGCGCCGTACACGAACAGGACCGCGAACAGCAGCCACACGTCACCCGGCGCGTCCACCGTGAGGAGCGTGGGCAGCAGCGCCGCCATCAGCAGGTTCGTGCCGATCAGCAGGGGCTTGCGCCGGACCCGGTCGGCCAGGGCCCCGAGGACGGGGCCCGCGAGCGTGGGCGCCCACATGGCGAGCAGACTCAGCGCGGCGAGGCCGTCCGAGCCGGTGAGGTCCTTCACCCAGACGCCGGTGGCCAGCCACAGCGCGGAGGTGCCGAGGCCGGAGACCACCGCGCCGGTCAGCTGCAGGGCGGCGTTGCGGTCGCGCAGGAGGCGGGCGAGGGGGCGGGTGCGCGCCGGACCGCTCCCGCGAGCACCGCCAGGTGTGCTGTTCATCCCGGTCATGCCTGGTCATCGTGGTTCTGAGGCCCCGGGGAGCGGATCGGGCAGATGCCGTAGACAGCCGTGCGGCGACCGATGACTTTCGCGGCCGCGGTCGGTCCACCTCCCGAGAGATCCTTCCCGAGGAGTACCGATGACCGACGTGACCGATGTGACCACCCTGGACCTCGGCCCGCAGACCCGGGTCGTCGCCCGCCTCGCCGCCGGGGTGAGCGACGAGCAGTTCGCGGACCCGACGCCGTGCCCGGACATGGCGGTGCGCAACCTGCTGGGACATCTGCTGGGGCTGTCCGTCGCCTTCCGTGACGCCGCCCGCAAGGCCCTGGGCCCGACGACCGACACCAGTCCGGACACGACCGTGCCGGACATCGGCCCCGGCTGGCGCGAGGAGCTGCCCAAGGTGCTCGACGACCTCGCCGACGCCTGGCGCGACCCGGGCGCCTGGACCGGCATGACCCGCGCGGGCGGCGTGGACCTGCCGGGGGCGGTCGCGGGCGTGATCGCGGCCGACGAGCTGGTGATCCACGCCTGGGACCTGGCCCGCGCGACCGGCCAGTCCTACGCTCCCGACCCCGCCGCACTGCGCGCGTCGTACGACTTCCTCCTCGCGGCGGCCGGTGAACCGGCCCGCGACGACGGCCCCTTCGGCCCGGTCGTCGACGTTCCGGCGGACGCGCCGCTGCTGGAGAGGGCCGTGGGGCTGAGCGGCCGGGACCCGGGGTGGCGGCGCGGCTGACCGCCCTGCCTAGCCGGTCGCGGTTCCTGCGGGGCGGTCCGCGGTCTCCGGACCGCGGGCCGCCCCCGGCCGGTCGGGCAGGTCCAGGGGTGAAGCAGGCGATGCGAAAGAGAGCCGCACCCAGCCGTCGTCGGCCACCACGCGGGCGCCGGCCGGCTGCGCTGACGTCCCACGGCCGGCCGATCTCACGGTGCGTGCCGTCGCCGCCGGGGCGGCCCGGGCCGTTCAGGGCGGACAACCGGCGTACTCGGGCTGCGCGGGCATGAACCATCCTGTGAGAGGGCGGCTGTGTGGGTTCGGGTGTCCTCGGAGTGCCACCGGCGATGTGACAGTGCGTCAATCGGTGCGAACGGTGCGGGTGGGAGCGACACTCTCGGTCGATCCGACGTACGGCGGGGCGATATCCATTCCGTAACACGGGGAAAACCTGAAACCGCGTCGACGTGGGAACAATCCAGCCAACATCCGCACACAGATCATTCAGGCACCAGGGAGCGTCCGCCATGTCCGATACGCAGAAGGTGACCGACCGGCCGAGTGCCCCGCCACCGGCGGCGAACGGCGTCGACCGGTTCTTCAGGATATCCGAGCGGGGATCCACCTTCGGCCGGGAGATACGCGGCGGCTTCGCCACGTTCTTCACGATGGCCTACATCCTCGTCCTGAATCCCCTCATCCTGGGCAGCGCCGAGGACAAGTACGGCGATCAGCTCGACCCCGTCCAACTCACCACCGCCACCGCCCTGGTGGCCGCGGTGATGACCGTCATCATGGGCATCGGCGGCAATCTCCCGCTCGCCCTCGCCGCCGGACTGGGCCTCAACGCCGTCGTCGCCTTCCAGATCGCCCCGCTGATGAGCTGGGACGCCGCGATGGGCCTGATCGTCGTCGAAGGCCTGCTGATCTGCGTGCTGGTGGTGACCGGCCTGCGCGAGGCCGTCATGCACGCCATCCCGCAGCCCCTCAAGCAGGCGATCAGCGTCGGCATCGGTCTGTTCATCGCGTTCATCGGCTTCGTCGACGCCGGCTTCGTCAGCCGGATCCCGGACGCCGCGAACACCACCGTGCCGGTTCAGCTGGGCGGTGCCGGCACGCTCACGGGATGGCCGATTCTCGTGTTCTGCCTCGGGGTGCTGCTGACCGTCGGACTGCTCGCCCGCAGGGTCAAGGGCGCCATCCTCATCAGCATCGTGACCATGACACTCGTCGCGATCGTCATCGACTCCCTCGCCGACGTCAAGAGCTGGGGCCTGACCACACCCGCCTGGCCCGACCAGGTGGTCGGCACCCCCGACTTCGGGCTGATCGGCGACTTCGACCTGTTCGGCGCGTTCGGCGAGCCCGGCGTCGGCGTCATCACGGTCGTGCTGCTGATCTTCACGCTGATCCTGTCCGACTTCTTCGACACCATGGGCACGGTCGTCGGCATCAGCACGGAGGCCGGGCTGCTGGACGAGGACGGCAAGGTCCCGAACCTCGGCCGCGTCCTGCTCATCGACGGCGCGGCGGCCGTCGCGGGCGGCGCCGCGTCGTCGTCCTCCGCCACGTCCTACATCGAGTCGGCGGCCGGCGTCGGCGAGGGCTCGCGCACCGGCTTCTCCAATCTGGTCACCGGCGGCCTGTTCGCCCTCGCCCTGTTCCTCACCCCGCTGCTCACCATCGTCCCCCTCCAGGCCGCCGCGCCCGCCCTGGTCGCCGTCGGCTTCCTGATGATGACCCAGGTCAAGCAGATCGACTGGGACAGGTACGAGATCGCCGTCCCGGCGTTCCTCACCATCGCCGTGATGCCGTTCACGTACTCCATCACCAACGGCATCGGCGCGGGCTTCGTCGCCTACGTCGTCATCAAGACGGTGCTGGGCAAGGCCAAGGAGGTGCACTGGCTGCTGTGGGCGACCTCGGCGCTGTTCCTGGTGTACTTCGCGATCGACCCGATCGAGCAGGTTCTCGGCGTGAAGTGAGGGACGCTGCGCGGCCGGTGCGGGTTCACCGTGGCCGGCCGCGCGCACGGGGCGGGGCCGCACATCGCACACAGCCCCGCCCCCCTCGGGGCGTTACCGCAATGCCGCTTCCATCACGGCCTTGGCCACGGGGGCGGCCAGCCCGTTCCCGCTCACCTCCGACCGCTCCGCGTCCGACTGCTCCACCACCACCGCCACGGCGACCTCCTTGTCCGAGGAGTCGGACTTGGCGTACGAGGTGAACCAGGCGTACGGCGTCTTGCTGTTGTTCTCGCCGTGCTGGGCCGTGCCCGTCTTGCCGCCGACGGTGGCGCCGGAGATCCGCGCGTTCGACCCCGTGCCCTCCGCGACGACCGTCTGCATCGCCGACTGGAGCTGCTCGGCGGTGGAGGAGCTGACGATCTCCTTGGTGGAGGCGTTGTCGTCGTAGTCCTCCAGCACGTCGCCGCTGTGGTCGGTGATCTTCGACACCATGTGCGGCTCGACCAGCTCGCCGCCGTTGGCCAGCGCCGCGGAGACCATGGCGATCTGGAGCGGCGTCGCGGTCACGTCGAACTGGCCGATACCGGAGAGCGCGGTCTGCGCCTTGTCCATGTCCTTCGGGTAGACGCTCTCGTACGCGCGCACCGGCACGTCCTGCTCGCTGTCGTTGAACCCGAACTTCTCGGCCATCTCCCGGACCTTGTCCTGGCCCAGGTCGACCGCCATCTTGCCGAAGACGTTGTTGCAGGAGTACTGGAGCGCCACCCGGATCGACGCGTCCTCACAGGGCGCGTTCGGGTTCTCGTTGGTGAGGTTGCTGGAGGACTGCGGCAGCGGGTACGGGTCGGGGCTCTTCGTCCTCTCGTCCACCGAGGAGTACAGCCCGTCCTCCAGCGCGGCCGCCGCCACCACCAGCTTGAAGGTGGAGCCGGGCGGCAGCGGCTGGCGCAGCGCCCGGTTGGTCATCGGCTTGTCCTCGTCGTCCTCGGTGAGCCGCGTCCAGACCTCCGAGTTGCCCGCGGTGATCTCCGACGGGTCGTACGACGGGGTGGAGACGACTGCCAGGAGCCTTCCGGTCCTCGGGTCGATGGCGACCGCGGCGCCCTTCTTGTCGCCGAGCGCCTCGTACGCCGCCCGCTGGGTGTCCGGGTCGATCGTCGTGATCACGTCACCGGGGTCGGCGCGCTTGTTGGTGACCGTGTCCAGCACGGTCTTCAGCCGGGTGTCGGTGCCGTCCAGCAGCTCCTGGTAGACGCCCTCCAGCTGGGTGGCGCCGTACACCTGTGAGCTGTAGCCGGTCACCGCCGCGTACAGCGCGCCGTCCTCGTAGGTCCGCTTGTATCCGAGGTCGCCGCCGGTCGTCCGGGCCGAGCCGGTCACCGGGTCGCCGGCCACGACGATGTTGCCGAGCGGCTCGCTGTACAGCTCGATCGCGTTCCGTCGGTTGTCCTTGTCGTCCGCGAGTGCCTGGCCCTTGTAGAACTGCACCCAGGTGGCCCTGACCAGCAGCACCAGCACCAGGAGCAGGGTGAAGACCGCAGCCCGCCTGATCGTCCTGTTCATTCCGCTGAGGAAGACGAGCGGCACCGGACGGAACGTTCCCTTCCGTCCCGTTTTCTCATCCGCTCCTCAGAAAACGGCGTCCCGGCCGCCGGGCCGGGCCGGTCACAGCCTGCGCGTGGCCAGCGTCAGGCGGTCGCGGGCATCGAACAGGGCGTCCTTCACCATCTGCTCGTGGGCGGGGGTGAGCCGGGCCACCGGGATCGAGCAGCTGATCGCGTCGCGGGCCGGGGTGCGGTAGGGGATGGCCACGCCGAAGCAGCGCAGCCCGAGGGTGTTCTCCTCGCGGTCGACGGCGTACCCCTGCTCCCGTACCAGGTGCAGCTCCTCGATGAGCCTCTCCCGGTCGGTGATGGTGTTCTCGGTCAGCGCGGGCAGGGTCTCCGGCAGCATCTTGCGCACCTGCTCGTCGGAGTACGTGCTGAGCAGCGCCTTGCCCAGCGAGGTGGAGTGGGCGGGCAGCCGGCGGCCGACCCGGGTGAACGGGCGCAGGTAGTGCTGCGACTGGCGGGTCGCGAGGTAGACGACGTTGGTGCCGTCCAGGCGGGCCAGGTGGATGGTCTCCGTGGTGTCGTCCGAGAGCCGGTCCAGGGTCGGCCGGGCCACCGCCACCACCTCGTCGCCGTCGATGTACGACGTGCCGACGAGCAGCGCGCGCACACCGATGCCGTACCGCGTGCCCGTCGCGTCCGTCTCCACCCAGCCGAGCTCGACCAGGGTGCGCAGCAGCATGTACAGGCTCGACTTGGGGTAGCCCACGGCCTCCTGCACGGCGGCCAGCGAGTGCATACCGGGACTTCCCGCGAAGTACTCGAGCAATTCAACGGTTCGCACCGCGGACTTGACCTGCGCCCCGCCGCCTGTCTCGCCTGCCGACATCGCCCTTGACCCCTTCGTTCGACGGGAAATAGTCTCCGCATCATATTCACCATGAGAGACAGCGTTCAGTATATCGAACAACGCTGGTGGATCGCGTGGTGAACGACGTACGTACTGCGGCAAGACATGTGGAGGGACCCGCGGTGGCAGCAGCACCAGTCTGGAGTGTCGACCCCCGAACCGGGAAGCAGCGCGAGCAGGTTGCGGTGGAGGCCACAGCCCAGGAGGTGGACACCACCGTCCGTGCCGCGCACGCCGCCCGTGGCGCCCTCGCCGACCGGGCCGTCCGGGCCGCCTTCCTGCGCACCGCCGCCGACCACCTGGAGGCGGCCCGGGACGGACTCGTGGAGACCGCCGACGCCGAGACGGCGCTCGGCCCCGTCCGGCTGACGGGCGAACTCGCGCGCACCTGCTATCAGTTGCGGGCCTTCGCCGACATCGTCGACGAGGGCGCCTTCCTGGACGTCGTCATCAACCACCCCGACGACACCGCCACCCCGCCCGTCCCCGACCTGCGCCGCTACAAGGTCCCGCTGGGCGTCGTCGCCGTCTACTCCGCCTCCAACTTCCCCTTCGCCTTCTCCGTCGCCGGTGGTGACACCGCCAGCGCGCTCGCGGCCGGCTGTCCCGTCGTCGTCAAGGCCCACCCCGACCACCCGGGCCTGTCCGAACTGGTCGCCAATGTGCTGCGCCGAGCCGCCCGGGAGCACGGCATACCCGACGCGGTGCTGGGCCTCGTCCACGGCTTCGAGGCGGGCGTGGAGCTCATCGGGCACCCGTTGGTCGCGGCGGCCGGGTTCACCGGCTCGGTACGCGGCGGGCGCGCCCTCTTCGACGCGGCGGCCGCCCGCCCCGTCCCGATCCCCTTCCACGGCGAGCTGGGCTCCCTGAACCCGGTGCTGGTCACCGAGGCGGCGGCGGAGGAGCGCGCCGAGCAGATAGGCGGCGGGCTCGCGGGCTCGATGACGCTGGGCGTCGGGCAGTTCTGCGTGAAGCCGGGACTGGTGCTCGCGCCCTCCGGCGCGGCGGGGGACCGGCTGGTGAAGTCGCTGACCGAGGCGGTCAGCAACACCGAGGCGGGCGTGCTGCTGGACCACCGGATGCGCGACAACTTCGTCGCCGGGGTCGCCGAGCGGGCCGCGCTCGACGGCGTCGAATCGCCCGTGACACCGGGCGCCGGCGGGGAGCACACGGTCAGCGCGGGATTCCTGACGGTGCCGGCCGAGAAGCTGGCCCGCGAGGGGGCGCACGACCTGCTCCTGGAGGAGTGCTTCGGGCCGGTGACGGTCGTGGTCCGCTACGAGGACGAGAGCGAGGCGACGGCCGTGCTCTCCCGACTGCCGGGCAACCTCACGGCGACGGTGCAGCTGTCGGCGGAGGAGGCCGCGGGAGCGGGGCGCGGACCGGAGCTGCTCGCGGAACTGACGCCGCTCGCGGGGCGCGTCCTGGTGAACGGCTGGCCCACCGGCGTCGCCGTGGCGCCGGCCCAGCACCACGGCGGGCCCTACCCGGCCACGACCTCGACGTCCACCTCCGTCGGCGGCACGGCGATCGAGCGATGGCTGCGCCCGGTCGTGTACCAGGGGGCACCGGAGGCGCTGCTGCCGCCGGAACTGCGGGACGACAACCCGCTGGGCCTGCCCCGGCGGTTCAACGGCCGTCTGGAGCGTTGAAGCGAGAAGGAGCACTGAGGCGAGAAGGCCGCCCGGCGCCGCGCGTGAGCGCGGCGGGACGGCCCGGGATCCGGCCACTCCCGGCCCGGCGGCCGTCGGGGCGGCAGTGGCCGGCAGCACGGATCCTTACGTCGGCCTCGACCAGCGGCGACCCGACGCGGCGTCCCGGGCGGGGGACCCGTGTGGCCGCCCGGGACGCCGCGACGGCCGTCAGAACATCGACGACAGCCCGCTGGTGATCGAGGAGACCAGTTCCTTGCCCTCCTCCGCGACCCGCTTCACCGCGGGAGCCACCCGCTTGGCGACCGGGGTGATCCACCTGGACTGGCCGTAGGTGACCAGGCTCAGCGCGGTGCCGCCCGCGGCCCACATGAACTCGCTGCTGGTGAAGCCGTGTTCGATGCCGGTGAACAAGGTGCTCAGCGCGCCGGCGCCCATGGCTATGCCGCCGAAGACGGCGGCGGCCGGGAGACCGACGACCGCGAACGGGGGAAAGACGAGGCTGGCGACCCCGAGGCCGGCGGAGATGAGGCCCGCGCCGATGCTGACGTAGCTGAAGGCGTCGGCCCACCAGCCGGCGTCCGAGTACCACTCGTCGTTGTCTCCGCCGCTGCCGTTCTCGTTGACCTCGTCGTGGGTGCCGCTGTCGGCCGGGTCCCTGCCGTTGTCCCGGTCCTCCTGCGCTTTCTCGGCGGCCTCGCGGGCGGCCTCGCGGGCCTCCTCCTGACGCTTCTGGACGACGATGGCGCGCGCCTGGTTCGCCGCCGCGGCCGCCGTGGCCGCGTCCCGGCCGGCCTCGAGTTCGGACTGGCGCGCGCTCGCCGCGGACGCCTGGGCGCTGTAGGCGGAGTTCAGGGCCGAACGGGCCGCGTCGATGGCCCTGTTCGCGGAGTAGTTCGCCGAGCGGGAGGCGCTGCGCGCCGTCGACGCGGCAGCCGAGGCCTTGTTCGCGGAGGCCTGTGCGTCCGCGGCCGACCTGTCCGCCGCGTCGGCGTTCTGCCGGGCCTGGTCGGAGTACTGGCCGGCCTTCGCCCCCGCGGCGATGGCCTTGTCCGCCCAGTCCTGCGCCTCCTCGGCCGCGTCGCGTGCGGTCGCCGCCACCTGCGACGCCAGTGCCGCGGTCTGCTGCGCCGTGTAGGCGGTCTTGGCCGCGGCGGCGATCGCCCCCTGGATCGCGGCGACGTGGGTGGCGGAGTCGTGGTCGAGTTGGGCCGAGGAGTACTGCACCACCTGGACGAAGTTCCGGCGCATCCACGTCGGCCCCTCCAGGGCCACGTCCCCGTACGCCTTGGTGTAGTCGCCTCCGTTCGCGACCGAGGTCGCGGTCTCGACCGCGTCGTCCTCCCGGACGGCGGCGGGGTAGGTGCGGTCGAAGAAGTCCTGCAACGCCTCCGGGGTGTTCTTGTCCAGTGCGTCGTTGGCCGCCTCGGTGACGGCCCGGCCGGGCTTCTGGTCGAGGATGCGGCCGATCTGCACCCGGTTGTCGTCCTGCGAGGCCCGGATCACCCCGGAGGTGAGGAAGTCGCCCACCGCCGTGGAGCTGCTGCTGGCCAGCGCCGCGTGCGCGGCCGCCGCGATGGCGGGGTTGGACACCTGGGCGATGTACAGGACGGTCTCGCGGTCGTCCTGGTTCTGGGCGACCGCCCGGTCGAGGTCGATCCAGGAGAACATGTCGTCGTCGCTGCCGGAGAGCGCGAACTGGGCGGCCTCCCGCGTCCACGCGCCCTTGGCTTCGAGCAGCCCGGTGGCGGCCTTGCGGCCCAGTGTGGCGGCGAGTGACAGGTCGCCGTCCGTGAACAGGGCCTTCTCGGCCGCGCTGATCAGGTCCTTGATCGCCTGATCGGTCTGCGCCTCCTGCGCCCGCTTGTTCGCGTACTCGGCCTGCTCCTGCGTCTCGATCTCGGCCAGCAGCCGGGCCTCGTCCAGGCCCTGCAGCCGCTCCTGCTCAAGGCGCGCCAGCTCGGCGCTCCGGGCCGCCTGGGCGACCGCGACGGCGTCCGTGACGGCCTGGGTGGCGGCGTCGGCGGCCTTGACGGCCTCGCCGGCGTGGGCGGTGGACTTGTTCGCGAAGTCGATGGCCTTGCCCGCGTTCGCCACGGCCTCGTCGACGGCGTCGGCGGCCTTCTCGGCGTGGGCGGCGGCGGAGTTGGCGGCGTCCCGGGCGACGCGCGCGGCGGAGGCCGCCGTGTTGGCGAGGGCCTGCGCGCTGGAGGCGGCGTTGGTGGCGCGGTTGGCGGCGGCGGTGGCGATGGCGGCCTGGCGCTTGGCCTCGGCGGCCTGCGACTGCGCGGCGCCGGACGCGGCGGCGGCCTGCGCGGCGGCGGTGGCGGCGGCCGCGGAGTTGCGAGCCGCGGAGGCGGCCGAGGCACTGGCGCTGACGGACTGGGCGCAGGCGGCCCGCGCGTAGTCGGCGGCCTTGGCCGCGGTACGGGCCTTGGCGGCGGAGTTGCGGGCCGCGACCGCGGCGTCCTTGGCCGCCTGGGTCTTGCCCGCATCCTTGGAAGCGGCGATGGCCGCGTTGTAGGCACGGGACGCGGCTCCGCCGGCGGCCGAGGCGGCCTGGGAGGCGGCCGTGGCGGCCCAGGAGGCGCGGCGGGAGGCGTTCACGGCCGCGTTGGAGGCGTTGATGGCGATACGGGCGGCGTTCGCGGCGCCCTTGGCCGCGCCGGCCGCCTTCCGGGCCGCCGCGGCGGATTTCTGTACGTCCTCCTTCGCGGCCTCGGCCTCGGCGGCGGCCCTCTCCGCCGCCTTCTTCGCCTCGGCCGCGGCGGCCAGGGCCCGCTCGGACGCCTCGACGGCGAGGTCCGTCTCGGCCTGGGCGCGCTTTCCCTCCCGGTCGACGACGGCGACGAGCTCCTCGATGGTCGCCCTCTCCTGGTCGCGGGCACGCGCGATGTGCTGACCGGTGTCGAGGAACCACTGGATGTCCGTCGCGGTGCCGTTCAGGGCGCGGTTGGCGTACTTCTGCACCTCGGGTCCGGCGTTGACCAGCATGGTGGCGACCAGGAACTGCGAGTCCTCCAGGCGGGCGGAGTACTGGCCCTCGGTCAGGAAGGACTCCAGCGCCGCCCGCGTGCCCGAGTCCAGGGCCGCGGACGCCTCGCGCCGGACGGCCTTTCCGCCGGTGGCCGACAGGGTTGCGGTGGCGACCTGGAGGTCTTCCAGGAGGGCCGACTCGTATCCGCCCTGGAGGAAGGCGGCGATGGTGCCGTCACCGCCGTCGAGCGCGGCGGTGGCCTCGCGGCGCAGGCCCTTGCCGGAACGGGCCAGGTAGCTCGCGATCGCGACGCGGTCGTCCTCCGTCGTCACCCTCGGCAGGGTCTGGCCGAGGAAGACCTGGATGTCCGCGTCGGTGCCGAACAGCGCGTCGGCGGCCGCCGCCTTGGTGGCCCTGCCACCGGTCATCCATGCCCTGACCACCTTGGCCCGGTCGGTGTCGGGCAGGGTGAGCGGATCGGCCGTGGTGGCCAGTGCCCCGGCGGCGCGGGCCACGGGCGTCCACGCCAGGGGGGTGGCGGCGGCGGCCGTGACGGCGGCGAGCGAGCCGAGAAGCCGTCTGCGACTCCAGAAAATTGTCTGCATAGGAAATTGCCCTCGTGGTCTCTGCCGGTGAGGCAGATCGGCGATCACTGACACGGCAGGCTTCCCCCGCATGCCCGGGCAGTCATGTGCGGCCCCCGTGAGGCGTATGCGTTGCCTGCGCAATGACGTGACCATACCAACGCGTGTTCACGAAGCAATCAATTTGGGGCCGCGAACGGAATCCGTCCGAGAAGTGTGCGGCACGGCTTCTTTGTCATTTCTTTGCAAGAGTCCCTACAACCGTTGGAGTTGTGTGGCGAGGGTCACAACTCACCCCCAACTGCCGCCCGTTTTGAGGCTGTTGGCGGAGTGGACAAAGCCAGGGAAGCAAGGTGGCATAGAGCGGGGGAAGGCGGCTGCCTAAATTTTTGGGGGCTTTTTTGTACGGGGGAAAGACGATTCCTTCACGCATGCCTTGAACCACGTTACGGACATCTTTTTGGAAGCAACGATTTGAGGAAAGTGATGAAGTCGCGCACCACATTTGCGGCGCAGCTGAGCCGATTTGCGATACAGCAACGGCGCGGGAGATTCCTGACCCGCGCCCTGGGCGCCGCGGCGGTCGGCGCCCTGGCATGGGCCGCCCTGGCGGCCGGCCACCCCGGTGGGTCCCACGCCCCGGCAGGCACGGCCGCGGTGGCCGACGAGGCTCCGGGGTACGCGGTCGAGGACTTCGACTACCCGCAGGCGGACAAGATCCTCACCGAGAAGAACATCCTGCTCAAGCGGGGCGACGGTCACATCACGCTCGCCGACTGCGCGAGCGGCACCGGGCAGTTGGAGGTCCAGGCCCGGGACCGGAGCAAGGTCTGCTTCGACGTCAAGGGAAACTCCGGCTGGCTGACCCTCGAGCTGCCCTCGGTCTACCTCATCCGGGGCAACGACTACACGACCGAGGCGGACATGACGGTCGGTACCGAGCAGCAGTCGTACGACATCGCGAAGAACGCCTGGACCCCCGTGGGCGAGAGCGCGGACGAGCAGGCCCGTGAGTGGACGCTCCTGGAGCTTCGGACCTCCAAGTAGCGCCCCGCCGAGCCCTCCTGTCCGATCCGTCACCACCCACCCAGGGGAACCACTTCATGACCTACGCCAGACCCGTGCGCCTCGTCGCACTGGCCGCCGCCCTGACCTTCGGCTCCGCCGCGCTCGCGGCCGGTTCCGCCGCCGCCGTCACCGGCCCCGCCGTCCCCGCCGCCGACACCACCTACGCCTACACCGCGCAGATCGTCGTCGGCGACCACGACCGCGGTTGCTCGGGTGTCCTGGTCGACCGCGAGTGGCTGCTCACCGCGGCCAGTTGCTTCGCCGCCGATCCCGCCACGAGCCTGTCCGTGCCGGCCGGAAAGCCGGCCACGAAGACCACCGCCGTCATCGGCCGCTCCGACCTCACCGGCACCGCCGGCGCCGCCCGCGTCATCGTCGAACTGGTCCCGCGCACCGACCGCGACGCGGTACTGGCCCGCCTCGACCGCCCCGTCACCAACGTGTCCCCGATCTCGCTGGCCACCACGGCGCCCACCGCCGGGGAGACCCTCGGCCTCGCCGGCTACGGCCGCACCGCGACCGAGTGGGCACCCCTCAGCCTGCACACCGGCACCTTCACCGTCGACGCCGCCGCCGCCACGACCGCCTCGGTCACCGGCACGGACGGCACGGCCGCGTGCATGGGCGACACCGGCGGCCCGCTGGTCCGCGGCAGCGGCGGCACGGCCCAACTGGCCGCGCTCGCCAGCCGGTCGTACCAGGGCGGCTGCTACGGCATCGACACCACCGAGACCCGCACGGGCGGCGTCGTCACGCGCGTCGACGACCTCGCCGCCTGGGTGAACTCCACCACCGGCGCGGTCCGCGTCACCGACTTCAACTGCGACGGCGTCGAGGACATCGCGATCTCCGACCCGCGGGCGACCGTCGGCGCGGTCGGCGCCGCGGGCCTGGTGCGGATCGTTTACGGCGGGGGCAAGGGCACGGCCGAGATCAACCAGGACCTCGACTGGGTTCCCGGCGCCGCCGAGGCCAGCGACTGGTTCGGCGAGTCCCTGGACACCGTCGACTGGAACGAGGACGGCTGCACCGACCTGGTCGTGGGCACCCCGGCCGAGGACATCGGCAGCGCGGCCGACTCCGGCATGGTCGACGTCCTGCACGGCGCCCCGGGGGGCCTCGGCACCGGCGCGGTCAAGAACACCCACTTCGAGGAGGGCTCCGGCGCCGGCTCCCTGGCCACGGCGGTCGCCCAGGCCGGCGACCGGTTCGGCGACTCCGTCGCGGCCGGCGTCACCGCCGCCGGCAAGCCGTTCCTGGTCAGCGGCGCGCCCGGGGAGGCCGTCGGCGGCCTGGCGAAGGCCGGCGCCGCCTTCTACCTCCACGGCACCACCAGCATCGTCTTCCACCAGGACAGCGCCGATGTGCCCGGCGGCGCGGAGGCGAACGACGGCTTCGGCGGCTCGGTCGCGGCCGACCCCAACTTCTTCGCCGTCGGCGCTCCCGGTGAGGCCATCGGCGAGGACGCCGGCGCCGGCAACCTGGCGGTGTTCAGCCACACCCTGACCTCCGCGGGCCTGCCCACCCCGAAGTTCGGGCTCGACCAGGACCTCGACACCGTCTCCGGCGGCGCGGAGGCGGGCGACCAGTTCGGCTACTCCCTGGCCCTGGCCCCGTACCGCCCCTCCGGCGCGGCCGCCGCCACCGACTCGATCCTCGCGGTCGGCGCCCCCGGCGAGGACCTCGACGTCGACGGCGTCTCCAAGGCCGATGCCGGCACCGCCCTGACCTTCCGTGTCACCGCCGCGGGCACCGTCACCCAGCTCTACGGCATCTCCCAGGGCACCGGCGAGGACGACGTGACCGGCACCGGGGAGGACGGCGACCGCATGGGCACCACCGTGACCGCGATCAACACCGCCCCGCGGGCCCTGAGCACCACCGCCACGATGAAGCTGGCCGTGGGCGCCCCCGGCGAGGCCATCGGCACGGCGGCCAAGGCCGGCGCGGTGCACACCTTCTCCCTGCTGGGCGCCCCGGGCGCCAACGACCGGTGGCTGGAGGCGGGTGACGGCGACGGCATTCCCACCGCGCCCGGCGCCGACCAGCAGCTGGGTTCGAGCATCCGCTACACCGGCACCAAGCTGTACGTCGGCCTGCCGCTGGGCCCCAGCACCTACGGCACCCTGTACGCCCTGCCCCTGTCGAACGTGACCGCCGGCGGCGCCGTCGCCCCCGTCACGACCTACCAGCCCGGCGCGGGCGGCCTCCCGGCAGCCGGCGACCGCTTCGGCTACGCGGCGCGGTAACCCACTCCGGCGGCACCACCCCGGCGCTCGGCGTCGGGGTGGTGCCGCCGTCATGGCTGGTCAAGTTCCCCTGAGACACCGCCCGTTGTCTGGTGCCCCCTGCGAGGAGAGGTATGACGATCAAGCATGCGAGACGACCTGGACGGCCTGGACGCAGACGCGTCAGATCGGTCGTACTGACCCTGCTGACCGTGGTGGCGGCGGGGCTCGCCACGCCCGGCGTGAGCCATGCGCAGCAGAGGGGGGAAGCGCAGCCGCCGCAGGTGGGCAGGATCGACGCGGCGGACCCGTCGGCGACCGCGCCCCTCATCGGGACCAGCGCTCTTGCGGTGGACTCCGGGGAGCAGTGCGAGCCCACGCCGGCACGCTCGAAGGAACGCCGGGCGGGTGCCGCCGAGGCATGTGTGAGCGTGAGCCCCGCCCCGGCCAGGAGCACGGCGACACGACAGAAGACCCTCGCCGCGGCCGCCGACGCCGGCAGCTGCGACCTCACCCACCCCGGCAGCTACAGCTACGAGCGCTTCTCCTACTGCGTGACCGGCATCAACGTCACCTACGTCCTCCGCGACACCAACGGCGCGGAGCTGGGCCGCGGCGTCCTGGAGGTCTCCACCGGCGGTGACCTCTCGGCGACGGCCACGACCTGGAGCGAGCAGGTCTCCGTCACCATGGTCGGCGCGACCGGCCAGGTCACCGCGCTGAACGCCAAGTTCCGCGCCTCCTGCGACGCCGGCTGCACGGCCACCAAGTCCGCCCCCTGGTACGGCGGCGGCATCGCCCTCGGCCAGACCCTGACCGGTACCGTCACCTACTCCTCACCCCGGACGACGGGTTCCTCCGCCTCCTTCTTCACGTCCTACGCGATGTACGTGACGTCCCCGGGCGCGACGGCGACCGACCCGAACGCGTCGTGGAGGAACGCGCGTCAGATCAGGTGCGACGACGCGGTCGGCGGCACGTCGGTGGCGGGCTGTGCCGTGCCCTCCGTCATGGCCGTCGTGCCGATGAAGGCGACGAGCGCGGACGCGGGCGGCGCCGTGGCCGCCTACGGCTGGGCCCAGAACCACCTCGACGGCGCCTGGGGGAAGACGGGCAGGCCACTGACCCGGTCGACGAGCGGCGTGGCCGGCCGCACCGCCGCCACCTGCGGGGGCTTCACGGCCCAGCCGGAGCTCGTCGACACCGACACCTGCGCCGACTTCCCCTTCGGGGAGGCGAAAGAGGGTGGTGCCCCCGGCGACCGGTGCGTCGAGGTGATCCCCAACCTCGGCAACGGCGAATGGGACACCTACATCTTCAACGACAGCCGTGACATGGACCCCGCCGCTCCCTGCGTGCAGTCCCATGTCACCCCTGCCGAGAAGCAGTTCGCCGACGCGCAGCTCGCCGACGGCTTCAGGGACCAACGGGTCATCGAGGCCGACCAGTTCGAGCTGGCGGTCTCGACGCCGGACACCGGCCCGCAGGCCCGCTGCCTGAACGACCCCCCGCCGGCCGGCTCGATTCCCAACGGCGACGGCTGGTTCAAGAACACCACCGAGCCGGTTCCCCTCATCCAGCAGACCGTCCCGGCGGACGGGGCGGGCCTGCGGCCGACCCAGGCGCAGGCCTGCCTCGGGAAGGGGATCGGGAGGGGTACCGGAACCCAGAAGGAGATCACCGGCTGGAAGGACGCGGAGGCCTTCAAGGCGGCGAACAATGTCACTTCCGGGCTGTCCCGGTGTCATCTCATCGCGAGCATCCTCGGCGGAAAGGGGACGACCCTGGTGACCAAGTACAACCTCGTCCCCTGCTGGCAGTCGGGGATGAACACGGGCACGCCCAGCATGCGGACCTACGAGTCCATGGCGCAGAGCATGGTCAAGGACCCCGCCTCGAGTCTCGGAGTCGACGACGCGATCTTCTACCAGGTGACACCCGTGTACAGGGACGCCAACAGCACCATCCCGGTGGGGGTCACGATGAACGCCACCGTCGAACGGGTGAACGGGGCGACCGAGCAACTGTTCCCCAACGTCTTCATCCCCAACACCCTGGCGGACACCCTGCAGTACAACCTCGGTAACTGACCGACCGTTCCTCACCAGCGCACGCCAACGGGAGCCCGAATGAGTTTCACCACCCCACCGAGGCCGGTCGACGTGACCGCGCTCTTCCCTCAACTGGCCCCGCTGGCACGCACGGCGACCCGGCTGCATCCGCGTCCCGGGTCGCCGACCGTCTCCGACAGCTCCGTCGGCGGGCCGCTGCTGTGGCCCGCCGACGAGCCGTGGCCGTACTGCGACGAGCCGCACGACAGGCGCGTGGCGCCGGTGGTCCACTCACCGGACGACATCCGGCTCCACCGGCGTGTCTGCGCCGCGTCGGCCGAGCGGCTGCACCTCGACCCCGAGGCACCCCGGTGGACCCCCGAGGAACGGGAGACGCTGGAGCGGATCGGCGCGGGCCGCCCGTGGTTCGACGGCCCGATCCCCCTGCTTCCCGTCGCCCAGCTGTACGCCCGCGACGTGCCCTTCCCCTGCCCGCCCGACGCGGATCTCCTCCAGGTCCTGTGGTGCCCCTTCGACCACGCGATGGCGCACCCCCGGACCGCCCTCTTGTGGCGCTCCTCCGCCACCGTCACCGATGTCCTCGACGCACCGCCCGAGCCGCCGGTCATCCAGCTCGGCCACTACCTCCCGGAGCCGTGCCTGCTCTCACCGGAGCAGGTCACCGATTTCCCCAACCCCATGGAGCTGGGCAAGGAACTGCGCGACCAGGTGGACGACATGAGCCGCTGGGAGTCGGTCGACCCCGTGCTGTACAGCTCGTACGCGGAAGATCCGCAGGAGCTCTACTTCACCAACCTCTGCCACGCCCCCGGCTGGAAGACCGGCGGCTGGACCCGCTGGGGCCTGACCGACCCCGTCGACCGCTCCTGCCCCGAGTGCGGGACGGAGGCGGTCCCGCTGCTCACCATCGCCTCGTCGGAATGGGACTCCGTCGGCGTGACCTGGATCGCCGAGGAGGAAGGGACGGCCCCGGCCCCGCCTCCCCTGGGCGCCCGGGACGGCAACTTCACCCTGATCGACATCGTCGGCGGCTACGACCTTCAGCTCCATGTCTGCCCGGCCGACCCGTCCCACCCCCACATCGAGCTGGTTCAGTAGGGGACGCCCGGGCTCTGAGAAGACCTGGCCATGGACATGGAACTTCCCGAGGTGTCCTTCCCCCTGCGCAGTTACGGGCCCGACGGCAACTGGGCCTTTGAGGACGGTGTGCTCACCGGATGGGCCGGGGCGCGGCAGGACCGGTTCGTGCCGCCCACCGGGGAGGCGCTGGAGCCCGCCGCCGACGCGCCCCGGCTGCTGGGGGCGCCCGAAGGGGACTTCCAGCTGATCGCCCGGGTGACGGTCGGCTTCAACGCGGCCTTCGACGCCGGGGTGCTCTACGTCCACGTCGGCGCGCGGGAGTGGGCCAAGCTCTGCCTGGAGTACTCTCCGGACGTGCCGACCGTCTGCACGGTGGTCACCCGCGGCCACTCCGACGACGCCAACTCCTTCACCGTGGAGGGCAGTTCCGTCTGGCTGCGGGTCAGCCGCACCGGCCGCGCGTTCGCCTTCCACGCCTCCCGGGACGGCGAGCGGTGGACCTTCGTCCGGCTGTTCACGCTGGGCGGGGAGACGGAGACGGGCGCCGCCCTGGTCGGGTTCATGACGCAGTCGCCGACGGGGGAGGGGTGTGTGGTGACCTACGATCGAGTTCCGGCCCTTCTGGCCGCGTGAGCTGCGCGACGGCAGCTGAGCGCGCGGGCCGGCCGAGGCGCCCTCGGGAATGAACGGGAGCTCTTGAACGTTCACGTACCGGCGGAGAGGGCCTCCGCCGCCGTACGACCTGGAGAGAGCTGTGACCCTGCGCGTCGAGATCTGGAGCGACATCGCCTGCCCCTGGTGCTATGTGGGCAAGGCCCGCTTCGAGAGGGCGCTCGCGGCCTTCCCGCAGCGCGACCAGGTCGAGGTGGTGCACCGGTCCTTCGAGCTGGACCCCGGACGGGCCAAGGACGACGTGCAGCCCGTGCTGACGATGCTCGCGAAGAAGTACGGCATGAGCGAGGCGCAGGCGCGGGCGGGCGAGGACAACCTGGGCGCGCAGGCCGCGGCCGAGGGGCTGGAGTACCGCACGCGGGACCGCGACCACGGCAACACCTTCGACATGCACCGCCTGCTCCACCTCGCCAAGGAGCACGGGCGGCAGGACGAGCTGATCCAGCGGCTGTACCGGGCGAACTTCGCCGAGGAGCGGTCCGTCTTCAACGACGACGAGCGGCTCGTGGAGATCGCCGTCGGCGCCGGGCTCGACGAGGCCGAGGTGCGCGGGGTGCTCGCCGACCCGCGGGCCTACGCCGACGAGGTCCGCGCCGATGAGCGGGAGGCCGCGCAGCTCGGGGCGACCGGGGTGCCGTTCTTCGTGCTCGACCGGAAGTACGGGGTGTCGGGAGCCCAGCCCGCGGAGGTGTTCGAGCGGGCGCTGACGCAGGCCTGGGGCGAGCGGTCGCCGCTGACGCTGATCGAGGACGGCGGCGCGGACGCGTGCGGCCCCGACGGGTGCGCGGTGCCGCCCCGGCAGTGAACGCGCTGGTCGGACGGCGTGCATAAGCGTCTCTTAGGGGTTCCCCGTAGAAATACGCGATGGACTTGGGGACTCTCCGGTCGCAGAGTGGAGCCATGGAGACCTTCGAGAGTCTGGTCCGTGCCGAGTTCGCCCCGCAGAACACCTACCTGAACACCGCGAGCAACGGGCTGCTGCCGGCCCGCACCGTGACCGCGTTGCACGAGGCGGTGCGGCTGCGGGTCGAGGGCCGATCCCTGGACCCGCTGTTCGACGACGTGGAAGCCGCTCGCGCGGTCTTCGCCCGGTTGGCCGGAGTCCCGGTCGGCCGGGTGGCGGCGGGGGCCTCGGTCGCCGCGCACACCGGCGTGATCGCCGCCTCACTGCCCGCGGGCGCCGAGGTCCTCACCGCCGAGGACGACTTCACCTCCGTCCTCAACCCGTTCCACGTGCGCGGCGACCTCAAGGTGCGGGCCGTGCCGCTGGAGCGGATCGCCGAGGCCGTCCGCCCGGGCACCGCGCTGGTCGCGGTCAGCGCCGCCCAGTCCGCCGACGGCCGCGTCGCCGACCTACCCGCGCTGCGCGAGGCGGCCCGGGAGCACGGGGCCCGTACCTACATCGACTTCTCGCAGGCCGCCGGCTGGCTGCCGATGGACGCCGACGCGTACGACTTCACCACCGTCACCTGCTACAAGTGGCTGCTCGGCCCGCACGGGGCGGCCTTCTTCGTCGTGCCGGAGGACTTCGGCGGACTGACGCCGGTGCTGGCGGGCTGGGTCGCCGGGGAGATCCCCATGGACAGCTGCTACGGCCCGGTCACCGAACTCGCCCACTCCGCACGGCGCTTCGACCTCACCCCGGCCCTGTTCACCTACGCCGGGCTGCGCCGCTCGCTCGAACTGATCGAGGAACTCGGCGTGGACGCCGTGCACGCCCATGACCTCGCGCTCGCCGACCGCTTCCGCGCGGGTCTCGGCGAACTGGGCCACGAGGCCGTCCCCGCGCCCGGCTCCGCGATCGTCTCCGTGCCGGGACTCGGGCACCGGGCGGAGGAGCTGGCGCGCGCGGACGTCCAGGTCTCCAGCCGCGCGGGCAATCTGCGGGCGTCGTTCCACCTGTACAACACGCCCGCCGACGTGGATCGCGTCCTGGACGTGCTGTCCGCCTGACCCGCCGCACGAGCGGAGCCCGGGCCCCGCGAAGGGGCCCGGGCCCGACGGCTCCGGCTCAGGCGCGACGGCTCACCTCACCGGCGTGAAGTCCCGCGCGCCGACGAACGACGGCCGGCGCACCGGTGCCGCGAACGGCTCGACCGCCGCGTTCTCCACGCTGTTGAACACGATGAAGACGTTGCTGCGTGGGAACGGCGTGATGTTGTCGCCCGACCCGTGCATGCAGTTGCAGTCGAACCAGGTCGCCGAACCGGCCTTGCCGGTGAACAGCTTGATGCCGTACTGCGAGGCCATCGCGGTCAGCGCCTCGTCCGACGGCGTGCCCGCGTCCTGCATCTGCAGCGACTTCTTGTAGTTGTCCTTCGGCGTGGCCCCCGCGCACCCGAGGAACGTCTTGTGCGACCCCGGCATGATCATGAGACCGCCGTTGGTGTCGTAGTTCTCGGTCAGTGCGATCGAGACGGACACCGTCCGCATGTTCGGCAGCCCGTCCTCGGCGTGCCAGGTCTCGAAGTCCGAGTGCCAGTAGAAGCCGCTCGCCCCGAAACCGGGCTTGACGTTGATCCGCGACTGGTGGACGTACACGTCCGAGCCGAGGATCTGCCGTGCCCGTCCGACGACCCGCTCGTCGCGCACGAGCGCGGCGAACACCTCGCTGATCCGGTGCACTTCGAAGACGGACCGGATCTCCTTGGACTTCGGTTCGACGACCGACCGCTCGTCGGCCCGGATCACCGGGTCGTTCACCAGCCGGTCGAGCTCCTGCCGGTAGACGGCGACCTCGTCCTCGCCGATGAGTTCCTCGACGGCGAGGAAGCCGTCACGCTCGTACGCCTGGAGACCGGCGACGTCGACGGGGCCCGGCGTGCCGGGCGCGCCCCAGACGACGGGGTCCTGGCGGGGGGTGGTCACCTCGGTGGTGCCGCGGCTGGGATACAGATCGGTGACGGTGGTGGTGGTCATGGTCGGTCACACCTCCTCGGGTTCGGTGAGCAGGGGGTAGACGCCGTTCTCGTCGTGGTCCTCCCGTCCGGTCACGGGCGGGTTGAACACGCAGACGCAGCGGAAGTTCTCCTTGACGCGGAGCGTGTGCCGCTCGTGGCCGTCGAGGAGGTACATGGTCCCGGGCGTGATGGTGTACGTCCGGGAGGTCTCGTGGTCGGTCAGTTCGGCCTCGCCCTCGACGCACACCACGGCCTCGATGTGGTTGGCGTACCACATCGACGTCTCGGTGCCGGCGTAGAGGACGGTCTCGTGCAGGGAGAAGCCGACCTTCTCCTTGGCGAGGACGATGCGCTTGCTCTCCCAGGTGCCGGACGCGGCCTTCACGTGCCGGTCGGTGCCTTCGAGTTCCTTGAACGAACGGACGATCACGGTGGTGCGATGCCTCCTGGGTATCGGGGTCCTGGTGCCGGGGTGGGGTGGTGAGGTGACGACTCTCAGACGGTCACGAGCGGGGAGGTCTCCCGGACCGCGCGGGCGAGGACGCGTAGGCCCTCGTCCAGCTCCTCGGGGGTGATGGTCAGCGCGGGCAGCAGCTTGACGACCTCGCTCTCCGGGCCGGACGTCTCGATGAGCAGGCCCAGTTCGAAGGCGCGTCGGGCGACCCGCTCGGCCCGCGCCTTGTCGTGGAACTCCATGCCCCAGACCAGGCCGCGGCCCCGGTACTCCTTCACGTCGGCCAGGTTCTCCTCGGTGATGGCGATCAGTGCCTGCTCGACCTGCTCACCGCGGCTGCGGGTCTGCTTCTCCATCGCCGAGCCGTCCGTCCAGTACGTCTCCAGCGCGGCCGTCGCGGTGACGAACGCCGGGTTGTTGCCCCGGAACGTGCCGTTGTGCTCGCCCGGCTCCCACACGTCCAGCTCGGGCTTGAACAGGCACAGCGACATGGGCAGCCCGTACCCGCTGATGGACTTCGACACCGTCACGATGTCGGGGACGACACCGGCCTCCTCGAACGAGAAGAAGGCGCCGGTACGGCCGCAGCCCATCTGGATGTCGTCGACGATCAGCAGCATGTCCTGGCGCTCGCACAGATCGGCCAGCGCGCGCAGCCACTCGGGGCGGGCCACGTTGATGCCGCCCTCGCCCTGCACCGTCTCGACGATCACGGCGGCGGGCTTGTTCAGGCCGGAACCCTGGTCTTCCAGCAGGCGCTCGAACCACAGGAAGTCCGGGACCTTGCCGTCGAAGTAGTTGTCGAACGGCATCGGCGTGCCGTGCACCAGCGGGATACCGGCACCGGCTCGCTTGAAGGCGTTGCCGGTCACGGCGAGGGACCCCAGGGACATGCCGTGGAAGGCGTTGGTGAACGACACGATCGCCTCCCGTCCCTTCACCTTCCGCGCCAGCTTCAGCGCGGACTCCACGGCGTTGGTGCCCGTCGGTCCCGGGAACATGACCTTGTACGGCAGGTCGCGCGGCCGCAGCACCAGGTCCTGGAAGGTCTGCAGGAAGGCGCGTTTGGCGGTGGTCGACATGTCGAGACCGTGGGTGACGCCGTCCCGCTCCAGATAGTCGAGCAGGGCCCGTTTCAGCACGGGGTTGTTGTGTCCGTAGTTGAGCGAGCCGGCGCCGGCGAAGAAGTCGAGGTACTCGTGGCCGTCCTCGTCGTACATCCGGCTGCCGCGCGCACGGTCGAAGACGGTGGGCCAGCCGCGGCAGTAGCTGCGCACCTCGGACTCCAGGGTTTCGAAGACGCTGAGGTCGGGCTGGGTGATGGTCACGGGGATTCGCTCCTCTGTGCGACTGATCAATGTGGGGCGTGGCGAGAGCAGGGCGGAGGCGTGGCGGGCCCGGGGCCCGTTGGAGGACCCGGAGTCCGTGTGCGTCAGTCCGTCGTCCGGGGCGGGTGGGTCAGCGGGCCGATGCGGTAGAGGACCTCGGGGTCGTGGGGGCCGTCCGGGAACAGGTCCGTGCCGAACAGCACCTCTCGCTCGACGCGGGCCCCGTGGCGGGCGGCGTACGAGGTGAACAGCCGCTCGGAGGCGGTGTTGCCCGGTGTGATCGTGGTCTCGACGGAGGTCAGTCCGTGCTCGGCGGCGAGCCGGGCCGTCAGCCCGTCGAGCATGCGTGCCGCCAGCCCGCGTCCGCGGTGCGCGGGGTCGACGGCCACCTGCCAGACGAGCAGGGTCCCCGGGCGGTCCGGCCGCAGAAACCCGGTGACGAACCCGACGGCCTCGCCGTCGGCCGTCCGTGCAACGGCCGACGTGCCGGCGAAGTCACGGCACCAGAGCAGATAGCTGTACGCGGAGTTGAGGTCGAGAGTTCCCGATTCCTTGGCGATCCGCCAGAAAGCGGCTCCGTCGGCCACCTTCGGGCGGTCTATGCGCAGGTCTGCTTGAGCGGCAGTCATGCGAATTCAATTTACCGATCGCGAATTGAAAATGCATGGCCGCGAGGTCTTCTGTGGGGCCGCGCCGTGTGTTATCGCGCGGGCGCGGGCGTTCGCGTGAGAGTTGGGTGATATGCACCGTTTCCTGCAGGTCAAAGGAGGCGAAACGGCCGTGATGTGTAACGCGTCACAGCCGTGTAACCCTCACGAGATCCACCCGGAACGCACCACTCGGCGTTCGCGAAACCTTTGCGTTTAGGGCGAAGAAAACCGGGCAGAAGAAGACGGGATAGCCGCATCGGATAACGTTATGGAAATTGGGGGCCGGAGAATGCCCGCTTATCGCGTGGAATTCAGGTTCCGGTCACACCGTCGATACGCTCGCGGAGGATGTCGGCGTGACCGTTGTGCCGGGCGTACTCCTCGATCAGATGGATGAGCACCCAGCGCAGACTCACCTCCATGCCGGCCACCGGGCCGTCGACGAGGCGTCCGGTGTCGTCCAGCGACCGCCCGGCGCAGATCTCCCGGCCACGCGCGATCTCCCGGTGCCAGATCGTGAGCGCCTCGTCCAGGCCGCGGTCCGGGTGCAGGGCGTAGCCGGTCTCGTCCTCGTGCACCGGCGGCACGTCGAGGCCGGCGAACACCCGCTGGAACCAGTTCCGCTCGACCTCCGCAAGGTGCTGCACGAGCCCGAGCAGGGTGAGCGACGACGGTTCGGCCGAGGCGAGGCGCACCTGGACGTCGTCCAGCCCGCGGCACTTCAACTCCAGCGTGGAGCGGTGGAAGTCGAGCCAGCTCTCCAGCATGGCCCGCTCGTCGCCGGTCATGTACGGCACTTCACGCCCGTCGGGAAGCACCGGACGACTGTCGGAAGGATGCGAAGTCATACGCCGAGCATGCCAGCGCCCACCGACAACACCGCCCGCCCCCCTCAGGAACGCGGGAAACGGCACGCCCGACAACGGACGGCCCGCGCCCGTGTCCTCGGGGGCGCGGGGAACTGTGCGACCGGCCTCGGACGGCCGGCACCCGAAATGCGGTCCGCGCCCGTGTCCTCGGGGGCGCGGGGAACTGTGCGACCGGCCACGGACGGCCGGCACCCGAAATGCGGTCCGCGCCCGTGTCCTCGGGGGCGCGGGGAACTGCGCGACAGACCACGGACGGCCGGCACCCGAAAAGCGGCCGCGCCCGTGTCCTCGGGGCGCGGGGAACTGCGCGACAGACCACGGACGGCCGGCACCCGAAAAGCGGCCGCGCCCGTGTCCTCGGGGGCGCGGGGAACTGCGCGACCGGCCACCGACGACCCGCACCCGAAAAGCGGCCCGCGCCCGTGTCCTCGGGGGCGCGGGGAACTGTGCGACCGACCACCGACGACCCGCACCCGCAGAACGACCCGCACCCTGCAGAGCCCCCCCCGCCCCCCGCGAAGCCCTCAGCGCCAGGCCCGCTCCGCCGCCCCGCGTCCCGCTTCCAGGTCCACCGTCAGCCCCTTCTCCGACAGGGCCGCCCCCAGCGCCGCCAGGCTCGCCTGGACCGCGCCCGGCGTCGCGTCAGGGCCGTAGTGGTTGACGCGGATCATCTCCCCGGCCAACGCCCCACCGCCCGCGGCCAGCGGCAGCGCGGGATCGGTGGCCAGGGCACGGGCGACCAGCTCGGAGGCCACGACGCCGGCCGGGGCCCGCAGGGTCGTCGCCACCGGCGCCGCCTCCGAGGCCTCGTGGACGTACGGCTCCAGGCCCCCGCCCAGCGCGAGCGCCCCCGCGCGGGTCGCCGCCGCCGCGGACGCGTGGCGGGACATCACCGTCCGCAGCCCCTCCGCCTCGATGCGCTCGACGCACGCCTCGAGGGCCAGCATCTCCAACTGGGCGGGCGCGTGCAGCAGCGCCTTGCGGCCGGCGTCGACCCAGCGCTCCTTCCAGTCCAGCAGCGACAGGTACGAGCGGCGCGGCGCCCGCGGGTTCGCCGCCATCCGGGCCCACGCCCGCTCGCTCACCGACACCGCCGACACCCCGGCGGGCCCGCCCATCGCCTTCTGCGCCCCGATCACGCACAGGTCCACGCCCCACGCGTCGGGCAGCACCGGCTCGGCGCCCACGGAGGCGACGGCGTCGAGGTAGAACAGCGCACCCTGCTCCCGTACCGCCGCACCGATCTCCGCGACCGGGTTGGTGTTGCCGGTCGCCGCCTCCGCGTGCACCAGCGACACGAAGTCGATCCCCGGGTGCTCGGCGAAGGCCTGCCGGATCTGCGCCGCCGTGACCGCGGTGTGGAACGGCACCGCGAGGTCGTGCACCGTGGCCCCGCAGTCCCGCAGCCAGTCGCCGAAGGTCTGCCCGTACGGACCCGTGATCACGTTCAGCGCCACCGTTCCCGGACCCGCCGTGGCGCGGATCGCGCCCTCCAGTGGCAGCAGCGCCTCGCCCTGCATGATCACGACGTCCTGCCGGGTGTCCAGCAGCCGGGCCACCCGGTCCTCGATCGAGGCGAAGTGCGCGGCGCTCAGCGGGGGCAGGTCCAGGAAGGGGTGGGTCACGGCGGTGCTCTCTTCGGTCACGGGATCGACGCCGTCGAGCCTAACTCCGCGCGGTCGCCCACGATCACCGGCGACTTCTCAGGCCGCACCCCCTCCATGGCCATGGGTTTGTTTTGAGCACCCCAAAGGTCTCCTTATAATCGGATCCCAAAGTTCCCTCACAGGAGGTTCCCCGTGAACACGGTCCTCGGGCGCCGGGCCCGCATACTGGCCGCCACCACCGCGACGGCCGGGCTGGTGCTGGTCGCCGGCTGCTCGTCGGACGGCGACGGCGGCAGCGCTGCGAAGACCGCCGCCGGCGGGGTCGAACTCGTCAAGGCCGGTCAGCTCACCACCTGCACCCACCTGCCCTACCCGCCCTTCCAGTCGGAGATCGACGGCAAGGTGCAGGGCTTCGACGTCGCCCTCGTCGACCTGGTCGCCGAGGACCTCGGGGTCAAACAGCAGATCCTCGACACGCCGTTCGAGAACTTCAAGACCGGCGCGTTCCTCAACTCCGGCGAGTGCGACCTGGCCGCCGCCGGCATGACCATCACCGAGGAGCGCAAGAAGAACGTCGACTTCTCCGACCCGTACTTCGAGGCCACCCAGGCCGTGCTGGTCGACAAGAACAGCGGCATCACGTCGTTCGACGGCCTCAAGGGCAAGAAGGTCGGCGCCCAGGCGCAGACCACCGGCGAGGACTACGCCAAGAGCCAGGGCCTCGACCCGGTCTCCTTCGAGTCCTCCGACGCCGTGCTCAACGGCCTGCGCACCGGCCAGGTCGAGGCCGTCGTCATCGACTACCCGGTCGTGCAGGGCTGGCTGAAGGACAAGGCCAACGCGGCCGCGTTCCAGGTCGCCGAGCAGGTCAACACCGGTGAGCAGTACGGCATCACGGTGAAGAAGGGCAACAGCGAGCTCCTCGCGGCCGTCAACAAGGCGCTCGCCGACGCCAAGGCCGACGGCACCTACAAGAAGCTGTACGAGCAGTGGATCGGCCCGTACGAGGAGTCCGCCGCCTCCCCGTCGCCCACCGCCTCATGACCGACGCCTCCAAGGCCGGGGTCCAGCCCCGGAAGAAGGGGCTGACGCGGCGCCAGAAGCGCAGCCTGTCCCGGGGGGCCCAGTACGTCGTCTTCGTCGGCGCCCTGATCGCACTCGCGGTCGGCGCCGACTGGGACCGGCTGGCCAACCAGTTCGCCCAGGGCGACATCGCCCGGCAGATGTTCCCCGACGTCATCACGCTGGCGCTGAAGAACACGGTGCTCTACACCGTCTCCGGCTTCGCCGTCGGCCTGGTGCTCGGCATGGTCCTCGCGCTGATGCGGCTGTCGTCCGTCGGCCCCTACCGCTGGGTCGCGGGCGTCTACATCGAGATCTTCCGCGGCCTGCCCGCCCTGCTGATCTTCATCTTCATCGGCGTGGCCGTGCCGCTCGCCTTCCCGGGCGTGGAGATCCCCGGCGGCACCTACGGCAAGGTCGCCCTCGCGCTCGGCCTCGTGGCGGCGGCGTACATGGCGGAGACGTTCCGCGCGGGCATCCAGGCGGTGCCCAAGGGGCAGATGGAGGCCGCCCGTTCGCTGGGCTTCTCACCGGCCCGCGCGATGGTCTCGATCATCCTCCCGCAGGCCTTCCGGATCATCCTGCCGCCGCTCACCAACGAACTCGTCCTGCTGTTCAAGGACTCCTCGCTGGTGCTCTTCCTCGGTGTCACCCTGGCGGAGCGGGAGCTGTCCAAGTTCGGCCGTGACCTGGCCAGCCAGACCGCCAACTCCACGCCGATCCTGGTCGCCGGCCTGTGCTACCTGCTGGTGACGGTCCCGCTCGGCTTCGTCGTACGCCGCATGGAGGCGAAGGCCCAGGAGGCCGTGAAATGAGCCGACCCGAGATCCAGATCCGCGACCTGCACAAGTCCTTCGGCGACAACCACGTCCTGCGCGGCATCGACCTGGAGATCGGCCAGGGCGAGGTCGTCTGCGTCATCGGCCCCTCCGGCTCCGGCAAGTCGACGCTGCTGCGCTGCGTGAACCTGCTGGAGGAGCCGACCAAGGGGCAGGTCCTCGTCGGCGGCACCGAGGTCACCGACCCCGACGTCGACATCGACGCCGTACGCCGCCGCATCGGCATGGTCTTCCAGCATTTCAACCTCTTCCCGCACCTCACGGTGACCGAGAACCTCACGCTGCCGCAGCGCCGCGTGCTGCGGCGGGACAAGGCGCGGGCCGCGCAGGTGGCCGCGGAGAACCTGCGGCGGGTGGGCCTCGCCGAGAAGGCGAACGCGTACCCCTCGTCACTCTCCGGCGGTCAGCAGCAGCGCGTCGCCATCGCCCGCGCCCTGGCGATGGGCCCGGAGGTCATGCTGTTCGACGAGCCGACCTCCGCCCTCGACCCGGAGCTGGTCGGGGACGTCCTGGCCGTCATGCGCATGCTCGCCCAGGAGGGCATGACGATGATGGTCGTCACCCACGAGATGACGTTCGCGCGCGAGGTGGCCGACCGCGTCGTCTTCATGGACGGGGGCGTGATCGTCGAGGACGGCACGCCCGAGCAGGTGATCGCCAACCCGCGGCACGAGCGCACGCGCCACTTCCTGTCCCGGCTCCTCGATCCGGCCATGGCGGACGTGGAGGAGAACAACGCCGGTTGAGCGGCGCGGGGCCGTGACACGGTGCGGCTCACGCGACGTGGGCGCGGGCGGCCTCGTACGCCCCGTACCCGGAAACCGGTCCGGCGGGCGGCGTTAGGGTGCGGTACATGAGCGAAGTGCTGCACGTGAAGGGCCGCGTCCTCGTGGGCCCCGAGGACGTCCGCGACGAACTGTGGCTGATCGACGGACGGATCTCCCACGACCGCCCCGTGGGCGCCCACGACGTGCAGACCCTCCACGGCTGGGCCCTCCCCGGCCTGGTCGACGCGCACTGCCACGTGGGCCTCGACGCGCACGGCGCGGTCCCACGGGACGTCGCGGAGAAACAGGCCCTCACCGACCGCGACGCCGGCACCCTGCTGATCCGCGACGCGGGCTCGCCCTCGGACACCCGCTGGGTCGACGACCGCGAGGACCTGCCGAAGATCATCCGTGCCGGACGCCACATCGCCCGCACCCGCCGCTACATCCGCAACTACGCCCACGAGATCGAGCCGGAGGAGCTGGTCGCCCACGTCGCCCGGGAGGCCCGCCGCGGCGACGGCTGGGTCAAGCTGGTCGGCGACTGGATCGACCGGGACCTCGGCGATCTGTCGGCCTGCTGGCCCAGGGACGCGGTCGAGGCGGCGATCGCCGAGGCCCACCGCCTGGGCGCCCGCGTGACCGCGCACTGCTTCGCCGAGGACTCCCTGAGGGACCTGGTCGAGGCGGGCATCGACTGCGTCGAGCACGCCACCGGCCTCACGGACGACCTGATCCCCCTCTTCGCCGCGCGCGGCGTCGCGATCGTCCCGACCCTGGTGAACATCGCCACCTTCCCGCAGCTGGCCGCCGGCGGCGAGGCCAGGTTCCCCCGCTGGTCGGCCCATATGCGCCGGCTCCACGAACGCCGCTACGACACCGTCCGCAACGCCCACGACGCGGGGATCGCGGTGTACGTCGGCACGGACGCGGGCGGCTCGCTGGCGCACGGTCTGGCGGCGGCCGAGGTGGCGGAACTGGTCACCGCCGGCATCCCGCCGCTCGAGGCCCTGTCGGCGGCGACCTGGGCGGCCCGCACGTGGCTGGGGCGCCCCGGCCTCGACGAGGGCGCACCGGCCGACCTGGTGGTGTACGGGAACGACCCACGGGCGGACGTACGGGCACTCGCGGCGCCGCGGGCGGTGGTGCTGAACGGGCGCGTCGTCGGCTGAGACGGCCGCGCCGAGCGGTCATCGAGCGGCGGGCTGCGCCGGCAGGTCGAACACGTTCCGCGGGCTGACGATCCTCGTGATCGCGTCGCCCAGGAGCGTGCTGGGCTCCTCGTTGTCCTTGCCGATGTCCGTGTTCAGCAGCACCACCAGGGTGGCCCGGGCCGACGGCAGGTAGATGGTCAGGGACTCGTAGCCCGGCAGGGAGCCGTTGTGCCCGATCCAGCCCTGGACGTCGAAGACGCCCAGTCCGTACCCGGTGCCCGGGATCGAGGTGGGCGGGGTGTCGAGCCGCTGCTTCTGCGTGTCGGGGCTGATCAGGGTCTCGCCGTCGGGCAGGACGCCGGTGGCGACGGTCGGCGCCCAGACGCGCAGGTCCTCCAGCGTGGAGATCATCGCGCCGGCCGCCCAGCCCCAGGAGGGGTTCCAGTCGGTGCTGTCGGCGACCTTCCCGTCCGCGGTCTGGTTCGTGTAGCCCTGGGCGTGCGGGCGCGGGAACGCCGCGTCGGTCGGGAAGACCGTGCGGTCCATGCCGGCCGGCCGCAGCACGTTGTCCCGGATGTAGTCCTGCAGCGGCCGGCCCCCGACCTGTTCGACGACCAGTCCGAGCAGGATCAGGTTGGTGTTGGAGTAGGAGAACTCCTCGCCCGGCTGGAACAGCACCGGGTGCTCGAAGGCGTAGTCGAGCAGCTGTTGCGGGGTGAACGGCCGCTCGGGATCGGACGTCAGCGCCTTGAAGAAGTCCGGGTCCTCGGAGTAGTTGAAGAGCCCGCTGCGCATCCCGGCCAGCTGGCGCAGGGTGATCTCGTCACCGTTGGGCACGCCGTCGACGTACTCGCCGATGGTGTCGTCGAGGCCGACCTTGCCCTCGTCGACCAGCTTCAGCAGGGCCGTCACGGTGAAGGTCTTGGTCTCGCTGCCGATCCGCATGTACAGGTTGGGCGACATCGGCCGGCCGGTCTCCTTGTCGGCGACGCCGAACGACCGTACGTGGCTGCCCTTGTCGGGGGTCCAGATGCCCACGGTCACGCCGGGGATGTCCGCGTCGCGCATGACCTGCTGCACGGCCCGGTCGACCTGCTGTTTCACCTCGGGGGTCAGCGCGCGGAAACCGTCCGAGGGCGACGGGGAGGGCGAGGGTTGTCCGGCGACGGCCGGTGCGGAGTCGGGCGCCCCGAGGGCGGGTCCGCCCGCGAGGGGCACCACGAGTGCCCCCACCGCCGCCGCGGTGACGGCCCCCCTGCGCAGTCGTCGGCACGATCGCCTCATGGACTGCTCCCAGCACGACGAGGAGAGGCCCGCGACCTGGGCCGCAAGGCCCTTTACCTCAGCATAGGAGCGCTCGTGGCCCGTCGCCCGTCGGAGGGCCGGCGTGCGGGCCGGGGTCGTTGAACGAGCGACGGTCGGGGGGGACATCTGTGCCGGGAAATCGAACTCGTTCACAGAAACCCCCCGATGGGGTGAAGTGACGCAGGATCGCTTCCCGTTCACTCTCAGTGCGTAATTCTTTCTGGGTCCCAAGCGTCACTCTTCTGGGGGGTCCCACCACCGTGAACGGCACCAACTCCCGTATGCCCGCACGTCGTCCGGTCGCGCTCGCGGCCGCCGCCGTCCTCGCCGCCGGTCCCGCGGCCCTGGCCGGCGCGGGCTCCGCGCACGCGACCCCCGACCAGGGGCGCGCGAGCGCGCTCGTCCTGCGCACCGGGCTGGACGTCTCCCTGCTCAACAAGACCGTCAACGTCCCGCTCGCCGTCACCCTCAACGAGGTGTCGGCACCCGGCAACGCCGAGAAGACCGTGCTCACCGCACAACTGGAAGGCGTGGACGGCGGAAAGCCGTTCAGCGTGCTGCGCGCCGACGTGGCGCAGGCGAAGGCGACCGTGACGCCCGAGAAGGCGGAGGGCAGCACCCGGCTGGCCAACGCCCGGCTGCACGTGCCCGGACTGCCACTGCTGTCGCTCATCGAGGTCGGGGCCGTCACGTCGACCGCGACCTGTGCCGCGGGCGAAGCGCCCGTCGCCGAGTCGAGCGTGGCCGGCGCCACCGTGCTCGGCAAGAAGGTCACGCTCACCGCCGGCGGGACGACGAACGTGACGGTGCCGGGCGTGGGCGAGGTGCGCCTGGACCTGTCGAAGCGGGAGACGACCACCCGCACGGCCGCCGCCACCGCCCTCGAACTGACCGTGTCCGTCGACCCGTTGAAGCTGAACGTCGCCGAGGTGCGGGGCACGGTGACCCTGGCGAAGGCGACCTGCGAGGCACCCCCGGCGCCGACCGGGCCGGCCGCCGAGTCCCCCGCCCCGAGCGCCGGCACGGGCACCGACCCCGTCACCGACGTGCGGCCCCAGGGCGCTCCCGCACAGGCCGGCCTCGCGAAGACCGGCGGGAACGCCATGACGCCGTACGTCGTGGGCGGCGCCCTGGCGCTGCTCGTGGCCGGCGGGGGAGCGGTCGCCGTGGCCCGCCGCAACCGGGGCTGAGGGCAGGCGCGCGAAGGCGCCACCCGGTGGCCCGTGTCGACGCCGGACGACGACATGGGCCCGCGCGCCATGGACCGGCGGCTCCCGGCCGCCCTCGCCGCACCCGCCGGCGGATCAGCCGTCCGCCGACGCCACCGCCCGTTCCAGCGCCCGCAGGAACGAGTCGGCCGTCGCCCGGTCCCGCACCGCCAGTCGCAGCCACTCCCCACCCAGCCCCGGGAAGGTGTCCCCGCGCCGCACCGCGAACCCCAGGTCGCGCAGCCGTCGGCGCACGTCGGCGGCCCGGGGCAGCCGTACGAGGACGAACGGACCCTCGGCCGGTTCCACGACCCGCAGCCCGGTGATCCGCGACAGGCCCGCTACCAGGTGGGCCCGGTCGGCGGCGACGCGGTGCGCGGCGTGCGCCGCCTCCGCCAGCGCCCGCGGCCCGACGCACGCCTCGGTGGCGGCCAGCGCGGGCGTGGACACGGGCCACAGCGGCTGGGCGCGTTCGAGGTCCGCCACGGTCTCCGGCGCGGCGAGGACGTAGCCGACGCGCAGCCCGGCCAGGCCCCACGTCTTGGTCAGGCTGCGCAGCACGACCAGCCCGGGGACGTCCGTCCGTCCGGCCAGCGCCTCCCGCTCACCCGGCACGGCGTCCATGAACGCCTCGTCCACGACCAGCGTCCGGCCCGGCCGGGCCAGTCGGGCGACGGCGGCCGCCGGGTGCAGCACCGACGTCGGGTTCGTCGGATTGCCGATCACCACCAGGTCGGCGTCCTCCGGTACGGCCGCCGCATCCAGCCGGAAACCGTCCTCCTCGCGCAGCAGCACCCGGTCGACGGAGTGCCCCGCGTCGCGCAGCGCCGCCTCCGGCTCGGTGAACTGCGGGTGCACCACCACGGGGTGACGTACCTTCAACGACCGCGCCAGCAGCACGAACGCCTCGGCGGCCCCCGCCGTCAGCAGCACCCGCTCCACGCCGACTCCGTGCCGTGCCGCCACCGCCGCCCGCGCGCGCCGCCCGTCCGGATACGCGGCGAGCCCGCCCAGCGAGTCGGCGATCACCTCCCGCAGCCAGGCCGGGGGAGTGTCCGCACGGACGTTCACGGCCAGGTCGACGAGTGCCGCACCGTCGTCGCGGACCTCGGCGTCGCCGTGGTGCCGCAGGTCGTGCGCGTCAGTGGGCATGGGTGTGCGCGCCGTGGTGGTGCCCGTGGTGGTGGCCGTCGTCGTCGGGGTGGTGGTGCGGCTGCTGCGGCAGGCCCACCTTGTCCTCGAAGCCGGGCAGCGCGACGCGGTACACGCACGAGTCGCAGTTCATCCGCAGATCGCCCCGCACCGCCTCCTCGTACCGCTCCATCACCAGATCGAGCAGTTCCGGCTCCGGGCCGATGACCTCCGCCGAACGCACCTCGACCTCGGGGTGAGCGGCCGCCCAGCCCTCGGTCTGCATCCGCACCCGGTCCGGCAGGATGCCGGTGAACAGGAAGTAGGGCAGCACGACGATCCGCCGCGCGCCCAGCCGCACACAGCGGTCCAGCCCGCTCGGCACGTCCGGCGCCGCCAGCGACACGAACGCCGTCTCCACCCCGGCGAACCCGCGCCCCTCCCACAGCAGCCGGGCGGCCTTGTGCACCTCGGCGTTGGCGTCGGGGTCGGTGGAGCCGCGCCCGACCAGCAGCACGGTCACGTCGGAACGGTCCCCGGGCGTGCGCCCCCCGGTGCCGAGCGCCTCGTCCAGCCGCCGCTCCAGCACGGACAACAGCGCCGGGTGCGGGCCCAGCGGACGGCCGTAGGCGTACGAGATCCCGGGGTGCCGTTCCTTCTCGCGGGCCAGCGCGGCCGGGATGTCGCCCTTGGCGTGTCCGGCGGACACCAGCATCAGCGGCACGGCGGCGAAGCGGCGCACGCCCCGCTCGACCAGCTCGGCGACGGCCTCGCCCAGCGGCGGCGGGGACAACTCGATGAAGCCGCCCGCGACGGGCAGGTCGGGGTGGCGGCGCCCCAGCTCCCGTACGAAGGCGCGGAACGCCTCGGCTCCGGCGTCGTCCCGGGTGCCGTGGCCGGCGATGAGCAGGGCGGGCGGCGGGGTGGTCACGGGTTCTCCTCGTACGAAGTGGGGTGGTACAGCAGGGCGTTGAGCGCGGCCGCGGCGACCGCCGAACCGCCCTTCTCGGACACGTTGCTCACGGCGGGCAGTCCGCTCTCCCGCAGGGCCGCCTTGGACTCGGCCGCACCGACGAAACCGACGGGCAGCCCGATCACCAGCGCGGGGTCGGCGTCCAGGGTCAGCAGCTCCTCCAGCGCGGTCGGGGCACAGCCGATCACCCAGATCGCGCCGGGACCGACGTCCTCGTACGCCAGCCGCACGGCGTGCGCCGAACGCGTCAGACCCGGCCCGGGCCGGGCGTCCCTCAGCCGGCAGACCGTGTCGCGGCGGGTGATGCCGGCGGCGACCATCTCGACGTCCACGACGACGGGCGTGCCGGAGTGCAGCGCCCGGTGGGCCGGTTCCAGGTCCTGCTCACGCAGGACCAGGTCGCTCGCGTAGTCGAGGTCGGCCGCGGAGTGGATCACCCGCTCGACCACGGCCCGGGTCAGCGCCGGGAAGCGGGAGGTGTCCAGGCGGGCGCGCAGCCGCCGGAAGGACTCCTGCTCGATGGGATGCACCACACGGTTCACCGGGCCTCCTCCTGCTCCTGCCAGCGGTAGCCGCGCGGCGTCACCATGCGCCCCGCGATCGCGCGGGTGGCCGTGTTGCCCACGGTCACGACCGTCATCATGTCGACCGTCGCCGGGTCGAGTTCGGCCAGGGTCGTCAGCCGGCTGGACTCGTCCGGCCGGGACGCGTTGCGCACGACGCCGACGGGCGTCGTCGGCGCGCGGTGCCCGGCGAGGACCGCCAGCGCCTTGGGCAGCTGCCAGTCACGGCCCCGGCTGCGCGGGTTGTAGAACGTCACGACGATGTCCGCCTCGGCGGCGGCCCGCACCCGCCGTTCGATGACCTCCCACGGCGTGTGCAGGTCGGACAGGCTGATCGACACGTGGTCGTGCCCGAGCGGCGCCCCGAGGATCGCGCCGGCCGCGAGCGCGGCGGTGACTCCGGGCACGCCCACGACGTCGATGTCGTCGCCCGCCTCCGCCAGCGCCGGTGAGGCCATCGCGTAGACGCCCGCGTCGCCACTGCCGATCAGCGCGACCGCACGGCCCTTGCGCGCCTCCTCGACCGCGGTGCGGGCCCGTTCCTCCTCGGCCCCCAGCCCGGACTCCAACACCCGGGTGCCGGGGCGCAGCAGATCGCGGATCTGGTCGACGTACTGGTCGAGTCCGACCAGCACGGACGCGCGGCGCAACTCCGCCTCGGCACGCGGGGTGAGCAGATCGCGGGCCCCGGGCCCCAGTCCGACGACCGCGAGCCGGCCGCGCGCGGGCCGCCGTACGACGGCACAGGTCGCCATGGCGGACTTCCGTTTGGGCACGAGGAGTTCGCCACCGCCGACGAGTGCCGACGCCTCCGCGACGGACGGGGTGCCGACGGCGGCGAGGGGGGCGTCGGAGGGGTTGGGGACCTCCACGGCCGCCAGCCGCTCGGAGGGGTGGGTCACCAGCGGGACGCCGAGGCGTTCGGCGGCGGCCACGATCCCGGCCTCCCCGGCCTTGGCGTCGACGGTGGCGAGGTGGGCGATGTTGCGCGCCGACAGGCCCGCCTCCCGCAGGGCGCCCTCGATCAGCGCGAGCACCTCGTCGGCGGGGGCGCCCCTGGACGCGCCGACTCCGACGACGAGCGTCGGCGGACGCAGGACGACCTCGCGCGCCGCGGGCTCCACGGCCCGGTCGGTGACGCGGACGGTGTACGAGCCGTCCGCCGCGACCGGCAGCGCGGGCAGCGGCCACGCCGACTCGGCCCGCAGCGCGACCGGTTCGCCGTCCAGCAGCGCCCGGGACACCGCGGCCACGTCGCCCTCCACCGGCAGGCCCAGCGTGTCCAGGCCCGCCAGCCCGACGGAGTCCGTCGCCGTGGTCACCACCGGCTCGGCGCCCAGCAACGCGCCCACCTCACGGGCGAGTTCGTTGGCGCCGCCGCCGTGCCCGCCCACCAGGGACACCGCGAACCGGCCGCCCTCGTCGACGCACACCACGCCGGGGTCGGACGCCTTGTCGCCCAGCAGCGGAGCGACCAGCCGCACCACGGCTCCCGTGGCCAGGAAGCACACGAGCTGCTCGCACTCGGCGAACGCGGCCCGCACGGCGTCCGCCACCGCACCCTCGTACACCCGCGTCCGGTCCGGCCACGCCGCGGCCAGCCGGTCCCGCGCCGCCGCTCCCGCCGCCGTGGCGGAGATGAGGCCGATCACTGAGCACCTCCTTCGGTACGTGCCGGAGGCCGGACGCCCCACAGCAGGAAAACTGGGTTGGTGGCCGCCAGCCGGCTCACCTCGCCCGGCAGCGGCGCGAGCCGCGACGACTGCAACAGCACGCCGTCGCACGTGAACCCGGCCCCGGTGAGGGCCTCGCGCACCCCCGGCACCCGGTCCAGCGCGGCCAGGGCGACGACCACCGTCCGCCGCGCCCGCCGCGCGCACGCGGTGACGACGGCGGGCAGGTCACGCCCCCCGCCCCCGACGAACACCGCGTCGGGATCGTCCAGCCCGGCCAGCGCGGACGGCGCCGCACCGTGCACCACCCGCACGTCGACGCCGTGCGCACCGGCGTTGGCGCGGACGCGCTCCACGCCGTCCGCCGCCTTCTCCACGGCGACGACGGCGGCGCCCAGCCGCGCGCACTCGACGGCCACCGAGCCGGAGCCCGCCCCGACGTCCCACACCAGATCCCCCGGTCGCGGCCCGAGCCGGGCCAGGGCCAGCGCCCGGACCTCGAACTTGGTGATCATCGAGTCCCGGTGCGTGAACTCGGCCTCGTCGAGCGCCCATCCGGCGGGCACCCCGGCAGGGCCCGCGACGGTCCGCACGGCGCCGAGGGCCCGCCGCTCGTCGAGGCACAGCACGACACTCACCGCCGAGCCCCAGTCCCGGACCGCGGCCTCCGCGGGCGTCACCCGCTCCACCCGCTCCCGCGCCGGGTCGCCCAGCGCGGAGGCGACCACGAGAACGCGCGCGCTGTGCCGCAGCGCCGCCCCCAGCTCCGCCGGACCGGCGCCGGGCCCGGTCAGCACGGCGACCTTCGGGTGCGCCCGGCACACGTTCACCGCTGTCCGCAGCGCACGCCCGTGCGCGCTGACGACCACCGCGTCGTCCCAGGGCAGCCCGACGCGCGCGAACGCGGCGGCCACGGACGACACACCCGCGCGGACCCGGAGCCGCTGCGGCCCGAACCGCTCGGCGAGCGCCCGCACGATCCCGAAGAACCCGGGATCGCCCGACGCCAGCACCACGACCGGCCGGTCCTTCGCGACGTACTCCCCGATGGTGTCCAGGGCGGGCGCCAGCGGCCCGAGTACGAGCCGCTCGGCCGTCTCGGGCACCCGCACCGCCTCCAGATGGCGCCGCCCGCCGACGACGAGTTCCGCGCCGGCGGCCACGTCGTCCGGCAGCGGCGCCCCCGTCCCCGCACCGACGACCGTGATCACGTGCTCGCACCGCGCTCGCGCAGGGCCCGGCGGGCCTCGGGGTCGGCCCTGCGGTAGCCGTGGAAGTGACCCGGGTGGTAGAGGTGCGAGCGGGTGCCGTGGGCGTCGAGGGCCGGGCCGACCAGGAAGAGGGTGTGCTTCCAGAGCTTGTGCTCCTTCACCGTCTCCTCCAGCGTTCCGACGGTGCACTTCACGACGAGCTCCTCCGGCCAGGTCGCCTGGTGGGCGACGACGACCGGTGTGGTCGTGGGATAGCCGCCCTCCAGCAGCTCCCGCACCAACTGCCCGCTGCGGGCCGCCGACAGGAAGACCGCCATGGTCGTGCCGTGCCGGGCGAACTCGCGCACCTCCTCACCGGGCGGCATCGGCGTCTTGCCGCCGCCGAGCCGGGTGAGCACCACGGACTGGGCCACCTCAGGAATCGTCAGCTCCCGCCGGGCGAGCGCGGCGACCGCCGAGAACGAGGAGACACCGGGCACGACCTCCGTCGCGATCCCGATCTCGTCACACCGGTCGAGCTGCTCCTGCGTCCCGCCCCACAGGGCCGGGTCGCCGGAGTGGATGCGGGCGACCCTCAGGCCCTCGGCGCGGGCCCGCTCGTACACGGCGACGACGTCCTCCAGCGACATCGTCGCCGAGTCGAGGATCTCGGCGCCCTCACGGGCGTGTTCGAGGACCTCCGCCTGGACCAGGCTCGCGGCCCAGATCACGACGTCGGCCTCGGCGATGGCTCGCGCGGCGCGGAACGTCAGCAGATCGGCGGCGCCGGGGCCGGCACCGACGAAGGTCACCTTGCCGGTGAGGGCTTCGGCCATGGGTTCGGGTCCTCTCGTACGGGATGTCAACGTGCGTGGCGTACGGCTGTCAACGCGCGTGCGGCCGGATGTGCGCGACCGCGGGCTGATCGGATAGCAAGGGCACATGGCGGTCTTCGTCGCGCTGGGCGCGTTCCTGATGACGCTGGCGGGTGGCTGGACGGCACAGCGCGTGACGGACCGCCGTCACCTCGTGCTGGGCCTGGCCGGCGGCCTGATGCTGGGCGTGGTCGGCCTCGACCTGCTGCCGGAGGCGCTCGCGGCGGCCGGCACCGAGGTGCACGGAGTCCCGGCCGCGCTGCTCCTGTTCGTGGTCGGCTTCCTGCTGGCCCACGGGGTGGAACGCCTGCTCGGCGCGCGGCGCGCGGCGCACGGCGCCGACGACCACCGGCGCACGCCCCAGGTGGGCCTGACGGCCGCCGCCGCGATGGTCGTGCACAGCGTCATGGACGGGGTGGCGATCGGCGCGGCCTTCCAGATCGGCGACGGCATGGGCCTGGCGGTCGCGCTGGCCGTCGTCGCCCACGACTTCGCGGACGGCTTCAACACCTTCACGATCACGACCCTGTACGGCAACGACCGCCGCCGCGCACTCGCCATGCTGTTCGGCGACGCGGCGGCTCCCGTCGTGGGCGCCGCCTCCACCCTGTTGGTCACCGTCCCGGAACAGGCGCTCGGCGCCTACCTCGGCCTCTTCGGCGGAGCACTGCTCTACCTGGCCGCCGCCGAGATCCTCCCCGAGGCCCACCACCGGCACCCCGCCGGCCCGACGCTGCTGTGCACCCTCGCAGGAGCGGCGTTCGTCTGGCTGGTGGTGGGCGTCGCCGAGTGATCCGCCGGTCCTCACAGCTTGCCGCCCCGCCCGCCGTCGCGCCGCGGGGGCGCGATGAGCGTGGACAGGTACGGCAGCGGCGCCCCGTCGAGTTCACCGGCGGGCTGGACGGACTGCTCCGGCAGCCCGAGCGCCGAGCCCCACACGGCGCCCTCCAGCCGCCCGCTGTCCCGCAGCGCCTCGGCGACCTCGGCGGCCTGCCGCCCGAACTTGTAGGCGACGACGGTCCCGGGCCCGTTCAGCGCCTCCTTCAGCACCGTGGTCCCGGCGGTCACCGGCACCAGCGTCAGCGGCTCGGTCCCCTCCGTCAGCACGGCACCCGACCGGGCGGCGAGGTCCTGCATGGCGGTGATGCCGGGCACGGTCTCGACGACGGTGCCCGGGACCAGCTCGCCGACGGTCTGGGCGAGATAGGTGAACGTGGAGTACACGTTCGGGTCGCCGATGGTGGCGAAGGCGACGGAGGCGTGCCGTCGCAGCAGCCCGGCGACCCGCTCGCCCGCCGCGTCCCACGCCGCCTCCCGGCGGGCCCGGTCGCTCCGCTCGTTCAGCGCGAACACGACCCGGACGACCTTCTCCCCGGGCACGTAGTGCAGCACGGTCGCCTCGGCGCGTCCCCGCTCCCCGCCGTCCGTCCCGTCGGCCGCGGCCATCACCGGCACGACGACGACGTCGGCGGCGCGCAGGGCGTTGACGCCCTTCACGGTCACCAGTTCCGGATCGCCCGGCCCGACCCCCACCCCGATCAGCCTGCTGCTCATGACGTCCGGCACCTCTCCACGAACCGACGGGCGACACCGGGCGCGGACGCCCAGTGCGTGTGCAGATAACTCGCGTGCACACCGCGCTGTACGAAACCCTCGACGCGCGGCCGGGGCGCACGCACCCCCCACGCCGGTGCCGCCCCGGCACCCGGCTCGACGACCGTCCGGTGGAACTCGTGGCCCCGCATCCGCGTCCCCACGCCGGCGAGCACACTGTCGCTCACGGTCACGGCGTCCCGGTATCCGAGGGTCAGCCGCTCCGACATCCGCGCGACCGCGTCCAGCACGCCGCACATCGGCCGCCCGTCCAGCTCCCGGCACAGATACAGTAGTCCCGCACATTCGGCGGCGACGGGCGCGCCGGTCTCCGCTAGGGCGGCAACGGCCTTGCGCAGCGGCTCGTTGGCCGACAACTCCCCGGCGTACACCTCGGGGAACCCACCCCCGACGACCAGCCCGTCCGTGCCCTCGGGCAGCTCTTCGTCCCGCAGCGGATCGAACACGACGACCTCGGCCCCGGCAGCGGCGAGCAACTCGGCATGCTCGGCGTAGGAAAAGGTGAACGCGGCCCCACCGGCAACGGCGACCCTCACACGCGCCCCGGCACCCATCAGCCCGTCCGGCGTGCGAGGACGAGCCCGTTCAGGCCGATCGGGGGTCCAGGGGGCAGAGCCCTCCGGTGGATGCGAAGGGGCGGTGCGCCCGGGGACGGGAACGGGCAGGGGCGGCGGGGGCGAGGAAACCAAGGCCTCGCCCGCGTCCCAGGCCGCACATGACAACGCCCCCGCAGTACGCGCCAGCCCCAGCAGCCCTTCCACATCGCACCCTTCACGCACCTGCGAGGCCATCGCTGCGACGGCCTCCACCGCCGCACCCCGCCGCTCCGCGACCGGCACGAGCCCCAGATGCCGCGAGGGAGTGTCCACCTGCGGCGCCCGCCGCAGCACCCCCAGCACCGGCACCCCGACCGACTCCAGCGCCTCCCGCAACAGCTCCTCGTGCCGGTCCGACGCGACCTTGTTCAGGATCACGCCCCCGACCCGCACCTCCGGGTCCCACGACACGAACCCGTGCACCAGCGCCGCCACCGAGCGGGACTGCGACGACGCGTCGACCACCAGCACCACCGGCGCCCGCAGCACCTTCGCCACCTGCGCGGTGGACGCCAGTTCGCCCTGCCCCGCGGCCCCGTCGTACAGCCCCATCACCCCCTCGACGACAGCGACGTCGCACCCGCGCGCCCCGTGCGCGAACAGCGGCCCGATCAGCTCCGGGCCGCACAGGTACGCGTCGAGGTTGCGGCCCACCCGCCCGGTCGCGAGCGCGTGGTAGCCGGGGTCGATGTAGTCCGGCCCGACCTTGTGCGCCGACACGGCGAGCCCCCGCGCGGCGAGCGCGGCCATCAGCCCCGTGGCGACGGTGGTCTTGCCGCTCCCCGAGGCGGGCGCGGCGATCACCAGCCGGGGCACGGACGTCACCACTCGATGCCCCTCTGCCCCTTCTGCCCGACGTCCATCGGATGCTTGACCTTGGACATGTCGGTCACGAGATCGGCGACGTCGACGAGCTCCCGCGGCGCGTTCCGCCCGGTGATCACCACGTGCTGGGTGCCCGGCCGGTCCCGCAGCACGGACACGACCTCGCCGACGTCCACCCACCCCCAGTGCATCGGGTAGGCGAACTCGTCGAGCACGTACAGCCGGTACGTCTCGGCGGCCAGGTCCCGCTTGACCTGCTCCCAGCCCTCCCGGGCCTTCTCCTCGTTGTCCATCTGGGCGTCCCGCTGCACCCAGGACCAGCCCTCGCCCATCTTGTGCCAGGCGACGGTCCCGCCCTCACCGGAGTCGCCGAGCACGCGCAGTGCCCGCTCCTCGCCGACCTTCCACTTCGCCGACTTGACGAACTGGAACACCCCGATCGGCCAGCCCTGGTTCCAGGCCCGCAGCGCCAGCCCGAAGGCGGCCGTCGACTTGCCCTTGCCGACGCCCGTGTGCACGACGACCAGCGGCCGGTTGCGTCGCTGACGCGTCGTCAGCCCGTCGTCCGGGATGACACTCGGCTGTCCCTGCGGCATTACGCGGCCCTCCTCCGTACGTCCTTCACCAGCCCGGCGATCGCGTCCGCCCGCAGCTCGTCCAGCGTCACGGCCGTCCCGCCCAGCTCGCCCGCGAGCTGGGCGGCGAGCCCCAGCCGCACCGGCCCGGACTCGCAGTCCACGACCACCGACGCGACCCCGTCGGCCGCGAACAGCCGCGCGGCGCGGGCGGCGAGCGCGACCGGCTCCGGACCGCCGGTGGCCCGGCCGTCCGTCACCACCACGACGAGCGGCCGGCGCGCCGGATCCCGCAGCCGCTCCACCCGCAGCACCTCGTGCGCCTTCAGCAGCCCCGCCGCCAGCGGCGTGCGCCCGCCCGTCGGCAGCGACTCCAGCCGCGCGGCGGCGGCGTCCACGGAGGAGGTCGGCGGCAGCGCGACATCGGCCGCCGCACCCCGGAAGGTCACCAGCCCCACCTTGTCCCGCCGCTGGTAGGCGTCGAGCAGCAGCGACAGCACGGCGCCCTTCACGGCGCTCATGCGCTGCCGCGCGGCCATCGACCCGGAGGCGTCGACCACGAACAGCACCAGGTTGCCCTCGCGCCCCTCCCGGGTCGCCTGGCGCAGATCGTCCCGGCGCACGACCAGTCCCGGGCCCGACCGGCCCCGCGCCCGCTGGTGCGGCGCCGCCGCCTGCACGGTCGCCGCCAGGTGCAGCCTGGTCAGGGCGCCCCGCGGACGCCGGGCGCCCGTGGTCCGCCCGTGCTCGGTCCGGGCGCGCGAACGCCGCCCGGCGGAGCCCTCGCCGAGGCCCGGGACGCTCAGCACCTTCGTCCGGAAGGGCTCGGCGGCCCCTACGGCGGACTGCTCACCGGCCCCGGACGGCTGCGGTTCGCCGTCCTCGCCCGCCTCGGGACGGGCCCCGGTGTCCCCGCCCCGCGGCGGTGCGTCCGGGGCCGGCTGCCCACCGCCCCCGCCGGGTCCGTCCGGACCGGGATCGGGATCGGGATCGTCGTCGGGCCCGGCGAACTCCTCGAGGGTCTCGTCGAGCTTGTCCTCGTCGAGGCCGGGCGCGTCGAAGGGGTTCCGGCGGCGCCGGTGCGGCAGCGCCAGCAGCGCGGCCTGCCGCACGTCCTCGGCGAGCACGTCGGTGCGGCCCGCCCACGCGGCCAGCGCGGTCGCCGTACGGGCCATCACGATGTCGGCGCGCATGCCGTCCACCTCGAACGCCGCGCAGGTCGCCGCGATCTGCCGGAGCGCGCCGTCGCCGAGGCGCACCGAGGGCAGCAGCTTCCGCGCGGCGACGATCCGCTGCCGTACGGCGGCCTCCTCGTCGGCCCAGCGGGCGGCGAAGGCGGCCGGGTCGTCGTCGTGTGCCAGGCGCCTGCGGACCACCTCGACCCGCTGGTCGGGCTCCCGTGAGGCCGTCACCTCGACGGTCAGCCCGAACCGGTCGAGCAGCTGCGGCCGCAGCTCGCCCTCCTCCGGGTTCATGGTCCCGACGAGCAGGAAACGGGCGGCGTGCCGTACGGAGACACCCTCGCGCTCCACGTACGAGGCGCCCATCGCGGCGGCGTCCAGCAGCAGGTCGACCAGGTGGTCGTGGAGGAGGTTGACCTCGTCCACGTAGAGGATGCCGCGGTGCGCGTCGGCGAGCAGCCCGGGCTCGAAGGCCTTGACCCCCTCGGCGAGCGCCCGCTCGATGTCGAGCGCGCCGACGAGCCGGTCCTCCGAGGCACCGACGGGCAGTTCGACCATGCGGGCCGGCCGCTGGGCGCGCGTGCCCGCCTCGTGCGGCCCGTCGGGGCACGCGGGATCGGCGGCGTCCGGGTCGCAGGAGAAGCGGCACCCGGGGACCACGGCGACCTCCGGCAGCAGCGCCGACAGCGCCCGCACCGCCGTCGACTTGGCGGTGCCCTTCTCGCCGCGCACCAGCACTCCGCCGACGGCCGGGGACACGGCGTTCAGCAGCAGCGCGAGCCGCAGGTCGTCCTGGCCTACGACGGCCGTGAACGGGAACGGGGTGATCACTTGGCGTCGCCCTCCAGGTCGCCTTCCAGTTCCAGGTAGGTGGCGCGCAGCCGCTCGAGCGTCTGCGCGTCCGGCTCCGCCCACAGCCCCCGGTCGGCGGCCTCCAGCAGCCGCTCGGTGATGCCGCGCAGCGCCCACGGGTTGGACTTCTTCATGAAGTCCCGGTTCTCCGCGTCGAAGACGTACTCGGCGCTGAGCTTCTCGTACATCCAGTCGTCCACGACCCCGGCGGTGGCGTCGTAGCCGAAGAGGTAGTCGACGGTGGCCGCCATCTCGAAGGCGCCCTTGTAGCCGTGCCGGCGCATCGCCGCCATCCAGCGCGGGTTGACCACGCGGGCGCGGAAGACGCGGTGCGTCTCCTCGCCGAGGGTGCGGGTCCTGACCCGGTCGGGGGTGGCCGAGTCGCCGACGTACGCCTCGGGGGAGGCGCCCGTGAGGTGCCGGACCATGGCGACCATGCCGCCGTGGTACTGGAAGTAGTCGTCGGCGTCGACCAGGTCGTGCTCGCGCGTGTCGACGTTCTTCGCGGCGACCGCGATCCGCCGGAACGCCGTCTCCATGTCCCCCCGGGCCGCCCGCCCGTCGAGCCCGCGCCCGTACGCGTAGCCGCCCCAGACGGCGTACACCTCGGCCAGGTCGGCGTCGCTGCGCCAGTTGCGGGCGTCGATCAGCGGCAGCAGACCCGCGCCGTACGCCCCCGGCTTCGAGCCGAAGACACGGGCCGTCGCCCGCCGCCGGTCGCCGTGCTCCGCGGTGTCCTCCTCCACGTGCGCCCGGACGTAGTTGGACCCGGCCGGCTCGTCCAGCTCGGCCACCGCCCGCACCGCGTCGTCGATCAGCCCGACCACATGCGGGAACGCGTCCCGGAAGAAGCCGGAGATGCGGACGGTGACGTCGATGCGGGGCCGGCCCAGTTCCTCGAGACCGATGATCTCGAACCCGGTGACCCGCCGGGACGCCTCGTCCCACACGGGCCGGCACCCCAGCAGCGCCAGGATCTCGGCGACGTCGTCGCCCTGGGTGCGCATGGCCGACGTGCCCCAGACCGTCAGGCCCACGGACTTCGGGTACTCCCCGTTGTCGGCGAGGTAGCGCTGCACCAGCGAGTCCGCAAGCGACTGGCCGACCTCCCAGCTCAGCCGGGACGGGATGGCCTTGGGGTCGACGGAGTAGAAGTTCCGGCCCGTCGGCAGGACGTTGACCAGGCCCCGGGTCGGCGACCCCGACGGGCCCGCCGGGACGTAACCGCCGTCGAGCGCCTCGAGGATGTGGCCGATCTCGTCGGTGGTGCGGGCGAGGCGCGGGACGACCTCGGTGCAGGCGAACTCCACGACGGCGACGGCCTCGGGCAGTTGGGCGCCGGTCACCTCCCGGACGAGGGTGGCGCTCTCGGCGACCGCCCAGTGCCGCTGCTCCATGCCCTCCGCGATCCGCCGGCACAGCTGCTCCAGCAGATCGATCGCGTCGGCGGCGGTCCGTGCCGGACCGTCCACCAGGTCCGTCAGCTCCAGCGGCACCTTCACCGGAGCGCCCGGCTCGGCCAGCAGCTCCTTCTCGACCAGCCCGAAGTGCTCGGCCAGCGACGCCCGCAGACCGGGCAGCGCGTTCGCCTGCCCGCCCCACACCTGCGAGGCGCGCAGCACCGCGAGGACCAGGTTGACGCGCGGTTCACCCACCGGCCCGCCGCCCAGGACGTGCAGTCCGTCCCTGATCTGCACGTCCTTGATCTCGCACAGATAGCCGTCGATGTGCATCACGAACTCGTCGAACGCGTCGTCGTCCGGCTGCTCGTTCACCTGCAGGTCGTGGTGGAGCTCGGCCGCCTTGACGAGGGTCCAGATCTGCGCGCGCACTGCGGGCGCCTTCGCCGGGTCGAGGTCGGAGACCAGCGCGTACTCGTCGAGCAGCTGTTCCAGCTTGGCCAGGTCGCCGTACGTGTCCGCACGCGCCATCGGCGGCACGAGGTGGTCGACGACGGTGGCGTGACCGCGCCGCTTGGCCTGGGTGCCCTCGCCGGGGTCGTTGACGATGAACGGGTAGATCAGGGGCAGATCACCGAGGACGGCGTCCGCAGCGCAGCCTCGCGACAGCCCGAGTCCCTTGCCGGGCAGCCACTCCATCGTGCCGTGCTTGCCCATGTGCACGACCGCGTCGGCGCCGAAGCTGTTGTCCAGCCAGCGGTAGGCCGCCATGTAGTGGTGGGACGGCGGCATGTCGGGGTCGTGGTAGATCGCGATCGGGTTCTCGCCGAAGCCGCGCGGCGGCTGGATCATCACGACGACGTTCCCGAACCGCAGGGAGGCGAGCACGATGTCGTCACCGTCGACGTACAGCGAGCCCGGCGGGTCGCCCCACGCCTCGGCCATGGCGTCCCGCAGCTCCGGGTCCAGCTCGTCGAACCACGCTTGGTAGTCGGCGAGCGGGACGCGCGCCGGCGCGGCGGCCAGCTGGTCCTCCGTCAGCCACTCCACGTCGTGCCCGCCGGCCTCGATCAGCCGGTGGATCAGCTCGTCGCCGTTGTCGGGGTACCCGGTGACGCCGTACCCGGCGTCCCGCAGCGCGTCGAGCACCCGCACCGCCGACGCGGGCGTGTCCAGGCCCACCGCGTTGCCGACGCGCGAGTGCTTGGTCGGGTAGGCGGTGAAGACCAGCGCGATCCTCTTCTCGGCGTTCGGCCTGTGCCCCAGTCGGGCGTGCCGTACGGCGATCCCGGCCACCCGCGCGGCCCGCTCGGGGTCGGCGACGTACACGGGCACGTCGTCGGGGCCCTGCTCCTTGAAGGAGAACGGCACGGTGATCAGACGGCCGTCGAACTCGGGGATGGCCACCTGCATGGCCGCGTCCATGGGGGACAGGGCCGCGTCCGACTCGTCCCAGGCGGCCTTCGACGACGTCAGGCACAGGCCCTGCAGCACCGGCACGTTCAGCTCGGCGAGCGCGCCGATGTCCCAGGCCTCCTCGTCGCCGCCCGCCGAGGCCCGCGACGCGTGGGTGCCGCCGGCGGCGAGGACGGTGGCGACCAGGGCGTCGGTCCGCGCGAGGATCTCGTACAGCCCGGCGTCGGCCCCGCGCAGCGAACCGCAGTAGACCGGCAGGGCGTTGGCGCCGTGCACCTCGATCGCGTCGCAGAGGGTGTCGACGAAGGCGGTGTTGCCGCTCAGTTCGTGCGCCCGGTAGAAGAGCACGCCGACGGTCGGCCGGCCGTCCTGGAGCGGACGGGAGCCGTGGACGCCGTACTGCGGCATCTTCCGCGGCTCCTCGAAGCCCTCTCCCGTCAGCAGCACGGTGTCCGACAGGAACCGCGCCAGCTCGGTGAGGTTGGCGGGCCCGCCCTCGACGAGATAGCGCAGCGCCTCCGCCACGACTCCCGCGGGCACGGACGACTCCGCCATCAGCTCGGCGTCGGGCACGGCCTCCCCGCCGAGCAGCACGGTCGGAATCCCTGACGCCTTCAGCGCGGCCAGCCCGTCCTCCCAGGCACGCTTGCCGCCCAGCAGCCGTACGACGGCGACGTCCGCGCCCTCGATCAGCGTCGGCAGCTCGCCGGCGACGTCGACGCGGGTCGGGTTGCCGATCCGGTACGAGGCGCCGGAGGCACGGGCCGCCAGCAGATCGGTGTCCGCGGTCGACAACAACAACACAGTGCTCATGCGGGCGCTCCCGGTGGGATGAAGGGCAGTCCTTGCGGCGCGCCGGACTCGATGAGCCGCCACAGCGCGTCCGTGTCCGCGTGCTGTTCGATCAGGTCGCCGAGCCGGTCCAGCTGCTCCTCGCGCAGCGCGGCGAAGGAGGTGTCCGGCGCGGGCACGAAGCGGCGGCCCGCGGCGGCGGCCACCTCGCGCAGGAAGGCGCGCCGGAAGCCGTCCGACTCCAGGGAACCGTGCCAGTGGGTGCCCCAGGTCTGGCCGACCCGGCAGCCGTCCAGGAAGGGTTCACCGCCGTGGACGTCGGCGACGCCGTGGTGGATCTCGTAGCCCTCGACCGGCTCCCCGAGGGCCTCGCCGACGGGCCGGGTGAGGGTCTTCTCGCGGGCGAAGCGCACCCGCACGGGCAGGATCCCGAGGCCGTCGACGTGGCCGCGGCGGCTCTCGACGTCGTCCTCGATGTGCCCGCCGAGGATCTGGAAGCCCCCGCAGACGCCCAGCACCGGCCGGCCCTCGGCGGCTCTGCGGGCGAGGGCGTCCGCCAGCCCCCGCTCCCGCAGCCACTCCAGGGCCCGGACGGTGCCGCGCGTGCCCGGGACGACCACGAGGTCGGCGTCGGCCAGCTCCTCCGGGCGGTCCACGAACCGGACGACGACTCCGGGTTCGGCGGCCAGCGCGTCGACGTCGGTGAAGTTGGACATCAGGGGGATCGCGCACACGGCGACCCGCAGCACGTCCTCACCGACGGGCGGGGCGACGGCCGACTCCCGCACGGTGCCACGCAGCGACACCCTCAGACCGTCCTCCTCGTCGATGCCGAGACCGTGCCGGTACGGCAGCACGCCGTACGCGGGCCGACCGGTGAGGTCGCGCAGCATGTCGAGGCCGGGTGCGAGGAGGCTGACGTCCCCGCGGAACTTGTTGACGAGGAACCCGGCGACCAGGGCCTGGTCCTCGGGCGACAGCAGCGCCACCGTCCCGAAGAAGGAGGCGAAGACCCCGCCGCGGTCGATGTCGCCGACGACGAGCACGGGAAGCCCGGCGCCCCGGGCGATCCCCATGTTCACGATGTCGGTCCGCCGCAGGTTGATCTCGGCCGGACTGCCGGCCCCCTCACAGATCACCGCGTCATACGTGCCCCGCAGTTCGGCGAGGCAGTCGAGAACCGTCCCCAGCAGCCGCTGCTGCCGTCCGCCGTGGTACCCGCGCGCGCTCATCTCCCCGACGGGTTTGCCCAGCAGCACCACCTGGCTGCGCCGCTCCCCGCCCGGCTTGAGCAGCACCGGGTTCATCAGCGCGGTCGGCTCCACCCGGCACGCCTGCGCCTGCATGGCCTGCGCCCGCCCGATCTCGGCGCCCTCGCGGGTGACGAACGAGTTGAGCGACATGTTCTGCGCCTTGAACGGCGCGACCTTGACCCCCTGCCGCACCAGCCACCGGCAGATCCCGGCGGTGACGACGCTCTTGCCGGCATCGGAGGTGGTGCCGGCGACCAGCAGCCCACGGCCGGTCACGCGGGCCTCCCCGACAGCCGCGCCCACAGCAGCGCCCCCGCCGCGGTCACCCCGAACGCCAGCCCGCCGACCCGCCGGGACAACCGGACGGCCCGCTCGATGTCGGCCACTTGCACCGCACGCCCCCCACCGTTCAGTACGGGCCGGTGCTCGACCCGGCCCGCATACGACAACGTCCCCCCGAGCCGCACCCCCAACGCCCCGGCGAACGACGCCTCCACGGGCCCCGCGTTGGGACTCGGGTGCTTCGCGGCATCAGCCCGCCACGCCCGCACGGCGCCCCGCGGGTCACCACCCGCCAGCACGGCGAGGACTGCGGTCAACCGGGCCCCCGGCCACCCCGCGAGGTCGTCGAGCCGCGCCGAAGCCCACCCGTACTTCCGGTACGCGGGCGACCTGTGCCCCACCATCGCGTCCAGCGTGTTGACGGCCCGGAACCCGAGCAGCCCCGGCACCCCGCCGACGGCCCCCCACACCAACGCCCCCACCACGGCGTCGGAGGTGTTCTCCGCGACGGACTCCACCACCGCCCGCGCGATCCCGTCCGCGTCCAGCGCCTGAGGATCCCGCCCGCACAGGTGCGGCAGCCGCGCCCGCGCCCCCTCGACGTCCCCCGCCTCCAGGGCACGCCCGACGGCCCGGGCCTCCCGGCCGAGCGAAGTCCCGCCGACGACGGCCCAGGTGGCGACGCCGGTCAGCGCGACGGAAGCGGCGGGGGAGGAGCGTACGGACCGACGGGCCGCGGCGCCCAGCGCGACGGCGCCACCGGCGCACACGACGGTGTGCAGCACGCCCCACCCGCGGTGGTCCCGCCACAGCACCCGCTCCACGGCCCCGGCGGCGTGCCCGAACGCGGCGACCGGATGCCCGCGGCGTGGATCGCCGAGCAGGAGGTCGCCGAGGAGGCCGGCGGCGGCGCCGTACGCGAAGACGCGACCGGCACGCATGCGGCTCAGCCGGCCGTGGGGTCGGGCAGAGACCTGGTACGGGACCTGACTGGGCAGCCGAGCATCGCGTTATGTCCTCACTCAGGGTGTCCACGCCCTGGTTCGACGAGACCGGCGGTGAGAGTTCCTGGCTCCCGGGGGTTTCCTCCCCGGTCACAGTGGCGGGACCGCGCCGGATTCGCACCGGGCTTCCTCTCCTGCCGCCGTACATGGCTCCGGCAGTCCACCATGGGGCCGGAACACCCGTCAACTTGCCGTTGACCTGCGACGGGGCAAGTGTGCTGAGGCCCACACGGCACGGGCGGCACGGGTCTCCCGCACGTCCGCGCCCGTCCGTCGCGCCGCACGACGAAGCGCCCTGCCGGAGCCCTCGTCGAGGGCCCGCGCAGGGCGCGACAGCACCGAAGGCCGTCAGTGAGTGCCCTCAGGGACAATGTGACGGCCGTCGGGCCGCCAAGACGTAACTGCCGTCAGGCCGCCAAGAGGTGGCGGCCGTCGGGCACGACCTTGTGACGACCGTCAGGCGACGATCAGATAGATGCCGTATCCCACGGCCGCCGCGCAGGCCGCGAACGCGGTGTACGCGCCGGTGACGGCCAGCGCCGCCGACTCACCCCGCTCCGCGGCGCGTTCGCGCCGCGACAGGCCGGTGATACCGAGGGTGAACAGGCCCACCAGAGCCACCGTGACCACGAGGCTGACGCCGAAGACGGAGCCGAGGGCCGCCCAGTCGATCTTCATGTTGCTGCTGCTTCCTTCAGTAACCGGGTGCTCAGACGCTGGCCTGAGAGGGCGTCGGCTCCGCGGCCGGGGATTCGGGGCCCGCGGCGGGGGAGGGGATGGTGACCTGCGCCGCCGGGCCCTCCGCCGGGGTGCCGACCGGGGGCGGCGTCACCGCGGCCATCGCCGCGGTCACCACGCCGGCCGGTTCCTCGTCCGTGTCGTTGACGTTCGTGTGGTCGACGACCTCACGGCGGGAGATCTTCCAGATCGCGGCGCTGGAGGCGACCAGGAAGACCGCGACGAGGGCGGTGCCCCAGGAGCCGAAGCCGGTCACCCACTCGGCGATCGCGCCGACCAGCGCGGCGGCCGGGAGCGTCAGGCCCCAGGCGACGAACATCCGGGTCGCCGTCGACCAGCGGACCACGCCGCCCTTGCGGCCCAGGCCCGCGCCCATCACCGCGCCGGAGACCGAGTGCGTGGTGGAGAGGGAGAAGCCCAGGTGTGAGGAGGCCAGGATGACGGTGGCGGCGCTGGTCTGCGTGGCGAAGCCCTGCTGCGGCTGGAGGTCGGTCAGGCCCTTGCCCATCGTGCGGATGATGCGCCAGCCGCCGAGGTAGGTGCCGAGCGCGATGGCCAGGCCCGCGGAGAGGATGACCCACATCGGCGGGTCGGAGTCGGGGGCGAGGGTGCCGCCGGCGACCAGGGCGAGGGTGATGATGCCCATGGTCTTCTGCGCGTCGTTGGTGCCGTGGGCCAGGGAGACCAGGCCCGCGGAGGCGATCTGCCCGGCGCGGTAGCCCTTCGCGGCGGCCTTGCCGTCGGCCTTCCTGCCGAGCGTGTACGTCAGCCGCGTCGCGATCATCGCCGCGATGCCCGCGACCAGCGGAGCGGCGATCGCCGGGATCAGCACCTTGGTGACCAGCACGTCGCCGTGGACCGCGCCGACACCGGCCGAGGCGACGGTGGCGCCGATCAGGCCGCCCAGCAGGGCGTGCGAGGAGGAGGACGGCAGGCCGACCAGCCAGGTCATCAGGTTCCACAGGATCGCGCCGACCAGCGCGGCGAAGATGACCTCGGGACGCATGCCGCTCTCGTCCACCAGGCCCTTGGAGATCGTGTTGGCGACTTCCACGGAGAGGAAGGCGCCGACCAGGTTGAGGACGGCGGACATGGCCACCGCGACCTTGGGTCTGAGGGCACCTGTCGAGATGGTGGTGGCCATCGCGTTCGCGGTGTCGTGGAAACCGTTCGTGAAATCGAACGCGAGTGCGGTTACCACCACAATCGCGAGGATCAGCGAGATGCCTTCCATTTACCCAGGCAATCGTTCGAGGTCATTGGCTGGATGAACGTAGGTAACCTAGATGAACGAAAGGTGAACTGAGGGGGGCTTCCCGATGTCCTGAAGTGAGGGTGGACACAGCCCGGGGAATCGACGGTTCCCCGGACGGGGCCACGGGCCTTGCCCCACACGGCTGGACGCCCTTCGCGAACCGCCTCAGCCGGGTCGTCGACCCGGTGAAGAGATTCTGGTCACCCGGCACGCTGCCGCCGTCGTCGTACGGGTTGTATGCGATGTCCAGCGCCGGCGGCGGCGTCCTGCCGTCCGCCTGCCGTGCGTCCGCCGTCGCGGACGAAGTGGGGCGCCCTGATCGATCCCCGGCCAATCGGGGCAGCGGGGCGGGACGGCGATGCGCGCCCTGCCGGAGGGGGAGAGTTCCCCCTGCGGCGCGCCCGCGCCGGGACGCTCCTGCGGTTCGGCTGGCAGGATCGCGGCATGGCCGAACAGCGGTGGGAAGAGCGGGAAGAGCGGGAAGAGCGGGAAGCGCGGGGCGTCCCCGGCGACGCCCGGGAGGTGCGCGAGTCGCCGGGGAGCGGCGGGGTGGCGGAGGAGGCCCGGGCCTGGGAGGAGCTCGTGGCCACGGCGCGCCGGACCGTTTCCGAGGGACTGGTCGTCGGTACGTCCGGCAACGTCTCCGTCCGTGTCGGGGACACGGTCCTGCTCACCCCGTCGGGCGTCCCGTACGACCGCCTCACCCCGGACGACCTGACCGGTGTCGACCTCGACGGCCGGCAGGTGCGCGGCACACTCGTCCCGACCAGCGAGCTGCCCATGCACCTCGCCGTCTACCGCGTCACCGACGCCCGCGCCGTCGTCCACACCCACGCCGTGCACGCCACCGCCGTCTCCACGCTCGTCCCGGAGCTCCCGGTGATCCACTACATGGCCGGCGCGCTCGGCGGACCCGTCCGAGTCGCCCCGTACGCGACCTACGGCACCGACGAGTTGGCCGAGAACATGCTGCGCGCCCTGGCCGACCGTTCCGGCTGCCTCCTCCAGAACCACGGCACCATCACCTACGGCACGACCCTGGCCCAGGCCTACGACCGCACGGCCCAGCTGGAGTGGATGTGCCGCCTGTGGCTGACGGCGTCCTCCGTACCGGGCCTGTCGCCGTCCCTGCTGTCGGAGGAGCAGCTGCAGGAGGCGGCGGAACGGCTGCGGGGGTACGGGCAGCGGGGGTGACCGGGCGTGACTGCCGGGGGTGAGGGGGCGTGACTGCCGGTGCCGGTGCCGGTGCCGGTGCCGGTGCCGGTGTGGGCGCCGGGCGCTGGGTGCGGGGGTGCCGGCGGTGCGCGGCCAGGTGGCGGAGTGACCGTTCGTCGGCGTACCTCCCCGGTGCCGTTCTCCCGCCCGCGGCGTCGAACCCGCCCGTACCACCCGGAACCACCCCCGCACGCGCCGAGTCGCATCACACCGCCCTGTCCTTCCGCTGGCCGCCGGGCGGGTCGGACTGGACACTGGACCCGTGCGCACTGTCAAAGCGACGGCCGCTGCCGTCACCGCCATGACGGTGGCCGGCGCCGCAGCCGTGGCCGCCGGCCGGTTCGCCAGTGACGCCGCGCTGAAGGCACCGCCCGGTCGGCCCCTGCCCACCGAACCCCGGCTCACCGTGCACGGCACCGCCGCGGGCCGCGTCACCCTCACCCGCGCGCTCGCCTCCCTGCGCCCCGGCACCTACGGCCTCGCCGGCGCCGCCTCCCACGCGGTCGTCGGCCCCGTCCTGGACTCCGCCCCGCACCCCGCGGACTCGGTGGTACGCCGCCTCGAACGCGTCACCCACGGCACCCTCGAGCCCGGCGACAAGGTCTGGTTCACCCCGAGCCTGTACACCGGCGACCCCGGAGCGGCCCTCGGCCTGGACCACAGGGACGTCGAGGTACCCGGCGAACTCGGGCCCCTGCCCGCCTGGTTCGTGCCCGGCGCCCGGGACACCTGGGTCATCACCGCGCACGGTCTGGGCACCACCCGGGAACACCCCATGAACTTCATGGAGTTCCTGCACGACCTGCGCTTCCCGGTGCTCGACCTCTCCTACCGCGGCGACCTCGGCGCCCCGCGCCCCCCGGACGGCCTCAGTCATCTCGGCGAGACCGAGTGGCGCGACGTGGACGCGGCGATCCGGTACGCCATGAGCCACGGCGCCGCGCGCGTCGTCCTCTACGGCTGGTCCACCGGCGCCACCATGGCCCTGCGGGCCGCCGCGCACTCCACGGTGCGGGCCCGCATCCGCGGACTCGTCCTCGACTCACCGGTCCTCAACTGGGAGGCGACCCTGCGTGCCCTCGCCGCCGCCCGGCGGACCCCGGGACCCCTGTTGCCGCTGGCCGTCCGCGCCGCCCAGGGGCGCACCGGTCTGTACGGCGACGGCATCGACGAGGCCGCGCACCCCGAGCGGCTGAGGGTCCCGACCCTGATCTTCCACGGCCCCGACGACATGGTGTCCCCCTGGGTGTTCTCGCGCCGCCTGGCCGAACGCCGTCCCGACCTGGTCGCTCTCCGCACCGTCCGGCAGGCCCCGCACAACGCCATGTGGAACGCCGACCCGGCCGGATACGAAGAAGCCCTCCGCCGCTTCCTGACACCCCTGATGTGACGCCCTCTCTTACGGGGGTGTTTCTCACAGGGCCTGCCGCGACCACCTCACGGGGCCTGCCGACGGCCGGCGTGCGAACGTCGCACCAAGCACCAAGCACCAAGCACCAAGCGCCAAGCGCCAAGCACCGACCACCGACCACCGGGAACCCCCCTCCAACCCCCTCGCCCCACGACTCACCGCCCACGCCCGCCACCCCACTCCACGGTTCCGTTTAACGCCGTACCACTGTCCGGATTCCGTCCGGCACCTCCTCCCAACGCCCGTCCCTTGGCCACTCCCGTCGCCCCCCGTGACATTCCGTTTGGGTTTTCGGACCGTCAACCGGAAGACTGCACCCGTGACGTCCCGTATCCCGCGCGACTCCAGGCTCCGACTCGTCCGCCCGCGACCCCTGGCCGCCGCCCCCCGAGCGATGAACCAGCGGCGCTCGCGCCGCCCCGCCCCCCGCCCGCCGGAGGGCACACCGGCCCCGGCGGAGCTGGCCGGAATGGCACGCTCCAGGCTCGCCGGCGCGGCCCGCGTCGCCCGCTGGGCCGACGCCGCGCTGCGCCCCGGCAGGGGCAACGCGACCTCCGACGGCAAGGCCACCCTCGCCGACGCCACCACCCAACGCGCAGCCGTGGACCTCGGCCTGACACCGGCCCAGGTCCGGGCCGACTGGGACACCGCCCGCCTCGCCGGGCTCGTCGAGGTGCACGGCGGCAGCGCCCGCCCCGGCTGGCGGCTGCGTGCCTGGGACCGTGACGACACCGCCGTCCTGCGCGGCTGGGTCGCCCTCTTCGACGCCTGGTCGCTCGCCCATCCCGAGCCCGCCGAGCACGAGCCCGCCGCCGTCGCCGAGGTCGTGTCCGCGATGCCGCAGGTGCTCTCCTTCCTCCAGCTCTCGGCCGGCCCGGTCCCCGTCGAGCAACTCCTCGACCTCCTCCAGCAGCGCGTGCAGGAACTGCGCACCGAACGCTGCGAGGTCCCCTACGGCCCCCAGCGCGAACCCGCGAGCCCTCCGGAGCCCGGCACCGCGTCCGCCCACGACGCCGCGTCCGGTGACACCGCGCCCGAGGATGCCGAGCTCGCCCCGCTCCTCGACTGGGCCCTGCACGCCCTCGCCTCGGTCGGCGCCCTCACCTACGGCGAGGCACAGGCCACCCTGACCCCGCTGGGCAGCTGGGCGGTCTGGGTCAAGCTGGAGCAGATCTGCGTCGCCGCGCAGAGCCCCGCCGGCAACATCGAGGCCGCCGCCGAGGACATGCTGCGCGGCTGCGCCCAGCTGCGGCCCAACGCGGCCCGCGCGGAGTACCGCGCCTGGCTCGCGGCCCGCCCCGTCGGCAGCGCCGTCACCGAACTGCTCGACGCCGCACGCGGCGAGGACGCCCTGCTGCGCGGCCTGGCCTTCGAGGCCCTGCGCGTCGTCGGCGCCCCCGCCGAGCCCGACGTGCGGGCCGTGCTCGACGAGCCGACCCTGCGGCCGTACGCCCTGCTGTGGCTCGCCGAGCACGACGGCGCCGACCCCGAGGACGCCCACGAGGTGCTCACCCGTGAGGAGGCCACCTGGCTGTGGGTCGACACCGCCGCAGCCGTCGCCGACCACGGCGAGGCCCCGCTGCTGGTGCGGCATCTGGAGTCAGCCGTGCAGCCGACCGTGCCCGCCCTGCTCGACGAGGTGCGGGCGGTCGGCCACCCGCGCACCGTGCAGGTCCTGGTCGCGCTGGCCGCGGCGCACCCCGACCCCGCCCTGGCCAAGGCCGTGCGCCGCGCGGCCTTCCAGGTGCACACCGGGGGCAGTTGAGCCGCTCGGTCGCCGGGTGGGCGAGGTCAGTCGCCTGTCCGGGGTGCGTACGTGCCGAAGCTCCAGACGTTGCCCTCGGCGTCCCGGGCCATGTAGTCGCGCGACCCGTAGTCCTGGTCCGTCGGGGGCATCAGGATCTCCACGCCGTGGTCCAGGGCCCGCTGGTGGTGTGCGTCGACGTCGTCCACCACGACGTACACCCCGGCCGGACCCGCGTCCTTCATCACCGTGTCGTAGAGCCCGCCGCTCCCCTTCGAGCCGATCATCACCGCGCCGTTGCCCTGCGCCAGCTCGGCGTGGGTCACGGTGCCGCCCTCGCCCTCGTACACGGCCAGTTCCGTGAAGCCCAGGGCCTCCGTCAGCTGTTTGATCGCCGCCTTCGCGTCCGCGTAGAGCACCGTCGGGTAGATGCTCGGTCCACCACCGCTCGTGCCTGCCATGCCGATCACTCCTTCGTGTGTCGGGACCGCGAACCGTGGACTCATCCTGGCATCCGCCACTGACAGAGACACCACCCTCGGCCACCGCCCCCAGGCACCGCTCTCACCGGGCCTCCGCCCGTCCGGCGCCGGACGAGCGGCCGAACGGGCGACGCGCCCACCGCGGGCCCGTCACCTCCCGGCGGCGCCGCGCACCCCTGGCTACGCTCTGCGCCTGTCCGCGAGCACGGTCGTCGAAGGGAGCCCGGTGGTCGTCCTGCCGGCCGAGGCGATGCCGAACGATCCCCTCCGCCCGGACACGGCACCCGCCGTCCTCCCGGCCGCTGCGCGCGCCCGCCGCCTCCTGACGACCGTCGCCGCCCTGGTCCTCACGGCCCCGCTCCTCGCCACGGCCCACCAGTCCCGGCCGGCTCCTTACGGCGACCGCCTCACCGTGCACGCGCGCGTGCAGCACTCCGCGCCGCACCTGCGCATCCGCAGGGCGGCCGTCGAGGCGTACGACCGGGCCACCGGCGCGGTGCGCTGGCGCTACACCCGCGAGGCCCGCCGCCCCCTGAGCGTGCTCCTCACACGCGGGGAGGTGCTCACGCTCTGGGACGACGGGCTGGTCACCGACACCGACGGCACCTCCGTCCGCTGGCACCGCGCGCTGCCGGCGGCCGCCGACTGGCTTCCGGCGCACGGCGGCACCGGCGTCCTGCGCCCCCTGGGACGCGGCATCCTCGCCGCCGTCACCCCGCGCCGCGTCGCGGCGTACCGCACGGCCGACGGCGACCTGCGCTGGGTGCTGCCCGCCCGCCGGGGGTGCGTCTTCCGGCCCGAACGCGCGCTCCGCCGCGGCGGGGTCCTGCTGATCGCCCAGCCCTGCGCACGCGCCGCCTGGACCGCCCAGCTCGTCGCCGTCGACGACCTGGGCCGCGTCACCCCGCAACGCCCCCCCCTGGGCAACGCCGCACCGGGCCACCGCCCGCAAAGCCCGCCGCCCTCGCAGACCGAGGCCCCGCCGCCCCCGCACACGGAAGCCTCGCTCGCAGGTCCCGAAGGCCCGCACCCGACTCCGGACATCACCCCCCCATGACCCGAACACCCACCCCGGCGGCCCGGACGAACGAACGAACCCGCGAAAACTGGTTGCAGCACCCCGTTAGACTGGCCCTATGGCCATTCTCCTCGCGCATTAGACGGCGGGAACGTCCTCAGCCGCCTGTCCCGCCACCAACCCGCCCTGGAGTCTGTCCGTGATCTCCGCCTCCGGTATCGAGCTGCGCGCCGGTGCCCGCGTCCTCATCGAGTCCGCCACTTTCCGTGTCGCCAAGGGCGACCGCATCGGCCTGGTCGGCCGCAACGGCGCCGGCAAGACCACCCTCACCAAGGTGCTGGCGGGCGAGGGCATCCCCGCCGCGGGCGCCGTCACCCGCTCCGGCGAGGTCGGCTACCTCCCGCAGGACCCCCGCACCGGCGACCTCGACATACTCGCCCGTGACCGCATCCTCTCCGCGCGCGGTCTGGACGTGCTGATCCGCAAGATGCGCGACAACGAGCAGCGCATCGCCAGCGGCAAGGGCGCCACCCGCGAGAAGGCGATGAAGCAGTACGAGCGGCAGGAGACGGAGTTCCTGACCAAGGGCGGGTACGCCGCCGAGGCCGAGGCCGCCACCATCGCCGCCGCGCTGAACCTGCCCGACCGGGTGCTCGGCCAGCCCCTGCACACGCTCTCCGGCGGTCAGCGCCGCCGTATCGAGCTGGCCCGGATCCTGTTCTCGGACGCGGACACACTCCTGCTCGACGAGCCAACGAACCACCTCGACGCGGACTCGATCATCTGGCTGCGCGACTACCTCAAGACCTACCGCGGCGGCTTCATCGTCATCTCGCACGACGTCGACCTGGTCGAGACGGTCGTCAACAAGGTGTTCTACCTGGACGCCAACCGCGCCCAGATCGACATCTACAACATGGGCTGGAAGCTCTACCAGCAGCAGCGCGAGGCCGACGAGAAGCGCCGCAAGCGCGAGCGCGCCAATGCCGAGAAGAAGGCCGCCGCCCTGCATTCGCAGGCCGACAAGATGCGCGCCAAGGCCACCAAGACGGTCGCCGCGCAGAACATGGCCCGCCGCGCGGACAAGCTGCTGGCCGGTCTCGAAGCGGTGCGCCAGTCCGACAAGGTGGCCAAGCTGCGCTTCCCCGAGCCCGCGCCCTGCGGCAGGACCCCGCTGACCGCCGAGGGGCTGTCCAAGTCGTACGGCTCGCTGGAGATCTTCACCGACGTCGACCTGGCCATCGACAAGGGCTCCCGCGTGGTCATCCTCGGCCTCAACGGCGCCGGCAAGACCACCCTGCTGCGTCTGCTCGCCGGGGTGGAGAAGCCGGACACCGGCCAGGTGACCCCCGGCCACGGCCTGAAGCTGGGCTACTACGCCCAGGAGCACGAGACCCTCGACCCCGACCGCACGGTCCTGGAGAACATGCGCTCCGCCGCGCCCGACATGGACCTGGTCGAGGTCCGCAAGGTGCTCGGCTCGTTCCTGTTCTCCGGCGACGACGTCGACAAGCCGGCCGGAGTCCTCTCCGGCGGTGAGAAGACCCGGCTCGCCCTCGCCACGCTGGTGGTGTCGTCGGCGAACGTGCTGCTCCTCGACGAGCCGACCAACAACCTCGACCCGGCCAGCCGCGAGGAGATCCTCGGTGCGCTGCGCACCTACAAGGGCGCGGTCGTCCTCGTCACCCACGACGAGGGCGCCGTGGAGGCGCTCCAGCCGGAGCGGATCATCCTGCTGCCGGACGGCGTCGAGGATCTGTGGGGCGCGGACTACGCGGACCTGGTCGCCCTCGCCTGACCACCCGCACACGCGCTGGTGATCACTCGCACACCCGCCTGCCGGTTGATCGCTTGATCAACCGGTCAGCGCGGCGTGTTCGAATGGTTGATCCACTGCGTATGGATCATTCGGCCTAGCCGTGATCCATCATCTGTGTGAGATCTCCTCGTACCCGGGTGTGTCCTACACCGAATTTCCGGTGCGTCCCTTTATCGACAAGAGTTCGGCTGTGCCGCGTTCCTGACCTGCCACTTCACGGGACAACCCGTTCGGCCGTATGCGCGCCACTCCTAGGAACCACAGATTCCGCTTGTGGGGATGCGCTCCTGTCGTCACAACCCTGTCCCACGGACCTTGCCGAATGGGTGGCCATGAAGGCCCGGAGGGGTGATCATGAGGGGACCAGAGCGCACTTCCCATGAGGAGGCACGGGTGGCCGAGACTCTGAAGAAGGGCAGCCGGGTGACCGGCGCCGCGCGCGACAAGCTCGCGGCAGACCTGAAGAAGAAGTACGACGCCGGTGCGAGCATCCGGGCGTTGGCCGAGGAGACCGGCCGCTCGTATGGCTTCGTGCACCGCATGCTCAGCGAGTCGGGCGTCACGCTCCGTGGGCGTGGCGGGGCGACGCGGGGCAAGAAGGCCGCTTCGGCCTGACCCCCGGGTGCGCCCCTCGACTTCGACGGTGGCCACCCGGTCGGTCCGGTGATCGGCTGGGTGGTTACTGTGCAGTCACTTATGAGTGCCTCGGTACGGCACTCACGATGACCGCACCCATCGGAGGCGCCCCATGGCTTCGCTCGACCCGGTACTCGACAAGGACGGCGTACGGCTCACCGTCGACGACGCGATCGCCACGGTGACGCTGACCAACCCGGACAAGCGCAACGCGCAGAGCCCCGCTCTGTGGCGGGCGCTGGGCGAGGCGGGTCGGCTGCTGCCGGGAACCGTCCGTGTGGTCGTGCTGCGTGCCGAGGGCAAGTCCTTCTCGGCGGGCCTCGACCGGCAGGCCTTCACTCCCGAGGGCTTCGACGGCGAGCCGTCCTTCATCGACCTCGCGCGCGGCAGCGACGCGGAGTTGGACGCGACCATCGCCGAGTACCAGGAGGCGTTCACCTGGTGGCGGCGCAGCGACATCGTCTCCGTCGCCGCCGTGCAGGGGCATGCCATCGGCGCGGGCTTCCAGCTCGCCCTCGCCTGTGACCTGCGCGTCGTCGCCGACGATGTGCAGTTCGCCATGCGCGAGACCAGCCTGGGCCTGGTCCCGGACCTGACCGGCACTCATCCGCTGGTCGGGCTCGTCGGCTACGCCCGTGCGCTGGAGATCTGCGCCACGGGACGCTTCGTCCAGGCCGGCGAGGCCGTGACCACCGGGCTGGCGAACGTCGCCGTGCCGGCGGCCGAACTCGACGACGCGGTCCGCGATCTCACGGCCGCGCTGCTCGCCGCGCCGCGCGACGCGGTGATCGAGACCAAGGCGTTGCTGCGCGGCGCGGGGGAGCGGACGTACGAGGAACAGCGCGTCGCCGAACGCGCCGCGCAGGCACGGAGGTTGCGGGACCTCGCGGGCCTGGGCGAGTGACGCCTCACCCCACCGCCGTGATCAGTACCGCCACGGTCGGGTGATCCCGGAGCGCGATGCCCACCCTGGTGCGGACCTTGCGGGCCACCTCGACGGCCCGGTGGTCCGCGTCGACGGCCAGCTCCACCCGGACGTGACGACGCGGCAGCGCGGCGCCACCCGGGCTCTCCTCGATGTGCACCGCCCGGCCCGCCCCGCCCAGCACGCCGGTCAGGCAGGTGACGCCCGGCACCGCGAGGGCCGCGGCGGCGACCGCTCCCGCCTCGCCTTCCCCGGGTCGCCGCGCCCGAGCCGGTTGCGGCGGTCGGGCGGCGCCGGGTTCCGTCTCGTCCTCCAGCAGGGCCGTCACCCGCAGGTCGACCTCCGTCACCGTCAGCCCGAGCCGTTCCGTCGCGGCCGTCGACAGCGTCGTACGCAACCGGTCGGCCGTCGTCGGCAGCGGCTCGGTCGCCGTGGCCGCGAAGTCGGCCGTCAGCCGGAGCGGACCCGGCGGCAGGGCGCTCGGTGGCGGGGGTACGGCGGGGGCCTGGGCGGCGTCCGGGTCGGCCAGGGCGATCCGGAGCGCGCCGACGCGCACCCCCGGCACCGCCTCCGCCGCGCGCCGCAGGACCGTCCCGGCCGCCCCCTCGGAGATCCACGCGCCGTCGCGCGGCCCGCCCAGCGGGAGCAGTCGGCCGAGGCCCAGCTGCTGTTGTACTGCCTGTGTCCATCGGTCCGCCGTCATTGCTCCAGCGTGCCGCATTCCCGGCGCGGGACCTCGGAGCCTCACTTACCGTGGTCGCAGGACGACGGAAGGACGCACGGCGATGACCGACATGGACCCCAACGGGACGCAGACGGCCGAAGGCGAGACCGAGCCGCCGGCGCAGATCCGCAAGCCCGTCAGGCGCGGCGGCGGGGAACCGGGAACCCGGGGCAGGACCACCATCGCCGACGGGGTCGTGGAGAAGATCGCCGGGCTCGCCGCCCGCGACGTCGAGGGCGTCCACGCGATGGGCAGCGGACTGAGCCGCACCTTCGGGGCCGTGCGGGACCGGGTGCCCGGCGGGTCGAAGTCCGTGACGCGCGGGGTGAAGGCCGAGGTCGGCGAGGTGCAGACCGCTCTCGACCTGGAGATCGTCGTCGAGTACGGCGTGTCGATCGCGGACGTGGCACGCGGCGTGCGGGAGAACGTCGTCGCGGCCGTCGAGCGGATGACCGGCCTGGAGGTCGTCGAGGTCAACATCGCGGTGAGCGACGTCAAGCTCCCGGAGGACGAGGAAGAGGAACCGGAACCCCGAATCCAGTGACGTACCGTCACCCAGAGGCCGTAATGCGTCAGAATAGCAGCGAATACACCCAAACGGGCCCGAACGACCCGCACGGCTACGAGCTGAGGAGCGCACGATGAGCAGGGCCGTGGTCGGCATGATCGCCGGAATGGCGCTGGGCTTCGCCGGGTATTTCGGCGGGTTCGGCGCGTTCGTGCTGGTGGCGGCGCTGGGCGCCGTCGGGTTCGTCGTCGGCCGGTTCCTGGAAGGGGACCTCGAAGTCGGCGACTTCTTCCGCACCCGCGACCGGCGGCGGTGACGTCGGTGAGCAGCGGGGCCGTCGAACCCCGGGCGACGGGCACCGTCATCCCGGCGGGCGAGCGCGGGCAGACCACGGTCGCCGACCGGGTGGTGGCGAAGATCGCCGCGCAGGCCGCGAGCGAGGCCGTCGGAAGGCTCCCGCGCGAGGCGGCCCGTCCGAACGCCACGGTCGTCACCCACCACGACACCGCCCGCGTCCGTGTCCATCTCGAACTCGACTACCCCAGCGACATCGGCTCCCGGTGCGGGGAGGTGCGTCGTCATGTCGTCGAGCGGGTAGGCGCGTTGGTGGGAATGGAGGTTCCGGAGGTCGCCGTCCACGTGGAGCGGTTGCACCTGGCGGCGGCGTACGCGGCACAGGGGAGGACGCGATGAGCGAGCCCCAGGGCTCCGAGGGCACACAGAGACTGCCGGTGATCGAGAAGACCGAGCCGGACCTGGGCCAGTCCGCGTCCGCGGCCGCCTACGAGCCCCGGCCCGGACTCGACGGCGACGACGGCAGGACCCACCGCTTCTGGTCCGCCCGCCGCGTTCCCGCGGCCGTCGTCGCCGCACTGCTCCTGGCCCTGGCCGGTGTCTTCCTCTACGACATCGCAGCCGTGCGCGCCGGCCGCCCGGCCATGTTCTGGCGCCGCGAACTGGCCCGGCAGCTCGCCGAACGCCCCCTCGACGACATCTGGGTCCTGGTCGGCGCGGGCGTCGCCGCGGCCCTCGGCCTGTGGCTGCTCGTGCTCGCCGCCACACCCGGACTGCGCGACGTCCTGCCGATGCGGCGCACGCACCCCGACGTCCGCGCCGGACTGCACCGGGGGGCCGCCGCGACCGTCCTGCGCGACCGGGCCATGGAGGTGTCCGGCGTGCAGTCGGTACGGGTGCGGATGCGCCGCCGACGGGCCGACGTGCGGGCGGTGTCGCACTTCCGTGAACTGGACGACGTACGCGCCGACCTGGACGACGTGCTTGCCGACGCGATCCGGGCGCTGGGCCTGTCCCGCCGCCCCGCGCTGTCGGTGCACGTCCGGCGGCCCGGCCGGAAGGGGTGAGGACGGTGCTCAGGACCGTCAACCGGGTACTGCTCGGCCTCGTGGGACTCGTGCTGCTCGCGCTCGGCGGTGCGGTGCTGGCCGTCGGGCTGGGAGTCGAGGCGCCGTCCTGGTGGATCCACGACAGCCGCGACGACGTCCTGCTCAGCGGCGCCGAGCGGACCCGGTGGCGGGACGCCGGCTGGTGGTGGCCGGCCGTGCTCGCCGCCCTCGCGGTGCTCGTCCTGCTGGCCCTGTGGTGGCTGGTCGCGGCGGTGCGCCGGCGCCGGCTGGCGGAGGTGCTGGTCGACACCGGCGACGGCGAGGGCGCGCTGCTGCGGGGCCGGGCCCTGGAGCACGTACTCGCCGACGAGGCCGGCGCCCTCGACGGTGTCTCCCGCGCCCAGGTGCGCCTCACGGGCCGCCGCAGCGCCCCCGCGGCCCGCACGAGGCTCCTGCTGGAGCCCCATGTGGACCCGGGGGAGGCGCTGCACCATCTGACGACCCGGGCGCTCGCCCACGCCCGCAACTCGGCGGGGCTGGCGTCACTGCCGGCGGAAGTGCGCCTGAAGGGCGTCAGGCACCCGGCGGAAAGGGTCGGTTGACGGCCTCAGAAGCCGTGCCGTGCCCCACCGTCCACCGGCACCATGACCCCGGTCAGGTACGACGCGGCCGGCGACAGCAGGAAGGCCGCCGTGCGCCCGAACTCCTCCGGCGCGCCGTACCGCCGCAGCGGAATGCGTGACTCACTGGCCGCCCGGGTGGCCTCGGGATCCGCCGACAGCGCGTCCAGCTCCCGGACCCGGTCCGTGTCGATCCGCCCCGGCAGCAGGCCCACCACCCGGATGCCCCGCGGACCCAGCTCGTCCGACAGGGACTTGGCGAACCCGGCCAGCCCGGGCCTGAGCCCGTTGGAGATCGTCAGCCCCGGAATCGGCTCGTACACCGACCCCGACAGCACGAACCCGATGACGCCCCCGGCCTCCAGCTCCGCCGCCGCCGCACGGGCCAGCCGCACCGCGCCGAGGAACACCGACTCGAACGCCCCTTGCCACTGCTCGTCGGTGTTGTCGGCGACGAACCCCGCGGGCGGGCCGCCCACGCTCACGAGAATCCCGTCGAACCCGCCGAACCGTTCCCGCGCGGCACCGATCACCCGCGCCGCCGCCTCCGGGTCGGCGTTGTCCACGGCCACCCCGTGCGCGTTCGGCCCCAGCTCCGCCGCCGTCGCGGCGACCCGCTCCTCGTCCCGCCCCGTGACGACGACTTTCGCGCCGTCGGCCAGCAGCGCACGCGCGGAGGCGTTGCCCAGCCCGCGGGTGGCCCCGGTGACGACGTACACCCGGTCCTTCAGTCCAAGATCCATGGGCCCTATCCTGCCCCCTCGTCCCCGAACAGGGCGAGGGCCGTGTTCACCAGGCCGATGTGGCTGAACGCCTGCGGGAAGTTGCCGAGCTGACGGCCGGACACCGGGTCGTACTCCTCGGCCAGCAGCCCCACGTCGTTCGCCAGACCCACCAGCCGTTCGAACAACTCGCGGGCCTCCTTCCCGCGGCCCGTAGTGTGCAGCGCGTCCGCGAGCCAGAACGAGCACACCAGGAAGGCGCCCTCGCCGCCGGGCAGGCCGTCGACGCCCGTGCGGTCGGCGCTGTAGCGGTGCAGGAAGCCGCCCTCGCAGAGCTCGGCGCGGACCGCGTCGATGGTGCCCGTCACGCGTGGGTCGTCCGGTGGCAGGAAGCCCACCCGCGGGATGAGCAGTGTGGCGGCGTCGAGTTCACGGGAGCCGTAGAACTGCGTGAAGGTGTTCCGCCCGGGGTCGTAGCCCCGCTCGCACACCTCCCGGTGCACCTCCTCGCGCATCTCCCGCCAGCCCTCCAGATCGCCCTTCAGCTCCGGATGCCGTTCCATGGTGCGCACCGCGCGGTCGGCGGCCACCCACACCATCACCTTGGAGTGCACGAACTGCCGGCGGCCGCCGCGCACCTCCCACACCCCCTCGTCGGGCTGCCGCCACGCCGACCGCAGCCAGTCCATCAGGGCGCACTGGAGTGGCCACATGTGCGGCTTGACCGTCATCCCCGACGTCCGCGCCAGGGACAGCGAGTCCATCACCTGGCCGTACACGTCCAGCTGGAGCTGCCGCACGGCGTCGTTGCCGATCCGGACGGGGGCGGAACCGGCGAAACCGGTCAGCCAGGGCAACGCCGCCTCGGGCAGCCGTCGCTCGCCGGCCAGCCCGTACATGATCTGCAGGTCCGCCGGGGCGCCCGCGACCGCGCGCACCAGCCAGTCGCGCCAGGCCTCGGCCTCCTCGTGGTAGCCGGCTGCCAGCAGGGCGCCCAGGTTGAGGGTGGAGTCACGCAGCCAGCAGTAGCGGTAGTCCCAGTTGCGCACGCCGCCGATCTCCTCCGGCAGGGAGGTGGTGGGCGCCGCCACGATGCCGCCGGTCGGGGCGTAGGTGAGGGCCTTCAGGGTGATCAGCGAGCGGAGCACGGTGTCCCGGTGCGGGCCGTCGTAGCGGCAGCGGGCCGACCAGGCCTGCCAGTCCGCCACGCTGTGACGCAGTGCCTCGTGCGGGTCGACGAGGGGCGGGCGCGGCTCGTGGGAGGGGTGCCAGGTGAGCACGAACGCGACCTTCTCGCCCGCGCCGATCGTGAACTCCGAGTGCGTTCCGAACTTCTCGCCCCAGGTGGGCACGGGCGGTTCGCTGCGCAGCCACGCCGAGTCCGGGCCGGCGACGGCCACCCGGTGGCCGTCCGACCTGCGCATCCACGGCACGATCGAGCCGTAGTCGAACCGCAGGCGCAGCGTGCTGCGGACGGTCACGCGACCGCTGAGGCCCTCCACGACGCGTACCAGGTCGGGGGAGCGGTCGCGCTGCGGCATCAGGTCGGTGACCCGGACGGAGCCCTCCGGGGTGTCCCACTCGGTGTCCAGGACCAGCGTGCCGGGCCGGTAGGCACGCCGTGTGCAGCCGCGTGGGGTGCCGTCGGCGTCCTCGGCGTCCCTGGGGCCGATGCGCCAGTGGCCGTTCTCCTCGTCGCCGAGCAGCTTGGCGAAGCAGGCGGCCGAGTCGAAGCGGGGCAGGCACAGCCAGTCGACGGAGCCGTCCCTGCCGACGAGTGCGGCGGTCTGCTCGTCACCGATGAGGGCGTAGTCCTCGATGCGGCTCTTGGCGATGTCCTCGGCGGAGATCCTGGTGGGCTGGTGCACGGAGTGCGGGTTCCCGGAGGACCGCCCGGACAATCGGGCGAGGACCGGGTTGGGGGGCGCGCGACCCGTCCCGGCGGTGGTGCGGCACGGCGCGCGGGCTACACCGGCGCCGGCGCCGTCTCCTGTCGCCGCTGCTGCTCGGCCGCCGCCTGCGCGCGGTCCCGGGCCTCGCGGCGGACCAGGATCACCCAGCCGACGGGGACGCCCGCGGAGAACAGCCACCACTGGATGGCGTACGCCATGTGGTTGCCGATGCTGTCGTGGTCCGGCGCGGGGATCAGCTCGGGTGTGTCGCCCTGCGGCTCGGGCTCGGTCAGTTCGACGTACCCGCCGAGGACCTGCCTGCCGAGGCGCTCGCCCTCCCGCTCGCTGTCGATCAGCATGATCTGCCGGTCCGGCAGGCCCTCGACGTTCTTGATGCCGCTCTCGGCCGTCGTCTGGTCGGGCATCAGCCGCCCGGTGACGGTGATCTCACCCCGCGGGGGCGCCGGGATCTTCGGGAACGCCGTCTGGCTGAGCCCGTCGGAGGGCACCCAGCCCCGGTTGACCAGCAGCACCTTGCCGTCGGTGAGCACGAAGGGGGTCAGCACGTGGTAGCCGACCTTGTCGTCCGCGTTGGTACGGCGGCGTACGACGACCTCGTCCGCGGTGTCGAAACGCCCCTGCGCGGTCACGCGCCGGTACAGGTCCGCGTCCTGGACCGCGGCGCCGGGCGAGGTCAGCGACTCGACCGGCACGGGCTCGGCGGCCAGCGACTCGGCGATCACGTGGTTCAGCGCAACCCTGCGCTCGTGCCGGTGCAGCTGCCAGAAGCCCAGCTCGATCATCGTCGGGATCAGCGCGAGGACGACGAGGGTGAGGATCACCCACTGCCGGGACAACAGGAAGCGGTACACCCCACGACCGTACATCTCGGACCGTGGGGTGCGGTGGGTGGGGGTGGGTGGGGGCAGGCTCCCCGGGGCTCAGACGCGGTCGACGATGCCCACCCTCCCCTCCGCGCGGGCGCAGTGGGCGCCGCAGTACCAGTGGCCCTCGACCTCGACGCCCTGTCCGATGATCTGGACCCGGCAGTGCTCGCAGATCGGTGCCATGCGGTGGATCGCGCAGGCGAAGCAGTCGAAGACGTGCACCGCGCCCTGCGCGTGGACCTCGAAGGTCATTCCGTAGTTGTTGCCGCAAACCTCGCAAGTCGCCATGCGCCACAGGGTGAGCCGTCCCCGGGGCGCGGGCGAGCGGGCGCCGGGCGAGTCGCGTGCCAATCACCCGTCCGTACGGTCACGCCTCCGACGCCGGTTCCACATCCCCCAGGAGCTGCCCGAAGGCCGCCTCGTCGACCACCGGCGTGCCGTACTGCCGGGCCTTGACGACCTTCGAGGTGCCCGAGTCCGGGTCGTTCGTGACGAGCAGGCTCGTCAGCCGGGACAGGCTCGTCGCGACATGCAGACCGGCCTCGACGGCGCGGTCCTCCAGCAGCTCGCGTTCGACGGAGGTGTCCCCGGAGAAGGCGATCCGCATGCCCTGCTTGAGGCGTTTGCCCTCTTCGTACCGCCCCGGGTTGGGGTACGGGCAGGCGGGCCGCTTGCGCGACGGACGCCAACCGCCCGGGCGGTAGCCGCTGTAACCGCCGTGTCCGCCCGGCTGCTGCCCGATCCGGGCCGCGGGCCGCTCCACCCACTCGGTCAGCGGCCGGCACTCGTGCAGCGGCAGCCGCAGGCACCCCTCGGCCGCGGCCCGCAGGCTCGGCCGGAACGCCTCCGCCAGCACGCGCGCGTCGTCCAGCGCGTGGTGCGCCCGCCGCTGGACGACGCCGAAGTGGGCGGCCAGCGACTCCAGCTTGTGGTTGGGCAGCGGCAGTTCCAGCGCCTTGGACAGGGCGATGGTGCACAGCCGCTGACGCACCGGCGCCTCGCGCCGCACGCGCGCGTACTCACGGGCGATCATCTGCCAGTCGAACACCGCGTTGTGCGCGACGAGCACCCGGCCCTCCAGCCGGGTCGCGAACTCCTCCGCGACGTCGGCGAAGAGCGGCGCCCCTTCGAGCGCCTCGCTCGTCAGGCCGTGGATCCACACCGGCCCCGGGTCGCGCTCCGGATTCACCAGCGTGTACCAGTGGTCCTCGACCTCACCGCGTCCGTCCAGCCGGTAGACCGCCGCGGAGATGATCCGGTCGTCCCGGGCCAGGCCCGTGGTCTCCACGTCAACGACCGCGTATCCACGCGGATACGCGGCCGGCCAGACTGTCGGGGAGGGCGCTGCGGTCGTACGGTCTTCGAGCATGGTCACTGAGGATACGGGCCGGCACCGACACCGCTGCCCGTCAGGTCTCCTGCCCCGCCCGGCCGTTCGCGAGACGCCCCACCCCCGCGGGCGTGACGGCCGGTCAGGTGCGCGCCATTGGCGGAGATCGCCAACAAGCAAGCGCGTACCCACGGTAATACTTGTCGGTAACAACCCCTAGCCCTGGCGGTGTGGGGGTCCTACGGTGCACCCATGCCGAACCTCCCCAATGTCGTGGTCTGGTCCATACCGGCCTTCGTGCTGCTCGCCGTCATCGAGATGATCAGCGTCCGTCTCCACCCGGACGAGGACGCGGCCGGCTACGAGGCCAAGGACGCCGCCACGAGCGTCACCATGGGACTCGGCAGCCTCTTCTTCGACCTGCTGTGGAAGATCCCGGTCGTCGCCATCTACACGGCGGTCTACGAGCTGACGCCGCTGCGTGTGCCCGTGCTGTGGTGGACCGTCCTGCCGATGCTGCTCGCGCAGGACTTCTTCTACTACTGGTCGCACCGGGGACACCACGTCGTCCGCATCCTGTGGGCCTGTCACGTGGTCCACCACTCGAGTGAGAAGTTCAACCTGACCACCGCGCTGCGCCAGCCGTGGACGTCCTTGACCGTGTGGCCGTTCTACGTGCCTCTGATCGCTCTCGGCGTGCACCCGGCCGCGCTGGCGTTCTGCTCCTCCGCGAACCTCGTCTACCAGTTCTGGATCCACACCGAGCGGATCGACAGGATGCCCCGCTGGTTCGAGTTCGTGTTCAACACGCCCTCCCACCACCGGGTCCACCACGCCTCCCAAGGCGGCTACCTTGACCGCAACTTCGGCGGGATCCTCATCGTCTGGGACCGCCTCTTCGGCTCCTTCGTCGCCGAGACCGAGCGGCCGGTGTACGGACTGACCAAGAACATCAACACGTACAACCCGCTGAAGGTCGCCACCCACGAATACGTCTCCATCGCCAGGGACCTGAGGGCGGCCCGCGGTTGGCGCGAGCGCGCGGGGCGGCTGTTCCGCGGGCCGGGCTGGCAGCCGGCGCAGGCGCCGTCGCCCGCGCCGCCGCGGGCACCGGCCGGGGAGAGCGCGGCCGCGTGAGCGCCCTCCGCGTCCCGCGCGCCGACGCCGCTCCGGCGGTCCTGGCCGCCTTCGGCGTCGCCGCCGCCGTCGACCTCGCCTCCCTCGCCACCGGCTTCGAGGCCGGGCACACCGTCGCCAAGCCGCTCCTGATGCCGCTCCTGGCCACCTGGGCCGCCCTGCGCGGCGCGCCCCGGCTGCTCGTCGTCGCCCTGCTGTTCGGCTGGGGCGGGGACGTGCTGCTCCTGTCGGACGCCGAGCCGGCCTTCCTCGCCGGGATGGCCTCCTTCGCCGTGGGACACGTGTGCTACCTCGCCCTCTTCCGGGCACACGGGCGGCGCGAGACCGCACCACGCGCGCGTGCGGGCTTTGACGCCTCGGCCGTCGACGTGCACCCCGAGGAGGCAGCTCCACGCGCGCGTGCGGGCCTGGTCGCCCTCGGCTACGCCGCCGCCCTCACCGCGACCGTCGCCCTGCTCTGGCCCGACCTGCCCGCCGACCTGCGCGTCCCCGTGGCGGCCTACAGCGCGCTGCTCGCCGCCATGGCCCACGGCGCCCTCACCCGGCTCGGTCTCGTCGCCGGGCTCGGCGGCGCGCTGTTCCTGCTCTCCGACACGCTCATCGCCACCGGCGTGGCCGACTGGCCGCAGCTGCCCCGGCCGGACCTGTGGATCATGCTCACGTACCTCGCCGCGCAGTTCCTGCTGACCCGCGGCACGCTCGGCGGGCGGCGGACGCCGCCGTCGCCGGGGGCCACGGACGGCGCGCTCCGGCCGTCGGACGCCGGGGCGCGCCCCGGCGCGACGCCGATCGCGTGAGCGAGCAGCACGGCATGACGTCTCGTCAGCGGAGGGCGAACACCGCGACCACGAACGGCGGCCGGGCCGGACGGATGACCCGTCCGGCCCGGCCGGCCGTCACGTACGCCGTCGCGCGTCGTCCGCGCCCGGTCCCTACTTGGTCACCGCGTCCAGCGCGTCCGCCGTGCCCCAGCCGTAGAAGCCGTTGTAGTTCTTCGGCCCCTCGCACACGGCGTCGACCTTGCCGTCACCGTTGATGTCGTACGGGTCCGTGCACGCCGTGGCGTCCGCCTCGGCGTACAGCAGGGCCTTCACCAGGGCGGGCGGGGCGTACGGGTGCGTCGACTTGATCAGGGCGGCGACGCCCGCCACGTGCGGCGAGGCCATCGACGTACCCGCCATGTAACCCCACCTGCCGCCGGGCAGCGTGCCCAGGATCAGACCGCTGGTCGCGGGCGGCTCCGGCTTCTGGTACGCCGTCGAGTCGCCGCCGGGCGCGGCGATGTCGATGACGCCCAGACCGTGGTTGGAGAAGGACGACTTCAGGCCCTTCGCGCCGGTCGCCGCCACCGTCACGATGCCCGGCAACTGGGTCGGTATGTCGTAGCACTCGGACGGGTCGATCACCCGCTCGGTGGGCGTGGAGTCGTTGGGGGAGACCGGGTCGGTGATCTCGTCGGCCGCGAGGTCGTAGTTCTCGTTGCCGGCCGCGGCGACGTTCACCGCGCCCTTCCTCTCCGCGTACTTCGACGCCCGGGTGATGGCCTCCACGAGCGCCTTCTGGTCCGGGTCGTTCTTGCAGTTGAAGTACCAGGGGTCGGTGTAATAGCTGTTGTTCGTGACGTCCACGCCGTGCTCGGCGGCCCAGACGAAGCCGCAGACGACGGCCTCCGTGTAGAAGTAGCCGGCGGTGGTCGACACCTTGATGCCGGACACCTTCACGCCCGGTGCCACGCCCGTCATGCCGACGCCGTTCTTGGCGGCCGCTATCTCCCCGGCCACGTGGGTGCCGTGCGGGCTCTCCGCCGCGCCGGGCCGCCAGGCGCCGTCGGTGGTGTCCGGCTTGCCCGTGACGCAGTTGACGGACGCCTCGCGATCGAAGTTGGGGGCGATGTCCGGATGGGTGTCGTCCACGCCGGTGTCGATCACGGCGACGGTCACCCGATCGGAGCCGAGCGACTTCTCGTGCGCCTTGTCCGCCTTGATCGCCGGCAGGTCCCACTGGAGCGACTGGAGCGGGTCCTGCCCCTCGACGGCCTCCACCTCGGCCAGGTCCTCGGCCGTGAGCACCTTCGGCGTCCCCACGTCGGTGGTCGACTGAGCGGGCAGCGGCGCCGTCCGGGTGGCGCCCGCCGACTGGACCCCTCGTACCTTCCTGATCGTCGACGCGAACTCGCCGTTCGCCGCGTGCACGACGATCACACCGATCTGGTCGTACGACATGACGATCGTGCCGCCGGCCTCGGTGATCGCCTTCTTCACATGCGCGGGGGCGCCCTGTCCGGGGTGCACGTTGACGACGTAGCTGAGCGAGGTCGCGTCGGCGGCCACCTGGGCGGCGGGCTGCGCCGCCGACGCCGTGGCGTTCGGCAGGAACGCCAGGGCGGTCGCCATGGTCATCCCGACCGGGATCACCAGGGCACGGCGGTGGCGGGGCTGAGGCACTGTCATGGGTGCGTGTCTCCAGTTCGTTCGCGGTACGGGTGGTACGCGGCGGACCGTGCGGGAGTTCATGGGGCGGGCGGCGGGCGGCGGGCGGCGGGCGGCGGGCGGCGGGCGGCGGGCGGCGGCCGAAGGTCCGGCCGCGCCGCGGCCCGAGCGACTACTGGACCGCGCGCAGCGCGTTGACGATGCCGTGTCCGTAGAAACCGTTGACGCTTGTACCGCCCTCGCACACCGCGTCCTGTGTGCCGTCACCGTTCTGGTCGTACGACTCCGGGCAGGCCGTCCTGTCCGCCTGGGCCTTGAGCAGCAGCTGGAGCTCCTGCGGACTCGCCCACGGGTGCTCGGACTTCAGCAGCGCGGCGACACCGGCGGCGTGCGGCGAGGCCATCGAGGTGCCCTGGAGGAAGGCGTACTGGTTGTTCGGCATGGTCGACAGGATGCGGCCGTTCTTCGACGGCGTGTCCGGGATCTGGTAGAGCCGGTCGCCGCCCGGCGCCGCGACGTCGACGACGCCCTTGCCGTACGAGGAGTAGTACGACTTGAGGTTCTGCACGCCCGTGGCGCTGACCGTGACGATCCCCGGGAGCTGCGTCGGCACGTCGAAGCACTCGTGCGGGTCGATGGTGCGCTCGACCGGGGTGGAGTCGTCGGGGCTGCTGTCGTCGACGATGGCGTCGGCGTCGAGGTCGTGGTTGGAGTTGCCCGCCGACGCCAGGTGCAGGGTGCCCTTGCTCTGGGCGTACAGCTGGGCGCGGTTGACCGCGTCCACGATCGCCCGCTGGTCCGGGTCGTCCATGCAGTTGTACAGCCACGGGTCGACGTAGTAGCTGTTGTTCGTGATCTCGACGCCGTGGTCGGCCGCGAACACGAACGCGCACACCACGCTCTCCGGGTAGAACAGCCCGTTGTACGGGTCGCTCACCTTGATGCTGGAGACCTTCACGCCCGGCGCCACGCCGGCCACGCCGATGTCGTTGCGGGCCGCCGCGATCTCGCCGGCGACATGCGTGCCGTGGTAGTCGTCCGCGGTGTACGGCCGCCAGGCGCCCTCGCTGGTGTCCGCCACGCCGCCGACGCAGTTGGCGGACTGACCGGCGGAGAAGTTCGGGGCGAGGTCCGGGTGGGTGTCGTCGACGCCGGTGTCGATCACCGCGACGGTGACCTTGCGGCTGCCCGGGTTGATCTGCGCGGCCTTGTCGGCGCCGATCGCCCGCAGGTCCCACTGGTCGGCCTCGAGGGGCTCGCTCCCGGCGGTGGCGGCGGCCTCGACCTTCGCCGCCTCGGCGGCGGTCAGGTAGTCGGCCGCGCCCTGGTCGGTCGTGCCCGCCGAGACCAGGGGAGCGGTGCGGGTGGCGCCCGCCGACTGCACGCCGCGGACGGTACGTATCTGCGCGCCGAAGTCCGGGTTCGCCGAGTGCGCGACGATCACGCCGATCGTGTCGTACGTGATCACCACGGTGCCGCCGGCCGCGGCGATCGCCCGCTGCACCGAGGCGATCGTGCGGCCGTCCGTCGCGGTGTTGACCACGTACGCCAGCTTCGGGGCGTCCGCCGACTGGGCGGCGGACGCGGTGGCCGGGGCGGCCGTGGCGGCCGCCGGCAGGAAGCCGAGCGAGGCGGTCAGCGACAGCACGACGGGTACGGCGAGGGCGAGCCGGCGTCTGGAACGCAGATGAGCCATGGGGTCTCCACTTCATCCGGAAACGAAACCGGCCCGAGGCACAGGTGGTGCTCGGGCAGGTACATGACGGGTGTTGCAGGGTGAAGCTATCTCCCGACCTCGCGGGCCAGCAATCACTTCCGGCGACGACTTCGGAGTTTTCCGGCGGTGACTACCGAAAGAAGGCGGCGAGGTTGAACCGCTCCTCGCGTGGCGCCGTGACGTTGAACAGGGAAGCCGAGCACGATCGAGGCCCCCTGTCGGATCGCGCTCCCGGCCACTACCATCGCCGCCCGGTTCACGTGATCCACATCACTACCAACTGCACCGCATCCGCATTGCGAGGAGAACCCGTGGCCACCGACTCACCGCCCCACGCGAAGACAGAACATCGACTCCCCTCGACCGAGGAGTTCGTCGAGGTGCAGCAGAGCGCGGAGTTCGGTGAACTGCGCCGCTCCTACCGCTCCTTCGCCTTTCCGCTGACCGTCGCCTTCATCGCCTGGTACCTGCTGTACGTCCTGCTGTCCAACTACGCGGGCGGCTTCATGGGTACCAAGCTGTTCGGCAACATCAACGTCGCCTTCGTCTTCGGCATCGCCCAGTTCGTCACCACGTTCCTCATCGCCTGGTGGTACTCGCGGCACGCCGCCGCGAAGCTCGACCCCAAGGCGGAGGCCATCAAGTCCCGGATGGAGAGCGGCGCATGAGCCCCGTACAGCACACCGTTCTCGCGGCCAACGAGGCCGGCGAGCACCGCCCGCTCATCATCACGCTGTTCGCGGTGTTCGTCGTCGCGACCCTGTTCATCACCGTCTGGGCGGGCCGCCAGACCAAGGACGCGGCCGACTTCTACGCGGGCGGCCGCCAGTTCAGCGCCTTCCAGAACGGCCTCGCGGTCTCCGGCGACTACATGTCGGCCGCGTCGTTCCTCGGCATCGCCGGCGCGATCGCCCTGTTCGGCTACGACGGCTTCCTGTACTCCATCGGCTTCCTGGTCGCCTGGCTGGTCGCCCTGCTGCTGGTGGCCGAGCCGCTCAGGAACTCCGGCCGGTACACCATGGGCGACGTCCTCGCGTACCGCATGCGCCAGCGCCCGGTGCGCACCGCGGCCGGCACCTCCACGATCGTCGTGTCGATCTTCTACCTGCTCGCCCAGATGGCCGGCGCCGGCGTGCTCGTCTCGCTGCTGCTCGGCATCACGTCGGACGCGGGCAAGATCGGCATCGTGGCCCTCGTCGGCGTCCTGATGATCGTGTACGTCTCCATCGGCGGCATGAAGGGCACCACCTGGGTCCAGATGATCAAGGCCGTGCTGCTGATCGGCGGAACGATCCTGATCACCTTCCTGGTGCTGCTGAAGTTCAACTTCAACATCTCCGACCTGCTCGGCACCGCCGCCGAGAACAGCGGCAAGGGCGCCGCCTTCCTGGAGCCCGGCCTGCAGTACGGCGCGACCAGCACCTCCAAGCTCGACTTCATCTCCCTCGGCATCGCCCTGGTCCTGGGCACCGCGGGCCTGCCGCACATCCTGATCCGCTTCTACACGGTGCCGAACGCCAAGGCCGCCCGTAAGTCCGTGAACTGGGCGATCGGCATCATCGGCGCCTTCTACCTGATGACCATCGCCCTCGGCTTCGGCGCCGCCGCGCTGATCTCCCAGGACGAGATCATCGAGTCCAACCCGTCCGGCAACACGGCGGCGCCCCTGCTCGCCCTGCACCTCGGCGGCGTCGACTCGGCCTGGGGCGCGATCCTGCTGGCCACGATCTCCGCGGTGGCCTTCGCCACGATCCTCGCCGTGGTCGCCGGTCTCACCCTCGCCTCGTCGTCCTCCTTCGCGCACGACATCTACGCCAACGTCATCCGCAAGGGGCAGGCCACCGGCGAGGAGGAGGTCCGGGCGGCCCGCTGGGCGACCGTCTTCATCGGCATCGTCTCCATCGCCCTGGGCGCCCTCGCCCGCGACCTCAACGTTGCCGGCCTGGTGGCCCTGGCGTTCGCGGTCGCCGCGTCCGCCAACCTGCCGACCATCCTCTACAGCTTGTTCTGGAAGCGGTTCACCACCCAGGGCGCGCTGTGGTCGATCTACGGCGGTCTGATCGTCGCCGTCGGCCTGGTGCTGTTCTCGCCCGTGGTCTCCGGCGACCCGAAGGCGATGTTCCCCGGCGTCGACTTCGCCTGGTTCCCGCTGAAGAACCCGGGCCTCATCTCCATTCCGTTCGGCTTCCTGATGGGCTGGCTCGGCACCGTCCTGTCGAAGGACGAGCCGGACGCCGGCAAGTACGCCGAGCTGGAGGTCCGGTCCCTGACCGGCACCGGAGCCCACTGAGCACGCCCCCTGCAACACAGCCCTTGCGCACGGCCCCTGAGGCGGCCGCGTCGTCGGACTCCTGTGGGTCCCCACGACGCGGCCGCGTCCCACCTCGTGGGAACGGGCCTTAGCCGTTGTCAGTGGGGTCACGTAGGCTCGCAGTGTCGGAGATGATGTGCTCCGCTGCGTGTTCCGCCACGACGGGAGGGGCCACGTGCTCATCGACACCTATGGCCGGGTGGCCACCGACCTGAGGGTCTCGCTGACCGACCGCTGCAATCTGCGCTGCACGTACTGCATGCCCGAGGAGGGCTTGCAGTGGCTGGCCAAGCCCGACCTGCTCACGGACGACGAGATCGTGCGGCTGATCGACATCGCGGTCACCTCCCTGGGGATCGAGGAGGTCCGGTTCACCGGCGGCGAGCCGCTGTTGCGTCCGGGCCTGGTCGGCATCGTCGAGAGGGTCGCGGCCCTGCGGCCCCGCCCCCAGATGTCCCTCACCACCAACGGCATCGGCCTCAAGCGCACCGCGGCGGCCCTGAAGTCGGCCGGTCTGGACCGGGTGAACGTCTCGCTGGACACCCTCCGCCCCGACGTCTTCAAGGCCCTCACCCGACGGGACCGCCACAAGGACGTCATCGAGGGCCTGCACGCGGCGCGCGAGGCGGGCCTGACCCCGGTCAAGGTCAACTCGGTCCTGATGCCGGGCCTGAACGGCGACGAGGCCCCCGACCTGCTCGCCTGGGCCGTCGAGCACGACTACGAGCTGCGCTTCATCGAGCAGATGCCCCTGGACGCCCAGCACGGCTGGAAGCGCGACGGCATGATCACGGCGGGCGACATCCTGGCATCCCTGCGCACCCGATTCGACCTCACCCCCGAGGGCGACCAGGCGCGCGGCTCCGCCCCCGCCGAACGCTGGCTGGTCGACGGCGGCCCGCACCGCGTCGGCGTCATCGCCTCCGTCACCCGCCCGTTCTGCGCGGCCTGCGACCGCACCCGCCTTACGGCCGACGGCCAGATACGCACCTGCCTGTTCGCCACCGAGGAGACCGACCTGCGCGCCGCGCTCCGCTCCGACGCCCCCGACGAGGAAATCGCCCGCATCTGGCGTCTGGCGATGTGGGGCAAGAAGGCGGGCGCGGGCCTGGACGACCCGAGCTTCGTGCAGCCCACGAGGCCGATGTCGGCGATCGGCGGCTAGGAGCTCTCGGGCTCCCGCCAGTCCGCGAACTTGACGACGTCCTTCAGAAACCCCCGCACCCCGAGGAACTGCGACAGGTGCTCGCGATGCTCCTCGCACGCCAGCCAGGTCTTGCGTCGCTCCGGCGTGTGGATCTTCGGGTTGTTCCAGGCCAGCACCCACACGGCGTCGGCACGGCAGCCCTTCGCGGAACAGATCGGGGTCTCGTCACTCACGGGTTCGTCTCACCACTGCACCACACACGACGGCACGGAAAAGGCGACGCCGAGCAGCCACGGGGGGAGCTGCCCGGCGTCGGTCTCTCGCTCCGACGGGGGATGCGGAGCGCCTACGAAGTATGTCACGCGCAACCCGTCGCCGGGCACCTGAACAACGTGATTGAACGGAGCTTTTCCCCGGCTCGATGAAAAGCCCTGAGGCGGAAGCGCCTCATGTTCTCTGCTCGGGTCGGCCCTGCGCCGGATCGCCCACCACGTCCTCCGGTACGGACTCCGTGGAAGCGCCGTCGTCGTCCTCCTTCGGCGGCGCGAGCATCGGCCGGGGCGGAACGGCCACGAACGTCGACGGCAGCGACGGCGCGTTCTCCCGCCCGGCGTTGGCGACCACCACCGCGATGTAGGGGAGTACCGCACCCAGCACCAGCGCCACGATCGCGACGTGCCGTTCGACGTTCCACAGGGTCGCCGCGAGGATCACCGAGATCGTTCGGACCGACATCGAGATGACGTACCGCCGCTGCCGGGCGCGTACGTCCTCCTGGAGGCCCTGCCGGGCTCCGGTGATCCGGAAAACCTGGCCCTTGCCCTCGCCATGCCTGCTCCGCATCACATCCACCATCCGCCCGCCTCGGACTCTCCCGGCCCGTACCAGCTCCGCACCCGGCCGGAACCGCGGCCGCACAGCGTCCACGGTACGCCGCCCCCGCACCGCCGACGAGACCGGGCCCCCTCCTGCCTGCGCGAACGCCGCCGGACGCGACGCGGACGGCCGTACCCGACATGCGCCGTACGGCGGACGGCCCGAAACTGGGCGTAATGCTCACGTCGAGCCGTACGAGGAGGCAGCCATGGGCTGGTTGTGGGCGATCATCGTGGGTTTCGTACTGGGCCTCATCGCCAAGGCGGTCATTCCCGGCAAACAGCACATTCCCCTTTGGCTGACCACCATCCTGGGCATGATCGGCGCCATCGCGGGCAACGCGATCGCCCGGGGCTTCGGTGTGGCCGAGACGCCCGGCATCGACTGGAGCCGCCACATCTTCCAACTCGTGGCCGCGATCATCCTGGTCTTCCTGGGCGACATGGCGTACATGCAGCTGAGGGGCGGCAGGCGACGCGCCTGAGGCGAGGTGCGGCGCACTGAGGGATCGCAGGTGACGCGTCGGAGACGGAGAACGGAGAACGCCGAGCGGGGCGACCCTCCGTTACTCGGAGGACCGCCCCGCTCACGCGTACATGTCCGCTCAGGCGCCCGTGACCTCGACCGCCGCCAGGTTCTTCTTGCCCCGGCGCAACACCAGCCAGCGCCCGTGCAGCAGATCCTCCTCGGCCACCACCGCGTCCTCGGAGTCGACCTTCGTGTTGTTCACGTAGGCGCCGCCCTCCTTGACCGTGCGGCGCGCGGCGGACTTGCTGGCCACCAGGCCGACCTCGGCGAACAGGTCCACCACCGGCGCCGGCTCGGCGACCCGGATGTGCGGCACCTCGGACAGCGCCGCCGCCAGCGTCCGCTCGTCCAGCTCGGCCAGCTCACCCTGCCCGAAGAGGGCCTTGGACGCGGCGATCACGGCGGCCGTCTGGTCGGCGCCGTGCACCAGCGTCGTCAGCTCCTCGGCCAGCGCGCGCTGCGCCGCCCGCGCCTGGGGCCGCTCCTGCGTCTGCTGCTCCAGCTCCTCCAGCTCCGCGCGGGACTTGAAGGACAGGATCCGCATGTACGTCGAGATGTCCCGGTCGTCCACGTTCAGCCAGAACTGGTAGAACGCGTACGGCGTCGTCATCTCCGGGTCGAGCCAGATTGCGCCGCCCTCGGTCTTGCCGAACTTGGTGCCGTCCGCCTTGGTCATCAGCGGCGTCGCCAGCGCGTGCACGTTCGCGTGCGGCTCCAGCCGGTGGATCAGGTCCAGGCCGGCCGTGAGGTTGCCCCACTGGTCGCTGCCGCCCTGCTGGAGCGTGCAGCCGTACCGCCGGTAGAGCTGGAGGAAGTCCATGCCCTGCAGGAGCTGGTAGCTGAACTCGGTGTAGCTGATGCCCTCGGAGGACTCCAGGCGCCGGGCGACGGAGTCCTTCGTCAGCATCTTGTTGACGCGGAAGTGCTTGCCGATGTCCCGCAGGAACTCGATCGCGGAGAGGCCCTCCGTCCAGTCGAGGTTGTTGACCATCACGGCCGCGTTCTCGCCCTCGAAGGACAGGAACGGCTCGATCTGGCGGCGCAGCCTCTGCACCCAGCCGGCGACCGTCTCCGGGTCGTTCAGCGTGCGCTCCGCCGTCGGGCGCGGGTCGCCGATCAGGCCCGTCGCGCCGCCCACCAGCGCCAGCGGCCGGTGGCCGGCCTGCTGGAGCCGGCGCACGGTGAGCACCTGCACCAGGTGTCCCACGTGCAGGGAGGGCGCGGTCGGGTCGAAGCCGCAATAGAGCGTGACGGGACCGTCCGCGAGCGCCTTGCGCAGTGCTTCCTCGTCGGTGGAGAGGGCGAACAGCCCTCGCCACTTGAGCTCGTCGACGATGTCCGTCACGGTTCTCGCTTCTCCTTGATGATCTTCGGGCAGCCGGGTGACCGCCGCCTACGAGGTTATACGCCCTGGCTGACGGAGCTCATGTTGAAATCGGGGATCCGCAGCGGGGGCATCGCGGCCCTGGTGAACCAGTCGCTCCACTCCCGGGGCAGCGTCTTCTCCGTGCGCCCGGCCTCGGCGGCCCGGCCCAGCAGCCCGACCGGCGACTCGTTGAACCGGAAGTTGTTCACCTCGCCGGTCACCTCGCCGTTCTCGACGAGGTAGACGCCGTCCCGGGTCAGGCCGGTCAGCAACAGCGTCGCCGGATCGACCTCGCGGATGTACCACAGACAGGTCAGCAGCAGCCCGCGCCCGGTGCTCGCGACCATCTCCTCCAGGGAGCGGTCCTCGCCGCCGTCGAGGATCACGTTGTCGATGTGCGGCGCCAGCGGCAGCCCCGTCATCCCCGCGCTGTGCCGGCTGGTGAGCAGGTGCTTCAGCTCACCCTCGGCCACCCACTCCGTGGGGGTCAGCGGCAGGCCGTTGTCGAACACCGAGGAGTCGCCCCCGGAGGAGTGCGCGAGCACGAACGGCGCGGCCTGCAGGCCCGGCTCGTTCGGGTCGCTGCGGAGGGTCAGCGGCAGCTCGGTGAGCCGCTCACCCACGCGCGTGCCGCCGCCCGGCCTGGAGAACACCGTCCGGCCCTCGGCCGCGTCCCGGCCCGACGCCGACCACATCTGGTAGATCAGCAGGTCCGCGACGGCGGTAGGGGGCAGCAGCGTCTCGTACCGCCCGGCGGGCAGCTCCACGCGCCGCTCGGCCCAGCCGAGGCGTACGGCGAGCTCGGCGTCCAGCGCCGCGGGGTCGACGTCCTTGAAGTCCCGCGTGGAGCGGCCGGCCCACGCCGAGCGGGTGCGGTCCGGCGACTTGGCGTTGAGCTCCAGCGTCCCGTTGGGCTGGTCGTGCCGCAGCCGCAGCCCGGCCGACGTGCCCAGATAGCTGGACGTCAGCTCGTGGTTGGCGAAGCCGTACAGCTCGCGGCCACCCGTACGCGCGCGTGCGAACGCCTCGCCCAGCGCGGGTGCGAAGTCGGCGAACACGGCGGACGACGTCTCGGCGGGCGCGTCCGCGAAGTCGGGCGACTCCGGCACGCCCGTCACCAGCGGCTGCGCGTCCTCGGCGGGCCCGGCGCCCCGCGCGGCGGCCTCCGCCGCCCGCACCAGCGGCTCCAGCTCGTCCACGGTCACCGCGGACCGCGACACGACGCCCGACGCCGTGCCCTCCTGGCCGTCCACGGTCGCGACGACGGTGAGCGTACGGCCGCGCGTGACGCCGTTCGTCGTCAGCGCGTTGCCCGCCCAGCGCAGGTTGGTCGTGGAGTGCTCGTCGGCGATCACGACACAGCCGTCGGCCCGGGACAGCTCCAGGGCGCGCTCGACGATCTCGTGCGGCTTGTTCGTCGGGGCGCTCATCGGCCGGCCTCCTGGGTGGTGTTCAAAATGTTGACGCGCCTGAAGAGGGCGGACGGGCAGCCGTGCGACACGGCCGCGACCTGGCCCGGCTGGGCCTTGCCGCAGTTGAAGGCACCGCCCAGGACGTACGTCTGGGGACCGCCGACGGCCGCCATGGAGCCCCAGAAGTCGGTCGTCGTCGCCTGGTAGGCGACGTCCCGCAGCTGCCCGGCGAGCCGTCCGTTCTCGATCCGGAAGAAACGCTGACCGGTGAACTGGAAGTTGTAGCGCTGCATGTCGATCGACCAGGACCGGTCGCCGACGACGTAGATGCCCCGCTCCACGCCCCCGATGAGGTCCTCGGTCGACATCCCGGCCGGGTCCGGCCGCAGCGACACGTTGGCCATCCGCTGCACCGGCACATGCGCGGGGGAGTCGGCGTAGGCGCACCCGTTGGACCGCTCGAAGCCGGTCAGCCGGGCGATCCTGCGGTCGAGCTGGTAGCCGACGAGTGTGCCGTCCTTGACGAGGTCCCAGGACTGCGCCTCGACGCCCTCGTCGTCGTACCCGATGGTGGCGAGGCCGTGCTCGGCGGTGCGGTCGCCGGTGACGTTCATCAGCTCCGAGCCGTACCTCAACTTCCCGAGCTGGTCGAACGTGGCGAAGGAGGTACCGGCGTAGGCGGCCTCGTAGCCGAGGGCGCGGTCGAGTTCCGTGGCGTGGCCGATGGACTCGTGAATGGTCAGCCACAGGTTGGACGGGTCGACGACGAGGTCGTACAGGCCCGGCTCCACGCTCGGCGCCCGCATCTTCTCGGCGAGCAGCCCGGGCAGCTCGCCGAGTTCGGCGTCCCAGTCCCAGCCGGTGCCCGTGAGGTACTCCCAGCCGCGTCCCACGGGCGGTGCGATGGTGCGCATGGAGTCGAACTCGCCGGTCGACTCGTCGACCGACACCGCGGTCAGCTGCGGGTGCAGCCGTACGCGCTGCTGTGTGGTCACGGTCCCGGCCGTGTCGGCGTAGAACTTGTTCTCGTGCACGGTGAGCAGCGAGGCGTCGACGTGGTCCACCCCGTCGGCGGCGAGCAGCCGCCCGCTCCACTCGGCCAGCAGCCCCGACTTCTCCTCGTCGGGCACGGTGAAGGGATCGATCTCGTACGACGAGATCCACGTCCGGTCCGCGTGCACGGGCTCGTCGGCGAGCTCCACCCGCTCGTCCGACCCGGCGGCCTTGATCACCTGCGCGGACAGCTTCGCCATCGCCACGGCCTGGCCCGCCACCCTGGCGGCGGCGTCCATGGTCAGGTCCACGCCGGAGGCGAACCCCCACGTCCCGCCGTGCACGACCCGTACCGCGTACCCGAGGTCGGTGGTGTCCGACGACCCGGACGGCTTGCCGTCCCTGAGCCGCCAGGACGCGCTGCGCACCCGCTCCAGCCGGAAGTCGGCATGCTCCGCGCCCAGCGCACGCGCGCGTGCCAGCGCGGCGTCGGCCAGGGCGCGTGCGGGCAGCGCCAGGAATGATTGATCAACTTCATGGGGCACGGGCGGGAATCCCTTCGGGCGCATGCCTGTGGTGACCGTTGGAGGCAGTGAATCATGTCTCACGCCGCGGATTCCCGGGAGAAGTGCGGGGTTCCAGCCAAGGTGCAGCGAGGGGAAACCACCAGCGAAAAGGGGGTAGCGCGGCAGTAAGGTGGCTCAGTTGCGTGGTTCCGTCTCCCGCGGGGTCTGCTCCCGGGATGCGACGCGCGGGCAAGTGGACATAAGGAATCAAGGGGGCCCGGCCGACCCATGGACGTTTTCGGTGTCCATCACGACCTCATTGCCGAGTACGAGGCGTTCACCAGCTCCCTCGTCGCCGTGCGGGACCCGGACATCGAGCGTCACCTCGCCGGCGAGCGCGAGCGCAAAACCCGCTGGCCCGATCCCAAGCTTGCGCTGAATCCCACCTTCCGCAGCGGCGGAACGGTCGCCTCGCTGTGCGACGACGGTCTGCTGCACCCGATGTGCCGGGAGTACTTCCGGCACAAGAAGCACCCGAACGACCCCGGTACCCGCACCCTCTCCCTCCACCGGCACCAGCGCGAGGCCATCGCCGTGGCCGATCGCGGAGACTCGTACGTGCTGACCACGGGGACCGGCTCGGGCAAGAGCCTGACCTACATCGTGCCGATCGTCGACAAGGTGCTGCGGCACCCGAATCCCGACGGGATCTCGGCGATCGTCGTCTATCCCATGAACGCACTGGCCAACAGTCAGCTCCACGAGCTGGAGAAGTACCTCACGTGGGGCGTGCCCGAGGACCGCCGCAAGGTGACCTTTGCGCGGTACACCGGCCAGGAGAACTCCGAGCAAAAGCTCCAGGTACTGCGGAACAAGCCGGACATCCTGCTCACCAACTACGTGATGCTGGAGTACCTCCTCACCCGCCCCGACGAGCGGCGGGAGCTGATCGGCGCCGCTCGTGGCCTGCGCTTCCTCGCCCTCGACGAACTGCACACCTACCGGGGCCGCCAGGGAGCCGACGTCGCCCTCCTCGTCCGCCGGCTGCGGGACGCCTGCGAAGCACCCGCCCTTCAGTGCATCGGCACCTCGGCCACGATGGCGACCGGCGTCACCTTCGCCGAGGCCCGGGAGGAGATCGCCGACGTCGCCACACGCCTGTTCGGTACGAAGATCGAACCGAAGCGTGTCATCGGCGAGACCCTGGAGCGTTCGACCGACCCGGGCCCCGACGCCGTACCCGGGGTACATCCCCGCGAACCCCTCGCCGACGCGGTCCGCCGCGCCGCCGCCACACCCCACGAGCTTCCGGCCGACTACGAGGCCCTGAGCCGCGACCCCCTCGCGGTCTGGGTCGAGGACACCGTGGGGCTGGCCGTCGAGGAGTCCAGCGGGCGGCTCGTCCGCCGCCCACCGCTCACGATCCCACAGGCGTCCGCGCTGCTGGCCGACGCGAGCGGGGAGCCGACCGAGGTGTGCCACCGAGCCATCGAGACCGTGCTGCGCGTCGGTGCGAAGGCCAGGCACCGGGAGCTGGACCGACCCCTGTTCGCCTTCCGGCTGCACCAGTTCCTGTCCAAGGGCGACACCGTCTATGTCAGCTTCGAGCCACCCGGCCGCCGCCACCTCACCAGCCAGTACCAGATCCGGGTCCCCGAGCATCGCGACAAGCCGCTCGTTCCCCTGCACTTCTGCCGCGACTGCGGCAAGGAGTACCTGGTGGTCACCCGCCCCGCCGAGCACGAGGGCACGGTGTTCGAGGCCCGGGAGGACCCGGACGCCCCGGCCGCCGACGGTGACGGTTTCCTCTACGTCAGCGACGACCGGCCCTGGCCCGACGCGCACGACGAGGACGCCGTGTTCCGGCGCCTCCCGGCGAGCTGGGTCGAGACGGACGACGACGGCCGGTCGACGGTCCTGAAGGCCCGGTCCGGGGATCTTCCCGAGGAGGTGTGGGTCGGCCCGGACGGCCGGGCGACCGAGCCCGGCACGGGCCTGCGCGCCTGGTGGATCGCCGCCCCGTTCCGTTTCTGCCTGCACTGCCGCACCTCGTACGAGCAGCTGCGGCTCAAGGACCTCGCCAAGCTGGGCACCTTCTCCGCGGAGGGCCGCAGCTCCGCCGTCTCCCTGATCAGTTCCCGTGTTGTGCGCTCCCTCCGCGACCAGCCCGAGCTGACGAAGAGGGCACGCAAACTCCTCACCTTCGTCGACAACCGGCAGGACGCCAGCCTCCAGGCCGGCCACTTCAACGACTTCGCGCTGGTCAGCCAGGTGCGGGGTGCCCTGTACCGTGCCCTGGAGACGGCGGGGGAGCAGGGGCTGACTTATGACCGGCTCCCCCAGGCCGTGTTCGACACCCTCGCTCTCCCGCTGGAGACGTACGCCAGGGTGCCGACCGCCAAGTTCCACCAGCGCGACCTCGCCCACTCGGCCCTGCGCGAGGTCCTCGCCTACCGCGTCTACGCCGACCTGGAGCGCGGCTGGCGCGTCACCATGCCCAACCTCTCCCAGACCGGCCTGCTGCGCTTCGACTACACGTCCCTCGCCGAGATCGCGCACGACCCGGAGAGCTGGGAGGGCTGTCATCCCCTCCTTACCGGCGACACGCCCGCCCACCGCGAGCAGCTGGCCCGTGACCTGCTCGACGAGCTGCGGCGATCCCTCGCGGTGGAAGTGGAGTGCCTCACCCAGGAGGGCTTCGACCGGCTCGGCAGCATCAGCGAGACGCATCTCGTCGCCCCCTGGGCCCTGTCCGCACGCGAGCCGCGTGTCCGTTCCCGCCTGGCCTACGCGGGCCGCGGTCAGACCGGCGCGGCGGCCGACACCGTGCATCTCAGCGGTCTCGGCGGATACGGCCGCTATCTGCGCCGCATCGGTCAGTTCGCTGCTCTCCCCGGCCAGGCGGGCAAGCGTATAGCGGTGGCCGATGCCGACGTGGTCATCCGCGATCTGATGCGGGTGCTGCGCGAGTGCGGGCTGCTCGCCGTGGTCCAGGAGGAGCGTGACGGCTCCTACGGCCACCAGCTGCGCGCCTCCGCCCTGCGTTGGCTCCCCGGCGACGGCACGCGACCCGAACCGGACCCGGTGCGCAAGGTGACCGACGCGGAGGCCGACGTCCGCGTCAACCCGTACTTCCGCAACCTCTACCGCGCCGGGGCCGCCGGGCTCACCGGCATCAAGGCGCACGAGCACACCGCGCAGGTGGACTCCACGACCCGCCGCGTCCGTGAGGACGCGTTCCGCAAAGGCGACCTTGAGATCCTCTACTGCTCGCCGACGATGGAGCTGGGCGTCGACATCGCCGAGCTGAACGCGGTCGGCATGCGCAATGTCCCGCCGACTCCGGCCAACTACGCCCAGCGCTCCGGACGCGCCGGACGCAGTGGCCAGCCCGCGCTCGTCACCACGTACTGCTCGACCGGTTCCCCGCACGACCAGTACTACTTCCGCCGCCCCGGCCTCATGGTGTCCGGCAGCGTCACCCCGCCGCGCCTCGACCTGGCCAACGAGGAGCTGATCCGCTCCCACGTCCACTCGATCTGGCTCGCGGAGACGGGCGTCCACCTCGGCAGCCGCCTCACCGACGTGCTCGACGCGGAGACCGCCGACGCGGAAGGCCGGTGGCCGCTGGACCTGCTGCCGCGGGTACGGGACGACCTGGACAGCGAGACCGCCCGGCTGCGGGCCATCAGCCGGGCCACCGAAGTCCTCGCCCCGCTCCACGACGAGCTCTCGGACTCCTCCTGGTGGCACGAGGGCTGGGTCGAGCGCATCGTCCGCCAGGCGCTCGGCAGTCTCGATGCGGCGTGCGAGCGCTGGCGCCGCCTCTACCGCACCGCTCGCAGCGAGGTGGAACAGCAGCACCGCCGGGCCAACGACCTCTCCCTCAGTCGCAGGGACCGCGACCGGGCCGCGGGGCGGAGGGCCGAAGCCGAGAACCAGCTGAAGCTCCTGCGCAACGAGGCCGACAGCGAGTCGTACAGCGACTTCTACACCTACCGCTACTTCGCCTCCGAGGGTTTCCTGCCCGGCTACTCCTTCCCCCGCCTGCCCCTGGCCGCCTATGTGCCCGGGGAGCGTTCGGCCGGGATGTACGGACAGCGCAGCGGCGCCTACATCCAGCGCCCCCGCTTCATCGCGATCGGCGAATTCGGCCCCGGCGCGCTGATCTACCACGAGGGCAACCGCTACACCATCGACCGCGTGACCGTCCCGATGGGCGACCGCCCCGGACAGGTGGCGACCAGCGACATCAGGCTCTGCGAGGCCTGCGGCTACTGGCACGACCGGGTCGAGGGCGCCGACCGCTGCGAGAACTGCGCCGTCCCGCTCCACCGCACCCTGCCGAAACTGATGCAGCTCACGCAGGTGCACGCCGAGCCGCGTCGCCGGATCTCCTCCGACGAGGAGGAACGCCTGAAGCGGGGCTTCCACCTGCGGACCGTGTACCGGTACGCCCCCGGCGGCGCCTACGTGGCCCAGGTGCGCGGCGCGGACGGGGCGCCCCTCGCGGAGGTCACCTACGGGGACTCGGCGACCGTCCGCGTCCTCAACCTCGGTTACCGCAAACGCGACGCCCAGGACCGCTCGGGTCAGGGATTCTGGCTGGACCCGGTCAGCGGCAGGTGGCTGTCGGAGAGCAAGGCGGCCCGGCTGGCGAAGGAGGAGTCCGCGGAGGAGGAGTCACTGGCGTCCTTCGACCGCGCGCAGCGCACCCTCCAGGTCATCCCCTACGCACAGGACACCAAGAACATCGCCGTGGTGCGGCTGGCCGAGCCGGTCGACGACCTCACCGCCGTCTCCCTGCGCTACGCGCTGGAACGCGGGATCGAGGCGCACTTCCAGCTGGAGGACTCCGAGCTGGAGAGCGAGGACCTCCCCGACGCCGAGCGGCACGGCCGGACCCTCTTCGTCGAGAGCGCCGAGGGCGGAGCGGGCGTGCTGCGCCGCCTGTACGACGACGAGAACGCCCTCGCCCTGGTGGCGAAGGAAGCCCTGCGGATCATCCACTACGACGAGGACGGCAAGGACCTCGACCGGGCCGACGGCGCGGCCGAGCGCTGCGAACTCGGCTGCTACGACTGCCTGCTGTCGTACTCCAACCAGGGCTTCCACCGGCGCATCGACCGGCACCGTGCCGCGCCGTGGCTGGTGGCACTGGCCAGGTCCCGCACGAAGGACGAGTCGCGCCCGGAGCCATCGACGGCACCCGCTCCGCGCCGGGAGCAGGCACCGGACACACCCGTCGAGGCGTTCGTACGCCTTCTCGCGGACGGCGGTCACCGGCTCCCCGACGAGACGGCCACGGAGGTCGCGGACGTGGTCTTCCACCTCCCGGGCGCCGAGGTCGCCGTGTTCCTGGAGTACGACGGAGCACGGCGGCTCGGCGAGCAGGACGAGTACCGCATGATGGACGACGGCTGGCTGGTGATCAGGGCCGGAGCCGAACCCGACTGGAAGGACACCGTGCGCGCATATCCGGACGTCTTCGGCGTCGGCCGCGACCACAGGGGAGGCGACCGATGAGCACGCCGGCCGGCCACGCACCCGGCACCCTCGTACGCGCCCGGGACCGCGACTGGGTCGTCCTTCCGGGGAGCACCGAGGACCTGATCCTCGCCCAGCCCCTGGACGGCGACCGCGAGTTCGTCGCCGCCCTCTTCCCCGACGAGGTCCGCGAGCCGGGCTTCGGCCGCCCCAAGGCCCTGCCCGGTGAGGCCGGCGACTTCGCGTCCGCCTCACTGCTGCGCACCGCCCTGCGCATCGCCTCCACGGCGGGCGCCGGCCCCTTCCGCTCCCTGAACGCGGTCGCCGTCGAACCCCGCCGGTATCAGCTGGTTCCGCTGATGATGGCGCTGCGCATGGACCCCGTACGCCTCCTGATCGGTGACGACGTCGGCATCGGCAAGACCGTCGAGTCCGCGCTGATCGCGAAGGAACTCATGGAGCAGGGCTCCGCCCGCAACATGACCGTGCTCTGCTCCCCCTCGCTCGCCGAGCAGTGGCAGCGCGAGCTGCGCGACAAGTTCGGCATGGACCCCGAGCTGGTCCTGCCGTCCACGGCCGCACGGCTGCAGAAGGCGATCGACGACCCCGACCGGTCGATCTTCGACCACTACCCGGTCACGGTCGTCTCCACCGACTTCATCAAGCAGGACGAGCGCCGCGACGCGTTCCGCCGCCACTGCCCGGACGTGCTGATCGTCGACGAGGCACACACCTGCGTGGGCACCGGCGGCAACGAGCAGCAGAAACGGTACGAACTGCTGTCCGCGCTCGCCGACCGCACCGAGCGCGACCGCCACCTCATCCTGGTCACCGCGACCCCGCACAGCGGCGACCCGCAGGCGTTCTCGAAGCTCACCGGTCTCCTCGACCCGTCCCTGCGCACCCTGGACACCACCCGGTCCGCCGACCGCGACAAGCTGGCCCGCCACTTCGTCCAGCGCCGCCGTCACGACATCAAGCGGTACGTAGGCCAGGACACGCCCTTCCCCGAGGACCGGGACACCCAGGACGCCCTCTACCGGCTCGACGCCGACTACGCACGCTTCGTCGCCGACATCCTCGCCTACACCCGTCAGCAGGTGCGCGGCCCCGGCGGTGACCACCACCAGCGCATGTCCTGGTGGACGGCGCTCACCCTGCTGCGCTGCGTCCTGTCCTCTCCCGCCGCGGCCGCCGCGACCCTGCGCACCCGCTCTCTGATCGCCGCCACCCGCACCCCGGCCGAGGCCGACAAGCTGGGCCGGGCCGCCGCCTTCGAACTCGCCGACGACGAGACGGCCGAGGGCATGGACGTGGTGCCCGGCTCACTCCCGTCACTCCCGGACGAGGACGCCGCCACCCCGGAGGCGCCCCGCAAGGGACGCACGAGCGAGGCCAGGGCCCTCGCCGACTTCGCCGACCGGGCGGACGCCCTCGCCGGCCCCGCGACGGACGCCAAGCTGCGCACCCTCGTCGACCGGGTCAAGCGGCAGCTGGTCGACGGCTACGACCCGATCGTCTTCTGCCACTACATCCCGACCGCCGAGTACGTGGCCCGGCACCTCAAGGAGGAACTGGGCCGCAGCGCCAGCGTGGAGGCGGTCACCGGCACCCTGCACCCCGACGCCCGGCAGGCCCGCGTCGACGAGCTGACCGCCCGGCGCGGCCGGCACGTCCTGGTCGCCACCGACTGCCTCTCCGAGGGCGTCAACCTCCAGGAGCACTTCGGCGCCGTCATCCACTACGACCTGTCCTGGAACCCCACCCGCCACCTCCAGCGTGCGGGCCGCGTCGACCGGTTCGGCCAGCCCCGCCGCCGCGTCCGCGAGATCACCGTCTACGACACCGACACCGGCATCGACGGACTCGTCCTGAAGGTCCTCATCCAGAAGCACAAGGACATCGCCGACCAGACCGGTGTGGCCGTCCTCGTCCCCGACCAGGGCCGGGGCGTCCTGGAGGCCCTCGCCAGCGCCCTGCTGCTGCGGGGCAGACAGCCCGAGGGCCAGCTCACCCTCGACTTCGAGGACGACCCCGACTTCGGCCGGGCCCGCGAGGCCCTCCACAAGGAGTGGGAGTCGGCCGCCGAGCGTGAGTCGAAGGTCCTCACCAAGTTCGCCCACTCCGGTCTGCGCCCCGAGGAGGTGGAGGCCGAACTGGACGCACTGCGCCAGGCGTTGGGCGAACCCGGCGACATCGCCACGTTCACCCGCGAATCCCTGGCCCAGCTGGGCGCCCAGCCGATCGGCGACGCCCGCGACCGGGGCTTCAAGGCCCCCGTGGACCCGCTGCCCACCGGCCTCAAGCACGCCCTCGGCTTCTACGAGGACGCCGACCAGGCCGCCGCCCCGGGCGGAGCGGCCAGGGCGAAGGCCAAGGGCCACGCCAGGACCGCCGCCCGCGACCTCGTCTTCCGCGAGGACCTTCCTGTGGCACGCGGTGAACACGCCCTGTCCCGCACCGACCCGGCAGTGCGTGCCCTCGCCCGCTACCTGCTCGATGCGGCCGTCGACACCGGCCTGCCCCCCGAGGAGCGCCCGGCCCGCCGCCTCGGCGTGATCCGCACCGCCGCCGTCGACCGCCGCACGGTCCTGCTGCTCGCCCGCTACCGCTTCCGCCTCACCCTGCCCGGCCGCACGGCGAGCGACGACCCGCGCGTCCTGGTCGCCGACGACGCCCAGGTCCTCGCCTGGCGCACCGGCGACGACGGCGGCCGCACCTGGTTGTCCGACGAGGAGACCGCCGCCCTGCTCACCGCCACCCCCGACCTGAACACCCTGCCAGCCCTGCGCGACCAGCAGGCCGCCCGAGCCGCCGCGGAACTCGACGACGACGAGATCAACGACCACCTGAAGGCCCGCGGACAACTCCTCGCGGACCGGCTGCGCGAAGCCCACCAGCGGGTCCGCGAGGCCGCTGGCCAGCGCGGACGCGAACGCGGCGCCGCCGCCGTACGCCGCATCGACGTCCGGCCGTCCGGCGACCCGGACCTGCTCGGCGTGTACGTGTACCTCAGCGCCCCGGCCGCACAGCGCCCCGCCTCCGGAGGAGACCGGTGACCACCCTCGCCCCCGACCGCCTCCCCGCCTCCGCCGCCGTACGCGTCGAGGGCGGCCTGCTCTCCGCGGACCTCCTCACCAAGATCCGCGCCGGCGACCCCGAACTGCCCGGCAGCGCCCCCGCCGACTACGGGCTCGGACGCGGCGTGCGCATCGAGGACGCCGCGAGCCGCAAGTGGAACGCGCTGCGCGCCGCGTACACCTCGCTCCAGGAGGAGCTGAAGGAACTCGACGGCAAGGCCGACCCGACCAAGGCGACCCGCGTCTGGCTCCTCACCCTCCTGGAGGAGCTGGGCTACGGCCGCCTCGCCCCCCGGCGCGGCGGCATCCGGCTGCCCGGCCGCGAGCCGTACCAGGTCAGCCACCAGTGGATGGACCACCTCCCCGTCCACCTCCTGGGCTGGACCACCCCCCTCGACCGCTGGTCGGCGGGCAGCGCCCGCGTCCCCCAGTCGATGATGCAGGAACTGCTCAACGCCTCCCCGGACCACTTGTGGGGCATCCTCTCCAACGGCAAGGTGCTGCGCCTCCTGCGCGACTCCACGGCCCTGGTCGGTTCCGCGTACGTCGAATTCGACCTCGAAGCGATCTTCGGCGGCGGGGACTTCTCCGACTTCCTGCTGATGTACGCGCTGCTCCACGCATCCCGCCTGGAACTGGTGCCCAAGCCCGAGAAGAAGCGCCGGGGCGCGGCGGCGGCCGTGGCGGAGGACGAGGAAGAGGCCGACGAGGAGGAGGGCGACGGCCTCGCGGCTCCCGACGAGCTTCCGCTGACCCCCGCGGACTGCCGCCTGGAGTGGTGGCGCGACTTCGCCGTCGAGACCGGCATCCGCTCCCGCAACCTCCTGCGCGACCAAGTCGCCAAGGCGCTGAACGTCCTCGGCACGGGCTTCCTCCAGAACAACCCGGACCTGGCCGAGGCGATCACGGCCGGGGGCCGCCGTGCCCTGGACGACTTCCACCACGAACTGCTGCGCCTCGCCTATCAGCTGATCTTCCTCTTCGTCGCCGAGGACCGCGACGCGCTCCTCGAACACCCCGGTCCCGGGGCCACCAAGGCGGAGGTCAAGGCGAACCAGGCGGCACGCGAGCGCTACAACCTGTACTTCTCCACCGCCCGCCTGCGCCGGATCGCCTCCCGCCGCAAGGGCGACCACCACACCGACCTGTGGCAGGGCCTCGTCCGCGTCCTCGACGCCCTCGGCACCAATGGCGGGGAGCCCGCGCTGGCGCTGCCCGAACTCGGCGGCCTCTACTACCTCCCCGAGCCCGACGAGATCGACCAGGATGCCCAGTCCACCCGCCTCCCGGGCAGCCCGGAACCCCTGAGGGTCGCGAAGCTCCCCAACGAGCGTCTGCTGGAAGCCGTACGCCTGCTCTCGCGCATCAAGGACAAGGGCCGCACCACCCGCGTCGACTACCGGCACCTGGGCGCCGAGGAACTGGGCAGCGTCTACGAATCGCTGCTGGAACTCGTCCCCGCCCGGGAGCCGGAGAACGAGCTGTTCGAGCTGAAGGACCTCGTCGCGGGCAACAAGCGCAAGCTGACGGGTTCCTACTACACCCCGTCCTCCCTCATCGAGAAGCTGCTCGACACCGCCCTCGACCCGGTCATAGAGCGGTACGCCGCCTCCGGCGTCCCGGACCACCTGCTGAAGATCAACTTCGTCGACCCGTCCTGTGGGTCGGGCCACTTCCTGGTCGCGGCGGCCCGGCGCATCGCCTTGCGGTACGCGGTGATGGACCAGGGTGAGAGCCAGCCGGCCCCGGAGCGGGTCCGCGAGGCGATGGCCAAGGTCGTACGGCACTGCGTCCACGGCGTCGACATCAACCCGCTCGCCGCCGAACTGGCGAAGGTGTCGCTGTGGCTGGAGTCACTGACCCCCGGTGAGCCCCTCGCCTACCTGGACGACCGGATCAAGACGGGGAACGCCCTGCTGGGGGCGACCCCGGCCGTCCTGGAGCGGGGCATCCCGGACGGCGCCTTCGAAAAGCTGGAGGGCGACGAGCAGCGGGTCGTCACCGAGCTGCGCCAGCAGAACGACCGGGAGCGGAAGGGCGCGGAGCACCTGCCGTTCGCCGAGCGGGTCGTGCGGACGAGTACGGCAGTGGTGCGGGTGGAGGCAGAGAAGGTCGCGAAGATCGGCGACCACAGCCTCGCCGAGGTGCGCCGGCACGCCCGCGCGCACCGGGAGTTCGAGAAGCAGCCCGAACTGCGGCATCTGAAGCGGGTCGCGGACGTGTGGTGCGCTTCCTTCCTGTGGCCCAAGCACAAGGGCGCCCCCGCCGCCATCACGACGAACGTGCTGCGAGCCGTGGAGAAGGACGTGGAGGACGGGCCGCTGGTGGACGAGGGGGCGGAGACGATGCTGAGGGACATCGTCCGCCGCAACCAGTTCTTCCACTGGCACCTGGAGTTCCCGCGCGTCTTCCGGGTGGAGGAGTCCGAGGCCGAGGACGTCAACCCGGAGACCGGCTGGCAGGGCGGCTTCGACGTGGTGCTGGGGAATCCACCGTGGGAGCGGGTCAAGATTCAGAAGAAGGAGTGGTTCGCGGCACGGGACGAGAAGATCGCCGCGGCGGCCACGGCCAGCATCCGCGACCGCATGATCGAGGCGCTGGGGACGAGTGTGGACGAGGAGGGGCGTCCGAACGAGGGCGACCGTCAGTTGTACGTGGAATACCAGTTCGACCAACGGGAGTCCAAGGGCCAGGTCACCATGTACCGGAAGTCGGGGCTGTTCCCGAAGACCGGCTTCGGTGACGTCAACACGTACGCAGTCTTCGCGGAGAAGGCACGGCAGCTGATCGGCCCGGAGGGGATGGCGGGGCTGGTCCTGCCCACGGGGATCGCCACGGACAAGACGACGGCGCCATTCTTCTCGGATCTGGTGGAGACGCGGCAGATGGTGGCCGTGCTGGACATGGAGAACGAGGAGAAGCTGTTTTCGGCGGTCCACAACCAGTATCGGTTCAGTCTGTTCACGATGGCGGGCCGCGACCTCACCAGGCACTACCCAGCCGTGCGACTTGCCTTCCGTGCGCGGCGGCCGGATCAGTTGGATGCGCGGGAGTTCACGCTGGACGAGGAGGGATTCAAACGGATCAATCCGAACACGCGGACGGCGCCGGTTTGTGAAAGCCGGAGCCATCTCCTTGTGTTGGACGGTGTGCACGATCGGGTGCCGCTGCTGCGGCGGCATGTCAGTGGCGGCCCGGCAGATCCCTGGAAGCTGGGTAACGGCCCGTTTCTCCGCATGTTCGACATGGCTACGGCCTCCAAGAGGTTCCAGTCTGCCGAGACGCTCTTTGACCAGGGTGGAACGTGTGACGGCACGGTCTTCGTGAGTGACGACGTGCGCTATTTGCCTCTGTACGAGGGGAAGTTCCTCCACCAGTTTGACAGCCGCTTCGCGACCTTTGAGAACGCCACTCAGGCCCAGATCAACAAAGGCACCCTTCCAAGGCTCGACGGTGACGCTCATCGCGATCCATCTGCCGTTCCACTGCCGCGTCATTGGGTTCCTGAGGATGACGCCGAGGAACGATTGGCTGAAGACAGGTCTGTTCCCCGCAAGGCATGGCGGCATGGCTGGCTCATGGGCTGGCGTGATGTGTGCCGGGCATCGGACGATCGCACGGTGATCGCGACGGTGTTGCCAAGGACGGCTGTGGGGCACACCCAGCCCTTGCTGTTGCCAGTGTCTGCAGAAGAACCGATGTATGCCTTGCTGGCCAATCTTTCCGCTTTCGTGTTGGACTTCGCAGCCCGTCAAAAAGTGCAGGGCGCCCACCTCACGTATACCTACTTGGAGCAGCTTCCCGTCCTGCCTCCTGCCACCTACGACCTTTCCGCCCCCTGGACCCAGGACGCCCCCCTTGCCGACTGGATCCGATCCCGAGTCCTCGAACTCACCTACACGTCCTACGAAATGGCCCCCTGGGCGAAGTATCTCGGTGACGACGGTCCACCCTTCGTCTGGGACGAGAGGCGTCGTTTCCTGATGCGCGCGGAACTTGATGCCGCGTACTTCCACCTGTACGGGATTGAGCGCGCGGACGTGGACCTGGTCCTGGACAGCTTCCGGGCGTTCAAGAACAAGCAGCCCGCCGTCTTCCAGGACACGAAGGACGAGATCGTCCGCGTCTACGAGGCGATGGCCGAGGGGCGGACCTTCACCCACCCCTCCCTCACCCCGCCCCCGGCTCAGGGCCCACGCCACCCACCGGGCACCAGCCCGCTGACCCGCGTCATCCCGGCCGGGGGCCCGCCGAAGCGCCCGACTGCACTGGCGACCAAGAAGAAGCGCCGGGGCAAGTCCGCACCCGACCAGTTGGGCGGAGGCCTGTTCGGCCTGGACGAGGTCGAGGGTGGCGACATCCAGCTCGACATGCTCAACCTGTTCGGCGAGGACGAGCAGGAGTAGGACAGGCGGGCGCAGACCAACGGGCGGGCAGGGGATCGATTCCCGTGCCCGCCCGTGAGCGTCATGGACGACGCGAACTCAGCCGTCCAGAGACGAGCCGGCCGCGAGAGCCGTGAACGCCGCCCAGGCAGTCGGCGTGACGACGAGAGGGCGGAAGCGCTTGTCCTTGGAGTCGCGGATGCGGACGGCTTCGGGGCGCACGGCGACCTCAACGCAGTTGTCGCCCTCGCTGCCGCTGTAACTGCTCTTGAACCAGTGCGGCTCATCGATAGTGCTCATAGCGCTCCTCGCATCTGTTCCAGCAGCTTCACGGTAGCCCGGCAGTCCAAGGCCTGTGAACGCAGCTTGCCATAGCGCTGGAGCAGGACGCTGACGTCTTTGGGCGCAGAGATCAACGTGCTTGACCGCTGTCCTTCGGTGTATCCGACCCACTGATGAGAAGGAGTCTCGGCCAGATACATCTGACCGTCGATGCCGCAGTGGTCCTCCTGGAGGCTGGGCATGACCTGAATCTCGGCATTGCGCCGGGTGCCCACCTCAAGAAGGTGGTCGATGACCTGCCTGGTGACATCGCACCCTCCCATGCGCCGCACCAGGACGCTCTGCTCAATGACGAAGCTGAACGCGGTGTTCTGTCTGGTGGAGATGAGTTGCTGGCGGTCGAGCCGAGCCGCGACCTCGCGCTCGATCTGCTCCTCGGAGACAGGCGGCAAGCGCCGATCGAACACCGCCCGGATGTAACCTTCCGGCTGCAACAACCCAGGAACCGCCCGGCACTCATACGCATACAAGGAGATCGCCTCCTCCTCGATCCCTGCCCACTGCCGGAACCACGACGCCAGTCCAGCCCTCCGCGTCAGACTCTTCGCCGCCGCCGTAAGGACCTTGACCGCGACCGGCCCCAGTACTTCCTCCGCCCGCGCGGGCAGGTCCGCCGGCGGGAACCGCTTCCCCTGCTCGATCTTGGCGACGTACGCGGCCGAGTACCGCACCTGCAGAGCGAACTCTTCCTGCGTCAGGCCGGATTCCTCGCGCAGTGCCTTGAGGACCACGCCGAAGGTCTTGAGACTGTCGGAGAGCTCCGCTTCCGTGCCGTTCGTGCCGCCGTTTCCTCCTCCGCCGGGGTCCGCCCTCATCGCCACGTGCCTCCCGTGTCCGCGCTTTCACGCCTCGCTCAACCCCGCCCGACCCACCCGGGGGCACGGGGAGTTACCCACCCAGTCCAGAGTGTGCACTGGTACAGCCCTGCCTGTATGGGTGTCGTCCCTGTTGAGGGCCGGGAGGGGCCGGAACGCTGGGCGCATGCCAGCACCACGAGCCCAAGGGGCCGTAACCGTAAGTGTGTTCGCTCAGCGGTTCTCCGCCACGCGCCGCGGCGCGCGTCTCGCCCGCAGGCTCGCCACGCACCGGCTCGACCTGTGGCGCCTGCCCTACGGCAGTCCGGCGTCTGACACCGTCACCCTCGTCGTGGCCGAACTCGCCGCCAACGCGGTCCTCCACGGCCGCGTCCCGGGACGTGACTTCGAGCTGCGGCTCACGTACGACCGGACCGCGGGACTCGTCCGCGTGGAGGTGTCCGACACCCATCCGGGGCACCCGGAGCTCCCTGAGCCGGCGGTCCGGCTCTCTGCGGACACCGGCAGCGGGAGAGGCCTGCTCCTCGTGGAAGCAGTCGCCGACCGCTGGGGCGTGGTCGGGCGAACGGGGCCGGGCAAGACCGTGTGGGCCGAGTGCGCGGTCTTCATCCCATGCAACCCGCGTCCCGTAAAAACGTAGTTGACGATCATCTTCCGCAACGTCCCGCTGTACGTGCTGAGTTATGGTTTCGGCCAGTGTCAGTGGTGCCGGGTAGGCTTGTCGGCCTGTTCGAGTTGACGGTCAGCTCTGCGACGGGCGAAGGCTTGTGGAGGCGTACGTGGTCGGACGCGAGATCGCTGCGGCGGACCATCCGAGCAAGGAGGTCAGGGCGGTCCTCAAGCGGCTCGTCGCCGACGGGTGGGCGCTCACGTCGGAGGCCCACTGGGGCACGCTGTACTGCCCCTGCCCGGACCACTGCACGGTGATCCGCGTCGGGGGCACGCCGAGGAACCCCGGCCAGGAGGCCCGTCGAATAGCCCGCAAGGCGAAGTGGTGCCCGCTGCCTCCGGACGACCCGCGTGCGGCCCTCCGGGGCGGCGTTGTCAATTGACAACGCCGCCGGGCTCGGCGAAGCTTGCCACAGGGGGCGTTCCCTGGAGCGAGAGGCGCAGACACCGGAACCAGGAAGAGCGAACAGGCATACGCATGGGGGACTGGGGCGTCATGGAGTATGAATTCCACTTCGTCGTGGACGGGATCGAGGTGGACGACGACAAGGCCGTCGCGATCGTCCACGACACCTTCGACGGGGTACTGACCCGCCATCGCGGCCGGCACTTCCTGGACGTCTCCGAGAGCGGGGTCAACGCGATCGACGCGGCCCACCGCATCGTCGTACGGCTGCGCAAATCCCTGCCCGCCCTCAGACTGGTGCGCACCGACCCCGACCTCGTCGGCGTCTCGGACATCGCGGAGCGTGTCGATCGTTCCCGTCAGAACGTCCAGCAGTGGGTGAGCGGCGAGCGGCGGCAGGACAAGCTGCCCTTCCCGGACCCCGAGGGGATCACCGGACGCTCGCCGGTGTGGCGCTGGGGAGACGTCAACGCCTGGCTCGCCCAGTTCGACGAGGGCGACGAGGTGCACCCACCCACCCGTGAAGAGGCCCTGACCATCGACTTCCTGCTGCCCAAATGGCAGCGCACCCTGGACGACGGTCTTCCCCTGGTGCACTTCGCCGCCGCCGAGACCGGGGACGGCCGGGACGAGGAACGGGAGACCGTCCAGCGGCTGCTGGAGGGCACGCTGGCGCTGCCCGGCGTGCTGGAGCGGATCGCGGCGATCCCCGTCCCCAGGACGGAGCAGCAGCGGCTCACCGTCGTGTGCGCGGTCCTCCCCGACCGGCTGAGCAGCGTGGTGTCCCGCATCGGTCACGACGAGGTGTGGGCGGTCCTCGCCTACCAGGGCGCGGAGGGCGAGCTGCGGCTTCAGCCCGTCGGCACGGCGGACGCCCCGGGCGCCATCCCGGTCTCCCGCCTCGGTCTCGGCCGCGACGCCACGGTCGGTGACCTCCTGCTCGTCCAGACGAACGGCCCCGACGACATCCCGGTCACGCCGATCACCCCGGTCGGCCTGGACTGAGTCCGGGCGCGGCCGTCACCCCCCGTCTCCTGCGAAGAAAGGACGCCTTGGCCAGCATCACGACCGTCGTCGCCCAGGCCCTGCACACCGCCGCCATCGTCCTGCGGGAGGACGCGCCCCAGGACGGCATGGTCTTCCGAGAGCTGTGGGAGCGGGTTCTCGCCAGGAAACCGGGGCTGGAGGCGGGCTGGTTACAGGCGGTCGGCGAGTCCGAACAGGAGAACAACACTCCCTTCAAGGACTACGTGAACCGGAACGCGACCAACCTCGTCAAGGCCGGATGGCTGTACCGGGGCGCGCGCCGCTGGCAGCTGACCGGTATCGGCGTCGACGCCCTCGACCGTTGGCCCGACCCCGTCGACTTCTATCTCGATGCCTGCCGGCGCTACCGGCAGTGGGAGCGGCAGCAGCAGTACGTCTCGGTCGCGATGACCGCGCTGGAGCAGCTTCCGGACGGGGGGCACTGGGTCGCGCTGGAGGACCTGGCCGCGGAATTCACCGTCGACCCCGGCGTACTGGGGCCGGTGCTGCGTGGCGCGCGGCCGCCCGGCTGGTATCTGGCGCTGGGGGAGGACGGGCAGGCGGGCGCCGGGCTGCCCATGTGGCCCTTCGAGCGCGACCAGTGGCGCACCTTGCTCGACGAGGAAGGACTGCTCGACCAGGGCCGCAGCAGCCTGGACACTGTGCGAGCCCTGCCCGACCGGCGGATGCCCGTCTGGGAGGCGCTCAAGGCTGCCAAGCAACCGCTCGAAGAGACTGCGGCCGACCAGGAACTGCCCCGCCAGCTGTGGATCATTCGGGGCGTCGACGCCAACACCGGCGTTCCCCTCATCCGCGGCCTGTGGCGCGACGAATCCGTGGTCACCCTGGCAACGGGCTTCCAGCCTCCGACCGTCGCGGCGCGTGACCTGGAAAGCCTCCGAGCGGTCGTGGACACGGCCCTCCCCGCCACCGCACCGGCCCGTCGAGATGCCGTCGCCCGGGAACTCGACGCCTTCCTCAACCGCATGCGCAGGGGCGACATCGTGCTGTCCACCGACGGCTTCGAGACGTACGTCGGAGTGGTCGACGGCCCGGCTGCCCACCGCGCGGAGCGGCTGGAGCGCCGCGTCGACTGGCGCAACCTGAACAAGCCCCTGGACTTCCTCAAGGACCTGCCCTCCGGACTCGCGAGCGTGGTCCAGGACGCGGACTCCCAGGTCCTGGAGGCCACCGAGTACGCCGAGACCGTCCTCGCCCTGATCGGCGACATGCCGCGCACCGCCTCGCTGCCCACGGACCCGGCCGTCCTGCCCGACGCCACCCCCGAACTGGCCGAGGCTCTCCATATGCCCGACACGACCTGGCTCCAGGACTGCGTCGAACTCCTCCGCGCCACCCCGCAGCTGATCTTCCACGGGCCGCCCGGCACCGGAAAGACGTACACGGCGCTCGCCCTCGCCCGCCATCTGGCCGGCGCCTCCAGCGCCACCAACGTACGCCTCGTCCAGTTCCACCCCGCCTACGCCTACGAGGACTTCTTCGAGGGCATCCGCCCGCGCCTGGGCGGAGGACAGGACGGTGACACGGGCGGCGGGCTCGCCTACGACCTCGTCCGGGGCCCGCTGCGCAAGCTCGCCGACGAGGCGGAGCGGCGCCCGGCCGAGGTGTTCGTCCTGGTCATCGACGAGATCAACCGCGGTCATCTCGCCAAGATATTCGGCGAGCTGTACTTCCTCCTGGAGTACCGCAACGAGCGTGTCCACCTGCTGTACGGCTCTGACGACGGCCGGGGCTTCCGCCTCCCGCCCAACCTGTACATCCTCGGCACCATGAACACCGTCGACCGCTCGGTGGCGTACATGGACGCGGCCATGCGCCGCCGCTTCTCCTTCATGGAACTGCACCCCGACACCCCGCCGGTGGCCGGTTTGCTGGACTCCTGGCTGCGCGGGCGGGCGGAGGAACGGAGCGAGGACCCGGCCGCGTACGACGACTCCCACGCCCGCCTCCTCGACGAGATCAACCGCCTCCTCGCCGACGGAAGCCCCGGGGACCGCTCCTTCCGCGTCGGCCCCTCGTACTTCATGCAGGACCTCGCCCACACGGGTGACGGTGCTCTCGAACGGCTGTGGAAGACACAGATCATCCCGCTCCTCACCGAGCACCACTGGGGCGACGGCACCGACGTGGAGTTCACCTACGGACTGGACAAGCTGCGGGAGCAGCTCGGCATCCTGCCGCCCCCGGGTGAGACCTCCGGCTCCGAGGACTCTTGAACCCCCGCCGCACCCAGCCACGGGACTGCCGTGACACCGTCGCGCGCATCCGGCTCGCGGAGGGCGGCGGCTGGACCACCTGGGACCTCACTCCGGCCCAGGTCGCGACGCTCGCCGCCCACGACGGCCTCGTCCACCTGCACCCCGAGACCGCCACACGGTGGCGTCTGAAGGCCAGGGACCGCGTGGGCTCCGTACGCCTCGGCACGGGCGACGGCGCCCTCCAGCTGACGATCACCCCCAAGGTCCCGGTCGACCGTCTCCTCCACCTCGTCTCCTACGCCCCCGAACGCGTCGACTTCGATCCGCGCCCGGTCACCGCCGACGCGCGCCCGGACCTCCTCCCGGCCCTCGCGCACGCCTTCGTCTCCGCCGCCGAACGGGCCCTGCTGCACGGCGTCCTCCACGACTACCGGGAGACGTGCGACACGCTGCCCGTCGTCCGGGGCCGTATCCGCCACGCCGACCAGCTCCGCCGCAGACCGGGCGTCCCCGTGCCCCTGGAAGTCGCCTACGACGACCACACGCCCGACATACCGGAGAACCGCCTCCTCCTCGCCGCCGCTCGTCGCCTCCTGCGTGTGCCCGGCCTTGACCCGGCCCCGCGCTCCGCCCTCCAGCGCCTTACCGCCCGGCTCGACGGAGTCCGGCTCCTGCCCACCGGGGCGCCGACACCCCGGTGGACCCCCGGCCGGCGGAACGCCCGCTACGCCCACGCACTGGTCCTCGCCGAACTCGTCCTGCGCGGTGCCTCCTACGAACTCGGCGACGGCCGCGAGATCGCCGTCGACGGGATGCTCATGACCATGTGGCGCCTCTTCGAGGCCTACCTGGCCCGCGCCGTCGGCGAAGCCCTGCGCCTGCGCATCGGGGGCAGGCCCGAGCCGCAGGACCGGAATTTCTCCCTGGACGTCGCGGGCAGGCACGTCCTCAAGCCCGACCTCGTGCACTACCTGCCGTCGCCGCGCGACGGGTCGATGCGCCAGGCCGTCGTCCTGGACGCCAAGTTCAAGACCAGACCGCAGCGGGGCGACCTGTACCAGATGACCGCGTACTGCGTACGCCTCGGTCTCGCCGAGGGCCATCTCGTCTACGCCTCCGGCCGACCCGGAGTCGTGGAGGTGCCGGTGGGGGAGGGGCGGCTGAGGATCTGGCGACACGTCGTCGATCTCTCACGTCCCTGGCGGAACCTGGCCTCGGACATCGACGGTCTCGCCGAGTCGGTCGACACCGCGCGCAGCGGCGGAGCCATGTGAAAGCGACGGTGTCCCGGAAGCCGGAGGGCGGTGCGATCTTCGACGCTGCTGACCTCTCGGGCTTGTGGCCGTCGTGGTTCACGGAAGGGTGACGTCTCGACGCTGCGGCTGAATGCCGACGGAATGTAGGTACCATCAGGGGTATGTACGCACAACCTGCCCTGCTGTGAGGGGAGCGCGGTATGAGCACCATTTCCGTTCGCGAGTTCTCGTACAACCCCAGCGCGGTCTTCGCCCGCGTCGAGAAGGGCGAGGCGATCCAGGTCACCCGGCACGGCAACGTGATCGCGATACTGTCACCGGCCGGCAGTCCCATGGAGCGGTACGCGCACCTGGTGGCGCAGGGAAAGATCAAGCTGAAGCCGGTCACCGCCGCCGACCGCCACAGCATGCCGCACTACGAGGTGCCGGAAGACGTCGACCCCGTGGCGCTCCTGCTGGCCGAGCGCGAAGAGGACGACCGTTGATCTACATGGACACGTCCGCGCTGGTCACCTGGATGACCCGGCGCAGTCACTGGGGCGCGTTGGACGCCTTCCTTCAGGAGCGGGCCACGGAGCCGCTCGCCACCAGCACGCTCGGCTTCGTGGAGACCGTACGGACCCTGGACCTCATGGGGCACTTTCCAAAAGCCATGGAGGACCTGGATGCTCGGATCACCGAGATTCTCCTCACCCGAGAGGTACGTGACGCTGCGGCTCTGCTGGTCGGGCGTCTGAGGACGTTGGATGCGATTCACGTGGCCAGCGCACTCTCCCTGCGGGACGACCTGACCGCCGTGGTGACCTACGACCGCAGGATGCTCGAGACCGCTCGCGCCGAAGGGCTGTCGGCTCACGCACCGGGTATGGCGGACTGACCCGGGGCTGGACTGTAGGAACCCGACAGGAGGCCACGGGAGCCACTGTCGGTGCCCGAATGTCCCCCTGTGGGCCCAGACCGATAGGTTTTCGGAGAAGCCGCCTGTCATCGTTGCCTGTCATCCGGGCGTCCGGGCGGAGAACGAAACCGCTATCGAAAGGGTGATCCGTTGAGCCGCTCGGTTCTCGTCACCGGAGGCAACCGGGGCATCGGCCTCGCCATCGCCCGCGCTTTCGCCGACGCCGGCGACAAGGTCGCGATCACATACCGCTCGGGTGAGCCGCCGGCCGGCTTCCTCGCCGTCAAGTGCGACATCACCGACCCCGAGCAAGTGGAGCAGGCCTACAAGGAGATCGAGGCCGAACACGGCCCCGTCGAGGTCCTGGTCGCCAACGCCGGCGTCACCAGGGACCAGCTCCTGATGCGGATGTCCGAGGAGGACTTCACCTCGGTCGTCGACACCAACCTCACCGGCACCTTCCGCGTCGTCAAGCGCGCCAACCGCGGCATGCTGCGCGCCAAGAAGGGCCGCGTCGTCCTCATCTCGTCGGTGGTGGGCCTGTTCGGCTCCCCGGGCCAGGCGAACTACGCCGCCTCCAAGGCCGGCCTGGTCGGCTTCGCGCGCTCGCTCGCCCGTGAGCTGGGCTCGCGCAACATCACCTTCAACGTCGTCGCGCCGGGCTTCGTCGACACCGACATGACCCAGGCGCTGACCGACGAGCAGCGCGCGAACATCGTGTCGCAGGTGCCGCTCAACCGGTACGCGCAGCCCGAGGAGATCGCCGCGGCGGTGCGGTTCCTCGCCTCGGACGACGCCTCGTACATCACTGGAGCCGTCATCCCCGTAGACGGCGGACTGGGAATGGGTCACTGATCACCATGAGCGGAATTCTCGAGGGCAAGCGCGTCCTGATCACCGGTGTGCTGACGGAGGCCTCCATCGCCTTCCACACCGCCAAGCTGGCACAGGAGCAGGGCGCCGAGGTCATCCTCACCGCGTTCCCGCGGCCCACGCTGACCGAGCGCATCGCCAAGAAGCTCCCCAAGCCCACCAAGGTCGTCGAGCTCGACGTCACCAACGACGAGCACCTGGGCCGCCTCGCCGACGTCGTCGGCGAGGAGCTGGGCGGTCTGGACGGCGTCGTGCACTCCATCGGCTTCGCGCCCCAGGACGCGCTCGGCGGCAACTTCCTCAACACGCCGTTCGAGTCGGTGGCCACGGCCATGCACGTCTCGGCGTTCTCCCTGAAGTCGCTGACCATGGCCTGCCTGCCGCTGATGCAGAACGGCGGCTCGGTGGTCGGCCTCACGTTCGACGCCCAGTTCGCCTGGCCGCAGTACGACTGGATGGGACCCGCCAAGGCCGCCCTGGAGGCCACCAACCGCTACATGGCGCGTGACCTGGGCAAGCAGAACATCCGCTGCAACCTCGTCTCGGCGGGCCCGCTCGGCTCCATGGCCGCCAAGTCCATCCCGGGCTTCAGCGAGCTGGCGTCCGTGTGGGACACCCGCTCCCCGCTGGAGTGGGACCTGAAGGACCCGGAGCCGGCCGGCCGCGGTGTCGTCGCCCTGCTGAGCGACTGGTTCCCGAAGACCACGGGCGAGATCGTCCACGTGGACGGCGGTCTGCACGCGATCGGCGCCTGACCGGTCGATCGCCCGGTGATCGACCGATCACCGCTGATCGAGGGCTCGCATCCGACCGGGTGCGAGCCCTTGCTCGTCCCCCGTTCGGCCCATCCGGCCGGGCGGGGGCGGCGCCCGAGCGGGCACGCTGGGGGGAGCGTCACCACGCGTCCCTCCCCAGCACGGCCGAGGAGGTCCCCTTGTGCGCCTGTACCGCTGCCTGGCCTCAGTGACCGTCGCCGTGGCCGTCGTCCTGTCCGCGCCCTACGACGCGAAGCCGTACGCGCGCGGGGCGGCGGGGGAGGAGCAGGACCCGCCGCCGTTCGGCGCAGCCTGCCGCACCAGCATCGAGGGTTCGCACGTGGTCGCCCACTGCCACAACCCGTACGTGGACGTCGACCGGGTCCGCCTGCACATCGAGTGCGACCGGTGGTGGGACCTGGACACCGACAGCGCCCCGGTCGACGCCGAGCCCGCGATGACCGTGCGCCTGACCGGCCGCTGCTGGATGGAGGTCCGCTCGGTGTGGATCAGCCACCAGAACCGGGGGAGCTGAACCGGCCCGGGCGGCACTGGAACGGATAGCTCGCCGCCTCCGTCGCCGCCGTCCCGGCGTCGCCCGCGCGGATCGCGTCCAGCAGCCGGCCGTGGTCCATGTACGTCTCCGGGGTCAGCTCCTCGCCGACGTCCTCGCGCAGCCAGTCGCGCAGCACCTCGCCCAGGTCGGCGTACATCGCGGTCATCACGTCGTTGTGGGAGGCGGCCACCACGGCCAGGTGGAAGGTGGCGTCCGCCGCGACGAACGCCTCCGCGTCGCCCGACTCCCACGCCTCCTCGCGCCGCAGCAGCAGCGCGTCGAGCTGCTTGAGGTCCTTCTCCGTGCGCCGTTCGGCGGCCAGCTTCGCGGCGGCCGACTCCAGCGTGGAGCGCAGCTCGGCGATGTGCCGGGGGTCGGCGCCGGCGAAGCGGCGGTGCATCACGCCGGCCAGCTCGCTGGTGGCCACGACGTACGTGCCGGAGCCCTGGCGGATGTCCAGCAGGCCGTTGTGCGCCAGCGCCCGGACGGCCTCGCGGACCGTGTTGCGGGCGACCCCGAGCTGCTCGACCAGCTCGGGCTCCGTCGGGATGCGGGAGCCGACCGGCCACTCGCCCGAGGCGATCTGGTTGCGCAGCTCGGCGATGACCTGCTCGGACAGTGCCGAACGGCGGGGATGGCTCAAAGGCATGGCACACCTTCGCACGGGAGCGGCGGCCGCGGACCGCACCGGCATGGACAACCAATCATCCCATGATTCTATGATGGGCAGCATGGCAAGCGAGGACACCTGGACGCGGCACCACCCCGACATACGCGGTTCGGCCACGGCCGAGCCCCCGTGCGCGACGGAAGCCTCGCCCACACGCGCGGGGAACAGCGCGGCGGCCGGGACGCCGCCCGCGCGCGCGTGGACCACGCGGCTGATCGTCGTCGCCATCGTGCTGTCCGCCGTGAACCTCCGCCCCGCCATCACCAGCCTCGGCGCGCTCCTGGAGGAGGTCCGCGACGGGCTCGGCATGAGCGGCAGCGTGGCCGGCCTGCTCACCTCGGTGCCCCCGCTCTGTTTCGCCGTCTTCGGCGTCATGGCGCCGCGGCTGGCCCGCCGCTTCGGCCTCGGTGCGGTGGTGTGCGCCGGCATGGCCGCCATCACCGGCGGCCTGCTTCTGCGGCCGTACACCGGCGGCACGGCAGGCTTCCTGGCCGCCAGCGCGCTCGCCCTGATGGGCATCGCGGTCAGCAACGTGCTGATGCCGGTCATCGTCAAGCGCTGGTTCCCGGACCGGGTCGGCTCCATGACCGGCCTGTACTCGATGGCGCTGGCCCTCGGCACCTCCCTCGCGGCCGCGGCGACCGTGCCCATGACCGAGGTGCTGGGCGGCAGTTGGCAGTCGGGGCTCGCCGTGTGGGCGGTCCTGGCGGCCGTGGCCGTGGTGCCGTGGCTCCCGTTCGTACGGGACCGGCGGGACGTACGGGAGGGTGGGCCGGCGCCCGCCGCGAAGACGCCCGGACGTGAGCCGCACGCGCGCGAGGAGGCCGCCGCGGCTCCCGCGCTGCGGATCACCCGGAGCCGTACCGCCTGGGCACTCGCCGTCTTCTTCGGCCTCCAGGCCACCGCCGCGTACATCACGATGGGCTGGATGGCGCAGATCTTCCGCGACGCGGGCGTCGCAGCGGGCACGGCCGGACTGCTCCTCGCCGTCACCATGGTCATGGGCGTGCCGCTGGCCTTCGTCATCCCGCGCCTGGCCACCCGGCTGCCCCAGCAGGGCCCCATCGTGCTCGCGCTCGGCCTGTGCGGACTCGCCGGCTACGCCGGCCTGTACTTCGCGCCGGCCGGGGGCGCCTGGGCCTGGGCGCTGCTGCTCGGCGTCTCCAACTGCGCCTTCCCGCTCGCCCTCACCATGGTCGGGATGCGCGCCCGCACGGGTGCGGGTGTCGCCCAGCTGTCGGCGTTCGCGCAGAGCACCGGCTACCTGATCTCCATCCCCGGGCCGCTCCTGGTGGGCGTCCTCTACCAGCACAGCGGCGGCTGGGGCCTGCCGATCGCACTGATGGCCGCGCTCATGGTCCCGCAGATGGCGGTGGGCCTCCTGGCGGGCCGCGACCGCACGGTGGAGGACGAGGCGGCTCGCTGAGGCCGGGGAGATCGGAGGGGGCCGGGTGAGACCGGGGGAGGTCGGAGGCTGAGGCCGGGGAGATCGGAGGAGGCCGGGGAGATCGGAGGAGGCCGGGGGCTTGGCCGGGGAGGCCGGGAGGCTGAGGCCGGGGTGCGCTGGGGGCGGGCTGAGGCCGAGGGTGGGCTGGGGGTGCTGGGGCGTTGGCCGGAAGGCTGGGGGAGACCTGGTGGGTGCGCCAGGGGGCTCGCTCGCGTGGCGCGGGGGTCCGCTGCGTTGACCAGGAGGCTCGCCCCCGGGGCATGATCAGGCGGCTCGCCGACCCCCCGACGCCCCGACGCCCCCGCCCGGGCGCGGGGTGCGGGGGTCCGCTGCGTTGACCAGGAGGCTCGCCCCCGGGGGCATGATCAGGCGGCTCGCCGACCCCCCGACGCCCCCGCCCGGGCGCGGGGTGCGAGACTTGCCCCATGCCAGTGCTCGACCCGAACCCCCGCAACGGCCAGAAGAAGATGCTGCTCGTCTTCGGCTCGTTCCTCGCCATCTTCGTGATCATCGCCGTCATCGCGTCGATCGCCGCACCGTGACCAGGGCCGCCCGCGCGCGGATCCCCCACGACTGACCTCGCCGCTTCCGCGGGCCGCTCGTCCATGGCTGATCTTGCTGCTTCCGCGGGCCGCTCGTCCATGGCTGACCTCACCGCTGCCGTTCACCACGGCTGCCCCACCGCATGCCGCAGACCCGCCCCCTTCGGGGCATGGTGGGGCTAGCCCCCCATCCCCTAGGGGGTAAGGGTCAGGGTCAAGTGGGTGGATCACCCGATGGGTTGGCGGCTGTTGATTCCGTACCTTCGAAACGTGGCCGCGACAGGCGGGGCCACACCATCGAGGACGGACCACGGAGGCAGCATGCCGGCCAGCACGCACACCCCGCCCCGCTCGGCGACCACGGGCCGTGTCGACATGCGGCTGCCCTGGTGGGCCCTCGCCCTCCCGGCGCTCGCCTTCGTCGCCCTGCTGACCCTGATGCTGAACCCCGCCGACGCCCACGCCGCGAGCGGCGAGCCGGCGATCGCGCACCTCGTGGAACGCGCTCATCAGCTGATATCGCGCTGAGCACGCCCCAAGACGCCCGTCAACTCCCTGCGCCTCATGGCCTGTTTCATGCGAAGCTGGATCTCATGAGCGTCGCTGACCCCCGCAGGATTGTCCTCTTCCGGCATGCGAAAGCCGACTGGCCGCAGGTGAACGACCATGAGCGGCCGCTCGCCGAGCGGGGCCGAAAGGACGCCGCCGTCGCCGGACGCAAGCTGGCCGACTCCGGCATCTCCTTCGACCTGGCCCTCTGCTCCACCGCGACCCGGACCCGCGAGACGTGGAAGCTCGCCGTCCAGGAGTTCCCGCAGCGGCCGAAAACCGTCTACGAGGAGCGGGTCTACGAGGCCTCCCCGGGCGAGCTGATCGCCGTGCTGAACGAGACGCCGGACGACGCGCAGAACGTCCTCCTCATCGGCCACAACCCCGGCGTGCAGGGCCTGGCCGAGGTGCTGTCCGGCTCGGCCGACGGCGCCGCCCGCGAGCGGATGAGCCGCCGCGGCTTCCCGGCCGCCGCCTTCGCCGTGCTGTCCTTCACCGGCTCCTGGAAGTCCCTGGAACCCGGCGTGGCCACCCTGCTGGACTACTGGGCCCCCTCCGAGTGACCCACCGCGCACGTGAGGGGCCCGGCACCGTGCGGTGCCGGGCCCCTCACGTCCGGGCGTCGTCTCGGGTCCGAGCGCGTGTCCTCGCGGGTCCGGACGCGCGGAGGACTCAGTCCTCCTCGTGCGCGTCCGCCGCCTCGACCTCCTCGCGGGTGACACCGAGCAGATAGAGGACCGTGTCCAGGAACGGCACGTTCACCGCGGTGTGCGCCGCCTCCCGGACCACCGGCTTGGCGTTGAAGGCGACCCCGAGGCCGGCCGAGTTCAGCATGTCGAGGTCATTGGCGCCGTCACCGATCGCCACCGTCTGCGACAGCGGTACGCCCGCCTCCGCGGCGAACCGGCGCAGCAGCCGCGCCTTGCCCGCCCGGTCCACGATCTCGCCGGTGACCCGGCCGGTCAGCCTGCCGTCGACGATCTCCAGCGTGTTGGCCTGCGCGAAGTCCAGGCCAAGCCGCTCCTTGAGGTCGTCGGTGACCTGGGTGAACCCGCCGGATACGACCCCCACTTGGTAGCCGAGTCGTTTCAGCGTGCGGATCAGCGTGCGCGCGCCCGGCGTCAGCCGCACCTCACGGCGCACCTTGTCCACCACCGACGCGTCCAACCCCGTCAGCAGCGCCACGCGCGCGTGCAGCGACTGCTCGAAGTCCAGCTCCCCGCGCATCGCGGCCGCCGTCACCTCGGCGACCTCCGCCTCGCAGCCGGCGTGCGCGGCGAACAGCTCGATCACCTCGTCCTGGATGAGGGTCGAGTCCACGTCCATCACGACCAAGCGCTGAGCGCGCCGGTGCAGGCCCGCCGCGACAACCGCCACGTCCACGCCGAGTGCCGCCGCGTCGGTCACCAGGGCGGTGCGCAGCGGCTCGGTCTCCACGCCGGACACCGCGAACTCGACCGCAGTCACCGGGTACTTGGCGAGCCGGAAGATACGGTCGATGTTGCCGCCGGCCTTGGTGATCCGGCCGGCGATCGCGGCGGTCGCCTCGGCGGTGAGCGGATGCCCGAGCACCGTCACCAGGGACCGGCCGTGACCGCGGGGCCGGTTGTCGCCGTGGCCGGAGATGATCTCGGCCTGCATCTTCATCGACTCCGCCCAGCTGTGGACGGTCGCCCGCAGCTCGCCTTCCAGGCCCTGGGGCGGCTCGGTCACGAGCGCGCACAGCACCATCCGGCCTCGCGTCACGACCTGCTCGATGTCGACCACGTCGACGGAGTAGGCGGCGAGGGTGTCGAAGAGTCCGGCCGTGATGCCCGGCCTGTCCTTGCCGAAGATCTTGACAAGGAGAGTGGGGACGTCAGAGGTCTGCGAAGCGCTCATGGTGTTCCCACGGTAACCGGCACGGAGTGCCGACCGCCTGCGAGGTCCGCCTGGCGGACACGGAACACTCGATAACCCTGGATGTCGTTCCGGTGGCGAGCGCCTGACAGTTCGCCCCCGACGCCGCCCCCCCCGCACCCCCCTAAGGATCCCCGACTCACCGCCCCCGCCCGGGTCGTCCAGGAGGCGGCGGACCAGGAGGCGGAGGCCCCGGTGGCGGTGGGCCGTCCTCCGGCGGAGGCGACCCCGGGGGCCGCCTTCCGGGCGACGAGGCCCCCGGCGCGCCCGACCGTGACCGGGGAGGCGGCGGCTCGAAGGGCCGGGCGACCGTGGGGGCCCCGTACACGTCGTCGCCCTCCGCCGCTCGCGCGTGGTCGCTCCCGGCAGCCCGTCCGTGCTCGCTGCCCGGCCCCCGCACGTGGTCGCCGCCGATCGCCCGCCCGTCACCGCCTGCCCTTGGTACGGGGTCACCCCCGGCCCGTCCGCCGCCCGCCGCGCGTGCGGGGTCACCCCCGCTCGCCCATCCGTCGCCCCCGCCCGCCGCCGCGCCCGGTGGCCGTGCGTCCTCGGGCTCCCGCAGGCCGTCGGGCAGCCGCAGGTACGGATTGGTGTCGGGGTTCGGCGGCCGGTACGGCGTGCTCGGCACGTACGGCCCCGAGGTCTCCCCGTGCCCCCGCACCCCGGCCGCCGCGTCACTGAGTGCCGCCGGCGCCGCCCGTCGCCCGGCGGCCCCGGCCGCACACGCCAGCAGTGCCCCGACCGCCCCGGCGCCCGCCCCCCACAGTGCCCCGAGCAGCAGCGCGGCCGGAAGGTCGGAGCGCAACTCGATCCCGGCACCGAACGCGTCGAACCCCAGGACGGACAGCGAGGCGTCCACTGACACCTCCGTCAGCCACCCGAGCAGCGGCAACGCCACCGCGGTGACGCACCCGAGCCGCAGCGCGCACCACCCGGCGAACCACAGCGCAGCCGGACCCCGTACGCACCCCGCACCCGTGCCGGACGGCCCTCGCACCGCCCCCCGCGCGGCCGTCACCGCCCCCCGCGCACCCGTCACCGCCCCCCGCGCACCCGTCACCGCCCCCCGCGCACCCGTCACCGGCGTCCGCACCCCCGTCAGAACCCCTGCCAGCAGCATCATCAGGGCCGCCGCCACGCCCAGCAGCCACAGCCGCCCGTCCAACTCCGCGAGCCGTCCCAGGGTGACCTGCTGGTCCGAGTCGACGAGCAGGTCGTCCAGCGGATCCGGCAGGAAGCGGGTGAGCGCCCCCGACGCCTCGCCGTGCCACGGCACGAACAGGCCGAGGGGAACGCCCAGCCACACCCCGTTCGGGGCGCCCAGCAGCGCCGCGCCCGCGATCCGCCCGGGGTGGTCGTCGCCGATCGCCGCGTACGCCGCCGCCGCGAGCCCCGCCACCACCGCCACCAGCACCACCGTGACCAGCGCCGAAACGGCCGGCCGTACCCCCCGGTGCACGGCCTCCCAGCCGCGGGGCAGGGAAGTGCGGCGGGAGGCCAGCAGCGCGATCAGCAGCACGCCGACGGCCCAGCCCAGCCCGCCGAGCAGCGTCGGCGCGGGATCGACGGCGAAGCCCACCGCCGCCTCCGCGTCCACCAGGTCGCCGACCCGGTCCGGCAGCAGCCCCCCGACGTCCCCGACGTCACCGAGCCCGGGAATCTCGAGGCCCCCGGAACCCGAGCCGCCGGGCAGGTCGTCCAGACCGAGCGCGCCCCCGTCGATCGTGACGACGTCGTGCCCGGCCCATGCCAGTCCGCCCAGCGTCGCCACGAACAGCGCGGCCACCGCACCGGCGCGCGCGAGCAGTTCGGAGGCCGCGACCACAACTCCCGCCGCGCGCAGGGACCGTAGGAAGAACCAGGACAGCAGGAGAGCGCCGACCAGACTCACGCCCAATGGCGTGATCTCGATGGCCGTGGTGGCCTCCGCGCCGGTCAGTCCGAACGCCGACAGATCGCCGGACGGTGTGACGGAACCACCTGCCCCGAGGGCCACCACCGCCGCGGTCATCGGCCCCAGCGAACCGGCCGAGTCGGCCTCCAGCAGGCGCAGTCCGAGCGCCGCCGTCGCCGCCATCCCGATCAACGCCCAGCTCACGGAGGCGATCGCGGACAGCAGGATGTCGACCCAGGGCAACCTCGTGCCGTATCCGGCCTTCTCGACGCTCACGGCAGACCCCCCGATCCGCGGCACGGTGTCGCCGCCGCGCATGTCCCTCTCGCGTGGGATTACCACTCTCCGGGCTGGTTTCCACCCCGTCAACGGCGCACGGAGACATGTCCGTACGCCGTCTTCACAAGGCCCGACTTTTGGTCAGAGGGCCGCTCCTGAAATAGTTCCCCCCGATGTTCGACATCCCTAGACTCCCTGCGACGGGGGTAACTCGGGGGACAACTCAGTGGGGCATGGAGTGCCGGAACTCGTACTGCAAACCAATGGACGGACCTGGACGCTCGACCCGTCCAGGGCTTACACACTCGGACGCGATCCGCAGGGAGACATCGTGTTCGACGACGCCAGGGTGTCCTGGCGGCACGCCACGGTCAGTTTCAACGGCCGCAGTTGGGTCATCGAGGACCATGGCAGCACCAACGGCACGTTCGTGCACGGCCGACGGATCCACCAGACGGAGATCGGGCCCGGCTCGGCCCTCCACCTCGGCAACGCGACCGACGGACCGCAGGTGAGCCTGTCCGGCGCCGCGGCCGCCGTGACGCCCCAATCGCAGCCGCAGCAGCAGCCGTTGGCCGCGCAGGGCGCGAATCCGGGCTGGTCGCAGCAGGCGCCGCAGCAGCAGGCGCCGCAGGCCGGCCGGCAGCAGCCGCAGATTCCGCAGCAGCAGGGCCCCGGTGGTGCGGCGGGGGCACCACCGGTCTACGGCGACCGCAGCCCGACCACGTTCCACCAGTTCTCCCTCGGCCGCGTGATGCGCATCGGCCGTGCCCTGGAGAACGACCTGGTCGTCTCCGACCTCCAGGTCTCGCGCAACCACGCCGAGTTCCACTCGACGCCCGACGGGCGCATGGAGATCCGCGACCTCGGCTCGCACAACGGCACGTACGTCAACGGTCAGCCGATCCCCAAGGGCGGCTCCCAACTGCTCGGCCCCACCGACATCGTGGGCGTCGGCCACTCGACGTTCCGGATCGTCGGCGACCGGCTGGAGGAGTTCGTCGACACCGGTGAGGTGTCCTTCTCCGCCCGGCACCTGACCGTCACGGTCGACGGCGGCAAGCAGATCCTCAAGGACGTCTCCTTCGGCGTCCCCGAGAAGTCGCTGATCGCGGTCATCGGCCCGTCCGGCTCCGGCAAGTCGACCCTGCTGAAGGCGCTGACCGGCTACCGGCCTGCCAACCAGGGCGAAGTCCTGTACGACAACAGGAACCTGTACAAACAGTTCGCCGAACTCCGCCAGCGCATCGGCCTGGTGCCGCAGGACGACATCCTGCACAAGGAGCTGACCGTCAAGAAGGCCCTCAAGTACGCGGCCAAGCTGCGCTTCCCGGCCGACACCACGGCCGCCGAGCGCGAGGCCCGCATCGACGAGGTGCTGCGCGAGCTGAAGCTCGACATCCACAAGGACAAGAAGGTCACCTCCCTGTCCGGCGGCCAGCGCAAGCGTGTGTCCGTGGCCCTGGAGCTGCTGACCAAGCCGTCGCTGATCTTCCTCGACGAGCCGACCTCCGGCCTCGACCCGGGCATGGACCGCGATGTCATGCAGCTGCTGCGCGGCCTCGCCGACGACGGCCGTACGGTCCTCGTGGTCACCCACTCCGTGGCCGAGCTGGCCCTGTGCGACAAGCTCCTGGTGATGGCCCCGGGTGGCGCGGTCGCCTACTTCGGCCCGCCCGAGGAGGCGCTGAACTTCTTCGGCTACGACACCTGGGCCGACGTCTTCTCCGCCTTCGAGAACTACCGCGACTACGACTGGGCGGGCCGCTGGAAGGGCTCGCAGCACTACCAGATGTACGCCGCGGACATCGACGCCGTCGCCCCGCAGGCCGTACCGATGCCGGCCATGCAGGCGATGAAGCCGCCCAAGCCGCAGGGCTGGGTGTCGCAGTTCGCCACGCTGGTGCGCCGCTACGTCTCGGTCATCGCCTCGGACAAGGGCTTCCTGGCCCTGACGGTCATCCTGCCGCTCGTCCTCGGCTCGGTGAGCCTGCTCATCGACTCCGGCAAGGACCTCCTGGTCAACACGGAGATCAACCCGAACACCGGCAAGCCTGTCGCCAACGGCACGGCCCTCACCGTCCTGCTGATCCTCGCGGTGGGCGCCTGCTTCGCCGGTGCCGCCAACTCCGTCCGTGAGCTGATCAAGGAACGGGTCATCTACGAGCGGGAGCGCGCGACCGGCCTGTCCCGGTCCGCGTACCTGATGTCCAAGGTGTTCGTGCTCGGCCTGATCACCGTGCTCCAGGGCCTGATGGTCGGCGTCATCGGCTTCTCCAGCCGCACCATCCCGGACGAGGGGCTGATCCTCGGCAGCCAGATCCTGCTGGAGCTGTGCATTCCGATCATGGCGCTGGGCTTCACCGCGATGATGTTCGGCCTGATCATCTCGGCTCTGGTGAAGACCGCCGAGAAGACCATGCCGCTGCTGGTCATGTTCGCGATCGTCCAGGTCGTGTTCACCGGCTGTCTGTTCCCCCTGGCCGGCTCGGTCGGTGTCAACGAGTTCTCGTACCTGATGCCGTCGCGCTGGGCGGTCGCCGCCGCGGGCGCCACGCTCGACTTCAACAACATCAGCCCGCCCGCCAAGGGCGAGAGCAACGACCCGCTGTGGGAGCACACGGTCGGCGCGTGGACCCTGGACATGGTCGCCCTGATCGCGCTCGGCGTGATCTGCGGCTTCTTCGTGGCCCGCTTCCTGCGCCGCCACGAGCCGGAGGTCATGCGCAAGTAGTCGCCTGCGTGCCGACGCCGAAGGGCGGCACCCCGTCACAGGGGTGCCGCCCTTCGGCGTTCGTCGACCGCGACGTGCGGGAAGAGGTCCGCGCCGACCTCAGTACGCGCTGTTGACGTTGTCGATCGAGCCGTACCGGTCGGCCGCGTAGTTGGCGGCGGCGGCGATGTTGGCGACCGGGTCGTAGATGTTCCAGGACGTGCCCGGCACGTGGTACGCCTGGAAGGTCGGCGGGATCACCTGGAGCAGGCCCTTGGACGGGATGCCGTTGCGGGCGTTGATGTCCCAGTTGTTGATCGCGTTCGGGTTGCCCGAGGACTCGCGGATGATGTTCTTGTGCAGGCCGTGGTAGGAGCCCGGGATGCCCTTGGCCTTCATGATGGACAGCGCCTCGCGGATCCAGCCGTCGAGGTTGTTGGCGTAGGACTTGGCGGCGACGGTCTCGAACTCGATGCGCTCGGCGGACCGGTTCGCGGCGGCCTTCTCCTGGCGGCGCTGTTCCGCCTTCTTCTCGGCGGCGGCCTGCGCGGCGGCCGTCTTCGCGGCGGCCTCGGCGGCGGCCTTCTTGGCGGCGGCCTCGGCGGCGGCGGCCTCGGCGGCGGCCTTCTTCTTCGCCGCGAGGGCCTCGACCTTCAGACCGGCGTCGGCGAACTGGTCGGTGATGCCGGTCGTGACCACCTTGACCGGCTCGGAGCTGTAGGCGACGTTCGCCGGGAAGGCGGCCTCGGCGGTCGTGGTCTGCCCGCCCGAGGGCGCCGTGGTGAACGCGAGGGCCGCGGCGCCGAGCGTGGCCACACCGGCGAGAGCGATCTTGTTCTTGGCGTTGCCGGCCAGGGCGCGGCCACGGTCGCGGAAAATGTGCTGGGGCATGGGTGATGGACCTCTTCGAATAGCGCGGAGGTCGCTCACGTCCGGCGGGGGACAGGTGCTTCCCGCACGAACGCCGCGGGCGACAACCCGCGGCGCTGAGCGACGCAGCCATTCTTAGCGGCCGCAAAAACCCGTCGCAAAGGTGTGATCTACTAAGCCCGGTAGTGGATCAGGTGAGGGCAAAACGGGACAGATCAGACCGTCATTCCCGCTCGCCAGGGGTTCATTTGTCTCCTATCGCCCTTCGTACGTGACGTGCGCCCTATGTGCGGCCTCACACCTCCGACAGGGAAGACTCACCAGCAGTTGCTTGCGCAATGCTCTGTGTGACCGGTCTCGGCCGGAAGCAGGAGGTGCACGTCCCCGAACTCGTGCCACAGGTAGCGGTGGCGCAGCGCCTCCTCGTACCCGCGGTCGACCGCCGCCGCCCCGGCCACCGCCTCCAGCATCAGCAGATGCGAGGCCTCCGGCTCGTGCAGCCCGGTCAGCAGCCCGTCCACCACCCGTACCCCGCGCTCCGGCGTGACCACGAGATCCGTCCACCCCTCGGCAGCCCGGACCACCCCGTCCGACCCCGCGGCCGATTCCACGGCGCGCACGGCGGTCGTACCCACCGCGATCACCCTGCCGTCCCCGGCCCGCACCGCGTTGATCAGCCGCGCCGAAGTCTCCGGCACCGCGAACCGCTCCGGGTACGGCGGCTCGTGCGCCTCCGCCGAGGCCACCCCGGTGTGCAGCGTGACCGGCGCGAACTGCATGCCCCGGCTCACCATCTCGGCCACCGTCCGAGGCGTGAAGGGCCGCGCCGCACTCGGCATCTCCGCACTGCCCGCCCCGTCGGCCGACGGCAGCGCGAACACCGTCTGGTACACGGACAGCGGCTGATCCCGCTCCGTGTAGGAGTAGCGGATGGGCCGCCCGTACCGGTCGAGCAGCTCACGCACCTCCGCACCGGCCGCCCGGGCCCACCACAACCGTTCGCCCCGCGCGCTCAGCGGCTCCTCCAGCACCAGCCGCCCGCCGCCGGGCAACCGCACCTCCGTCCCCGCCGGACCGCCCGCACGCGCGCGCGTGGTGCCCTTTCCGTCCGGGTCCCGCAGCTCGACGGCCCACCGCCCGTCGTCGCCGCGCGTCGAGAAGTGCACCACCAGGCGCGCGTTCCCCGTCCACCCGTCCATGGCCGCGGCCAGCGTCGGAGAGGTGTTCACGACCAGCAGGTCGCCCGCCCGCAGCAGCCGCGGCAGCCGTGCGAACGCGTGGTGCGACACCTCGGTCCCGCGCGACACCAGGAGCCGTACGGCATCCCGGTTCAGCCCCGGCCCGCGCTGCTCGGCCGGCACGCGCGCGGACAGCTCCTCGGGCACGTGCCCCCACCCGCGCGCGGGCTCCACCGGTGGTGCTCCGAGCGCCGGCGTCATCGTGTCCCCTCCAGCAGGGCCGGCGCCCCGAAGCGACCGCTCGCCGGCCGCTCCTCCAGCAGCCGCAGGAACGCCGGCACCACATGCGCCGGCTCCGGCCGCGGATCGTCGTCCTCCGGTACGGCCGCCGCGTACAGCTCCGTCGCCATGTCCCCGGGATCGACCGCCCAGACCCGCAGCCCCGGCTCCTCCGCCGCGAGCACCGCCGCGAGCTGGTCCAGGGCCGCCTTCGACGCCCCGTAGCCGCCCCACGTCTCGTACGCCTCGGCGGCCGCGTCCGAGCTGACCGCGATCACCGCGGGCCGCCGCGACGCCCGCAGCAGCGGCAGCGCCTCCTGGATCAGGCCCAGCGCGGCCACCACGTTCACCTCCAGCGCCCGCCGCAGCCCGTCCAGCGGCAGCTGCTCCAGCCGCACCAGCGGCTCGGCGCCCAGCGCGCTCGCGTTGCTCACCACCAGATCGACGCCGCCCAGCCTCCAGGCCGCCGCCACCAGCTCCGACCGGTGCCCGGCGTCGGCGACGTCCCCGGCATGGGCCGCCACCCGGGTGCCGTGCGCCGTGAGCGCCGCCGCCGTCTCCTTCAGCGCCCGCTCGCCCCTGGCGTCCAGCACCAGGTCCCATCCGCGCGCTGCCAGGGCCTCGGCGAGCGCCCGCCCCAGCCCCTTCGACGCCCCCGTGATGATCGCTACCGGCATGACACGTTCCCCTCCTCCTCGACGCCGCTCGATCGGCGTGCCTTCAACGTAGGAACCGGGGACCCCGCCCCGCCTCGGGCGCGGGCCGCAAGGCGCCGGGTCCTTCGACCTAAGCCGCACGTCCACGACCGGCGGACTAGGCCCAGCGACCTAGGCGGCGGCCGTCACCAGTCGGATCCGCGCTGTCACACCCCGCCGGTAGCGTGGAAGCCATGAGTCAAGGTCCCCGGTCCGGCCTCGCCGCGGTGAGCTCCGCACTGCTGGCCATGAGCAGGCACCTCGAGGTGCGCGATGTCCTCAAGACGATCGTCGCCTCGGCCCGTGAGCTGCTCGACGCGCAGTACGCCGCGCTGGGCGTACCGGACGACCACGGCGGTTTCGCGCAGTTCGTGGTCGACGGCGTCAGCGACGCGCAGTGGAAGAGGATCGGCCCGCTGCCCCGCCAGCACGGCGTCCTCGCCGCGATGCTCCGCGACGCCAAGCCCCAGCGCCTGGCCGACGTCCGCACGGACCCCCGCTTCGAGGGCTGGCCGTCCGCCCACCCCGACCTGGCCGACTTCCTGGGGCTGCCCATCCGCGACGGCGACGAGGTCATCGGCGCCCTCTTCCTGGCGAACAAGAACTGCCCCAAACCCGAGGGCACCTGCGGCTTCACCGCCGACGACGAGGAACTGCTGTCGATCCTCGCCCAGCACGCCGCGATCGCCCTCACCAACGCCCGGCTCTACGAGCGCAGCCGCGAACTCACCATCGCCGAGGAGCGCTCCCGCCTGGCCCACGAGCTGCACGACGCCGTCAGTCAGAAGCTCTTCTCCCTGCGCCTGACCGCGCAGGCCGCCGCCGCCCTCGTCGACCGGGACCCGGCCCGCGCCAAGGGCGAACTGCAGCAGGTGGCCGCGCTCGCCGCCGAGGCCGCCGACGAGCTGCGCGCCGCGGTCGTCGAGCTGCGCCCCGCGGCCCTCGACGAGGACGGCCTCGTGGCCACCCTGCGCACGCAGGTGCAGGTCCTGGACCGCGCCCACAGCGCGCGCGTGACGTTCACCGCCCACGGTGTGCGCGCCCTGCCCGCCGCCCAGGAGGAGGCGCTGCTGCGCGTCGCCCAGGAAGCCCTGCACAACGCCCTGCGGCACTCGGGGGCCGAGCGGGTCGACGTGACCCTGTCCAGGCGCGGCACCGGCGCCGTCCTGCGCGTCACGGACGACGGCGGCGGCTTCGACCCCCGCGCGATACGCCGTGCCGGACGCCACCTGGGCCTGGTCTCCATGCGGGACCGGGCAGGCGGCGTGGGCGGCACGCTCACCGTGGAGTCGACGCCCGGCAAGGGCACCATGATCGAAATGGAGGTCCCCGGTGGCTGACGCAATCAGGGTGCTGCTCGTCGACGACCACCAAGTGGTCCGCCGCGGCCTGCGCACCTTCCTGGAAGTGCAGGACGACATCGAGGTGGTGGGCGAGGCGGCCGACGGCGCCGAGGGCGTCGCCCGCGCCGAGGAGCTCAAGCCCGACGTCGTCCTGATGGACGTCAAGATGCCCGGCATGGACGGCGTCGAGGCGCTGCGCAGACTTCGCGAGCTGGGCAACCCCGCGCGCGTGCTCATCGTGACCAGCTTCACCGAGCAGCGCACCGTCGTCCCGGCCCTGCGCGCGGGCGCCGCCGGGTACGTCTACAAGGACGTCGACCCGGACGCGCTGGCCGGCGCCATCCGCTCGGTGCACGCCGGGCACATCCTGCTCCAGCCCGAGGTGGCGGGCGCCCTGCTGTCCCAGGAGGAGACCAACACCGGCCAGGGCCGGGCCGGTTCGCTCACCGAGCGGGAGCGCGAGGTGCTGAGCCTGATAGCCGACGGCCGCTCCAACCGGGAGATCGCCCGCGCGCTGGTGCTCTCCGAGAAGACCGTCAAGACCCACGTCTCGAACATCCTGATGAAGCTCGACCTCGCCGACCGCACCCAGGCCGCCCTGTGGGCCGTGCGGCACGGCGTGACGGGCTGAAACAGGCAGAAAAGCACTCGGTACGGCAATACGGCTCGGTACGGCAATACGGAAGGTTCCGCTCCGGGCTGAGATTCATACCGTCGTGGGAATGTCCCCCGGATGGCGCACCCTCCGTGGAGCTCCGGCGTTCTTCAGTGCGTGCTGCGGCGACTGGCCGCGGTGATCGCATCAGAAGGGCTTACGAAGTGAAGAACCTGAAGAAGGCAGCGGCCGTGACGATGGTGGCCGGTGGTCTGGTGGCCGCCGGTGCCGGTATGGCCTCCGCCACCGACGGATCGCTGGCCACCGGCAAGGCCGAGGGCTCGCCGGGTGTCGTCTCGGGCAACCTCGTCCAGGCCCCCGTGCACGTTCCGGTCAACGCCGTCGGCAACAGCGTGAACGTCGTCGGCGTGCTGAACCCGGCCTTCGGCAACCTCGGCCTCAACCGCTGAGCTTCCCCCGCTTCGGCCGTCGGCCAGGACCACGTGGGTCGGCTCCCGACCCACGTCCCCCACGCCTGACGCCGACCGCCCGCCGAAGGGCCCCGCGAGTGAGCTCGACTCGCGGGGCCCTCAGCGTCTCAGCGACGGCGACGCGACCTCACCGCCGCTCCCGCTCCTCGACCATCGAGTTGTACGCCGCGACCTGCGCCCGCCGAGCCGTCCGCTCCACCGGCCGCAGCACCTCCGCCCTGGCGGCCATCTCCGAGGCGCTGACCGCGCCTCCGTGCCCGTTCTCGTACGCCACCGAGATCAGCAGCCCGACCCGCTGCGCCAGCTCCAGCACCCGCACCGCCCGCCCCGGATACCCCGGCGCCAGCACCTCCCGGCCCCGCTCGGCCCGCGCCCGGTAGGCGTCGATCGCCGCCTCGGCCACCGGCCCGGACCCGGCCACGTCCAGCCGCGTCAGCACCTCGGTCGCCTCCCGCAGCGCCTCCGCCAGCTCCCGCTCCGCCTCCCCGAGCGAGGGCACGTCTGCGGGCGGCGCCTCCCGCACCGGCAGGCAGTGCCACACGACCTCGACGTGTACGTCACCGTCGGGCCCGGCCTCGTGCACCTCGGGCACCAGCCCCAGCGCACCCCCGTGGCAGATCACCGCCTCCTCGGCCTCCAGCGCCCGCGCGTTGAACTCCGCCGGCCCGCTCAGCCCCAGTGGATGCCCGGGCGCAGGCAGCGCGACCCGCAGCCCGGTCACCCCCAGTGCCCGCAGCCGTCCCAGCGCGAGCGTCAGTCCGACCGGCGCCGGCTCCCCGGGCAACCCCTCCACCCGGTGCACGGCGTCCTCACCCAGGATGGCGAGCACGGCGTCGTCCGGAGAGACATTTCCGGCAAGAAGGGCGTTTCCCCAAGCGGCAAGGCGTCCAGAGCGCGGTTCCGAGAGCATGCTCCCACCCTAAGTACCGGGCCGAGGGAATGGACCGGCCGACCGGTGGCGTAGATTTCGTTGAAGGCTGCGCCCACCGGCGCGGCCGCCCGAGCCACAGGCGTACGCGACAGCCGAGACCGGCCACACTGCAAGGGGAGACAACGCGCTCATGAGCGATGTTCTGGAGCTTCAGGACGTATCCGTGATCCGTGAGGGCCGGGCTCTGGTGGACCAGGTCTCCTGGTCGGTCAAGGAGGGTGAGCGCTGGGTGATCCTCGGCCCCAACGGCGCCGGCAAGACCACCCTGCTCAATGTCGCGTCCAGCTACCTCTTCCCCAGCAAGGGCACCGCCACCATCCTCGGCGAGACCCTCGGCAAGGTCGACGTCTTCGAACTGCGACCCCGCATCGGCGTGGCGGGCATCGCCATGGCCGACAAGCTCCCCAAGCGCCAGACGGTCCTGGAGACCGTACTGACGGCCGCGTACGGCATGACGGCCGGCTGGCAGGAGGAGTACGAGGAGATCGACGAGCAGCGCGCCCGCGCCTTCCTCGACCGCCTCGGCATGTCCGACTACCTGGAGCGCCGGTTCGGCACCCTGTCCGAGGGCGAGCGCAAGCGCACCCTGATCGCCCGCGCCCTGATGACCGACCCCGAGCTCCTCCTGCTCGACGAGCCCGCGGCCGGCCTCGACCTCGGTGGCCGCGAGGACCTGGTCCGCCGTCTCGGCCGCCTCGCCCGCGACCCGATCGCACCCTCGATGATCATGGTCACGCACCACGTCGAGGAGATCGCCCCCGGCTTCACCCACGTCCTCATGATCCGCCAGGGCAAGGTCCTCGCCGCCGGTCCGCTGGAGCTCGAACTGACCTCCCGTAACCTCTCCCGCTGCTTCGGCCTGCCGCTCGTCGTCGAGCAGGTGGGCGACCGCTGGACCGCCCAGGGCCTGCCGCTGTCCTGAGCCGCCCAAGTCCCGCCGAGGCGCGGGTGAGAAGCCCGTCGCAAACCTGATCGCGCGCCCTGTCCGCGCACGTTCCGCGGTCCTACCATGACCGTGTGGAAATCGACGCGTGGGTTTGGTGGTTGGTCGCGGCGACCGGGCTCGGCATCGGGCTCGTGATCACCGCGATGCCCGAACTCGGCATGCTCGCGGTGGGCGCCGTCGCGGCCTCGGTGACCGCCGGCATCTTCGGCGGTGACGCCGTCTTCCAGGTCGTGGTCTTCGCCGTCGTCTCCACCGCCCTGATCGCGGTGGTACGCCCCATCGCCAACCGGCACCGCGCACAACGCCCTCAACTCGCCACAGGCGTGGAGGCGTTGAAGGGCAGGCAGGCCGTCGTACTCGAACGCGTCGACGGCTCGGGCGGACGCATCAAGCTCGCCGGAGAGGTCTGGTCGGCCCGCGCCCTCGACACCGACCGCGTCTACGAAGCGGGTCAGGAGGTCGACGTCGTGGACATCGAAGGAGCCACGGCGATCGTCATGTGACCTCGCCCGACGCAAGGTGGCCGAACACCGCACCTGCCGTGCGCCGGTCTGTCAGACTCGACCAGCAAGATCTTCAACAACCATAAGATCTGCATCAACTGGATCCGCCGACAGCGGATCCGCCGAACGCGCCGAGGCGGAGAAGGGTACGGGGAGCGACGATGGAACCGGTCATCATCGTCCTGATCATTCTGGTGGTGTTGGTCTTCATCGCCCTGATCAAGACGATTCAGGTCATCCCACAGGCCAGCGCCGCCATCGTGGAGCGCTTCGGCCGCTACACGCGGACGCTGAACGCGGGCCTCAACATCGTCGTCCCGTTCATCGACACCATCCGCAACCGCATCGACCTGCGCGAACAGGTCGTCCCCTTCCCGCCGCAGCCGGTGATCACGCAGGACAACCTGGTCGTCAACATCGACACGGTCATCTACTACCAGGTCACCGACGCGCGGGCCGCCACCTATGAAGTCGCCAGCTACATCCAGGCGATCGAGCAGCTGACCGTCACCACCCTGCGCAACATCATCGGCGGCATGGACCTGGAGCGCACGCTGACCTCCCGCGAGGAGATCAACGCCGCACTGCGCGGCGTCCTCGACGAGGCCACCGGCAAGTGGGGCATCCGCGTCAACCGCGTCGAACTCAAGGCGATCGAACCGCCCACCTCCATCCAGGACTCGATGGAGAAGCAGATGCGCGCCGACCGCGACAAGCGCGCCGCGATCCTTCAGGCCGAAGGTGTCCGGCAGTCCGAGATCCTGCGCGCCGAGGGTGAGAAGCAGTCCCAGATCCTGCGCGCCGAAGGTGAGGCCAAGGCCGCCGCGTTGCGCGCCGAGGGCGAGGCCCAGGCCGTCCGCACGGTCTTCGAGGCCATCCACGCCGGCGACCCGGACCAGAAGCTGCTCAGCTACCAGTACCTCCAGATGCTGCCGAAGATCGCCGAAGGCGACGCCAACAAGCTCTGGATCGTTCCCAGCGAGATCGGCGACGCCCTCAAGGGCCTCTCCGGCGCCATGGGCAACTTCGCGCCGCAGAGCGGGAATTCGGGCTCGGCGGGCAACGGCACCAGCGCGGGCCCGGAACGCCGGGAGAAGCCGAGCATCGACTAGGGGTGCGTCCGTACTCCGGTCGGTCCCCGCGCCGCCGTCTTCCAGGGGCGCGGGGCACTGCGTGACCAGCCACAGACAACCTCAGCCGACGAACCACCGCAACTCTCAAGCCGCAGCCGAGGCCAACCACTCAGGCAGCGCCTCGTAGTCGTCCTGCGCCAAAGCCAAGAGCATCGCATCCGCCGGCGTCGGCTCGAACGGCTCCCGGACCAGCGGCATCCCCGCCTCCTCGGGCGTCCGATTCGCCTTGCGGTGGTTGTCCTCCGCGCACGAGGCCACCGTGTTCAGCCAGGTGTCCTGACCCCCCTGGGACCGCGGCACCACGTGGTCCACGGTCGTCGCCCGACGACCGCAGTACGCGCACCTGTGCCGGTCCCGCACCAGCACACCCCGCCTCGACCACGGCGCTTGTCTTCGGAACGGCACCCTCACGTACCTGCACAACCTGATCACCCGAGGCGCCGGTATGTCGACCGCGGCTCCGCGCATGCGCAGTTCGGGGTGGGCCTGCTCGACGACGGCCTTGTCCTGAAGCACCAGAACGACGGCTCGGTTCAACGTCACCGTCGACAGCGGCTCGAAGCTCGCGTTCAGTACCAGCGTGTCCCGCATACCAGCCCACCTCCCGTGTGCACCGGCCCACCCCTTGGCGGGCTGGGATCAACTCTGGACGTGCACGCCGAGATGGACAACGCAATATCCGCTGCTCCACGAGGTACGACCCCGCGGCCCCCTGGCCACAAAAATGCCCGCCTCCGATCGCTCGTAGACCAGAGGCGGGCAAACGTTCGGTGAACGTCAGGCTTCGGCGGGCACCTCGTACTCACCGATGAGCTGGGCGCGCCCCAGCGTGTGGAACCGCAGGTTGAAGCCCACGACGGCTGGGCTGGCATCAGCGTCCGGGCCGAGCTTCTCCCGGTCCACGGCGTACACCGTGAACACATACCGGTGCGGCCCGTCCCCCGGCGGCGGCGCGGCACCGCCGAAGTCCTTCGTGCCGTAGTCGTTGCGCGCGTGAACGGCGCCCTCCGGCAGGCCCTCGAACCTCGAGCTGCCCGCACCCGCCGGCAGCTCCGTCACCGAGGCCGGGATGTCGAACAGCACCCAGTGCCAGAACCCGCTGCCCGTCGGGGCGTCCGGGTCGTAGCAGGTCACGGCGAAACTCTTGGTCTCGGCCGGGAAACCCTCCCACCGCAGGTGCGGTGAGATGTTGCCGGCCGCGTGGACCTGAGCGTCCTTGAGGGTCGCACCCTCCTGCACGTCCTCGCTCGTGACCGTGAACGACTGCACGGGCGGATGGAAGTCGTGGGGGAGCGGCCGCCTCTTGAGCTCGGTCACCTCGGTACCTCCTGATCGGATGGTTCAGTGGCTTCCGAGCCTAGAACCAGTTGCGCTTGCTGCCGACTTCGGACAGCCACTGGTTGAGGTAGGCCACCCAGTCGGTGCCCTGGTAGTCGTGCAGCCCCACCTGGAACGAACGGAAGGTGTCGCTGCCCTCGCTGAACAGGCCCGGCTTCTTGTCCATCTCCAGCACGACGTCCATCGCCTGCTCGTCGGCCACGAAGCTCAACTCGACCTGGTGCAGGCCCCGGTACTGCTGCGGCGGCAGGAACTCGATCTCCTGGTAGAACGGCAGCTGCTGCCGCGTACCGCGGATGTGACCGCGCTCCAGGTCCGCGTTCTTGAAGCGGAAGCCCAGCTGGATGAAGGCGTCCAGGATCGCCTTCTGCGCCGGCAGCGGGTGCACGTTGATCGGGTCCAGGTCACCGGAGTCGACCGCGCGCGCGATCTCCAGCTCCGTGGTCACACCGATGTGCATGCCGCGCAGCGCCTGCCCGTCGATCATCGTGACCGGCGTCTCCCACGGAATGTCCAGCCCGAACGGCACGGCGTGCACCGCTTCCGCCTGGAGCTCGAAGGCACCGCCGAGACGCACCTTCTTGAACTCGATGTCCTGCTTGTACTCGGTGTCCTGGCCCTCGACCTCGACCTTGGCCTGCAACCCGACCGACAGCGCCTCGATCCGCTGGTTCACGGACCCGCCCTGGATCCGGACCTCGCCCTGGACCACGCCGCCCGGAACGACGTTGACCTCGGTCAGCACCGTCTCGACCGAAGCCCCACCGGCTCCCAGACTCGCGAGCAGCTTCTTGAACGCCATGTCTCTCCCTCGATCACTACGTCTCTGATCACTACAAACGCGATCCGGCCACGACCGGTTCCGGGCCCCACCCTGGCAAGACCGACGCCCCCTCGCCACCCCGCCGCACCCACCCGCCTGCACTACCCTCGGACGGCATGATCGCGACCCCCGACCGTACGCTCCTGCCCCGGGAGTTCTTCGACCGGCCCGTACTGGAAGTGGCCCCCGACATCCTCGGCCGCATCCTCGTGGGCACGACACCGGACGGTCCGATCGCGCTGCGCCTGACAGAGGGCGAGGCCTACGACGGCCAGAACGACCCCGGCTCCCACGCCTACCGCGGCGGCACCCCCCGCAACGACGTGATGTTCGGTCCGCCCGGCCATGTGTACGTCTACCTCACCTACGGCATGTCAAGGCGGCCCGCATGAACGTCGACTTCCTCGCCCATCCTGCCGAAGAGGTCGCCCCCAAGCTGCTCGGGAGCGTCCTCACCTGCAAGACCCCCGAGGGAACCGTGAGCATCGCGATCACGGAGACCGAGGCGTACTCCGGTACGGCCGACCCGGCTTCCCATGCCTACCGAGGCCGGACACCCCGTAACGCCGTCATGTTCGGACCCGCAGGACACTTGTACGTCTACCGGTCCCACGGTCTCCACTGGTGCGCCAACATCGTCACCGGGACGGACGGCATCGCCTCAGCCGTCCTCATCCGGGCAGGCAGGGTCATCGAGGGGGAGGACCTGGCACGCAAGCGGCGAGGGGAGGGGGTCGAGAGCCCACGTCTTGCCCGAGGTCCGGGGAACTTCTGCCAGGCGCTCGGCGTCACGGGAGAGCACAACGGCGCGGACCTCCTGGCAGGTACCTCGGTCATGATGTCCGAGGGTGAGCCGGTACCCGCTGCGCTCATCCGGGTTGGCCCTCGGGTGGGCGTAAGCAAAGCCCACGACTGGCAGCACCGCTTCTACCTCGCCGGTGATCCGACGGTCTCGACGTACCGACTGAGCCCGAGAGCCAGGCCGCCCGCCGGGAACTGAGCCGCTCTGCGCCTTCCTCACGGCCCGCCGGTGAGTCGGTGCGGAGTGGGTCAGAAGATGCGCGATCGTTCGCGAGCGTGGGGCGTGACGCGTCCCGCCGGTCGAGCGACTGCCGACGTGCGCACCACGCGGGAGGGCTCCCTGAACAGGGTCCTCCCTCCATCTCAGATCCCTCGGCCAGGTCGCCGCCGTCGCTCCCGACCGCGCGAGACCGAGTCCAGGCCCGAAGGCTTGGGCGTCCGCCTGTGAAGAGACCCCGCCATCCGTGCATGGTCCACCCCCGCAGCGAAAGGGAGGCACATGTCCCGCCATCCCGGCGGGGTCACTGCCGCACGCGCGTGCGCCTCACAGGAAGAGACTGCCGACAGTGGGACACATCCCGTTTCCGTTCGAAGGCGACTTCGCCGCCGTGTCTCGGGAGGAAGCTGAACAAGATCCTTGCCGACAAGGACGGCAGCCGCCGGTGCCTCACACTCCACGCGGTCCCGACGGCACGGCGAGCGCCGTGCTGCTCCGCGCCGGCGAGATCATCGAGGGCGCCGAGCCGGCGCGCACCCGTCGACTCTCGGCCCGCAACGACAAGGAACTGGCCAAAGTTCCGGCTCGCCTGGCCACGGCCCTGGACGCGGACCGCACCCTGGACGGCACCGACGCCTGCGCCGTCGGCGACACCCCTCTGCGCATGCTGACAGGCACGCCCATGCCCTCTGACCAGGCACGCAATGGCCTCCGCACCGGAGTGGCCGACGACGAGGGCGACGGAGACGCCCACCCTGGCGGTCCCGGATCGCCAACGACCCGGCGGTGAGCCCCTACCGGGCCCACGTGCCGAGCTGCCGCCGCAGTTGACTCGCCCCCCGAAGGTGCGTAATGTAGCCCGAGCCGCTGAACCGGGTACTGCGATCGTCAGCAGCCGGAGCGGCCAACCCACTACCTAACGAGCGCCCCTTCAGCGGGGTCGATTCTGGTGTGTTCGCGCGCCTGAATTCGAATCCGCGACCCGATTATGAATCGGGCGGGGGAATCGGCTAACGTAGTGGATGTCGAAAGGCCGCAAGGCCGAAAGACAAACCCGCCGACCGGGAATCGGAACCAAAAGGTTCTGATAGAGTCGGAAACACCGAAGGGAAGCGCCCGGAGGAAAGCCCGAGAGAGTATCTCGGGTGAGTACGAAGGAAGCGTCCGTTCCTTGAGAACTCAACAGCGTGCCAAAAGTCAACGCCAGATATGTTGATACCCCGTCTCCGGTCATCAGACCGGGGCGTGGTTCCTTTGAAGAAAACACAGCGAGGACGCTGTGAACGGTCGGGCTTATTCCGCTCGACGGTTCCGCTCCCGTGTGTGTCACCGGATCACCGGTAAACATTCACGGAGAGTTTGATCCTGGCTCAGGACGAACGCTGGCGGCGTGCTTAACACATGCAAGTCGAACGATGAACCACTTCGGTGGGGATTAGTGGCGAACGGGTGAGTAACACGTGGGCAATCTGCCCTGCACTCTGGGACAAGCCCTGGAAACGGGGTCTAATACCGGATACGAGCCTCCTCCGCATGGTGGGGGTTGGAAAGCTCCGGCGGTGCAGGATGAGCCCGCGGCCTATCAGCTTGTTGGTGAGGTAACGGCTCACCAAGGCGACGACGGGTAGCCGGCCTGAGAGGGCGACCGGCCACACTGGGACTGAGACACGGCCCAGACTCCTACGGAGGCAGCAGTGGGAATATTGCACAATGGGCGCAAGCCTGATGCAGCGACGCCGCGTGAGGGATGACGGCCTTCGGGTTGTAAACCTCTTTCAGCAGGGAAGAAGCGCAAGTGACGGTACCTGCAGAAGAAGCGCCGGCTAACTACGTGCCAGCAGCCGCGGTAATACGTAGGGCGCAAGCGTTGTCCGGAATTATTGGGCGTAAAGAGCTCGTAGGCGGCTTGTCGCGTCGGTTGTGAAAGCCCGGGGCTTAACCCCGGGTCTGCAGTCGATACGGGCAGGCTAGAGTTCGGTAGGGGAGATCGGAATTCCTGGTGTAGCGGTGAAATGCGCAGATATCAGGAGGAACACCGGTGGCGAAGGCGGATCTCTGGGCCGATACTGACGCTGAGGAGCGAAAGCGTGGGGAGCGAACAGGATTAGATACCCTGGTAGTCCACGCCGTAAACGGTGGGCACTAGGTGTGGGCAACATTCCACGTTGTCCGTGCCGCAGCTAACGCATTAAGTGCCCCGCCTGGGGAGTACGGCCGCAAGGCTAAAACTCAAAGGAATTGACGGGGGCCCGCACAAGCGGCGGAGCATGTGGCTTAATTCGACGCAACGCGAAGAACCTTACCAAGGCTTGACATACACCGGAAACATCCAGAGATGGGTGCCCCCTTGTGGTCGGTGTACAGGTGGTGCATGGCTGTCGTCAGCTCGTGTCGTGAGATGTTGGGTTAAGTCCCGCAACGAGCGCAACCCTTGTCCCGTGTTGCCAGCAGGCCCTTGTGGTGCTGGGGACTCACGGGAGACCGCCGGGGTCAACTCGGAGGAAGGTGGGGACGACGTCAAGTCATCATGCCCCTTATGTCTTGGGCTGCACACGTGCTACAATGGCCGGTACAATGAGCTGCGATACCGCGAGGTGGAGCGAATCTCAAAAAGCCGGTCTCAGTTCGGATTGGGGTCTGCAACTCGACCCCATGAAGTCGGAGTCGCTAGTAATCGCAGATCAGCATTGCTGCGGTGAATACGTTCCCGGGCCTTGTACACACCGCCCGTCACGTCACGAAAGTCGGTAACACCCGAAGCCGGTGGCCCAACCCCTTGTGGGAGGGAGCTGTCGAAGGTGGGACTGGCGATTGGGACGAAGTCGTAACAAGGTAGCCGTACCGGAAGGTGCGGCTGGATCACCTCCTTTCTAAGGAGCACTTCTTACCGGGCTTCGGCTTGGTCAGAGGCCAGTACATCGGCGAGTGTCCGATGCTGGTTGCTCATGGGTGGAACGTTGACTACTCGGCACACTTCGGATGGATGAGAGCGTTAGTACTGCCCCTTGGGGCGTGGAACGCGAAGCTTGTCGGCGAGGGGTGTCGGGCACGCTGTTGGGTGTCTGAGGGCACGGCCGTTTGGTCTGTCTTCGGATTGCCGGCCCCAGTGAACTGCTGCTTCGGTGGTGGGTGATGGGTGGTTGGTCGTTGTTTGAGAACTGCACAGTGGACGCGAGCATCTGTGGCCAAGTTTTTAAGGGCGCACGGTGGATGCCTTGGCACCAGGAACCGATGAAGGACGTGGGAGGCCGCGATAGTCCCCGGGGAGTCGTCAACCAGGCTTTGATCCGGGGGTTTCCGAATGGGGAAACCCGGCAGTCGTCATGGGCTGTCACCTACTGCTGAACACATAGGCAGTGTGGAGGGAACGCGGGGAAGTGAAACATCTCAGTACCCGCAGGAAGAGAAAACAACCGTGATTCCGGGAGTAGTGGCGAGCGAAACTGGATGAGGCCAAACCGTATGTGTGTGAGACCCGGCAGGGGTTGCGCATGCGGGGTTGTGGGATCTCTCTTTCACGGTCTGCCGGCCGTGGGACGAGTCAGAAACCGTTGATGTAGGCGAAGGACATGCGAAAGGTCCGGCGTAGAGGGTAAGACCCCCGTAGTCGAAACGTCAGCGGCTCGTTTGAGAGACACCCAAGTAGCACGGGGCCCGAGAAATCCCGTGTGAATCTGGCGGGACCACCCGCTAAGCCTAAATATTCCCTGGTGACCGATAGCGGATAGTACCGTGAGGGAATGGTGAAAAGTACCCCGGGAGGGGAGTGAAATAGTACCTGAAACCGTGTGCCTACAAGCCGTGGGAGCGTCGGAGCCTTCGGGCTCTCGTGACTGCGTGCCTTTTGAAGAATGAGCCTGCGAGTTTGCGGTGTGTTGCGAGGTTAACCCGGGTGGGGTAGCCGTAGCGAAAGCGAGTCCGAATAGGGCGTTTCAGTAGCATGCTCAAGACCCGAAGCGGAGTGATCTAGCCATGGGCAGGTTGAAGCGGAGGTAAGACTTCGTGGAGGACCGAACCCACCAGGGTTGAAAACCTGGGGGATGACCTGTGGTTAGGGGTGAAAGGCCAATCAAACTCCGTGATAGCTGGTTCTCCCCGAAATGCATTTAGGTGCAGCGTCGTGTGTTTCTTGCCGGAGGTAGAGCACTGGATAGGCGATGGGCCCTACCGGGTTACTGACCTTAGCCAAACTCCGAATGCCGGTAAGTGAGAGCGCGGCAGTGAGACTGTGGGGGATAAGCTCCATGGTCGAGAGGGAAACAGCCCAGAGCATCGACTAAGGCCCCTAAGCGTACGCTAAGTGGGAAAGGATGTGGAGTCGCACAGACAACCAGGAGGTTGGCTTAGAAGCAGCCACCCTTGAAAGAGTGCGTAATAGCTCACTGGTCTAGTGATTCCGCGCCGACAATGTAGCGGGGCTCAAGCGTACCGCCGAAGTCGTGTCATTGCAGCATGAGGGCCAACGCCTGCTGTGATGGGTAGGGGAGCGTCGTCTGCCGGGTGAAGCAGCCGTGTAAGCGAGTTGTGGACGGTTGACGAGTGAGAATGCAGGCATGAGTAGCGATACAAACGTGAGAAACGTTTGCGCCGATTGACTAAGGGTTCCTGGGTCAAGCTGATCTGCCCAGGGTAAGTCGGGACCTAAGGCGAGGCCGACAGGCGTAGTCGATGGATAACCGGTTGATATTCCGGTACCCGCTGTGAAGCGTCAAACATCGAGCATCGTGATGCTAAGGCCGTGAAGCCGTTCCGGACCCTTCGGGGAAAGGAAAGTGGTGGAGCCGCCGGACCAAGCGGTTAGTAGGTGAGTGATGGGGTGACGCAGGAAGGTAGTCCATCCCGGGCGGTGGTTGTCCCGGGGTAAGGGTGTAGGCCGTGCGATAGGTAAATCCGTCGTACTTGTGGCTGAGACCTGATGCCGAGCCGATTGCGGTGAAGTGGATGATCCTATGCTGTCGAGAAAAGCCTCTAGCGAGTTTCATGGCGGCCCGTACCCTAAACCGACTCAGGTGGTCAGGTAGAGAATACCGAGGCGTTCGGGTGAACTATGGTTAAGGAACTCGGCAAAATGCCCCCGTAACTTCGGGAGAAGGGGGGCCACGCCTGGTGAGAGTACTTGCTGCTCGAGCTGGGGGTGGCCGCAGAGACCAGCGAGAAGCGACTGTTTACTAAAAACACAGGTCCGTGCGAAGCCGTAAGGCGATGTATACGGACTGACGCCTGCCCGTGCTGGAACGTTAAGGGGACCGGTTAGCTCCATTTCGGTGGGGCGAAGCTGAGAACTTAAGCGCCAGTAAACGGCGGTGGTAACTATAACCATCCTAAGGTAGCGAAATTCCTTGTCGGGTAAGTTCCGACCTGCACGAATGGCGTAACGACTTCTCGACTGTCTCAACCATAGGCCCGGTGAAATTGCACTACGAGTAAAGATGCTCGTTCCGCGCAGCAGGACGGAAAGACCCCGGGACCTTTACTACAGTTTGATATTGGTGTTCGGTTCGGCTTGTGTAGGATAGCTGGGAGACTTTGAAGCGGCCACGCCAGTGGTTGTGGAGTCGTCGTTGAAATACCAGTCTGGTCGTGCTGGATGTCTAACCTGGGTCCGTGATCCGGATCAGGGACAGTGTCTGATGGGTAGTTTAACTGGGGCGGTTGCCTCCTAAAGGGTAACGGAGGCGCCCAAAGGTTCCCTCAGCCTGGTTGGCAATCAGGTGTTGAGTGTAAGTGCACAAGGGAGCTTGACTGTGAGACCGACGGGTCGAGCAGGGACGAAAGTCGGGACTAGTGATCCGGCGGTGGCTTGTGGAAGCGCCGTCGCTCAACGGATAAAAGGTACCCCGGGGATAACAGGCTGATCTTCCCCAAGAGTCCATATCGACGGGATGGTTTGGCACCTCGATGTCGGCTCGTCGCATCCTGGGGCTGGAGTCGGTCCCAAGGGTTGGGCTGTTCGCCCATTAAAGCGGTACGCGAGCTGGGTTTAGAACGTCGTGAGACAGTTCGGTCCCTATCCGCTGTGCGCGTAGGAGTCTTGAGAAGGGCTGTCCCTAGTACGAGAGGACCGGGACGGACGAACCTCTGGTGTGCCAGTTGTTCTGCCAAGGGCATGGCTGGTTGGCTACGTTCGGGAGGGATAACCGCTGAAAGCATCTAAGCGGGAAGCCTGCTTCGAGATGAGGACTCCCACCCACTTGATGGGGTAAGGCTCCCAGTAGACGACTGGGTTGATAGGCCGGATATGGAAGCACGGTAACGTGTGGAGTTGACCGGTACTAATAGGCCGAGGGCTTGTCCTCAGTTGCTCGCGTCCACTGTGTTAGTTCTGAGGCAACGACCGTTGCCGGCTTTGAGTAGAACGCACAATTGAAGAGTGTGCTTGTTCGCTCGAAACCATTAGGGTTTCGGTGGTCATAGCGTGAGGGAAACGCCCGGTTACATTCCGAACCCGGAAGCTAAGCCTTACAGCGCCGATGGTACTGCAGGGGGGACCCTGTGGGAGAGTAGGACGCCGCCGAACAATTCTTGGAGGACCCCTGGTCACCAGCGTTCAGCTGGGACCAGGGGTCCTTTTGTTTTTCCGGAGCGCGCCGGATAGCCGGCAGCGCGAGAATGACTGCGGTACCAAAGACAGGAGTCACCGATGTCCACCAACTCTCCCGACGATCGACCGGAGCGCGACCAGCGGCACCGGGATGGTGGGGATCGCGGCGACCGTGGCGGCTTCCGACGCGACCGTGGTGAGCACGGCGATCGTGGCGACCGCGGCGGCTTCCGGCGTGACAACGACCGTGGTGGCTACGGCCGTCGGGACGACGACCGTGGTGGTCACGGCCGTCGGGACGACCGGGGGAGCGATCGCGGCGGGTACGGCCGGCGCGACGATCGGCGCGATGACCGTGGCGACCGCGGCGGCTTCCGAGGCGACGACCGCGATCGTGGGCCGCGCCGTGACGACCGGGGTGGACGTCCCGGTGGAGGGTTCCGCAGGGACGAGCGCGGCGACCGGCGTGACGACCGTCGCGGTGACGATCGTGGTGGGTTCCGGCGTGATGACCGTCGTGATGACCGGCGTGATGACCGGCGCGGTGATGATCGTGGTGGGTTCCGCCGCGATGACCGCCGTGGTGACGATCGTGGCGGGTTCCGGCGTGACGACCGCCGTAGTGACGATCGTGGTGGGTTCCGGCGTGACGACCGCCGTGGTGACGATCGTGGCGGGTTCCGGCGTGACGACCGGCGTGACGACCGGCGTGATGACCGGCGCGGTGATGACCGTGGTGGGTTCCGCCGCGATGACCGCCGTGGTGACGATCGCGGTGGGTTCCGTCGTGACGACCGCCGTAGTGACGATCGTGGCGGGTTCCGGCGTGACGACCGGCGTGACGACCGGCGTGATGACCGGCGCGGTGATGACCGTGGTGGGTTCCGCCGCGATGACCGCCGTGGTGACGATCGTGGCGGGTTCCGTCGTGACGACCGCCGTGATGAGCGGCGCGGTGACGATCGCGGTGGGTTCCGGCGTGACGACCGCCGTGATGAGCGGCGCGGTGATGACCGTGGCGGGTTCCGTCGTGACGACCGGCGTGACGACCGCCGCGAGGACAGGCGGGACGACCGCCGGGACGACAGGGACCGCGGTTTCCGGCGGGACGACCGGGGAGACCGCGCTGGGTACGGCCGGCGTGACGACCGGCGGGACGATCGACGCGACGACCGTGGCGAGCGGGGTGGTTTCCGGGGGCGTGACGACCGTGGGCGCGGTCCCCGTCGGGACGACCGGAGCGGTCGGCCCGGTGGATTCCGTGGGCGCGACGACCGGCGCGGTGGCGATGGAGGTCGGTTCCGCGAGGAGCGGGAAAGGGACCGTGAGCCGATCAAGCGGCTGCCGATTCCGGAGGACGTGACCGGCGACGAGATCGACAAGGACGTACGGCAGGAGCTGCAGAGTCTGCCGAAGACCCTCGCGGAGGATGTCGCCAAGAACCTGGTCATGGTCGCGCGGCTGATCGACGAGGACCCCGAGGGGGCTTACGGCTATTCCAGGGTTGCCCTGCGGCTGGCGTCGCGCGTCGCCGCCGTGCGGGAGGCCGCAGGGTTCGCGGCGTACGCGAACCAGAAGTACGGAGAGGCACTCGCCGAGTTCCGTGCGGCGCGGCGGATGACCGGCACCGTGGAGCTGTGGCCCGTGATGGCCGACTGCGAGCGCGGGCTGGGGCGTCCGGAGAAGGCGCTGGACATGGCCGGGGCGCCCGAGGTGCAGAAACTCGACAAGGCCGGGCAGGTGGAGATGCGGCTCGTCGCGGCGGGTGCCCGGCGTGACATGGGGCAGCTCGACGCGGCCATCGTGACGCTGCAGAGCCCGGAGCTGGCCTCCAGTTCCGTGCAGCCGTGGACCGCGCGGCTGCGGTACGCGTACGCGGACGCGCTGCTCGCGGCCGGGCGGGAGCGTGAGGCTCGGGAGTGGTTCGCGAAGGCGGTGGAGGCGGACCGGGACGGCAGCACCGACGCCTCGGACCGGCTGGCCGAGCTGGACGGCGTGGAGTTCGTCGACGCCCTCGACGAGACCCGGGACGACGAGGGCGAGGCCGCGGTCGAGGACGGCTCGGACTCGGGCCGTGACAGTGACGGCGACGGCGACCGGGACTGACGTACGGACGTGACCGTGGGCGGGACCTCGACCGAGGGGTCCCGCCCGCGTCGTGTGCGCGTCAGCCGTGCGTCAGAGGTCCAGGGCGCGCAGCACCAGGCCCGACGCCGGTTTCGGGCCGAAGGACGTCGACTTTCGGGGCATGGTGACACCCTGGCGGGCGAGGTCGCGCACGACGTCCTCGTGGACCGGGTGGAGCAGGACCGCCGTGCCGCCGTCCCGTTCCGCCTTGCGCACGGTGGCCGCCGCGTCGTGGATGTAGGCGATGTGGGCGGGGGAGTCCTCGGGCACGTGCCAGACGTGGGCGAGCAGCGTGGCGTGCAGGACGGTGGCGTCGAGGGTGCGCCAGGCCTCGGGGCGGTCGGCGGGGACCGTGCGGGTCAGCAGCTCCGGATCGGGGCGGTCGACCAGGTGGAACGTGCCGTCGCCGGCGAGCAGGAAGGCGTTGCCGGAGGACGCGGCCTCGGCGAGGGCCGTGAGGGCCTCGGGGAGCGGTGCGTCGACGTGGCGTACGCGGAAGTGGCCGTGGAGCGCGGAGAGGGCTTCCGGCACCGGCAGGCCGTGCAGGAGGCGGTGGATGGCGCGGACGCGCAGGGGGTAGCGGGCGGTGTCGACCAGGAGGACCAGGCCGTAGTCCCAGGGGCTGGGCGAGGGGTGCTCGGCGCGCAGGCGGCGGTAGGTGGCCCAGCGGTGGTGGCCGTCGGCGATCAGGGCCTGGTGGTGGGTGAGGTCGGACTGCACGCGGGCCACGTCGTCGGGGTCGGTCACGGACCAGAGGCGGTGGCTGAAGCCGTCCTCGGTGGTGGTGGCCAGCAGCGGGGGCTTCTCAACGGTCCGTTCCACGACCTCGCTCGCGGCCGCCAGGCCGTTGCCGCGGTAGGTCAGCAGCAGGGGTTCGAGGTTCGCGGAGGTCGCGCGCATCAGGTCGGCTCGGTCGGCGACGATGTGCGACATGACGTCCTCGTGCGGCAGGACCACGCCCTCCGACGGATCGGAGACCTGCAGGGCGCCGATGATTCCGCGCTGGAGCATGCCGTTGCCGTCGTGCTGTTCGTAGACGTACAGGCCGGGCTCCGGGTCGGCGGTCAGGACGCCCTCGGTGAGCCAGCGGTGCAGGGTGTCGGCGGCCTGGGCGTTGCGCGCGGCGGGGGTGGCGGCCTCGGGGAGGATCAGCCGGACGATGTTGTGCGGGTCTGCCGACTGCAACTGGTGCACGCCGTCGGGGCGTACGACGACGTCGTACGGAGGGGATGTCACGGCCGCCAGGCTGCCGACCCGGTCGGGGTCGTAGCGAAGGCCTCGGAACGGGGTGAGTTCGAGGCCTCGGCGCGTCGTCGCTTCCGGGTGACCTGCTGTGTTCATCTCGGCATCGTACGTGCGCCGCGTGTGTCAGTGGCATGGGGCATGATCGGGGGAAAGCCGGTGGACCGAGGAGCGGTGGGCAATGAGTCAGCAGGTCAGGACCAGGCCCGAGGGCAGCGGGCGGGCGCTGAGCGAGGCGTACGACACGGCGCTGCTCGACCTGGACGGGGTGGTGTACGCGGGCGGGGAGGCGATCGCGCACGCGGTCGACTCGCTCGGGACGGCCCGCGCGGGCGGGATGCATCTCGCGTACGTCACGAACAACGCGCTGCGTACGCCCGACGTCGTGGCCGCGCACCTGACCGAGCTGGGGATACCGGCGGAGGCCGGTGACGTCATCACCTCGGCGCAGGCGGTCGCGCGGCTGATCGCCGAGCAGGTGCCCGCGGGGGCGCGGGTGCTGGTCGTCGGGGGTGAGGGACTGCGGGTCGCGCTGCGGGAGCGGGGGCTCGTGCCGGTGGAGTCGGCGGACGACGATCCGGCGGCGGTCGTACAGGGGTACGGCGGGCCGGAGTTGCCGTGGGGGCGTTTCGCCGAGGCGTGTTATGCCGTCGCGCGCGGGGTGCCGTGGTTCGCGTCGAACACCGACCTGACGATTCCGAGTGCGCGCGGGATCGCGCCGGGGAACGGGGCGGCGGTGGCGGTGGTGCGAATCGCGACCGGGGCCGATCCTCAGGTGGCGGGCAAGCCACTGCCGCCGATGCACCGGGAGACGATTCTGCGCACCGGTGCGCGGCGGCCACTGGTGGTGGGGGACCGGCTGGACACGGACATCGAGGGCGCGTTCAACGGCGCCGTGGACTCGCTGCTCGTGCTCACCGGAGTGACCGACGGGCCGCAACTGCTCGCCGCGCCGCCCCAGCACCGGCCGACGTACGTCGACCGGGATCTGCGCGGACTGCTGACCGGGCAGTCGGAGGTCGTCGAGGCCGGAGCGGGCTTCAGGTGCGGTGGCTGGACGGCGGCGGCCGGGGACGGGCGGCTGGAGCTGGACGGCGAGGGGGAGGCGCTGGACGGGCTGCGGGCGTTGTGTGCGGCTGCCTGGACGGCGGCCGGGGAAGGGGTGTGCGTGCTGGACGGGGCCAAGGCGCTGGCGCGGCTGGCGTTGTAGGGGCTCGGCCGGCGCGGTCGGTGTCGGCGTTCGGCCGGCGTCGGGGCCTGGCTCGATCCGATCGGAACCTTGATCGAGAGCGAGGGTAGGCTAACCTAACTGCGTGTTGGTTGAGAGTCCCCCCGAAGAGCGCGCGGAAGTCGCCTCCGCGCCCCCAACCCGCCGGGCGATACGGTCCTTTGGGCTGCTCCTCGCCGTGCTCGTCATGGTGCTCGTCGCGTTGGCCAGCATCGCCGTCGGTGCGAAGGAGCTGTCTTTCGAGCAGGTCTGGCACGGCCTGTTCCAGGATTCGGGGACGTACAGCGACGTCGTGGTCGGCGAGCGGTTGTCCCGCACCCTGCTCGGGCTGCTCGCCGGTGCCGCGCTCGGCCTGTCCGGAGCCGTGCTCCAGGCGCTCACCCGCAATCCGCTGGCCGACCCCGGACTGCTCGGCATCAACGCCGGCGCGTCCGCGGCGGTCGTCACCGGCATCACCTTCTTCGGCGTCACCAGCCTCAGCGGCTATGTGTGGTTCGCGTTCTTCGGCGCCGCCGGGGTCGGGGCGCTGGTGTGGTTCCTGGGCGGCAGCCGGGGCGCCACTCCGGTGCGGCTCGCGCTCGCGGGTACGGCGATCAGCGCCGCGCTCTACGGCTATCTCCAGGCCCTGATGATCCTGGACGAGGCGGCGCTGGACCGGATGCGCTTCTGGACGGTCGGCTCACTGAGCGCGGCGACCGACCGCACCATCACGCAGGTGCTGCCGTTCCTGGTGGTCGGCTCGGTCCTGGCGCTCGCCCTCGCCCGCCCGCTCAACGCGATGGCCATGGGCGACGACACCGCCAAGGCCCTCGGCGCCAACCTCAACCGCACCCGGGCGCTGTCCATGCTCGCCGCCACCGTGTTGTGCGGGGCGGCGACCGCCGCTTGCGGGCCGATCGTGTTCGTCGGACTGATGGTGCCGCACGTCGTGCGGTCCTTCACCGGACCCGACCTGCGCTGGATCCTGCCGTACGCGGCCGTCCTGTCCCCGGTGCTGCTGCTCGGCGCCGACGTGCTCGGCCGGATCGTCGCGCGGCCCGCGGAACTCCAGGTCGGCATTGTGACCGCGATCCTCGGCGGCCCGGTCTTCATCTTTCTCGTACGACGGCGGAGGACGGCCCAGCTGTGACCACCAACCGTGCCAACCGTGCCGTACGGACGCCGGGCGGGCTGTCCGTGCGCCTGGACGTCCGGGCCCTCACCGTCGTCGTCCTGCTGCTCCTCGCCGCGCTCGCCGCGAGTGTGGTGCTGATCGGCACCGGCGACTTCCCGATCCCCGCCGCCGACGTGCTGAAGACGCTCGTCGGCAACGGGGACGCCGGGCAGGAGTTCATCGTCAACGAGCTGCGGCTGCCGCGGGTCCTGGTCGGGCTGCTGGTCGGCGCCTCGCTCGGCCTCGGCGGCGCGCTGTTCCAGTCCGTCTCCCGCAATCCGCTGGGCAGCCCGGACGTACTCGGCCTCGGGCAGGGCGCGACCGCCGGGGCGCTCGTGGTGATCGTGCTGTTCTCCGGCGACGCGAGCGCCGTCACCCTCGGCGCGCTGGTGGGTGGCCTGGCGACCGGGCTCGCGATCTACGTGCTCGCGTGGAAGCAGGGCGTGCACGGGTACCGGCTGGTGCTGGTCGGCATCGGCGTCTCCGCCATCGTCACCGCCGTCAACGGCTACCTGCTGACCAAGGCCGACATCGTCGACGCCGCCCGGGCCGTCGTGTGGATGACGGGGTCGCTCAGCGGCCGTGACTGGGCGCAGGTCTGGCCGCTGCTCGCGCTGTGCGCCGTCCTCGTCCCGCTCGTCCTCGCCAACGCGCGCGGGCTGCGGATGCTGGAGATGGGCGACGACGTGTCGTACTCCCTCGGAGTGCGCGTCGAGCGGGTACGGATGCTCCTGCTGGTGGCCGCGGTGCTGCTGACCGCCGCCGCCACCGCCGCCGCCGGTCCCGTCAGCTTCGTGGCGCTCACCGCGCCGCAGCTGGCCCGCCGACTGACCCGCTCGCCCGGCCCCAACCTGCTGCCGTCGCTGTGCATGGGCGCGGCCCTGCTGGTCACCGCCGACTGGGTCTCGCAGCGCGTCTTCGGCGCCGACCAGCTGCCCGTGGGCGTGGTCACCGGCGTCCTCGGCGGCGTCTACCTGCTGTGGCTGCTGGTCACCGAGCGCAGGGCGGGGCGGATATGAGCGGCCCCGCGCACCAGAACATCCAAAGGAGCACCGTGAACCGCCTGTCCGCCGAGAACGTCACCCTCGCCTACGACCAGCGCGTCATCGCCGAGCAGTTGTCGGTGGAGATCCCCGACAACTCGTTCACCGTGATCGTCGGTCCGAACGCCTGCGGCAAGTCGACGCTGCTGCGTGCCCTGTCGCGGATGCTCAAGCCCAGCCAGGGCCGGGTGCTGCTGGACGGGCAGCTCATCCAGTCGATGCCGGCGAAGAAGGTCGCCCGCACGCTGGGTCTGCTGCCCCAGTCGTCGATCGCGCCGGACGGGATCACGGTCGCCGACCTGGTGGGCCGGGGGCGCTATCCGCACCAGGGGATCCTGCGGCAGTGGTCGGCCGAGGACGAGCGGGTCGTGCAGGAGTCCATGGCGCAGACCGGGGTCGCCGAGCTCGCCGACCGCTATGTCGACGAGTTGTCCGGCGGTCAGCGGCAGCGGGTGTGGATCGCGATGGCGCTGGCCCAGCAGACGCCGCTGCTGCTGCTCGACGAGCCGACGACGTATCTGGACATCCAGCACCAGATCGACGTACTGGACCTGTGCGCGGAGCTGCACGAGGAGCAGGGGCGCACGCTCGTCGCCGTGCTGCACGACCTCAACCACGCCGCCCGGTACGCCACGCACCTCATCGCGCTGCGCGACGGCAAGGTGATCGCCGAGGGGGCACCGAACGACATCGTCACGGCCGACCTGGTGGAGCAGGTCTTCGGGCTGCGCTGCCAGGTCATCGACGATCCGGAGACGGGGACGCCGCTGGTGGTGCCGGCGGCGCGCAAGGCGCGTGCCGACCTGAGGAAGGTCGCCGCTACAGAAGTTTCCTGAGGCGGAACAGGTCCAGCAGGCTCGCCTCCACCTTGACCCGGCCCGACCCCCACGCCCTGGCGAAGTGCACCTCGCCGTCCACGAGGGCCACCAGGTCGTCGCCGGTCATGGCGAGCCGGATCTGCGCCTTCTCGCGCGGCGGTCCCTGGAGCGTCTCCTGAACCTTGATCCGCCGGTCCTGGAGGCGGCCGGCGAAGGTGACGTCCAGGTCGGTGATGTGGCAGCTCACGGAGCGGTCCAGTTCGGCGGCCGCGCGGACGTCGCCCTCGGCGTCCTGCATGTTGTCCGAAAGCTGTTCGAGCGCGGCGCGGCATTCCTCGATCGTTGCCATCGTGACCGACGGTACCGCAGGGCTTCGATGTAGCGTCGGGGCATGAACGACCCGGTTCCCCAGACGCCGGCCCCCGCGCCGGCCTCCGCGGAGGTTCCCCCGCGGGCCCCTGCCGAGGCTCCCCAGCAGGCGCCGCGGCCCGAGGACGACCCCGCCGCGCCCGCCCCGCTCGGCGTGCCCCGCGTCCCGACCGGCAACGCCGAGGTGGACGAGCGGCTGGAGCGGCTGGCCGACGCCGACCACCTGGCCACCGACGGACACGTCGAGGTGTACGAGGATGTACACAGGGGGCTGCGCGACGCGCTCACCGCGCTCGACGCCCGCCCGGGACCTCCGGCGCCCCCGTCGACGCATGGGACTAGGAGCTGAACCGAACGTGGCAGGAGTCGCACGCCGCCGTCTCGACGCGGAGCTGGTCCGCCGGAAGCTCGCGCGCTCGCGTGAGCACGCGAGCCAGCTGATCGCCGCCGGGCGGGTCAGCGTCGGCAAGACGGTCGCGACCAAGCCGGCCACCCAGGTGGAGACCGCCGCGGCGATCGTCGTCACGGCCGACGACAGCGATCCCGAGTACGTGTCCCGGGGCGGGCACAAGCTCGCGGGTGCGCTGGAGGCCTTCGTACCGCAAGGGCTGGTCGTCGAGGGGCGGCGGGCCCTGGACGCCGGGGCCTCCACCGGCGGCTTCACCGACGTGCTGCTGCGGGCGGGCGCCGCGCACGTCGTCGCCGTCGACGTCGGATACGGACAACTCGCCTGGACTCTGCAGAGCGATGAACGCGTCACCGTCAAGGACCGTACGAACGTACGGGAGTTGACGCTTGAAGCGATCGATGGGGAACCTGTGGATCTTGTCGTGGGGGATCTGTCCTTCATCCCGCTCGGGCTGGTCCTGCCCGCCCTCGTGCGCTGTGTGCGGCCGGACGCCGACCTGGTGATGATGGTCAAGCCGCAGTTCGAGGTGGGCAAGGAACGGCTGGGCAGCGGGGGAGTGGTACGGAGTCCGCAGCTGCGGGCCGAGGCCGTGTGCCAGGTGGCCGAGCGGGCCTGGGAGCTGGGACTCGGGGTGCGGGGCGTGACGGCCAGTCCGCTGCCCGGGCCCTCGGGGAATGTCGAGTACTTTCTGTGGCTGCGGGCCGGGGCTCCCCGACTGGACCCGGCCGACGTCGACCGTGCAGTTGCGGAGGGGCCGCGTTGACAGACAACCGAGCTCGTACTGTTTTCCTGCTCGCCCACACCGGACGGCCCGCGGCCGTGCGCAGCGCCGAACTGGTGGTCAAGGGCCTGCTGAGGTCCGGGATCGGCGTGCGGGTGCTGGAGGCGGAGGCGCTGGACCTGCCGCTGCCGGAGGAGGTGCAGCTGGTCAAGGAGGCGACCCCGCAGTGCCTCGACGGGTGCGAGCTGCTGATCGTCCTCGGCGGTGACGGCACGCTGCTGCGGGGCGCGGAGTTCGCGCGGGCGTCCGGGGTGCCGATGCTCGGCGTCAACCTCGGACGGGTCGGGTTCCTCGCCGAGGCCGAGCGGGACGACCTCGACAAGGTCGTCGACCGGGTGGTGACGCGGGCGTACGAGGTCGAGGAACGGATGACCGTCGACGTCGTCGTGCACAGCAACGGCGACATCGTGCACACCGACTGGGCGCTGAACGAGGCGGCGGTGCAGAAGGCCGGCGCCGAGAAGCTCCTCGAGGTCGTCCTCGAGATCGACGGGCGGCCGGTGACCGGGTTCGGGTGCGACGGGATCGTGCTGTCGACGCCGACCGGGTCGACGGCGTACGCGTTCTCCGCGGGTGGGCCGGTGGTGTGGCCGGAGGTGGAGGCGCTGCTGATGGTGCCGATCTCCGCGCACGCGCTGTTCGCCAAGCCACTCGTGACCTCGCCGGATTCCGTGCTGGCCGTGGAGGTGCTGCCGCACATCCCGCCTGGGGTCCTGTGGTGTGACGGACGGCGGACGGTGGAGTTGCCGGCCGGAGCGAGGGTGGAGGTGCGGCGAGGGGCCGTGCCGGTGCGGCTCGCCCGGCTGCACCACGCCTCGTTCACGGACCGGCTCGTCGCGAAGTTCGCCTTGCCGGTCTCCGGGTGGCGGGGGGTTCCGCACTAGCGGTTCGCCGTCGGGCGTCGGTGGGCGGGCGGCTGCGGGATCGCCGTGGCCGATCGCGCCCACGCGGCGGAGCCGCATATGGGTACAGTCCCCCGCCGCCCTGACGGCGTGCACTCGCGTGAGTGACAGGGGGGACCGGCGTCGCGCTTTCGGTGCCGGACCTCGTATGGTCGTGTCCGTGTTGGAGGAGATGCGGATACGGTCGCTCGGAGTCATCGACGATGCCGTCGTCGAGCTGTCGCCGGGGTTCACCGCCGTCACCGGTGAGACGGGTGCGGGCAAGACCATGGTGGTCACCAGCCTGGGGCTGTTGCTGGGCGGACGGGCGGATCCGGCGCTCGTGCGGATCGGGGCCGACAAGGCGGTCGTGGAGGGGCGGATCACCGTCCCCGCCGACGCCTCGGTCGCCGTACGGGCCGAGGAGGCCGGGGCCGAGTTCGACGACGGAGCCCTGCTGATCAGCCGTACCGTCTCCGCCGAAGGGCGGTCGCGGGCCCATCTCGGCGGGCGGTCCGTGCCCGTCGGGGTGCTGGCCGAGCTCGCCGACGAGCTGGTGGCCGTGCACGGGCAGACCGACCAGCAGGGGCTGCTGAAGCTGTCGCGGCAGCGGCAGGCGCTCGACCGGTACGCCGGTGACGCGGTGGCAGGCCCGCTGGCCAAGTACTCCGAGTCCTACCGGCGGCTGCGGGCCGTCTCCACCGAGCTCGAGGAGATCACCACACGCGCGCGTGAGCGGGCCCAGGAAGCCGACATGCTGCGGTACGGGCTCGACGAGATCGCCGCCGTCGAGCCGCGGGCCGGGGAGGACGTGGAGCTGGCCGAGGAGGCCGAGCGGCTGGGGCACGCGGAGGCCCTGGCGTCCGCCGCCACGGCCGCGCACGCGGCGCTCGCGGGGAACCCGGAGGATCCCGAGGGCGTCGACGCCTCGACGCTCGTCGCGGGGGCGCACCGTGCGCTGGAAGCCGTGCGGTCGCACGACCCCGCGCTGGCCGCGCTCGCCGACCGGATCGGCGAGATCGGCATTCTGCTGGGCGACGTGGCGGGCGAGTTGGCGGGATACGCCGACGACCTGGACGCCGACCCGCTGCGGCTGGCGGCGGTCGAGGAGCGGCGGGCCGCGCTGACCGCGCTGACCCGCAAGTACGGCGAGGACGTGGGCGCCGTGCTCGCCTGGGCCGAGCAGGGTGCCGCACGGCTCACCGAACTCGACGGCGACGACGAGCGGATCGGGGAGCTGACCGCCGAGCGGGACGCGCTGCGGACCGAACTGGGCGGACTGGCACAGGCGTTGACGGACGCGCGGACCGAGACGGCCGAGCGGTTCGCGGCTGCCGTGACCGCGGAGCTGGCCTCGCTCGCCATGCCGCACGCGCGCGTGTCGTTCGACATCCGGCAGACCGAGGACCCGGAGGGCGTCGAGGTCGGCGGGCGTCCCGTGGCGTACGGGCCGTCCGGAGCCGACGAGGTGGAGCTGCTGCTGGCGCCCCACCCCGGCGCGCCGCCTCGGCCCATCGCCAAGGGCGCCTCCGGTGGTGAGCTCTCGCGCGTGATGCTGGCCGTCGAGGTCGTCTTCGCGGGCACGGACCCGGTGCCGACGTACCTCTTCGACGAGGTGGACGCCGGCGTGGGCGGCAAGGCCGCGGTGGAGATCGGGCGGCGGCTGGCCCGGCTGGCGAAGACCGCGCAGGTGGTCGTGGTGACGCACCTGCCGCAGGTGGCCGCCTTCGCCGACCGGCAGTTGCTGGTCGAGAAGACGAACGACGGGTCGGTGACTCGGTCCGGCGTGAAGGTGCTGGAGGGCGAGGACCGGATCCGGGAACTGTCCCGGATGCTGGCCGGCCAGGAGGACTCGCAGACGGCCCGGGCCCATGCGGAGGAACTGCTGGAAACCGCTCGGGCGGAGGCCTGACAGGGCGTACGGTGGCGCGATGATCCCCCGCTCCGGCCGGGTGCCGAGGACCGCCTCCGTCGCGCTCACCGCCGCCCTCGCCCGCGCCGCACTCACCGCCCTGCGCGCCACCGCACCCGGCGGCCGGGAGCGCTGGGAGCGACGCAACCACGCCGGGCGGACCGTGGGGCTGCACGCCGGCCCCGCCACCGCCCTCGCCACGGCCGTCGGCGTGGGACGGATCAGCCCGCTCGCCGGAGCGGCCCTGATCGCCGTCGGCGGCTGCGGCGCGTACGACGACGTGGCCGGCGACCACCGCCGCGGCTTCCGGGCGCATCTGGCCGCGCTGCGGGAGGGCGAGGTCACCAGCGGAGCCGTCAAGCTCTTCGGGATCGGAGCGGCGGGACTGCTTGCGGGCGCGGTGCTCAAGGAGCGGCCGGTCGACAAGGTGCTGGCAGGAATCGTGATCGCCGGGGCGGCGCACTTCGTGAACCTCGTCGACGTACGGCCCGGCAGGGCCGCCGGAGCGGTCGTCGCGCTCGCGGTGCCCGGCCTGCTGTGCAAGGAACCGGGGGCGGCGGAGTCGGCCGCCGCCGTGCTCGGGGCCGCCGGGGCCGTGCTGCCCGAGGATCTCGGGGAGCGCGTGATGCTCGGGGACACGGGAGCGCATGCGCTGGGTGCGGCTCTGGGAGTGGTCGGTGCCGTGGCCGGTGGGCGGGCCGGGCTGGTCGGTCAAGCGGTCGGGGTCGTGGTCGCGGCGGTGTGCGGGGACCGGGTGAGCGGGCTCGCGAGGTCACTCGGATGAGTGACGCGGACCGGCGCGTTGCCCCGGCGTGCGGGAGCGTGTGATCCACGGCGTTGCCGGAACGGCGGTATGTCCTGGCATCCTTGGCCGGGTGCGCGGAGGACTCGCGCGGTACACCCCCTCCGCCGCATCCTTCTGTACGTTCTTCCGTGACCGTCGTGACCTTCGTGAAACCGCCCCGCGCCGAACCCAGGAGCCCCGGCCACGTGACCCCCGTGAGCAGCCACTCTCCGCACGGCCAGTCGATGCTGCGCACCGTGCAGGTGCTGGGCGGAGGCAACGCCGGCAGCAGCGCGCACGTGCGCTCACTGGCCGCGGGGCTCGTCGCGCGGGGCGTGCGGGTCACGGTGTGCGCCCCCGCCGAGGCGGAGCGCACCTACGACTTCGGCGGGGCCGGCGCCGAGCACGTCCATGTGCCGCGGAGCAGCGACCCGGGGTCGGTGGCGACGCTCCGGGCCGCCTGCACGGGCGCCGACGTGGTGCACGCGCACGGACTGCACGCCTCGTTCCGTGCCGCGCTCGCCCTGGCCGGACGGCGCACGCCGCTGATCGTGACCTGGCACGGCCGCGCCCACTCCGAGGGGGCCCGCGCCCACTTCCTGCGCATGCTGGAGCGCCGGGTGGTGCGGGTGGCGGCCGTGGTGCTCGGCACCACCTCGGACCTCGTCGACCGGGCGCGGAAGGCGGGCGCGCGCGACGCACGGCTCGCCGCCGTCGCCCTGCCGGCGCTCCGCACGCCCGACGAGCCCGAGCCACCCGATCCCGCGCGTCCCAAGGTCCGGGCCGAACTCGGGGCCACCGGACGCCCGTTGCTGATGGCCGTCGGCTCCCTCGACCCGCAGCGCGGGTACGACGTCCTGCTGGACGCCGCCCGCTGGTGGCGCCGGCTCGATCCCGTGCCACTGGTCGTCATCGCCGGTGAGGGGCCGCTGCGGGCGGTGCTGCAGCGCCGGATCGAGGACGAAGGGCTGCCGGTGAGGCTCATCGGGCGGCGCGACGACGTGGCGGAGCTGCTCGCCGCGGCCGATCTGGCGCTGCTGCCGAGCCGGTGGGAGCCGCGGTCCGTGCTGGCGCAGGAGGCCCTGCACGCGCGCGTGCCGCTGGTCGCCACCTCCGTCGGAGGTGTCCCCGAACTCGTCGGCGACGCGGCCGAACTCGTCCCGCCCGGGGACGCGCGGGCGTTCGCCGACGCCGTCGTGCGGCTGCTCGACGACCCGGAACGGCGGGAGCTGCTGCGGGAGAAGGGCCTCCGGCAGGCGGCGACCTGGCCGACCGAGGACGAGACGGTCGCTCAAGTGCTCAGCGTGTACGACGAGTTGACGCAGCCTCGGCCACTGATCTGAGCGTGACTGTCGGACCGGTCCCGACAGTTGCGTCACCGGCGCGTCCGACCTACCCCACGCCGCTCATCTGCCCCACGTGCCGGCGGGCCCGCAGGGCGAGGCTCAGTGCCAGCACCGTCTGCGGGTCGTCGAGGTCGGTGCCCAGCAACTCACCGATACGGGCGAGGCGGTTGTACAGCGTCTGCCGGTTGAGGTGCAGCTCGCGGGCGGTCTCCGCCTTGCGGCCCGCGTGCGCGAGGTAGGTCTCCAGGGTGGGCAGCAACGGCGGCCTGGACCGGCTGTCGTGGTCGCGGACCGGCCCGATCGCCCGGTCGACGAAGGCCGCCAGGTCGGGATGGTCGCGCAACCGCCACAGCAACAGGTCGATGTCCAGGCGGCGGGCGTCGTACCAGGGCCGGCCCGTGAGCCCTTGCGCCGCGGTCGCCGTCTCCGCCGCGTGCCGCAGCCCCGCCGATGCCGCCGCCCAGCCGCCGGCCACCCCGACGACCACGACCGGCGGCGGCGCCCCCGGACGTTGCATGCCGGCCCGCTCCACACCGGCCCGCAGCGCCGCCGCGACCCGGTCGGCGACCGCCGAGCGCTCCGACTCCGAGCGCAGGGCGAGCAGCACCGGGACCCGGCCCTCCACCGGACGCACGCCGAGCAGGACCGGTACGCCCACCGAGGCCAGTTCCTCCGAGACCGCGCGCGCCAGCACCGCCCAGCCTCCTCCGGGTGACAGCGCGTCGCCCAGCCGCATCACCACCGGCAGCAGCGGGCTGTCACCCGGTTTGAAGCCGAGCACGCGCGCCTGCGCGGGGGCGTCCTCGGCGGTGATCCGGCCCTCGGCGAGGTCCGTGAGGAAGTCGCCGCGCCCGCGTGCCGCCAGTTCCTCCTCCTGGCGGGCCTGCATCAGCACCACCGCCAGGATGCCCGCGGTCCGCTCGGCGGCGATCCGGTGCACCGGCGCCAGCGGCGCCCGCACCGGCAGCAGCACCAGCCTGGCCCGCGCCGAGCCCGTGCCCGAACCGGTCCCCGGTCCGCCCCCGGGCACGTCCACCAGTACCGACCCGGCCGGCGGAGCGTCCTTGTGCTGGGCGCGCAGCCCTTCCCATACCTGGAGCGGCTCCGCCCCTTCCGGCCCGGACCCGGCGGCGTACAGCAGTTGGCCGTCCGTGGTCTCCAGGAAGACCGGGTTGCCGCTGAAGTCGGCCAGGATGCCGAGGACCTGCGGAATGCCGCCGCCGCCCAGCAGGGCCTCCGTGCAGCGGCGGTGCACCTCCTCGGCGCGCTGGAGCAGCGCGTAGTGGCCGTTGACGATCTCGGTGTGGATCTCCTCGGTGACCGTCACGAACGGCACCTCGCGGTGGAGTTGGACCAGCGGGAGCCCGGCCGTGCGGGCCGTCTCGACCAGCGCGGCGGGCAGCCGGGTGAAGCGCGGGCCGAGCTCGACGACGAGGGCCGCGATGCCGCGCTCGGCCAGCGTCCGGACGAAGGCGCGCTGGTCCGCCGGGCGGGTGCCCAGGCCGTACCCCGTCGTCAGCAGCAGTTCGCCGCCCTTCAGCAGTGAGGCGATGTTCGGCACCTCGCCCGCGTGCACCCAGCGCACGGTCCGTTGCAGCCGCTCCGCGCCGGCGAGCACCTCGGGCAGCCCGCTGCGCAGGCCGGGCAGCTCCAGTGCCCGCTGAACGGTGACCCCGGCACCCGTGCTGTCGAATCGGCTGTCCATGCAGCGGACGCTACCCGCGGACACGTTCCGGCGACATCTCCGGGCGGTCAGGGCGACGATCACCGGGCCGCCCGGCGCGACTTTCCGTCGCCTCCCGCACCCGATGGCGCTGCCGCGTGCCGATGGTGGCGTCCGTCCCGCCCGACCACACTGACGTCCAGTGGCATCGGTGAGCGCCGTGGTGCTCGTCCGGGGCGTTCTGGCTGACCTGCCCGGATCCTTACATCCACCTGGACACACCGCCGGCGATCCTCGGCACGATGGCCAGCCTCGTCGTGCGGACCCCGTGCTCCTTCGCGGTCATCGGCTGCTTCCGCCACCACCCCGAGGACCGGCACTGGTTCCGCACCCTCGCGGCCCCGCCGCTCGGCGGGGTCGGCACGATCGCGGTCGTCGGGCTGCTGGAGGACGCGGCCGAGCGAGCGGACGACGACGAGGTCGCCGACACCTCCACGAGGGTCTGAACCGGCCTAAAGTGGCTTGACGTTGTGGTTGAAGCGGAAGACGTTGTCCGGGTCGTACCGCCGCTTCACCACACCGAGCCGCCACATGTTCTGCGGGCCCAGACCGGCCCGTACCCGGTCCCGTCCCTCGTCGCCGACGAAGTTCAGGGGGACCGCGCCGGTGCTCCACGGCCGGACGGCGGCACGGACGTCCCGCACCCACCCCGTGCACCGCTCGTCGTCCGCCGGGTCCGCCCAGCTGCCGAAGGCGTGCACGGCCCAGGCCGCGTCCCGGTACGGCACCTGGTGGTCGGCCGGGGCGTCGGCGACCGCGCCGCCCAGCGGGAACAGGACGAGCCGGCTGTCCGTGCGCGCGGGCAGGGAGTCGGCGAGGGCGCCGAAGACGTCCACGACGTCGTCGGGGGCGCCGGCCAGGCACTCCGCCGACCAGTGGTGGCGCAGTCCGGGTGCGGCGTCGAGCAGGCGCTGCACGTCGGCGTACGGGACCGCGGTGAGGACCTCCGACTCGTGCGGCAGCGCCAGCAGCGGCTCGGCCACCTTGCGCAGGTCCTCCTCGGACCCCGCGTAGGTCAGCAGCACGCAGCACAGCGGCCGGCCGGCCGGCGGCGGTACGAGTTCGGCGAGCGGGCCGGACTGGCAGACGACCGCACCGCTCGCCTCCAGCGGGCCGGAGTCGATGACCTCCCGGAAGGTGCGGATCGCCTCGCGGGCGTGCTCCGGGAGGTACCGCAGCAGGGCGAGGGCGAACTCCGGGAGCTCGTACAGCTTCAGGGTGAGGGCGGTGACGACGCCGAAGTTGCCGCCGCCGCCGTGCAGGGCCCAGAACAGCTCGGGGTTCTCGTCGGCGCTGGCGTGCGTCCGGTCGCCGTTCGCGGTGACCAGCTCGACGCCGAGCAGGTTGTCGGCGGCGACCCCGCAGGAGCGCTCCAGCCAGCCGCTGCCGCCGCCCAGCACACACCCGGCGACACCGGTGGTGGAGGCCCTGGCGCAGGTGGTCGCCAGGCCGTACGGCTGGGTCGCCCGGTCCAGGTCGCCCGTCGTGGCGCCGCCCTCGACGCGGACCGCCTCGGACGCGGGGTCGACGGTCACGCCGTGCATCCGGCGCAGATCGACGACCAGACCGGCGTCGTTCGTCCCCATGCCCGCCACGCTGTGCCCGCCGCCGCGCACCGCGACGTGCAGGTCCAGCTCCCGGGCGAACCGCACCGCCCGGACGACGTCGGCCTCGTGTGCGCACTGTGCGATCACCGCGGGCCGCCGGTCGATCATGGCGTTGAAGACGGCCCGGGCCTGGTCGTAGCCGGGATCCCACGGGGCGAACACGTCGCCGTCGAGATCCTCGCGCAGCTCGACGAGGGCCGTGTGCGCCTTGGAGGACATCGCCGCCTCCTTCCCCGAACAGGGCAGGTGCGGTTCCAGCCTAGGCGGGCACGGCCCCCCCGGCCTGCTCGGCAGCCGGTACGGCCACGGTGCTTCCGTCAGCCGCCGTACGCGCCCGACGCCGTCAGCCGCAGGGCCGTGTCGATCAGCGGGACGTGGCTGAAGGCCTGCGGGAAGTTGCCCACCTGCCGCTGGAGGCGGGGGTCCCACTCCTCGGCGAGCAGGCCGAGGTCGTTGCGCAGCGCCAGCAGCTTCTCGAACAGCTTGCGGGCCTCGTCGACGCGGCCGATCATCGCCAGGTCGTCGGCCATCCAGAACGAGCAGGCGAGGAAGGCGCCCTCGTCGCCCGGCAGACCGTCCACGCCGGCGTCCTCGCCGGAGGTCGGGTAGCGCAGGATGAAGCCGTCCGGCGTGGACAGCTCGCGCTGGATGGCCTCGATGGTCCCGATGACCCGCTTGTCGTCCGGCGGCAGGAAGCCCATCTGCGGGATCAGCAGCAGCGAGGCGTCCAGCTCCTTCGAGCCGTACGACTGCGTGAAGGTGTTGCGCTCCTTGTCGTAGCCCTTGTCGCACACGTCCCGGTGGATGTCGTCGCGCAGCTCGCGCCAGCGCTCCAGCGGGCCGTCCGCGTCGCCGGACTCCAGCAGCTTGATCGTGCGGTCCACGGCGACCCAGGCCATGACCTTGGAGTGCACGAAGTGGCGGCGCGGGCCGCGCACCTCCCAGATGCCCTCGTCCGGCTCCTGCCAGTGGTCCTCCAGGTAGCGGATGAGCTTCAGCTGGAGCAGCGAGGCGTAGTCGCTGCGGGCCAGGCCCGTCATGTGGGCCAGGTGCAGGGCCTCGGTGACCTCGCCGTACACGTCCAGCTGGAGCTGGTGGGCGGCGCCGTTGCCGACCCGGACCGGCGCGGAGTTCTCGTAGCCCGGCAGCCAGTCCAGCTCGGCCTCGCCCAGCTCGCGCTCGCCGGCGATGCCGTACATGATCTGGAGGTTCTCCGGGTCGCCGGCGACCGCGCGCAACAGCCACTCGCGCCAGGCGCGGGCCTCCTCGCGGTAGCCGGTGCGCAGCAGAGACGACAGGGTGATCGCGGCGTCGCGGAGCCAGGTGTAGCGGTAGTCCCAGTTGCGCACGCCACCGATCTCCTCGGGCAGCGAGGTCGTGGGCGCGGCGACGATGCCGCCCGTGGGCGCGTACGTCAGGGCCTTCAACGTGATGAGCGAGCGGACCACCGCTTCGCGGTACGGGCCGTGGTACGTACAGTGCTCCACCCACTCGCGCCAGAAGTCCTCCGTCGCCTCCAGCGACTGCTCCGGCTCCGGCAGCGGCGGCGGCTCGCGGTGCGAGGCCTGCCACGAGATGGTGAACGCGATCCGGTCGCCGGGCGCGACCGTGAAGTCCGCGTACGTGGTCAGCGCCTTGCCGTAGGTGTCGACGGCGGTGTCGAACCACACCGAGTCCGGACCCGCCACGGCGACCGTGCGGCCGTCGTGCTTGTGCACCCAGGGCACGATCCGGCCGTAGGAGAAACGCATGCGCAGCGCGGACCGCATGGGCACCCGGCCCGAGACGCCCTCGACGATCCGGATCAGCTGCGGGGCCCCGTCACGCGGCGGCATGAAGTCGATCACGCGGACCGTGCCGCGCGGGGTGTCCCACTCGGATTCGAGGATCAGCGAGTCGCCGCGGTAGTTGCGCCGCGCGGCGGTCGGCGGTTCGGCGTCGGCCGCGTGCGCGGGGCCGATCCGCCAGAAACCGTGCTCCTCGGTGCCCAGCAGACCGGCGAAGATGGCATGCGAGTCGAAGCGGGGCAGGCACAGCCAGTCGACTGTGCCGTCCCGGCAGACCAGGGCAGCGGTCTGCATGTCTCCGATGAGTGCGTAGTCTTCGATGCGCCCGGCCACGTGCAACTCCAGTCGAACGGCCACGTAGCCCCATTGGGGGGCTTTCGCTAGTGCGGTCAAGGGGTCGTTGTAATGCTTCGTTGAGCTGTGAAGTAAAACCGCCGCCCTTGCCCGGAGGCAAAACGACCGTCGTTGCTCAACGATCTGACGAGCTCGTGTTGTTCCGGTGCGTACGGGCGGGGGTGGTGCCGTGTTCGCCGGCTGGCTCGGCAGCGAGTGTCCGAGCAGGATACGACGCACGTAGATGATCTGCGTGCCCCTCCGGGCAACGCGCCTGCGCCGAACGAGTGAGCGCCGGGTGAGAAACACGTGAGCGGTACGCGTGCGTGGCGGGCCGTGCGCGGAGCGTGCGGGAAACGTGGCCGGACGCCGCCGGGTCCGGGCGCTGATACCCTGGTAGCCCGTGGACCGGTGGGCGCCCCCCGATGGAAACACATCCGAAGGGTCCCCCGAACCGCAGCGACGGCACCCCGGCACAGGCCGGTACGGCAGCCGCACCGCACCCCCAGACCGAGACCACGGGAGCCTCCTCTTGGCCATGCCGCCCAAATCCACGACGACCAAGCACATCTTCGTCACCGGGGGTGTCGCCTCCTCTCTCGGCAAGGGTCTGACCGCCTCCAGCCTGGGCATGCTGCTCAAGGCCCGGGGTCTGCGCGTCGTGATGCAGAAGCTCGACCCGTACATCAACGTCGACCCGGGCACGATGAACCCCTTCCAGCACGGTGAGGTGTTCGTCACCAACGACGGCGCCGAGACCGACCTGGACATCGGCCACTACGAGCGCTTCCTCGACCGCGACCTGGACGGCACCGCCAACGTCACCACCGGGCAGGTCTACTCGACGGTGATCGCCAAGGAGCGGCGCGGCGAGTACCTGGGCGACACCGTGCAGGTCATCCCGCACATCACCAACGAGATCAAGCACCGCATCCGCCGCATGGCCGCCGACGACGTCGACGTCGTGATCACCGAGGTCGGCGGCACGGTCGGCGACATCGAGTCGCTGCCGTTCCTGGAGACGGTCCGCCAGGTCCGGCACGAGGTCGGCCGGGACAACGTCTTCGTGGTGCACATCTCGCTGCTGCCGTACATCGGCCCCTCGGGAGAGCTGAAGACGAAGCCGACCCAGCACTCGGTCGCGGCCCTGCGCAACATCGGTATCCAGCCGGACGCCATCGTGCTGCGCTGCGACCGCGAGGTGCCGACCGCGATCAAGCGGAAGATCTCGCTGATGTGCGACGTCGACGAGGCCGCCGTCGTGGCCTGCCCCGACGCGCCGTCCATCTACGACATCCCCAAGGTCGTGCATTCCGAGGGCCTGGACGCGTACGCCGTGCGCCGCCTGGACCTGCCGTTCCGGGACGTCGACTGGACGACCTGGGACGACCTGCTCGACCGCGTCCACCGGCCGGACCACGAGATCAGCCTCGCCCTCGTCGGCAAATACATCGACCTGCCCGACGCCTACCTCTCGGTCACCGAGGCGCTGCGCGCGGGCGGCTTCGCCAACAAGACCCGCGTGAAGATCAAGTGGGTCACCTCCGACGACTGCCGCACCCCGGCCGGCGCCGAGGCGCAGCTGTCCGGCGTGGACGCCGTCTGCATCCCCGGCGGCTTCGGCGACCGCGGCGTCTCCGGCAAGGTCGGCGCCATCCGCTACGCCCGGGAGAACAGGATCCCGCTGCTCGGCCTCTGCCTCGGCCTGCAGTGCATCGTGATCGAGGCCGCGCGCAACCTGGCCGGCATCGCCGACGCCAACTCCACCGAGTTCGACCCGGCCACCTCCCACCCGGTCATCTCCACCATGGCCGAGCAGCTCGACATCGTCGCGGGCGAGGGCGACATGGGCGGAACGATGCGCCTGGGCATGTACCCGGCCAAGCTGGCCGAGGGCTCCATCGTGCGCGAGGTGTACGACGGCAAGGAGTACGTCGAGGAGCGGCACCGGCACCGCTACGAGGTGAACAACGCCTACCGCTCGGAGCTGGAGAAGAAGGCCGGCATCCTCTTCTCGGGCACCTCCCCGGACGGCAAACTCGTGGAGTACGTGGAGTACCCGCGCGACGTGCACCCGTATCTGGTCGCCACCCAGGCGCACCCGGAGCTGCGCTCGCGCCCGACGCGTCCGCACCCGCTGTTCGCCGGGCTGGTCAAGGCCGCGGTCGAGCGGAAGAACGCGAAGTAACCCACCAGTTGTACGGTGGCCGGGGTGCAGGCCTTCGACGGCACGCACCCCGGCTTTCCTTTGCACGTCGGCGGTACCTCCGGAAGGACAGGGCATGACGATCAAGGACACCCACGAGGAGTGGGAGATCCGGGCGACGGAGACCCCCTTCGTGGGCAACAAGACCTCGGTCCGCACGGACGACGTGGTCATGCCCGACGGCACGGTCGTGCGCCGCGACTACCAGGTCCACCCCGGCTCGGTGGCCGTCCTCGCCCTGGACGACGAGGGCCGGGTGCTGGTGCTGCGCCAGTACCGGCACCCGGTGCGCCAGAAGCTGTGGGAGATCCCGGCCGGTCTGCTCGACGTGCCCGGCGAGAACCCGCTGCACGCCGCCCAGCGCGAGCTGTACGAGGAGGCGCACGTCAAGGCCGAGGACTGGCGGGTGCTGACCGACGTCTACACCACCCCCGGCGGCTGCGACGAGGCCGTGCGCGTCTTCCTCGCCCGCGGCCTGTCCGACGCCGAGGGCGAGCGCTTCGAGGCCGAGCACGAGGAGACCGACCTGGAGCTGGCGCGGGTCCCGGTCGATGAGCTCGTACGGGGCGTCCTGGCCGGCGAGCTGCACAACACCTGCCTCGTCGTGGGCGTGCTCTCGCTGGTCGCCGCGCAGCGCGGCGACGGGCTCGAGGCGCTGCGCCCGGCCGAGGCGCCGTGGCCGGCGCGTCCCTTCGAGGCCTGAGCGCCCGTCTGCCGCATCCGGCGTCCTCCGGTGTGACGATCGCTTGATCCGATTGGGGGACGTCCCCGCCGTGCTCCGCCCGGTTCGTCGCAGAGCGTGAACTAGGCTCTCCGCGAGTGAGCCGAGAAGCAGGCGCAAGGCCTGAACCGGAGTCCCGGCGGGCTTTTGCGCGTGCGGTTGGACGGGAGTGTGGCCCGTGGCGGATCAGGCGGTGGACCCAGGCGACGTGCGGGTGTCGGGCATCCGTGCGCCGAGCCCGTTCCTGGGCCGCACGCGGGAGTTGAAGGAACTGCGCGCCGACATCGAGCGCGCGGGACTGGACACCCTGTCCGGCCGCAAGGCCCCACGCGCGCGCGTACTGCTGATCGCGGGCCGTCCCGGCTCCGGCCGTACCGCCCTCGCCGAGGAGTTGGTACGCCAGGTCGCCGAGCGTTACCCCGACGGGATCCTGCGCGCCCGGCTCAGCGAGCCCGACGGCACCCCCGTGCCGGTGGGCCGCGCCGCCGGGGACCTGCTCACCGCCCTGGATCTGCCGACCCCGCCCGGTGCCGCCGACGACGACCTGACGGCGGCGCTGCGCGAGGCGCTCGCCGGCCGCCGGGTGCTGCTCCTGCTGGACGACGCGGCCGACCCCGAGCAGGTCGACGCCCTGCTCCCGGACACCCCGGACTGCCTGGTCGTCGCCGTGGCCCAGCGCCCGCTGACCGGCATCCCGGACGTCCGCCCCTGCACCCTGGGCGGGCTCGACACCAAGTCCGCCGTCGAGCTGCTGTCCCGGCACACCGGCTCCGTCCGGATCACCGTCGACCCGCGGGCGGCGGAGGCACTCGTCGAGGCGTGCCAGGCCCAGCCGGCCGCGCTGGTGCTGGCCGGCGGCTGGCTCGCCGCCCGCCCCCAGGCGGCCGTCGCCGACCTCACCAAGCAGCTGCACGGCGAGGGGGACGACGGGACGCCCCTCGGCCGGGTCTTCCGGCTGATCTACTCCTCGCTGCCGGGCACCGCCGCCCGGATCCTGCGCCTTCTTTCCCTCGCCCCCGCCGGCCGCATCGACCCGCACACCGCCTCGGCGCTCGCCGGCTGCTCGGTCAACGGCGCCCGGCAGAGTCTGGACGAGTTCGTCGCCCTCGGTCTGCTGCGCACGGACGGCTCGCCGCTGCCGGAGTACGAGGTGCCCGGCTGTCTGCACCCGCTGCTGCGCGCCGTCTGCGAGAGGGAGGACCGCCCCGCCGAGCTGCAGCTGGCCCGCGCTCGGATGCTGGAGCGGACCGTGCGGCTGCTGCAGTCCTGCCGGGCGATCACCGAGACCGACAGCCCCCAGGCCCGCGAGAAGCTGGCCGGCACCCCACGCGCCCTGCGCTTCCCCACCCCCCGCGCGGCCGCCGACTGGCTGCGCGGGCGCCGCCCCGCGCTGCTCGCCTCGGCCCGGCTGGCGGTCGCCGACGGGGAGCTGGACACGCTGGCCCGGCGGCTGATGTCCCAGCTGGTGCGGGCGATGGTGGCCCACGTCGGGATGCAGGCCGCCGCCGTCGACCTGTACGGCATCCACCGGCTCGTCCTCGACGTGGCCGAGCGCCGGGACCTGCCCCGGGAGCAGGCGGCGGCGCTGCTGAATCTGGGCGATCTGGACGCCAGGACCGGCCGGACGGCCGACGCCCTGGTCCGTTACCGGGCCGCGCTGGACGCCGGACGCAGGGCGAACGACCCGTATGCGACCGGTCGCGCGATGGAATCCGTAGGAGGGGCGCACCAGGAGCTCGGCGATCACGACCGGGCCGCCGACTGGTTCGGCCGGGCACTGGCCGAGCGCCTGGCCCGCGGGGAGCGCGAGGAGGCCGCCCGGCTGTACGGCCGGATCGCGACCGCGCACACCTACGCCGGCCGCTACGGCGAGGCGCAGCGTAACTGGCGGGCCGCCATCGCCGGGTACCGCAGGCTGGGCGATGTGGCCGCCCACGCCCGGGCCCTGAGCGAGCTGGCGCGGGTCCAGGAGTACGCCGGGCGGCCCGAGGAGTCGCTGCGTACCTGCCAGGAAGCCGTCGAGTGGGCGCGGCGGGCGGAGGACGCACGCCTGCAGGCCGCGCTGCATCTGCGGCTGGCCGACACGCTGGAGCATCTCGGTGATCCGACGGCCGCCCTGCTGCACCGCCGGGCCGCGGAGCGCATGCTGGGGGAGGAGAGCCAGAAGCCCGAAACGCCAGATTCAGCCACGGAACAAGCCGCTAACGCCTGCGAAATCCGTAGTACATCAGCTGAAGATTGATGCAATGGAAGGCTAGACAGCTGGAACGCCTTCATTAAACTGGCTCTGCCGCACGTTCTCCTGCGGTGTCTCCCGGTGTGCCCCGAACATCCGGGTATGCCTGTAATACACCCCCTCTGAGCCAAGGACCGTGATCGACGTGAAGGTCGGCATCCCCCGCGAGGTCAAGAACAACGAGTTCCGGGTGGCCATCACCCCCGCCGGCGTGCACGAGCTGGTGCGCAACGGTCACCAGGTCGTCATCGAGCGCGGCGCCGGTCTGGGCTCCTCGATCACGGACGCCGAGTACGTGGCCGCCGGCGCCCGGATCCTGGAGACGGCCGACGAGGTGTGGGCCGCCGCCGACCTGCTGCTCAAGGTCAAGGAGCCCATCGCCGAGGAGTACCACCGCCTGCGCAAGGACCAGACGCTCTTCACCTACCTGCACCTGGCCGCCTCCAAGGAGTGCACGGACGCCCTGCTGGAGTCCGGCACCACCGCCATCGCCTACGAGACCGTCGAGCTGCCCAGCCGCGCCCTGCCGCTGCTGGCCCCGATGTCCGAGGTCGCCGGCCGTCTCGCCCCGCAGGTCGGCGCCTACCACCTGATGCGCGCGGCGGGCGGCCGCGGTGTGCTGCCGGGCGGCGTTCCCGGCGTGACCCCGGCCAAGGCCGTCGTCATCGGCGGTGGAGTCTCCGGCTGGAACGCCACCCAGATCGCCGTCGGCATGGGCTTCGACGTCACCCTGCTGGACCGCGACATCAACAAGCTGCGCGAGGCCGACCGGATCTTCGGTACGAAGGTCAAGGCGATCATGTCCAACTCCTTCGAGCTGGAGAAGGCCGTCCTCGACGCCGACCTCGTCATCGGCGCGGTGCTCATCCCCGGCGCCAAGGCCCCGAAGCTCGTCACCAACGAGCTGGTCTCCCGGATGAAGCCCGGAAGTGTCCTTGTCGACATCGCGATCGACCAGGGCGGCTGCTTCGAGGACTCCCGTCCCACCACGCACGCCGAGCCGACCTTCGAGGTCCACCAGTCGGTCTTCTACTGCGTCGCCAACATGCCGGGCGCCGTGCCGAACACCTCCACCAACGCGCTCACCAATGCCACGCTCCCGTACATCGTGGAGCTGGCCAACCGCGGCTGGGTCGAGGCGCTGCGGCGCGACCCCGCGCTGGCCAAGGGCCTCAACACGCATGACGGCAAGGTGGTTTACCGCGAGGTCGCCGAGGCGCACGGACTCGACCACGTGGAGCTGGAGTCCCTGCTCGGCTAAGTCATCATCTCGCAAAGGCGATACGTCAATACGGTTCGTCAACCGCCAGCACCCGGCCGGACCTTGCCCGACAAGGTCCGGCCGGATGTGTGTATGGTCACTTTGCGGCTCTCGGCCAACTCGCCTCGAACGTCACCCTTGAGCCGATTCGCACACCGGTGAAACCTGCCGTGCGACGGCCGTACGCCCTTGACAGAGGGATGTTTCATTGCCGACACATCCTGCCGGGTCCGGCGGATTGTGTTGCTGCGGACGCCCGACACGCCATAGAGTCGCCAACCGTCGGCATGGTGCCACGCTGACCTGTCTAGAAGTTTCCTGGTCACCAAGGAGGTAAGACGACTTGTGAATGAGTCGACATTTTCTCCCGGGGGTGGTCGACCAGGAAGCCTTGCGCGGGGCCAGGCTCCCGCGGGGTTCGAGGCTGTCGGCTCCGTAGCGGTGCGCACCTTCGCAGCCCACCAGAGTCACCACAAGTCAGGGGTGACTCAGCCAGCACACCAGAGCATGGATGGCCATCACGTGAACGCCATGGCCGGCGACGGAAGTGGCGCGCCCCACAACCACTTCGCCGACTACGACGAACTGCCCGACGGGCACTTCTACGACCCGGACGCCGAGTACGAGCCCGACCCGGAGTACGCGGCCACGCTCGCGCCCGACGCGGCCCGCCAGCGCCGAGAACGCATCGGCCCGACGGGGCGCCCGCTGCCGTACTTCCCGATCCCGGGCCCGCTGACCGACCACGGCCCCGCGACCATCATCGCGATGTGCAACCAGAAGGGCGGTGTGGGCAAGACCACGTCCACCATCAACCTGGGTGCCGCGCTCGCGGAGTACGGACGCCGGGTGCTGCTCGTGGACTTCGACCCGCAGGGCGCGCTGTCGGTCGGTCTCGGGGTCAACCCGATGGAGCTGGACCTCACCGTCTATAACCTGCTCATGGAGCGGGGCCTGTCGGCCGACGAGGTGCTGCTGAAGACCGCGGTCCCCAACATGGACCTGCTGCCCAGCAACATCGACCTGTCGGCCGCCGAGGTCCAGCTCGTCTCCGAGGTCGCCCGCGAGTCGTCGCTCCAGCGCGCGCTGAAGCCGCTGCTGCCAGACTACGACTACATCGTGATCGACTGTCAGCCCTCGCTCGGCCTGCTCACCGTGAACGCCCTGACGGCCGCGCACAAGGTGATCGTGCCGCTGGAGTGCGAGTTCTTCGCCCTGCGCGGTGTGGCGCTGCTGACCGAGACGATCGAGAAGGTGCAGGAGCGGCTCAACCCGGAGCTGGAGCTCGACGGCATCCTCGCCACCATGTACGACTCGCGCACCGTGCACAGCCGCGAGGTGCTCGCGCGGGTCGTCGAGGCGTTCGACGACCACGTCTACCACACGGTCATCGGGCGCACGGTCCGCTTCCCGGAGACCACGGTCGCCGGCGAGCCGATCACCACGTACGCCTCCAACTCCGTCGGTGCCGCCGCCTACCGCCAGCTCGCCAGGGAGGTGCTCGCCCGGTGTCACGCCGAGTGAGTTTGCCGGGGGCCGACGAACTGTTCCGTACGACAGGGGGAATGGCGCTCCAGGCATCCACTCCCCGGCGGGGCGCCAACGGCGAGGCCCGGGTACCGCCCCCCGCGGCGGAGGGCGACGCGGCGGCCGCAGTCTCGGAGGACACGCCGCAGTCCGTGCCCGCGCAGGGCGGGGACGGCGACGGGGCGGAGCACGTCGCGGCCGACGCGGAGCCGGCCGACACCGAGTCGCGCAGCCGGGGCGCGGAGCGCTCCTCGCGGCGGCAGGGGCAGGCGGCGGCGCAGGAAGGTTCTGCCGCGGCGACGCAGCGCAAGCGCGGGCGGGCGGCCACGCGGCGGCCCAGTGGACGTGAGCGGCACGACGAGAAGATCACGGTGTACGTGTCCGCCGAGGAGCTGATGGATCTGGAGCACGCGCGTCTCGTGCTCCGGGGTGAGCACGGGCTGGCCGTCGACCGGGGGCGCATCGTGCGCGAGGCGGTCGCCGTGGTGCTGGCCGACCTGGAGACCCGGGGGGACGCCAGCATCCTCGTACGTCGGCTGCGCGGGCGCTAGCGGTAGCCTGCGGGGGCCATGACCTCGCACGGTTCCCCAGTCTCCCCCTCCGGCCCGGCCGGCCGTCGGCGTGCGCTGGGCAGGGGCCCAGGGGCTCCGGCCGGACCTGCCCAGGCGCCGGTTCCCGAGCGAATCCCACCGGAGCAGAGCCCACCCGAACCGGTCCCACCCCAGCCGGTCCCTCCGGCGAGGCCGGAACCCGAGGCGCCCGAGCCCGCCGCAGCGGAACCGGATCGTGGACCCGAGGTTCCCGCTGAGCACGCGGAGGCTCACGCCGAGCTCGCGACGAGGCCCGTGGAGCCCGCTCAGGCCCTCGTGGAGCCCGCTCAGGCCCTCGTGGAGCCCGCTCAGGCCCTCGTGGAGCCCGCTCAGGCCCCCGTGGAGCCCACTCAGGCCCCCGTGGAGCCCGCTCAGGCCCCCGTGTGGTCCGCTGAGGCTCCGGCGGAGTCAGCTCAGGCTCCCGTGGGGTCCGCTCAGGTCCCCGTGTGGTCCGCTGAGGCTGCGGCGGAGTCAGCTCAGGCTCCCGTGGGGTCCGCTCAGGTCCCCGTGTGGTCCGCTGAGGCTGCGGCGGAGTCAGCTCAGGCTCCCGTGGGGTCCGCTCAGGTCCCAGTGGGGTCCGCTGAGGCTCCGGCGGAGTCAGCTCAGGCTCCCGTGGAGCCCGCTCAGGCCCCTGCGGAGTCCGTGCAAGCCCCTGCGGAGTTCACTGAGGCTCCCGAGGACGTCGGGGACGGTGATTCCGGTGGCTTCCGGGTGCGGCTGTCGAACTTCGAGGGCCCCTTCGACCTGCTGCTCCAGCTGATCTCGCGGCACAAGCTCGACGTCACCGAGGTCGCGCTGTCCAAGGTGACCGACGAGTTCATGGCGCACATCCGGGCGCTGGGGCAGCACTGGGACCTGGGCGAGACGACCGAGTTCCTGGTCGTCGCCGCCACCCTGCTCGACCTGAAGGCGGCGCGTCTGCTGCCCGCCGCCGAGGTGGAGGACGAGGCCGACCTGGCGTTGCTGGAGGCGCGCGACCTGCTGTTCGCGCGGCTGCTCCAGTACCGCGCGTACAAACAGGTCGCCGAGATCTTCGACCGCCGCCTGGACGAGGAGGCCCACCGCCACCCCCGTACCGTCGGCCTCGAACCGGAGCACGCCGAGCTGCTCCCCGAGGTCGTCATCAGCATCGGCCCGGAGGGGTTCGCCAGGCTCGCCGTCAAGGCGATGCAGCCGAAGCCCAAGCCGCAGGTGTACGTCGACCACATCCACGCGCCGCTGGTGAGCGTGCAGGAGCAGGCCGGGATCGTCGTCGCACGGCTGCGGGAACTCGGCGAGGCCAGCTTCCGCGCGCTCGTCGAGGACACCGACGACACCCTCACCGTCGTGGCGCGGTTCCTGGCGCTGCTGGAGCTGTACCGCGAGAAGGCCGTGGCGCTGGAGCAGGAGACCGCCCTCGGCGAGCTCCTGGTGCGCTGGACCGGCGGCGAGTCGGACGCCGGGCCGATGGTGACCGACGAGTTCGACCGACCGCCAGAGCAGCCCAAGGAGCAGGAGGAGAAGGAGTGAGCGAGGAGACCACCGAGCTGCCGCCCGGGCTGCGCGCCGTCGCCGACCTGGAGCTGAAGCCCGCCCTCGAGGCCGTCCTCATGGTCGTGGACGAACCCGCGACCGTGGAGCACCTCGCGAAGATACTGGAGCGGCCCAAGCGGCAGATCAGCACGGCGCTGCGGGAGCTGGCCGACGAGTACACCGCGCAGGGGCGCGGCTTCGAGCTGCGGGTCGTCGCCGGCGGCTGGCGCTTCTACACCCGCCCCGCGTACGCGCCCGCCGTCGAGCGGCTCGCCCTGGAGGGCCAGACCGCCCGGCTCACGCAGGCGGCGCTGGAGACGCTCGCGGTGGTGGCGTACCGCCAGCCGATCAGCCGCAGCCGCGTCTCCGCCGTGCGCGGAGTGAACTGCGACGGCGTCATGCGCACCCTGCTTCAGCGGGGTCTGGTGCAGGAGGCGGGCACGGAACCCGAAACAGGTGCGATCCTGTACACGACGACGAACTACTTCCTGGAGCGGATGGGCCTGCGCGGCCTGGACGAGCTCCCGGAGCTCGCGCCCTTCCTCCCGGAGGCCGAGGCGATCGAGGCCGAGACGCAGGAAGGCGTGCCGTCGTTCGATCCGGACGCTCCGGATTCCGAGGACGCAGACGACAAGACGACGGAACTTTGATGCGAAGCAGCGGCAGTGGCAAGAGTGGCGGGACCGGCGGGCGCGGCAACTACCGCGGCGCCGGCAACGACCGGGACCAGAAGCAGGGGCAGGGCCGCCCCCGCAAGCCCCGCCCCGAGGAGCGCCGCTACGACGTGGGCCCCGGGGCGACCAAGGACGGCCCGAAGGCCGGGCGCGGCGGCGCGGCCCGGGGCGGCGCCAAGGGCGGCCCGAAGAAGCCCCAGCAGGGCGGCCGTACGGCACCGGCGCGTTCCCGCGAGTACGAGACGCGGGTCGAGGAGCGCAACCGCGAGCGGTACGCGGGCAAGAAGGACGTCAAGCTGCCCAAGACCTTCCCGGGCGCCGAGCAGGAGGGCGAGCGGCTGCAGAAGGTGCTCGCGCGCGCCGGGTACGGTTCCCGGCGGGCCTGCGAGGAGCTGATCGACCAGGCCCGCGTCGAGGTCAACGGCGAGATCGTCACCGAGCAGGGCAAGCGGGTCGACCCCGAGAAGGACGAGGTCAAGGTCGACGGCCTGACCGTCGCGACCCAGTCGTACCAGTTCTTCTCGCTGAACAAGCCCGCCGGCGTCGTCTCGACGATGGAGGACCCCGAGGGCCGGCAGTGCCTCGGCGACTACGTCACCAACCGCGAGACGCGTCTCTTCCACGTCGGGCGGCTCGACACCGAGACCGAGGGCGTCATCCTGCTCACCAACCACGGCGAGCTGGCCCACCGGCTGACCCACCCCAAGTACGGCGTGAAGAAGACCTACCTGGCGCACATCGTCGGCCCGATCCCGCGCGACCTGGGCAAGCGCCTGAAGGACGGCATCCAGCTGGAGGACGGGTACGCCCGCGCCGACCACTTCCGGGTCGTCGAGCAGACCGGCAAGAACTACCTCGTCGAGGTCACGCTGCACGAGGGCCGCAAGCACATCGTGCGCCGCATGCTCGCGGAGGCCGGCTTCCCGGTCGACAAGCTGGTGCGCGTCGCCTTCGGCCCGATCACCCTGGGCGACCAGAAGTCGGGCTGGCTGCGGCGGCTGTCCAACACCGAGGTCGGGATGCTCATGCGCGAGGTCGAGCTGTAGCCGCGCGCGCACGTCGATCCGTCGGCCGGTCCCGGAGCGCCGGGGCCGGCCGATTCGCTTGTCCGGCGCGGGGGACGGGGCCCCGGGAACGGGTGGGCAAACGGGTTGTGCCGACCCGTCCGCGCTCTTTATAGTCTCAGTGACTATTAAGGAGGCGGGTGGAGTGAGTCTCGCGGAGATGCTCGAACCGTTGCAGCGACCGCTCGTCACCGTCATCGGCACCCCGGTCAGCTGGACGGAGGTGCTCGGATTCGGCAGCGGCGCGCTGTGCGTCTGGCTCGTCGCGCGGGCCCACATCGCCAACTGGCCCGTCGGGATCGCCAACAACCTGTTCTTCATCCTCCTGTTCACCGAGTCCGGACTGTACGCGGACGCCGGACTGCAGCTGGTCTTCATCACCCTCGCCGGGTACGGCTGGTGGACCTGGGCCCACGGGGGTGGTCCGGGCTCCGACGTCCTGCCGGTGCGGCGCACGAGCCGTACCGAGTGGGCGTGGCTGTGCGCGGCGGGGATGGTGAGCACGGCCGGCATCACGCTGCTCCTCGACCGGGCCACCGACTCGACGGTGCCGTTCTGGGACGCCCTCACCACCTCGCTGTCCCTGATGGCCACCTACGGCCAGTGCCGCAAGCGCCTGGAGTCCTGGTGGCTGTGGATCGCCGCTGACGTGGTCTACATCCCGCTGTACGCGTACAAGGACCTGTACCTCACGTCGATCCTTTACGCCGGCTTCCTCGCCCTGTGCGTGTTCGGGCTGCTCAACTGGCGCCGGGAGCTCGCGGCCCGGCCGCAGGCCGTGGAGGCGGTGGCATGAGCGAGGACGCGGCGGGCGCACGGCGGCGGTTCCGGCACGGGCTCGTGCTCGGCAAGTTCTATCCGCCGCACGCGGGCCACCACCATCTCGTCCGCAGCGCGGCCGACCGGTGCGACCGTCTGACCGTGCTGGTCTGCGCCTCGTCGGTCGAGTCGATCCCGCTGGCCGAGCGGACGGCGTGGATGCGGGAGGTCCATCCGGACGTACGTGTCGTGGGAGCCGTCGACGACATCCCCGTGGACGTCACCGATCCGGCGGTGTGGGACGCGCACATGGCGGTCTTCCGGGGCGCCGTGTCCGAGCGTGTGGACGCCGTGTTCACCTCGGAGGCGTACGGGGACGAACTCGCCCGGCGCTTCGGTGCCGTGTCCGTCTGCGTCGACCCGGAGCGGCGGCGCTTCCCGGTGTCCGGGACGGCGGTCCGCAAGGACCCGGTGGGCTCCTGGGAGTTCCTCGAAGCGCCGGTGCGCCGCGCCCTCGCCCGCCGCGTCGTCGTCCTCGGCGCCGAGTCCACCGGCACCACCACGATGGCCAGGGCCCTGACCGAGCACTACCGCGGCCGGGACGCGCTACGTGCCCGAGTACGGGCGCCGGTTCAGCGAGGACAAGCTCGCCGCCCTGCGGCGCGAGCACCCGGGCGCCGTCTGGGAGGACGTGGAGTTCACCTCGGAGGAGTTCCCGCTCATCGGCGCCCGGCAGAACGCCCTGGAGGACCGGGCGGGGGCCGAGGGCTCGCCCGTGCTCTTCTGCGACACGGACTCCTTCGCCACCACCGTCTGGCACGAGCGGTACGTCGGCGGACGCAACCCCGGCATCCCCGCGCCCCGCCGCCAGCACCTGTGGCTGCTCACCGACCACGAGGGCGTGCCCTTCGAGGACGACGGGCTGCGGGACGGCGAGGAGCTGCGGCCCTGGATGACCGAGCGCTTCCGGACGGAACTCACCCGCACCGGACGGCGGTTCCTCACCCTGACCGGCCCGCACGACAAGCGCCTGGCGACCGCCGTCGCGGCCGTCGACGACCTGCTCGCGGAGGGCTGGGACCTCGCCGATCCACTGCCGGAGAAGCGATGAGCGCGCCGGGCCGGCCGGTCCCCGGAAGTCCCGGCCGGGGGAAGGCGGAGGTGCCCGAGGGGCAGGGCGACGCGAAGGCGATGGTGCCGCCCGTGGGGCACGGCGGCGGGGAGGCTGTGGTCCCCGGGGGGCACGGCCGTGCGGAGGCGGAGGGGAAGGTGCCCGAGAGGCACGGCGACGCGAAGGCGATGGTGCCGCCCGTGGGGCACGGCGGCGGGGAGGCTGTGGTCCCCGGGGGGCACGGCCGTGCGGAGGGGAAGGTGCCCGAGGGGCACGGCGACGCGAAGGCGATGGTGCCGCCCGAGGGGCACGGCGGCGGGGAGGGGAAGGTGCCCGAGGGGCACGCCCGCGCGGAGGCACGGTTGCCCGACGGATACGACAAGTACGCCTTCGAGCCCTTCGCCGTCGCCGTCGACCTCGCCGTGTTCACCGTCCGCGGGGGCGAGATGCAGGCACTGCTCATCCGGCGCGGCCAGGAGCCGTACGCGGGCAGGTGGGCTCTGCCCGGCGGATTCGTACGGCCCGACGAGTCCGCCGAGACCGCCGCCCGGCGCGAACTCGCCGAGGAGACCGGCCTGTCCGGCACCGCGGCCGCCGGGCTGCACCTGGAGCAGCTGCGCACCTACAGCGAACCCGGCCGTGACCCGCGGATGCGCGTCGTCTCCGTCGCGTACACCGCGCTCGTGCCCGACCTGCCCGAGCCCCGTGGTGGCGGGGACGCGGCGCACGCCCAGTGGCTGCCTCTCTCCGGGCTCGGGATCCGCGCCGAGCACGAAGCGGTCCAGGCAGGCCGGGAGGGGGCTGTCGTCGACGACAGGGCCCTTTCCCGCGGCACGGTCCTCGCCTTCGACCACGACCGGATCCTCGCCCACGCCCGCGAACGGGTCCGGGCCAAGCTGGAGTACACCGGCCTGGCCACCTCGTTCTGCCCGCCCGAGTTCACCCTCGGCGAGCTCCAGCAGGTCTACGAAGCCGTCTGGGGCACCCCGCTCGACCGGCCCAACTTCCGGCGCAAGGTGCTCGCCACCCCCGGCCTCGTCGAACCGGTGCCCGGCGCCGCGCGCCTGACCAAGGGCCGCGGCAAACCCGCCGCCCTCTACCGCGCGGGCGGCGCCGCCGCCCTGCACCCGCCCCTCCTCCGCCCGTCCCGGGAAGGACGCCCCGCATGACCACGACCACCGTCCGCAAACGCGCCGCCACCGGCTCCCTGCTGGGCCTCGCCCTCGGCGACGCGCTCGGCTTCCCGACCGAGTTCCACGACGTGCCGTCGATCCTCGCCACGTGCGGCCCCTGGCGGGGGATGGAACTGCCCACGCCCGCGATCGTCACCGACGACACGCAGATGACGCTGGCGCTGGGGCGCGGGCTGCGGACGGCCATGGACCGGGGCGTCCTCGGGCCCGCCGAACTGGCCGAGCCCGTGCGGCGGGAGTTCATCGCCTGGAACCGCTCGCCGGAGAACAACCGGGCTCCCGGCAACACCTGCATCCGGGCCTGCGTCCTGCTGGAGCAGCCGGACCGGCGCTGGCAGGACGCCAGCCAGATCCACTCCAAGGGCTGCGGCGCCAACATGCGCGTCGCGCCGATCGGCCTGGTCCCCGGGCTGAGCGACGAACAGCGCGCAGGAGCAGCCCAGTTGCAGGCCGCCCTCACGCACGGGCATCCGACGGCGCTGGCCGCCTCCGACCTCACCGCGCACGCCGTGCGACTGCTCGCGCAGGGCGCCGAGCCGACCGGACTGGTCGGGCTGCTGCGGTCGTACGCCTACGAGAACCGCGAGCACTACCACGAGCGCTGGCTGGGCGATCTGTGGACGCGGGCCGAGGACGCCACGCCGGAGCGGTTCATCGCGCGCGGGTGGGACGAGTGCCTCGGCGTGCTCGACCGGCTGCGGGACGCCGTACGGACGATCTCGCCGGAGACCGACCCGTGCCTGGCCACGGGGCAGGGCTGGATCGCCGAGGAGGCTCTGGCCACGGGGCTGCTGTGCTTCCTGCTGTTCGTGGACGAGCCCCTCACCGCCCTGCGCCGGGCCGCGTGCACCTCCGGTGACTCGGACTCCCTCGCGTGTCTCGCCGGGGCCTTCGCGGGCGCGTACCTCGGCGCCGACGCCTGGCCCGCGCAGTGGGCGGACCGCATCGAGTACCGGAGCGAACTGGTGACGCTCGGCGCGCTCTGGGACCTCTGACTCCCGCGCCGCGCGCGGCTGCTCCGTCTCAGCGGGCGAGCGCCCCGCACCTGTCCGCACCGTGCTGACTAGGCTTGATGGACGAAAGCCGTTTTCGCACACCAGCAAGGAGCATCGCCGTGGCGGTACGAGCGGTCCGGGGCGCCGTCCAACTCGAACGGGACGAGGCCGCCCACATGGACGAGCAGGTCGGGGCCCTGCTCACCGCCGTCCTGGAACGGAACGGGCTGACCACCGACGACCTGATCAGCATCTGGTTCACGGCCACGCCCGATCTGCACAGCGACTTCCCGGCCGCCGCCGCCCGCAAGCTCGGCATCCTGGACGTGCCGCTGATCTGCGCCCAGGAACTGGACATCGAGGGCGCGATGCCCCGGGTCGTCCGCGTGCTCGCGCACATCGACTCCGACCGGCCGCGCGCCGAGATCAACCACGTCTACCTCGGTGCCGCGGCCGCCCTGCGCAAGGACATCGCCCAGTGAGGACCGCACTCGTCATCGGCACCGGGCTCATCGGCACCTCCGCCGCCCTGGCCCTCGCCCAGCGCGGTGTCGTCGTCCACCTCGCCGACCACGACCCCGAGCAGGCCCGCACGGCGGCGGCGCTCGGCGCCGGCACGGACGAGGCGCCCGAGGGGCCGGTGGACCTCGCGATCGTCGCCGCCCCGCCCGCGCACGTCGCCGCGGTGCTCGCGGACGCCATGCGGCGCGGACTCGCCCGCGGCTACCTCGACGTCGCCAGCGTCAAGGGCGGCCCGCGCCGCGAGCTGGAGGCACGCGGACTGGACCTGACCCGCTACCTCGGCACGCACCCCATGTCCGGCCGCGAGAAGTCCGGGCCGCTGGCCGCCACCGGCGACCTCTTCGAGGGCCGCCCCTGGGTGCTCACCCCCACGAGGGACACCGACACCGAGGTGTTGAACCTCGCCCTCGAACTGGTCTCGCACTGCCGGGCCGTCCCGGTCGTCATGGACGCCGACGCCCACGACCGGGCCGTGGCCCTCGTCTCGCACATGCCCCACCTGGTGTCCAGCATGGTCGCCGCGCGTCTGGAGCACGCCGAGGAGGCGGCCGTACGGCTGTGCGGGCAGGGCATCCGGGACGTGACCCGGATCGCCGCCTCCGACCCGAGGATGTGGATCGACATCCTCTCCGCGAACCCCGGACCGGTCGCCGACCTGCTCAGCGACGTCGCCGCCGACCTGGACGAGACCGTGCGGGCGCTGCGCGCCCTGCAGTCCTCCGACGAGGCCAAGCGCCGCGAGGGGACCTCCGGCATCCAGGACGTGCTGCGGCGGGGCAACGCCGGGCAGATCCGCGTGCCCGGCAAGCACGGCTCCGCGCCCCGCACGTACGAGGTCGTCGCGGTGCTCATCGACGACCAGCCCGGCCAGCTGGCCCGGATCTTCGCGGACGCGGGGCAGGCCGGGGTCAACATCGAGGACGTACGGATCGAGCACGCCACCGGGCAGCAGGCGGGTCTCGTGCAGCTGATGGTGGAGCCGAAGGCGGCGCCCGTGCTGAGCGCCGCGCTGCGGGACCGGGGATGGGCGCTGCGGCAGTAGGCGTTCGGGCCGAGGCGGGGACGCTGTCGTGCTCGAACGCCGGACGGCCCGCCGCAGCCGGTCGGCGCCCGGCGGGTGGGCCGGCCGGGTGACCCGCACCCAGTAACCTTGTGCGGGGCACCGTCACGCCCCCACCACCACCCCGGCCCAGGAAGGTCCCCACAGTGGAAAGCGCCCCGGCAGTGATTGTCGCCATCGACGGCCCCTCCGGCACGGGCAAGTCGAGCACGTCGAAGGCGGTGGCGGCGCAGCTCGGACTGAGCTATCTGGACACCGGTGCCCAGTACCGGGCGATCACCTGGTGGATGGTGACCAACGGGATCGACGTCGACGACCCGTCGGAGATCGCCGCCGTGGCCGGCAAGCCGGACATCGTCTCCGGCACCGACCCGGTCCAGCCGACGATCACGGTCGACGGCGTGGACGTCGCCGGCCCGATCCGCACGCAGGAGGTCACCGCCACGGTCAGCGCGGTCAGCGCGGTGCCCGAGGTGCGTGCCCGGATCACCGAGCTCCAGCGCTCCATCGCGGCCGGCGCGCGCAACGGCATCGTCGTCGAGGGCCGTGACATCGGTACGACGGTGCTGCCGGACGCCGACCTGAAGATCTTCCTCACCGCCTCCCCGGAGGCCCGCGCCGCCCGGCGCAGCGGGGAGCTGAAGAACGCGGACGTCGACGCCACCCGCGAGGCCCTGATCAAGCGGGACGCCGCCGACTCCGGCAGGAAGACCTCGCCGCTCGCCAAGGCGGACGACGCGGTCGAGGTGGACACCACCGACCTCACGCTGGCGCAGGTCATCGAGTGCGTCGTCACCCTCGTCGAGGAGAAGCGGGCGGCGAAGTGACCGAGGCACCGTCCCGGCGGGGCGCGGAGACCGGCCGGCGCATCGGCCTCTCGCTGATGCACGCGCTGTGGCGGCCCCGGGTGCTGGGCGCCTGGAAGGTCCCGGCGACCGGCCCGGCCATCTTCGCCGTCAACCACTCCCACAACATCGACGGTCCGATGGTGATGGGCGTCGCGCCCCGGCCGGTGCACTTCCTGATCAAGAAGGAGGCGTTCGTCGGCCCGCTCGACCCCTTCCTGACCAGGATCGGTCAGGTGAAGGTGGACCGGCAGAGCACCGACCGCACGGCCGTCACCCGGGCGCTGGACGTGCTGTCGGCCGGCGGCGTGCTGGGGATATTCCCCGAGGGCACCCGCGGGGAGGGAGACTTCGCCGCGCTGCGGGCCGGCCTCGCCTACTTCGCCGTGCGCAGCGGCGCCCCGGTCGTCCCGGTCGCCGTCCTGGGAAGTTCCGAACGGCCGGGACGGTTGATAAAGGGGCTGCCTCCGCTGCGGCACCGCGTCGACGTCGTCTTCGGCGAACCGCTCGAGGCGGGCGACGGCAGCGGGCGGCGTACGCGCACGGCGCTGGACGAGGCGACCGAGCGCATCCAGAAGCAGCTCACCGAGCACCTGGAGCAGGCCAGACGGCTCACCGGCCGGCTCGCCGCCCCCGGCGGGCGGGTCTGACGGTCCGGGAAGCGGGCCGAAAACGCCGGGCGCCCGACCGGGCGCTGGGCGACACTGAGTAGTGGATCACCCCGAACCGGGTGCTCCACCGATCACCACGATGAACGACGAGGTACGGACTTCATGAACGACCAGATCCAGCCCGACGGCTCGGACGCGTTCGAGCACGATCACGGGGCGCTCGGCGACGCCGAGTACGCGGAGTTCATGGAGCTCGCCGCCGAAGAGGGCTTCGACCTGGAGGACGTCGAGGGCGCCATCGAGGCGGCCGGGCACGGCCCGCTGCCCGTCCTCGCCGTGGTCGGCCGCCCGAACGTCGGCAAGTCGACTCTGGTGAACCGCATCATCGGCCGCCGCGAGGCCGTCGTCGAGGACAAGCCGGGCGTCACCCGCGACCGTGTCACCTACGAGGCCGAGTGGGCGGGTCGCCGCTTCAAGGTCGTCGACACCGGCGGCTGGGAGCAGGACGTCTTCGGCATCGACGCCTCCGTGGCCGCGCAGGCCGAGTTCGCCATCGAGGCGGCCGACGCGGTCGTCTTCGTGGTCGACGCCAAGGTGGGCGCCACCGACACCGACGAGGCGGTCGTCCGACTGCTGCGCAAGGCCGGCAAGCCCGTCGTGCTGTGCGCCAACAAGGTCGACGGCCCGAGCGGCGAGGCCGACGCGGCCTACCTGTGGTCCCTGGGCCTCGGCGAGCCCTACCCGGTGTCCGCGCTGCACGGCCGCGGCACCGGCGACATGCTGGACGCCGTCCTGGAGGCGCTGCCGGAGGCACCGCGCGACGCCGTCGGCGGCACCGGCGTCGGCGGTCCGCGCCGCATCGCCCTGATCGGCCGCCCGAACGTCGGCAAGTCCTCGCTGCTGAACAAGGTTGCAGGCGAGGAGCGCGTCGTCGTCAACGAACTCGCCGGCACCACGCGCGACCCGGTCGACGAACTGATCGAACTCGGTGGCACCACCTGGAAGTTCGTCGACACGGCGGGCATCCGCAAGCGGGTCCACCTCCAGCAGGGCGCCGACTACTACGCCTCCTTGCGCACCGCCGCCGCCGTAGAGAAGGCCGAGGTGGCCGTCGTCCTCATCGACGCCGCCGAGTCCATCTCGGTGCAGGACCAGCGGATCGTCACCATGGCCGTCGAGGCGGGCCGGGCGCTCGTCATCGCGTACAACAAGTGGGACACCCTCGACGAGGAGCGCCGCTACTACCTGGAGCGGGAGATCGAGACCGAGCTGGGCCAGGTCTCCTGGGCCCCCCGGGTGAACGTCTCGGCGCGCACCGGGCGGCACATGGAGAAGCTGGTCCCGGCGATCGAGACGGCGCTGGCGGGCTGGGAGACGCGTGTCCCGACGGGCCGGCTGAACGCGTTCCTGGGCGAGCTGGTCTCCGCCCATCCGCATCCGGTCCGGGGCGGCAAGCAGCCGCGCATCCTGTTCGGCACCCAGGCCGGCACGAAGCCGCCGCGGTTCGTGCTGTTCGCCTCCGGCTTCATCGAGGCGGGCTACCGGCGCTTCATCGAGCGGCGGCTGCGCGAGGAGTTCGGCTTCGAGGGCACGCCCATCCACATCTCGGTGCGGGTCCGCGAGAAGCGCGGCGCGAAGCGGAAGTAGCGGCAGAGCATGAAGAAGGGCGGCCCCGGCGGGGCCGCCCTTCTCAGATGCCGCGGCGGGGGCCGGGTGGCAGTGCGGGGACGTGGTGCGTCCCGGTGGACTGCTGCTGCCCGATCGTCCCGACCCGCTGCCAGGTCGGCTGGCCACCGCTGTGCCGGGTGCTCTGCGCGCCCGCGCTGTAGGCGCTGTAGGCGCTGCTGCCCGAGCCGTGCGGCAGGTTCCAGAACGCGGTGAACCCGAGGTTCTCCTCGCCGCGCCGATCGCCCGGCAGCGCACGGAAGTTCTTGACGTACTCGGCGTAGAGCGCGTCGTAGATCGGCGTGGCCGATGGCCCGCCGGAATGATCCTGACCGGACCGAGCGGACGGAATCGGCTGCAAGGACTGGCGGCGGGGAACGTCGTATGCGTGCACGTATGTCCAAACGACCCCGAAGGGGAAGGGATGCGGTCGGCGACGTCCCTCGCGGGGAGCGGTGCCGCGTGGCCAGCGGCGGACGGCCCCGAGGACGCCGGTGCTCCCGCGCCCCCTCCGGCGATCCGGTGATCACGTCCCGGCGAGCGGCAGCACGCCGGCGACCAGCTTGCCGTTGGCCGCGGCCTTGTCCAGGGCGTCCCGCAGCAGGTCCTCCCGGGGCTGACGCCCGATGGAGCCCACGGGTGCGGCGAACATCAGCACCTGCTGGTGCTTGTTGGCGGCCGTCCGCCACCCCTCGGTCACCTGCAGCGGCTGGTGCGCCTGCCACCACGCCACCGGCTGCCCGCCGTTGGCCCCCGGCTGGAGCACCGCGTGCAGCTGCCCCATGGCGAGCAGCACCGACCAGCCGTGCAGCACCGGAGGCACGGAGTTCAGCTCGGACACCGGCATGAAGCCCTGCTCGATCAGCAGCGGCAGGAAGTCGTCCCCGGCGGCGGTGGAGCCCGGACGCACGATGGGGCCGGTGGGTTCGACGACCAGCGCCGGGTGCAACTCACCGGCGATCAGCACGAGTCCGCTGGTGACCCCGAGCACGGCCTGCTCGGGCACGACCGTCTCGGGCTCCAGGTCGCCGCGGTTGCCGCTGATGGACCTCACGGCGCCCTGGAGCTGTTCCTCGGTGACCTGGACGACCTGCGAGGGCAGGCAGCCGGCGTGGGCGAAGGCGAGCACCGCGGTCTCGTCGCCGATGAACAGGACGGTGCTGGTGCGCTCGCGCTCGGAGTCGCCCGGAGTGCGGCAGGACGTGCAGTCGTAACTGCCCGGGGCGTTGTCTCCGGCGAGCAGCCGGTCGGCTTCTTCGTCGCCGATCTCGGCGCGAACCTCGTCGCTGACGTCGAGCATGCGCGGCACGGGTGGCTCCCTCGGGATGCGGTGCGTGGCGAGGCCGGGTGGCTCCCGGCCTGTGATCCGGGGTGGGTCCCCGGCTCATGAAGAAGACAACGGCCGAGCTGTGGCGGTAGTCACGCTGTCCGGCGAACGGAATCGAACCATCCTGCGCATACGGTCACGGCAGGCGCGGAATCGGGCACTCTCCGTCAAGTCCGTTCATTGCTGCGGGACTTGAGTCGGTGAGGTGAGTCACAGAACGGCGGAGGGAGTGGTCGACAAATCCGGAAATCGCCGAACGAAATGGGTGGCGGAAAAATGCCGCTACCGTGGGTAACTGTCAAGTGGCCTGGATGAACGGGCAGTTGGTTGATCCGGGCTCGTCCTGCTCCGTACATTCCTCGGCCGTGTGCAACGAGCACCGCTCGGGCACGTCCGCCGACCCGGACCGGCCGCAGCAGGCCGGTCCGCAGCACGACCTCCGGCGGACGGGGCCGGCGCGACGACCACGCCCTCGCGTGGGAACCGCGCACGGCCTGGGGGAACCCGGGTACGTCGAGAGGGAATTACATGTCCGAATGTGCCGATACCAGCCGCGACAACGTCCGTAAGGCGCGTACGACGGCGGTCCTCGCCGGGGCGGCCCTGCTGGCCCCGCTCGGACTGCTCGCCGCGAGCGGTCCCGCCACGGCGGCGGACGGCGGAGTGTGGGACCGCATCGCCCAGTGCGAGAGCGGCGGCAACTGGCACATCAACACCGGCAACGGCTACTACGGCGGACTGCAGTTCTCCGCCGACACCTGGCGCGCGTACGGCGGCACCGCCTACGCACCGACCGCCGACCAGGCGTCCAGGGAGCAGCAGATCGCCGTCGCCACCCACGTCCAGCGCGCCCAGGGATGGGGCGCCTGGCCGACCTGCTCGGTGCGTGCCGGGGCGTACGGCGGAGCGCCGGCCGCACCCGAGGCGTCCGCCGGCAACTCCGCCCCGACGCGGCCGTCCGAGCCCCGGTCGTCGGGGTCGTCGCAGCCCGCGCAGGCTCCGGTGCGCGACGCCGGGCACACCGACCGGGACGCCTCCCGCGGCGACTACACCGTCCGCCGGGGCGACACGCTGTGCGGCATCGCGACCCGCAACGGCACCACCTGGCAGCGGCTGTACGCCGCCAACAAGGCCGTCGTCGGCGGCGACCCCGACGTGATCGTGCCCGGGCAGCGGCTCGTCCTCTGAGCCGCATTCTCCCGCACGCGGCGACGGGCTCCAGCCGGTCCGCCGACCGGGTGGGGCCCCTCGGCGCAGCGGGCGCGGCGCGAACGGCCCACGTGGGGCGCTGCCTAGCGTGAGCCGATGCAACGCACACCTCTCACCCTGGCCCTCGCCGCCGCCCTGCTGACCGTCCTCGCCCCCGTCGCCGCCCACGCGGCGCCCCCGTCCCCGGCCCAGGCCCCGGCGATTGGAGCGTCCGCCCGGCACCTGCCCACGTCGTGCTCCGACGACCAGTGGCCCTGGGGATGTGTCGCCCAGTGCGAGAGCGGCGGGCGCTGGAACATCAACACCGGCAACGGCTACTACGGTGGCCTGCAGTTCTCGCAGGCCACCTGGAAGGCGTTCGGTGGCCTGAAGTACGCCCCGCGCGCGGACCTCGCCACCCGCGCGGAACAGATCGCGGTCGCGCGGGAAGTCGTCGCCGTGCAGGGATGGCAGGCCTGGCCGGTCTGCGCGAAGCGGTACGGCCTCAAGGGTCGCTGGTACACCGTGAAGCGCGGCGACACCCTGTACTCGATCGCCCGCACGTACAAGGTCGGGGGCGGCTGGAAAGCCCTCTACGACGCGAACAAGAAGACGATCGGGGCCAAGCCGGAACGGATCGAAGTCGGCATAACTCTGGTCATCCCGGGCTCTCCCGCCCGCCTGCAGGACGTCCCCGCGGTGTTCGGCCCGCCACTCGCCGGCTGAGCCGCCCGGACGGCTCCGGTACAGTCACGGTCAGTCCCCGTTCAGGCCGGGTCCACCCGCCCGTTATGACGATGTAATGACAACGTCATGACTCGCGGACCCGGCCGACGGTACGTTCGATCGTCCGGCTCCGGGGCGAACACCCGTACTCGGCCGGGTGACACCCCCTGAGCAAGGAGATCTCCACGGTGCCCGTCCGCCGCCTCGTGCACCCCGCGCGGCCTGCTTCCGATGACAGCCCGTCCGTTCCGGCACCGCGGGACGGTGCTTCCGCGGACCGCGGGAAACCGTCCGCTCCCACGGGCGGTCCCGGACTGAGACGGGACATCCAGGGCCTGCGCGCGGTCGCGGTCTCGCTCGTGGTGCTCTCCCACTCGGGGGTGCCCCACGTGGCCGGTGGATACATCGGCGTGGACGTCTTCTTCGTCATATCCGGGTTCCTGATCACCTCGCTGATGCTGCGTGAGTGGACCCGCGAGGGCCGCATATCGCTGGGCCGCTTCTACGCGCGCCGGGCGCTGCGCCTGCTGCCCGCCTCCACCCTCGTCGTCCTCGCGACCCTGGCGGGCTCCTGGCTCTTCCTGGGCCCGCTGCGCTTCGCGGACTACGCCAAGGACGCCATCGCCTCCGCCTGGTACGTCGTCAACTTCCGGCTGGCCGAGGCGGGCACCGACTACTTCAACGCGGACGTGCCGCCCTCGCCGTTCCAGCACTTCTGGTCACTGGCGGTCGAGGAGCAGTTCTATCTGATCTGGCCCATCGTCCTGATCGTCGCCCTCAAGCTCTTCCGGCGCCGGGTCCTGCTGGCGATCCCGCTGCTCGCCCTGGCCGCCGGCTCCTTCGCCCTGAACCTCCACCTCACCGAGACCTCCCCCTCCTGGGCCTACTTCGGGTCGCAGGGGCGGATCTGGGAGCTGGCGGTGGGCGCCCTGCTGGCCCTGGCGGCGCACCGCCTCGACGACATCCCGCGCCCGGTCGCGGCGGCCCTGAGCTGGGCCGGCCTGGCCGCCATCGCCTACGCGGCCGTGGCGTTCGACGAGAGCACCCCCTTCCCCGGCCACCACGCCGTCATCCCGGTCGCCGGCGCCGCCGCCGTCCTCGCCGGAGGGGCCGCCGCCGGCCGATACGGCGCGGGCGCGCTCCTGTCGCTGCGGCCCGCCGTCTGGATCGGCGGGATCTCCTACGCCTGGTACCTGTGGCACTGGCCGCTCATCCTCATCGTTCCGGCCGCCGCCGGATTCGGCGAGCACGACGGGCCGCTGCGGCTGATCGCCGCGCTGGGCGGCATCGTCCTCGCCTGGGGCACCCTGCACCTGGTCGAGAACCCGATGCGTTTCCACCGCGCGTTCAAGACCCGTGCCCGCCGGGGACTCTCGCTCGGCCTCGGCCTGTCGGCCGCCGCGGCCGCCGCCGCGGTGCTCGCCGCGCAGTTCCCGCCCGCCCTGAGCTCGGGCACGGCACGGCCCGACACGAAGGAGACCATCGCGAGCGCGTCCGACCCCCGTGCCGCACTGACCGAGCTGCTCGGGCAACCGGTGGAGAAGCTCCCGTCCAACCTCACGCCGAGCATGCGGGACACCGCCTACAAGAGGTCCGCCGTCTACACCGACGACTGCGCCCTGGAAATGACCGACAAGGTGCAGACACAGCCCTGTCTGTACGGCGACCGCACCGCCGACCGCTCCGTGGTCCTCTTCGGCGACTCGCACGTGGCGCAGTGGTTCCCGGCGCTCGACGCGATCGCCCGCAAGCACCACTGGCGGCTCTACTCGTTCACCAAGAACGCGTGCAAGATCTCCCAGATCACCATCGAGTGGCAGGGCGGCCCGTACTCCTCCTGCGACGACTGGCGTGCGGTGACCCTCGACAGGATCCGTGAGCTGGAGCCCGAGCTCGTCATCACGTCGAGCTCCAACTCGGCGAAGCTGTACGGGCCAGGCGACATGGCCGAGGTGTGGGGCCGGGGACAGGCCGAGACCTACCGGATGCTCCAGCAGGGCGGCCACACCAAGGTGCTCACCGTCCTGGACACCCCCTGGCCGAAGAACAACGCGGTGGACTGCGCGGTGGCGCACCCCGACAGCCTGAGCGACTGCGCCCGGCACCGTTCGAGCGCCGACCCCAAGCCCGAGGTCACCGAGGCGATCCGGGCCGCGGCGGCCGCCGAGGACGTGACGCTCATCGACCCCTACGACTGGATCTGCGCCCCGTCCGGCAACTGCCCGGTCGTGGTCGGCAACACCATGGTCTACCGGGACTTCGGTCACCTGGCGGACGGCTACGTCGCGGCGCTCACCCCGGTCGTGGAGGACGAACTGCTGCGGCTCTTCGGAGCGGACCTGAGCCGGCGTCCGGGTGGGTGATACTCGGGCGCATGCTCGAGACCTCCGCCCGTCTGCTGCGCCTGCTGTCCCTGCTCCAGGCGCACCGTGAGTGGTCCGGCGCCGAGCTGGCCGAGCGCCTGGGCGTCACCCCCAGGACCGTGCGCCGGGACGCCGAGCGGCTGCGCGAGCTGGGTTACCCGGTCAACGCCAGCCCGGGCACGGGCGGCGGCTATCGGCTGGGCGCGGGTGCCGAGCTGCCGCCGCTGCTGCTGGACGACGACGAGGCCGTCGCGGTCGCCGTCGGCCTGCGCACGGCGGCCGGGCAGGGCGTCGAGGGCATCGGCGAGAGCTCCGTCCGGGCGCTCGCCAAGCTGGAGCAGGTGCTGCCGTACCGGCTGCGCCGCCGGGTCGGCGCCCTCAACGCCTTCACCGTGCCGATGCTCCGGGCCCGCGGGCCGTCGTCGACCCTTCGCTGCTGACCGAGCCGGCGGGACTGTGCCGGGACGCCGAGCGGCTGCGCTTCGAGTACCTCGCGCACGACGGCGCCTCCACCCGCCGCACGGTCGAACCGCACCGCCTGGTGTGCACGGAACGGCGCTGGTACCTCGTCGCCTGGGATCTCGACCGGGACGACTGGCGGACGTTCCGCGTCGACCGCATCACGCCGAAACCGCCGCACGGCCCCCGCTGCGCCCCGCGCACCCCGCCCGCCGAGGACCTGGCCGCCTACGTGTCGCAGGGGGTCTCCACGCGCGCGTACGCCACGCGGGCCGTCGTACGGCTGCTGGTGCCGCTCGCGGAGGCGGCCGAGCGGGTCTCACCGTCCGACGGGACGCTGGAGCCCGACGGCGACGACGCGTGCGTCCTGCGCACCGGGGCGGCGAGCCTGGACGTGATGGTCCTCCACGTGATGCTGCTGGGCTTGGAGTTCGAGGTGCTGGAGCCGGCGGAACTGACCGAGGCGATCACGGTCGCCCGGGACCGCCTGAGCCGGGCCCTGCGACGCGGGGTGCCCGAATGGCGCGACGCTCGGCGCACCCCGGGTGGTGTGCGGTCGCACGTCGGGGCGGCCGTGGCCTCAAGGGCTGTCGACCTCGACGTTCCTGGCACTGACGCGCGCGCGGCCCCGGGCGCGACCAACGACGGCGCACGCGGATTCTGTGCCGAGAATGTGTATTTCCTGTGCGCCTGCGTGGCTGTCCCGGGCCCGTTCGGAATCGGAAGGAAAAGGCGTCCGGGGGCATTCGGTCGCGAAGTTTTGGGTCGCGCTATTCACGGCGCCACGGCCCCGCGCGAAAATTGCGTTCGTGTACGGCCGCAAGGGGGACGGAACCGCCCGTCCGTGTGACGGAGTTCCACTGAAACGCGTGTCGTGATCCTGTGACAGAAGCGTGACCGGAAGGGGACCAGTGACGGACGGTGCACGGCGTCCACTTCCCACGCCCGCCCCGCAGCGCCTAGCGTGGCGGCATGGCACCGTTCTCGACATCCGAACCCGATGACGATCCCGAGACCTACGTCGGTCTCCCGCAGGCCGACGCGGAGGAACGCGCGCGTGGGCGTGGCTGGACGACGGTGCGTTCGCTGCCGCCGGGGACGATCATCACGATGGAGTACCGGGTCGGCCGGCTGAACTTCGAGGTGAAGGACAGCACGGTGACACGGGCCTGGAAGGGCTGACCGGACACGCGGCTCCGCCACGCGGAAAGGCCCCGGTTCCCACTGCGGGAACCGGGGCCTTTCGGCCTGCGTCCGGGCCGGTCAGCCGCCCGTGAGGGGACGGGCCGCCGGGGTCGAGCCGCGCGTGGCGCGCTCGGGGTGCTGCGGTCGGCGGCTGCCGGCCGGGCTGACCGGCGTGCGCTCCGCGCGGGTGGTGTGCGGGCCCGGCGCCAGGAACACCGGCGCCCGCGGGGGGCGGGCCGCCGTCTGGGAGACGGTCTCGCGCGGCGGCGCCTCCTCCTCCGAGGCCGGGAGCGGGGCGACCGTGACGGGCACGGTGGCCGGCACCGGCGCGGCCTGCGGTGTCGTACGGCTCGCGCCGGCCGGCCAGCGGTCGCGCAGGCCCAGCAGCCAGGCCTCGGCACGGGCGATCGGCGGCTCGAACCACGGCAGTCCCAGCAGGATCAGCAGCCCCGCCGTCCAGCCCAGCAGCACATCGCTCAGCCAGTGCGTACCGAGATACACCGTGGTCAGGCCGACGCTGAGCGACAGCACGGCCGACAGGGCCGACAACCAGCGCCGGGCCCGCGGCGAGGTGGCCAGGTAGGCGAGGATGCCCCAGGTCACGACGGCGTTCGCGGTGTGTCCCGAGGGAAATATGTCACTGCCGGCTTGGAACCAGTGCCACATCTCGTTGGAGCCGACCTCGGTCGCGTAGTGCGGGCCCGAGCGGCCCAGGCCGTACTTCACGGCGCCCACGCTCACGTTCAGCAGCAGCAGGGCCGCGCCGAAGGCCAGCAGCGGCCGCAGGGTGTGCTGCCGCCAGGACCGCCAGCCGAGCCAGGCGGCGACCATCACGGCGGTCGGGCCGCGTTGGCCGAGCACCACCCAGTAGTCCAGGAACGCGTGGATCTCCGGCCACTGCTGGTACGGCCGGAAGAGCATCGCCTGCCAGTCGAACCGGACCAGCCACGAGGTGGTCACCACGGCCAGGACGATCGTGAGGTAGAAGGCGAGCGTCGCGCCGAAGAGCACCACCCGGTGCCGCGTCATGCGCGGCACGTCCAGGACCGGCCGTTCGGGTTCACGGTCCAGTCGGGCGAAGATCCGGTCGAGCCGGGTCAGCTTTGGTTCGGTACGCACACAATCGACGTTACAGCGAGTGAGCTCAGTTCCCCGCCGAATCACCGGGGTTGTAATGACGATGTGATGTGGGATTGCTCTCAGGAACGGGTTTATTTCCAGGAAGTCCGGCAATAAGCAGGTGCCCTCCGCCGCAATTCCTTTGATCATTCCAAAGCCAGTGTTTCGGCCTGCTTATGGAGTTGTTCACCAGGAGATCGAATGGAATTCCGCGCACGCTCACCGGGCGCCCTGGCCGGGTCACGGCGGACCCGAGCCGTTCAGCCAGAACGCCCCGTACACCGCCGACGCCACCGCGACCCCGCCGACGACCAGCGCGGACGCCGTGGTGCGCGGCCGGGCCAGGGCGAGCGCGAGGGGGAACAGCAGCGGGAACGCCGGGAGCAGCAGGCGCGGTTTGGAGCCGAAGTAGCTCGACGCGCACAGCGCCAGGGCGGTGACGACGCCCGTGTACACAAGGAGCGGGAGCGGTTGGCGCTGTCGGACGCAGACGACGTACAGCCGGATCACCAGGGCCACCCCGACGACGAGTCCGAGGCCGGCCAGGGCGGAGGGAAAGGACGTGAACTTCTCGGCGACGAAACGGGCGAAGGCGTACCCGCCGTCGAAGCCGTTGCGCCAGCCCGCCTGGACGTCGAGATAGCCGAGCGGGCCCCGGCCGGTGCGGTGACCGACCCACAGGACGTACCCGGCGGCGCCGAGGGGCGCGAGGAGCATGCCGACGGCGCACCGCCAGGCCGGTGCGCCGTCCTGGGGCGGCAACGGTGGGAGACAGGGGGCGTGCTGGGCCGGGCGCGCGCCGGGTTCGGGCCTCGCGCTGCGGTGGTGCGCGAATGGAGCAGTGCCGCGGTGCCGCTCCCGTAGTGCCCCGACAGGCGACGTTCGCCCCGTCGCGACGCCCGGCACGCCCTCTCGCCGTACCGGGCGAAAGCCCAGGTACGTCCAGAACGGGGACTTCCGGCCGGCGCACCGAGAGAACGCACCGGACGCCGCTCCTTGACGGGCACACGTTGCCTGCCGGGGCACTGGGGACGCGGCGATGCCGGCCGCCCACACCGCCGCGACCACCGCGAGACCCACCGGGCGCGTCAGCCCCGCCAGCAGCGCCAGGCTGCCCGCGGTGAGCCAGCGGCCGGTGAGGACCGCGTACAGCGACCAGGCGGCGAGCGCGGTGAACAGGGACTCGCTGTACGCCATCGACTGCACGATCCCGACCGGGAGCACCGCCCACAGCAGCACCGCGCAGACGCCCGCCCGCCGCCCGTACACGTGGTCGGCGACCGCGAAGATCCCCCAGGCCGCGGCGAGCGAGGCGAGCAGGGCCACGACGAAACCGGCGGCGGCGTACGACAGCGGGGTCACCGCGTGCAGCAGCCGCTCCAGCCAGGGCAGCAGCGGGAAGAAGGCGAGGTTGGAGTGCACGTCGCCGTTCGGCAGGCGCACCTCGTAGCCGTAGCCCAGCTCGGCGACCCGGGTGTACCAGAGGGAGTCCCAGCGGGCGGTCAGCAGGGTGTACGCGCTCTTGTCGCGCGCGGCGCTCCACAGAGCCAGCACGAGCAGGCCGAGGGCGCGGACGGCCGCGTACCCGAGCAGGGCCGGGGCCGCGCGCCGCAGCCACGCGGGTGCCACGCGTGTCACAAGATCGGTCACGGGCTCGATTATCGACGGACGCCGGAACCGGGCCGCCGGTCCCGACGTGGTCCGAGGGGCAGTAGTGGCACACGCCACATCGTTGCGCCATGTGGATGAGAGGTCCGCCACGCGACCCCGCCACGGACTCGCGTACGCTGACGTGTCACTCGCCAGTCGTTGCGCGGGCCGGAGACCACCGCTCCTCTCCGGCCGAGTCGCGGGAGGTCCCCCGCTCCCGCGAGCCCGCCGAACGCGAGGGAACATCTGGGAGGTACGTACATGTCCGGGACGACCACGGCTGCCGTCGGGCTGCGCCGTCGGGCGGCCGGGGCCGGTGCCAACCGCTGGGTCGTCCTCGTGGTCCTCTGCACCAGCCTGCTGCTGGTCGCGGTCGACGCGACGGTGCTGCACGTGGCGGTGCCCGCCGTCACCGAGGACCTCAAGCCCAGCGCGATAGAACTGCTCTGGATCGTCGACACCTACCCGCTCGTCTGCGCCGCGCTGCTGATCCTCTTCGGCACCCTCGGCGACCGGGTGGGCCGCAGACGGATCCTGCTGCTCGGGTACGCCCTGTTCGGCGTCGCCTCCGCCCTGGCCGCCGTCGCCCATGATCCGCAGGTGCTGATCCTGGCGCGGGCGCTGCTCGGTGTCGGCGGCGCGATGATCATGCCCGCGACGCTGTCGATCCTGCGCCAGGTCTTCCCCGACCGGCGTGAACGGGCGCTCGCCATCGGCATCTGGAGTGCGGTGGCCGCGGTCGGCGCGGCGGTCGGGCCGCTGCTCGGCGGTTTCCTCCTGGAGCACTACTGGTGGGGGTCGGTGTTCCTGGTCAACATCCCGTTGATGCTGGTCAGCCTGCCGGTGGGGCGCATGCTGCTGCCCGAGTCGACGGGCAGCGGGGACGGTCCCTGGGACGTACTCGGCGCGCTGATGGCCGCGGCCGGGCTGTTCGGGACGGTGCTCGCGGTGAAGCGGCTGGGCGGCGGGGAGCCGGCCGGCAGTGTGCTCACCGTGGTGCCGCTCGTGGCGGGCCTGGCACTGCTCGCGCTGTTCGTACGGCGGCAGCGGCGGCGCAGGCATCCCCTGGTGGACCTGCGGATGTTCGCGCGGCCGGCGTTCAGTACGTCGGTCGGGTGCATCGTGCTGGCGATGCTCGCCCTGGTGGGGCTGGAGCTGATCGCCGCGCAGTACCTGCAGCTGGTGCTCGGGCTGTCGCCGCTGCAGACGGGGCTCAGGCTGGTGCCGCTGACCGTGGCGGCGATGGCGGCCGGGCTGTTCGGGGCGCGGATGCTGCGCCGGTTCGGGCCGCGGCGAATGGTCTGCGCGGGTTTCTGCCTGACCGCGCTGGCGGTCGTGGTGCTGACGGCGATGGGGCGGGAGGACAACGCCCCGCTGATGCTGGCCGGGTTCGTGCTGCTGGGATTCGGGCTGGAGACGACGCTGTTCGGGGCGTACGAGTCCATGCTGAGCGAGGCGCCGCCGGAGCAGGCCGGGGGCGCGGCGGCGATCGGTGAGACGTCGTACCAGCTCGGGGCGGGGATCGGCATCGCGCTGCTGGGCAGCGTCATGAACGCGGCGTACACGCCCGGGTTGTCCGCCGTGCCGGGCGTGCCGGCTTCGGCTTCGGCGGCCGCCGGGCACTCGCTGGGCGAGGCGTACGACGTGGCCGGGGAGCTCGGCGGGCCCGCGGGAGTCGCCCTGCGGCGGGCGGCCCGGGACAGCTTCGTGCACGGGCTGCACGCGACGCTGCTGGTGAGCGCGGGGTTGCTGCTTCTGGGGGCGGTGATGGCTCTGCGATTGCCCCGGGTGATGCAGTGTGAGGCCGACGTGGCTGTCGAGGTGCCGTCGCCTCGTGCCGGTGCCGGGTCCGCCGGCCACGCACCAGCCGTGCGCCTGCGTTCGGAGGTGGACGTCGCCCGCCGGGGTTGATCGCCGTCGGCGGCCCGCGGGTGGTTGCTCCGTGGGTCCTCCCGTCGTAACGTCACCCCCAGTCCGTGACTAGCGGTGCTAGTTTGAGCTGCCCGGAGGATGCCCGTGTCCCCGAAGTTGCCCCCCTTCGACCCGTCCGATCCGCTCGGGATCGACGACCTGCTGGAGCCCGAGGACCTGGCCGTCCGGGACACCGTGCGCAGATGGGCGGCGGATCGCGTGCTGCCGCACGTGGCCGAGTGGTACGAGGCGGGGGAGCTGCCGGGCATCCGGGAGCTGGCGAAGGAGCTCGGGGGAATCGGGGCCCTCGGCATGTCGCTCAGCGGCTACGGGTGCGCGGGGGCCAGTGCCGTCCAGTACGGGCTCGCCTGTCTGGAGCTGGAGGCCGCGGACTCCGGGATCCGGTCGCTGGTGTCCGTGCAGGGCTCGCTGGCCATGTACGCCATCCACCGGTTCGGCTCCGAGGAACAGAAGCAGCGGTGGCTGCCCCCGATGGCCTCCGGGGACGTCATCGGGTGCTTCGGGCTGACCGAGCCCGACCACGGGTCCGACCCGGCCTCCATGCGGACGTACGCCAAGCGGGACGGCGGCGACTGGGTGCTGAGCGGGCGCAAGATGTGGATCACCAACGGGTCCGTCGCCTCCGTGGCCGTGGTGTGGGCGCAGACCGAGGACGGGATCCGCGGGTTCGTCGTGCCCACGGACGCCCCCGGGTTCTCGGCGCCCGAGATCAAGCACAAGTGGTCGCTGCGGGCGAGCGTCACCAGCGAGCTGGTGCTGGACGACGTGCGGCTGCCCGCCGATGCGGTGCTGCCGGAGGTGAGGGGGCTGCGGGGACCGCTCAGCTGTCTGTCGCACGCGCGGTACGGGATCGTGTGGGGGGCGATGGGGGCGGCGCGGGCCTGTTTCGAGGCCGCCGTCGACTACGCCAGGAGCCGGGAGCAGTTCGGGCGGCCCATCGGGGGGTTCCAGCTCACCCAGGCCAAGCTCGCCGACATGGCGGTCGAACTGCACAAGGGGATCCTGCTCGCCCATCACCTCGGGCGGCGGATGGACGCCGGGCGGCTGCGGCCGGAGCAGGTCAGCTTCGGCAAGCTCAACAACGTGCGGGAGGCCATCGACATCTGCCGTACGGCCCGGACGGTCCTCGGCGCCAACGGGATCTCACTGGAGTACCCGGTGATGCGGCACGCGACCAATCTGGAGTCGGTGCTCACCTATGAGGGCACCGTCGAGATGCACCAGCTCGTGCTGGGCAAGGCGCTCACCGGACTCGATGCCTTCCGGTAGCCCTCTCGGGGGCGGCTCCGGTGAGCGGCCCTGCCTCAGCTCTGGTTGAAGAATCCGTCCGCCCGGTGGGCGGCGGGCTCACCGCTGATGATCTCCGTGTCGGAGGGGCTCAGCAGGAACACACGGTTGGACACGCGGTCGATCGAACCGCGCAGCCCGAAGATCAGGCCGGCCGCGAAGTCCACCACGCGCTTGGCGTCGGCGGGCTCCATGGCCGTCAGGTTCATGATGACCGGCACGCCGTCCCGGAACAGCTCGCCGATGGCCCGGGCGTCCCGGAAGCTGTCCGGGGTCACCGTGGCGATCCGGCGCTCCTTCTGCTCGGCCGCGTCCGCGGCCACCTTCACCCGCGGGTCCGTGACCCAGGCGTCGCCGGGCTCGGTCCCCTCGGTGTACTCGTCGTCGTAGTAACGCTCGTCATCGTTGTCGTCGACGAGGCCGAGCCACGCACTCGCCTTGCGCACCGATCCCATGGACGCCTCCTCTCACAGCGGTCTCTTTTGCTTTCCGCATCCCTATGGTCATCCATGATGCGGACGGCGCGCCAAGTGGATAGACGCCGCGCGGGGGGTTTGTGACGGTACTGGTGCACGGCGGATACGTCGAGAGCCCGGATACCCCAAGGGTGTTGCCCTACACGGCTGCTGACTGTGAGTGAAATATGATTCTTCCCGGCGTACGGGTGAGCGGCGGGGCGTACGGGTGAACCGCGGGGGTCGATCCGATGTGAAAATCGGTCGATACGAGGAAAGCGCTCGACGCCGATACGATGCGGCCGCTCAACGTCGCGCGTATCACGGGGGATCATCGTGTTCGGAATAGTCAGGCCGTGCCGGCACCGGCTGGGGGAGCGGCTCAAGAACGAGTGGATGGCGCATTTGTGCGGGCTGTGTCTCGCGCTGCGCAGCGACCACGGGCAGTTCGCGCGCGTGGTGACCAATTACGACGGTCTTCTGGTCTCGGTTCTGACGGAGGCTCAGGCCCTCGCGCCGGAGGGCGGCCGGCTGCGGCGTACCGCCGGGCCGTGCCCGCTGCGCGGGATGCGGACCGCGTCCGTCGCCCGGGGCGAGGGAGCGCGGCTGGCCGCCGCCGTCTCGCTGGTGCTCGCCTCCGCCAAGGTGCGCGACCACGTGGCCGACGGGGACGGGCTGCTGTCCCGCGCGCCCGTGGCGCTCGCCGCGCGCCGGGTGGCGGACCGGTGGGGACGCGCGGGGGCACGCGGCGGGGCCGTCGTCGGCTTCGACACGGCGGTGCTGCTCGATGCCGTGGACCGGCAGTCCGGCATCGAGGCGCTCGCCGAACCCGGGACACCCGTACTGGCGGTCACCGAGCCGACCGAGACCGCGACCGCCGCCGCCTTCGCGCACACCGCCGTCCTGGCCGGACGGCCGGGCAACGTCGAGCCGCTCGCCGAGGCCGGACGGCTGTTCGGGAGGCTGGCGCATCTGCTGGACGCCGTGGAGGACCGGGAGGCCGACGCCGCGTCGGGTGCCTGGAACCCGCTCACCGCGACCGGCACCTCGCTCGCCGAGGCGCGGCGGCTCGCGGACGACGCCGTGCACGGGATCCGGCTCGCGCTGCGCGAGGTGGAGTTCTCGGACGGGCGGCTGGCGCACCGGCTGCTCGTCCATGAGCTGCCCGCCTCGGTCGACCGTGCCTTCGGCACCGCATCCTGCGGGCACCGGCCCGAGGCGGCCGGCCCCTACGCCCCGCCCGGCGGACCGGCCGGGCCGGGGGCGCCGCAGCCGCCCGAGCCGCCGCGCCGCGACCGGCGCGGACTGCTCGCGGGGTGCGCCGTGTGGCTGGGGCTGGCCTGCACGTGCCAGCTGTGCTGCGGCACGTACGAGGACCCGTGGACGCGCGAGCGGAAGGAAGGGTTCTGCAGCAGCTACGACTGCGCTGACTGCGGCTGTGACGGGTGCTGCAACTGCTGTGACTGCTGCGACAGTTGTGGGTGCGACGGGTGCAACTGCGGCTGCGACTGCTGAGAGGGCTCGACGACGCCAGGCCGACCGAGGAACACGCGGAGGGGTTTCCACCTGCTGGTCCTTGATGCCGGGTGAGTGAGCGGAACCACCCACAACCGTTCGGGGTGTCCGCAGTGACCAGGAAGGGGTCCATGACTCACTCCTGCTCACTGACCAGGAACGGTGACTTCCGGACATCCCGGAGTTCTGGGCGGCCGACGGTGACGCGGGCGTGCTCACCGTCGCACGGGACGGCGTCGGCAGCGGAAACGGCGGGTGCCGCCGCCGGTTTCCGCGCCCGGGCGCGCCCGGGCCGAGGGCCGTCCGGCGGCCGGCCTCCACCGTGGCGGAGCTGTCGCCGTGGCCTTTGCCCACCGCTCTCATCTCCCCTTTCCGCCGCCCGGCCGCACGCTCCGCGTGACGGCCGGGGCGGGAGAGCCCGACCTGCTCCGAGCCAATTCGAGGGCAAGGAGGGGCGGAGGGACAGGGACGGCCAATGCGCACAGTTGGTTCAAAGATTGACGGCCGAAAGGCGCCCTTGCGCCCGTCGGCCGCGCAGCCGAATACTCCCCCTCAGCGCTTGTCAGGGGCACGACGGGTTCGGAATCCGGACGATCATGCCACTGGCTGCGCCTCACGGGCCCCGACCCCCACGCGGGCCCCCGACTTCCCATGTGGAGGAACGAAAAGTGAGGATCAAGCGCACCACCCCCCGCAGCGGAATCACGAGACGGACCCGGCTGATCGCCGTTTCCACCGGACTCGTGGCTGCAGCCGCGATCGCGGTCCCCAGCGCGAACGCGTCCGACACTCCCACCGCTTTCAGCGCGGCCGAGCTCAAGGGCGTCAGCGGCTCCGTGCTGAAGGCCGACATCCCGGGCACCGCCTGGGCCGTCGACAGCAAGACCAACCGGGTGATCGTCACCGTCGACAGCACGGTGTCGCAGGCCGAGATCGCCGAGATCAAGCAGCAGGCCGGCGAGGACGCCGGTGCACTGACGATCAAGCGCACCCCGGGCAAGTTCAACAAGCTCATCCAGGGCGGCGACGCCATCTATGCGAGTAGCTGGCGCTGCTCCCTCGGCTTCAACGTCCGTGCCAGCAGCGGCGCCGAGTACTTCCTGACCGCCGGTCACTGCACCGACGGCGCGGGCACCTGGTACTCCAACTCCTCCCGCACCACGGTCATCGGCTCGACCGCCGGCTCCAGCTTCCCCGGCAACGACTACGGCATCGTGCGGTACTCCGGTTCCGTGACGAGGCCGGGCACCGCCAACGGCGTGGACATCACCCGCGCCGCCACCCCGAGCGTGGGCACCACCGTCATCCGTGACGGCTCCACCACGGGTACGCACAGCGGCCGGGTCACCGCGCTCAACGCGACCGTGAACTACGGCGGCGGCGACATCGTGTCGGGTCTCATCCAGACCACCGTCTGCGCCGAGCCGGGCGACTCCGGCGGCCCCCTCTACGGCAGCAGCGGTGTCGCGTACGGTCTGACCTCCGGCGGCAGCGGCAACTGCACCTCCGGTGGTACGACGTTCTTCCAGCCCGTCACCGAGGCGCTGAGCGCGTACGGCGTGAGCGTGTACTGAGCGCCGCGCCGGTGAGGGTCGTGGGCGGCCGCAGGTCGTCCGTGGCTTGTCGCGCCCACGCGGCGGCGGAGCCGCCGTTGGATGCGGCTCCCGCCTTTGGGGCGTCGGCGTAATCGGCAGCAAGTGGGCCCCCGCACGCACTTCGCGTGTGGGGGCTCTCTGCTGTCCGGACCCGGCCGGATCGAGTCTCGAGGGGCGAATACGAGACAGGAGTAGACCTCACGGAACGCATAGTGGTTACTCGCACGTAGTGTTTGCAGTGCGAAGGCTCCCGGTGCTGACCGTGGACAGTCAAGGTTGCGCAAGGCGTAAGGGGCGCACGTCAGTTGTCGTACGCGCGTCCTGAAGTCGACCTTGTGTGCTCCCTGTGGGCCTGGGAATAGTGGGCGCCCAGTCCACAGACCTTCTGATCCGCGAGGTCCCCATCACCTCCCGGATCGACCCCCCACAGGAGGACGTGAGTTGAAGCACCGACGCATACCCGGGCGGCGGGCGGCCGTGGCAGGCGCGGGCGTCGCCGCGCTCGTCGCCGCGGCAGTGACCTTCCAGAGTGCGAACGCCAGCGAGACCCCGGCCACCCCGGAGGTCAGGACGCTGTCGGTCCTGGCGGCCGGAAAGCTCGCCTCGACGCTCGACCGGGACCTCGGCGCCGACGCGGCGGGAACGTACTACGACGCCAAGGCCAGGAGTCTCGTGGTGAACGTGCTCGACGAGGCCGCCGCCCGGCTGGTCGAGGAGGCCGGCGCCGAGGCGAGAATCGTCGAGAACTCGCTCGCCGAGCTGAAGACCGCGCGCACCACCCTCGAGCGGGACGCGACCATCCCCGGCACCTCCTGGGTGACCGACCCGACCACCAACAAGGTCGTGGTGACCGCCGACCGGACCGTCTCCGCGGCCGAGTGGCAGAAGCTGGGCCAGGTCGTCGAGGAACTCGGCGGCACGGCGGAACTTCAGCGGACGAAGGGGGAGTTCAAGCCCTTCATCGCCGGTGGTGACGCGATCACGGGTGGCGGCGGGCGCTGCTCGCTCGGCTTCAACGTGGTCAAGGGCGGCGAGCCGTTCTTCCTGACCGCCGGTCACTGCACCGAGTCCATCTCCACCTGGTCCGACGCGTCCGGCACCGTCATCGGCGAGAACGCGGACTCCAGCTTCCCGGGCGACGACTACGGCCTGGTGAAGTACACCGCCGAGGTCGACCACCCGAGCGAGGTCAACCTCTACAACGGCTCGACGCAGCAGATCACCGGTGCGGCCGAGGCGACCGTCGGCATGCAGGTCACCCGGAGCGGTTCGACCACGCAGGTGCACTCCGGCACGGTCACCGGCCTGGACGCCACCGTGAACTACGGCAACGGCGACATCGTCAACGGGCTCATCCAGACGGACGTCTGCGCGGAGCCCGGGGACAGCGGCGGCTCACTGTTCTCCGGGGGCAACGCGATCGGGCTGACCTCCGGGGGCAGTGGTGACTGCACCTTCGGTGGGGAGACGTTCTTCCAGCCGGTGACCGAGGCGCTGTCGGCGACCGGCACACAGATCGGCTGACCGCGCCGCACGGCCTGTGCGCTGTGGAGTCCCGCCCCGTGCGCGAGGGGCGGGACTTTCGTCTGCGTGTGCGGTGCGTGTGCGTGTGCGTGCGTGGGCAGTGGGTGCTGCCGTGTTGCGTTCGCCGTGGGGGTTGCTTCGGCGGGGCGCTGCAGGGCGTCGCGGGCTTGTCGCGCAGCTCCCCGCGCCCCTTCATCGGCGCTGTGGTTCCGCCTGGGACCGTGCTCTGTACCGGGTGGCGGCCCGCACGCACCGTACGGCTGATCCGCTCCGGTCCGGCCCACGGCGCCGACGGCAGCCCGCCCTCCTGGGCCGGCGCCGCGATCGCGCCGCGCGCGGACTCGGCGAGCAGTCGCAGGGCCCGGTACAGGCTCGACTTGCCCGTGCCGTTCGCCCTCGTGATCACGTTCAGCCGGTCCAGGGGGCGATCAGGCGGCGTAGGGAGCGGTCGTTCTCGACGGCGAGAAGTGCGGATCATGCGTCCAGGCCGGCAGACGGGTCCCACAACGCCCGGTCGCTGTCATGTCCCCACCGTCCGGCGGAGCGCGTTTGCGCAGGTCGGACAGGCCCGGGCGGATGTCGCACAAGCGTTCGGAAATTGGTCTATGGTGGTGGTGAGAGAGTAGGGAACTGATGTTCGAGAGCCTGTTCGGGTTCACGAGTGCGGGAGGTGCGTGTGCCGGGTTTCACGCATCTGCACACCGTCTCCGGCTTCTCCCTGCGCTACGGCGCCTCGCACCCGGAGCGGCTGGCCGAGCGCGCCTCCGGGCGGGGCATGGAAGCCCTCGCGCTCACCGACCGTGACACCCTCGCCGGCGCCGTCCGCTTCGCCAAGGCCTGCGCGAAGGCGGGCGTCCGACCGCTGTTCGGGGCGGAGCTGGCGGTGGCGGACCCCGAACCCGGTCGCGTCCGGCAGGACCGGCGGCGCCGCACGCCCGCGCGCGGCGGTGCCTTCGTCGACGAGTCGACACCTCGGGTGACCTTCCTCGCCCGGGACGGCGCCCGTGGCTGGGCCGATCTGTGCAGAATCGTCACTGCGGCGCACGAGAACGAGGGCACACCCCTGCTGCCCTGGTCCGCCAACCACGCCGACGGCCTCACCGTCCTGCTCGGCCCCGACTCCGACGTCGGCCGCGCCCTCGCCGCGGGCCGCCCGGACCGCGCCGCGAAGCTCCTCGTGCCCTGGCGGGAGGTCTACGGCGACGCCCTGCGCCTGGAGGCCGTCTGGCACGGCCGCTCGGGCACCGGCCCCGGCTCCCTGCGCCTGGCCGCCCGTACCGTCGGTTTCGCCGCCGAGCAGCGCGTCCGACCCGTGCTCAGCAACGCCGTCCGGTACGCCGACCCCGGCGCGGGCCCGGTCGCCGACGTGCTGGACGCCGCCCGCCGCCTGGTGCCGATCGACCCGGCCAAGGAACTGGACTCCGGCGAGGCCTGGCTGAAGGACGCGGACGCCATGCTCGGGGTGGCGGAGCGGGTCGTCGAGGCCGCGGGCTTCCGGCGGGACACCGCCCACCGGCTGCTGGAGCAGACGCAGGCGTCCGCCGCCGAGTGCGTGGTCGACCCCGAGGACGACCTCGGCATCGGCACCGTGCACTTCCCCGAGCCGCATCTCGTCGGCGCGGGCCGGCGCAGCGCACAGCGGGTGCTCGCCTCCCGGGCGGCGGCGGGGATGGTGCGGCACGGCTACGCCGGCCGGCGCGCGTACTGGGAGCGCATGCACGACGAGCTGGACATCATCGCCCACCACGGTTTCGCCTCCTACTTCCTGACGGTCGCCCAGGTCGTCGAGGACGTGAAGAGGATGGGCATCCGGGTCGCCGCGCGCGGCTCCGGCGCGGGCTCCCTCGTCAACCACCTGCTCGGCATCGCCCACGCCGACCCGGTCGAGCACGGCCTGCTGATGGAGCGCTTCCTGTCCAAGCGCCGTCTGGTGCTGCCCGACATCGACATCGACGTGGAGTCCGCACGCCGCCTGGAGGTCTACCGGGCGATCATCGGCCGGTTCGGCGCCGAGCGGGTCGCGACGGTCGCGATGCCGGAGACCTACCGGGTCCGCCACGCCATCCGTGACGTGGGCGCGGCCCTGTCCATGGACCCCGCCGAGATCGACCGTATCGCCAAGTCCTTTCCGCACATCCGTGCGCGCGACGCCCGTGCCGCGCTCGACGAACTGCCCGAGCTCCGGCAGCTGGCGGCGGAGCGGGAGCGCTACGGGAAGATGTGGGAACTGGTCGAGGCACTGGACGCGCTCCCGCGCGGGGTCGCGATGCATCCGTGCGGGGTGCTCCTGTCCGACGCCTCGCTGCTGTCCCGCACGCCGGTGATGCCGACCAGCGGCGAGGGGCTGCCCATGTCGCAGTTCGACAAGGACGACGTCGAGGACCTCGGGCTGCTCAAGCTCGACGTGCTCGGGGTGCGGATGCAGTCGGCGATGGCGCACGCGGTCGCCGAGGTGGAGCGGGCGACGGGGGAGCGGATCGACCTGGACGGTGTGCGGGACGGCGATCCGGCGACGTACGGTCTCATCCGCTCCACCGAGACGCTGGGCTGCTTCCAGATCGAGTCGCCGGGGCAGCGGGACCTGGTCGGGCGGCTCCAGCCGGCCACCTTCCACGACCTGGTCGTGGACATCTCGCTCTTCCGGCCCGGTCCGGTCGCCGCCGACATGGTGCGGCCGTTCATCGAGGCACGGCACGGGCGGGCGCCGATCCGCTATCCGCACCCGGATCTGGAAGGGCCGCTGAAGGAGACGTACGGGGTCGTCGTCTTCCACGAGCAGATCATCCACATCGTCGACATCATGACCGGCTGCGGGCGCGACGAGGCGGACCGGGTGCGGCGCGGGCTGTCCGACCCGGAGTCGCAGGGGCGGATCAAGGTGTGGTTCGCGCAGCACGCGGCGGCGCGCGGATACGACGCGGAGACGATCCGGCGGACCTGGGAGATCGTCGAGGCGTTCGGTTCGTACGGCTTCTGCAAGGCGCACGCGGTCGCCTTCGCCGTGCCGACGTACCAGTCGGCGTGGCTGAAGGCGCATCACCCCGCCGCCTTCTACGCGGGGTTGCTCACGCACGACCCCGGCATGTACCCGAAGCGGCTGCTGCTGGCGGACGCGCGGCGGCGGGGGGTGCCGATCCTCCCGTTGGACGTGAACAAGTCGGGGGTCGCACACAGGATCGAACTGGTGTCTGAATCGGGAGTGTGGGGGCTCCGGTTGGCCCTCTCCGACGTGCACGGGATCAGCGCGGCCGAGGCGGCGCGGGTCGCGGACGGGCAGCCGTACGCCTCGCTGGTGGACTTCTGGGAGCGGGCGCGCCCCAGCCGGCCGCTGGCGCAGCGGCTGGCCCAGGTCGGCGCCCTGGACTCCTTCGGCGCCAACCGCCGTGACCTGCAACTGCACCTGACCGAGCTGCACCGGGCCGCCCGCAGTCGCGGCGGTGCCCAGCTCCCTCTGGCCGGCGGGCGGAAGACCGCGTCGGCCGGGCTGCCCGACCTGTCCGCGGCGGAACGGCTCAGCGCCGAGCTGGGCGTGCTGTCCATGGACGCCTCGCGCAACCTGATGGACGATCACCGCAGGTTCCTCGACGAACTGGGCGTGGTGCCGGCGCGGCGGCTGCGCGATGCCCGGCACGGTGAGACGGTGCTGGTCGCGGGCGCCAAGGCGGCCACGCAGACGCCGCCGATCCGGTCCGGCAAGCGGGTCATCTTCAGCACGCTGGACGACGGTACGGGCCTGGTCGACCTCGCCTTCTTCGACGACTCGCACGACGCCTGCGCGCACACCGTCTTCCACTCCTGGCTGCTGCTGGTGCGCGGGGTGGTGCAGCGGCGCGGGCCGCGCAGCCTCAGTGTGGTGGGGGCCGCCGCCTGGAACCTCGCCGAGCTGCTGGAAGTGCGCCGGGAGGAAGGGCTGGAGGGCGTCGCGGCCCGGCTCGCGCACGCGCGCGGCACCGGTCCCGGGACCGTCGGCGAAGACGGCGACGGACCGGCGCGCCGCCGGCTCGCCGGCTCCGAGGGACTTCCCGCGCCGGCCGGATCCGCGGCCCGTGACCCGATGGAGGCCCGCAGGGGCGCGGAGGGCGGCCGGCGGGAGACGGACGAGGCGAGCGGGGCGAGCGGGGCGGAGGACCGGGAGGGCACGGGGGGCCGGAAGATCCGGATGCCCACGGGGTACGAGATGCACCCCTGGGCCGATCTGCGCCCCGCGGGCGAAGGGCCCGCGGTGGGAAGGAAGTTGTGGCACCAGAGTCCGGGGAGTGCGGGATGACCATTCTCTGCGTACGTTTCCAGCTGCCGCCGATGCACGAGGCGGCCCTGCCCCGGCTGCTGGGGTTGCTGGAGGAGTTCACGCCGGTGGTCGAGGCGTTGCCGCCGGACGGGGCGCTGGCCGATCTGCGGGGCGCCGAGCGGTACTTCGGGCGCAGTGCCGTGGAGCTGGCCTCGGTGATCCGGGTGCGGGCGCTCGCCCACCACGGGGTCGACTGCGTGATCGGCGCGGGGCCCGGCCCGATGCTGGCCCGCGTGGCGCTGCGGTACGCCGAACCCGGGGTGACCCGCGTGGTGCCCGAGGAGCCGGACGCCATCGCCGAGTTCCTCGCCGACAAGCCCGTCGCCGTGCTGCCCGGCGTCGGAACGGCCACCGCCCGGACGCTGTGCGAGTACGGCCTCGACACCCTCGGCCGGGTCGCCGGCGCGCCGCTGTCCACACTCCAGCGGCTGATCGGCGCGAAGGCGGGCCGTGAGCTGCACGAGAAGGCCAACGGCATCGACCGCGGCCGGGTGGTCCCGAACGCCGTGTCGCGTTCGCTGGCCGCCGAACGGCCCTTCCCGCGCGACGAGCTGGACCCCGAGCGGCACCGCCGCGCGCTGCTCTCGGCCACCGAGGAACTGGGCAGCCGACTGCGTGCCGTGGAGAAGGTCTGCGGAGCCCTGACCCTCACCGTCCGCTACGCCGACCGCTCCTCGACCACCCGCACCCGCACCCTTCAGGAACCGACCGCGCACTCACCGGCGTTGACGCGCGCGGCGTACGGGATGTACGAAGCGCTCGGCCTCCAGCGCGCCCGGGTCCGGGCGGTCGCCCTGCGCGCGGAGGGGCTCACGCCCGCCGGGCAGGCCACCCACCAGCTGACCTTCGACCCCGTGGACGACAAGGTCCGCCGGATCGAGGAGGTCGCGGACCGCGCGCGGGCCAAGTTCGGGCCACGGGCGGTGATTCCGGGGTCGTTGGCGGCGTAGGCCCCGCTCTCGGTCGGCCCGCGGGGCGTGAGGCGGGTGCCGTCGTTCGGCTCCGCCTCCGGACCGAACCGGGCGTCGGTCGCATCGGGTGAGGGCGCGGGCACGGCTCGTCGTGCCGAACGGGCGGGGTGGGGTGGGTGTGGGGGACGGGGGTGCGCGCGGGCCGCGGACGAGGCGGCCCGGAGGCCTGCGGGCCCTCGGGGCGGGCTGCCCGGGCAGCGGGAAGTGCGGGCGCCGGGGCGCCACTTGCCGCGCAGCGCGCCGGACGGGCCCGTGGGGCCCATGGCGCCCTGCTCATGACCAGTTGTCACTGGAAGTTTTTACTGACGCGTAACTTCCCACTTGTACTACTCGCCCGTAACTTGACGAGTGAACAGCATCCTGGTGATCCGGATCACAGGGCGTAAGGCCATCGCACCTCCCTTGAGCCGCAAGGAGATCACCCGATGCTGCCCTGGAAACGAGTGCTCAGACCCGTCGTCGCGCTGCTGCTGACCGCCGCGATCGCCACCCTCCCCGCCGCCACCACCGCCAACGCCGCCACCGCCGCCCCCAGCGGGGGAGGCTGGAACGACTACTCCTGCAAGCCGTCCGCCGCTCATCCCCGCCCCGTCGTCCTTGTGCACGGCACGTTCGGCAACTCCGTCGACAACTGGCTGGGACTCGCCCCGTACCTGACGAAGCGCGGCTACTGCGTCTTCTCCCTCGACTACGGCCAGTTGGCCGGTGTCCCGTTCTTCCACGGGCTCGGCCCGATCGAGAAGTCGGCCGAACAGCTCGACGCGTTCGTCGACGAGGTCCTCGCCGCGACCGGCGCCGCCGAGGCCGACCTCGTCGGGCACTCGCAGGGCGGCATGATGCCCCGTCACTACCTCAAGTTCCTCGGCGGGGCGGCCGAGGTGAACGCCCTCGTCGGCATCGCCCCCGACAACCACGGCACGACCCTGTCCGGCCTCACCCGTCTGCTGCCGTACTTCCCGGGCGCCGAGGACCTGCTCTCCGCCGCCACCCCTGCCCTCGCCGACCAGATCGCCGGCTCCGCCTTCCTCACCAAGCTCAACGCGGGCGGCGACACCGTGCCAGGCGTGCGCTACACGGTCATCGCCACCAAGTACGACCAAGTGGTCACGCCGTACCGCAGCCAGTACCTGGACGGACCCGACGTGCGCAACGTGCTGCTCCAGGACCTGTGCCCGGTCGACCTCTCCGAGCACCTGGCGATCGGGCTGTTCGACCGGATCGCGTTCCACGAGGTGGCCAACGCCCTCGACCCGGCGCGGGCCCGGCCGACCACCTGCGCGTCGGCGTTCAGCTGACCGGCTGACGACTGCCGACCGTCGGCCGAACACCGCCGGGGCCCGACCGGCCTGAGCCGCCGGTCAGGCCCCGGAGTCCTGGTCTCAGCGGCCGTGCCGGCCGCCGCCCGCCGCCCGTCGGCGGACCGACGCGAACAGGGCCGCCGAGCCGAGCGCGAGCGCGGCGGCGCCGCCGACCGCGAGGTACGTGGTGCTGCTGTCGCCGCCGGTCTCGGCGAGGCTCTCGGAGGCCCCGGCGGCCGCGGCCCTCGGCTGGTTGGCCGAGGAGGCGTCCGCGGCGGTGTCCGGGGCGGCGGTCCGGGAGGCCGGCTCCGCGGCCGTGTCGGGGTCGTCGTCGCCGTGGCCGTGGTTCTCGACGGTGGAGTGCTCGGCGCCGGCCTCGATCTGCTCGTCGGTGGGCGCGGAGGCGGTGGGCGCGGGAACGGGTGCCGCGGACTCGCCGCCGGTGCCGCTGATGTCGTCGCCGCCGTCACCGGCGCTGTCGTCGGAGCCGCTTCCGGCGCCGTTGCCGCCGCCGAAGCTCACGTCGGAGCAGGAGTAGAAGGCCTCGGGGCTGTCCGAGCGCTGCCAGATCGCGTACAGGAGGTGCTTGCCGGAGCGCTCCGGGAGGGTGCCGGAGAAGGTGGAGAAACCGCCCGACGCGGCCGGGTCGGTGGCCGTCGCCACCGGGCTCGCCATGTCCAGGTCGTCCCAGCCGAGCGGCTGGGCGGGGTCGTAACCGGGCTTGGTGACGTAGACCGTGAAGGTGCCCTTGTGCGGGGCGGTCACGCGGTACTTGAAGGTGTACGAGCCACTACTCACGGACGTCGCGGGCCAGTCGGCGCGGGCCAGGTCGAGGCCCTTGAACGCCTCGTTGTTCGCGCTGCACAGCTTGCCGTCCGGGATGAGCGTCCGGTGCTGCCCGGCCGCGTTGCCGATGCGGACGCCGTTCCAGTCGTACAGCGCCTGGGTGCCGCCGGCCGCGACCGCCGCCTTGCACGCCTGCGACCGGGGGCTCTCCGGACCCTCCGCGTAGCACTGCGAGACCCGGCTGACCGGGTCGCCCATCGAGCCGTGCGCGGACGCGGGCGCGGTGGACAGCGCGGTCAGGGCGAGCGGGGCGATGCCGACGGCGGCGACGGCGGCGGCCTTGCGGCGTGCGGGCATGGGGGAACTCCTCGTAGCGGTCCCTGGGGGTGCATCCCGTGGGGGGCGCTTCGAAGCTAGCCCGTACAGACCGCTGAATCGCCTGCTGAAGGCGGTGCGGGGAGATCCTTATGGTCCCTTTAAGGGAGTCCTCAGGCTGCGCTGAGGTAGCGGAGGTCAGGGAGCCGGCCACCAGGTGCGGGCGATGTCCTTGCGCACCTCGGGCCGGCGTTCGTGAGTGGGCTCGTCGGTCTCCTCGCGGAGTCGACGGGCTTCCGTCTTCCGCGGGGGCTTGTGCACTGTGACTCGGCGCATGACTGCCTCCTTCAGTGCCTACCGTGTTCCGTGTTCTCACAGAGGTAGACCGTTTCGGGGAGAGTTCCTCATCGCGCCCGTTATGTCTGTGTCGGCCGTCACGATCCGACTGTCAGTGGCGGGTGTCACCCTGAGGGCCATGACGACTGACGCGAAGGACGCTTCGACTTCACCGGACGGCCATGACTGGGACGCGCTCGCCGCCGCCTTCGACGACGAGCCGGACCACGGGCTGCGCGACCCCGCCGTCCGGGAGGCCTGGGCGCGGCGGCTGCGGTCCTGGTTGCCCCGTACCGCCGGCGACGTCCTGGACCTCGGCTGCGGCACCGGCAGCCTGTCGCTCCTCGCGGCCGAAGACGGACACCGCGTCACCGGCGTCGACCTGTCCCCGGCCATGGTGGAACGGGCCCGCGCGAAGCTCGCCGGACGTGACGCCGTGTTCCTGCTCGGTGACGCGGCAGCGCCGCCGGTGGGGCAGCGGCGCTTCGACGTCGTCCTCGTACGGCACGTGCTGTGGACGCTGCCGGATCCCGGCCGCGCGCTGCGGCACTGGCGGGAGCTGCTGCGACCGGGCGGCCGGCTGGTGCTGGTGGAGGGGGTGTGGGGGACGGTCGCGCCGGTGGGCGTGGCGGCGGACCGGCTTCGGGAGCTTCTGGCGCCCGTCGCCGCCTCCGTGCGGGTGGAGCCGCTGGCGCAGGACGTGTCGCTGTGGGGGAGGGAGGTCCACGACGAGCGGTACGCCGTCGTCGCCCTGGTGTGACGTTCAGCCGCTGAGCAGAGCGTCGAATCCCTCGCCGCGGGCCAGGTCCTCCAGCTCGTCCAGCGCCGCCAGCGCCGCGGCGGCCGCCTCGGGGTCCGTCTCCGTCAGGCCGCTGTCCGCGAACTCGTCCTCGTCGAGGCGGCGTACGTCCGTGCCGTCGGCCGAGCGCCACAGGTCCAGGTCGAGGTCCTCGACGACCAGCTCCGTGCCGGAGAGGGCCGCCGGGCGGGCGATGTCGCAGTACCAGCCCTTCAGCCCGCCGGACGGGTCGCGGACCTCCATCACCGCGTACCAGCGGTCCCGCCAGTAGTACTCGGTGAAGATGTCGCCGGGCTCGAAGCGCACGAAGCCGAAGTCGCGCACGCCGGCGCCCGCGAAGGGGGCGCGGACCACGATCCGGGTGCCGTCGTCCTGGAGCAGCTCGGCCGGGTAACGGATCTTCGTCCGGCCGGCCTTGACCAGGACGACGTCCACCAGGGCGTTCGGCTCAGCCGAGGCGGCGGACATGGCGCACCTCCGTCGCGCGGATCTCGTACCCGAACCACTTGTTGATCGCGAGCATCGGGCCGTTGCCGGCGTCGTTGCCCGTCACCGCGTCCGTGTACCCGGCGGCGCGGGCACGGTGCAGGGAGTCGTTCTTGGCGAGCTTGGCCAGGCCCCGGCCGCGGAAGGCGCGGGCGGTGCCGGTCATGGCGGACGCGTACCAGGTGGCGCCGTCCGTGTAGGCCGCGCTGAAGGCGGCGGGCCGGCCGTCGACGAGCACCACCGAGGTGAGTGCGTGGTCGAGGAGCGGATGCTGCCAGGTCTCGGCGATCCAGGCGTCGTAGTCCGTGAACTCCACCGGGACGTCGCTCGGTTCGTCCGCCGTCGTCTCCGCGTCCAGGACGAACATCGGGCGAGGGTCGTCCGCGAAGTCGGCGGCCGTGCGCAGTTCGACGCCCGGCGGCGGGGTCCGCAGCGGCGGCAGGGCGCCGTTCGCCAGGTCCAGGCCGAGGAAGTGCGCGGAGCGGCTCGGGCGGTAGCCGTGGCGTTCGGCGAAGGCGCGGTTGGCCGGCTCGTCCAGCACCCAGGTGAACAGCGTCGTCGCTCCGTGCGTGGCCAGGTGCTCCTCGGCGACCCGGACCAGCAGCGAGCCCGCGCCGTGGCCGGTGCGCCGCGGGTCCACGTAGACGTTCAGGTAGCCCTGTCCCGGTTCCGTGCTGTCGTGGGCGATGCCCACCTGCGCCGTCCCGACGATCTCGCCGTCCAGCTCGGCCACGAGGGGGCGGAAGTGGGCGTCCGGGTGGGCGTGGGCGATGGTGTGGGCGACGGACTCCGGGGTGGACACCAGGTAGGGCAGGGCGAGGCGCCGTACCCGGGCGAAGGCCTCGACGTCGGCTCCCGTCCCGGGGCGCAGATCACGCACGATCACGGTCATGGGCCGGACGTTACGCGGGCAGGCGCCCGGATGCCTCTCATTTTGCGGCCGGTACGGGAGAATCGGGCGTGTGACGTTGCAGATCGACATCGATGAGGGTACGGCGGTGCCGCCGTACGAGCAGGTGCGGACCCAGATCTCCGCGCAGGCGCGGTCGGGGGAGTTGCCGGTGGGCTACCGCCTGCCGACGGTCCGGGGGCTCGCCGAGTCGCTGGGGCTGGCCGCCAACACGGTGGCGAAGGCGTACCGGGCGCTGGAGACGGACGGTGTGATCGAGACCCGGGGACGCAACGGCACGTTCGTCGCGGCGTCGGGGCCGGCCGCGGAGCGGGAGGCGGCGGGCGCGGCGCAGGCCTATGCCGAACGGGTGCGCAGGCTCGGGCTCGGGCAGGACGCGGCGCTGGACGCCGTGCGGGACGCGCTGCGGGCGGCGTACGGGCAGGAGCGGGGCTGAAGGACACGACACGCACCGTCGTCGGCGGTCTTGGCGGATGTGGGCAGCTCGCCGACGCCGACGCCGCACCGTCGTGAGCGGCCGGCGGTCTGAGCAGTTCCCCTGCGTCGGTGCCTTACCAGTGTCGGCGTCCCGGGTGGTGTGAGCGGCTCGCGCCGGTGGTCGGCGCGTTACCGGTGTCGGCGTCCCGGGTGGTGTGAGCGGCTCGCGCCGGTGGTCGGCGCCTTACCGGCGTCGGCGTCCCGGGTGGTGTGAGCGGCTGGCCGGTGGTCGGCGCGTTACCGGTGTCGGCGTCCCGGGCCGTGCGAGCGGCTCGCCGGTGGTGGCCTGGGTGCGACGTGCGCCGCGGCACCGGGTACCGGGCGGTGTCAACGCCGGGAGGCGAACAGCTCCCTCGGCGTCCGTGTGACCCTTCGCCCCGCCCTCCTCGCCAGCTCCGCGAACGTCATCGCGTCCTGGACCGCCGCCCCGCCCGGGTCGTTGTTGAAGTAGGCGTACACGTCGTGGTCGTCGGGGAAGGCGGCCGTGACGCGGTGCAGCCAGGTCTGCAGGGACTGACGGCCGTAGTGCGGCCAGGGCCGGGCGAGGCCCTGGTGGAAGCGGACGTAGCCCCAGTCGGTGGTGCGCCACAGCGGCGTCGCGGGGCGGGAGAGGACGTCGGCCCAGCACAGGGCCGCCTTCCGGGAGCGCAGGACCTCCTCCACCTCCGGCGTCCACCAGGAGTCGTGGCGCGGTTCGACCGCGACCCTCGTACCGGCGGGGAAACAGGCCAGGCAGGTGTCCAGCAGCGCGGGATCCGCGCGCAGGTTCGGCGGGAGCTGGAGGAGGACCGGGCCGAGCCGGTCGGCGAGGCCGGACGCGTGGCTCATCAGGCGGTGCACCGGTTCCTGCGGCTCCTTCAGGCGCTTGATGTGCGTCAGATAGCGGCTGGCCTTGACCGCCACCACGAAGTCCGACGGCACCCGGTCCCGCCACGCCTCGAACGTCTCCCGCGTCGGCAGCCGGTAGAACGCGTTGTTGATCTCGACCGTGGCGAACCCCTCGGCGTACTCCTCCAGCCACAGCCGGGTGGGGCAGCCGTCCGGGTACAACAGCCCCCGCCAGTCCTTGTACTGCCAGCCCGACGTACCGACGAACAGGGTCATACGTCCATCAAAGCACCGGCCGCGCCCCGACGGCCTGTCACAGGTACAGCCCCGCCTCCGAACCGCCCCGCGGCTCCGGCAGCGCCGTCGGCGACGTGCCCCGGCGCAGCGCGTACAGCTCGGCCAGCGTCGCACCCTCCCGGCCGACGCCCTCCTCGGTGCCCAGCCAGGTGACCGCCTCCCGCCGGGTCAGCGGACCCACCTCGATGCGGGCCAGGCAGCGGCCGGGGCGGACGACGGCGGGGTGCAGGCGTTCGAGGTCCTCGTTGGTCGTGACACCCACCAGCACGTTGCGGCCCTGGCCCAGCAGCCCGTCCGTCAGGTTCAGCAGCCGCGACAGCGCCTGCCCCGCCGTGTGCTTGGCCTCGCCGCGGATCAGTTCGTCGCAGTCCTCCAGCAACAGCAGCCGCCAGCGGCCCTTGCCGGTCGAGTCGTCCTCGCCGATCGCGATGTCCATCAGATAACCGACGTCGCTGAACAGCCGCTCCGGGTCCAGCACGCAGTCCACCTGACACCAGTCCCGCCACGACCGGGCGAGCGTGCGCAGCGCCGACGTCTTGCCGGTGCCCGGCGGGCCGTGCAGGAGCAGCAGCCGGCCCGCGATGTCCTCCGGCGTCGTCTTCATCAGCCGGTCCATGGCGTCCGCGACCGGCGCGGTGTAGTTGGGGCGCACCTCGTCCCACGTGCCCGCCGAGATCTGCCGGGTCGTGCGGTGCGGCCCGCGCCGCGGCGAGACGTACCAGAAGCCCATCGTCACGTTCTCCGGCTGCGGCTCGGGCTCGTCCGCCGCACCGTCCGTCGCCTGGTCGAGGACCTTCTTCGCCAGGTCGGCGCTGGTCGCGGTCACCGTGACGTCCGCGCCCCGGTTCCAGCGGGAGACCAGCAGGGTCCAGCCGTCGCCCTCCGCGAGCGTGGCGCTGCGGTCGTCGTCGCGGGCGACGCGCAGCACGCGCGCGTCCGCCGGCAGCAGCGTCGCCCCGGAGCGGACACGGTCGATGTTCGCCGCGTGCGAGTACGGCTGCTCGCCCGTCGCGAAGCGGCCGAGGAACAGCGCGTCGACGACGTCGGACGGCGAGTCGCTGTCGTCGACGTGGAGCCGGATCGGCAGAGCGTCGTGTGGGTTCGCAGACATGCCGCCATGATCGGGCACACGGGCGCCGCGTGCACCCGGTTTCCGTGGTGCGCGCGGAGTGTCGGCCGTGTGCCCCTCCTCCCGCTGTGCCCCGGTACACCCGGTTCGCGGGACCCGTGCGCGCGACCTCTGCCCCAACGCCCGCGCCCGCCGTTACTGTTGCCCTCGATGGGACGTCATGGGTGGACCACGGGGGAACGGCGGTGGCGGCTCACCGCGCTGCTCGGCGTGTCGGCGGTCCTGGTGGCCCTGGTGGTGACGCTGGTCGGCACACCGGGCGACCGCCCGAGCACCGCCGGCACCCCACCCGACGGCGACAAGGTGCACGGCACGCCCGTCGTCCCCTCCGGGGAGCCGCGACCCGACGTCGGCTGGGGCTTCACCCACACCCAGTTCAGCGCCGACGAGGGCTCCGCCGCTGCCGTCGCCCGGGTCACGTCGAGGCTGAAGCGGTCGGGGCCGGCGCAGAACCAGCACATCATGGGGTGGGGCGCCGACAACCCCGAGCCCGTCAAGGGCCGTTACGACTTCGCCGCCCTGGACCGCCGCATCGACTTCGTCCGCGCCTCCGGCGGCACCCCGGTCATCACCCTGTGCTGCGCCCCGGACTGGATGAAGGGCGGCGACGCCGGCGACACCGACTGGAGCCAGGCCGCCCTGGAGACCGCCCCGCGCCCCGAGCACTACGCCGACTTCGCCGCCCTCGCCGCGACCGTCGCCGAGCGCTATCCCGACGTGCGGCACTTCATCGTCTGGAACGAGTTCAAGGGCTTCTGGAACGACGCCGAGCAGCGCTGGGACCACGAGGGCTACACGGAGCTGTACAACCTGGTCCACCGGGCGCTGAAGGCCGTCGACCCGGACATCATGGTCGGCGGGCCCTACCTGGTGATGGACAGCGTCGACCCGCGCCGCACGGACATCGCCTCCACCACCCTCAAGGGCCCCTGGGGCGCCCTGGACCAGCGGGTCCTCGACGCCTTCGCCTACTGGAACGAGCACAAGGCCGGCGCCGACTTCGTGGTGGTGGACGGCTCGAGCTACACCACGGACGACGAACTGCTGCCGGACGAGTTCGCCGCCACGGAGAAGTTCACGGCCGTCGGGAGGTGGGTGCGGCGGCAGACCGGCGGCGCCCTGCCGCTGTGGTGGGCCGAATACTACGTCGAGCCCGCCGACGGCAACGACGACCGGCACGGCTGGTCCGAGCCCCGGCGCCGCGCCGTCCAGGCCGCCGCCATGATCGCCATGGCTGAGGGCGGCGCCTCCTCCGGCTTCTACTGGAACCCGCAGGAGGAGACCGGCCCCGACTGCCCCGGCTGCCTCTGGACGCCGACGGACAACGGCGACGGCGGCGGGGCGCTTCCCATGTACGAGCTGGTCGCCCGCTTCGGCGCCGAGTTCCCGCCGGGGACGGCGTACCGGACGGTGGCCGCCCCGGCGGACGTACGCGTCCTCGGCTCCGACCGGGTCGTGCTGGTGGTCAACACGCGTGACCGGACGGTCCGCGCCCGGATCGACGGCGAGCGGCTCGACCTGCGGCCGTACGAGGTGAAGTGGCTGAAGCGGTGACCGGCGCGGGCAGCCCTGTCTACTTCATCGTGACGAACCGCTGCACCAGCGCCGCGAGCAGCACCGCGAGCAGCGGCAGCGAGAACCAGAAGCTGCTCTGCAGCCAACGCAGGCGCCGCACGCCCGGCCGCACCGCCACCCGGACCACCTCCCGCGCCGACAGCAGCACGATCAGCGCGACCGCCGCGAGGGCCCCGACCACCGACCAGGGCGTCCAGGTCACCAGCGGTCCCGCCGGGCCGGGGTCCGCCTCGGGCACGGGGCCGGCCGGCTGCCTGTCCAGGGCGTAGATCGTCACGTCCTCGTTGACGAGGACCCTGCGCAGCTCGGGCCGCAGGTCCAGGCTCCGGACCAGCCGGGGCTCCCAGGTCGCCGGATACCCGGCGTCCATGCGGAGGTAGGTGATCTGACCCCGGTTGACCATCAGATACGAGTTCCGACCGGCCTCGTTCAACGCCTTGACCAGTCCCGCCACCTGCGCCGGGTCGGCCGGCGCGAGCGTCGGCACGTACTCCACCTTCTCCATGTCCCGGGCGCCCCACGGCATGGCGGGCGTCACACTCTGCACCGGGTCGTCGCTGAGCCACAGCAGCCGCACGCTCGGGTCGTCGTGCGCGTACACGAACTCCATGGCGGCGACCTCGCCGGGCCGCACCCGTTCGAACGGCTCGTTGCCCCACCGCGCCACCAGGAACCCGCCGATCAGCACCAGCCCCGCCGTCAGCGCGGCCAGCGGGGCGAGGACCACCCGGCCCCTGTTCCGCACCCCTTCGGCGACGCCGACGCGCGGGAAGAACGCGAGCCCCGCCAGCAGGGCGGCTCCGGGCAGCGCGAACAGGAAGACGCGCAGCGCCATCTCACCGCCGTACGACTGCGCGCCGAAGCCCAGGAACGGCACGAAGGTCAGCACCAGCAGCGACCGCTCGCGGTAGCGGTGCGCGCGCCGCCGCCACCAGCCGCAGCAGGCGAGGGCCAGCACACCGCCGGCCAGCGCCACGCGCGCGTACAGCACGAGCTTGTGGGTGGAACTGCCGCCCTCGATCCGCCCGGACACCGACGACGACACATTGCCGCCGACGCCGCCGAGCCCGCCGAACAACTCGTCGAAGTGCCCGGACCAGTACGGCTCGGCCATGAAGCCGATCCAGGCCGCGACCATCACCCCGAACAGCACCGGCAGTCCGCGCAGCTCGGACCTGCCGATCAGGACGAGGACCGCGAGCACGCCCAGCATCACGAACGGGGTCAGCTGGTGGGCCGGTACGGTCGCCGCGAACAGGCCGATCACGACGAGCAGCAGCACCACCCGCTGCCGCCGGCCGGCCGGCTCGACCTCCGCCTCACCGGGGTGGAACCTCGCTCCGACCACGCGCGGGGCGCGGAACCAGACCAGCAGGATCGCCACGAGGGCCAGGTACAGCAGATAGGTGAAGCCCTGCGGGGAGAAGTAGTCCTGCCCGACCCAGCCGCTCAGCACGAAGATCCAGACACCGGTCCACTTGGCGCGCCAGCCCGCCCGGAGTGCGCGGGTGAGCAGGAACAGCGGCGGCAGGTAGAGCAGTTGGACGGTCAGCGGCCACCAGCGGATGACCTCGGTGAGGTCGCCGACCCCGCACGCCTGGACGACCAGGGCGGCCGCCGCGAAGAAGCCGGGCCAGCTCCAGCGCGCGTCCAGGTCCGGTACGGCGGTCCCGGTGCGGTCGATGTGGTCGAGGAAGCCGAGGTGCTGCCAGGCCGTGGCGAACCGGGGCTCGGTCTCGATCACGGCGGGCAGGGCGTGCAGCGACACGACCGTCGCCAGCAGCGTGACCAGCAGCAGCGTCCGGTGCTCCCGGCGCGGCCACAGCAGCGCACCGAACACCACGGCCAGCAGCGCGGCGCCGGCCAGCGTCGGCAGGGGCAGGACGGAGATCAGGCCGAGCCCGCCCATGAGGTCCAGGTCGGCCTCGCCGAGGCGGGACGCCGGGACCCAGTACAGCAGGAGCGCGGCGACCAGCAGACAGCCGAGGACCACCCCGAGACGGGTCGGCATCAGACGCTGCCACCCAAGGAGCCGCGAGCCCTGAAACCCCGCGTCCGTGACCGAGGCGGGCTCGGGCTCGGGCTCGGGCTCGGGCGCGTCCGCCTCGTCCCCGTAGGTCCTGTCCGCCTTGGACGACGTGGGCTTCCCGTACGGGGCGTTCGCTCCGGCGTCCGGCACCGCGGGCACCCCCGTGGGCGGCGTCCCCGGGCCCGGTCGGACGTCGGGGCGGCGTTCCTGGTGGTCGAAGTCGACCGGCAGGCCGAGCACGAGGGTGTCGCTGTCGCGCGCCCAGGCCGGCCCGCGCCTGCGAGCCGGCCCGGACGCCACCGGGACCTCGCGCGCCCCCAGGTCGGCGAGGTCCTCGTCGGGTGCCGCACCCGGCGGCACGTCGGACGCGGCGCCCCGGACGATGCGGTACAGCCTGGGCGCGGCGATCGCCACGATCACCGAGAGGCTGGCGATCTCGGCGACGCCCGCGCCGCTCAGCCCCATCCGGGGGAGCAGCACCAGCGTCAGGCCCAGCACCAGCGCGCACAGCAGCCCCTGCAACCAGGCCAGCCCGGCGGTGCGGCTCTGCGCGCGCAGCACCGCGAAGTACGTCTCCATCACGACCCGCAGCACGGCCCCGACGGCGAACCAGCGCAGCAGCGGCGTGGCGGCGTCCGCGTACCCCGCGCCGAACACGCCGAGGATCCGGGGCGCGCCGAAGAACAGCACGGCGGCGACCGGCAGCATGATCCGGGCCATCCGCTTCAGCGCGGCCCGGGTGTCGGCGGCGAGCCGGCCCGGCGTGTGCGAGCCCTCGACGGTCAGCGAGGCGCCCATGTTGATGGCGAGCAGGTTGACCGTGCCGCCGATGGTCGCGGTGATGTAGAAGTACGCGTTGTCCTCGGCGCTGACCTGCGCGGCCACGATCACCGGCACGAGGTAGACCACGGCGAGCGAGAACAGCGACCCGGTGTAGTCGCCCGCGAGGAACTGCCCGACCTCCCTCACCGTCGGCGGCCGCGCGTGCCCCTCGGTCGCCGCCACGTGCCGGGGCACCAGCCGCCGGAACACCAGCCAGCCCAGCGGCAGCACCGACGTGGCGATCGCCGCGACCCAGGACACGAAGACGCCGGCCATGGGGACGGCCGCCGCGAACGCGATCAGCAGCCCCAGCTTCACCGCCGAGAACACCGTGTTCCCGAGCGGTACCCACAGCGCGCTGCGCAGCCCGGTGAGGACCCCGTCCTGGAGGGTGAGCAGGTTCCAGGCGACGACCGCCGCCACGAAACCCGCGGCGGGCAGCGGCGAGTGCAGGAAGCGGTACGACGGCCCCCACAGGGCCGGCGTCAGCAGGAACACGCCCGCCGCCAGCGCCACCACCAGCGAACTGCCCGCATACGTACGGAAGATCAGGCGCCCGGTGGCGCGGCCCGCGACCGGTATGAACCGGGCCAGGGCGCCGGTGAGCGTCACCGCGGTCAGTCCCGCGAGGAACTTCATCGCGGCGATCGCGGCGGACCCCTGGCCGACCGCCGCCTCGGAGTAGTGACGGGCGGCCAGCAGCCAGTAGCCGAGACCCAGTACGGCGGAGATGCCCGTGTTGAGCATCAGCGCGTAGGCGTTGCGCAGCAGCTGGCCGCCGCCCGGCGCCCGGCCGCGCCCGGGCAGCCGCAGCCGGCGCCCCGGTTGTCGCGGGATCTCCTTCTCGGTCGGTTCGGCCTGTGCTGCGGTCGTCGTGTCAGACACGGGTACGGGTGGCCTTCCGGCGGACCTGACGTGCTCGGCGGACCAGCGCGTACCCCTTGGTGAGCGCGCGGTCCCTGGCGAAGGTGCGGGCGATCGCACGGCCGTCGAGCAGCCGCTCGAACTCCTCGATCCCGGTGCTGCGGCGCACGGTGACGCGGCGCAGGGCGTACGGCCCCTGTCTTCGCCGGGCGAGGCCGTTGCCGACGGCGAGCGCCTGGGCGTACCCCGCCGCACGGACCTCCTCGCGCACCCGGCGGCTGGAGTAGCCGTAGGGGTAGGCGAAGGACACGGGCAGGGCGCCCAGTTCGCCGGCGACCACGTCCCGGCAGCGGGTCAGCTCGAAGCGCAGCGCCTCGTCGTCGAGCTGGTCGAGCTGCGGATGACTGTGGCTGTGCCCGCCGATCTCGACGCCGGCCCCGGCCAGTTCGCGCACCTGGTCCCAGTCGAGCATGCGGTCGAGGCCGCCGCCGGTGTCGTGGGCGCCCTGGATCCAGCCCGTGGAGACGAACAGCGTGGCCGGGAAGCCGTGCTTGGTGAGCACGGGCAGGGCCTGGCTGTGCACGCCCTCGTAGCCGTCGTCGAAGGTGACCAGGACCGGACGCGGCGGCAGCGGCCGGCCCGACCGCCAGCGCCCCGCGAGGTCGGCCGTGGTGATCGGGGTGAGGCCCAGGCGGACGACGGCCTCCATCTGCCGCGCGAAGGCCTCGGGGGTGACCGACAGGGCGCGGGTGGCGTCGTTCGGATCCACCGCGACCGCGTGGTACATCAGTATCGGCACGCGCGTGTCAGCCACGTCCGGGCTCCCCCTCGATCGGCGCCACCGAGAACGTCGTACCGCCGCGACGCGCCCGTACGCTGCCCACGACGTACCCGCCGGCCGCCGCGCACACGCCCGCGACGATCGCCCCCGCGCGGCCCGCACCGCCCGGCCGGGCCAGCAGCGCGTCCCCCAGGCCGCGCGCCACCCCGGCGGGCAGGACCCGGGTGGCGTACCGGCGTTCGGACTCCAGGCCCTTGACCGCGCCCACGCTCCGGGACACCAGTGCCTTCGACAGGCCCTCGGCGTACGCGCGGGTACGGAAGTAGGCGAACCGCTCGCGTCCCGACGGCACCCGGTGGTGGATCACCGCGCGGTCGTCGATCAGCAGGACCGCCTCGGGCACGGCGCGGGTGAGGCGGATGCACAGTTCCGTCTCCTCGCAGCCCAGCGGGCGTTTGTCGCCGTCGCGTCCGATGCCGGTGGCGAAGCCGCCCGCCGCGTCGAACGCCGTGCGGCGGAAGGACGCGTTGCCGCCCAGGACGTTGCGCACCCGCACCAGCCCGGACGGCAGGCCCCGGTAGGTGCAGCCGACCACCCAGTCGAACTCCTCCGGGAACCAGGCCGGCCGGCGCCCCGACGCCCAGACGGGCTCCGTACGGCCGCCGACCGCCATCACGCGCGGGTCGGCGTACGACACGGCGAAGTACCGCAGCCAGTCGCGTTCGGCGACGGCGTCGTCGTCGAGGAAGGCGATCACGTCACCGTGCGCGGCGGCGATTCCGGTGTTGCGGCCGGCGGACAGGCCGCGCGGGCCCGCGTTGGCGAGCACCCGCACGACGCCGCCTTCCTCGCACTCCTTGTACTCCCGGGCGAGGCGGTCCAGGAGCGCCTGGTTGTGGTCCACGACCAGGAGCGTCTCCAGGGCCGGCCGGGACTGCGCCCGCACCGAGGCGACCGCCGCGAGGATGTCCTCCCAGCGGTCCTCGGTGTAGACGCAGATCACGACGGAGATGTCGGGACCGCTCAAGACACCTCTCCCCGGACCGTGTCGAGCATCGGCGACGGGTGGCCGCGGCGGCGCAGCGCACGCCGGTTGGAGCGCTCCCGCAGGATCACCCGCAGTACCCGCAGTCCGTCGCGCACGGCGCTGAGGTTGCTGGTGCCGTGGATGCGCAGGTACTCGTGGCTGGGGATCTCCTGCACCCTCAGCCCGGCCTTGACCACCCGGATGTTCATCAGCGTCTCGACCTCGAAGCCGGTGCAGTCGAGCTCGATCTTGTCCAGGCAGTGCCGCCAGAAGGCGTTGTAGCCGTAGCACAGGTCGGTGTAGCGGGCGCCGAACTTGCGGTTGACGACCGCGCACAGGGCGCGGTTGCCCATCTTGCGGACGAAGGTCATGTCGTCGGTGCCGCCGCCGTTGGCGAACCGGGACCCCTTGGCGAAGTCCGCCCCGGAGACCAGCGCGGAGACGTAGCTGACGATCTCGTTGCCGTCGGCCGAGCCGTCCGCGTCGACCATCACGATGATGTCGCCGGTGCACGCCTCGAACCCGGTGATCAGCGCGTCACCCTTGCCCTTTCCGCGCTGTTCGACCACCTTCACGTCCGGCCACAGCTCACGGGCGACCTCGACGGTGGCGTCGGTGGAGTTGCCGTCCACCAGGACCACTTCGTGGATCCAGTCCGGCAGCGTCTTGAAGACGTAGGGAAGGTTCTCCGCCTCGTTCATGGCGGGAATCACCACGCTGACCGGCGGAGTAATGGCCAGGTGCGTGGATATCGGCCGGTAGGCGCCGGCCGTCGACGGATTCTGGTCGGTGGTCGCCGAGCCCAGAACAGAGCTCATGAGTCTGGTCCCTCTCGTCCGGTGGGCCGCCCACCCCCGGGCGGCCCGGCTCTTTGTCCGGTTCGAAAGGGGGGTTTGTCACTGGTCAAGCTCCCCGGCCCCGAGAACAGGGCAGCCGGTTGCGCGGAACGGCTCGGTCACGCGTCACGCCTCACGGTCACGTGTCACCGAGCACGGCACCCCCCTACCGCGCAGTTCCGCTGCGGCACCTCACCGCGGGCCCCGAGCCCTCCCCTGGTCCCGTCCGGTGATGGTCCGATGCGGAAGAGATGTATGAAGATATTGAGGAATCACTCCTTATGGCAAGACCTGAGACATGGCCTCACCTTTTAGTTGGTATGGCCGTTACTTTCCTCCTGACCGGATCCTGCCCATGTGCTTGAGCAGCTTGTCCGCCGGCTCGAACAGCTCCGGTCGCGACACCACGACGTTGCGCAGTGCGCGTACCGGCGCGCGCCGGGCGCGATGCCCGTACGCGACGGGATGACGGCGCGTCACCCACCCTTCCGACACATGGATCTCGCGTGTCTTCATGGAGTCCTTGTACTGCTTCTGGCCCCGCCCGAGATCCAGGTGGGCGATCCCGTCGGCGGCGGCCGCCTCGGCCATCCGCAGATGCAGCAACAGGCCCGGGGAGTACTTCGCGTACGCCGGGTCGTACGCGGGGAACCAGCAGACGAGCACGCGTTCGGTGCGCAGGCCGAAGTGCGCGGCGACCGGCTTGCCGTCCGCGTACAGCACCGACAGGATCCCGGCGAACGGCTCGGATCGGGTGTGGAACAGGTGCTGCACGAGCCGGGTGATCCAGTCGTGCGCGAAGCGGTCGCTGCGTCCGGTCCTGCGGTACTGCGCGGACTTCCAGCCCATCAGCGTGCGCAGCGCGGCGGGGTCCCGCTCGTCGTGGACGTACACGACCTCGCCGGCGTCCCGGCCGAGCTTGCGGCCCTTGGCGAGGGTGGACCTGGTGAACTTCGGGGACCGGCCGCGCAGATCGGCCAGATAGGCCTCGTACCCCTGGTCGAGGTCGATGACCGGGGACGGGAAGGTGCCGGAGGCGTGCGCCTCGAACGGCCGCTGTCCCTCGACCAGGTGGTCGAACTCCCATACGGAGAGCCCGCAGGCCCGCAGCAGGTCCCGGGCGTCCCAGGTGAACCCGGGCCGGTGCACCACGCCCTGGGCGTCGGACAGGCCCAGCCCGACGGCCCGGCCGACACCGGCGGCCGATCTCTGGAACGGGAAGAACGCGGCGGGCTCGCCGTCCTCGCGGACCACCGCGATACGCACACCACGTCTGCACCGGCCCACGGCCAGCGCGAACTCGGGGGACAGGAAAGGATTCGCGAGTTCGGGCGAGCCGTGCAGATGGGCCTTGGCCTGCATCGCCGTCCAGGCCGCCCGGTCGGTGGCGGTCAGCTCGCCGGGGCGGTACACACTGATGTCCACGTCAGGAGCCCTGTCTTCTCGTGGCACGGCCACCGAAGCGCCGCACCAGAACCAGCAGGAGAGTGAGGGCGCTGAAGACGGTCACGGCCACGACGCCGCCGCGCACCGACCACAGGTGCAGGGCCAGCAGGCCCTGGGCCACCAGCATGTCGACGGCGATCGCGCCCGCCAGCGCCGCGACGGCGCGGCCGAGCGGATCCAGCCCGTCGAGCGCGGCGGCGACGGCCAGGGCCGGCGCCGCCAGCAGGAAGAACAGCGTGAACGGACCGCGCAACGGCGAGTCGGACCCGGCGAGCGCGAGCAGCGCGCCGATCCCCGCGACGGCGGTCGCGGCGCCCGCGAGCGCGTGTCCCAGGTCCCTCCCCGAACCGGGTCGCGTCCGCTCGGCCCCGTCTGGTGCGTCTGATGCATCTGTCTTCGCACGGATGGTCTGCATTGGCGACTTTGCCCCCCGAAGCGCCGGATGCCGGGCTTCAATGTCGCGCAGCTCCCCGGGAGCCGTCAAGACGGGGAATGCGCTCTCCACGGCCTGAACGGACGTTCCCCGGAGGCGGTGTTCGGCCTCCGGGGAACGTCCTGTCACACCATGCTCAGGGGTGTCACGGAACGATCTCCTGCAGCCGGCTCGGGGAGCCGGAACCCGGACTCGTGAACGAGCGGGACAGTTGAGAACCTGTCAGCAAACTCGTCGTGAGCATGCCGTCGATGCCCGGTGAACGCGCGGATTGCGTACGGGTGCTGAGGGAAAAGTATTGGCATGGACACTTCCATTCAACACGCGTAGTTGGTACGACGGTTGAGGCAGAGATCCTGCTAAACGGAGGTTCCATGAGACGTTCCCGACTTGTCGTGTTCCTCGGCTCACTCCTCCTCGCCGCCACGGCCGCCCTCACCGGTGGCGCGGCGGCGCAGGCGTCGGAAGCCGCCGCCACCAACTATGTGGCGCTCGGCGACTCCTACTCGTCCGGCGTCGGCGCGGGCAGCTACATCAGCACCAGCGGTGACTGCAAGCGCAGCACGCGCGCGTACCCCTACCTCTGGGCCGCCGCCAACTCACCCTCGTCCTTCAACTTCACGGCCTGCTCGGGCGCCCGAACGGATGAAGTCCTCGCCGGTCAGCTGGCGCCCCTCAACACGAGCACCGGCCTGGTCTCGATCACCGTCGGCGGCAACGACGCCGGCTTCGCGGACGTCATGACGACGTGCGTCCTGCAGTCCGACAGCACCTGCATCTCCCGTATCAACACCGCGCGGGCGTACGTCGACACCACGCTCCCCGGCAAGCTCGACGCCGTGTACTCCGCGATCCGCAGCAAGGCGCCCTCCGCACACGTCGTCGTCATCGGCTACCCCCGCTTCTACAAGCTGGGCCAGGCCTGCCTGGGCCTGTCCGAGACCAAGCGCAAGGCCATCAACGATGCCTCCGACCACCTGAACACCGCCATCGAGAAGCGCGCCCTGAACCACGGCTTCACCTTCGCCGACGTCCGCACCACCTTCACCGGCCACGAGATCTGCTCCGGCGCCTCCTGGCTGCACAGCGTCAACTGGCTCAACATCGGCGAGTCGTACCACCCGACCGCGAGCGGACAGTCCGGCGGCTATCTGCCCATGTTCGACAACGTCGCCTGACCGTCACGGATCAGGCGAAGCCGAAGCGGAGGCCCCGCCCGTCGGGGTCTCCGTCACACAGGACACCGAGAACGCCACCGCGTCGGACGTGGTGCGCACCGGATCGCGGATCTCGACGCTGAGTGCGTTCTCGTAGGTCCCGCTCTCCTCGTACGTCGTCACGATCACCCGGTCCTGCCGGGTCCGCTCTCCGCCCTCGGGGAACGACAGCGTCTTCCAGCTCTCGACCTCCCCGTCCCTCGTCACCCAGCGGTAGTCCACCTCCGCCGGCAGCCGGCCCACCGTGAACGTCGCCGTGAACGTGGGCGCCTCCTCGCGCGGCGGCGGGCACGGGCCGGAGTACTCGGTGCGGTCACCCGTCAGGCTCACGCTCACCGTCTGGGGCGGCGGAGTCGACGTGGGGGTGTCGCTCGGGGCCGGGGTGGTGGCTCCGCCGCCGGGAGCCGTCTCCTCCTCCGGGGTCGTCTCCGTGGCCGCCGTCGTTCGAGGAACGGACGTGTCGGTGTCCCGCGCCGTGCCGCCGTTGCCGCCGCCGCCGTCGTCGTTGTCCAGAAGCGCGTACGTCAGTCCGCCGACCGCCAGCGCGAGCGCCACGATGCCCGCGATCAGAACGGTGGTGGTGCGGCGGTCGCGGTGGGGCCGGGTGGACGTCGTGGTCGCGGCCGGAGCGGTGTGCGGGGGCCCGGGTCGCGAAGGGGCGGAGTGCGGTGGCAGGGGCCGCGGCGGGGTGGCGGACCGCTGCTGCTCGTGGGCGGCGATCGTCGGGGGGTACGGCGTGTACGGCGTCGTCGGCGCGGTGTCCGCGCGGGGGGTGCCGCCCGCGCCGATCAACCGCAGGTCACCTTCGGCCCGTTCGGCCGACAGCCGATCCGCGGGGTCCTTGCGCAGCAGTCCCTCGACGACCGGGGCGAGCGGACCGGCCCGGCGCGGCGGCGGCAACTCGTCGTCGACGATCGCGCGCAGGGTGCTCAGGGGGGTGTCGTGCCGGAAGGGGGAGTGGCCCTCGACCGCCGCGTACAGCAGCACGCCCAGTGACCACAGGTCGGACTCCGGGCCCGGCGTCCGGCCCAGTGCCCGTTCCGGCGCGAGGAACTCCGGGGAGCCGACGACCTCGCCGGTCATGGTCAGCGCCGAACTGCCCTCGACCGTCGCGATACCGAAGTCGGTCAGGACGACCCGGCCGTCGTTCGACAGCAGCACGTTCGCCGGCTTCACGTCCCGGTGCAGCACCCCCGCGCCGTGCGCGGCGCGCAGCGCGGACAGCACCTCGGCGCCGATGTGCGCGGCGCGCCGCGGGGCCAGCGGGCCCTCGGCGTCGAGCAGATCGGCCAGCGAGATGCCGCGGACCAGTTCCATCACGACCCACGGCCGGCCCGCGTCCGTGGCCACGTCGTACACCGTCACGACGTTGCGGTTCGCGACCCGCGCCGCCGCCCAGGCCTCGCGTTCCAGGCGGGTGTACATGCGCTCGACGTCGGCGGCCGGCAGCCCGGCCGGGGCGCGCACCTCCTTGACGGCGACCTCGCGGTGCAGCACCTCGTCACGGGCGCGCCACACCGTGCCCATCCCGCCCTCGCCGAGCGGGGACAGCAGGCGGTAACGGCCGGCGATCACGCGTTCACTGCCCGGTGGTGCGGACACGGGCGCCCCCATTCGCAGCCGCGAGTGATGCATCGTGTGATTTCTCCCCAAAAGTAGCTCACCCGAATGCGGATGCCGCCCCCCTGAGCACCAATCCGGCACCCAGGGCCACGACGACGAACCCGGAACCCACGGGCGCGGCACGACGGACCAGCGCGGCCAGGGGGCCGGCCGTCCGGCGCGGCCGGACCAGGGCCCGGCTCACGCCGGCGCCCAGCTTCACGACGGCGAAACCGGCGGCGGTGAGGGTGAGCGCCAGCCCGGCGCCGTAGCCGACGACGAGCAACAGCCCGAACCAGGCGTGGCCGAGGGCGGCGGCCCCGACGAGCACGACGACCGCGGAGGGGCTGGGCACCAAGCCGCCGGCGAAGCCCATGAGGAGCGTGTCGCGGAGGGTGGGGGCGACGGGGTGCGTGTGGGTGTGGCCGCCATGGGTGTGAGTGTGGGGGTGCGTGCCCGGGTGTTCGTGCCCGTGCCCGTGCTCGCTGTCGTTCCCGTGCTCGTGGTCGTGCGCGTGTTCGTGCCGAGGCTCGGTGTCGTGGTCTTGCGCGTGTCCGTGGGCCCGGCCGCCTCCCCGTCGGCCGACCGACCGCCGGACCAGTCCCGCGCCCGCCAGCGTCACCAGCACGCCGCTCGCGATGCCCAGCCAGGCGACCACCGAGGGGGCCGCTGCGGAACCGGCCGTGACGAGGAGGCCGAGGGCCACCACGCCGAGGGTGTGGGTGACCGTGACGGAGGCGGCCAGGGGCAGGACGTCCTTCACGCGGGCCCGGCCGCCGTGGGCCGCCGCGGTCGCCGCCATCAGCGTCTTGCCGTGGCCCGGTGCCAGGGCGTGCATCGCGCCCAGGCCGACGGCGAGGAGCAGGGCGAGGGCGGCGAACCCGGCGGTGAGGTCGTGGCGGGCGACCAGGGAGTCCAGGGCCCGGGTCCAGCGGTCGGCGCCGCGCGGCAGGACGGACGCGGCGGGCGCGTCGCCGCGCTCCTCGGCCAGGGCGGGACCGCCGGGTCGCACCCGCAGGGTCGCGGAGCCGGTGTCGGCCGGGGACGACAGCAACTCCTCCGGATAGGCGGTCAGTTCGCGCGACGCCGACTGCTCCGGCACGTCCGACGCGACGAGCGTCGTACGGTCCCCGCGCGCGGTGATCTCCCGCCAGCCGGGGCCGGAGTCGGGGCCCGCGCCACGGAATCGGACGGTCACCGGGTCGTTCTCGGGGAGGGGAGCGGTCAGCCGGCACTCCACCCGCAGGGTGTCGAGACCCGCCTGACCGGGCCGCACGCGCGCGTGCCCACGGGTGACGCGGAGGGGGACCGTGCGTCCGTCGACGGTGACCTCGCCGTCCCGGGCGGCGGTGGCGCACCGCTGCCGTGCCCACGCCTTCACGCCGAGCCGTTCGACGTCGGGTCCGGCCTGGGTGGCCGGGATCTCGGCGAGGTCCTCCACGTGGTCGACGCGGAGTTCGCCGGGGGAGACCACCAGGCCGTCGTAGTGGTTGACCGTGAAGTTGCCGAGCGGGTGGGCGGACACGGCGCCGACGGGGACGAGCAGCAGGGCGCCGGCGGTGGCCAGGACGGCGAGGAGACGAGGCGGCGTCACCGGACCGCCTCCAGGGTCCGTGGTGCCGTACGGGGGTCCGCGGCGTCCAGGGTCCTCAGTGCCGCACGGGCCTCGCGGGCGCCCAGGGGGGAGAAGCCGGGGTTCAGCTCCAGGGCCGCCGTCAGGGAGGCGCGGGCCGCCTCCGTGCGGCCCGTGGCGAGCTCGATCATGCCGCGGTGGTGCAGGAAGGCGGCGTTGCGGTAGCCCGTGGCGGTGGCCCGGCGGGCGTACGGAAGGGCCTCCTCGTCGCGGCCGTTGACGTGCAACGCCCAGGCGAGCGCGTCCGCCGTGTGCACCGTCCGGCGCCGGTCCCACTCCGCGCGGGCGGCGCGCAGGGCGAGCTTCGCGTCGCCGTGGTCGGCGGCGGCGAGGGCGGTGTCGAGGTCGGCGTTGACGCCGCTGGCGCGCGCGAGCGCGCTCCAGGCGTCGACGAGGGCGTACTGCTCACGGGCCCGTGCCCGGTCGCCGCCCGCCTCGTACAGCTCGCCGAGCACCACGAGCGCGCCCGGCAGCGGGGCGCGGGCCACGACTGCCTCCATGCCGCGCACCGCCCGGGCCCGGTCGCCGATCGCCGCCCACGCGCGGGCCCGTCCCTCCAGTGCGGGCAGATGGCCGTCGTCGGCGGCCAGGGCACGGGCGTAGTGCCGCAGGGCGGTCTGGTGGTCGCCCTGGTGCCAGGCGAGTTGCCCGAGCGCGGTGGCGACGTACGCGGTGTCGCCGGGCGTGGCGGCGGCGGCGAGGGCCTGCTCCAGGACCCGGCGGGCGGTGCGGACGTCACCGCGCAGCTCGCGCACGTACGCGTACCGCGTGAAGGCGGGGATGCCCGGTCGACGGGAGTCGGCGGTCTCGGCGGCCTGCGCCGCCTCCTCGTACCGGCCGAGTTCGAGCAGGGCGTCGACACGGCTGCACAGGGCGCGTTCGTTGTGGGGGTTGCGGGCCAGGGCCCGGTCGGCGAACGCCAGGGCGCCGGGGAAGTCGTGGCGGGCGGCGGCGAGGGCGGCCCGGCCGGCCAGGGCCTGGTCGTTGCCGGGCCTGAGGGCGAGCGAGCGGTCCAGTGCCTCGTCGGCCCGTGGATAGCGTGCGGGGTCGCCGTCGACCCTGGCCTGCTCGACAAGGGCGAGCCCGAGGGTCGCCCAGGCGCCGAAGTCCCGGGGCTGGGCGCGGAGATGCGCCTGGAGCCCCGTGACGCTCGCGTCGAGGTCGCCGCCGCCCAGCAGAGCGGCGGGGGAGATGCCGCCGCCCGCCGTGGCCACGGCACGTCCGCCGTCGCCCCGCGTGTTCCCGAGCGCGATCGACCCTCCGGTGAGCGCCACGGTCAAAAGGACCACGCATCCGACGAGTTGAATCCGGCGGGGGCCGGCCGCCGAGACCCGCCTCGGGGCGGCGACCCGCTCGTCGGCGTCCGCCTTCCCGGAGGTGGCGGCGTCGGCCGTACCCGGGTCCTTCTCGCGCTCCGGGTCGTCGTCGTTGGTACGCGGGAGCATGCCTCTCCTCGGTGTGCCGGCAGGTCGGACGGTGGGAAAGGCGCGGCCCGCGCCGTGGAGGACGGGGAGGGACGGGCCGCGCCGGTCGGGGGGGCGTCAGTACGCGCGGCCCCGCATCCGGCGCCACCACATCAGGGCGACGCCGATCAGCAGGATTCCGCCCGCACCCGCGCCCGCGGAGGCGGCGATCAGGGTCGTGTCGTCCGAGCCGGTGGGCTGCAGGGCGTCCCCGATCTGGCTGCGGACGTCGTTGCCGCCCGACGTTCCCTTCGCGAGGGGGCCGCGCGAGCCCTCCGTCGGCAGGGCGACGTAGGGGAAGGCCTTCTCGAACTCCTTGTCGTTCGCGTCCACCGCGTCGCCCAGGTCGTTCTTGGCGCCGAGCAGCTCACCCTCCACCACCTGGAGGGCGGCGTCGATCACGTCGTCGGTGAGACGGCGGCCGTTGGGGAAGCCCGCGTTGTCACCGTCCAGGACGCCGAGGCGTTTCGGTGCGGCGGCCGGCTTGACGGACGTGTTCAGACGCAGCATCTCGGACGGGGTGACGTGCGGCGGCTGGTTGAGGCCCTCGACGCCCTTCAGGAACACGTCCACCAGGTCGTTGCGGGGCTCCTCGGGCGCCGGGATCTTGTAGATCGCCTCGATGAGCTTCGGCAGTTCGGGCTGGGTGACGTTGTCCAGGAACCGGGCGTCGTCCCACGGCCCGGACGCGTTGAACGTGTCCTTGTCCTCGATCGGGTTGACGACCTCGTTGACCAGCGGGTTGCCGAGCCGCGAGACCTGCCGGAAGTGGCCCTGGGCGTTCTTGCGCCGGGTCGTCGACCAGATGCCGACGACCGGCCGGCCGGCGGACTCCCGGATCAGGTGGTTGGGGACCTGAAGGGCGATGGAGTTGACGTTGTAGCCCTTGAGCGTGTCGTTGCCGACCTCGGAGAGGTTCCCGCCGTACAGGAGGTCGAAGACGCGCAGGTCCAGGAAGAAGGGGTCGTCGGCCTGACCGGCGAACGTCGTGGAGCCGCCCGCCAGTTCGTGCACGGCCTGCTCGCGGAGCTTGGCGTAGTCCGGCATGGACGCCTTGCCGACGTTCGAGGGCGCGACCGGCACGTCGTCCGCGATCTTGGTGCGGGACATCAGGTGCTGCTTCTTCAGCCGCAGCAGGTCGATGTCGTACGTCTGGGTGACGTTGAGGTCCTGGTCGTCCAGGCTCTCGACCGGGCCGGTGTTGTAGAGGAACGTCTTCTTGTTCTTGACGTGCGTTGTGAACGTGTAGCGGAACAGCAGCTCGCCCTGCGCGTCACCGTTGTTGTCGATATGGATGTCGTACTGCGCGTCCTCGGCGAACGTGAAGAAGTTCGGTCCGCCGGCCGGCTCCTCGAACGGGATCCAGTTGGCGATGATCGTCGTCGTGTCCGGTTTGTCCGGGCTGACGAACGCGTACACATCGGTGTTGTCGTACTGCGGGGTGCCCGAGATGAGCGGGGCCTCCCGGTGGCTGGAGGCGGCGGCCGCCCCCGGTTGCAGCGCGGTCGCGCCGGCGGCCGCGAGCCCTCCGGCGGCCAGCGCACCGCAGACGAGGGTGGCGACGCTCCGAAGTCCCGCGCCGCGCTTGGAGATTGCTGTCATGCCGTCCGTCCTCAGTGCCGACTTGCCTGACACGGGGGATTCGACGCCGGCGGCGGACCGGATTGGTCGGAGGAGGAAAATGATTTCGCGCCTGCCCGACCCGCGTTTCCGGCACGCTCATCCGTAATCCCGTCCGGAGGTGCGTGCGTTGCGAATGTCGGGTGTGACGGGGCGACCCGGGTGCGGTCGCGGGAAGGGGGAGCGGGTGGAGGCGGACAGACTGCTGATCCGCGTCGCGGGCGGGGACCACCAGGCGTTCGAGGAGCTCTACGCACTGGTGTCCGGACCGGTGTTCGGACTCGTCAAGCGGCTGGTGCGGGACCCGGCGCAGTCGGAGGAGGTGGCCCAGGAAGTGCTGCTCGAACTGTGGCGGTCCGCCGCCCGCTTCGACCCCGGCCGCGGCAGCGCCCTGTCCTGGATCCTCACCCTCGCCCACCGCCGCGCCGTCGACCGGGTGCGCAGCGCCCGCGCGGCCGGCGAGCGGGAGCAGCGTGAGGCGCTGCGTGCCGGGACGCCCGCCTTCGACCAGGTCGCCGAGGAGGTGGAGGCGGGCCTCGAACGCGAGTGGGTGCGCCGGTGCCTGAACCGGCTCACCGCCCTGCAGCGGGAGTCCGTCACCCTCGCCTACTACGACGGCTATACCTACCGTGAAGTCGCCGAACGGCTCTCCCTGCCGCTCGGCACGGTCAAGACCCGGATGCGCGACGGACTGACCCGGCTGCGCGAGTGCCTCGGAGGAGTCGCGTGAGCTTCCTGGACCGCCCGCCCGCCGACGGCCGAGGGGGTACGGCATGAGCCTGCTGAACCGACTGCGTGGCCGCGGCGACCTGCACAGCCTCGCCGCGCCCTACGCGCTCGACGCCCTGGAGCCCGGCGAGCGCGCCCGCTTCGAGCAGCACCTGGCGGGCTGCGAGCGCTGCGCGCGGGAGGTGCGGGCGCTCTCCGAGGACGCCGTGCGCCTCGCCTGGTCCACGGCCGCCCCCGCGCCGTCCGCCCTGCGCGACCGGGTCCTGGCCGCCGTACGCACCACGCCGCAGGAGCCCGCCCGCGTGCCCGAAACCCGGCTGCCGCCGCACGTGTGGGGCACGCAGCCGCCACCGGTGCGCGCGCGTGCGCCCCGAACGCGCCCCCTGTTCGTCCCGTTCGCCACCGCGACGGCCGCCGCGGCCCTCGTCGTGGCCGCCCTCTTCGCCGTCCAGGCGGACCGGACCGAGCGTCAACTGGCCGCCGAGCGGGACCGGTCACGTGAGATCGCCCACGTCCTCGCCGCTCCGGACGCCCGCGCGGCCACCGGGCGGGACGCCGAAGGGAGGACGCTCGGAGTGATCGCTTCCGTCTCCGTGGGGCGCGCGGTCGTCACCCTGAACGGGTACGACGACCTGCCGAGCGACCGCGTGCACCAACTGTGGCTCATGCGCCCCCAGGCGCAACCGCGCTCCCTCGGTCTGCTGGACGGCGACACGCCCTTCGTGGCGAACGGCCTGGACAGGGCGGCGACGTCACTCGCGGTGACGGTCGAGCCCGACGGGGGGTCACCCCGGCCCACCACCCCCCCGGTTGTCCAACTCGCCCTGAAATCGGTCGGATTCGGGTAGTGATCGAGAAGGGGTGGTCAACGCCCTTACGGGGAAGGTGAATCCTGTGACCGCGATACACGCGTGCCCCAAGGGGGAGATAGGGTTACCCTGCCCGGGCCGGGTGGACTCGTACGGGTGGGGAGTGACATGGAACAGATAACAGTGCGCAGCAGGGCGAGGGTCCCTGCGATCACCTGCGGGAGCAGCGCGACCAGTTCGCGCCTCGACCGTCATCTCTCGGTGCTGGCCGGCCCCGCCGTCCCGCAGCGGGAGGCGGCCGAGGCCACGTCGCTGATGCGTGAGATAACCGCACGTGACACCGCGCACGAGCGCAGCGACCGGGGCGCGCGGGTGAGTCGGGTCTCGCTCTTCGCGCCGCTGCGCCGGCTGCGCCGTTCGCTGTTCGGCGGGCGCTGACCCGCACAGGCGTCCCTGGGCGTCCCCTTTCAGGGCCCGCGTTCAGGCAGTCACACCGTCCCGGCGCAGCGCTGCGATCTCGTCGTCCGTCATCCCCACGGCACGCAGCAAAGCTTCGGTGTGCTGCCCGAGCGCGGGTACGTCCCCGTTCCGCGCCGGCTCCCCACCCGGCCAGGTGATCGGGGGCAGCGGCGCCCTCAGCGGCCCGACCGGCGAGCCCACCTCCCGCCACCGCTCCCGGGCCGCCAGCTGCGGATGCTCGGCCACCTCCCGTACGTCCCGCAGCCGGGCGCACGCGATCCCCGCGTCCACCAGCCGGGCCTGCGCCTCGTCGGCGGTCAGCGCGCCCAGCGCCCGCGCGACCTCCGCGTCCGTCCGGTCCCGGTTCGCCACCCGCGCCGCGTTCGTCGCGAACGCCGGGTCGGTCGCCAACCCCGGCCTGCGCAACACCTGTTCGGCGAGCCGCCGCCACTCCCGGTCGTTCTGCACCGACAGCAGCACCCGGCCGCCGTCCGCCGTGGCGTACGCGTCGTACGGCGCGATGACGGCGTGCGCCAGGCCCGTGCGCGCCGGGGGTGTGCCGTCGTGCATCACATGGTGCAGCGGATGCCCCATCCACTCCGTGAGCGCCTCCAGCATCGACACCTCCACCGGCCCGCCGCGCCCGGTGGTGCCGCGCCGCACCAGCGCCGCCAGCACGCCCGAGAAGGCGTACATGGCCGCCGCGATGTCCGCCGCCGGGATGCCCGCCTTCACCGGCTGCTCCGGCGTCCCGGTCACCGACACCAGCCCGGCCTCGCACTGCACGAGCATGTCGTACGCCCGCTTGTCCGCGTACGGCCCCGAAGCCCCGTATCCGGAGATGTCCACCGCGATCAGCCGCGGGTGCGCGGCGCACAGCGTGGCCGCGTCGAGCCCGAGGCGCGCCGCCGCCCCCTGCGCGAGGTTCTGCACGAACACGTCCGCGTCCGCCACCAGCCGCCGTACGACGTCCAGCCCGCGCGGGTCCTTCAGGTCCAGCGCGATGGACTCCTTGCCGAGGTTGCACCACACGAAGTGCGAGGCGAGACCGCGGGCGGAGGTGTCGTACCCGCGGGCGAAGTCACCGCCGTCGACCCGCTCGACCTTGATCACCCGGGCGCCGAGGTCGGCGAGCTGCCGGGTGGCGAAGGGGGCGGCGACGGCCTGCTCGACGGCGACGACGGTGATGCCCTCCAGGGGCAGGGGGAGACGATCCATGGGGTGGATCATGTCCCGGGCTCCGGAGGAGGTCCAGTGGATCCCGGAGGGCGGTCCAGTGGCTTAGAGGAGCGCCAGCTGCCCCTCCGGACCCTCCTCGTGGGTGTCCAGGACCGACGCGGGGCGGCGGGCGGAGGCGGGTACCGGCAGGACGCCGGCCGCGCGGAGGTCGGTCGCGGTGACGGTCGACTCCGCCTCCACGGAAGGCAGTTCGGAAGGCAGTTCGGACAGCAGCGTGAGGACCGTGATCAGCTCCAGCAGCTCCGACGTCCAGGCCTGCGGCCAGGTCGCCGGGCGGATCGCCAGGAGCGTGCCGGGCTCGCCCTCGGCCGTCCGGGCCGCGAACCACTGCTCCAGGACGCGGATCCCGCCCGTCTCGAAGTCCCAGGCCTGGGCGGGCACCGGCGAGACGCGGCCCTCGTCGAGGTGCAGCGTCTCCTCCTCGCGGTCGTAGTGCAGCGTGCGGGGGCGGCCGGGGAGCGGGGCGCGGACGTAGGGGCGGCGGCCGCCGGGCAGCTTGGGGCGGTCGCCGTCGCGGCGCAGCAGCCAGAGCATGCGGCGGCCCGTCTCGACGCCGGCCGACCACAGGCCGGGGTCGTCGGTGAGGGCAACCGTGAGGTCCGCCCGTACCGCGATCAGGATCCAGGCCAGGACATCGACCGGGTCGGGCGTCCGTCCGAGGCGGGTGGCCAGGTGCTCCAGCAGGCCCGGGGCCAGGTTCGGCTCCACGCCGCCGGGGCGGCGATACAGGGGGCGGACCCGGCCGGGGCGCAGCAGCGGGAGCAGCGAGGTGGCCAGCAGGTGGGGGCCGCCGCCCTCCGCCTGCTCCACGACGAACACCTGCCGCTCGTCGGCCACCCGCCACAACTCGACTCGCGCCGCGTCGATCAGACGGTGGTCCGGGATCAGCCACTGCTCGTCGAAGGGGGCCGACAGCACACGGACCGGCTCCGGGCAGGGGCCCTGCGCGCGCAGCAGCTTCTCCGTGCCCGTGGACCGGCCCGGCAACTGTCCGACCGCCGAGTGCAGGGTGCGCGAGCGGGTCGGCTCGAACAGCGCCTCCCGTTCCGCGCCCTCGGCCTTCATCAGGGAGTCCCAGCGGGCCCGGAGGGAGGACGGGTCGGGGGCCGTCGGCCACCCCCGGCCGAGCCGCGGCGGTGCGACGGACCACGGCATGAGGTCCGCGAGCAGCGGAGCGTCGTCGTGCGTCACGCCCGGCATCGTACGACGTGCCGCCGACAGACAGGGGCGGCCAGGCGGGTCAGGTGGCGTCCAGCGTCACCGTGAAGGAGAAGCGGTCGCCCCGGTAGTGGATGACGGCCACGTCCAGCACCCGCCCGGCCTCGTCGTACGTCACCCCCGTGTAGTGCAGGATCGGGCTCAGCAACGGCACGTTGAGCAGCCGCGCCGTCTCCGGGTCCGCGAGCCGCGCCTCCACCGTGTCCGTGATGCGGCTGATGTCCGCCCCGGCGACGTCCCGCAGCACCTTGGTCATCGGCCAGCGGGCCAGGTCGTCCGGGTCGATCCGGCCGGCCAGTTCCGGACGGACGTAGTTGTGGGCGTGGTTGGTCGGCTCGCCCGTCTTCTCGTCGCTGCGCAGCCGGTGGTACGTCGCCACCTCGCCGAGGTCCGGGAAGTACTCGCCGAGTTCGGCCGGCACCGGCGCGTGACCGTGGTCCAGCACTTCGGTGCTCATGCCGGACTGCTGGGCCACGATCGCGTCCACCGAGCCCAGCAGCCGCACCGGCGTGCCCCGGCGCGCGCTGGGCTCGATGAACGTGCCGCGCCTGCGGTGCCGGGTGATCAGGCCCTCGTCCTCCAGCTCCTTCAGCGCCTGCCGCATGGTCAGCACGCTCACGCCGTAGTGCCCCGCCAGCTGTTCCTCCGTCGGCAGGCGCAGCGGGTCCCGGGGCGAGCGGCCGAGTATCGAGGCGCGCAGCGACTGCGACACCTGGTACCAGAGCGGCAGCTTGCGGTTCAGGACGATCGAGTCCGGGGCGAAGGAGGTCACGGGGCCATCCGTACCGGCAGGGGAGGAGTCAGTGCAAGGGGCGGAAGTGCCGCTCCAGGCCCTGCCACACGTCGTCGTAGCGCCGTTGGAGGTGTTCCGCGCGGGCCGCCTGCGGTGTCAGCGTCACCGGCCAGCGGGTCTCGAACATGAACGCCAGCCCGTCGTCCACCTTCTGCGGCCGCAGCTCGGCGGCGCTCGCCCGGTCGAACGTCTCCCGGTCCGGGCCGTGCGCCGACATCATGTTGTGCAGCGAGCCGCCGCCCGGCACGAACCCTTCCGCCTTCGCGTCGTACGCGCCCTCGATCAGGCCCATGTACTCGCTCATCACGTTCCGGTGGAAGTACGGCGGCCGGAAGGTGTCCTCGCCCACCAGCCAGCGCGGCGCGAAGACCACGAAGTCGACGCCCGCGAGGCCCGGGGTGTCGGACGGGGAGGTGAGGACCGTGAAGATCGACGGGTCCGGGTGGTCGTACGAGATGGTGCCGAGCACATTGAAGCGGCGCAGGTCGTAGGCGTACGGCACATAGTTGCCGTGCCAGGCGACGACATCGAGCGGTGAGTGGTCGTACGTCGCCGTCCAGAGGTTGCCGCAGAACTTGTTGACCACCTCCACCGGGCCCTCGACGTCCTCGTAGGCGGCGACCGGCGCGCGGAAGTCCCGGGGGTTGGCGAGGCCGTTGGCGCCGATCGGGCCGAGGTCGGGGAGGCGGAAGGGGGCGCCGTAGTTCTCGCAGACGTAACCGCGCGCAAAGTCGTCGAGCAGCTCGACGCGGAAGCGGACCCCGCGCGGGACGAGCGCCACATGGCCGGGCTCCACCGCCAGCAGCCCGAACTCCGTGCGCAGCAGCAGCCCGCCGCGCTCCGGCACGATCAGCAGCTCCCCGTCCGCGTCGCTGAAGACGCGGTCCATGTCGGTGTCGGCGTGGTAGAGGTGCACGGCCATGCCGGTGCGCTGGGTGGCGTCGCCGTTGCCGCCCACGGTCCACAGGCCGGCCAGGAAGTCGGTGCCGGGCGGCGGTTCGGGCAGGGGGTTCCAGCGCAGCCGGTTCGGGTCGGGCGCGGTCTCGGCGAAGGGGGCCGTGCGCAGCCCGCCGTTGTCGGTGCGGGTGAACGCCGGGTGCGCGGCCGAGGGGCGGACGCGGTAGAGCCACGAACGGCGGTTGTGGGCGCGGGGTTCGGTGAAGGCCGTACCGCTGAGCTGCTCGGCGTACAGGCCGAGGGGTGCGCGCTGGGGTGAGTTGCGGCCCTCGGGCAGGGCTCCGGGGACGGCCTCGGAACTGTGCTCGTTACCGAATCCGAAGAGATGGGCCAGTCCTTCGGCGGTCTTCCGCGCTCCCCCGCGTTCGAACACGCTCGCGCGGGAGGTACCCCCATCGCTCATCATCGCTGCTCCCTTGCACGCCGATTCCTATGGTCCACCGTAGGATTGCGGTTGCCCCGGCGCAAGAGGGAGGTGCGGCCTCCCCTCGGCGGACGACGGAGGCCGGACGAGAACCAGACTCCAGGGGGATTCGAGGTGTCGTACCGGTGTTCTACGCTCGCCGGCATGTCGTGGACGCGTCGATCTCCTGCCGCGCTCGCGGTCTGTGCCCTGCTGCTGGCCGCGGCCGGGGGCTGCGGCACCAGTGACGCGGGGGAGCGGAAGAACGGGGAGTCGCCGCCGGCGGTGGGGCGGCTGCTGGACGACACCGACGAGGCCGGGCGGCCCTACCGTGAGGTGCGCGGCGCGGACGCGCCCGAGGTCGGCATCGAGGTCCAGCCCGACCCCTCCGGCGCCGGGTGGGACGTACGGCTGACCCTGCGCGACTTCCGCCTCTCCCCGGCCGGTACGGCGCCGACGGCGGTGCGCGGCCGGGGCGTCGCCCGTCTCTTCCTGGACGGCCGCCCCGTCGCCGAACTGCGCACCCCTGAGCACCACCTGGCCGCGGGGCTGGTCCCGCGCGGCACCCATCAGGTCACCGCGCGGCTGTACGCCGACGACGACAGCGTCTGGGCGGTCGACGGCGAGCCCGTCGAGCGCACGGCCGACATCACCGCCTCCGGCAGCGAGCCGACGGCCACGACGAGTCCGCCGGGCACGGGGATACGTACCGGGGGTAGCGGTTCACCCGGCCCCGGCGGAAAGGCATCATGAAGCCCGTGCCCCATCCGACCATGCTCCGCCGTGCGCCCGTCCAGCGGCGCAGCGCCGAACGCCTGACGCGCATCCTCGATGCCTGTGCCGACCTCCTCGACGAGATCGGTTACGACGCCCTGAGCACCCGTGCGGTGGCCGAGCGCGCCGGTGTCCCCATCGGCTCGGTCTACCGCTTCTTCGGCAACAAGCGGCAGATGGCCTGCGCGCTCGCGCAGCGCAACCTGGAGCGCTACGCCGAACGCGTCACCGAGCGCCTGCGGAACGCGGAGCGGGGCGACTGGCGGGCCGCCATGGACGCCGTGATCGACGAGTACCTCGCCATGAAGCGCACCGCGCCCGGCTTCTCGCTCGTCGACTTCGGCAATCAGATCCCCGTCGGCAGCCGCCAGGCCGAACCCAACTACCGGGTCGCCGACCGGCTCACCGACCTCCTCGCGAACTACCTCACCCGGGAACCGGACGCCGAACTGCGCCGCGCCTTCCTGATCGCCGTGGAGACCGCGGACGCGCTCGTTCGGTTGGCGTTCGGGGTGGATCCGGAGGGGGACGCGGACGTCATCGCGGAGATGCGGGAGATGCTGCGGGCGTACCTGGGGCGGGTCCTGGACTGAGGGCCCGTCCCGGCGGCGCGGGCGTTCCCGTTGCTCCTCCCGTTCGGGCCCTCCATGCACACGCAGTGACTGTCCCGCGGTCGAACATCCCTCGCGCTCCGGGGCTCCCCAACATGCGTACCGGTCGGTATGCTCGTCGCGTCCGTGCGCCGCCGTCGCCGCCAGACCCGGGAGGACCCGTGTCCCGCACCGCCCTGCGAATCTGCCCCCTGTGCGAGGCCACCTGCGGGCTGACCCTCACCATCGAGGGGACCCGCGTCACCGGGGCCCGCGGTGACCGTGACGACGTGTTCAGCCAGGGGTTCATCTGCCCCAAAGGCGCCTCCTTCGGGGCCGTCGACGGCGACCCCGACCGGCTGAGCGGACCGCTCGTGCGCAAGGGCGGTGAGTTGCGCGAGGCCAGTTGGGAGGAGGCGTTCGACGCCGTGGCCGCGGGGATCCGGCCCGTCGTCGAGCGGTACGGGGCGCACTCCGTCGGCGTCGTCCTCGGCAACCCCAACGTGCACACCATGGCCGGCGCGCTCTACCCGCCCGTCCTGCTCGGCGCCCTCGGCACCCGCAGCGTGTTCACCGCGTCCACGGTCGACCAGATGCCCAAGCACGTCTCCAGCGGCCTGCTCTACGGCGACGCGAACGCCATCCCCGTGCCCGACCTCGACCGCACCGACCATCTGCTGCTCATCGGCGCCAACCCCCTGGAGTCCAACGGCAGTCTGTGCACCGCACCGGACTTCCCCGGCAAGCTCAAGGCGCTCAAGGCGCGCGGCGGCACGCTCACCGTGATCGACCCGCGCCGCACCCGCACCGCCCGGCTCGCCGACCGGCACATCGCCATCCGGCCCGGCACGGACGCCCTGCTGCTCGCGGCGATGGCGCAGGTCCTCTTCGAGGAGGACCTGGTCGCGCTCGGGGACCTCGCGCCGCATGTCCAGGGCGTGGCCGAACTCCGCGAGGCGCTGCACGACTTCACCCCCGAGGCCGTCGCCGGTGCCTGCGACGTCGAACCCGACGTGACACGGACCCTCGCCCGGGAACTGGCCGCCGCCCCCACCGCCGCCGTCTACGGCCGCATCGGCAGCTGCACCGTCCCCCACGGCACGCTCGCCAGCTGGCTCGTCGACGTCCTCGACATCCTCACGGGCAATCTCGACCGGCCGGGCGGCGCCCTCTTCCCGCAGGCCGCCACCGACAGAACGCCCCGCCCGGCCGGACCCGGCCGCGGCTTCGCGCTCGGGCGCTGGCGGTCCCGGGTGAGCGGGCACCCCGAGGCGAAGGGAGAGCTGCCGCTCTCCGCTCTCGCCGAGGAGATCGACACCGCCACCGAGGAGGGGGAGCCCGTCCGGGCGCTGATCGCGATCGCCGCCAACCCGGTGCTGTCCGCACCCGACGGCGACCGGCTCGACAAGGCTCTCGGCTCCCTCGACTTCATGGTCAGCGTCGACCCGTACCTCAACGAGACCTCGCGCCACGCCCACGTCGTGCTGCCGCCGCCCCCGCCGTCCCAGAGCCCGCACCACGACTTCGCCTTCAACACCCTCGCCGTGCGCAACCAGGTCCGCTACACCCGTCCCGCCGTCCCGCCGGCGCCGGGCCGGATGGCGGAGACCGAGATCCTCGCCCGGCTGGTCCTCGCCGCCTCGGGCATGCACGGCGCCGACCCCGGCGCCGTCGACGCCATGGTCATCGACCAGACCCTCGGCAAGGCGGTCACGGAGCCCCACTCGCCGGTGCACGGCCGGGACCCGAAGGACCTCGCCGCCCGGCTCACCGGCGACAACGGCCCCGAGCGGCGGCTCGACATGATGCTGCGCCTCGGCCCCTACGGCGACGGCTTCGGCGCCCGCCCGGACGGGCTGAGCCTGGAGAAACTGCTCGCGCATCCGCACGGCATCGACCTCGGGCCGCTGCGGCCCCGGCTGCCGCAGCCGCTGAAGACGGCCGGCGGGAAGATCGAGCTGCTGCCGCCGCCCATCGCCGGCGACCTGCCGCGTCTGCGCCGGGCCATGGCGGAGCGCGCCGACGGTCTCGTCCTCGTCGGCCGCCGCCACCTGCGGTCCAACAACAGCTGGATGCACAACGTCCCGGCCCTGACCGGCGGCACCAACCGCTGCACCGTGCACATCCACCCCGAGGACGCCGAACGGCTCGGCGTGCGCGACGGGGCCCCGGTCCGGGTGAAGGGCGCCGGGCGAGAGGTGACGGCCCCCGCCGAGGTCACCGACGGCGTGCGGCCCGGCGTGATCAGCCTGCCGCACGGCTGGGGGCACGACCGCCCCGGCACCCGGCTCAGGCATGCCGCCCTCGACCCCGGCGTGAACGTCAACCAGCTGCTCGACGGCAGCCTGCTCGACCCGCTCTCCGGCAACGCGGTCCTCAACGGCGTGCCCGTGGAAGTCGTGCCGGTGCCCGAAAAGCCCACCGCTCTGACCTGAGCAAAGCTGTGACCAGCAGTTTTGCGCTTATTGCTCGCACGTCAACGTCTTGTTAACGCCGTTTGTCGGGACCTAACGTCGTCGCCACCGCCGGCCCAGGTGGGAGTTCAAGGGCGAACGTTAGGTATCCATTCATGCTCACCATCCTCGGCTTCGCCATGATCGCGACCTTCCTGGTCCTGATCATGATGAAGAAGATGTCGCCGATCGCGGCGCTCGTGCTCATCCCCGCACTGTTCTGTGTGGTCGTGGGCAAGGGCGCCCACCTCGGCGACTACGTCATCGACGGAGTCTCCAGCCTCGCCCCCACCGCGGCGATGCTCATGTTCGCGATCGTCTACTTCGGTGTGATGATCGACGTCGGTCTGTTCGACCCGATCGTCCGGGGCATCCTGAGGTTCTGCAAGGCCGACCCGATGCGGATCGTCGTCGGCACGGCCCTGCTCGCCGCGATCGTCTCGCTGGACGGTGACGGCTCGACCACCTTCATGATCACCGTCTCGGCGATGTACCCGCTGTACAAGCGGCTGAAGATGAGCCTCGTCGTCATGACCGGTGTCGCGGCGACCGCCAACGGCGTGATGAACACGCTGCCGTGGGGCGGTCCGACCGCCCGCGCCGCCACCGCCCTGAAGCTGGACGCGAGCGACATCTTCGTGCCGATGATCCCGGCCCTCGCCGTCGGCCTGGTCGTCGTCATCGCCCTGGCGTACGTCCTCGGTCTGCGCGAGCGCAGGCGGCTCGGCGTGCTGACGCTGGACGAGGTGCTGGAGGAGGAGAAGGAGACGGTGCTCGTCGGGACCGGCGCCGGCACGGGTTCCGCCACCGGCTCCGGCGCCGACGTCAAGCAGGTCACCGGCGGCTCGGGCGCCTCCGGCTCGGGCGCCTCCGGCTCGGGCCTCTCCGGCTCCGGTACCGATGCCGAAGTCCCCGAGAAGGACGACGACTTCCAGGGCCTCGACCCCGACCGTCCCACCCTGCGCCCCGGACTGCTCTGGTTCAACGCGCTGCTCACGGTCGGTCTGCTCACCGCCATGATCATGGAGCTGCTGCCGATCCCGGTGCTGTTCCTGATCGGCGCCGCCGTCGCGCTCACCGTCAACTTCCCGGAGATCCCGGACCAGAAGGCCCGCCTCGCCGCGCACGCCGACAACGTCCTCAACGTCTCCGGCATGGTCTTCGCCGCCGCCGTCTTCACCGGCGTCCTGCAGGGCACCGGCATGGTCGACAGCATGGCCAAGTGGCTCGTCGACATCATCCCCGGCAGCATGGGCCCGCACATGGCCCTGGTCACCGGCGTGCTGAGCCTTCCGCTCACCTACTTCATGTCCAACGACGGCTTCTACTTCGGCGTTCTGCCGGTCCTCGCCGAGGCCGGCGCCGCGCACGGCGTCACACCGCTGGAGATGGCCCGCGCCGCGCTGGTCGGCCAGCCGCTGCACATGTCCAGCCCGCTCGTCCCGGCCGTGTATGTGCTGGTCGGCATGGCGAAAGTCGAGTTCGGCGACCACACGCGGTTCGTCGTCAAGTGGGCGGCTCTGACCAGCCTGGTGATCCTCGGCGCCGGAATCCTGTTCGGCATCATCTGACCTGTCGGCATACGACTGCTCCGTCAGGAGGGACACGACCATGGGGCCCGGTGGGAACCGCGGCTGGCTGCTCCGCCTCGTCATCGCCTTCAGCTGCGCGCAGGGGGCGGTGTCGATGGCCCGGCCCGCCGTCTCCTACCGGGCCCTGGCGCTGGGCGCGGACGAGCGGGCGGTCGGTGTGATCGCGGCGGTGTACGCCCTGCTCCCGCTGTTCGCCGCCGTCCCGCTGGGCCGCCGTACCGACCACGGCCGCTGCGCGCCCCTGCTGCCCGTCGGCGTCGTCCTGATATCCGGCGGCTGCGCGCTCAGCGGCCTCGCCGGCTCGCTGTGGGCGATGGCGGTCTGGAGCGGCGTGATGGGCCTCGGCCACCTCAGCTTCGTCATCGGCGCCCAGTCCCTGGTGGCCCGCCAGTCCGCCCCGCACGAACAGGACCGCAACTTCGGCCACTTCACCATCGGCGCCTCCCTCGGCCAGCTGGTCGGCCCGATCGCGGCCGGAGCGCTGATCGGCGGCCACGACATGGCGCGCAGCAGCGCACTCGCCCTGTTCGGCGCGGGCGCGGTCGCCGCGGTCGCGTTCACGTCGCTGTGGCGCACAGAGCGTCGTACGCCATCCAAGTCCCGTACCGCACAAGGCGAACGCGTCCCCGTGTGGGGCATCCTGCGCGCGCGGGGCGTCCCCGCCGGCATCCTCATCAGCCTCTCCGTGCTGTCCGCGACGGATGTCCTCACCGCCTACCTTCCGGTGGTCGGCGAGCATCGGGGCATCGCCCCGTCGGTGATCGGCCTGCTGCTCAGCCTGCGCGCGGCGGCCACCATCGCCTGCCGTCTGGTGCTGACCCCGCTGCTGAAGCTGGGCCGCACCCTGCTGCTCACCCTGAGCTGTCTGCCGGCGGCCCTGTTGTGCGCCGGTATCGCGCTGCCGGTGCCGGTGTGGGTGCTGGCCCTGATCCTGGCCGCGCTCGGCTTCTGCCTCGGCGTCGGCCAACCCCTCTCCATGACGACGGTCGTCCGGGCGGCCCCCGAGGGAGCCCGCTCCACCGCCCTCGCCCTGCGGCTGACCGGCAACCGCCTCGGCCAGGTCGCCGCCCCGGCCACGGCCGGTCTGATCGCCGGAGTGGCGGGGGTGGCGGCACCGTTCGTGATGCTCGGCGGGCTGTTGCTGCTGTCGGCGGGGGTCGCGTTGCGCTCACCGACGCGACCGGCCGGGGACACGCCGTCCACCGACCGCCGCCCCTCGCCCCTCCCGACCGCACGCGGACGGGAACGGAACGGCGCCTGACAGCCTCGACAGCGCGCGTCAGGTCGGACCAAGCCCTTCGGCGGTGCCGTCCCGGCGCAGGGATCGCCACACCCGCTGGGCCCAGGAGAGGTCGTCCGCCGACGCGTGGGTGCAGAACACACCGGCGGCGGTGCCGCCGGTCGGCACCGTGAATCCGCGGGCGGCTCACCCGGTTGCCGCCGGTCAGGGACCACTCGGCCAGGCGGCGCCGGCCCGCACGGAGTTCTCAGGCGATGTCGTACCAGGGCTTGTTGGCCGCCCAGTGCCTGACCCAGCCGGCGAATCCCGGCTCGGCCGTCGTGAATCCGAACTCCGCCCCGAAGGGTCCGGCACCGACGTCGGTGATCAACCAGATGTGTCCACGGTGCGGGCCGGTCACGATCAGATGCCAGTTCATGGCGCACCCATCGGTGCCCAACACGATCGAGCCATGGTCGAAGACCTGATCGAGGATCGGGTCGATCTCCTCGGACGGCCTCGGGTCGTCCTCCCACAGCCAGCTCTCCGTCAGCGGGAAAGGCCGGCTCAGGTCCCGGTCCTGCCCGTCGTCACCCCAGTCGTCGGGCAGCTCCGCCAACGAGAGCAGCCCGGATTCCGGCGGCCCGGAGTACGACCCGTCGGTCATCTCGGCCACGAACGTCCGATACGGCTCGGGCAGCACGATGCCGTGCTCCGCCTCGAAGGCACGCACTTTCTCCCAGCCGAGCGCCGACTGGCCCCCGTCGTCCACGTCGAACGCCGCACGAAGCGCCGCGAGCTCATCAGGGTCGGCTTGATCAGTGTTCATGCGGCCCATGGATATCACCCGGCGGTGACAGCGGCTCCAGCCGGGCGCCAGCCGGGCGTTCCCGCCACCGGAGCCCGCTCACACGCCCCCGCCCACCCCCCCTGTGCGCCCCTCAGGCTCCCGTACGGCCCACGGATTGCCCGTCCTGCGGCGCGGCCGGCGTATCCCGTGGTGCGGAGCCCGGTAGGGAAGGGGCATGACTCTCCAACCCACCCGTACCCGCCTCGCGGTGGCGACCGTCGCGGCCCTGCTCGCCGTCGGCGCGCCCACCGCGTACGCCACCCTCGGCGAGGAGGGCCCCGCCGCCCCGACCCCGGTGCGCGGCGAACCGTACGCCGAGACCCGCCTCCTCTTCGGCACCGCACGCCCCGGCGGCGGACCGGTCGTGACGGACCGGCAGTTCATGGCCTTCGTCGACGAGGAAGTGACGCCGGACTTCCCGGACGGGCTGACCGTGCAGAGCGGACGCGGGCAGTGGCGGCACGCCGGCGGCACGATCGGGAAGGAGCGGTCGTACGAGCTCGTCCTGCTCTACCCGGTGGGCGAGGCGGCGAGCCGTGACCGGCGGATCGAGGAGATCCGCCGGGACTACGAGAAGGCCTTCGGCCAGGAGTCGGTCGGGCGCGTGGACCAACGCGTGCGGGTCGACTTCTGAGCCGGTCGGCGGGGTTGCCGTAGCCTCTCGGCGGGCCCTGGCGCGAAAAAACTATCGCCGCTAGTTTGGGTCCCCGACGACGCCGCTGTTCGGGAGGTGGGCCATGAAGGCCCGGGACGGGATGTACATCGACGGTGCCTGGCGGCCCGCCGCAGGCCGGGACGTGATCGAGGTCGTGAACCCGGCCGACGAGGAGATCATCGACCGGGTCCCCGCGGGCTCCGCCGAGGACGTCGACCGGGCCGTGCGGGCGGCCCGCGCCGCCCTGCCGGCCTGGTCCGCCACGCCGCCCGCCGAGCGGGCCGCGCGCCTGGCGGCCCTGCGCGACGTGCTGGCCGCCCGCAAGGACGAGATCGCCGCGACGATCACCGCCGAACTGGGCTCGCCGTTGCCCTTCTCACAGGCCGTGCACCTGGGCGCGCCGATCGCGGTCGCGGGCTCGTACGCCGAACTGGCCGCGACGCACGCCTTCGAGGAGAAGGTCGGCAACTCCACCGTCCACCACGAGCCGATCGGCGTGGTCGGCGCCATCACGCCTTGGAACTACCCCCTGCACCAGATCGTCGCCAAGGTCGCCCCGGCGCTCGCCGCGGGCTGCACGGTCGTCCTGAAGCCGGCCGAGGACACCCCGCTGACCGCGCAGGCGTTCGCGGAGGCCGTCCACGAGGCGGGCGTCCCGGCCGGTGTCTTCAACCTCGTCACCGGCCTCGGCCCGGTGGCCGGGCAGGCCCTCGCCGAGCACCCGGACGTCGACCTGGTCTCCTTCACCGGCTCCACGGCGGTCGGCAGCCGGATCGCCGCCACGGCGGGGGCCGCGGTGAAGAAGGTCGCCCTGGAGCTGGGCGGCAAGTCCGCCAACGTGGTCCTGCCCAGCGCCGACCTGGCCAAGGCGGTCAACGTCGGCGTCGCCAACGTGATGTCCAACTCCGGGCAGACGTGCAGCGCCTGGACCCGCATGCTCGTGCACTCCTCGCAGTACGCCGCCGCCGTGGAACTGGCCGTCGCCGCGGCCGCCAAGTACGGCGAGCGCATCGGGCCGCTCGTGAACGCCCGGCAGCGCGACCGGGTGCGCGGCTACATCGAGAAGGGCGTGGCCGAGGGCGCCCGCCTGGTCGCGGGCGGCGTCGAGCCGCCGCGTGAGCGCGGCTACTTCGTCAGCCCGACCGTCTTCGCCGACGTCACGCCGGAGATGACCATCGCGCAGGAGGAGATCTTCGGGCCGGTCCTGTCGATCCTGCGGTACGAGGACGAGGCGGACGCCCTGCGGATCGCGAACGGCACGGTGTACGGGCTCGCCGGCGCGGTCTGGGCGGGCGACGAGGCGGAGGCGGTGGCCTTCGCGCGCCGGATGGAGACGGGTCAGGTCGACATCAACGGCGGCCGTTTCAACCCGCTCGCCCCCTTCGGCGGCTACAAGCAGTCCGGCGTGGGCCGGGAACTCGGCGTGCACGGCCTGGCCGAGTACCTCCAGACCAAGTCCCTCCAGTTCTGAAGGAGTTCACTGTCATGGCTGTGCGTGCCGCCGTCCTTCCGGCTGTCGGTGCCCCGCTGGAGGTCACGGAGATCGACCTTCCCGCGCCCGGCCCCGGCCAGATCCGGGTCCGTCTCGCCGCGGCCGGGGTGTGCCACTCCGATCTCTCCCTGTCCAACGGCACCATGCGCCTGCCGGTCCCGGCCGTGCTCGGCCACGAGGGCGCGGGCACCGTGGTCGCCGTCGGCGAAGGGGTCACGCACCTCGCGCCGGGCGACGGCGTCGTCCTCAACTGGGCCCCGTCGTGCGGCGACTGCCCCGCCTGCGCCCGCGGCGAGGTGTGGCTGTGCGCCAACGCCCTGAACGGCTCCGCCGCCGTCCACGCCCACCGCACGTCCGACGGTGCCGAGCTGTACCCGGGCCTGAACGTGGCCGCGTTCGCCGAGGAGACGGTGGTGCCGACCTCCTGCGCGTTGCCGGCGCCGCCGGGCGTGCCCCTGACCGACGCGGCGCTCCTGGGCTGCGCGGTCCTCACGGGCTACGGGGCGGTGCACCACTCCGCGCAGGTCCGGCCCGGCGAGACGGTCGCGGTGTTCGGCGTCGGCGGGGTGGGTCTGGCGGCGCTGCAGTCGGCGCGGATCGCGGGCGCGTCGCGGATCGTCGCGGTGGACGTCTCCGCGGAGAAGGAGGAGCTGGCCCGTGGGGCCGGCGCCACCGACTACGTCGTCGCCTCCGACACCACCGCCCGCGACATCCGCGCCCTGACCGACAAGCAGGGGGTCGACGTGGCGGTGGAGTGCGTCGGGCGGGCGGTCACCATCCGCGCGGCCTGGGAGTCGACCCGCCGCGGCGGGCGCACGACGGTCGTCGGCATCGGCGGCAAGGACCAGCAGGTCACCTTCAACGCCCTGGAGATCTTCCACTGGGGCCGCACCCTCTCGGGCTGCGTCTACGGCAACTGCGACCCGCAGCGGGACCTGCCCGTCCTGGCCGAGCACATCCGCGCGGGCCGCCTGGACCTGTCGGCACTGGTCACGGAACGCATCGCGCTGGACGGCATTCCGGCGGCCTTCGACAACATGCTGGCGGGCAAGGGGGGCCGGGCGCTGGTCGTCTTCTAGCGCGCCCGCGCGCCGCCTCGGGAACGGGCACTCGCCGTACGAGGCGGGCTTCGACGTACGAGCCGGGCGCTCGGCGTTTTCGAGCCGGGCGCGGACCGTCCCGGGCCGGGCGCACGTCCCCGAACGGGCGCACCATGTCCGAGCAGGGCGCGCGCCTCTTACAGCTGGGCGCGCGCCGTCTTCCAGCCCGGACCCGCCGCGAACGGCGCCCCGCGGGGGCGCCCCGCGGGCCCGCGAAACTCCTGCCGCACAACCCGTTGACGTCCATACCGTCCGGGCCCCCAGGCCGTCCTGTTCGCCGAGCTGTTCACGCCCGAGATGCGCTGCACGGGCGCTTCGCTCGGCCACCAGATCGCGGCCGTGGGCGGCGGCGGACTCGCCCCGTTCGTCATGGTGCTGCTGATGGGGGCGACCGGTACGTCGATGGCCGTGTCCGGCTACGTCGTCGCGCTGTCCGCGATCGCGCTGCTGTCCATCATGGTCCTGTCGGGCCGGGCGAAGTCACGCTGACGTGGTGGCCTCCCGTTCGGTCCGCGACACCGGCTCGCTCGTCGGCGCCGCGGACCGCGGCCGGGACCGCGACACCGCCACCCCGGCCAGGCACAGCGCCCCGCCCGCCATCGTGAGCGGCCCGGGCACCTCGCCCAGCGCCAGCCACGACATCAGCACGACCAGGGCGGGAACGGCGTACGTCGTCGCGCCCATACGGCTGGCGGTCGTGCGCGACAGGGCGTACGCCCAGGTGGTGAAGGCGAGCGCGGTCGGGAAGACGCCCAGGTAGACCATGTTCAGGGTGGCCGACAGCGGAGCGCCGGCCGCCTCGGTCACCAGCTGCCAGGAGAACGGCAGGCAGCACACCGCCCCCACCAGGCAGCCGAACGTCGTCACCTGCAGCACGCTCGCCCGTCCGAGGGCCGGCTTCTGCGCGACGACCCCGCCGGCGTACGCCATCGCGGCCAGCAGGCACAGCGCCACCCCGAGCACCGACGAGCCGCCCTCGCCGGACATCGACAGCCCCACCGTCACCGCACCGGCGAACGACACCGCCATGCCCGCCAGCAGCCGCGGCGGCAGCGGATCGCCGAGCAGCCGGGCGCCGAGCAGCGCGATCAGGATGGGGCCGATGTTCACCACCAGGGCCGCCGTACCGGCGTCGACCTGCTGTTCGCCCCAGTTGAGGGCGACCATGTAGAAGCCGAACCACAGCACGCCCGATATCGCGATGCCGCGCCAGGCCGACCTCGGCGGCAACCCCTCCCGCCGCACCAGGAGGAACACCCCCAGCACGAGGGCTCCCGACAGCAGTCGCCCGAGGGCCAGCGCGCCGGGCGAGTACGCGGCGCCCGCGCTGCGGATCGAGACGAAGGCGGAGGCCCACAGCACGACGGTCACGGTGGCGGCGCCGGCGGCCAGCAGCGGGGTACGGGGTGAGACGCTCATCATGCTCCAGAGGCTAAGCGGGGGAGGGGGAGGGAAGCTCGCGGATTACGGACGCGGAGGGCGGAGCCCGGGCTCAGCGCAGCGCGGCCGGCTCGATGCCGAGCAGCCGCTACAGCGCGCGCTCGCCCGCGGGTGTCACCTTCACCGCCCGCTGGGAGCCGACGCGCACGCACCAGCCGGTGGTGAGGGCGTGCCGGCACAAGGCCGCGCCCGCGAGCCCCGCGAGATACGGGCGGCGTTCGGTCCCGTCCAGGCAGGCGCGGGCCGGCGGGCGGCGGCCGGTGCGGCCGAGGGCGATGCCCGCGTCGGCGAACCAGCGCACTCCGGCGACCGTGAGCACGAACCCGGTGGCCCGCTCGTCACCCGGCCACCCGCGGGCCGGGCCGACCGTCGACACCGGGAGCCCGTCGGCGCTCAGCGCTCCGGGCCGTGCGGTCGGATGCTCGCCCGCTGCCGGGAGCCCGGACGTCCCTACGCGGTCCGCCCGACCTGCTCGTACTGCTGCGCCAACCCGTCCAGCAGCGCGCAGAGCCCCGTCTCGAAGGCCCGCTCGTCGATCTTGTCCTGCCGCTCGGCGAGGAGGTGCGCCTGCCCGAGGTGGGGATAGTCGGCGGGGTCGTACGCGCTCTCGTCGGTCACGAAGCCCCCGGCGAACGAGCCGAGCGCGGAGCCCATGATGAAGTACCGCATCAGCGCGCCGATGGACGTGGCCTGCGCCGGTGGCCAGCCCGCCTCGACCATCGCGCCGTAGACCGCGTCCGCCAGCCGCAGCGCGGCCGGGCGACGGCCGGGCCCGCGGGCCAGCACGGGGACGATGTTCGGGTGGTCGCGCAGGGCGGCCCGGTAGGAGACCGCCCAGTCGTGCAGCGCGGTTCGCCAGTCCCGCCCGTCCTCGAACATCGACAGGTCGACCTGCGCGCTCACCGAGTCCGCGACCGCCTCCAGGATCTCGTCCTTGGTGCGGAAGTGGTTGTACAGCGACGGCCCGCTGACCCCCAGCTCCGCGGCCAGCCGACGGGTGGAGACGGCCGCGAGCCCCTCCGTGTCCACCAGCGTCCGGGCCGTCGCGACGATCCGGTCGGTGCTGAGCAAGGGCTTGCGCGGTCGGGCCATGGCGCACATAGTAGGGCGGAGCAAGAAACTAGCAGTGCTAATTAAAATGTACGCCCTTCAAGGGCCTCGATCTGTGGGGTGACCGGACGTGAACCTGGAGCTCAGCGAGGAGCAGAACGCCGTACGGCAGCTCGCCCGGGACTTCGTGGACCGCGAGATCGCCCCCCACGTCATCGCCTGGGACCGCGCGGAGGAGGTCGACCGGGGGATCGTCAAGAAGCTCGGCGAGGTCGGCTTCCTGGGGCTGACCGTCGACGAGGAGTACGGCGGCAGCGGCGGCGACCACCTCGCGTACTGCCTGATCACCGAGGAACTCGGCCGCGGGGACTCCTCCGTGCGCGGCATCGTCTCCGTCTCCCTCGGCCTGGTCGCCAAGACCGTCGCCGCCTGGGGCGGCGAGGAGCACAAGCGCCGCTGGCTGCCGGGGCTGACCTCCGGCGAGTACGTCGGCTGCTTCGGCCTCACCGAGCCGGGCACCGGCTCCGACGCCGGGAACCTCACGACCCGCGCGGTCCGCGACGGCGGTGACTACGTCATCAACGGCACAAAGATGTTCATCACCAACGGCACCTGGGCCGACGTCGTGCTGCTCTTCGCCCGGTCCACCGACGCCCCCGGCCACCAGGGCGTATCCGCCTTCCTCGTCCCGGCCGACACGCCCGGACTGACCCGCCGCACCGTCCACGGCAAGCTCGGGCTGCGCGGCCAGGCCACCGCCGAACTGGTCCTCCAGGACGTCCGGGTCCCGGCCTCCGCGATGCTCGGCCCGGAGGGCAAGGGGTTCTCCGTGGCGATGTCCGCTCTGGCGAAGGGGCGGATGTCGGTCGCGGCCGGCTGCGTCGGCATCGCCCAGGCCGCGCTCGACGCGGCGGTCCGGTACGCGGGGGAGCGCGAGCAGTTCGGCAGGTCCATCGCCCACCACCAGCTCGTCCAGGAGCTGATCAGCGACATCGCCGTGGACGTCGACGCGGCCCGCCTGCTGACCTGGCGGGTCGCCGACCTGGTCGACCGCGGCCTGCCCTTCACCACCGAGGCCTCCAAGGCCAAGCTCTTCGCCTCGGAGGCGGCCGTGCGCGCGGCCAACAACGCCCTGCAGGTCTTCGGCGGCTACGGCTACATCGACGAGTACCCCGCGGGCAAGCTGCTCCGCGACGCCCGCGTGATGACCCTCTACGAGGGCACGAGCCAGATCCAGAAGCTGCTCATCGGGCGGGCGCTGACGGGGGTGTCGGCGTTCTGAGTATCTTTTGAGTACCTCGGCGGATGTGGCGGGCGCCTCCTCCGCCGACCCTGTTCCCCATGAGTGACACACCGGTCAAGCAGCAGAGCACGGCCGCCTTCCACGGCCAGGCCGTGGCATCGTTCGCCATCGCCCTGGCCGCCACGGCCATCGGCATCTTCCAGCTCGAGGCCGACCCCTGGGTCCGGGCCTTCCTCGGGATCGCCGTCCTCTACCTCGTCACGTCCGCCTTCACGCTCGCCAAGGTCGTGCGGGACCGGCAGGAAGCGGGGCAGCTCGTCAGCCGGGTCGACCAGGCGCGGCTGGACAAGCTGCTCGCCCAGCACGACCCCTTCGAAAAGCTCTGAGGGCGCGCGTCCGCCCTGATCCCGGGCGGCCTCACTAAGCGCCCGCTCAGCTTCGGCGGTATGGTGGTGCCTCTGGTCGGCGAGAGGGGCGAGCGAGCGATGAGTACGGCGGAGGAGACGGCCGGCGGCGAGACGCCGTGGGCCGAGGTCACCCCTGAGGCGGCCCGGCGACTGCTGGTCGCCGCCGTGGAGGCCTTCGCCGAGCGCGGCTACCACGCCACGACGACCCGTGACATCGCGGGCCGCGCCGGGATGAGCCCGGCCGCGCTCTACATCCACTACAAAACCAAGGAAGAGCTGCTGCACCGCATCAGCCGGATCGGTCACGAGCGGGCCCTGGACATCCTGCGCACGGCGGCCCGGCGGGAGGGCACCGCCACCGACCGGCTCGCCGACGCGGTGAGCTCCTTCGTCCGCTGGCACGCCGGGGGGCGCACCACCGCACGCGTGGTGCAGTACGAGCTGGACTCGCTCGGCCCCGAGGCCCGCGCGGAGATCCTCGCGCTGCGCCGGCGGTGCGACGCCGAGGTGCGCGCGATCATCGAGGACGGCGTCGCCTCGGGCGAGTTCGAGGTGCTCGACGTGCGGGGCACCACCCTCGCCGTGCTGTCGCTGTGCATCGACGTGGCTCGCTGGTTCAACATCGAGGGGCCCTGGACGCCCGACGAGGTCGGCGCGCTCTACGCCGACCTCGTGCTGCGGATGGTGGGCGTGCGAAAGCCCCCGGCGGCTCAGAGGTAGTACCGCGCCACCGACTCCGCCACGCACACCGGCTTGTCGCCGCCCTCGCGCTCCACGGTGAAGGCGACGGAAACCTGCACGCCGCCGGTCACGTCCTCGACGCCGGTGATCGTCGCGGTGGCGCGCAGCCGGGAGCCGACCGGGACGGGGGCGGGGAAACGGACCTTGTTGGTGCCGTAGTTGACGCCCATCCGCACGCCCTCGACGCCGATCAGCTGCGGCCCGAACAGCGGCAGCAGGGACAGCGTGAGGTAGCCGTGCGCGATCGTCGTGCCGAAGGGGCCGGCGGCGGCCTTCTCCGGGTCGACGTGGATCCACTGGTGGTCACCGGTGGCCTCGGCGAACAGATCGATCCGCTTCTGGTCGACCTCCAGCCAGTCGGAGTACCCCAGCTGCTCGCCCACCGCCGCCTTCAGCTCGTCGACGGACGTGAAGATCCTCGGCTCTGCCATGTCCCGGCCTCCCGCGTAGCGCAGTCAGATGCATATGTCTAAGCAACTGCTTAGCATGGTGGCGGCCCCGGCCCCTGTCAACGGACCCGGCCCGTCACCGACTCGGTAGGCTTCGCGAGGTGCCCCAGCTTCCCGAGAAGATCCACGAGCTCACGGTCGGCCAGCTCGCCGCGCGCAGCGGCGCCGCCGTCTCCGCCCTGCACTTCTACGAGGCCAAGGGCCTGATCAGCAGCCGCCGCACCTCGGGCAACCAGCGCCGCTACACCCGCGACACGCTGCGCCGTGTCGCCTTCGTCCGGGCCGCCCAGCGCGTCGGCATCCCGCTGGCCACGATCCGTGAGGCCCTCGCCGAGCTGCCCGAGGAGCGCACCCCCACCCGGGACGACTGGGCCCGCCTGTCCGAGGCCTGGCGCTCGGAGCTGGACCAGCGGATCCGGCAGCTCAACCGCCTGCGCGACCACCTCACGGACTGCATCGGCTGCGGCTGCCTCTCGCTGGACACCTGCGTCCTGTCCAACCCCGACGACGTCTTCGGCGAACGCCTGGCGGGCTCGCGGCTGCTGGTGGAACGCCCCGGCACCGCCCCGCCGCGCGCGCCGCGCGGCCGGGAGCCGGAGCCGGAGCCGGAGGACAGCCTCTGACGGGAGGAGAGGCGCGCGCACCCCGCGAGACGCCGGGGCGCGCACCCCCGGGGGTCACTCGTATTCGGTGCCGCCCTTCCGCGTCAGATACGCCGGACTCACCGCCTTGGCGATCGCCCGGCCCCCGGTCACCGGGCTGTACCGTTCCACGGCCGGACGTATCACCACGCCCTCCCGCAGGTGCAGCTCCCGCCCGGACACCGTCTCGCGGCCCGAGGCGAACTCCAGCACCCGTCCGATGTCGTACGGGCCGTGGAACAGGCGGGGAACCAGGGGCAGTTCGCCGTCGAGCAGCTCCGCGGCGTCCAGCCACCGCACCTGCCCGTCGATCTCCGCCGACACGTCGAACACGGCGTACCCGAGCGTGTCGCGCCGCCCGTCCGCGCCGTACGTCAGGTCCTGCACCCCCGCGCCGTACACCTCACCGAAGATGCCGACCCGCCGTGCCCCCAGCCGCTCGGCTAGGCGCGCCGCGGCCCCGGCCACGTCGTGCCCGCGCACCGCGCGCCAGTACAGGTTGCGCGGGTCCTCCCGCAGCGCCAGGGACTTCGCCCCGAAGCCCTTGGAGGAGACGAACACCCGTTCCTCGTCGGCGAGATACGTCACCAGGCAGGCCGAGCCGTGCAGCTTCTCGGTCAGCACCACGGGTTCTCCCGGCGTGAAGATGTCCGGGTAGCGCTGGACGTTCTCGATGTCGACCCAGGGCAGCAGGTCCGGCGCCGGCTCGACGTCGCCGTTCATCGTGGGCGGTACCGGCGGCACCCACTTGGTGACGCCCAGCCGCTCCGCGAAGTCGGTCCCGGCCGTCGCGGCGGCGGCCAGGTCGACGTCCGCCAGCGCCCTCGGCCGGCACACGATGCCCTGGGACAGCTCACCGCGCAGCCGTACCGCCTTGACCCGGTCCGACCTGCTGCCCGCCAGCCGCCCGGTCAGCCCCAGCTCATCGATCAGCTCCTGCGGCAGCACGGCCTGCTCGGGAATGTAGAGCGCGGCGTCGCCGGTGCGGTACGCGTCCTTGGCGACGACGGCCCGGTACAGGCCCACCTGGGCCAGCTCCAGCGCATCGGCGTTCGGATGCTCGTGGACGGTCAGCACTTCGGCGGTGACGCGCAGCCTCGACATGCGGGACTCCTCGGTTCCTCAGCTGTGTTTCATCGCCTCCCACTGTCCGGGTCCGAAATGGCTGGTGCGAGCGGTTTACCGGCTGCTAGCGTCCCGGGCCTCGGCGTACTCCCGCAGCGCCTCGGCCACCAACCGCGCGTTGTCGGCGGCCTGTTGCCCGTCCGGCAGAGTCAGCGTGTCTTCCAGGCCGATGCGGGTCGCCAGCCCCAGGCGCCCCGCCAGCCGCAGCACCGGCCAGGCGCCGCCGTCCTGGCCGTGCAGCAGCACCGGCCGGCCGAAGGCGGAGCCGACGTCGTCCAGCAGGCGGCGGGGGCTCGCCCCGGCCGTGTCCGGCGAGGGGTCGGTCACTTCGGCGAGGACCCGCAGCACCTTCGGGCCGAGCGGCGAGCGCGCGAACCGCGCCGCTCCGTCGGTCCCGGACCAGATGCCGGCCTCAACGCCCACGCCCCGGTCGATGAGCGCGGCGGCCAGCTCCTCGGCACCCGGCTCGTGCCAGTTGACCGAGGCGTGGTCCGGCAGCACCGTCCAGCCGCGCACGCGCTCCAGCCGGGCCGCCGGATCGGGCTCGGCCCACGCGCCCGTGGTCACCCCGACCGGCACCGGCACCCGCCGCCGGATCGCCTCCAGCACCGGCGCCACCACGCGCGGGGACAGCGAGTCGTGTCCGCACGGTGTCTTGGGATGCACATGGACGTCGCAGGCCCCGGCCGCGACCGCTCGCGCCGCGTCCCGCGCCATCGCCTCGGGCGTCAACGGCACCCTCGTACCGTCGGCGGCCCCGCGCGTCCCGTTGAGACACACCTGCATGCTCACCACGTCCCGATGGTGCCGGCCGCCACGGACAAGCCCGGGCAGTGCCCGCCCGCGTGCGGGTAAAGTCGTCCGTCGTTCAGGGGGTGCGGCATCCCCTGCGCACCCCCGGTCGGTCCGCGGCGTCGGGCAAAGGCCCGCTGCGCACCCCCGTTCCCCCGTTCGTCGCGCTCGCGGCATGGTCAGGCGGACATCAGCAGCCGTTCGCGCCTGGCGTACGCCAGGGCCTCCGGCGTGAGCACGGGGCGCGGCACCAGGATTCCGCAGTCCGTGCAGACCGGACCCGAGGAGGGCTCGTGGTCCAGGTCGTACTTCCACATCAGACGCTCCCCGGCGCACACGGGGCACGTCGATCCGGGCTCGCGCTCCAGCGCGGCGATCAGCCGCCGCAGCACCTCGGCCAGCGGCTCGTCCGGGTGCACCTCGGGGTCGTCGCACCAGGCGACCCCGAAACCGCCCCAGGTCAGCCGGTGCCAGTCGTCCACCGTGCCCGGCCGGCGCAGCCCGTCGTGCTTCTCCTTCTTACGGCGTTCGGCGAAGTCGACCTCATAGGCCAGCCACACCGCGCGCGCCTCCTCCAGCTCCTCCAACGCGGCCACGAGCCGCGCCGGATCGGGAGAACGGTCCTCCGGGCCGAACCCGGCCCGGGTGCACAAGTGGTCCCAGGTCGCCCTGTGCCCGTAGGGGGCGAACCGCTCAAGGCACTTGCGCAGCGAATAGCGCCGTAGCGCCAGATCGCACCGGGGGTCGCGTACCTGTCTCGCCAGACTCCGGAAACCGGCCATCGCCCTGCACCTCCGTCACACCTGCACCTGTACTTCGGTCACTTCGGCGTCGTCGTACGGACGTCGACGAATAGACGTATCGACCAGCGATTCGGCTCCATCCGATGTCCTCCGTGCGACGACGACCGCCTCCGCCGGTCCGTGCGTCCCGTGCAAGTGACGCGTGTTCACCCTCCGGGCCGGGGACAACCGGCGGTGACGCCCGGACCGCCCCGTTTCGGGAGGAGCCGCCCTGCCACGGCGCACCCCACGCGACGCGCTCGACAGAGGGAGAACTCCCCACACATCCCACGGGTTCCTGAAGACGGCTTCCGTATGCGTCCTGATTGCCGGTCTTTTGTCCCCGCTGTCCCGAGCGGCGGCCGACGACCACGGCAACCGCACCCTCTTCGCCGGCGTGTCCCGCCGCGGTGACGTGACGATCGTCCGAGGGTGCTCCGGCGCATCGCGCCAGGTCGCCGCCTTCGGCAGCGGCCGGGTGCGGCGGGTGTGCGGCTATGTCGACACATGCATGCGTACGGTGCTCGGCGAGCGGGTCCAGGACCCGCTCGCCGAGCACCGTACGGAGCGGGTCCAGGACCCGCTCGCACCTAGGCCCCGGGCGAAGGGCTCAGCGGTACACGAGGTACTGGCCGCGCACCTCCCGGAACGCCGTCAGCTCCTGCTGCCACCCCGCCACGACGTCGTCGGTGCCCGCCCCGGCGTCGATCATCGTGCGGACGAGCGTGGAGCCGGTGAGCCTGTCGATCCAGTTGTCCGAGCGCCACGCGAAGCCGCTCCAGCTCCGCTTGGCGGTGATCAGCAGGGCGATCCCGGTGCGGACGGGGTCGAACGCCGCCCGGTCGTGGACGTGCAACTGGACGCCGCCGATGGTCCGGCCCTGGAACTTGGAGAAGGTGGGCGCGAAGTACGCCTCCCTGAAGTGCACGCCGGGCAGGCCGAGTTCGCCCGCCGCCTCGGCCCAACGACGGTCGACGCCCTCCGCGCCGAGCAGTTCGAAGGGGCGGGTGGTGCCACGCCCCTCGGAGAGGTTCGTGCCCTCGAACAGACACGTGCCCGCGTACACCAGAGCGGTGTCGGGCGTCGGCATGTTGGGGCTCGGCGGCACCCACGGCAGACCGGAGGCGTCGTAGAACTCCGACCGTCGCCACCCGGTCATGCGCACGGTGTCCAGGGGGACCGGCGAGGGCAGGAACTCCTCGTTGAACAGCAGCGCCAGCTCCACGACCGTCATGCCGTGCGCCTGGGAGATCGGCTGCCGGCCGACGAAGGTGGCGAACTCCCTGTGCAGCACCGGCCCTTCGGCCGAGACCCCGGTCACCGGGTTGGGCCGGTCGAGCACGACGACGCGCTTGCCCGCGAGCCGGGCCGCCTCCATGCAGTCGTACAGGGTCCAGATGTACGTGTAGAAGCGCGCGCCCACGTCCTGGATGTCGAAGACGACCGTGTCCACGCCGGACGCCGTGAAGATGTCGGCCAGCGGCTGACCGCTCTTCTGGTAGGTGTCGTAGACGGGCAGGCCGGTCGCCGGGTCGTCGTGGCGGCCCTCGGAGCCGCCGGCCTGGGCGGTGCCGCGGAAGCCGTGCTCCGGGCCGAAGACGGCGGTGAGGTTCACCCGGTCGTCGGCGTGCATCACGTCGACGATGTGGCGGGCGTCCCTGGTGATGCCGGTCGGGTTGGTGACGACACCGACGCGGTCGCCGTCGAGGAGCGCGTACCCTTCGGCGGCGAGGCGCTCGAATCCGGTGCGCAGCCGGCGACCCCCGCCTGTGGACGCGGCCGCCGCCGGGGCCGCCGATGCCGCGACCGCCGCGGTGGTGGTGGCGAGCAGGCTGCGTCTGGACAGCTTCATACGGAGGCCTCCGTGATCGCGGGCGGATGTCATGCTCACGCACGCTAGCGGCCCCGGGCCGCCACGGGAACGAACCGGGCCGGACTTCGGCCCGGCCGTCACCCTTCCCCCGCACATACCGACCGGTTAGTCTGGCCGCGCGGGGGCCGAGCCGAGCGCGTCGAAGGAGACCGATGGTGGGAGCCGTGCAGGGTGCCGGAGTGATCGTCACCGGGGCAGGGGGCGGGATCGGGGCCGCGTTGGCCCGCCGGTTCGCCGCCGAGGGCGGCCGGGTCGTCGTCAACGACCTGGACGCGGACCGGGCCAGAGCCGTCGCCGACGAGATCGGCGGCATCGCCGTCCCCGGGGACGCCTCAGCGATCGTGGCCGAGGCCAAGGACGCCCTCGGCGGGGCCGTGGACGTCTACTGCGCCAACGCCGGGGTCGGCTCCGGCGGCTCCGAGGCGGCCGGAGAAGAGGTCTGGCAGCTGGCCTGGGACGTCAACGTGATGGCACACGTGCGGGCCGCCCAGGCGCTGCTCCCCGACTGGGTGGAGCGCGGCAGCGGACGGTTCGTGTCCACCGTGTCGGCCGCCGGGCTGCTCACCATGATCGGCGCCGCGCCGTACAGCGTCACCAAGCACGGCGCCTACGCCTTCGCCGAGTGGCTGTCCCTGACGTACCGCCACCGGGGTGTGAAGGTGCACGCCATCTGCCCGCAGGGTGTGCGCACCGACATGCTCGCCGCCACCGGCAGCGCGGGCGACCTGGTGCTGGTGCCGACCGCGATCGAGCCGGAAGACGTCGCCGACGCCCTGTTCAAGGGCATCGAGGAGGACCGGTTCCTGATCCTGCCGCACCCCGAGGTCGCCGGGTACTACAAGGCCCGGGCCGCTGATCCGGAACGCTGGCTGACCAGCATGAACCACATCCAGCAGCGGTGGGAGGCGGCCCCGTGACCGGCTCCCGGTATGCCGCGAGGCCCTGGCTTGCCCTGCTCGACGAGGCCCAGCGCGCCCCCGTCAGCCCCGACGACTCGCTGGTCCACGCCCTGCGCCGGGTCGTCGCCGAGGCACCGGAGCGCACGTTCCTCGCCTACTTCGACGGACGTCTGAGTTATCGCGAGGTGGACGAGCTGAGCGACTCCGTCGCCGGGCACCTCGCCGCGCGGGGCGTGGCGCGGGGAGACCGCGTCGCCGTGCTGCTGCAGAACTCGCCGCACTTCGTGCTCGCCGTCCTGGGCGCCTGGAAGGCGGGCGCGGTGGTCGTGCCCGTCAACCCGATGTACAAGTCGGGGGAGGTCGGGCACGTGCTGCGGGACGGCGAGGTGACCGCGCTGATCTGCTCCGACCGCGCCTGGGATTCGTATCTGCGCGAGACGGCGGCCGGCTCGCCGGTGCGGAGCGTGCTCACCGCCTGCGAGCTGGACTTCCAGACGCGGAGCGACGCCCGCGTGCTGACCTTCGGACGGGCGGCGCGGGCCGCCGACGCCGACGACCTGACCGCCGTCGCGCGGGCCGGTCACAAGGCGCCGGACGGGCGCGCGCCGGGCCCCGACGACATCGCGCTGATCAGTTACACGTCCGGCACCAGCGGCACCCCCAAGGGGGCCACCAACACGCACGGCAACATCATGTACAACGCCGAACGGCAGCGGACCGGCCTGGGGCTGCCCGAGGCGCCGGTGTACTTCGCGATGGCGCCGCTGTTCCACATCACCGGCATGGTCTGCCAGCTCGGGGCGTGCCTGAACAGCGCAGGCACGCTGGTGCTGGCGTACCGCTTCGAGGCGGGGGTCGTCCTGGACGCGTTCGCCGAGCACCGGCCCCACTACACGGTCGGGCCGTCGACCGCCTTCATGGCACTGGCCGCGCATCCGTCGGTCACCCGGGAGCACTTCTCGTCGTTCCGGATCGTCTCCTCCGGCGGGGCGCCGCTGCCGCCCGCGCTGGTGGAGAAGTTCCGGGCCGGGTTCGGGCCGTACATCCGCAACGGCTACGGGCTCACCGAGTGCACCGCGCCCTGCGCCGCCGTGCCGCCCGGCCACGAGGCGCCCGTCGACCCGGCCTCGGGAACGCTCGCCGTGGGCGTGCCCGGCCCCGACGGCGTGGTGCGGATCGTCGACGACGCGGGCGAGGAGATGCCGTTCGGGGAGCAGGGCGAGATCGTCGTCAGCGGGCCGCAGGTCGTGCCCGGCTACTGGCGGCGGCCCGACGCCACCGCCGAGACCTTCCCCGGCGGGGAGCTGCGCACCGGGGACATCGGGTTCATGGACGCCGACGGGTGGCTGTACGTCGTCGACCGTAAGAAGGACATGATCAACGCCTCCGGGTTCAAGGTCTGGCCGCGCGAGGTCGAGGACGTGCTCTACACCCATCCGGCGGTGCGCGAGGCGGCCGTCGTCGGCGTGCCCGACGGCTACCGGGGCGAGACCGTCAAGGCCTACATCAGCCTGCGTCCGGGGACCACGCCGGACCCGGACGAACTCGCGGCGTACTGCAAGGAGAGACTGGCCGCCTACAAGTACCCGAGGCTGGTGGAGATCCTGCCCGACTTGCCGAAGACGGCAAGTGGGAAGATCCTCCGTCGGGAGTTGCGCTCCCGTTCTCACGAAAGTCAGTAGGACCTCACGGAAGGCAGGTGGCGGCAGTGCCCAGGACGACGGACACGGACGGGACGCCTGTGCCGCAGCGGCTGCTGGCCGCCGCCACCCGGCTCTTCGCCGAGCAGGGCTACGACCGCACCTCGGTGCAGGAGATCGTCGAGGCGGCCGGCGTCACCAAGGGAGCCCTGTATCACTACTTCGGCTCCAAGGACGACCTCCTGCACGAGGTCTACGCGCGCGTGCTGCGCGTCCAGCAGGAACGCCTGGACGCGTTCGCGGACGCCGACGAGCCGGTCGAGAAGCGGGTGCGGGACGCGGCCGCCGACGTGGTGGTGACGACCATCGAGAACCTCGACGACGCGATGATCTTCTTCCGCTCCATGCACCATCTGAGCCCGGAGAAGAACAAGCAGGTGCGGGCCGAGCGCCGGCGCTACCACGAACGCTTCCGTGCGCTCATCGAGGAGGGCCAGCAGGCGGGCGTCTTCTCCCGGGCGACTCCGGCCGACCTGGTGGTGGACTACCACTTCGGCTCCGTGCACCACCTGTCGACCTGGTACCGCCCCGACGGGCCGATGAGCCCCCAGGAGGTCGCCGACCACCTGGCCGACCTGCTGCTGCGGGCACTGCGGCCCTGAGCCCGCGCGGGCGGGGGGCGGTCGTGGCCGCCCCCCGCCCGTCGGCTCACAGGTACTTCTTCAGCTCCCGCCGCGCCAGCGACCGCTGGTGCACCTCGTCCGGGCCGTCCGCGATCATCAGCGTGCGGGCGCCCGCGTACAGCTCGGCCAGCGGGAAGTCCTGGCTCACACCGCCCGCGCCGTGCAGCTGGATCGCCTTGTCGAGGATGCCGACGACCGTGCGCGGAGTGGCGATCTTGATGGCCTGGATCTCCGTGTGCGCGCCCCGGTTGCCGACCGTGTCCATCATCCAGGCGGTCTTCAGCACCAGCAGCCGCAGCTGCTCCACCGCCACCCGCGCGTCGGCGATCCAGTTGTGCACCACGCCCTGCTGGGCCAGCGCCTTGCCGAACGCCTGGCGCTCGACCGCCCGCCGGCACATCAGCTCGATCGCCCGCTCCGCCATGCCGATCAGCCGCATGCAGTGGTGGATCCGGCCGGGGCCGAGCCGCGCCTGGGCGATGGCGAAGCCGCCGCCCTCCTCGCCGACGAGGTTCGACACCGGCACGCGCGCGTGGTCGAAGACCACCTCGGCGTGGCCGCCGTGGTAGTGGTCCTCGTACCCGAAGACCTGCATGGCCCGCTCGACCGTCACGCCCGGCGTGTCGCGGGGTACCAGGACCATGGACTGCTGGCGGCGGATGTCCGGTCCGTCCGGGTCGGTCTTGCCCATCACGATGAAGATCTTGCAGTCCGGGTTCATGGCCCCGGAGATGTACCACTTGCGGCCGGTGACGACGTACTCGTCGCCGTCCCGCTCGATGTGCGTGGTGATGTTCGTGGCGTCCGAGGAGGCCACCTCGGGCTCGGTCATCGCGAACGCCGACCGGATCTCACCGGCGAGCAAGGGCTGAAGCCACTGCTTCTTCTGCGCCTCGTCGCCGAACTGGGCGAGCACCTCCATGTTCCCGGTGTCCGGCGCCGCGCAGTTCGTCGCGGTGGGCGCGAGCTGCGGGGAACGGCCGGTGATCTCGGCGAGCGGGGCGTACTGGAGGTTGGTGAGGCCGGCGCCGTACTCGGAGTCGGGCAGGAAGAGGTTCCACAGGCCCTGCCGGCGCGCCTCGGCCTTCAGCTCCTCGACGACCGGCGGGGTGTCCCACGGCGAGGCGAGTCCGGCCCGCTGCTCGTGGGCGACCGCCTCCGCCGGGTACACGTACTCGTCCATGAAGGCGAGCAGCTTGGCGCGCAGCTCCTCGGTGCGCGCGTCGAACGCGAAGTCCATGCCGGTCAGCCTTCCTGGAGAGTGGTGAGACCGTGCTCGATGAAGACGGGAACCAGGTCGCCGATGCGGTCGAAACCGCGGCCGACCGTCTGGCCCAGGGTGTAGCGGTAGTGGATGCCCTCCAGGATCACGGCGAGCTTGAACCAGGCGAACGCCGTGTACCAGGAGACCGCGGATACGTCGCGTCCCGACCGGGCGGCGTAGCGCTCGATCAGCTCGGCCGGCGCCGGGTGCCCCGGGGCCTCGGCCGTGGTGGAGACCGGCGAGTCGGGCATGCCGAGCGGCATGCTGTACATCACCAGCAGGCCCAGGTCGGTCAGCGGGTCGCCGAGCGTGGACATCTCCCAGTCGAGGACGGCCGTGATCTCGTCGTCGCCGTTCACCAGGACGTTGTCGAGGCGGTAGTCGCCGTGCACGACGGCCGGGGCGGGCGAGGCGGGCAGGGCCCGGCCGAGCGCCGCGTGCAGTTCGTCGATGCCGGCCAGCTCCCGGTTGCGGGAGGCGTCCAGCTGCTTGCCCCAGCGGCGCAGCTGGCGGTCCAGGAAGCCCTCGGGGCGGCCGAAGTCGGCGAGGCCGACCTCCTGCGGGTCCACCGCGTGCAGGTCGACGAGCGTGTCCACCAGGGACAGGACCACGTCGCGGGTGCGCCCGGGGCCGAGCGGGGCGAGCTGGTCGGCGGTGCGGTACGGGGTGCCGGGCACGAACTCCATGACGTAGAACGGCGCTCCGAGCACCTCCTCGTCCTCGCAGAGCAGCAGCGTGCGCGGCACCGGGACCTTTGTCGGCCCGAGGGCGCTGATCACCCGGTGCTCGCGCCTCATGTCGTGCGCGGTGGCCAGGACGTGCCCGAGCGGGGGGCGTCGGACGACCCACTGCGACACGCCGTCGGAGACCGCGTAGGTGAGGTTCGACCGTCCGCCCTCGATCAGCCGGCCGGTCAGCGGGCCGCGCACCGGACCGGGCAGCTCGCGGTCGAGCAGGCCGCGCAGCCGGACGGGATCGAGGCCTGGCGGGTGGTCGGAAGCCATCGTCGCTCCTACGGACGTGTGAACAAGACTCGACTTATGATGCCGACCGGTCGGTATGCCGTCCAGAGCGCCGGTCGAACGTGATCGGCGCCACGATAAGCCGACAGCTCCCCGCGCGGGGAGGCGGGGAGCTGTCCGAAGGTGCTTCGGTGTGCAGGTCCGTGTGCTCTCGGGAGCTGCCGGCGGGCGGCGCAGGGGGCGCCCGCCTCAGTGGTCGTCCCAGTGACCCTCGTGCTCGGCGTGCCGGTGACCGTCGTGGAGGTAGTCCATGTGGTCGCCGTGCGGCACCCGCAGGTGGCCGCAGTCCTCGCCGTGCTGGTGGTCGTGGCCGTCGTGGGCGCTGTGCTGGGAGGGTTCGCACTCGTCCCAGTGGCCCTCGTGCGCACGGTGCAGATGGCCGTCGTGCGCGTAGTCGACGTGGTCGCCGTGCGGGACCTCGGCGTGCCCGCAGGCGGGGCCGTGGCTGTGCGGATGGGCGGAGTGCTCCTCGTGCAGGGTGGTCATGGCGTTCACCTTCCGGTGCGGGGGACGGACGACCGACAGGCTGCCACGGGAAGCGGGCATATCCGGGCATCCGGGCTTCGTGGCGTCCGGGTGCCCCACGGCCGTCGGGCACAGGGGCCGCCGGTCAGAGGACCAGCACCGATGCGCACACCGCGAGCGCCGCCGTGCACAGGGCCGCCGCGGCGGCGTACCGGGGGGTCAGGGCCGCGGGCCGGGCGGAGGACGCCAGCGCGCGGATGCGGCCGTGGGCGACGAGCAGGAGGCCCAGCCACAGGAGGCAGCACAGGGCGCCCACGAGGATCCGGGGCGCCGTGACGCCGCCGTGCAGGGCCGTGCGTGCCGCCAGCACCGCGGCGACGGTGCCCGAGAGGGTCGTACGCCGCCAGGCGAGCCGGGTCCGCTCCGGCTGGAGCCCGGGATCCCGGGCTCCGGCGTCGACGGCGCTCACCCCTCCCACCCGAACAGCACCACGACGACCATCGCCACGGCCACCACCGCGACGACCAGGCTCAGCAGCGCCGGGAACCGCGACACCGGCAGATCCTCGCCCCGCCGCATCGCGCGTTCGCAGCTCACCCAGTGGTTGACCGCCCGCAGCGAGCACAGCACGCCCGCTCCGAGCAGGGCGAGCGCCAGGCCGACCCGCCAGCCCCGGTTCAGGTCCGGCAGGAACTGGTCCACCGCGAACCCGCCGCCGATCAGCGCGAGCGCGGTGCGCAGCCAGGCCAGGAAGGTGCGCTCGTTCGCCAGGGAGAAGCGGTAGTCGGGCGTGTCGCCCTCCTCCCGGATCCGCTGGGGCCCGAACCAGAGCCGGACGTTGCGCACGAGTTCGCTCACGCGCACGACCCTATCGGGATCGCCGCGCCGGGCACGGTCAGCGCCGGAACGCCTCCAGCCGGTGGTACGCCGCCAGGCCGTCCGGCACCCACTCCCACGCGCCGAGCCGCCGCCGTACCTCCTCCTCCGGCAGGAAGTCGTGCCAGGCCACCTCCTCGGCCTGCGGGCTGACCGGAAGCTCGCAGCGGACCTCGTACACCGCGGACCACCAGCTGAGGCCGGCGCCGTCGTCGTACAGGAACTTGAAGAGGTACGAGGGGCGGGGCAGGCCGCTGACGCCGAGTTCCTCCTCGGCCTCGCGCAGGGCGGCGTCGTCGTAGGACTCGCCCGCGCCGACGACGCCGCCGACGAACATGTCGTAGAGGGAGGGGAAGACCAGCTTGGTGGGCGTGCGGCGGTGCACGAAGACACGGCCCTCGGCGTCCCGGGCCTGGACGAACACGCACCGGTGCCGCAGGCCGCGCGCGTACACCTCGCCGCGTGGGGACCGGCCGATCACGCGGTCCTGCTCGTCGACGACGTCGAGAATCTCGTCAGCAGCGCTCATGGGGCCATCCAAGCAGGCCACGCGACGGCGCTTGCGGCCGTTCGGGGGTGGGGAGGCCGGTCGGGCATGAGGGGCGTCGGTGAGCCGAGGGTTCGTCGTGTGCCGGTGGGGCGTCGGGCGGGCGAAGGTTGCTGAGTGCCGGGGGCGTCGGGCAGCCGAAGGTTGCTGAGTGCCGGGGGCGTCGGGCAGCCCAAGGTGACTCAGTGCCGGAGGGACGTCGGGGACCCGCGGGCTCTCCGGTCGTGGGGGCGTCGCGGCGGCTCACGACCGTCGGCTCCGCCGTGAGGGCATGCCGCGGTGGAGGACCGTCGGTTTCGCCGTGAGGGCATGCTGCGGTGGAGGACCGTCGGTTTCGCCGTGAGGGCATGCTGCGGTGCAGGGCCGCCGGTTTCGCCGTGAGGGCATGCCGCGGTGCAGGGCCGTCGGTTCCGCCGTCGGGGTGCGTCGGCGCCGGTCAGTGCGTCGCCGCGCCCTGCAGCACGGGCACCGGCACGCGGGCCTGGACGATCGTGCCGCGGGGCATCGCGGGGTGCAGGCCGAGGAGGACGATGCCCGTCACGACGGCCGCCAGCCCCGTCGCCTGCCAGGCCAGCGCGCCGGTGCCCGTCTGCAGCCGGTCGCCGAGGAAGCCGACTCCGCAGACGATGCCGGCCAGCGGCTGGGCGGCGGTGAGGGCGGGCAGCGACTTGCGCAGGGGCGCGGTCTCGAACGCGCTCTGCACCAGGATCAGCCCGGTGACGCCGATGACCAGCACCGCGTACGGCTGCCAGGAGGTGAGCAGTCCGCCCATGCCGCTCGCGGCGAAGCGGTCGCCGCTGACGCGGGTCAGCGCGTCCTGCACGCCGTAGAGCAGACCCGCCGCCAGGGCCAGCAGCACCGGACCCGAGCCGAGCCGGGAGCGCTTGGCGGACAGGGTCAGCAGCAGCGCCAGGCCGCCCATCGCGCCGATGATCAGCCACATGCGCGACGGATCCGCGACCGCCGTCCCGCTGCGCGGCTGACCGGCCACGATGAACGCGGTCACGCCGCCCGCCAGCAGCACGAGGCCGGCCCAGCCCTGGCGGCCGAGCGCCTGCCGGGTCTGGCGGCGGGACAGGGCGAGGGCGAACAGCAGGTTGGTCGCGAGAAGGGGCTCCACCAGGCAGAGCTGTCCCCGGCCGAGCGCGGCGGCGCCGAGGCCCATGCCGGCCACCATCAGCGCGATGCCGCCGAGCCAGCGCGGCACCTTCACCAGGTCCAGCAGCAGCCGGGGGGAGAGGAAGTCGTCGCGGGGGGCCTGCTGCGCCGCGTTCTGCTGCAGGACGAAGCCGAAGCCCAGGCAGCAGGCGGCGCTCACGGCGAGAACCAGGACCAGGACCGACAAGCTGGCCACCTCGTTGATCTTCGTGGGGGGTGGGGGACCGCGCCGGGCGGTGCGGGGACCGCGTCAGGCGGTCGTACCGGGTCACGGCGGCCGGCGCGCGGGCCGGAGGCGGCGTGACGTCCCAGCCATGGTCCGGGGTGCGCTGCCGTGGCGCCATGGCGCACGTCACACCCGCCCCTCGGGTGGCCGCTCACGCGGGTCCGTGCCTCGGCGGACGTGGCCGGGCGTGGTTACGGAAGTCTGACGTCGGCCCCGGAGCCCTGGTCCGGCCGCCCCCGCCGGTGCTCGAATGGTCGTGTGAACTCCGGACAACCCGAGCAGGAGGGCCGGCCGATCGGCCGCCGGGTCCTGCTCGGCACCCTCGGCCTGGGCGCCCTCGGCGTGGTCGCCGCGCCCGCCCTGCAACGCGGACTGGAGTCCTTCCTCGGCAGCGCCGCCGACAAGGACCCCACAGGCCTGACCGGCCTCCTCCCGAACGGCGGCGGCTTCCGCTACTACTCCGTAGCCGCCTCCGTACCGCACAAGAACGCCACCACCTACCGCCTCACGGTCGACGGCCTCGTCGACCGGCCGCGCACCTACACGCTGCCCGAGCTGCGTGCCCTGCCGCAGACCCGCCTGGTCCGGGACGTGCAGTGCGTCACCGGCTGGCGTGTCCCGGACACCCCCTTCGAGGGCGTACGGCTGTCGGCGCTGCTGGACGCGGCCGGCGTGCGCCCCACCGCGAAGGCGGTCCGCTTCACCTGCTTCGACGGCACCTACTCCGAGAGCCTCACCCTCGGCCAGGCCCGCCGCGCCGACGTCCTGGTCGCCCTGCGGATGCAGGACGAGGACGTCAGCCACGCGCACGGCGGCCCGGTCCGCCTCTATGTGGCGCCGATGTACTTCTACAAGTCCGCGAAGTGGCTCTCCGGCATCACCGTCACCGAGGACGTGGAGCCGGGCTACTGGGAGGAGCGCGGTTACGACATCGACGCCTGGGTCGGCCGTTCGAACGGACGGGACGATGAGCCTACGAGCTGACGCGCCCGTCCGGGCCACGGAGGTACGCCGGTTCAGCCGGGCCGAACGGTGGGTGCACCGCACGTCCGCCTTCCTGATGGGCGTGTGCGTACTGACGGCGGCCTGCCTGTACGTCCCCGAGCTCGCCGAGCTCGTCGGGCGCCGCGCTCTCGTCGTCACCGTCCACCAGTGGGCGGGCCTCGCGCTGCCGGTGCCGGTCCTGGCGGGGCTCGCCTCCCGCGCCTTCCGGGGCGATGTGCGGCTGCTGAACCGCTTCGGCCCGCACGACCGGGTCTGGCTGCGTGCCGCCCTGCGCCGGGACAAGCGGCACTCGGCGCGCCCGGCGGGGAAGTTCAACGCCGGGCAGAAGATCTACGCGGCCTGGATCGCCGGAGCGACGCTGGTGATGCTGGGCACGGGCCTGATCATGTGGTTCACCCACCTCACCCCACTGGTGTGGCGGACCAGCGCGACCTTCGTCCACGACTGGCTGGCCCTCACCATGGGCATCGTCCTGGCCGGTCACATCGGCATGGCGCTGGGGGACCCGGAGGCGCGGCGCGGGATGCGCACGGGCGCGGTGAGCCGGGAGTGGGCGGAACGGGAGCACTCCCAGTGGCGCACCTAGTCGTTACGGGAGCACTGCCGGCGGCGCACCTGGTCGATCAAGGACCGTGAGCACCCTCTGTGGCGCACCTGGTACTCCAGTTGGATCCGGCAGGCGCCGGGTCTCTGCCACGGTGAGCGGGACGAGGGCTGACCGTTTCTGCTGCCGCCCTTGGATCGCCGCCGGTCTGGGCGGCAGGGGCGGTGTGGGCGAGCGTGGCAGGGTGATGTGCTGATGCCGGCCGGGACAGCGGCGGACTCGTACTCGTCGAGGCCGCACTCGTTCTTCGCGGCGGCCGGCCCTTCTTCCGCTCGACCGGCGCCGGCAGACCACGCACCTGGTCCCGCATCCGCCGCCGTGCATCCACCCGGGCGAACCGGCCTGCCACCCGAGCGAACACCGACTCCAACTCATCCTGCCACTGGCCGACTTCAGCTGTCGCCTCCATACCCGGACAACGACAACCACCAGCTCACGACACGAAACCTGACCGGAGTACCAAGCCAGAAGGCCGTGCGGGGCGAGCGTACGCCCGCCCCGCACGGCCTTCTGGCCGCCCGCAGGTCACGCTTGGCGCTGTGGTCCTCTCGTGCGCCCGCCGCCAGAATCCGTGAACGGGAACCGTCGGTCTGCCGGCGCGCTCCAGAGCACCGTGCCGCGCCTATCGCCGACCCACTGTGAGCGGCACCTACGGCATCGTCACGGTTGTGACGGCGCTGGAGTCGAACTGGTTGATCGCTGACTGGGTCACGTCATGGGACGTGGAGAAGATTCCGGCGTCCTGCTTGGCTGCGGCCGAGGTCAACGTCACGGGCTGACCGATCGGGACATGGTTCGCGCCGTCGTAGGAGTATGACGCGCTGAACGAGGTGCCGGATCGGGTGAGCTTCACCCAGATGGGGCGGTAGACGTCGACACTGGCGCGGGCGTCGGCGTCCAGATACCCGTCGCCGTTGGTGTCCCACTGGAACACGACGCCGTTGCGAGCGGTAACCGCGACGACGGCATACCCGGCCGACCCTCCCGCTTCGGTCATGTCGTTGCGGACCATGACACCGGACTTGGCCCAGGCGTTGGCGTCGTTGACCGACACGACTCGGGTGGACACGCTCGAGTCGGCCCCGAACGAGCCGGCCCGATAGATCGAGCCGAACTGGTCGTCACGCTGACCGCCGGCACCCCATACGTCGGCGCCGGCCGCCGCGATCCCGAATCCGTCCCCGCTCTGGCCGAAGTACGAGCTGACGGCCGAATCTCCGGCAGTGGCGAAGCCGCCTGCCACCGGTGCGTCGACCTCGCACCCGCGGAAGCCGAACTGGTTGGCGTTGAGTGATGTCCGGTACTGCGGCGCGACCCCCGCCTGGCAGATCACTTCTCGTGCGCCCGCGGGCCAGTTGGCACCGTTGACCTTCACGTTGTTGATCAGCTTGTTGTTGTGCGCCTCGGCGTTCGGCGTGGAGGCTCCACCCGAGTTGTACCAGTTGTTCTGAATGACGTTGTCACTGGTGTTGTTGCGGAGGCTGTATGCGTTGGTGAAAAGGAAGGATCCGCCCTGGACCACATTGTTCTCATACGTCATCGACCGTGAGCCCTCGTCGAGATAGAGGCCGACTCCTGAGATGTTGAACAGGTAGTTCTTGGCGACCACGGTTCCCGGGCTGGCGGAGAGGTTGTAGATGGATCCGCCGTCGGCGAAACGTGCCTTCGTGTTGTGCACGAGGTTGCCCTCGATGCGGTTGTTCTTGAGCGTGGTCGGCGTCGTGTACAGCGTGTTCCACTTGTAGTAGCCACGGTCGACGTAGTCGTTCGACCCTCCGGCGTCGTTGATGCCCCAACCGTAGCCGGTGTCGATGCCGTCATAGGGAACGTTGGAGACCTCGTTGTGCAGGATGCGGGCGCCTGTGACGTAGGTGCTGAGGATGCCGCTGTTGTCCTTGTAGTCCACCGCTACGCGATTGATCGTGTTGTTCGCGATCAAGATGTTCTGGTTGGTCATTCTCGGGTCGCTGGGGTGGTGTGCGTCGGGCAGTGCGCCGCCGACCGCTATGCCGTGCCCACTGTTCTCCGTGAACCGGTTGCCGACCACGTCGATGTCGCTGGCGCCCAGCCCGACGCCGGTCCTCGTGGCGTTGGCGTCGTTTCCGACGCCCAGCGCCGACTGGCCGAGGTTGGTGAACGTGTTGCCGGTGAACGAGATGCGGCTGGCGGCGGAGACCTGCACGGCGGCGGGCTCCTGATACCAGCTGGTGCGCGCTCGTTCGAACATCTCGCAGCCGCGTGAGCAACTGGTGAAGGCGTCGGCGGGGCGGTACTCGTAGGCGCCCTTGATGAAGAGGCCGTTCTGCTGGACTGCATATCCGTCGGTCGAGGGGCCGAGCCAGGAGGTTCCGGAGAACTGGATGCCCTTGAAGGCAAGACCGGTCACCGGCTCGTCGTATGTCCCGCCGATGCTGATCAGTGTCTCCAGGCGGGGCAGCTCGATGTCGAGGTGGTTGGGGTCGACCCCGTCCGCCGGCTTGTAGTAGAGCTTCCCGGCGCCTGGATCTATGTACCACTGGCCGACCTGGGTGAGGAATTTCAGTGAGTTGTCGAGATACCAACTCGGTCCGGCCAGGAATGAGTTCTGGACGGTGTCCCAGCCCCATGTGTTGTTGTTCCACGCCGGTTGCGCCATCGTGATCTCGGTGGCACTGATGCTCTGAACCGGCGAGTAGCGGTTCGTGAAGTCGCCGAGGGACTCGAACTCGATGCGCCCTTGGTCGGGGAGCGTGGCGAGGTAGCTCAGGGCCGGGTTCTTGATGGTGAGGCCGGTTGCGGTCGGAGTGACGTCCGTGTTGGCCAGGCGGATGGCGGCGCGAGAGGCGATCACGCCGTTCACGTAGAGCTGGCGGGTGTCGAGGCCGCGGGGGGTATCCGCCTCCCAGATGCCTGACCCTGCCTCGGACTTGGCCCAGCCGGTGACCTTCGAGGCACCTGTGATGACGGGGTGGGCATCCGGGGCGGCGGTCCAGTGGATGGTGTGGCTGCCGCCGTCACTGTCGGGTCCGAATCGGAGGGGCTCGGAAAGGCGGTAGGTGCCGTCGGCAAGCTGAACGCTTACGTCACCATGCTTGGCAGCCCGGCCGGCAACATGCTGAGCCCGCTTGAGTGAGCATGGCTGCGACTGGCTGCAGTGTCCGGCGTCCTTACCGTCCGGCGCTGCGAAGTACACCGTCCGAGGCGCGGCTTGCGCCTGGAGGGGAATGAGCGCTGATGCAATGACGGCGCAGGCGCCGAGCGTCGCAAGGGTCCCTGCCCTGCGCCTCCATCGCCTGCTCACCGAGCGTGTCGAGTCTGACGTCGATGTCATGTTCGATCGCTTCCTGTGACTGGGGCGTTGATGCCCGCCACAGGGTTAGCATACGTATGATGTTTGCCACAAGATTCGTACGATGTTTCCTTGGGCCCTGGACCACTAGCTCGTGCGGGTGGGGTCCGGGACAAGTCCCGTGAAGTGCAGCTCCTCCCACAGTGCCTCCGGGATGACCGCCCGATACCGCGCGACATTGCTTCGCACGTGCTCCTGAGTGCGCATCCCTGTCACCACCGAGGTGACCGCGGGGTGACGCAGCGGGTATTGGACGGCGGCGGCGGGAAGCTCCACACCGTGTCGCTCGCAGACGGCGGCGATGCGGGCGGCGCGTTCGACGACGGACCGCGGCGCTGCCCCGTAGTCGTAGTACGCCGAGCCGTCCACGGCCGTACTGCTCAGCAGTCCGGAGTTGTAAACCGCCGCGGCGACGACGCCGACGCCGCGGACGCCTGCGACGGGCAGCAAGTCGTCCAGTGCCGATTGATCGAGAAGAGTGAACCGCCCGGCGACCATCACCAGATCGACGTCGGTCCGCCTCACGAACTCGGCCAGCATCGCCGCCTGGTTCATGCCGGCGCCGATGGCACCGACGACGCCCTGGTCCCGGAGCTCGGCCAGAGCGGCGATCCCGCTCGACGATGCCGGCCCCCAGTGGTCGTCCGGATCGTGCAGGTAGGCGATGTCGAGCCGGTCCGTCCCGAGCCGCGCCAGCGACTCTTCCACGGAACGAAAGATCCCGTCACGGCTGAAGTCCCAGACCCGTCTCTTCGTCGCCGGCACGACGAACCCGTCGTCGTCGAGTCGGTGAGCCGTGTCCGGGCTGTCCACGAGCAGACGCCCGACCTTCGAGGAGATGACCACACCTTGCCGAGTGGTCGCACGCAGGGCGGCCCCCAGACGGCGTTCGGACAGCCCGAGGCCGTAATGCGGCGCGGTGTCGAGGTAGCGGATCCCCTCCTCTGTTGCGGCTCCGACGGCGCGACACGACTCGTCGTCGGTCGTCTCGGTGAACAGATTGCCGAACTGGGCTGCACCCAGGCCCAATTCCGTGAGCTGGTGCCCGGTGCGCAGGCCCCGGACGGGCAGCGTCTTTTCCATGGATGTGTGGTCGCGCGGCGATTGCTTGCTGGTCACGAGGTCGAGTTCTACCATGACAGCATACGTATTATGTTTCGGTGCCGGGCTGTGGAGCCCGGGTGGGCCGGTGCGGCCTGCGACATGGCGAGGAGGAGCCGATCGGTATGTTGGCGGCAAACTACGTGGGCCCCCGCACGATGACCGTCGAGGAGCAGCAACCCGTTGAGCCGCGTGCGGGGGAGGTGCGAATCGCCGTGGCCTACGTAGGAATCTGCGGCACGGACCTCCACGTGTTCCACGGGGACATGGATGGTCGGGTCGGCAAGCGGGCGACGATCGGACACGAGATGTCAGGCATGATCGTCGCCCTCGGCGCCGGCGTGGAGGGTTGGTCGGTCGGTGATGCGGTGACCGTCATGCCGCTGGCCTGGGACGGCATCTGTCCGGCCTGCCGTGCGGGGAACGAGCACATCTGCCAGAACCTGGACTTCATAGGCATCGACAGCCCGGGAGCCCTTCAGGAGTACTGGAATGTACCGGCGTCGACACTCGTGCGGCTGCCACCGGAGATCTCGCTGCGAGACGCCGCGCTCGTGGAGCCCGTCGCGGTGGCCGTTCACGACGTGCGACGTTCCGAACTCGCCGCGGGCGACAAGGCCGTCGTCATCGGTGCGGGCCCGATCGGCGTTCTGATCGCGATCGTGGCTGCCGCCTTCGGTGCCGAGGTCGTGATCGCCGAGATCGACCCGACCAGGCGGGCCGCCGCCGAGGAGATGGGGCTGACGACGCTCGACCCCTCGTCGGTCGACCAGGTCGCCTGGGTGGAGGAGTGGACGGACGGCGCCGGAGCGGACGTCGTGTTCGAAGTCTCCGGCTCGCCCGCCGCCGTGCTCGGCGCCACCAGCCTGGCGAAGGTCCGCGGCACGCTCGTGGTGGTCGCCATCCACTCGCAACCGCGGCCGATCGACCTGCAGCGCGTGTTCTGGCGGGAACTGAGGTTGCTCGGTGCACGGGTCTACCAACGCCACGACTTCGAGCGCGCCATCGAGTTCTTGGCCGAGGGCGCCATCCCGGCCGAAAAGCTCATCACGGGCATCGTGCCCCTGAGAGAGGTCGAATCGGCCTTTGGCCTCCTCGAGACCGGGCAGGCGATGAAGCTGCTCGTCGAGGTGAGCGCGTCATGAACCCCTTCGACCTGACCGGGCGCCTCGCCGTCGTGACGGGGGCCAAGCGTGGAATCGGATTCGCCGTCGCCGAGGCTCTGGCCGCCGCCGGCGCCGACATCGTCGGACTCTCCGCCACCCTCGATCCGGCCTCATCGGCGATCGGCGACCGCGTGCGCCGGCTCGGCCGTGAGTTCTCCGGACACCGCGTCGACTTCGCGGACCGACGGCAGGTGACCCGGTTCGCCGAGGAACTCGCCGCAGGGGAGCGCCCGGTGGACATCCTGGTCAACAACGCCGGGACCATCCGCCGCGCGCCCGCGGCCGAGCACCCCCTGGAATGGTTCGACGAAGTGCTCGAAGTCGATCTCACGAGCACGTTCGTGCTCAGCCAGGTTCTCGGGCGGCGGATGTTGGAGGCGCGACACGGGCGTATCGTCTTCACCGCATCCCTGCTCTCGTTCCAGGGCGGGATCAATGTGCCGGGCTATGCGGCAGCCAAGTCCGGCGTGGCAGGACTGGTCCGGGCGCTCTCCAACGAGTGGGCCGGACGCGGTGTGACTGTCAACGGCATTGCCCCGGGCTACATCGCGACCGACAACACCCAGGCGCTTCAGGACGATCCCGACCGGTCCCGCGCGATCCTCGAGCGGATCCCGGCAGGGCGGTGGGGAACGGCGGAGGACATCGCCGGTGCTGCTGTTTTCTTGGCGTCGGACGCTGCGCGCTACGTCTCCGGGGCGATCCTGCCGGTCGACGGTGGCTGGCTCGGCCGATGAGGCCTCTCGCGCCACAGGAGTGCCGTTTGTCAGCGACGGCGTAATTCCCCACGGTCTGCATGATCCTGTCGGCGTAATTCCCCACCTGGGCTGAGCCCGGCACGGGCCGCCCGACTGCTGAGTGTGCGGCTGGCCCGGTCCGTCAAGGGCGCCTGCGGCGGCGCTTCGCGCTGGCCTTGCGGCCACCCTGGACTGCCCTGACCAGCAAACGACGGTCTGGCTGTCGGGCGGCCCGGGAACCTCCGGCGCCGTGGGGATCTCGGTGCGCGGCCACCGTCCCCATGGTCGCGGCAGTTCCCGCGCCGTCGTCCCCATGGCCCATTTTGTGGTGTTTCGAGTGGGGAATTACGCCGTCGTCGACACCGTTCCACCGGTTTCGAAAGCGCCGGCGGCCTCCGGACCGTGAAGACATCGACGCCCACCCGGCGCCGGTGTACCGCGAGGCGGCGGCCGCCGAGGATCTCGCGTGGGCAGTAGTGGACGGGGCCGTCCTGCTCGTTCTGCAGCCCGGATCGATCGATAGCTCCGCGGCCCAGAGCATGGTCGACGTGCTGGACACGTGAGGCACGCCCTTCGTCGACGGCGTACGGCGAAGAGGGGGCCGGGCGGGTGCGTCGGCGCGTCGGATCAGCGCGAGCGAGCGGCGACGGTCTGGCCGCGGCCGTCGTCACCCGCTCTGACGGATCACCATCGCCATCGCTGGTTCAGCCGTTCGGCATTCCGGGCAGCGGCAAGACAGGCGTCGACATAGTCCCGTGCCGCGTTCCGGTCACGGTGGCCGGCTCGCGCAGGGCGTCGGCGCTCAGCCGATGCAGGCGCTCGATGACCATCACCATGTAAGGGGACGCCCCGAGCGAGGTGAGCCGGGCGCCGACCTCCGACGGGTGGGAGGGCGCGGGGAGACCGACGGCTGTGACCACACCGGTGCACAGAGCGTGCAGCGCGCTCCAGGCTGTGGCCACGGCACCGGCAGGCGTGGCGTCCACTTCGTGGCGTGCCTCCCGCAGTTGGGTGCCGTGTGTGTGGGAGCCACCCGTTCCCGAACAGGGGGTGCTCCGCCGGACGGGGAGTGGGTGCCGGCCCGGACGCCCGTATTCGGCCCCGGCGCGGGCCGGTGCTCAGAGGGCGGCCCTCCCGGTTGCGGGTGATCGCCGGGTTCGCCGGCGCTTGCCCCGGTGGCGGCAGGAGTCGCCTGTGTGCCGGTGCCGAACAGTGGAGGCTGCCGGGTGGAGACGGGCTGCGGCACGGGAGTCTGCGGGCGAGCGGACATGGCGCTGCGCTCCGCCGCGGTCTCGGACTGCCGGAGTACGTCCCGCGCTGCGGCTGCGAATTCGATGGCCCCGACCGGTGTCTCCATCCGGGACATCCGCTCGATGGTGCCGCGCAGATGGGCCCGAAGGAACCGGGGCTCGATGCGTGTGACGGCGGGCCGGGCCAGTGCCTGCACATGCTTGAGGACGAGTCGGCTCACCGGAAAGGCGCCGGGCCGGTTCACGCGCGCGCGGTGTGTGACCGAGCGAGGCGGCGGGTGGGCGCCGGCCGGTCACAGGGCCGGGGTGAGCGGCCGGACGCGTACTGTCACCGGGCGATGCCGGACGGCAGCCACGAGGCCGCCGTTCGCTGCGGAACCCTCAGGACCGCACCGACAACAGCTGCTCGAAGGGAGATGTATCGAGCCCGTGACAAACATAATACGTATGCTCTACAGTCCTCGGCGCGGAGTCGTCAACGAAGTCGACAGGACAAAGGACATCTCATGGTCGGAATCCACACCGGGGTGCGTTCACGCCGCAGGGCGTCGACCGTCGCCGTGATGGGCGTAGCAACGGCGCTCCTCGCCCTCGCTGGTTGCGGCGGCGGAGGAAGCTCGGCGAACGGGAAGTACGGCTTTCCCGAAGCCAAGCAGGAGGCCTCCTCGACGATCACCGTCTGGGTGGACGCGGACCGACAGGCTGCCGCGCAGGCGTTCCAGAAGGCGAACCCCGACACCAAGATCAAGGTCGTCACCTATGACGGGTCGGCCAACGGGTCCAACTCCTTCCGAACGAAGATGCAGCTCTTCGACCGCGCCGGCAATGGCTGGCCTGACGTCGTCTTCTCCAGCCAGAACAACGACGCGGCATGGGCCAGTCAGAAGAACGGCGGCAAGCAGGCGTTCGCTGCTGTGTTGGACAAGGGCCTGGTCCCGAAGGAGACGCTCAGCAATTTCACCAAGGGCTCGCTCGACCCCTGCACGGTGGACGGCCGCGTGTACTGCCTGCGCAACGACCTCGCCCAGGCCGTGCTCTGGTACAACAAGCCCCTGCTGGAGCAGTTCGGCTACGCCCTCCCGACCACGTGGGAGGAGTACCAGGCGCTCGGCGAGAAGGTCGCCAAGGAGCACCCCGGCTACATCATCGGGACGGCTGGGGATGCCTGGACGCCCGAGGTGTTCATGTGGGCGAGCAAATGCCAGGCCAATGACGTGACCGGTCCCAAATCCGTCACCGTCAAGACCGACTCGACCGAGTGCAAGCGGGCGGCCTCGATGCTCGACGCCCTCCGCCGCAACGGGACCGTGCCGGTGGTCAGCGTGTTCACTCCCGAGTTCTTGAAGAAGTACTCCGGCAAGGTGCTGATGATGCCGGGTCCGGCGTGGTACGCCGGCGCGATCTTCCGCAACCCTGAGTCGCTCGACGTGCCGGCCGGGCAGCTCGGCGTTGCCGCGCCGTTGACGTGGAAGGGTGAGAGCGAGGCTGTGACGGGGAACGTGGGCGGCGGAACCTGGTTCATCTCCAGCCATTCGAAGAACCTGAAGGCTGCTGAGAATTTCGTACAGTTCGTCACCACAGCCGACGAGTATCAGGTCGACGCCGCGCCGGGTTACCCGGCGTACGCCCCCGCCGCAGAGAAGTGGATCGCCAAGCAGGAGGCGAGCAAGTACTACGCCACCTCGCTGCAGCCGGTGGTGACCGCGGCGTCGCGGGTCTGGGCCGGCTGGGGTTACCCCACATTCAGCCAGGAGGCGATCTGGGCGAAGACGATGACCCCTGGGGTCACCGGAGGCAAGTCGATCGTGGACCTGCTCCCGACGTGGCGGACGGCGATCGAGAACCAAGCCAAGGTCAACGGATACGTGGTGAACTGAGATGACCCTCGCTCCTTCGAGTGACCAGCTGACCGTCGATGCCTCAAGGGGTCGGCGGTCACGCCGGGGCGGCGGCAAGCCGGCCGGCCGCGCCTCCGCTCGCAGTCCGATCGGCTATGTCTTCGTTTCGCCCTACGCGTTGCTCACCATCGCCTTCGGGATCGTTCCCTCGCTCTACGCAGTACTACTGGCCTTCACGAACGCCGATGGCGGATTCGCGGGGTTCGACAACTTCACCAAGGTCATTGACGACTTCCGGTTCTGGCCGGCTGTGTTCCACGTGACCATCTACCTCGTCATCTGGCTCCTCGGGTTGGTCGTCTTCGTCGTCGGCCTGGCGTTGATGGTTCACGCCATCGGCGTCCGGTGGGTGAGCACGACCCTGCGCTTCGTCTACTACTTGCCCGGCGCGCTCGCGGGCGCCTCCAGCATCCTGTTGTGGCTCTTCGTCCTCGATCCGACGGCGAGCCCGGTCAGCGGTCTGCTCAGCGCGATGGGGTTCGACAGCTTCGTGCAGGTGATTCAACCGGGCAACCTTCCGGCAATCTTCGCCATCATCGCGTTCTGGACCGGAGCCGGTGGGTGGATCATCATCATGTACGGCGCGCTCAACAACATCAGCACCGAGGTGATCGAGGCCGCCCGCATCGACGGTGCGAACGCCGTCCAGATCGCGTTGCGGATCCAGCTTCCGATGCTGCGCAAGTGGGTCGCGTACATGGGCGTCATGTCGCTCGCGGCCGGCACCCAGCTGTTCGTCGAGCCACAGCTGCTCAGCCAGGCCAGCAACGCGGTGGTGCCCAACGACTACTCGCTCAACCAACTGGCTTACCAGTACGCGTTCCAGCAGAACGACTTCAACGGCGCGGCCGCGATCTCGTTGATCCTGCTGGTCGTCGCACTCCTGCTGTCCTGGGTGTTCGTGACCCGCGGCGGCCTGTTCGAGAAGGAATGACCATGGCAGCACTCTCCGCCGAACGCCGTCGGTCGAGCCTCAGCGGCTGGAGCGGGCGGTCCATCATCGGCGTCCTGCTCGTCGTCTTCGTCCTGTTCTTCGCCGTCCCGATCGTCTGGCTGCTCCTCGCGGTCACGAAGTCCTCGAAAACGCTCGTGGTCGCCCATCCGTTCTCTCCCGGGTCGTGGTCGGCCTTCGTCGCCAACTGGCATCAGCTGTTCGACTTCCAGGACGGTGCGGTCACGACATGGATAGGGAACTCCGCGCTGTATGCGATCGGCGCTCTGGTGATCACGCTCCTCGTGAGCATCCCCGCCGGCTACGCACTCGCGCTCACGGAGTTCAAGCTTCGGCAGGCGCTGCTCGTGCTGACACTCGTCGTCATGCTGATCCCCAGCACCGCATTGGTGCTGCCCATCTTCCTCGAGCTGAACAGTGTCGGTCTGATCGGCAGCCCGCTGTCGGTGATCCTGCCCATGTCGTTCTTCCCGTTCGGCGTCTATCTCACCTACATCTACTTCTCGACCAGCATCCCCCGCGACATCCTCGCCGCCGCGCGCATCGACGGCTGCAACGGGTTCCAGGTCTTCACCCGAGTCGCCCTTCCGCTGGCCGCCCCGATCGTCGCGCTGGTGGCGTTCTTCAGCTTTGTGCAGAACTGGAACAACTTCTTCCTCCCGTTCGTGATGCTCCCCTCCAGCGACGGCTACCCGATCCAGGTCGGGCTCACCTCGCTTCTGGCCGCAACCCCGGCTTTCAATCCCAGCTCCGCGGGATCCGACTCCGTTCAGCTGCCCACCCTGGCGCTGGGGACGATCGTGTCGATCCTGCCCGTCCTGATCGTCTTCCTGTTCTCCCAGCGATTCCTGGTCGCGGGCATGACAGCTGGAGGAACCAAGGAATGACAGCTAGCGCATGCAAGGAGAACCACTGCCGATGAAGATCACTGGGTACCGCAGCCTGAGCACCGTCCATGACTGGGGCAGAATCACCGGGGACGTCAACGGTGTCCAGCCCGGCCACGCGACGCCGATCCCGGTCCTCATCATCGAGACCGACACCGGAATCGAGGGGGTCGGTCTCGGGTCCCACGCCGACATCGCGCGTGTCTTCCCCGCGATCGAGGGCGATGACCCGCGGTCGGTCGTGGCGCTCTACGACCGGATGCTCGCCTGGGTGTTCAAGGCCGGTCACTCAGGATCCACCTTCGGCACCATCGGGGCCGTCGACATGGCCCTCTGGGACATCAAGGCCAAGGCCGCCGACGAGCCGCTTTGGCGGACCCTCGGGGCCCGCTCGCGCTTCGTTCCCGGGTATGCGTCCGGTCTCGAGTACGGCCTGACCGATGAAGAACTCGCCGATCTCTACGGTCGGTTCGCGGACCGCGGGTTCAAGGCCGGCAAGCTCAAAGGCGGCCGCGACCTCGACCGCGACCTGCCTCGGCTGGAGATCATGCGCGACATTCTCAGCCGCAACTCCCGCCGACCCGCGCTCATGTTCGACGCCAACGAGTCGTGGAACCACGCCCAGGCGGCCCGGTATGTAGCGGCCATCGAGCAACGCATGGACCTCACCTGGGTGGAGGAACCGCTACGCCGATGGGATGCGGCCGGAATGGCCGCGCTGCGCGGGAAGGTGCGCGCAGCGATCGCAAGCGGCGAGAACCTGACCGGGCTGGAGCAGTACCGCCCACTGTTGGACGCCAACGCGGTCGACATCGTGCAGGTCGGCAACGTGTGGGGGATCACCCACTTCCTCCGTGTCGCGACGCTCGCGCACGCCCACGATCTGCCGGTGAGTCCCGTCGCGTACAACGCGAACCCGGTGGCGCACGCAGCCGCCGCCGTGCCGAACCTTCTGACCTACGAAGTCCAGGACCTTCTCTTTCCCGTCGGTCTCGACGTCGACCAGCAGTTCGACGACGGAGGCATCGTCCTGGGCGATAGCCCAGGGATCGGGATTGTGGTCGACGAGTCCCGGATGTCACCAGCCGGCGCTGTGCAGCCCCGGCCCGCGGCCACCGGACCGCACATTCGGCCCGAACGCGCTGCCCTGCGGCTGGTGGCCGAGCCGGACCTGATGGACGCCCCGTTGCACCCCGGAGGCCGGCCCTCGTGACCCGTCGACCTGAGCGTCGGGCCTTCGTCGTGGGTGTGCGGCCCGAGAAGCGCGAGGAGTACCTGGCGCTGCACCGGGCCGTGTGGCCGAGCGTCGAGCGAAAGCTCACCGAATGCAACGTGCGCAACTACAGCATCTTCATATTCGGCGACATCCTGTTCGCCTACTACGAGTACGTCGGGGAGGACCATGAGGCGGACATGCGACGGATCGCTGACGACCCGGCTTCGCAGGAATGGTGGACGCACACCGACCCGTGTCAGGTGAGGATTGCGCAGGAGCGGGTTCCCCGGGCGCTGTGGCAGCCCATCGACGAAGTCTGGCACCTCGAATGAGTGCCGGTATCGACGCCCACGTGCACCTGTGGGACCGAGCCGTGGACCCGCAGGACTGGATCGACGCTGACACCATGGCTCCGATCGCCCGCGACTTCGGCCCGTTTGATCTGAGCGAGATGTTGGACTCGACCGGACTCGACCGTGCCGTGGTCGTGCAGTCGAGCAACAGCCTCGAAGAGAGCATCCGGCTCGCCAAGCTGGACTCACCAGCCATCGCCGGCCTCGTCGCGTGGGTCGACCTCGAGGCGGAGGTCGGACCTCAGCTCGACCAGATCCGCAAGAACGCTGCTGTTCCCGTCGTCGGGGTGCGGCATCTGGCCCACATCGACCCGGACCCGCAGTGGATGATGCGGGAGGAAATCAACGCGGGCCTCACCGTGCTCGAGCGTGAGGACCTCTGCTTCGACCTCGTCGTGCGCGAGTGGCAGCTCCCTCAGGCAACCCGCTTGGCCGCCCGCCACAGCGGACTCCGCTTCGTGCTCGATCACCTGGGCGGTCCGCCCGAGCCCGGGCGGGACGGGAGCAGCTGGGCGTCGCGGCTGCGGGAACTCGCGCGGCAACCGAACGTCGTTGCGAAGGTCTCGGGACTCACATCGGGCCTCGCCCCCGGGTCATGGCGTGCAGCCGATCTCGCCGCCCAGGTGACGTTCGCCCTGGAGTCCTTCGGCCCCGAGCGTCTTCTCTACGGCTCCGACTGGCCGTTGGCTGAGCTCGGCGGGGGAGCGGCACCCTGGAAGCGCGCTGTGGAAGCCCTGCTCGACGGGCTTTCCACCGCGGAACGCGCACGGGTGTTCGGCGGCAACGCTGCCGACGTCTACTCGCTTCCCTGACCGAGCGCCCGGCCGCGCGCCCGCGGCGCGTGGTCGGGCAGCCGACGACGCTCCCACGAAACGTGGATGTGATCATGCATCGCCTTCTGGGCGGCGGCGACGTCCTGCCGTGAGATGGCATCGACGATCGCCGCATGTTCCTTCAGCGTCAGTTCGAACGCGTCAGGCGGGTCGATGCCCTGGTAGCGGCTGGACTCCACGGCCCGCTTGTACAGATGCTTGGCGATGTTCTCCGCCAGCCGGTTGCCGGAGATCTCCATGAGCGCGAAGTGGAACACCACATCCGCCTGCCGGAAGGAGTCCGTCTCGGACGCACTTTCCCGCATCGTGGTCAACGCGTTCTCCAGCCTCCTCAGCCCGTCCGCGCTGCGAGATCCGGCAACCGCGCCCGCCATCGCCGACTCGAGGCTGGCCCGCACGATCGTCAGCTCGTCGAGGACGCCGAGCGTCTCATCGTTGTCGATCAACGCGGACAGCACCACCGGGTCGAGCATGTTCCAGTAGCCCGGCGCCCGCACCTGAGTGCCGCGACCCTGGGAAACGATTACCAGGCCCTTCTCCTCGAGCCGCTTCACCGATTCACGCAGGACCGTGCGACTCACGCCGAAGTGTTCGCTCAGCGGACCCTCCGGAGGCAGCAACTGGCCTTCCTTCAGCTGGCCCGTCACGATGAGGTCGACGAGCTCGGCAACGACGGCAACACCCAAGCGGCCGGCAGGCAGACGTCGCGGGAACAGAGGGGTTGCGGGCTGCGACTCGGTTGGCATACGTATGACCTTACCGCTCGCTCAGTCTGCTCCTGAAGAGGTTCCTGGTCCACGACATGTCGTCGGCTTCGACGCCCCGGCCGCAGAGGCGTTCACGACGCAGACCCTCGAAGTTGTCGGCGGTGGCTGGCGCATCAGGGCCTCGCCGACCGGGTCCGACCCCTTGCTCCCTGCGGCGTCACCACCGCCATCGCCACCTGCACGGAGTGGCGACAGCGCACGCGCCAGGCAGCTCGGCGTCCCAGACGCCGACGTGCGGCCCCAGCGTCCGGCCGGGTGCGTCGCCGTACCCAGGCGCTGAACTCCTGGTCCTCGACGAGGGGCCGGGTCGGTTCGGTCTCGATGCAGCCGGGGCCGAGGCCGTTGACCTGCACGCCGTGCGGGCCCCAGTCGGCGCACATGCCCTTGGTCAGCATCTTCAGGGCGCCCTTGGTGGCGGCGTAGGGCGCGATGCCGGGACGGGCCACCTCGCTCTGCGGCGAGCAGATGTTGATGATCTTGCCGTGGCCGCGTTCCGTCATCCGCCGGGCCGCCTCCCGGCCGACCAGGAACGCGCTGGTGAGATGGGTGTCCAGGACGCGGTGCCAGTCCGCGTCCGTGAACTCGAGCAGTGGGGCGCGCAGTTGCATGCCCGCGTTGTTGACCAGGATGTCGAGCGGGCCCACCCGCTCCTCGACCTCGGCGATCCCGGCGGCCACCGACGGGCCGTCCGTCACGTCGAACACCGCCGTGTGGACGTCGCCGGTGAGTCCGGACGCGGCCTCGGCGAGCCGGGTCCGCGTCCCGGCCGTTGAGGACGACTGTGCAGCCGGCCCGAAGCAGCCCGCGGGCCGGCGCCAGTCCGATGCCCCGGCTGGAGCCGGTGACCAGCGCGATCCGTCGCCGATGTCGAAGAGGGGGTGAGCCGTCATCGTCGTATCTCCGCAGGGCCTATATGACCAGGGACAACAGCAGCACGATCGCGCCCGCGACCACCGAGATGATCGTCTCCATCACGGACCAGGTCTTGATCGTCTGGCCGACGCTCAGCCCGAAGTACTCCTTCACCAGCCAGAACCCGGCGTCGTTCACATGGCTGAAGAAGAGCGAGCCGGCGCCGATGGCCAGCACCAGCAGGGCGGTCTCACCGGTCGACATGCCGGCCGCGAGCGGCGCGACCAGGCCGGCCGCCGAGACGGTCGCCACGGTTGCCGAGCCGGTCGCCAGCCGGATCGCCACCGCGATCAGCCAGGCCAGCAGCAGCGCCGGGATCGACCAGTCCTCGGAGATGTCCAGGATCATCTGGCCGACGCCGGTGTCGATCAGCGTCTGCTTGAAGCCGCCGCCCGCGCCGACGATCAGCAGGATGCCCGCGATGGGCGCGAGGCCCTTCTCCACGAGCCCGGAGACGCGCTCCTTGCCGAACCCGGCGGGGCGCAGCAGGGTGAAGATGCCGAGGAGCACCGAGGCGAGCAGGGCGATCAGCGGGGAGCCGACGACGTCGAAGACGCGCTGCGTCGTGTTCTCCTTGTCGTCGATGACGATGTCGACCAGTGCCTTGGACAGCATCAGGATGACCGGCAGCATGATGGTGATCAGCGTGGCGCCGAACCCGGGGCGCTTCTCCAGCTCCTCGGAGGCCCGCTGCGGGATCATGCGCTCCGGGGCCGGGACGTCCACCCACCGGGCCGCGTACCGGGAGAACAACGGACCGGCGATGATCACGGTCGGGATGGCGACCAGCACGCCGAGCGCCAGCGTCACGCCGAGGTCGGCCTTGACCGCGTCGATCGCGACCAGCGGGCCGGGATGCGGCGGGACCAGGCCGTGCATCACGGACAGACCCGCGAGCGCCGGGATGCCGATCCGCATCAGGGAGTAGTTGCCGCGCTTGGCGACCATCAGCACGACCGGGATCAGCAGCACGACGCCGACCTCGAAGAACAGCGGCAGGCCGATCACCGAGGCGATCAGCACCATCGCCCACGGCATCGAACGGCCGCCCGCCTTGGCGAGGATCGTGTCGACGATCTCATCGGCGCCGCCGGAGTCGGCGAGCATCTTGCCGAGGATCGCGCCCAGCGCGATCAGCACGCCCACGCCGGCGACCGTGGTGCCCAGGCCGGTGGTGAAGCTGGTGAGGACCTTGTCGAGGGGTGCCCCGGCGAAGGCTCCCAGCGCCAGCGACCCGATGGTCAGCGCCAGGAAGGCGTGCAGCTTGAACTTGGTGATGAGCAGCACGATGACGGCGATGCCCGCCAGTACCGCGATGCCCAGTTGCGCGTGTCCCGCCGAGGTGATCGGCTCGACGGGGTCCGCCGCCAGCATCTCGACGCTGAGTCTGGTCACGGGGTGTCCCTTGCAGTGATACGGGGGATGGGGGGAGGGGTCACGGCGCCGAGGGCGACGTGGAGTCGAGGGAGTCCAGCGCGGCGACGGCGCGGGCGGTGATCTCCCCGGGGGTGCCGGAGACGTCGACCGCGACTCCGGCCTCGTCCGCCTGGAGCGGCTGGAGCGTGGCGAACTGCGAGTCCAGCAGCGCGGTCGGCATGAAATGGCCCTGCCGCTGCGCCATCCGGGTCTCGATGAGCTCCCGGTCGCCGGTGAGGTGCACGAACACGACACCGGGTGCGGCGGCCCTGAGCCGGTCGCGGTACGACCGCTTCAGCGCCGAGCTGCTGACCACCCCGCCCAGCCCGGTCCGCTCGTGGGCCCAGACGCCGATGGCGTCCAGCCACGGCCACCGGTCCTCGTCCTCGAGCGGGGTCCCGGCCGACATCTTGGCGATGTTGGCCGCCGGGTGGAAGTCGTCGCCCTCGGCATAAGGGACGCCCAGCCGTGCGGCGAGCAGCGGACCGATGGTGGTCTTGCCCGTGCCGGCGACGCCCATCACCACGACGACGTGGGGGGTACGCATGACTGCCTCGCTGTCTTCCTCGACATACGACGTCGCAACCGACGTCGGCCACATGAAACCCATTAGGTACGACGAATTCAAGACTCTGTGATGAATAAGTCTGACTTTTTGATCGAGTGATCCGCCCCGTACGCTGTGTGCATGAGCACGATGGGCCGGGGCCTGCACGGCCGCGTACTGGACACCCTCGGCCCCGAGATCACGGCGGGCGAGTACCCTCCGGGCAGTGTGTTGCGCACCGACGAACTGGCGCAGCGTTTCGACGTGTCGCGCTCCGTGATGCGCGAGGCGGTGCGGGTGCTGGAGTCGATGCACCTGGTCGAGTCCCGCCGCAGGGTGGGCGTCACCGTCCGCGCCAAGGCCGAGTGGAACGTCTACGACCCCCAGGTCATCCGCTGGCGGCTGACCGGCGCCGACCGGCCCCACCAGCTGCGCTCCCTCACGGTGCTGCGCTCGGCGGTCGAACCGGTCGCGGCCGGACTGGCCGCCAGGAACGCCACCGCCGAGCAGTGCGCCGAACTCACCGAGTGCGCCCTCGGCATGGTCGCCCACTCACGGGGGCACCAGCTGGAGGGCTACCTCGTCCACGACGTGGCCTTCCACCGCGTGATCCTCAACGCCTCCGGCAACGAGATGTTCGCCCGCCTCGGTGACGTCGTCGCCGAGGTGCTGGCCGGCCGCACCCATCACGACGTGATGTTCGAGGACCCCGACCCGGCCGCCGTCACCCTGCACGTCCAGGTCGCGGAGGCGGTACGGCAGGGCGACGCGGCCCGCGCCGAGGAACTGACCCGGGAGATCACGGTCGGCGCGCTGCAGGAGCTGGACATCCTCGCCCCGTAGGGCCGTCGCTCAGTCGAGGAACTCGCCGTCGACGTACACCCACGCGCCGTCGACCCGCTCGAACCGGCTGCGCTCGTGCAGCGCGCCGCCGACGAAGGACGCCCGGAACGTCACCGTCCCCGTGCTGTGGAACGCCGACCCGTCGGTCGTGCCCAGGATCTCCAGCCCCGTCCACCGCATGCCGGGGTCCAGGTCGAGCCGTGCCGGCCGGGTGCGCGGGTGCCAGGTCCGCAGCAGGTACGCCTCGTCGCGCCGGACGAAGGCGGTGTAGCGCGAGCGCATCAGCGCCTCGGCGGTCGGTGCGGCGGCCCCACCCGTGCCGGTACCCCCGGTCCAGCCCGCCCGGGACTGGGAGAGGAATCGGCCACAGCACATCTCGAATGTCTCCGCAAGACCGCACGGGCATTCCGCAGGGTGGGCCGGAGCGGAGGGGCGTGGGCGGCGGGAACCGCCGGTGCGTCGGGACATGGGCCCCATTCTGCTGCACCACGGCACGTGTGGATTGTGTGCACGACCTGTCCCGACACGCGCACGTCGTGTGCGAGTCGCGTTCCCCGCCCCTTTCTGGAAACTCCCTCGGACCAGCCGCCGATCGGCATCAGCTGATCGAACAGCCAGGCGTGCTCGATCTCCGGGACGGCGTCGGCCTCGCGCCAGACGCGCAGGACGTCTTGGTAGTCGACCTGCATGGGGGCGGTCATGATCCCGAAGCGGGGTCGGAGCGTGTGCGACACGACGGTGTCGGTCCCTTCGGGGTCAGCGACGCCGCAGTGACGGGTCGAGGAGCGCGGGGGGAGTGTCGTGCTTCTCGTGCGCGGCCAGGTCGACCCCGGGCGCGACGATCGCGTCGAGGACGTCGGGGGAGAGCACGGTGTCCGCGGCGGCGAGCTGCGCGCGCAGATGGTCCACCGTGCGGGGGCCGACGAGCGCGCTGGTCACGCCCGGGTGCGCGGTCACGAAACCGAGCGCGAGCTGGATCAGCGTCAGGCCGGCCTCGTCGGCGACCGCGGCCAGCCGCTCGACCGCGTCGAGCCTGGCCCGGTTGGCGGGGAGGGCGGTGTCGAAGCGGTCCGGCATGAACGCCGAGCGGTTGGTGGTGATCTCCCGGCCCGCGCGGACGGCGCCGGACAGCCAGCCCGAGGCCAGTGGGCTCCAGACCAGCACGCCCATTCCGTACTCCTCCGTCACGGGCAGCACATGGGCCTCGATGCCGCGCTGCAGGATCGAGTAGCTGGGCTGCTCGGTGACGTAGCGGCTCAGACGATGCTCGCGGGCGGCCCACTGCGCCTGGACGATGCGGTGGGCGGGGAAGGTCGAGGAGCCGAAGTAGCGGATCTTTCCGGCTCGTTGCAGATCGGTCAGCGCCGACAGGGTCTCCTCGTCGCTGGTGCGCGGGTCCCAGCGGTGGATCTGGTAGAGGTCGACGTGGTCGACTCCGAGGCGGCGCAGGCTGTTGTCGAGCGCGGTGACCAGCCAGCGGCGCGACGCGCCCTGGTGGTTGCGCTCCTCGCCCATCGGCATGCTCGCCTTCGTGGCCAGCACGATGTCGTCGCGGCGGCCGGCGATGGCCTTGCCGACCATCTCCTCCGACACGCCGTCGCTGTACATGTCGGCGGTGTCGACGACATTGATCCCGCCCTCCAGGGCGGCGTCGACGATGGCGGTGGCCTCGTCCTGGGTGGTGCGTCCGATCCTGCCGAAGTTCATGGCGCCGAGCGCGAGGGCGCTGGCCTGCACTCCGGTGCGGCCCAAGGTGCGGTACTGCATGACTGTGCTCCTCCGTGGCATGATGAGCGAAACGGAACGTTGTTCCGGTGAAGGTGAGAGCGACGATACGGAACGCTGTTCCGCTTTTCAAGGGGCGGCGGCGGAGGGAGCTGCGCGGTGAACGCCAGTGACGAGAGCGCGGGGCGCACGAGCGCGCCCAGGCGCAAGGACGCCCGGCGCAACAAGGAGGCCCTGCTCGACGCGGCCGCCGCGGTCTTCGTCACGTCAGGGGTGGACGCGCCGGTCCGTGACATCGCGGCCGAGGCGGGCGTCGGGCTGGGCACGATCTACCGGCACTTCCCGACGCGGGCGGACCTGATCATCGCCGTCTACCGACACCAGGTCGACGCCTGCGCCGAGGCCGGACCGGCCCTGCTGGCGAACGGCGCGACCCCGCATGCCGCGCTGGCGCAATGGATCGATCTCTTCGTCGACTTCCTGGTCACCAAACACGGCCTCGCCGCCGTGCTCCAGTCCGAGAACGCGGGCTTCGACGCGCTGCACGCCTACTTCATCGACCGCCTCGTGCCCGTGTGCACCCAACTGCTCGAAGCGGCGGCCGAGGCCGGCGAGATCCGCTCCGACCTCACGGCCTACGAGCTCATGCGCGGCGTCGGGAACCTCTGCGTCGGCGCGGACAGCGACGCCCGCTACGACGCACGCCGCCTGGTCGAACTCCTCGTCGCAGGACTACGCCGGCCGCACTGACCGAAGCGCTCTCAGACGCCGGTCGGCGGAAAGGAGGGCCGCGCCGGGATGCGCACCTCCTGCTCGGGCAACGGCGGCAGCGCGGGCTCCTCCAGCCACGCCCGGAACAGCCCGTCCAGCGGCTCGGACGCGTAGCGCGCCGCATGCGCGGTGAAGGTCGCCGTCGTCACGGAACCACCTCGGTGCGTCGCCACCCATCCCCGCAGCATCCGGAAGAAGGCCTCGTCGCCCAGCGCACACCGCACGGCGTGCACCACGAGCCCGCCCCGCTGGTACAGCCGGTCGTCGAACATCGACTTGCGCCCGGGATCGGCCAGTTTCAGGTCCTGCGGCTGCCCCGACAGCGACCGGTGGGCGGCGGCCGCGTGCGTCTGCGCGGTCGGCCCCCCGGACCGCTCCGACCACAGCCACTCGGCGTACTTCGCGAACCCCTCGTTCAGCCAGATGTGCCGCCAGTCCGCGATGGACACACTGTTGCCGAACCACTGATGCGCCAGCTCGTGAGCGATCAGCCGCTCCCAACCCCGGGCCCCGTCCACATGGTTGGCGCCGAAGAGCGACAAGCCCTGTGCCTCGACCGGCACATCGAGCTCCTCCTCCGTCACGACGACGGCGTACTCCTCGAACGGATAGGTGCCGAACAACTCCTGGAACAGCTCCATCATCGCGGGCTGCCGGGCGAAGTCCCGCGAGAACTGCGGCAGCAGAGGCGCCGGAATGTGCCCGTGCTGCGGCACACCGCCGGGACCCGGGTCGCCCAGCAGCACCGTCTGGTACTTCCCGATGGCCAGCCCCACCAGATAGCTCGACGTCGGCGCCGGCTGCTCGTACACCCAGGTGGTCGTGGAGGCCTTCGTCGTTCGCGTCAGCAGTCGCCCACCGGCGACCACCGCGTAGGCCGACGGCGTGGTGATCGAGATCTGGTACGACGCCTTGTCGGCCGGCCGGTCGTTGCACGGGTACCACGACGGCGCCCCGACCGGCTGGCTCGCCACCAGCGCCCCGTCGAGCAGCTCCTCCCAACCGAGCCCGCCCCAGGGGCTGCTGACCGGCTTGGGATTGCCCGACCAGTGCACCTCCACCGTGAACGCGGCCCCGGCCCGCACCGCCTTGCCGGGTCGCACCCGCAGCCGGCCGCCCCGGTGCGTGTAGTGCGCCGGGCGGCCCTCCACCCGCACCCGCCCGACCTTGAAGTCGGCGAGATTGAGCTGGAACTCGGCGAGCGCGGCCCGCCCGGCGATGGCGTTGATCCGGGCCGTCCCCGCCAGCCGGTTGGGCCCCGGCCGGTAGTCCAGCGCGAGTTCGTAGCGGTGCACCCGGTACCGGTGGTCACCGTTGGCCGGAAAGTACGGGTCCGGACCCGCCGCCTGCTGTACCGCCACTGCCGCGTCTGCTCCCTGCCCTGTGCTCGTCGGACGTTCCTCGTCCCCCGACGCCGCGGGCACGCCTACCGGCGCCATGCCTCGATCGGGTTGCCCAGCCACCGGGTGTCGTCGGGGACGGACTCCGCCGCCATCACGAGCGACGCCGGACCGAGCGTGGTGCGGGCGCCCACGGTGCTGCCGGGCAGGACGATTCCGCCAGGACCCAGCGTCGCGCCCTCACGGAGAACCACAGTATCCGTCCGCAAGATCCGGTCGTGGAAGAGGTGCGTCTGCAGCACACAGCCCCGGTTCACGGTCACCGCGTCCTGGAGCGTCACCAGATCCGCCTCCGGCAGCCAGTAGCTCTCCACCCAGGTGCCCCGGCCGATCCGCGCCCCGAGCCCGCGCAGCCACGCGGTCATCACCGGCGTACCCGGCACGGCACCCGCCAGCCACGGCACGCCGAGCACCTCGACGAAGGTGTCCGCCAGCTCGTTGCGCCACACGAACCCGCTCCACAGCGGGTGCTCCCCGCTGCGGTGCCGCCCCACGAGCACCCACTTGGCCACCACGGACACGGCGCCCGCGAGCACACCCGCCGCGAACAGCACGGCACCGCCCAGCAGCCAGGCCCAGCCGCCCAGCGCACACAGCGCGGCCACCGTCAGCAGGGCCAGCCCCGCCGAGCAGAACACCGGCACGATCCGGCACAGCTCCACCAGCCCGCGCGCCCACAGCAACCGGGCCGGCGGGTCGTACGTCCGGCTCTGATCGCCGCCGGCGGCGCTGCGCGGCAGCCTCACCGGCGGCAGCCCCAGATAGGAGCTGCCCTTCTTCGCCTTCTTCGGCGCGGCCGACAGCACCCCGACCAGCCCGCCGTCCGGCACGCTGCGCCCCGGCGCGGTCATCCCCGAGTTCCCGAGGAACGCCCGCCGCCCGATCTGCGCGCGCCCGATCCGCATCCACCCGCCGCCGAGTTCGTACGGCGCGGTCAGCGTGTCGTCGGCGAGGAACGCCCCCTCACCGACCGTGGTCAGGCCGGGCAGCGCGAGCACCGTCGACACCTCCGCCCCCCGCCCGATCCGCATCCCGAGCAGCCGCAGCCACACGGGCGTGACCAGCCCGGCGTACAGCGGGAACAGCGTCTCCCGGGCCCGGTCCATCAGCTGGGTCACGGTCCACGCCTGCCACCCTGCCCTGCTGTGCGTGGGATACGTCCCCTCCCGCAGCCCCAGGCTCAGCAGCCGCACTCCGAGAAGGATCAGCAGCGCGTACGCCGACCCGAAGGCGAGCGTCGCCGGCACCAGCGCCAGCGCGCCACCGGCGAGGGCCCGCGCGAGCCCGTCACCCGGGGCGACGAACAGGCCCGTCACTCCCAGCGCGGCCCCGGCACCCAGCACCGGCAGCGCCGACAGCGCGAGCCCGGAGGCCCCGTACATCACCCGCCAGAGCACACCCCGCTCCGGCCGTTCCCTCGGCCAGTTCCGCTTGGCCCTGCCGAGCTTGACCGCGGGCGCGCCGGCCCACCGCTGCCCGGTGGGAATCTGCCCGGCGACCGCCGACCCGGGCGCCACCTCGGCCCGCTTGCCGACCCGCGCCCCCGGGAAGAGCACGCTGCGTGTACCGACGACGGCATGCGCGCCGACCCTCACCGGCCCGACCTCCAGCCGGTCCCCGTCCAGCCAGTACCCGGACAGGTCCACCTCGGACTCCACGGCCGCGCCCCGCCCCAGCCTGAGCATGCCGGTGACCGGCGGCAGCGAGTGCAGATCGACGTCCTGCCCGACCCTGGCGCCCAGCGCCCGCGCGTACCGCAGCAGCCACACCCCGGTCAGCGAGGTCGCGCCGCTCGCCTCGGCCAGCCGCTCCGCCGCCCACAGCCGCAGGTGCACGCCGCCACCGCGCGGATACCGCCCCGCCCGCACACCACGCAGCAACAGCCGCGCCCCGCCGGCGGCGACGGCGAGCCGCCCCGGCGGAGTGAACAACAGCACCGCCCCGGCGCCGACGACCCACCAGGGCGCCGTCGGCAGCCGGCCGTACCCGCTCAGCACGTTCCCGCAGGCGGCCAGGACGACCGTCCAGCGCAGCCCGGTCAACGCGAACAGCGGCACGAGGGCGAGCAGCTGGATGACCTGGGCGCGCCTCGGCACCGGGGCGATCGTCCGCCGCGCCGCGTCGTCCTGCGCCGACTCCTCCAGCCGCCGCGCCAGCTTCCGCAGGGTGGGCTGCTGGTAGATGTCCAGCACGGCCGCACTCGGATAGCGGGTCCGCAGCCGCGTGGTCAGCTGAGCGGCGGCGAGGCTGCCCCCGCCGATCGTGAAGAAGTCGTCGGAGGCCGCGGTGACCGGAATGCCGAGCACCTCGGTCCACTGCTCGGCGAGCCAGGCCTCGGTGCCGTACAGCCGCTCGGCCTCGCCGCCGGTCGCGACCCCCTCCAGGGGCCAGGGCAGCGCGTTCCGGTCGACCTTGCCGGACGTCCGGGTCGGCAGCTCGGCGACCGGCGCGAGCAGCGGCACCAGCGCCGCGGGCAGTTCGGCGCGCAGCCGTTCCACCGCCGCCCTGGCGTCCCACCCGTCCTGGGTGACGACGTACCCGACGAGCAGCTGGTTGCCGCTGCGCGCGGTCCGCACGGCCGCGGCGGCGCCCGCGACACCGGGCAGCGCCTGCAACGCGGCGTCCACCTCGCCCAGCTCGATCCGCCGCCCGCCGAGCTTGATCTGCTCGTCGGCCCGCCCGAGGAAGACCAGCCCTTCCGGCTCGGCGCGCACCAGATCACCGCTGCGGTACGCCCGTTGCCACCCCAGCGACTCGAGCGGCGCGTACTTCTCCGCGTCCTTCTCGGCGTCGAGGTAGCGGGCGAGCCCCACGCCCCCGATCACCAACTGCCCGCTGCCGCCCATCGCGACGGGCTCCCCGGCCTCGTCCACGACGGCCAGCTCCCAGCCCCGCAGCGGCAGCCCGATCCGCACCGGCTCCGCACCGCTCATCAGCGACGCGCACGCCACGACGGTCGCCTCGGTCGGCCCGTACGTGTTCCAGACCTCCCGCCCCTCGGTGACCAGCCGCTGCGCCAGCTCGGGCGGGCAGGCCTCACCGCCGAAGATCAGCAGCCGTACGTCGTTGAGGGTCTCCGGCTCCCACAGCGCGGCCAGCGTCGGCACGGTCGACACGACCGTGATCTCCTGCTCGACCAGCCACGGCCCGAGGTCGGCCCCGCTGCGCACCCGCGCCCGCGGCACCGGCACCAGGCAGGCCCCGTACCGCCAGGCCAGCCACATCTCCTCGCAGGACGCGTCGAACGCGACCGACAGCCCCGCCATGACCCGGTCCCCGGGCCCGATCGGCTCCTCGGTCAGGAACAGCGCGGCCTCGGCGTCCACGAAGGCGGCCGCGCTGCGATGACTGACGGCCACGCCCTTGGGCTTCCCGGTGGACCCGGACGTGAAGATGATCCAGGCGTCGTGCTCCGCGCCGGGCCGCGCGGCCGCGACGTCCGACCGGCCGTTCACGGTCAGCCGGTGCCCGGCCCCGACGACGGCCCGTACCCCCGCCTCCCCGAACACCAACTCGGCCCGCTCGTCGGGGTCCTCGGCATCCACGGGCACATAGGCGGCCCCGGCCGCGAGCACGGCGAGGATCGCGACGTACAGGTCATTCGTCCCCGACGGCACCCGGACCCCCACCCGGTCCCCGAGCCCCACCCCGGCCGCGGCGAGCCGCCCCCGCAGCCGCTCCACCTCCACGGCGAGCGCCCGGTAGGTGAGCCGGACCGCCCCGTCGTCCAGCGCGAGTTCGTCCGGATGTGCCCGCACGGACGCCTCGAAGACGTCCACCAGCGTCCGCGGGGAGGCGGCCGGCCCGCCGGAGAAACGCGCCCTGTCACCGAACCGCTCACGGATCTCTTCGTCGAGCAGGCCGAGAGCACTGCTCTCGTCTATGGCTGCCATCGGGTCCTCGCGTCTCGTTCCCGGAACCTCCGGGGCGCTGGCGGGCCCGCAGGTCTGCCTGGGGTTGTCCGGCTCCAGCTCGGTAACAAGCCGGAAATTTTAGTACGACGGTAGGTTCGACCTTCCTTGTCGGCCACCGGGGAGAGGCCGTTCGGGCTGTGCGGCAAGGGGCGTTGGGCGGTCGTGACCTCGGGATCTCCCGGCGGGCGAGAGATGGCCCACACCCAGCCCGGGATGCTTCCGGGCAACGCAAAAGACCCCTGGTGAACAGGGGTCTCAGCTGGTGTCCGAGGGGGGACTTGAACCCCCACGCCCGATAAAGGGCACTAGCACCTCAAGCTAGCGCGTCTGCCATTCCGCCACCCGGACAAGGTGTCTGTCGCGCTGGGTTTCCCCCGCGGCGACGACGTAAACATTACCAGGCTTTCGGAGGTGGCTGATCACACCCCCGTGCGCGCCCCGGGCGCCGTGAACGCCCTGTGACGGGCCGGGAGCGGTCTTGGGGCGGGGCCGGGCTCGGGGGGAGGATGAGGGAGACCACCAGCGGCGACTGCGGAAGGAAGCGGCGTGAGCGACACGGGCACGGCCGAAGGCGTCACCGGCGAGGACGAGGTCGTCGACCTCTGCCGCGAGCTGATCCGGATCGACACCAGCAACTACGGCGACCACTCGGGGCCGGGCGAGCGCGAGGCGGCCGAGTACGTCGCCGGCAAGCTCGCCGAGGTGGGCCTCGAACCGCGGATCATCGAGTCCCACAAGGGCCGGGCCTCCACGGTGGCCCGGATCGAGGGCGAGGACCCCTCCCGGCCCGCGCTGCTCATCCACGGTCACCTCGACGTCGTACCGGCCAACGCGGCCGACTGGACCCACCACCCCTTCTCCGGCGAGATCGCGGACGGGTGCGTGTGGGGCCGGGGCGCCGTCGACATGAAGGACATGGACGCGATGACCCTCGCGGTCGTCCGCGACCGGCTGCGCGCCGGACGCAAGCCCCCGCGCGACATCGTGCTCGCCTTCCTCGCCGACGAGGAGGCCGGCGGCACCTGGGGCGCGCGATACCTGGTCGACAAGCACCCCGACCTGTTCGAGGGCGTGACCGAGGGGATCGGCGAGGTCGGCGGGTTCTCCTTCACCGTCAACGAGCAGCTGCGCCTCTACCTCGTCGAGACCGCCCAGAAGGGCATGCACTGGATGCGGCTCACCGTGGACGGCACGGCCGGTCACGGCTCGATGACCAACCACGACAACGCGATCACCGAGCTGTGCGAGGCCGTCGGGCGGCTCGGCCGGCACACCTGGCCGGTGCGGGTCACCAAGACCGTGCGGTCCTTCCTCGACGAGCTCTCCGACGCGCTCGGCGTCGAACTCGACCCGGAGAACATGGACGAGACCCTCGCCAGGCTCGGCGGCATCGCCAAGATGATCGGCGCCACCCTGCGCAACTCGGCCGCGCCCACCATGCTCGGCGCGGGTTACAAGGTCAACGTCATTCCCGGCCAGGCCACCGCGCACGTCGACGGGCGGTTCCTGCCCGGCCACGAGGAGGAGTTCCTCGCCGACCTGGACCGGCTGCTCGGCCCGCGCGTGCGGCGCGAGGACGTGCACGCCGACAAGGCGCTGGAGACCGACTTCGACGGCAAGCTCGTCGGCGCCATGCAGAGCGCGCTCAGCGCCGAGGACCCGATCGCGCGGGCCGTGCCCTACATGCTCTCCGGCGGCACCGACGCCAAGTCCTTCGACGACCTCGGCATCCGCTGCTTCGGCTTCGCGCCGCTGAAGCTGCCGCCGGAGCTGGACTTCGCCGGGATGTTCCACGGCGTCGACGAACGCGTGCCCGTGGACGGGCTGAAGTTCGGCGTGCGGGTGCTCGACCGGTTCATCGATGCGTCCTGAATTGGCCCACTGAAACGACACTTCAGTATTCGCCCGTGTGTACCCGGCATGACCGTGGGGGGTGAATGCGCTCATCAGGTCGTAGCCCTATTAGTTCCTCCTCGTTACTGGTGATGCGATCAGCTACTTGTGATCGCATTGCCAACAAGGAGGAATAATGATCAAGAAGATCGTCGCCGCTGCGGCTGCCACCGGTGGCCTCGTTCTCGCGGGCGCGGGCCTCGCCGTCGCCGACTCCGGCGCCCAGGGTGCCGCCGTGGGTTCCCCGGGCGTCGTGTCCGGCAACGTGATTCAGGTTCCGGTGCACGTCCCCGTGAACGTCTGCGGCAACACGATCTCGGTGATCGGGCTGCTGAACCCCGCCTTCGGCAACACCTGCATCAACAAGTGACGCTGCCCTTCTGAGGTTCGTCCACGCCGTCGGTCCCGGAGCGCACGCCATGCGCCCCGGGACCGACCGGTCTTTTCACGTAGGTCAAGAGGGGGAAGGCAGGAATTCAGCAATGCGACAGGGCACCCGCAAGGGACTGATGACCGTGGCGGCGGCGACCGGCGTGATCGCCGCAGCGAGCGGCCACGCCCACGCCGACTCGGGCGCGAGCGGCTCCGCTTCGAACTCGCCGGGCGTGCTGTCCGGCAACACGGTGCAGGCCCCGGTGCACGTGCCGGTCAACTTCTGCGGCAACACCGTGAGCGTCGTCGGCATCCTGAACCCGGCGAACGGCAACGCGTGCGCCAACCAGGGCGGGGGCGACGGCTCGCCGGGCGGCCACGACGACGGGTACGGCGACTCGGGCAACCACGGCGGCTCCGGCGGCGGGGCGCACGCGGACGGGCACGCCGACGGCTCGCCCGGCGTCGGCTCCGGCAACCACGTCCAGGCGCCGGTCCACGTGCCGGTCAACGTCTGCGGCAACAGCGTCAACGTCATCGGCGTCGGCAACGCGGCCGTCGGCGGCGACTGCGTGAACGGCGGTGGCGCCGGCGACGGTCACACCACGCCGCCGGGGGGAGGCGGCGGTACGACCCCGCCGGGGACGCCGGGGACGCCGGGGACGCCGGGGACGCCGGGGACGCCGGGCAACCCGGGTGAGCCGGGCCGGCCCGGGCAGCCGGGGACGCCGGGCGACCGCGACGTCGACTCCGGCTCCGGCTCCCGGGACGACGGCGGCACCGGCACCGGGGACGACAACGGCTCCCGCGGCGGCGACCGCCCCGGCGCCGCGGCCGTCACCCAGCTCGGCGACGGCTCCGAGCTCGCCCGGACCGGCAGCGGCCTGCCAGTGGGCGCGGCCGCGTCGCTGGGCGCGGGGGCGCTGCTGGCGGGCGCCGTGCTCTACCGCAGGGCGCGCTCCTCGGCGGCGTAGCGACGTCCGGCGGCACCGCACCCGCCACCGGACGAACGGATCGGGCCCCGCATCCGGCGGGGCCCGCTCCGCTTCCGTTTCCGCCGCATCAGCTCACCACGTGGCCCGCACCTGGCGGATGATCCTGCGGCGCAGCCGCACCCTGCGGCTGCCGTCGCGCAGCAGGCTGAGGCGGTGCAACTCCCAGTGTCCGTACTCGGCATGGTCGGTCAGCAGGCGCGTGGCGTCCTTGCGGGAGACCCCGCGCGGTACGTACACGTCGACAAATTCGTATTCCGGCATCGCATCTATTGTGCGGGCAACGGCCCAGTACGGATAGCGTCTGCTCTATGTCTGATGCTGCGCAGCCCACCGCTGCCGAGGTACGTGCCGCCGTCGAGGCGGTCAAGACCGCGCTCGACCGTCATCTCGCGGCGGTCGAACGCAGGTCGGGTGAGGACGACCCGGCCGTCTACGAGGCGTTCAACCAGCTGGCGGCGGCCGCAGAGGCGTACGACGAGCTGCTCTACGACCGTTACGACGAGGTCACGCCCTTCGAGATCCCCGGCGCGGAGGACACGCTGCCGCCGTACACGGGGCCCGAGGAACCGAACGCCCTGAGTGTGCTGATCCGCCGCGACTACGCGGTGGCGGAGCCACAGCGACTGCTGGCGCAGGCCCAGCGGATCGAGGCGGCCGACGAGGACAGTACGGGCGCGGAGGCCGCGAGCACGATCCACGGGGCTCTGGGCATCCTGTTCGGGGAGTTCGAAGCCGACGAGATCGCTTCCCGGCACAAGGAGTTCGGCCTGGAGGAGGGCGACTCCACGCTGTGGGTCACGGCCGCGGAGGAACCCGCCGACCCCGGTGAGTGGCTGGAGGCGCCGTTCGAGGCCGTCGACCCGCAGACGGTGGTGTGCCGCTTCGACGTCAGCGCCGTCTTCGACGACGACGAGCCGGACGACGAGGACGAGCCGGACGATCTCGAGGACGACCTGGACCTGGACGAGGACGAGGATCTGGAACCCCTGGAGGCGGACCGCCGCTGACCAGGCACCCGGTGAACGAGGGGCGGCGGCCCCGGGGACTTCCCCGGGGCCGCCGCCTTCTGTCTCGGCCCGTCTTCGTCAGCCCGCCGCGGGCACCTGTGCCTCCAGCAGCACCGACAGGCGCGTCGTCCGGGGCTTCGCCGTGACCTCCGCGACCGCCCTCGGCAGGGCCTGCTCCACGCCGTGGACCACCGACAGGTGGCGTTCCGCGCGGCTGAACGCCGTGTACACCCAGGGCCGGCTGAGGGTCTGGGCGGCGTCGCCGGGCAGCACGGCGACCACCGCGGGCCAGCGGGTGCCCACCGCCTGGTGCGCGGTCAGGGCCCAGCCGTGGCGGACGGACTGCTCCACCCGCTCCTTCGGCACGATGACGGCGTCCCCGGCGCACGACAGGCGCAGCCCCTCGGCGTCGGCCCCGACCACCCGTCCCGGCAGTATCCGTCCCGGCACGGGGGAGTAGGCGACGCGGTCGCCGGGGTCGAAGCCGCCGAAGCGTCCCGGGCCGGGGTTGAGCCGCTCCTTCAGCGCGGCGTTCAGCGCCCGCGTCCCCGCCGCGCCGCCGTGCCCCGGCGTGATGACCACCGTTTCCTCCGGCGGCACGCCGATGGCCCGCGGCACCGAGTCGGCGACGAGCTGGACGGTCCGGTGCACCGCCTCGCCCGCGTCCCGCACCGGCACGATCACGACCTCCTTGCCGGGCGCCTCGACCTGGAGCAGCTCGCCGGCGCCGATTCCGGACACCAGCTCGCCCAGCGGGCCGGGGTCCGGTCGCCGCGACGCGACGTGGGGGCACCTGCGCACCGCCAGCAGGTCCGCGAAGACCCGCCCGGGACCGATGGACCACAGCACTGCCGGGTCCCCGGCCAGCACCAGCCGCGCCCCGTCCGGCAGCGACTCCACGAGCAGCGCGGCCGTCTCGACGTCGAGCTGAGGCGCGTCGAGCACGACGAGCAGATCGAGGTCGAGCGCCCCGTCGGCGTCCCGCCCCGGCCCGTCCGCCCCGCCCAGCAGCCCGGCGACCGTGACCACCCCGGCCGCCGCCCCGGCTGCCGTCGCCATCCCGATCTCCGGCCCGGGTGCCGCAGCCGCCGTGGCCTCGCCCCCGGCTGCCGTGGGCATCCCGGCCTCCGACCCGGCGACCGTCCCGGCCCCCGCCTCCGGCCCGCCCACGAGGGTCGCGAACCGCCCCCGCCCGACGGGACTGTGCGCGGCGGCCCAGACCCGCAGCCCAAGGCCCCGCGCGGCGCGCACCAGTTCGGCCGCCTCGGACCGGGACGCCTCGCCGCCGGTGTGCAGCACCAGCCCGTACCCGGCGACCGCCCGGATCAGCTCGCGGGCCGCTCCCCGGGCGCCGTCGGCCGCCCGTTCCCAGGCCTCGCCCCGACCGTCCTCCTTCGGCACGGAGTTGATCAACCGGGCCAGACCGTCGGCGAGGCTCTCCTCGGCGAGGGCGTACCGTTCCAGCCCGACGAGGACCCGGACAGGACGCTCCTCGCCTTGGCCCTCCTCCTCGTCCTCTTCGGCGGCGCCCTCCTCCAGCACGTCCTGGAAGGCCAGCGCGTCCCCCTCGGTGAGCGCACCCTGCACGGCGCCGTCCGGATCCGGCACCCCTCGCTGCGCCAGCGCGGCGGTCAGCGCGGGCATCTCCAGCGCGGTGTGCCCGGCGAGCGCCGCCTGCTCCAGGAGCCACACGGTGATCGCGCGACCCCGTCGTTCGTCGTCGGGTCCGCACTCCGGCCCCAGCAGGGCCCGCGCGAAACCGTCGGCCTGCTCCGGCCGCACCCCGCCGACCCGCAGCAGCTGCCAGGGGTCGGCCCGGAGCAGCTCGTCCGCCCCCTCGCCCAGCACCGCCGCGACCTGCTCGGCGAACGCCTCGGGGGCACCCCCCTCGCCCAGCACCCGCCGCGCGCCCTCCACGACCTCGGGCGCGGGCGCGCCGACCGTCACCGGCACCACCGGCTGCGTCCGCCGCACCGGCTCCGGAGCCTGCCGACGAGGCGGCGGCTCCTCGAACACGGTCGCGGGCGGCTTCTCCCCGCTCTCGACCGCACGCACGGCCGCGAGCAGTTCGGCGGCCTTCCCGCTGAGCTTCGCCCCGGCCCGGACGGGCCCCTGCCGCTCCGCCTTGCGGCGCTCGATCCGCTCCCGCTCCAGTCGCTGGGCCGCCAGCTCGGCCTCCGCCTCGGACAGCTCGCCCCTCGCGGAACCCGCCACGTCCGCCGGCTCATCGGCCCCGGCCTCCGGAGCCCCACCTCGCCCGGCGTCCGCGGCCTCGGGCTCCGGCCCCCCACCGTTTCCGGCGTCCGCGGCCCCGGCCCCCGGCCCCTGACCACCCTCCGTCCCCGCAGCCCCGGTCTCCGCAGCCCCGGTCTCCGCAGCCCCGGTCTCCGTGGCGTCCGGCTTCCTCGGCTCGGCGTCCTCGGTGGTCTCCGGCTCCGTGCTCACAGCGTGCTCCAGTCGTGATCGGGATAGCGGTGCACGGGCGCCGACACATCGTCGAGCGCCCTGCAGATCTCGACAGGAAGACTAAGCGCCTCCACTGACAACGCCGCCGTGAGCTGCTGCGCCGTACGCGCGCCCACGATCGGCGCGACCACCCCGGGCCGGTCCCGCACCCACGCGAGAGCCACCTGGAGCGGGGTGACCGCCAGCCCGTCCGCCGCCGTCGTCACGGCGTCCACGACGCGGCCGGCGGTGTCGTCGAGGTACGGCTCCACGAAGGGCGCCAGATGCTCCGAGGCCCCCCGCGAGTCCGGCGGCAGGGCGTTGCCCCGGTACTTCCCGGTCAGCACACCCCGCCCCAGCGGCGACGACGGCAGCAGCCCGAGGCCCAGGTCCAGCGCGGCCGGCAGCACCTCCCGCTCGACGCCGCGCTGGAGCAGCGAGTACTCCATCTGCGTGCTCGCCAGCCGGGTCCGCACCCCCGGCGCCGCCAGCTGCCAGGTCGCCGCCTTCGCCAGCTGCCAGCCGCAGAAGTTCGAGACCCCGGCGTACCGCGCCCGCCCGCTGCTGACCGCCAGGTCCAGCGCATGGAGGGTCTCCTCCAGCGGGGTGTCCGGGTCGAAGGCGTGGATGTGCCAGACGTCGACGTAGTCCGTGCCGAGCCGGGCGAGCGAGGCGTCCAGCGCGGCCAGCAGATGCCCCCGCGAGCCGTCGAACCGCCGGTCCGGGTCCGGCACGCTCCCCGCCTTGGTCGACAGCACCAGGTCACGACGCGGCACGAGCCCTTCCATCAGCCGCCCGAGCAGGTACTCGGACTCGCCGTTCCCGTAGACGTCCGCCGTGTCGACGAGGGTCCCGCCCGCTTCCCAGAACGTCTTCAGCAGGTCCGCGGCATCATGCTCGTCGGTGTCCCGCCCCCAGGTCAGGGTGCCGAGTCCGATCCGGGACACACGCAGGCCGGTACGGCCGAGATGCCTCTGCTCCATGACCGCCGAGATTACTGGCCAGAACTGGTGCCGTGGGTTGCCTGTGGACAACCGGTTTCCCCGAGCCGGGCGGCGAGTTCCCGGCCGGCCGACCCGTGGCCTGGGCGATCCACCACCCCCACGCTAGTGTCGACGCCACAACGACGTTACTGATCAGTAAGGGGAAGGCCATGCAGCTCGGGATCAACCTCGGCTACTGGGGCGCCGGAATGGACGCGGACAACCTCGCCGTCGCCCAGGAGGCCGACCGCCTCGGGTACGCCGTCTGCTGGGCCGCCGAGGCGTACGGCTCCGACGCCGCCACCGTGCTCAGCTGGGTCGCCGCCCAGACGGAACGCATCGACGTCGGCTCGGCCATCTTCCAGATCCCGGCGCGCCAGCCCGCGATGACCGCGATGACCGCCGCGACCCTGGACTCCCTGTCCGGCGGCCGGTTCCGCCTGGGCCTCGGAGTCTCCGGCCCGCAGGTCTCCGAGGGCTGGTACGGCGTCAAGTTCGACAAGCCGCTGGCCCGCACGCGTGAGTACGTCGAGATCGTCCGCAGGGCCATGACCCGCGAGCGCCTCACCTACGACGGCGAGCACTGGACGCTTCCCCTGCCCGGCGGCCCCGGCAAGCCGATCAAGCTCACCGTGCACCCGCAGCGCGAGCACATCCCGCTGTACATCGCCGCGATCGGCCCCAAGAACCTCGAACAGACCGGCGAGATCGCCGAGGGCGCCCTGCTGATCTTCCCGTCCGCCGACCACCTGGAGGACACCACGATCAGGCACCTGCGCGCGGGCCGCGAGAAGGCCGGCAAGACCATGGACGGCTTCGACGTCTGCCCCACCCTGCCCCTCGCCGTCGGCGACGACAAGGACGTGACCGCGCTCGCCGACACCTTCCGCCCCTACACCGCCCTGTACGTCGGCGGCATGGGCAGCCCCAAGCAGAACTTCTACAACCAGCTCGCCCGGCGCATGGGCTACGAGAAGGAGGCCGCCGAGATCCAGGAGAAGTACCTCTCCGGCGACAAGCACGGAGCCGCGGCCGCCGTACCGCACGAACTGATCGACCGGACGACGCTGCTCGGCTCCGTGGAGCGCATCGCCGACCGCATGAAGGCTTACGCCCAGGCCGGGGTCACGACGTTGTCGCTGGCGCCCGCCGGCTTCACGCTGGAGGAGCGGCTCACCTCGCTGCGGGCGGGTGCCGAGGCACTGGAGCGGTCCGGGCTCGCGTAACGCGTCGTACGCCGGCGAGGAGGTCTCCACGGCCGTGGTGGGGGCTCGGGGGTCTTCCCCGCCACGGCCGTCACCGGGAACAACGCGCCGACCCGCGCGCGGTTACGCATCCGACGCGCCCCCGTCGGTCCACCTTTCGGTGGAGTTGTCCGGCAGAACGGTTGCCGTGGGTCAGCGCGAGCATTTGACTCGTTCTTTGCGGAATCCTGCAGAGAGGTGCATCTCAGATGCTTTCGGCCAAGAGTCTGTTCCAGGAGATCCTCGACAACGACCGCTCGTTCCGGCTGTTCTGCTCCATCGCGGCCAGCGGTGAGGCGCAGGGCGGCTGGGAGAACGCCCGTATCGCCGCGCTCGTGCCCGCGAGCGAGCGCGACCTCGCCCCGAAGATCACCCGCCACGGGGCGGACGAGGACAAGCACGGGCGGATCTTCAACGCGCTGCTGAAGAAGCGCGGCCTCGAACCCGTCGAGGTCCCGCCGGAGACCGACTACACGATGCTGCTGGAGAAGCAGGGGATCGGGCTTCCCCACGCGAAGCTCCAGGCGGACCAGCCGCTCACCGTGCAGGACATCATCACCTACCTCGCCCACAGCCGTGTCACCGAGCAGCGCGCCGCCGAACAGATGCTGATGCTGAAGAAGTACTTCGCGGACCACCCGGACATCGGCAGGGCGGTCCGGATGATCTCCCAGGACGAGGACAACCACCTGGCGTACACGCACGAGGAACTGCTGCGCCTCGCCTCCGCCGGACACGGGCACTCCATCCGGCGCACCCTGCGCGAGACCGCCCTCGCCGAGATCCGCGTCTACCGCGACGTCAGCCTCGCGGTCATGGCCCGCATGGGCCGCGTCCTCGGCTGGTCCCGCCCGAAGGCCGCGGTGCTCGCGTTCGGCATCCACGCCGTGTACGGGTACGAGCGGCTGGGCGGCTGGCGGCGCATGGTCACCCTGAGGATGCCCGAACGCCGAGACGCCCTCGGCAGCGCGGCCGCCGCCCCCGAGTTCGCCTGACCGGCGGGACCCTCACATCCAGCCTCGCCCTTTGAAGGTCCGGTAGAGCAGGAGCACCAGGGCGGCCATGAGCGCGACCACCGCCGGATAGGCCCACACCCAGCGCAGCTCGGGCATGTGGTCGAAGTTCATGCCGTAGATCCCGGCGATCATCGTCGGTACCGCGGCCATGGCCGCCCACGCGGAGATCTTCCGCATGTCGTCGTTCTGCCGGACGCTCATCTGCGCCAGATGCGCCGACAGGACGTCCGACACCAGCCGGTCCAGGGCCTCCACCAACTCGTTCACCCGCGTCAGGTGGTCGTTGACGTCGCGGAAGAACGGGCGCGCCTTCTCGTTCACGAAGGGCACGGCGGCGCCGTACGTGCCCATGCCCGCCAGCCGGGTCAGCGGCATGCTCAGCGGTCCGGTGGCCCGGCGGAACTCCATGATCTGCCGCTTGAAGCCGTAGACGCGGGACGCGGAGTGCCGTGAGCCGCCACGGTCCGGCGAGAAGACCTCCGCCTCCAGCTCCTCCAGGTCGGTCTGCAACTCGCCCGCCACGTCCAGGTAGTGGTCCACGGTGGCGTCGGCGATCGCGTACAGCACGGAGGTGGGGCCCTTGCCGAGCAGCTCCGGCTCCCGTTCCAGCCGTTCGCGCACGGCGGCCAGTGGAAAGCCCACGCCGTGCCGGACGGTCACCACGAACGAGTCACCGAGGAAGATCATGACCTCGCCGGTCGAGACGACGTCGCTCTCCGGCTCGTACCCGACCGGCTTCAGGACCATGAACAGCGAGTCGTCGTACACCTCCAGCTTGGGCCGCTGGTGCGCCTTCAGGGCGTCCTCCACGGCCAGCGGATGCAGCGCGAACTCCTGGGTGACGTGCTCGAACTCCTTCTCGCCGGGCTCGTGCAGCCCGATCCACACGAACCCGCCGACCGAGCGCGCCTCGGCCAGGGCGTCCGAGAAGTCCTCGGGGCCCTTCGTCCGGTGTCCGTCACGGTAGATGGCACAGTCGACGATCACAGAGCGTGTTCTCCTCTCACCGCCACACCTTCCTTTTCCGGAGCTGCGCCTACCCTGGGCCGCATGCCCACCCTCATCCTCGTCCGGCACGGACGCTCCACCGCCAACACCGAGGGACTGCTCGCCGGCTGGACGCCCGGCGTGGCCCTCGACGAGCGCGGCGCCGCACAGGCGGCCGCACTGCCCGGGCGGCTCTCCGAGCTGCCCATCGCCGAGGTCGTCACCAGCCCGCTGCAGCGCTGCCAGGAGACCGTCCGGCCACTGCTCGACGCCCGCCCCGAGCTGCGCGCGCACACCGACGACCGGATCGGGGAGTGCGACTACGGCGACTGGTCCGGGCGCAAGCTCGCCGACCTCAAGGACGAGCCGCTGATGGAGGTGGTGCAGGCCCACCCCACGGCGGCCCGGTTCCCGGGCGGTGAGTCGATGCGGACGATGCAGCACCGCGCGGCGGAGGCGGTACGGGAGTGGAACGCGCGCGTGGAGCGCGACCACGGCGCCGACGCCGTGTACCTCATGTGCTCCCACGGGGACATCATCAAGGCTCTCGTCGCCGACGCACTCGGACTTCATCTCGACCTCTTCCAGCGGATCTCCGTAGAACCGTGTTCCATCACCGCCATCCGTTACACCCGTCTCAGGCCGTTCCTCGTGCGCCTCGGGGACACCGGCGACCTCGCCTCCCTGGTGCCGCGCGCGGAGCCGCCCGGCGGGGACGCACCGGTAGGAGGCGGTGCGGGCGCACCGTGATCGTCGGCCGCAGTAGGGTGAAGCGGTCGCAGTAACGCCGTACTTTTCCGCAGCCGAGCGTCCGCACGGCGGCCGGTCGGTTCTGCAGCCGATGTCGACCCCACGATCAATGGAGACAGGACGTGTCCCGTCAGGTGTTCCTCTACGACCCCCCGGACCGCTTCGTGGCCGGTACGGTCGGACTGCCCGGGCGCCGTACCTTTTTCCTCCAGGCCACCGCCGGCCAGCGGGTGACCAGCGTGGCCCTGGAGAAGACGCAGGTCGCAGCGCTCGCCGAGCGCATGGACGAGCTGCTCGACGAGGTGGTTCGCCGCAGCGGCGGCAGTGCCGCCGTGCCGGCCGTGGCACCCGCCGAGATCTCCGACACCGCCCCCCTGGAGACCCCCGTCGAGGAGGAGTTCCGGGTCGGCACCATGGCCCTCGCCTGGGACGGCGAGGAACAGCGCATGATCGTCGAGGCGCAGGCGCTGGTGGAACTCGACGCCGACACCGAGGAGGACCTCGCCGAGGCCGAGGAGCGGCTCCTGCAGGACGAGGAGAACGGGCCCCCGATGCTGCGGGTCCGGCTCACCGGCGCACAGGCCCGCGCCTTCGCCAAACGCGCCCTCGACGTCGTCAACGCCGGCCGGCCGCCCTGCCCGCTGTGCAGTCTGCCGCTCGACCCGGAAGGACACGTATGTCCGCGCCAGAACGGATACCGCCGCGGGGCATGACCTCCGAGGAGCTGCTCACCACCGGTGAGCTGGCCGTGCGCGGACGCATCCGTGAGGCCTCCAACGCGGCGCTGTACTGCACGATCACCCTCGACGGCCAGGAGGCCACCTGCGTCTACAAGCCCGTCGCGGGGGAGCGGCCCCTGTGGGACTTCCCCGACGGGACCCTCGCCCAGCGCGAGGTCGCCGCGTACGCCGTCTCCGAGGCGACCGGCTGGGGCCTGATCCCGACCACCGTGCTGCGCGACGGCCCGTACGGCGAGGGCATGTGCCAGCTGTGGATCGAGGCACGGCCGGACGCCGAGCTGCTCGCCCTGGTCGACGCCGAGGAACCCGGGCCCGGCTGGAAGGCGATCGGTTTCGCCGAGGTCGGCGACGGGAGGACGGCGCTGCTGGTCCATGCCGACGACGAGCGGCTGCGGCGGCTCGCCGTGCTCGACGCCGTGATCAACAACGCCGACCGCAAGGGCGGCCACCTGCTGCCGACCGGCGAAGGCCGGCTCTACGGCATCGACCACGGCGTCACCTTCAACGTCGAGAACAAGCTGCGCACGCTCCTGTGGGGCTGGGCCGGCGAACCGCTCCCCGCGGAGGCCGTGGAGGTCCTCCAGCGGCTCCGCGGGGAGCTGAAGGCGGGCGGGGCCCTGGCCGAGCGGCTGGGCGCGCTGATCACCGACGCCGAGATCGACGCCACCCGCGCGCGGGTGGACGTGCTGCTCGCCACGGGCGTGCATCCCGAGCCGAGCGGGGAGTGGCCGGCCATTCCGTGGCCCCCGGTGTGACGGCGCGGGCCGTCGGTGCGGCGACCACACCCCGGGCGATCGCACAAGGGTGCCTTACCGGCCATCCGGCCTGGTCCGGTTCGTATACGGAACTCCAGTCCGGTTAGGCTCATGTCATGCATGCCTGGCCCGCTTCCGAGGTCCCCGCCCTGCCTGGCAAGGGCCGCGACCTGAGGATCCACGACACAGCGACCGGTGGGCGCGTCACCCTCGCTCCCGGTCCCGTCGCCCGTATCTACGTCTGCGGCATCACCCCGTACGACGCGACCCACATCGGTCACGCGGCGACCTACAACGCGTTCGACCTCGTGCAGCGCGTGTGGCTCGACACCAAGCGGCAGGTCCACTACGTCCAGAACGTCACCGACGTCGACGATCCCCTCCTGCAGCGGGCGGACCGCGACGGCATCGACTGGGTCGCCCTCGCCGAGCGGGAGACCGCGCTGTTCCGCGAGGACATGACCGCCCTGCGGATGCTGCCCCCGCGGCACTACATCGGCGCCGTCGAGGCGATACCCGGCATCGTGCCGCTCGTGGAGCGGCTGCGCGACCTGGGCGCGGCCTACGAACTCGACGGCGACATCTACTTCTCCGTCGAGTCCGACCCCCACTTCGGCGGGGTGTCGCACCTGGACGCCGCCGCGATGCGGCTGCTGTCCGCCGAACGGGGCGGCGACCCGGACCGCCCCGGCAAGAAGAACCCCGTCGACCCGATGCTGTGGACGGCGGCCCGCGAGGGCGAGCCGAGCTGGGACGGCGGTTCGCTCGGCCGCGGCCGGCCCGGCTGGCACATCGAGTGCGTCGCCATCGCCCTCGACCACCTCGGGATGGGCTTCGACGTCCAGGGCGGCGGCTCCGACCTCGCCTTCCCGCACCACGAGATGGGCGCCTCGCACGCCCAGGTGCTGACCGGCGAGTTCCCCATGGCCCAGGCGTACGTGCACGCCGGCATGGTCGCCCTCGACGGCGAGAAGATGTCCAAGTCCAAGGGCAACCTGGTCTTCGTCTCCCGGCTGCGCCGCGAGGGCGTCGACCCGGCCGCCATCAGGCTCGCCCTGCTCGCCCACCACTACCGGGCGGACTGGGAGTGGACCGACCAGGTGCTCCGGGACGCCGTGGCCCGGCTCGACCGCTGGCGCTCCGCCGTCTCCCGGCCCGACGGACCGGACGCCGACGCGCTGGTCGAGGAGATCCGCGAGGCACTCGCCGACGACCTGGACGCCCCGGCCGCGCTCGCCGCGGTGGACCGCTGGGCGGACCGCCAGCAGGAGCGGGGCGGTACGGACACGGGCGCTCCCGGCGTCGTGACCCGTGCGGTGGACGCGCTGCTGGGCGTGGCGCTCTAGCGCTCCTCCCACCCAACGCCTGTGGGCCGCTGCCTCCTTGCGGAGGGAGCGGCCCACAGGGTTGCGATCACTCCTCGGACGAGTCCTCGTCGTCGTTGCCCGGCTTCGGCGGCCGGGCCCGGCCGCCCGGGTTGTCCCGCAGGTACGGCGGGCTGTCCCCGCCGTCCGCCGTGGCGTGTCCGCCCGGCGGGGTGCCGCCGTCCCGGCGCCGCAGGTACCGCTCGAACTCGCGGGCGATCGCCTCGCCCGACGCCTCCGGCAGCTCCGCGGTGTCCCGGGCCTCCTCCAGCGTCTGCACGTACTCCGCGACCTCGCTGTCCTCGGCGGCCAGCTGGTCCACCCCCACCTGCCAGGCGCGCGCGTCCTCGGGCAGCTCGCCCAGCGGGATGCGGACGTCGATCAGGTCCTCCAGGCGGTTGAGCAGGGCCAGCGTCGCCTTCGGGTTCGGCGGCTGCGACACGTAGTGCGGTACGGCCGCCCACAGCGACACGGCCGGCACGCCCGCGTGCGTGCACGCCTCCTGGAGGACGCCGACGATGCCCGTCGGGCCCTCGTACTTGGTCTCCTCCAGGTCCATCCGCTGGGCCAGGTCCGGGTCGGACGTGGTCCCGCTGATCGGTACCGGACGGGTGTGCGGGGTGTCGCCCAGCAGAGCGCCGAGGATCACCACCAGCTCCACGCCCAGCTCGTGCGCGAAGCCGAGCAGCTCGTTGCAGAACGAACGCCAGCGCATCGACGGTTCGATGCCGCGGACCAGCACCAGGTCTCGCGGCTTCTCGCCCCCGACCCGGACCACCGACAGGCGGGTGGTCGGCCAGGTGATCTTGCGGACGCCGTCGTCCATCCACACCGTGGGCCGGTTCACCTGGAAGTCGTAGTAGTCCTCGGCGTCGAGCGCCGCGAACACCTCGCCCTTCCACTCCCTCTCGAGATGCGCGACCGCGGTGGAGGCGGCGTCGCCGGCATCGTTCCAGCCCTCGAACGCGGCCACCATGACCGGGTCGATCAGCTCGGGAACCCCCTCGAGCTCGATCACCCAGTGCCTCCTTCCGACGTGCCCTCGCTTGACGTCCCAACCTTACGGCGTGCGGCGGGGGCGCCCGCAGCCCCCTTGCACGGGGGAGTGAACGGATCACTGCCCCGTTCGCCACCCCGGGACACCCCGCGATTCGTCCGAGCTGTCCCGCGTTCGCACACCCTTGCTCACGGCGAACCGCGCAGCCACCGCTCCACGCCCGCGATGTGCGCCGTGGCCCAGGAGCGGGCCCCCTCCGCGTCCCGGTCGCGCAGGGCGGCGAGGATCGCCCGGTGCTCGTGCAGGGTGCGGCCGACCGCGTCCCGCTGGGTCGGCCGGCGCCGGATCCGGGCCCGGGTGGTCGGCCCGGACAGCCCGTCGAGCAGTGAACACAGCACCGAGTTGCCCGACGCCCGCACGACGATCCGGTGGAACTCCAGGTCGCGGACGACGAGCTCCTCGACCGGGGGCGGGCCGCGCGCCCGGCGCGTCCAACTGGGCCGCGAGGGCGTCCAGTTCTTCGGCCCCGATGTGCTCGGCCGCCATCGCGGTGGCGGCCGGCTCCAGCATGCGGTGCACCGCCGGGAACTTCAGCGCGGTGTCGTCGCGGTGGAGGTCCATCACGAAGCCCAGCGCCGGCAGCGGCAGTTGCGGGTGCGTACGTCCAGAATGCTGATCAGCGACAACGCGCGTACGGCGCTCCCGCAGGGAGTTGCGGGACAGGCCCGGGCCGACGGCGAGTTCGCTCTCCTCGGGCGGGCCCACCAGGAGGGACGGGCGGGCAGCGGAAGGGGGCGGCTCCGTCGGCGTGGAGCCGCCCCCTTCCGCCGTACCGGCGCTACTTCTTGTCGAGCAGGTCCTGGACCCTGGCGCGGATGTCGTCCGTGGCCAGGCCGCGGATCGTCAGGGTCGTACGGCGGCGCAGCACGTCGTCCGCGGTCTCGGCCCACTCGTGGTCGCGGGCCCAGACGACCTGGGCCCAGATCTCCGGGGCGCCGGGGTGGACGCGCCGGCCGAGCTCGGGGTTCTCGTTGGCGATCCGGGCGATGTCGAAGGCGAGCGAACCGTAGTGCGTGGCCAGGTGCCTGGCGGTGTCCGCCGCCATGCGCGGGCCGGGCGCCGGGCCGTCGATCAGCAGCCGATGGGCCACCGCGCGCGGGTTGGCGACGCCCGGCAGCGGCAGCTTCTTCGGGAGCGCGGAGATCGGCTCGAAGTCCTCGCCGAGCGGGTGACCCGGCAGCGACTCCAGCTTCTTCATGACCGTGCGGCCGATGTGGCGGAAGGTCGTCCACTTGCCGCCCGCGACGGACAGCATCCCGGCCCGGCCCTCGGTGACGACCGTCTCGCGCTTGGCCTTGGCGGTGTCGCCGGGGCCGCCCGGCAGCACGCGCAGACCCGCGAAGGCGTACGTGATCAGGTCCCGGTGGAGCTGCTGGTCGCGGATGGAGAACGCGGCCTCGTCGAGGATCTGGGCTATGTCCCGGTCGTTGACCGCCACGTCGGCCGGGTCGCCCTCGTAGGCCTCGTCGGTCGTGCCGAGCAGCAGCATGTCCTCCCAGGGGAGGGCGAAGGTGATGCGGTACTTGTCGATCGGGGTGGCCAGCGCGGCCTTCCAGGGGGAGGTGCGCTTCAGGACCAGATGCGCGCCCTTCGACAGGCGGATGGACGGGGCGGCATTCGGATCCTCCATACGGCGCAGGTGGTCGACCCACGGGCCGGTCGCGTTCAGGACGAGGCGGGCGTTGACGCCGAACTCGGCGCCGGACAGCACGTCCTTCAGCTCGGCGCCCGTGACCCGGCCCTGGGTGAAGCGCAGGCCGGTGACCTGGGCGTGGTTCATGACGACCGCACCCGACTCGACGGCCGCGCGGACCGTCATCAGCGCCATTCGGGCGTCGTTCATCTGGTCGTCGCCGTAGACGGCCACGGCCTTGAGGTTCTCGGTGCGCAGCTCGGGCACGTCCGCCTGAGCCTTGGCGGGGGAGAGCAGGTGGCCGACGCCGTCGCCGAAGGCGGACAGCATCGAGTAGGCGAAGACGCCCGCGCCGAGCTTCGCGGCGCCGTGCGGGCCCCCCTTGTACACGGGGAGGTAGAAGGTGAGCGGGTTCGCCAGGTGGGGGGCCACCTGGCGGGAGACCGCACGGCGTTCGAAGTGGTTCTCCGCCACCAGCTTCACCGCACCGGTCTGCAGGTAGCGCAGACCGCCGTGGAGCAGCTTGGAGGAGGCGGAGGAGGTGGCGCCGGCGAAGTCGCCGGCATCGACCAGCGCCACCCTGAGGCCGGACTGCGCGGCGTGCCAGGCGGTGGAGATGCCCAGGATGCCGCCGCCGATCACGAGAAGGTCGTACGACGCCTTGGAGAGCTGCTCCCGGGTCTCGGCGCGGCTCGGGTTCGAGCCGGAGGCCGGGTGCGTGCCCAGGGCAGGCACGGTCTGCAGGGTGGACTGGCTGGTCATGTCGGGTTCTTACTCCTCGTCAGCCGACTGTGCGTCAGCTCTTCGTCGGATCAGCTGTCGTCGTCGTCGAGCCAGCCCATGGTCCGCTCGACGGCCTTGAGCCAGTTCTTGTACTCACGGTCGCGGACGGCCGCGTCCATGCGGGGGGTCCACTCGGCGGCCCGCCGCCAGTTGGCGCGCAGGTCGTCGGTGCTGTTCCAGAAGCCGACGGCGAGACCGGCGGCGTAGGCGGCGCCGAGGCAGGTGGTCTCGGCGACCAGCGGGCGCACCACGGGCGCGTCCAGGACGTCCGAGAGGGTCTGCATCAGCAGGTTGTTGGCGGTCATGCCGCCGTCGACCTTCAGGGCGGTGAGCTCGACACCGGAGTCCTTGGTCATGGCGTCGGCGATCTCCCGCGTCTGCCAGGCGGTGGCCTCCAGCACGGCGCGGGCCATGTGCGCCTTGGTGACGTACCGGGTCAGACCGGCGATCACACCGCGGGCGTCGGAACGCCAGTACGGGGCGAACAGGCCCGAGAAGGCCGGTACGAAGTAGGCGCCGCCGTTGTCCTCGACCGTGAGCGCGAGGGTTTCGATCTCGGCGGCGGTGGAGATCAGGCCCATCTGGTCGCGCATCCACTGCACCAGCGCACCGGTGATGGCGATCGAGCCCTCCAGGGCGTAGACCGGCGCCTGCCCGCCGATCTGGTAGCCGACGGTGGTCAGCAGCCCGCTGTAGGAGTTGATGATCTTGTCGCCGGTGTTCATCACCATGAACGTGCCGGTGCCGTACGTCGACTTGGTCTCGCCCTCGGAGAAGCAGGTCTGGCCGAACAGGGCCGCCTGCTGGTCGCCCAGCGCCGAGGCGACCGGGATCCCGCCGAGCAGGTCGCCCAGCTTGCCCCCGGTGATCTCGCCGTAGACCTCGGAGGAGGAGCGGATCTCGGGCAGCATCGCCAGCGGGACACCGATGGACTCGGCGATCTTCTCGTCCCACTGCATCGTGTGCAGGTTCATGAGGAGGGTGCGCGAGGCGTTGGTGACGTCGGTGACGTGGTGGCCGCCGTTGACACCGCCGGTCAGGTTCCAGATGACCCAGGTGTCCATGGTGCCGAAGAGGATGTCGCCCGCCTCGGCGCGCTCCTTCAGGCCCTCGACGTTGTCGAGCAGCCAGCGGGCCTTGGGGCCGGCGAAGTAGGAGGCGAGGGGGAGGCCCGTCTCGCGGCGGAAGCGGTCCTGGCCGACGTTGCGGCCGAGCTCGCGGCAGAGGGCGTCGGTGCGGGTGTCCTGCCAGACGATGGCGTTGTGGACGGGCTCACCGGTGTTCTTGTCCCACAGCACGGTGGTCTCGCGCTGGTTGGTGATGCCGATGGCCTTGATGTCGTCGCGGGTGATCCCGGCCTTCTCGATGGCTCCGGCGACGACCTCCTGGACGTTGGTCCAGATCTCGATCGCGTTGTGCTCGACCCAGCCCGGCTTGGGGAAGATCTGCTCGTGCTCCTTCTGGTCGACGGAGACGATCCGGCCGTCCCGGTCGAAGACGATGCAGCGGCTGGAGGTGGTGCCTTGGTCGATGGCGGCGATGAAGGGGCCGGCGGTGTGGGCGTCGGTCACTGTGTGCTCCTGGAGGTCCGTGTGGTCTGGGGCTGGTTACGGCGTGATGCGTGCGGCTGCGAGAGCGGACGTACCCGCTTCTCAGGCAAAAGCGACGTTGTAGAGGCCTGCAGCGGCTGCCGCGCCGATCAGCGGGCCGACCACCGGGATCCAGGCGTAGCCCCAGTCGGAACCGCCCTTGTTGGGCAGGGGCAGAAGGGCGTGCACGATGCGCGGACCGAGGTCACGGGCCGGGTTGATGGCGTAGCCGGTCGGACCGCCGAGGGAGAGGCCGATGCCGACCACCACGAGGGCGACCATCAGACCGCCGACAGCGCCGAGGCCGTTGCCCTCATTGTTCAGACCCTGCGTGACAACGGCGAGGACCAGCACGAACGTGCCGATGATCTCCGTGGCGAGGTTCATCGCCGCGTTGCGGATCTCCGGTCCGGTGGAGAAGACGCCGAGCACCGGGCCGGCGCCCTTCTCCCGCGCTTCGACCGCCTTGGCCTGCGCGTCGGCGGCGGCACCCACGATCTCTCTGTCGGTGAGGTGTGCGTGGAACTGGCCGTAGTAGGCGAGCCAGACCAGGGCCGCACCGATCATGGCGCCCAGCAGCTGCCCGGCCCAGTAGACGCCGACGTCGCCCCAGTCACCGCTGGTGATCGCGATGCCGAGCGTGACGGCCGGGTTGAGGTGGGCGCCGGACAGCGGCGCCGAGATGTAGACGGCGGTGAGTACCGCGAAACCCCACCCGAAGGTGATCGCGACCCAGCCGGCGTTACGGGCTTTGGAGGCCTTGAGAACCACGGCGGCGACAACGCCTCCGCCGAGGAGGATGAGTATGGCGGTACCGATGGTCTCGCCGATGAAGATGTCGGAGCTGGACACCCGCGACTCCTTTGTCCTTCGTCCAGGGGATGAACCCCGCGTCCCTTCCGGGGTCCGTCGGCCTCTGGCGTCGTCACACTCTAACGCGTATTGCCGGTAGGTGTTCGACAATGCCGACCGATGGACGGGAGTCTTGCCCCGGCGTTACGCGCAGTCAAGAGGTCTCTTGTCGAAAGAGCGATGGTGGTTGGTTGTGTTGAGTTATGGACCTATCGACCGTGTAGGCCGCGTTATGTCTTTTATGCCCGTTTCAGGGTAGGCCGAGAACCGGGATGCCGTACGGCGTCCCGGTGTCTCGTGCGGATATGACTCCTGTGCTGGTCAGCGCCCCTGTGGGCGGTCAGAACCGTCCGGCGCCCAGATCGCGGGACACGGCGCGGGCGCAGTCCCGGACCGCCGCGATCAGCTCGGGCCGCAGCTCCCCGTCCCGGTAGAGCCGCTCCACCGCCCCGGTGACGCCGACCGCGCCGACCGGCATGCGCCGCCGGTCGTGGATGGGCGCGGCGATGGAGGCGACGCCCTCCCAGGTCTCCTCGACGTCCGCGGCGTACCCCCGCGCGCGCGTGAGGTCCAGGACGTGCTCGAAGGCGGTCAGGTCGCACACCGTGCGGTCCGTGAACGCCTTGCGGTCGGACTCCGCGGCCTCGCTGTGCGCGACCGGGTCGTAGGCCGACAGGACCTTGCCCAGGGCCGTGGAGTGCAGCGGCTGCATCGCGCCGATCTCCAGCACCTGCCGGCTGTCGTCGGGCCGGAAGACGTGGTGCACGATCAGCACGCCCTGCTGGTGCAGCACGCCCAGGTAGACGCTCTCGCCGCTGGACCGGGCCAGGTCGTCCGTCCAGACCAGGGCACGCGCGCGCAGCTCGTGCACGTCGAGGTAGGTCGTGCCCAGGCGCAGCAGCTCGGCGCCCAGCTGGTAGCGCCCCGAGGCCTCGTCCTGCTCGACGAACCCCTCCTGCTGGAGGGTGCGCAGGATGCCGTGGGCGGTGCCCTTGGCCAGGCCCAGTGACGAGGCGATGTCCGACAGGCCCAGCCGCCGCTCACCCCCCGCGAGCAGACGCAGCATCGCGGCCGCCCGTTCGAGCGACTGGATGTTCCGTGCCATCGCCGTCCTGCCTCCGTCTCCTTCGACCGTCGAGCTGCGACGTCGCTGCCGCCGTACGGCAATGTCCAGTGTTCGGCAATGCCGAACACTACCGGTCCATGCCGACCTCTCGCCAATGGGCCGTCGGCAGTTGTCGTGTCCCGCGTCCCCGGACGCGCCCCCCGGGCCTCACCCGGCCGCCGTCCCGGTCCGTCTCGTGGACGCCCCTGACCATAGGCCGCCGGTCCCGGCTACCCTGGCCGCGTGCGCCCTTCCGGGACGTTCCGCGGGAGCGTCCGGGGCAAGCGCAAAGCCGACAGCCGTCGCATCCCAGGGAGCCCCTTACATGGCCTCGTCGCCGCAGTCCCCCTCCACCGACAGCCGGACCCGTGCGTCCGCCCTCCGTGCAGCGCTCGCCACCCGTGTGGTCGTCGCCGACGGAGCGATGGGCACCATGCTCCAGGCGCAGGACCCCACGCTCGAGGACTTCGAGAACCTCGAGGGCTGCAACGAGGTACTGAACGTCACCCGCCCGGACATCGTCCGCTCCGTGCACGCCGCGTACTTCGACGCGGGCGTGGACTGCGTGGAGACGAACACCTTCGGCGCCAACCTCTCCGCCCTCGGCGAGTACGACATCGCCCACCGGATCGGCGAGCTGTCCGAGGCCGGCGCCCGCATCGCGCGCGAGACGGCCGACGACTACGCGCGGCGCACCGGGCAGCAGCGCTGGGTGCTGGGCTCGATGGGCCCCGGCACCAAGCTGCCCACCCTCGGCCACACCACCTTCGCCGCGATCCGTGACGCCTACCAGCAGAACGCGGAGGGCCTGCTCGCCGGCGGCGCCGACGCCCTGCTCGTGGAGACCACGCAGGACCTGCTCCAGACCAAGGCCTCGGTCGTCGCCGCCCGCCGGGCGATGGAGACGGCCGGGTACGACGTACCGCTGATCGTCTCGGTGACCGTCGAGACCACCGGCACCATGCTTCTCGGCTCCGAGATCGGCGCCGCGCTGACCGCGCTGGAGCCGCTCGGCATCGACATGATCGGCCTGAACTGCGCGACCGGCCCGGCCGAGATGAGCGAGCACCTGCGCTTCCTGACCCGCCACTCCCGCGTCCCGCTGTCGTGCATGCCGAACGCCGGTCTGCCCGTGCTGACCGCGGCCGGCGCCCACTACCCGCTGACCGCTCCGGAGCTGGCCGACGCGCAGGAGAACTTCGTCCGCGACTACGGGCTCTCCCTGGTCGGCGGCTGCTGCGGTACGACGCCGGAGCACCTGCGCCAGGTCGTCGAGCGGGTCCGCGACCTCGCCCCGGCCGAGCGCGACCCGCGCCCGGAGCCGGGCGCCGCCTCCCTGTACCAGTCGGTGCCGTTCCGCCAGGACACCTCGTACCTGGCCATCGGCGAGCGCACCAACGCCAACGGATCGAAGAAGTTCCGCGAGGCCATGCTGGCCGGCCGCTGGGACGACTGCGTCGAGATGGCCCGTGAGCAGATCCGCGAGGGCGCGCACCTGCTCGACCTGTGCGTGGACTACGTCGGCCGGGACGGCGTCGCCGACATGGAGGAACTGGCCGGCCGCTTCGCCACCGCCTCCACGCTGCCGATCGTGCTGGACTCCACCGAGGTCGACGTGATCCGCGCCGGGCTGGAGAAGCTCGGCGGCCGCGCGGTGATCAACTCGGTCAACTACGAGGACGGCGACGGACCCGGGTCCCGCTTCGCCAAGGTCACCAGGCTGGCGCAGGAGCACGGCGCCGCGCTGATCGCGCTGACGATCGACGAGGAGGGCCAGGCCCGCACGGCGGAGAAGAAGGTCGAGATCGCCGAACGGATCATCGACGACCTGACCGGCAACTGGGGCATCCGCGAGGAGGACATCCTCATCGACTGCCTCACCTTCACGATCTGCACCGGCCAGGAGGAGTCCCGCCGGGACGGCATCGCCACCATCGAGGCGATCCGCGAGCTCAAGCGCCGTCACCCGGCCGTGCAGACCACGCTGGGCCTGTCGAACATCTCCTTCGGCCTCAACCCGGCCGCCCGCATCCTGCTCAACTCCGTCTTCCTCGACGAGTGCGTCAAGGCGGGCCTGGACTCGGCGATCGTGCACGCGTCCAAGATCCTGCCGATCGCCCGCTTCGACGAGGAGCAGGTGAACACCGCCCTCGACCTGATCCACGACCGCCGCAGCGAGGGCTACGACCCGCTGCAGAAGCTGATGGCGCTGTTCGAGGGCGCCACGGCCAAGTCGCTGAAGGCCGGCAAGGCCGAGGAGCTCGCCGCGCTGCCGCTGGAGGAGCGTCTGCAGCGGCGCATCATCGACGGCGAGCGCAACGGCCTGGAGCAGGACCTCGACGAGGCCCTCCAGGACCGTCCCGCCCTGGACATCGTCAACGACACCCTCCTGGAGGGCATGAAGGTCGTCGGCGAGCTGTTCGGTTCGGGCCAGATGCAGCTGCCGTTCGTGCTCCAGTCCGCCGAGGTGATGAAGGCCGCGGTGGCCTACCTCGAGCCGCACATGGAGAAGACGGACGACGAGGGCAAGGGCACGATCGTGCTGGCCACCGTGCGCGGCGACGTGCACGACATCGGCAAGAACCTCGTCGACATCATCCTGTCCAACAACGGCTACAACGTCGTCAACCTGGGCATCAAGCAGCCGGTCTCCGCGATCCTGGAAGCCGCCGAGGAGCACCGGGCCGACGTCATCGGCATGTCCGGCCTGCTGGTGAAGTCCACGGTGATCATGAAGGAGAACCTGGAGGAGCTCAACGCCCGGGGCCTGGCCGCCGGCTACCCGGTCATCCTCGGCGGCGCCGCGCTCACCAGGGCGTACGTCGAGCAGGACCTGCACGAGATCTACGAGGGCGAGGTCCGCTACGCCCGCGACGCCTTCGAGGGCCTGCGCCTGATGGACGCGCTGATCGGCGTCAAGCGGGGCGTGCCGGGGGCGAAGCTGCCGGAGCTGAGGCAGCGCCGGGTGCGGGCGGCCGCCGTCGAGGTGGAGGAGCGCCCGGAGGAGGGGCACGTCCGCTCCGACGTGGCCACCGACAACCCGATCCCCGAGCCGCCGTTCTGGGGCACCCGGGTCGTCAAGGGCATCCAGCTCAAGGAGTACGCGTCCTGGCTGGACGAGGGCGCGCTGTTCAAGGGCCAGTGGGGTCTGAAGCAGGCCCGCACCGGTGAGGGCCCCTCGTACGAGGAACTGGTCGAGACCGAGGGCAGGCCGCGGCTGCGCGGACTGCTGGACCGGCTCCAGACGGAGAACCTGCTGGAGGCGGCCGTGGTCTACGGCTACTTCCCGTGCGTCTCCAAGGACGACGACCTGATCATCCTCGACGAGGCGGGCAACGAGCGCACCCGCTTCACCTTCCCCCGCCAGCGCCGCGGTCGTCGGCTGTGCCTCGCGGACTTCTTCCGCCCGGAGGAGTCCGGGGAGACGGACGTCGTCGGTCTCCAGGTCGTCACCGTCGGCTCGCGGATCGGCGAGGAGACCGCCCGGCTGTTCGCGTCCGACTCCTACCGCGACTACCTGGAACTGCACGGTCTGTCCGTGCAGTTGGCCGAGGCGCTCGCCGAGTACTGGCACGCGCGCGTGCGCGGCGAACTCGGCTTCGCCGGGGAGGACCCGGGCGACATCGAGGACATGTTCGCGCTGAAGTACCGCGGCGCCCGCTTCTCGCTCGGCTACGGAGCCTGCCCCGACCTTGCGGACCGGGCCAAGATCGCCGACCTCCTGGAGCCGGAGCGGATCGGCGTGCGGCTGTCCGAGGAGTTCCAGCTGCACCCCGAGCAGTCCACCGACGCCATCGTCATCCACCACCCGGAGGCGAAGTACTTCAACGCACGGTGACGTCCGTCGCGACTCACCGTGATCTGTCTCACCGCACGCTGATCGGAATAGTCGTACACTGGTCGGTCCACTGAAGGCCGGTTCCCGACCCGGGAACCGGCCTGCTCGTCCCTCCAGGAGGTACGCCGGATGACGACGACGGTTCCCGCAATCGGCACCCGTACGGCCGAAGGCTCCGCCCTGCAGGCCGTGCTCCTCGACATGGACGGCACCCTGGTGGACACCGAGGGGTTCTGGTGGGACGTGGAGTGCGAGGTCTTCGCCGGCCTCGGCCACACCCTCGACGACGCGTGGCGCCATGTCGTGGTGGGCGGCCCGATGAGCCGCAGCGCGGGATTCCTGATCGAGGCCACCGGTGCCGACATCACCCTCGCCGAGCTGACCGTGCTGCTCAACCAGGGGTTCGAGGACCGGATCGACCGGACGCTGCCGATGATGCCGGGAGCCGCCCGGCTGCTGGCCGAGCTCGCCACGCACGAGATCCCGACGGCGCTGGTCTCGGCCTCCCACCGGCGCATCATCGACCGCGTCCTCGGCACCCTCGGGCCGCAGCACTTCGCCCTGACCGTGGCCGGCGACGAGGTCGCCCGGACCAAGCCGCACCCGGACCCCTACCTGTTCGCCGCCGCCGGACTCGGCGCGGATCCGGCCAGATGCGCGGTCGTCGAGGACACCGCCACCGGCGTGGCCGCGGCCGAGGCGGCGGGCTGCCACGTGGTGGCCGTCCCCTCGGTGGCCCCGATCGCCCCGGCCGCCCGGCGCACCGTGGTGCGCTCGCTCGAAGAGGTCGACCTGGCATTTCTGCGCAGTCTGCTGAACTGATGACACAAATGCGCGAGGCGTTCACCCACCGTGCGGCGGCGGGCGGACAACAATTCAATCGGGGAAGAATTCGCATCGTGCGGGTGGCCGAATTCCGGTACGCCCACACCTAGTTACCTGTGTGACGTTCCCCACGCCGGAAGGGGTCGACAGCGTGGCGCAGTTGTGCTGATCGACCCCATGACGGGGCGCTGGCCCCGCCTTTGTGTCCCGATTCATGGGACGCTGCACGAATCCTTCCCCTGTCGGGTTTTCGGTGCGTCCGCGCCCGGTTTCGCAGCGTGATGGACGCTCAACTCCGGTGGCCGCGAGCCCCGTCACGGGCGCGCACTAATCTCATTGCGAGAACCTCGCCCCCACCCCCGTGATCGGCCCGCGACACCCCTGTATGCCGGTTACACGGACCTGACAGCTGTGGAGAAAACCGAGCATGAACCGTAAGACCTTGGTGCTGCCTGCCGTGGTCGGTCTGCTGGCGCCCGCGCTCGCAGCCTGCGGCGGGTCGGACGGCAGCGGTGACGGCGGGGACGCGATCGTCGTCGGCACCACGGACCGCTTCGTGGCGACCAAGGACGCCCCGGCGCCCCTCGACCCTGCGTACGCCTACGACGTCGGCTCCTGGAACGTGCTCCGCCAGACCGTGCAGACCCTGATGGTCCAGCCCCGCGGCGAGGGCGACCCGGTCCCCGAGGCCGCCGAGAGCTGCGGCTTCACCGACTCCGGCAACGAGCGCTACGCCTGCAAGCTGCGCCCGGACCTGAAGTTCTCCAACGGCGACCCCATCACCGCGGCCGACGTGAAGTTCTCCGTCGACCGGGCCCTCGCCATCCAGGCGGACAGCGGTGTCTTCGCCCTGCTGTCCACCGTCGACACCGTGGAGACCAAGGGCGACAACGAAGTCATCTTCCACCTCAAGACCGCCGACGCCACCTTCCCGTACAAGCTGTCGACCCCGGTCGCGGGCATCGTGAACCCCGACAACTACAAGAAGAACAAGCTGCGCGACGGCTTCCAGGTGGACGGCTCCGGCCCGTACACCCTGCAGGCGGAGGAGAAGGACGGCGAGCTCGTCAAGGCCGTGTTCACCAGGAACCCTCACTACCAGGGGGCGCTGAAGGTGAACAACGAGAAGATCGACATGGTGTCGTACGAGGACGCCGACGCCATGGGCGACGCCCTCGACAAGGGCGACATCGACGTGATGAGCCGCACCATGACGCCGGAGCAGATCAACGACCTGGCCGCCGCCGACGGCGATGTCGACCTGGTCGAGATGCCCGGCCTGGAGATCCGCTACCTGGCCTTCAACACCGACGCCCCGACGGTGAGGAGCAAGGCCGTACGCCAGGCCATGGCGCAGCTCGTCAACCGCGACGAACTCGTCTCCGCGGTCTACGGCTCCCAGGCGGAACCCCTGTACTCGCTGGTCCCGGCCTCCATCACCGGCCACTCCAACGCGTTCTTCAACAAGTACGGCGACCCCAGCGTCGCCAAGGCCAAGGCCCTGCTCGAGGACGCCGGCGTGACCACCCCGGTGAAGCTCACCCTGCACTACACGACCGACCACTACGGCGCCGCCACCAAGAAGGAGTTCGAGCAGCTGCGCGAGCAGCTCAACGGCAGCGGCCTGTTCGACGTCGGTGTCGAGGGCGCGCCCTGGGACACGTTCGTCCCGGCCGAACGGAGCGGCGCGTACGACGTCTTCGGGATGGGCTGGTTCCCCGACTTCCCGGACGCCGACAGCTTCGTCGCCCCGTTCCTGGACAAGGACAACTTCCTCAAGTCGCCGTACGCCAACAGCGAGATCCGCAACACCCTCATCCCGGAGTCCCGACGCGAGGCCGACCGTCTCGCCGCCTCCGACAGCCTGAACCAGATTCAGGACATCGTGGCCGAGGACGTGCCCGTGCTGCCACTGTGGCAGGGCAAGCAGTACGTGGCCGCGCACGACGACATCACCGGTGTCGCCTACGCGCTGAACTCCTCCTCCACCCTTCAGCTGTGGGAGCTCGGCCGCGGTGTGAGCGGCTGACACCTCCCAGCACGCGCCCGGGACCTGGACGCGGCCCCGGGAACTTCGAGAACGACGTAAGGCACGCACGTGAACATGCGCAACCAGTGGCCGGTCCTGCCGATCGTGGCCGGTCTGGCCTCCGGCCTGCTGACCGGATGCGGTTCCGAATCCGGTAACACCGGGGAGAACGGCTCCACCGTGGTCGTGGGGATGTCCGACGACGTCCTCGCCACCGACCCGGCGTCCGGTTACGACCCCGGCTCCTGGCTGTTGTTCAACAACGTCTTCCAGTCCCTGCTCAGCTTCCCCAAGGGCGGCACCGAGCCGCAGCCGGAGCTGGCCCAGGGCTGCACCTTCACGGACGCCTCCGCAAAGGTCTACAAGTGCACCCTGAAGGACGGGCTGAAGTTCAGCAACGGTGACCCGCTCACCTCCAAGGACGTCAAGTACTCCTTCGACCGCATGCTGAAGGTCGACGACGAGGCCGGCCCGGCCATCATGTTCCCGATGCTCGACACCGTCGAGACGCCGGACGACAAGACCGTCGTGTTCAACCTGAAGTTCGCCGACGCCACCTTCCCCAGCAAGATCGCCTCCGGCGCCGGCTCCATCGTCAACCACCGCGAGTACGACGCCGACAAGCTCCGCACGGACGGCAAGGCCGTCGGCTCCGGCCCGTACAAGCTCGACTCGTTCACCGAGAACGAGGCCGTCTTCTCGGTCAACGAGAACTACCAGGGCACCGCCGAGGTGCAGAACGCCGGCGTCACCCTGAAGTTCTTCCACGGCGACCGCGGCGCGCTGAAGAAGGCGCTGCTCGCCGAGGAGGTCGACATCGCCTACCGAGGCCTGAGCGCGACCGACATCGCCGACGTCGAGAACGCCGCCTCCGACTCGGGCGTCAAGCTCATCGAGGGCAGCAGCGCCGAGGTGCAGCACCTGGTCTTCAACATGGACGACCCGGTCGCCGGACAGCTCGGCGTCCGCCAGGCCATCGCCCACCTGATCGACCGCGACGCCCTCATCCAGGATGTCTACCAGGGCACCGCCACCCCGCTGTACTCGATCATCCCGGCCGGTATCGGGGGCCACAACACCGCCTTCTTCGACACCTACGGCGACCGCCCCTCCAAGGCCAAGGCGGAGGCCGCGCTGCGCGCCGACGGCATCACCGACAAGGTGAAGCTCACCCTGTGGTCCACCCCGTCCCGCTACGGCCCCGCCACCGACGAGGAGTTGCAGGCCATAGCGGCCCAGCTGAACGCCAGCGGCCTGTTCGCCGCCGACGTGAAGTCCGTCGCCTTCGACCAGTACGAGAAGGACATCGCCAACGGCAAGTACGGCGTCTATGTCAAGGGCTGGGTGCCCGACTACCCGGACGCCGACAACTTCACCGCCCCGTTCTTCGGCGAGGGCAACGTGCTGGCGAACAACTACAGCAACGACACGATCACCGGCACGCTCATCCCGCGCACGGCCGCGCAGAGCGACCGCGCCGCCACCGACGACGAGTACGGCGAGCTGCAGGACATCGTCGCCGAGGAACTCCCCGTGCTGCCGGTGTGGCAGGCCAAGCAGTACGCGGTCGTCCGCGAGGAGGTCTACGGCCTGGAGTACTGCCTCGACGCCTCGACCGTCTTCCGCTTCTGGGAGATCAACAAGGGCTGAGGCCCGGCACGTCAGCGCCGAGGGCGCCCGCTTCCCAGAGGAAGCGGGCGCCCTCGGCGTCGTGGCACTCGTTCTTGTGCGGTCACTGCGCGCCGGGGCGCACCAGGCCGCTCTCGTAGGCGTAGACCGCGGCCTGCACCCGGTCGCGCAGCCCCAGCTTGGTGAGGACGTGCCCCACGTGCGTCTTGACGGTGGTCTCGCTGACGAACAGGTCCGCGGCGATCTCCGCGTTGGACAGGCCCCGCGCGACCAGCTTCAGCACCTCGACCTCCCGCTCGGTGAGCGTGCCCAGGGTGTCGGGCACCGGCTCCTCGCCGGACGGCAGATGCGTGGCGTACTTGTCGAGCAGGCGGCGCGTGATGCTCGGCGCGAGCATCGCCTCGCCGGCCGCGACCACGCGGATCGCCTGGACCAGCTCGTTGGCGGGCGCGTCCTTCAGCAGGAAGCCGCTGGCGCCGGCCCTGAGCGCCTCCACCACGTACTCGTCCAGGTCGAAGGTGGTCAGCACCAGGACCTTCGCCGGGCCGTCCCGGCCGGGGCCGGTGATCTGCCGGGTCGCCTCCACGCCGTCCATCCGCGGCATGCGGATGTCCATCAGCACCACGTCGGGCTGCAGGGCCCGCACCTGGTCGAGTGCCTGCAGGCCGTCCCCGGCCTCCCCGACGACCGCGATGTCCTGCTCGGCCTCCAGGATCATGCGGAAGCCCGTACGCAGCAGCGGCTGGTCGTCGACCAGTAGGACGCGGATGGCCACGTGAGTCTCCTTCGCCTCGCCTCGGCAGGTGCGCGTGCCAGGCCCCGCGTCTGCGGCGTGATCCGCGCGACAGGCCCTAGTCCGGCCCCATTCTGCCCTGCTCGGCCGCGGATGATTCGGGCGCCCTCTCGGACGCGGCCCGGGCGTCCCCGGTGCCGGCGCTCCGGCGCACCGGCAGCGGATACGCCGGGGGAGTGCCGCCGAACTCCGGGCAGTGCGCCCGGTGGTCGCACCAGCCGCACAGCTTGGTCGGCCGGGGCCGCCAGTCGCCCGTCTCGGTCGCCTGCCGGATCGCCTCCCACAGCGCCAGCAGCTTGCGCTCCACCCGCTCCAGGTCGGCGAGGACCGGGTCGTACGTCAGCACGTCACCGCTGCCGAGATAGACGAGCTGGAGCCGGCGCGGGACGACCTTCTTCAGCCGCCAGACGACCAGCGCGTAGAACTTCATCTGGAACAGGGCGCCCTCGGCGTACTCGGGCCGGGGTGCCTTGCCCGTCTTGTAGTCGACGATCCGCACCTCCCCGGTCGGCGCCACATCGACCCGGTCGATGATCCCGCGCAGCCGCAGCCCCGAGTCCAGCTCGGCCTCGACGAACAGCTCGCGCTCGGCCGGTTCAAGGCGGCTGGGGTCCTCCAGCGTGAACCAGCGCTCGACGAGCTGCTCGGCCTCCGTCAGCCAGCCCGCCAGCCGCTCGCCCTCCGGGTCGTCGGCGAACAGCTCCTCGACCTCCGGCCTGGCCTCGCGCAGGCGCTGCCACTGGCCGGGGATCAGCGACTTGGCGCGCGGCGGGGTGCGCTCCGCGGCGGGCGCGTCGAAGAGGCGCTCCAGGACCGAGTGCACCAGGGTGCCGCGGGTCGCAGCCGCGCTGGGCTTCTCGGGCAGCCGGTCGATCACCCGGAACCGGTACAGCAGGGGGCACTGCATGAAGTCGCCGGCACGCGAGGGGGAGAGCGAGGTGGGCGCTATGACGACGGGCTCGGCGACCGTGGTGGTCGCGGCGGCCTCGGCCGCGGCCGTCACCACCGCCATCGCGGTCTCCGTCGTAGGCTCGGCCATGACGGCCGGATCCGCCGCCTCGGCCCCGCCGCCGCTGTCGGGCCGGGCCGCGCCCTCGGTGCTGGTGTCCATGTCCACAGACCATACGGCCCGCCACTGACAGTGACCCAGCCGCCGTGGTGACAGGTGCGAAGTCGGGGGAAACAGAGGGGGTGCCGGGGCGGAACGCGTCCCGACGGACGCATACCATCGACCCGAGACCCTTCCGCCCGGCAGGCGCGGGAGACGCTGAGAACGAGGGGACACCGTGGACGAGAGCGGCGGGAGCGGGCAGCCGCGGCGGCCGGGCACCGACGAGTCGGAACGGCGCGAGTCAGGGCGGACGGCCCCGGCCACGGACCCCACACGCCCGGACCCGCCCCGTCCGGCACCCCCCGGCTCGACCACACACCCCGAGACCGGAACCCCGGCACCCACACCCCCGAACCCCGCCGACGCGTCCGCCCCCGGGGCGGACGGCACCCAACAGGAAGACGAACCGGCCGGACACGACGGCACGGAGAAGCCGGGCGGCGCAACCGCGGAACCCCGGGACGAGCATTGTCAGCCCTCCGGCGACGGCACCGACCGGCAGCCGGCCGGGCATGTCGGCGACGACCGGCCCCACCCCGACCGGCCCGCTCCGGCCGACCCCCACCGGCCCGCTCCCGCCGACCTCCACGACCCGGCACCCCCCACCCACCCGGCCCACCGCACCGTCGCCCACTCCGGTCCCGACAAGGACGCAGCCCCCCAGCGCGCCCCGGAGCCGCGTGGTGGGCTGTTGATGGGGCGGCTCTTCGGGGTGCCCGTGTACGTGGCCCCCAGCTGGTTCCTCGTCGCCGCGCTGATCACCTGGGTCTTCGGCGGGCAGCTGGAGCGGGTGCTGCCCGAGCTGGGCGCCGCCCGCTACCTGGTCTCCCTCTTCTTCGCCGTCGCCTTCTACGCCTCGGTGCTCGTGCACGAGCTGGCCCACACCGTGGCCGCCCTGCGCTACAAGCTCCCGGTCCGCCGTATTCAGCTCCAGTTCTTCGGCGGGGTCTCCGAGATCGAGAAGGAGGCCGAGACGCCGGGCCGCGAGTTCGTCCTCGCCTTCGTCGGCCCGCTGCTCTCCCTCGTCCTCGCCGGCCTCTTCTACCTCGCCCTGCAGCCGGTCGAGCCCGGCACCGTCCCCGGCGTCCTGCTGGCCGGCCTGATGATCTCCAACCTCATCGTGGCCGTCTTCAACCTCCTGCCCGGCCTCCCCCTGGACGGCGGCCGGATGCTCCGCGCCGTCGTCTGGAAGATCACCGGCAAGCCGATGAGCGGCACGGTCGCCGCCGCCTGGGTCGGCCGCGCCCTCGCCGTCTCCGTCCTGATCGGTCTGCCGCTGCTCACCCAGTCCGGCGCGCTCGGCCGGGACGCCGTGGACAACGTCGGCATGGACACCGTCATGGACGCCCTGCTGGCCGCCATCCTCGCCGCGATCATCTGGACCGGCGCCGGCAACAGCCTGCGCGTCGCCCGGCTGCGCGAGCACCTCCCCGAGCTGCACGCCCGCACGCTGACCCGGCGCGCGGTCCCGGTGCAGAGCGACACCCCCCTCTCGGAGGCCCTGCGCCGCGCCAACGCCGCCGGCGCCCGCGCCCTGGTCGTCGTCGACGCCGAGGGCAACCCCGTGTCCCTGGTCCGCGAGGCCGCCATCGTCGGCGTACCGGAACACCGCCGTCCCTGGGTCGCGGTCAGCGGTCTCGCCCAGGACCTCACCGACGGCATGCGCGTCTCGGCCGAGTTGGCCGGCGAGGACCTCCTGGAGGTGCTCCGGGCCACCCCCGCCACCGAGTACCTGGTGGTCGAGGACACCGGCGAGATCTACGGCGTGCTGTCCGCCGCGGACGTGGAGCGGGCCTTCGTGAAGGCCATGGCCCGGCCTTCGTAGTGGTCGGCGGCCCCGGCAAACGCCGGTAGGCTGGTCACATGTCCGAACCGACCGGTGCCGCCCGCAGGCGCGGGCCCTTCAAGGTCGGGGACCAGGTACAGCTGACCGACCCCAAGGGCCGCCACTACACGTTCACGCTCGAGGCCGGGAAGAACTTCCACACCCACAAGGGTTCCTTCCCGCACGACGAGCTGATCGGCGCTCCCGAGGGCAGCGTTGTCCGCACCACCGGAAACGTCGCCTACCTCGCGCTGCGCCCCCTGCTCCCCGACTACGTCCTGTCCATGCCCCGCGGGGCAGCCGTCGTCTACCCCAAGGACGCGGGGCAGATCCTGGCGTTCGCCGACATCTTCCCCGGCGCGCGCGTCGTGGAGGCCGGCGTCGGCTCCGGCTCGCTCAGCAGCTTCCTGCTGCGGGCCATCGGCGACCAGGGCATGCTGCACAGCTACGAGCGCCGCGCGGACTTCGCCGAGATCGCCCAGGCCAACGTGGAGCGCTACTTCGGCGGCCCGCACCCGGCCTGGCAGCTCACCGTCGGAGACCTGCAGGACAACCTGTCCGACACCGACGTCGACCGCGTCATCCTCGACATGCTCGCCCCCTGGGAGTGCCTGGAGGCCGTCTCCAAGGCGCTCGTGCCCGGCGGCATCCTGTGCTGCTACGTCGCCACCACCACCCAGCTCGCCCGGACCGTCGAGTCCATCCGCGAGATCGGCTGCTTCAACGAGCCGACCGCCTGGGAGACGATGATCCGCAACTGGCACATCGAGGGCCTGGCCGTCCGCCCGGACCACCGGATGATCGGCCACACCGGCTTCCTCCTCACCGCCCGCCGCCTCGCCGACGGCGTCGAGCCGCCCATGCGGCGCCGCCGCCCCGCCAAGGGCGCCTACGGCGAGGACTACGCCGGTCCCAACGCCGACGGAGGCATCGGCCGCTGAGCGGCTGGAGCCACTGACCGCCCGCCTGCCCCGTACAACGTCATGGCGCCGTGGCCGAGTTCCCGCAGTACGCCGGGAACGGGGCCACGGCGCCGCCGCGTTGACGTACCGCCAGGACCCCGCTCCCACACGGGCCGACCCCCGCCGTTCCCCAACACTGTGACGTGTGGCACCATGCTGGCCACCCCCACCGGCACAGCCCTCACGGGAGACACTCCTAGTGCAGCACTCCGCCGTCCCGGAACTGGCGCACACGCACACGCGCCCCATCCACTGGGTCGCCACCGCCACGGCTGTCGCCGGTGTCGTCGCCCTGTCCTCGCTGTTGCCGCCGGACTCGGCGACCGCCGCCCAGGAGCCGGGCCGTCCGACGCCTCCGGCCGTCGCACCGCCCGCCGTCGAGGGCGTCGACTTCCCCCTGGAATGCGGCCCCGTGAAGGCCGTGGTGGAGAAGCAGGCGTCCGGCGACCTCGACGGCGACGGGCGGCCGGAAACGGTCGCCGTGGTGCACTGCGACGCCGGCATCAGCACGCCACCCGACGGCGTCTACGTCCTCACCCACAGCGACGACGGGACCGAGCCGCGTGTGGTGGCCACGCTCGTCGACCCCAAGGACCGGTTCACCGTCAGCGACTTCGCCGTTCGCGAGGGAGCCGTCCTCGCGACCCTGCTCGGCTACTCCTCCTCCGACGTCCCGACCTGCTGCCCGGACGTGGAGGAGGGGGCGAAGTGGCAGTGGCGGAACGGTGCGTTCGTCCGCTCCTCACCGGCCGGGGCCCGGAGCGTCTGACGCGCGCGAGCCGGACATGTGAGAAATCAGACAGTCGTAACACGCCGTGAAGATCGGGTCACTCTGCGTCCGGACCGTAGACCTCGGCGCTGTCCGAAACCCGACGTACGTGGATGCACTCGCCAGGACACTCCTTCGCCGAGTCGATCACCTCCGTGAGGAGCGGCAGCGGTACGGGCGTTGTGGCCCCCCGGGCCTGCAACAACTCGTCGTCCGCGCTCTTCACGTAGGCCAGACCGTCGATGTCCAGCTCGAACACCTCCGGCGCGTACTGGGCGCAGATGCCGTCGCCGGTACAGAGATCCTGGTCGATCCAGACCTCCAGCGCCTCGCCGTCGACTCCGGCCTCCTGCTGCACGGTCACCTCTCCTGCCGTCTGCCCGCCCGGCCGCACGGGAATCCGGCCAGCTATGACGGGTGTTGAACACTTCGACCCTACCTTCGCTCGCTTTCGTCTCTCGTTCGCTGGGTATTCCCCTGGCGTGAGGGAGAGCGCAAGGGTGAAGATCGGACACACCCCGACAGTCTTTGTGATCTAGGGGTTTCAATCGACACCCACCCAGGTAGGGTCTGGAAGCGTCCAGCTCCCCTTGGAGGAGGTGAGGACCGTGGCAGCCCACGACGACGACATGAACCGCGGCATCCGCCCGGGACGCGGGTCCGACGACCCGGCCGGGCAGATTGCCTACCTTGAGCAGGAGATCGCCGTCCTGCGACGCAAGCTCGCCGACTCTCCGCGGCACACGAGGATTCTCGAGGAGCGGATCGTCGAGCTGCAGACCAACCTGGCCGGCGTGTCCGCACAGAACGAGCGACTCGCCAACACGCTCCGTGAGGCCCGTGACCAGATCGTGGCCCTCAAGGAAGAGGTCGACCGGCTCGCACAGCCACCGGCCGGCTTCGGTGTCTTCCTGCAGGCGAACGAGGACGGCACCGCCGACATCTTCACGGGGGGCCGCAAGCTCCGTGTGAACGTCAGCCCCAGCGTCGAACTCGAGGACCTGCGGCGCGGCCAGGAAGTCATGCTCAACGAGGCGCTCAACGTGGTCGAGGCCATGGAGTACGAGCGCGTCGGGGACATCGTCACCCTCAAGGAGATCCTCGAGGACGGCGAGCGCGCCCTGGTGCTCGGGCACACCGACGAGGAACGGGTGGTACGGCTCGCCGAGCCGCTGCTGGACGTCACCATCCGTCCCGGCGACGCCCTGCTGCTCGAACCCCGTTCCGGCTACGTCTACGAGGTCGTGCCCAAGAGCGAGGTCGAGGAACTCGTCCTCGAAGAGGTGCCCGACATCGGCTACGAGGCCATCGGCGGCCTCGGCAACCAGATCGAGGCCATCCGGGACGCGGTCGAGCTCCCGTACCTCTACCCGGACCTGTTCAAGGAGCACGAACTGCGCCCGCCCAAGGGGGTGCTGCTCTACGGGCCGCCCGGATGCGGCAAGACGCTCATCGCCAAGGCCGTCGCCAACTCGCTGGCCAAGAAGGTCGCCGAGGTCACCGGCCAGGCCGCGGGCAAGAGCTTCTTCCTGAACATCAAGGGCCCCGAGCTGCTGAACAAGTACGTCGGTGAGACGGAGCGGCAGATCCGCCTCGTCTTCCAGCGGGCCAGGGAGAAGGCCAGCGAGGGCACCCCCGTGATCGTCTTCTTCGACGAGATGGAGTCCCTCTTCCGCACCCGCGGCTCCGGTGTCAGCTCGGACGTGGAGAACACCATCGTCCCGCAGCTGCTCGCCGAGATCGACGGTGTGGAGGGCCTGCAGAACGTGGTCGTGATCGGCGCCTCCAACCGTGAGGACATGATCGACCCCGCGATCCTGCGCCCCGGCCGGCTCGACGTGAAGATCAAGATCGAGCGTCCGGACGCCGAGGCGGCCAAGGACATCTTCGGCAAGTACCTCACCGAGCGCCTTCCGCTGCACACCGACGATCTCACCGAACACGGTGGCGACAAGGCCATGACGGTCCAGAGCATGATCCAGACCGCTGTGGAACACATGTACGCCGAATCGGAGGAGAACCGCTTCCTCGAGGTGACCTACGCCAATGGTGACAAGGAAGTCCTGTACTTCAAGGACTTCAATTCCGGCGCCATGATCGAGAACATCGTCGGCCGGGCCAAGAAGATGGCGATCAAGGACTTCCTGGAGCACAACCAGAAGGGCCTGCGGGTTTCCCACATCCTTCAGGCCTGCGTGGACGAGTTCAAGGAAAACGAGGACCTGCCGAACACCACCAACCCGGACGACTGGGCCCGCATCTCCGGAAAGAAGGGCGAGCGGATCGTGTACATCCGTACGCTCATCACCGGAAAGCAGGGCGCGGACACCGGACGCTCCATCGACACGGTGGCGAACACCGGTCAGTACCTGTAAAAGGCAGGGCGGCTGCGGGTGCCCTCAGCGGGTACCCGCAGCCGACTGTTTTTCGGGCCACGGCTGGAGCAAGGCTAATGACGCAAATGATCTCCCCACCGGCGCGGAGGCGTTCTAGGCTCGTCGGTACCGCCGAGTCGCGCAGTGCGGGGACGGGCACCGCACACGCAACCGAGCGCCAGCGGTATCTGAGCGGCGTCCACGACCGAGGGCGCCGCCGGGCAAGGAGGGCCGCATGACCGTACGGCGAGTAATGGGCATCGAGACGGAGTACGGCATCTCCGTCCCCGGCCACCCGAACGCCAATGCCATGCTCACCTCGTCCCAGATCGTCAACGCCTACGCCGCGGCGATGCACCGGGCCCGCCGGGCCCGCTGGGACTTCGAGGAGGAGAATCCGCTGCGGGACGCACGGGGCTTCGACCTCGCCCGCGAGGCCGCCGACGCCAGCCAGCTCACCGACGAGGACATCGGCCTCGCGAACGTCATCCTGACCAACGGGGCCCGTCTCTACGTCGACCACGCGCACCCCGAGTACAGCGCTCCCGAGGTGACCAACCCCCGCGACGCCGTCCTCTGGGACAAGGCCGGTGAGCGGATCATGGCCGAGGCCGCCGAGCGGGCCGCCCAGCTGCCCGGTGCCCAGCCGATCCACCTGTACAAGAACAACACCGACAACAAGGGCGCGTCCTACGGCACGCACGAGAACTACCTGATGAAGCGGGAGACCCCCTTCTCGGACATCGTGCGCCACCTGACGCCCTTCTTCGTCTCCCGTCAGGTCTTCGCCGGAGCGGGCCGCGTCGGCATCGGCCAGGACGGGCACGAGCACGGCTTCCAGCTGAGTCAGCGCGCGGACTACTTCGAGGTCGAGGTCGGCCTGGAGACCACGCTGAAGCGCCCGATCATCAACACGCGCGACGAGCCGCACGCGGACGCCGAGAAGTACCGCCGGCTGCACGTGATCATCGGCGACGCGAACCTGTCGGAGATCTCGACGTACCTGAAGCTGGGCACCACGGCCCTGGTCCTGTCCATGATCGAGGACGGCTTCATCGCCGTCGACCTGGCCGTCGACCAGCCCGTGCGCACCCTGCACCAGGTCTCGCACGACCCCTCGCTGAAGCGTCTCGTCACGCTCCGCAGCGGCCGGGCCCTCACCGCGGTCCAGCTGCAGATGGAGTACTACGAGCTGGCGCGCAAGTACGTGGAGGAGCGCTTCGGCGCCGACGCCGACGAGCAGACCAAGGACGTCCTGCAGCGGTGGGAGGACACCCTCAACCGGCTGGAGCACGATCCGATGAGCCTGGCCGGCGAGCTGGACTGGGTCGCCAAGCGCGAGCTGATGGAGGGCTACCGGCGCCGTGACAGCCTCGACTGGGACGCCGCCCGGCTGCACCTGGTCGACCTGCAGTACGCCGACGTGCGCCCCGAGAAGGGCCTGTACAACCGGCTGGTCTCGCGCGGCCGGATGAAGCGCCTGCTGACCGAGGAGCAGGTCGAGCGGGCGAAGGCCAAGCCGCCGGAGGACACGCGCGCGTACTTCCGCGGGCGCTGCCTGGAGCAGTACGCCGACGACGTGGCCGCCGCCTCCTGGGACTCGGTGATCTTCGATCTGCCCGGCCGGGACTCCCTGCAGCGCGTCCCAACCCTGGAACCGCTTCGCGGAACGCGTAATCACGTCAAGGAGCTCCTGGACCGCTGTCGCACCGCCGAAGACCTGGTCAGGGTCCTGAGCGGCGGCTGAGCGGGTACTCGGGCGGGGCCGGGCGCACGGGTGGAAATCCCGGCGCCCGGGAATCATCGAGGTGGCCCCCGTACGTTGGAGAAACTGCGGGGCCATTGTCAGACCCGGCTTGTAGGGTCTGATCATGACCGATCGGCATGGATGCCGAAGATGTCGGGCGAACCGAGCGGGGTGAGGGTGATGGCAGCCAAGGACACCGGCGGCGGACAGCAGAAGGCGACGCGCAGCAGCGAGGAGGTCGAGGAGCAGGCGACAGAGGCGCAGGCTTCGGAGGACCTCAAGGAGCGGCACGAGAAGCTCTCGGACGACGTGGACTCGGTGCTGGACGAGATCGACGACGTCCTCGAGGAGAACGCCGAGGACTTCGTGCGGTCCTTCGTGCAAAAGGGCGGCCAGTAGTCGCGCTCATCCTTCGAATCGAAGGCCGGCGGGGGTTCGGGTCGTCCAAGGCCGAGCAGATGAGGTGCTGCGCACGGTGCGGTGGGTCCGGGCCGTGCGCAGCCTTCTTCGGCGGCTTGCTGTGATTCGACCGAGGGCTTCCGCCGTTCATGTGGATCACTGCCGTGGGACGGGTAGGGTCCGTGGCGTACCTTGCTTCAACTGCAACTCCGGCCTCGGCCTGTTGAGGGACGATCCCGAAGCCGCGAACCGAGCTGCCGACTATGTGGAAGGAAACGCGTGGAAGCCAACACTCGTAGCACCGGGCGTCTACCAGCTGCCTTCCTGACGCCTGGGTCCTCCTCCTTCATGGACTTCCTGGCCGAGCACCAGCCCGAGCTGCTGCCCGGCAAGCGGCAACTGCCGCCGACCCAGGGCGTGATCGAGGCGCCGCACGGCACCACGATCGTGGCCGCGACGTTCCCCGGCGGCGTGGTGCTGGCCGGTGACCGCCGCGCCACCATGGGCAACGTCATCGCGCAGCGGGACATCGAGAAGGTCTTCCCGGCGGACGAGTACTCGGCCGTCGGCATCGCCGGCACGGCTGGTCTGGCCGTCGAGATGGTCAAGCTCTTCCAGCTGGAGCTGGAGCACTTCGAGAAGGTCGAGGGCGCCCAGCTGTCCCTGGAGGGCAAGGCGAACCGGCTGTCGACGATGATCCGCTCCAACCTCGGCATGGCCATGCAGGGCCTGGCCGTGGTGCCCCTGTTCGCCGGTTACGACGTGGACCGCGGCAAGGGCCGCATCTTCTCCTACGACGTGACGGGCGGCCGCTCCGAGGAGCAGGGCTACGCGGCCACGGGCTCCGGCTCGATCTTCGCGCGCGGCGCCATGAAGAAGCTCTTCCGGGCCGACCTGACCGAGGACCAGGCCACGACCCTCGTGGTGCAGGCCCTGTACGACGCGGCAGACGACGACTCGGCGACCGGCGGTCCCGATGTCGCCCGCCGGATCTACCCGATCGTCACCGTGATCACCGAGGACGGCTTCCGCCGGCTCACCGAGGACGAGGCCTCCGAGATCGCCCGCTCGATCCTCGAGCGGCGGCTGGAGCAGCCCGACGGCCCGCGGGCCGCGCTGCTGTAGCCGGCGGCCGTCATTGAACGAGGGTGATCCAGTGACTTCGACAGAAAGGGACGGATAACCGGTGTCGACGCCGTTCTATGTCTCACCTCAGCAGGCGATGGCCGACCGGGCGGAGTACGCCCGCAAGGGCATCGCCCGGGGCCGCAGCCTGGTCGTGCTGCAGTACGCCGACGGCATCGTGTTCGTCGGTGAGAACCCGTCCCGCGCGCTGCACAAGTTCAGCGAGATCTACGACCGGATCGGCTTCGCCGCCGCCGGCAAGTACAACGAGTACGAAAACCTCCGCATCGGTGGCGTCCGCTACGCCGACCTGCGCGGTTACACCTACGACCGCGACGACGTGACCGCCCGCGGCCTCGCCAACGTCTACGCCCAGACGCTGGGCACGATCTTCTCCAGCGCGGCCGAGAAGCCCTACGAGGTGGAGCTGGTCGTCGCCGAGGTGGGGGAGACGCCCGAGGGAGACCAGATCTACCGGCTGCCGCACGACGGCTCGATCGTGGACGAGCACGGCTCGGTCGCGGTCGGCGGCAACGCCGAGCAGATCAGCAGCTACCTGGACCAGCGCCACCAGGACGGCATGACCCTCGCCGAGGCGCTGAAGCTGGCCGTGCAGGCCCTGTCCCGTGACACCAACGGCAGCCAGCGGGAGATCCCCGCCGAGCGCCTCGAGGTGGCGGTGCTGGACCGGACGCGCCCGCAGAAGCGCAAGTTCAAGCGGATCACCGGCCGCCAGCTCGCCCGGCTGCTGGACGCGGACGGCGCGTCGTCCGCCACGGACGCCGAGGACGAGACCACCGAGGACGAGTAGGCCCACCGCCCGACGCCCACCGACTCCTCTCCGGATGCCCCGGCCGTCGACGGCCGGGGCATCCGCCGTTCAGGGCGCCGGTGGCGGCGCCGTGGAGGCCCGTACGACCAGTTCGACCGGGATGTCACCGCGGTCCGGCTCCCGGCCCTCCAGGACCGCCAGCAGGGCCCGCATGCCACGCTCCCCGAACAGCTCGGCGTCCAGACGCACGGTCGTCAGCTCCGGGTCGAGCGCGGTGGCCAGGGCGAGGTCGTCGAGGCCGGTGACGGAGACGTCGTCGGGGACGCGCAGGCCGAGGCGCCGGACGGCCTTGTACACGCCGGCCGCGAGCTTGTCGTCGTCGCAGACGACCGCGGTGGCCCGGTGGCGCCCGAGCGCGGCCTCGGCGGCGCTCAGGGCGCCGTCGATGGACATGGGCGCGCGCGCCGTGTGCACGGTCGTGCCCGGCACGGCCCCCACGCGCGCGGCGAGCTCCCAGGCGCGCACCTCGAAGGTCCAGGAGGGGACGTCGGCCGCCAGGTGCAGGAAGCGGCGGTGGCCAAGGCCCAGCAGATGCTCGGCCACCTGGCGGACGCCGTCGGCGATGTCCAGGTTGACCGTCGCCGCGCCCAGGCTGCCCGCCGGGTCGCTGTCGAGCATCACCAGCGGCAGCTGGTCGCCGCGGATGGCCGTGAGGGCATCGGCGGCCATGGAGGACGCGATGACGCCGTCCAGGGCTGCCTGGGCGGACGCGAAGGGGTCACGGGCGGGCCCGACGCCCTCGGGGGAGGGGTAGAGCACCACGCCGAAGCCGTGCTCGGCGGCGACCCGCGCGGCGCCGGTGTAGACGCCCCCGAAGAACTCCGTGGTGAGGGCGGGGACCACCAGCAGGACCGTGCGCGTGCGTCCGAGGCGCAGGTTGCGGGCGGCCAGGTTGGGGCGGTAGCCCAGGTCGCGGGCGGCCTCCCGGACCCGTTCGGCGGTCGCCTCGGAGACGCGGCCGCGCCACTTCCCGCCCAGCACGAGGGAGACGGCGGCCTGCGAGACCCCGGCGGCCTCGGCGACGTCCCGGCTGGTGGGGCGGGTGCCGGATCGTGCCACTCGGGCTGCTCCTTCGTCGTATGGGGTCCGGGCTCCGCCTGGACGGGTGAACAGCGCACATGGTACGTATGGCAGTGGACGTTATACGTAAAACTTCTTCGGCGGAGGGGCAGGACATGGCCGCGGGATACGCGGAGATCCTCAGGACGAGACACGCCGCGAGACTGCTCACCGGCACGCTCGTGGGGCGGCTGCCCAACGCCACCGCCGCGATCGCGATCGTGCTGTTCGTCCGCGCCGAGGGCGGCTCCTACAGCCTGGCCGGGGCCCTGGCGGCCGTCTACGGAGTCGCCAACGCGGCAGGTCAGCCCCTGCTCGGACGGCTGGTCGACCTGCACGGTCAGCCGCGGGTCCAGCTGCCCGCGGCGGTGCTGTCGGCGCTCGCCATGGCCGTCTTCGCCTTCAGCGGCACCGAGGCGCCGGCGCTCTCCTACGCAGCGGTCGCCGCCGCCGGACTGTTCACGCCGCCCCTGGAGGGCGGTCTGCGCGCCCTGTGGCCGTCGGTGCTGCGCCGGGAGGACCAGGTGCACACGGCGTACGCCATGGACGCGGTGGCGCAGGAGGTGATGTTCACGGTCGGGCCGCTGCTGGTGACGCTCTGCGTGTCGCTGTGGTCGGCGCAGGCCGCGCTGCTGGTGCTGAACGTCGTCGGGGTCCTCGGCGCGCTCTCCGTGGTCCTGTCGCCGCCGTCGCGGGCCTGGCGGTCGGCGCCGCGCGAGGCCCACTGGCTGGGCGCGCTGCGCTCGCCGGGACTGCTCGCCCTGCTGGCGGCGTTCCTGTTCGTGGGCGTCGCGCTGGGCTCCATCACCGTCGCCGCCGTGTCCTACGCGGACGACCGCGGCGGTGACGCGGTGTACGGCTGGCTGCTGGCGGCCCTGGGGCTCGGCGCGCTGGTCGGGGGCGTCGGCTACGGGGCGCGGCAGTGGGCCGGCGCACCCGAGCGGCGACTTCGGGTGCTGGTCGCACTTCTGGCGGTCTGTTATCTGCCGCCGACGCTGATGCCGGGGCCGGTGGCGATGACGGCCCTGACCGCGCTGGCCGGTGTCTTCCTCGCACCCGCCATCGCATGCGCGTTCGTCATCGTCGACCGGCACGCTCCGCGAGGGACCGTCACCGAGGCGTTCTCCTGGCTTGTGACGACGTTCACCGTGGGCGCGTCCGTCGGAACGGGGCTGGCGGGGCCGGTCGTCGAGCGGGGCGGGGCCCTGTGGGGCTTCGCCGTGCCGAGCGCGGCGGGGGCCGTGTCGCTGCTGGTTCTGCTGGCCACGGGGCGGGTACTGGCAGCTCCCGCCAGAACAGCGGTCGTTGCGGCTTCATCGGAAAATGATCCAAATCGTGCTGCCGAACCCCGTTTCAGTTCAGGGGATCGGGCGTAATGTTCAGTCATGGACCGCCGCATTTTCGGGCTGGAGAACGAGTACGGCGTCACGTGCACGTTCAGGGGACAGCGCCGTCTGTCGCCTGACGAGGTGGCGCGGTACCTCTTCCGCCGTGTCGTGTCATGGGGCCGCAGCAGCAATGTGTTTCTGCGGAACGGCGCCCGCCTGTATCTCGATGTGGGCTCCCACCCGGAATACGCGACACCCGAATGTGACAACGTGATCGAGCTGGTCACCCACGACAAGGCCGGAGAGCGCATTCTCGAAGGCCTCCTGGTGGACGCGGAACGACGCCTGCACGAGGAGGGAATCGCGGGCGACGTCTACCTCTTCAAGAACAACACCGACTCCGCCGGCAACTCCTACGGCTGCCACGAGAACTATCTGGTGGCCCGGCACGGGGAGTTCTCCCGGCTCGCGGACATCCTCATCCCGTTCCTGGTCACCCGGCAGCTGCTGTGCGGCGCGGGCAAGGTGCTGCAGACACCGCGCGGCGCCGTCTACTGCGTCAGCCAGCGCGCCGAGCACATCTGGGAGGGCGTCTCCTCGGCGACGACCCGCTCCCGGCCCATCATCAACACCCGCGACGAACCGCACGCGGACGCCGAGCGCTACCGCAGGCTGCACGTCATCGTCGGCGACTCGAACATGTCCGAGACGACCATGCTGCTCAAGGTCGGCGCCACCGACCTGGTGCTGCGCATGATCGAGGCGGGCACGGTGATGCGCGACCTCACCCTGGAGAACCCCATCCGGGCGATCCGCGAGGTCAGCCACGACATAACGGGCCGGCGCAAGGTGCGCCTGGCGAGCGGCCGGGAGGCCTCGGCGCTGGAGGTGCAGCGCGAGTACTTCGAGAAGGCCGTCGACTTCTGCGAGCGGCGCGGCATCCGCACCGGCGTCGTGGAGCAGGTGCTGGAGCTGTGGGGCCGGGCGCTCGACGCGATCGAGGCCGAGGACCTGGACCGGATCGACACCGAGATCGACTGGGTCATGAAGTACAAGCTCATCGAGCGGTACCGGGCCAAGCACAACATGACCATGTCGCATCCGCGGGTCGCCCAGATAGACCTCGCCTACCACGACATCCACCGCCGCCGGGGCCTGTACTACCTGCTGGAGAAAAAGGGCCAAGCCGCCCGGATCTGCAACGACTTGAAGATCTTCGAGGGCAAGTCGGTCCCGCCGCAGACCACTCGGGCCCGGCTGCGCGGCGACTTCATCCGGCGGGCGCAGGAACAGCGCCGGGACTTCACCGTGGACTGGGTCCACCTCAAGCTCAACGACCAGGCCCAGCGCACGGTCCTGTGCAAGGACCCGTTCCGTTCGGTGGACGACCGGGTGGAGAAACTGATCGCCGGTATGTGAGCCATGCGTTTCGAGTGAAGCGGAACGCCACACGGGCGCCGTACGTTTCCCGTACGGCGCCTTCTCACGCCGTAGAGTTGCGCGCACGCCATCAATCAAGATCGACCGATTACGAGGCCCTCACCGTGCGCCGACGCTCACTCCTCATCGCCGTTCCCGCCGGACTGGTCACGCTCGCCGCATGCGGCGACGAAGGATCCGACTCCGGCAAGGCCAGCGACACCGCGTCGCCCTCGGACCCCGCCGCCTCCGCCTCGCCGGCGCCGAAGATCGTCGACGGCCCGCTGCCCGCGATCACCGCGGGCGTCAAGTTCGGCGAGAAGCCCACGGTGGCCAAGGGCAGCGGCGAGCCGTCGAAGGACCTGGCCGTGAAGACCGTCATCGCGGGCGGCGGCCGTACGGTCGCGGAGAACGACTACATCGTGGCCAACTACCTGGGCCAGATCTGGGCCACCGCGAAGGTGTTCGACAACTCCTACGACCGCGGGACTCCGCTGCTCATCCAGCTCAGCCAGGGCAGCATCATCGACGGCTGGCGCTACGCGCTGACCGGCAAGAAGACCGGCAGCCGCGTCCAGATGGCCGTGCCGCCCACCTTGGGCTACGGCCAGCAGGGCAACGCCCAGGCGGGCATCAAGGGCACCGACACGCTCGTCTTCGTCGTCGACATCGAGGGCACGTACAACGCCAACAGCTCCGCCAAGGGCACCGACGTCCCGCAGGACGACGCGAACCTGCCCAAGGTCGGCACCAACACCGACGGCAAGGCGCCCTCCATCGAGATCCCCGGCACCGACGCCCCGACCGATCTGGTGGCGAACTACGTCATCGAGGGCGACGGCGAGGAGGTCGGCGCCGACAGCACCGTGCTCGTGCAGTACAAGGGCGTGCTCTGGGACACCGGCAAGGAGTTCGACTCCTCGTACAGCCGCAAGGCGCTGACGTCGTTCTCCCTCCAGCAGGTCGTCAAGGGCTGGGCACAGGGCCTGACCGGCAAGAAGGTCGGCAGCCGCGTCCTGATCGTCATCCCGCCGGAGCTCGGGTACGGCGACAACCCGCCGCAGGGCAGCGGCATCGAGAAGGACTCCACGCTCGTCTTCTCGGTCGACATCCTGGCGAAGATGTGATCGCCGAAAGTGTAAGACTGTGCGTGTTCGCCCTTTCCACAGACAAGCAGGAGCAGAAGACGTGAGCATCGACAAGCCCGAGATCGACTTCCCGGGCGGCGAGCCCCCGGCGGACCTCGAGATCAAGGACATCTGGGAAGGCGACGGCCCGGTGGCGCAGGCCGGCCAGACGGTCACCGTGCACTACGTCGGTGTCGCCTTCAGCACGGGCGAGGAGTTCGACGCCAGCTGGAACCGGGGCACGCCGTTCCGCTTCCCGCTCGGCGGCGGCCGCGTCATCAAGGGCTGGGACCAGGGCGTGCAGGGCATGAAGGTCGGCGGCCGCCGCCAGCTGACCATCCCCGCGCACCTCGCCTACGGCAACCAGAGCCCGACCCCGGCGATCAAGCCCGGCGAGACGCTGATCTTCGTGGTCGACCTGCTCGGCGTCTGAGCGGGACCGACCGGAGCCGATCACCTGGGGCCCATGCCTGTTCGGGCGTGGGCCCTCGGCTTTTGCCACGGCCCCGCGGAGCGGTACGGTCATCGGTCGGGAGCACCAAAGGGAGGCGAAGGGCGTCGATGGCCATTGCCAAGGCCGAGCGGCTGATGAACCTGGCGCTGTGTCTGCTGGGAACGCGCCGTCCGCTCAGCAAGCGCGAGCTTCGAGAATCCATCGAGGCCTATCTCGAAGCGGGCAGCGACGACTCCTTCAACCGGATGTTCGAGCGGGACAAGGACGACCTGCGCGAGCTCGGGCTGGTCATCGAGACCGTGGAGAACCTCGACGGTGAGGTCGGCTACCTCGCCCGCCGCGACAGCAACCGTCTCCCGCCCATCACCCTGGACGCCGAGGAGGCCGCGGCCCTGGGCCTGGCGGCGAAGGTCTGGCAGCAGGCCCGGCTCGCCGGCGCGGCCAGCGGCGCCCTGCAGAAGCTGCGGGCCGCCGGCCTCCCCGAGGACGTCGACCCCTACGAGGCCCACGGCGCCCTGGAGCCGCGTATTCCGGTGCACGAGGCCGCCTTCGAGCCGCTGATGCTGGCCTGCCGCGACCGCCGCCCGGTCGCCTTCGAGTACCGCAAGGCCAACGCCGCCCAGCCCGAGACCCGACAGGTGGAGCCGTGGGCGCTGGAGTGCTGGCGCGGCCACTGGTACCTCGCCGGCTGGGACCGCGACCGCCGCGCCGAGCGCGTCTTCCGGCTGTCCCGGATCACCGGCAGGGTGCGCAGCCGCAGCGGCCGGTACACCGCGCCCGTCCCCGACGTGGTCACCGTGCGGGAGACCGTCGCCGGGTGGGCCGGGGAGACCGCCGACCGCAGCGCGCGGATCCGGCTGCGCTCCGGCGCCGGGTACCCCCTGCGGGCGAAGGCCACCGCCGTCCGGGAACTCGGCGGCGGCTGGGACGAGTTGGAGATTCCGTACGGCCACGGGCTGGACGCCTGGCTGGTGGAGTTCGGGCCGGACGTGGTGGTCCTGGAGCCCGCGGAGCTGCGGGCCGACGTGGTGGACCGGCTGCGTGCCGTGGCCAAGGGCTGAGGGGGAGCGGAAGAAGACAGTGGCCGGCAAACCGACAAGGCCCGCGAACGCCATCGACCAGACCCGGCGGATGCTCTCCCTGGTGACGTATCTCAGGGAGCGCCCCGGCGCCCGGGTGGAGGACGTCGCCCGCGCGTTCGGCATCACGGAGGACGAGCTGGTCTCCGACCTCGACGTGCTGCCGATGTGCGGCACCAGCTTCCGCGGCGGCGACCTGCTCGACATCGACACCGACGGCGAGCGCATCTGGTGGCACAACCCCGCCGCCCTGGGGGCGGAGGCGGCCGAGCCGCTGCGCCTCGCCGCCGACGAGGCGACCGCCCTGCTGGTCGCCGCGCGGGCCGTGTCCACCCTGCCCGGGCTGCGCGAAAGCGACCGGCAGGCGTTGCTGCGCGCCACCGCCAAGGTGGAGGCCGCGGCCGGCGAGGCGGCCGGCGCCAGCTCCCGGCTGTCGGTGACCTTCGAGTCCGAGGGCGGCGTCTTCGCCGACGTCGACCGGGCGATCTCGGAACGCCGCCGGCTGTGGATCCGCTACTACTCACCGGCCCGCGACGAGGTCACCGAACGCGAGGTCGACCCGATCCGCCTGGTCAGCGTCGGGCACACCTACGTCGAGGCCTGGTGCCGCCGCTCCGAGGCGCGCCGCACCTTCCGGCTCGACCGGGTCGCCGAGATCAAGGTCCTCGACGAGCCGTCCGCCCCGCCCGAGATCGAGCTGCGGGACCTGTCCGAAGGGCTGGTGCAGCCCGCGGCCGAGGACCCGGAGGTCGTCGTCGAGGTCGGTCCCGGCGGTCGCTGGGTCGCCGAATACTACCCGCACGACAGTGCGGAAGAGCTTCCGGACGGCGGGCTGCGCATCACCCTGCGCACACCCGACCCGGCGTCGCTGCGCCGCCTCGCCCTGCGCCTCGGCCGCGACGGGCGGATCGTCGCCCCGCGCGAGCTGGCGGACAGCGCCCGGCAGGCGGCCCGCGAGGCGCTGGCGGCGTACGACGGGATCGAGGCGGAGGTGACCGGGACGGTCGTCCCGGGCCCCGACGGACACGACAGGCAGGAGCAGACACTGTGAGCGAGTCGGCGTCCGGGGTGCGGGAGATGACGGTGGCGTCCGCGTTCGCGGGGATGACGGGCGTGACGCCCGTGGTGTTCCGGGCCGGCTGCCCGGACTGCCGGGGCCGCTTCGAGCTCGCCGCGAGCGCCCTGCGCCTGGCCATCGGCGCCACGAGCCGTACGACGTTCTACTCCTTCACCTGCCCCGAGTGCGGCGTGTCCGTCCGCAAGCCGGCGGGGGAGCGGATCGTCGAGCTGCTCACCGGGGGCGGGGTCCGGACCCTGCGGCTGCACTCGACTCTGTAGGAGCTGGGGCGCGGCTACCCGTGTGGCGGGGCGTCGCGCTGCCGCGTGGGGCGGGCCGGGATCCCGCGGCGCGGGTGTGCTCCAGGCTGTCTCACCCTGTGCACAGGGGACGCACCCCAGGCCCTAGGCTCAGGGGCATGTTCTGGCCGATGTTCGCGGTAGCCGTGGGTTTTCTGGGAATCGCCGTTCTCGGCGTGCTCGCCGTCCGGGTGTTCGTGGAGGCCCAGCGCCTCGGCAGGCAGGTGTCGGAGTCCGCGCGCCGTATCAGCCGGGCCGCGGAGGATCTGGAACGGGCGGCGGTGAGCACGGCGCGGTCTGTGGACGCGCTGTGAGTCGTCCTCTGCCGCTCTGTGATTCCTGCGCTTGATGTGCCTTTGGGTCGCTTCGCCCTGTCAACTTCCCCCAGGCGGAAGGTACGCTGCTGATCGCGGCCCGGAAAACGAGGCCCGGGCCGTGGACCGGGAGTACGCACGGGGATTGCCTCACGTTCACCCCCGAGCGTTACGATCGCTGTCAGCGCGACCGTTCGGACACTTGTCCGACCAGTCGGACAGCACCCCAGCCACCCGCCTCGGTGAGAAGGTAAAGACTTATGTTCGGAAGGCTCGGAGCCCCCGAGATCATTCTCATCCTCGTCGTCATCATCCTGCTGTTCGGCGCGAAGAAGCTTCCGGACATGGCCCGCTCGCTCGGCAAGTCCGCCCGCATTCTCAAGAGCGAGGCCAAGGCGATGAAGGACGACAACAAGTCGTCCGCCCCGGCCGACCCGCCGCACACCGACGAGCAGCAGCCCCCGGCTCAGCGCATCATCCAGGCCGCGCCCGGCGACGTGTCCAGCTCCCGCCCGGTCAATGAACCGACGGACACGACCAAGCGCTGACGCAGGGCCGGTGAGACCCCGGCCTGCCGCACGAGATGGGAACGTGGGTTGCTGAAGCCTGCCCGCAAGAAGGAGAAGGATCCGGAGGGGCGGATGCCCCTCGCGGAGCACCTGCGTGAGCTCCGCAACCGGCTCGCGAAGGCATTGCTGGCCATCGTCGGCGTCACGGTCGTCGCCGCCTTCTTCTACAACGACATCATCAACTTCTTCACCGAGCCGATCCTCGATTCGGTCGGCTGCTCGCAGTCGTTCGAGGAACTGGCCAGGGCGTCGGCCGACTCGGCCGAGAGCACCGAGCCGTGCGCCCAGATCACCATCAACGGTCTGCTCGCGCCGTTCACGCTGGCGCTGAAGGTGTCCCTGATGGCCGGCGTCGTGCTGGCCTCGCCGGTCTGGCTCTACCAGCTGTGGGCCTTCGTCGCCCCCGGCCTGCACCGGCACGAGAAGAAGTACGCCTACGCCTTCGTCGGCACCGGCTTCCCGCTCTTCCTCGGCGGCGCCTTCTTCGCCTACAAGGTGCTGCCCACCACCGCGAACGTGCTGATCGAGTTCACGCCGTTCGGCGTGGACAACCTGCTGCCGCTCGACGACCTGCTCGACCTCGTCACCCGCATGGTGCTCGTCTTCGGCCTCTCCTTCGAGCTGCCGCTGCTGCTGGTCATGCTCAACTTCACCGGCGCCATCTCCGGCAAGCGGATGCTCGGCTGGTGGCGGGCGATGATCATGGGTATCACGGTGTTCGCGGCGATCGCCACGCCCAGCACCGACCCGCTGACCATGCTGGCGCTGGCCGGACCCATCTGGATCCTGTACTTCGGCGCCGTGGTCGTCTCCCTCCTCAACGACCGGCGTCGGCGCCGCCGCGAGGCCCTGGGCCCCGCCGACGACGAGGCCTCGGAGCTGGACCTGACTCCGGAGGACATCGGCGAGGTGGAGACCGTCAGCGCGAGCCGTGCCCTGCCCGAGCAGTCGGGCAAGGAGCGGGTCAACGGGTACGACGACGTGACCTGAGCCAACGGTTATCACGGCGTGATCCGAAGATCGCCGGGCACCTCGTAGGGTCTCTGGCGTGACCAGCGAGATCACCCTCTTCGTCAACCCCACCGCGGGCCGCGGCCGGGGCGCCCACGCGGCGCAGCCGGCCGCTTCCGCTTTGCGGGAGGCCGGCTTCTCGGTGCGTACGGTCGTCGGGCGGGACGCCGGTGACGCACTGGCACGCGCGCGTGCCGCCGTCGCGGACGGCACCGGCGCGCTCGTCGCCGTCGGCGGCGACGGCATCGCCCACCTCGCCCTCCAGGCCGTCGCCGGTACGGACACCCCGCTCGGCCTGGTCGCCGTCGGCACCGGCAACGACTTCGCCCGCGCCCTCGGCCTGCCCGTGCGCGACCCGGCCGCGGCGGGCCGCACGATCGCCGCGGGTCTGAAGGGAGAGGGGGTGCGGGACATCGACCTCGGCCGGGTCGGGGACCGCTGGTTCGGCACGGTCCTCGCCTCCGGCTTCGACTCGCGCGTCAACGACCGGGGCAACCGGATGCGGCTGCCGGCCGGCCGCCTCAAGTACGACCTCGCGATGATCGCCGAACTGGCCGCGTTCCGCCCGTTCCCGTACCGGCTCACCCTCGACGACGGCGAGGTCCGGGAGATCGAGGCGACCCTCGTGGCGGTCGGGAACGGCTCGTCGTACGGCGGCGGCATGCGCATATGCCCGGGCGCGGACCTCGGCGACGGACTGTTCGACGTCACGGTGGTGGGGGACTGCAGCCGCAGGACGCTGCTGCGGGTGTTCCCGACGGTGTACCGGGGCCGGCACGTCGACCATCCGCAGGTCAGCGTCTACCGGGCGGCGCGGGTCGAGCTGGCGGCGGACGGGGTCACCGCCTACGCCGACGGGGAGCCGCTGGGGCCGCTGCCGGCGAGCGTGCGCTGCGTGCCCCGGGCGGTGCGGGTCGTGGGCCGCTGAGCTGCGGCTATCGCCGGATTCGAAGCATCGGATCCGGATAATGATCGTCCTGTTGTCAGTGCGGCCCGGTACGCTCGAAAGCACGATGACTGAGGACCTCTCCCCGGCCGAGCGGTACGCGGCGGCGCGGCGGCGCGCCGCCGAGCAGGCCACCGCGCTCGCGTCCTTCCGCGAGATGTACGACTTCGGCCTCGACCCCTTCCAGATCGAGGCCTGCCAGGCGCTCGAAGCGGGCAAGGGGGTGCTGGTCGCCGCGCCCACCGGTTCCGGCAAGACGATCGTGGGCGAGTTCGCGGTTCACCTCGCCCTGCAACAGGGCCGGAAGTGCTTCTACACGACACCCATCAAGGCGCTGTCGAACCAGAAGTACAACGACCTCTGCCGGCGCTACGGCAGTGGGAAGGTCGGCCTGCTCACCGGCGACAACAGCGTCAATTCCGACGCCCCGGTGGTCGTGATGACCACCGAGGTGCTGCGGAACATGCTCTACGCGGGCTCACAGACCCTCCTCGGCCTCGGCTACGTGGTCATGGACGAGGTGCACTACCTCTCCGACCGCTTCCGCGGCGCCGTGTGGGAGGAAGTGATCATCCACCTGCCCGAGTCGGTGACCCTCGTGTCACTGTCCGCGACCGTGTCCAACGCCGAGGAGTTCGGCGACTGGCTCGACACCGTCCGGGGCGACACCGAGGTGATCGTCTCCGAGCACCGGCCGGTGCCGCTGTTCCAGCACGTGCTCGCCGGGCGCCGGATGTACGACCTGTTCGAGGAGGGCGAGGGCCACAAGAAGGCCGTGAACCCCGACCTCACGCGCATGGCCCGCATGGAGGCCAGCCGGCCGTCGTACCAGGACCGCAGACGGGGCCGCGCCATGCGCGAGGCCGACCGGGAGCGGGAGCGGCGGCAGCGGTCGCGGGTGTGGACGCCGAGCCGGCCGGAGGTCATAGAACGGCTGGACGCGGAAGGTCTGCTGCCCGCGATCACGTTCATCTTCAGCCGGGCCGCCTGCGAGGCCGCCGTCCAGCAGTGCCTGTACGCCGGACTGCGGCTGAACGACGAGGAGGCGCGGGAGCAGGTCCGGGCGCTGGTGGAGGAGCGCACGGCCTCGATTCCGCCCGAGGACCTGCACGTGCTCGGGTACTACGAGTGGCTGGAGGGCCTGGAGCGCGGCATCGCCGCCCACCACGCGGGCATGCTGCCGACCTTCAAGGAGGTCGTCGAGGAGCTGTTCGTCCGCGGGCTGGTGAAGGCCGTCTTCGCCACCGAGACGCTGGCCCTGGGCATCAACATGCCCGCGCGGTCGGTGGTGCTGGAGAAGCTCGTCAAGTGGAACGGCGAGCAGCACGCCGACATCACCCCGGGCGAGTACACCCAGTTGACGGGGCGTGCGGGACGGCGCGGCATCGACATCGAGGGGCACGCCGTGGTGCTGTGGCAGCGCGGCATGAACCCGGAGGCCCTGGCGGGACTGGCGGGGACGCGGACGTATCCGCTGCGGTCCAGCTTCAAGCCGTCGTACAACATGGCGGTCAATCTGGTCGAGCAGTTCGGGCGGCACCGGTCGCGGGAGCTGCTGGAGACCTCGTTCGCGCAGTTCCAGGCCGACAAGTCGGTCGTCGGGATCTCCCGGCAGGTGCAGCGCAACGAGGAAGGGCTCGCCGGCTACAAGGAGTCGATGACCTGCCACCTCGGGGACTTCGAGGAGTACGCGCGGCTGCGGCGCGAACTGAAGGACCGCGAGACCGAGCTGGCGCGGCAGGGCGCCGTGCAGCGACGGGCGGAGGCGGCCGTCGCGCTGGAGAAGCTGCGGCCCGGTGACGTCATCCACGTGCCGAGCGGGAAGTACGCCGGGCTGGCGCTGGTGCTCGATCCGGGGCTGCCGGCCGGACGGTCCAACGGGCACCGGGGCTTCGAACACCACGACGGACCGCGGCCGTTGGTGCTGACCGCGGAGCGGCAGGTCAAGCGGCTGGCGTCGATCGACTTCCCGGTGCCGGTGGAGGCGCTGGAGCGGATGCGCATCCCGAAGTCCTTCAATGCCCGCTCACCGCAGTCCCGGCGGGACCTGGCGTCGGCGTTGCGCAGCAAGGCCGGGCACATCCCGCCGGAGCGGCAGCGCAAGCGGCGGTCGCAGGCCGCGGACGACCGGGAGATCGCGCGGCTGCGGGCCGCGCTCCGGGCGCACCCGTGTCACGGGTGCAACGACCGGGAGGACCACGCCCGTTGGGCCGAGCGCTACCACCGGCTGATGCGGGACACCTCGCAGCTGGAGCGGCGGATCGAAGGGCGTACGAACACGATCGCCCGGACGTTCGACCGGATCGTCGCGCTGCTGACCGAGCTGGACTATCTGCGCGGTGACGAGGTCACCGAGCACGGCAAGCGCCTGGCCCGGCTGTACGGCGAACTGGACCTGCTCGCCAGCGAGTGTCTGCGCGAGGGCGTCTGGGAGGGGCTGTCTCCGGCGGAACTCGCCGCGTGCGTTTCGGCGTTGGTGTTCGAGGCGCGGGTCTCCGACGACGCGATGGCGCCGAAGCTGCCCTCCGGCCAGGCCAAGGCCGCGCTCGGTGAGATGGTGCGCATCTGGGGGCGGCTGGACGCGCTGGAGGAGGAGTTCCGGATCACCCAGACCGAGGGTGTGGGGCAGCGGGAGCCCGACCTCGGGTTCGCCTGGGCCGCGTACATGTGGGCCTCCGGCAAGGGGCTCGACGAGGTGCTGCGAGAGGCGGAGATGCCGGCGGGGGACTTCGTGCGGTGGTGCAAGCAGGTCATCGACGTGCTGGGGCAGATCTCGGCGGCCGCGCCCGAGGGGTCGACGGTCGTGAAGAGTTCGCGCAAGGCCGTCGAGGGGCTGCTGCGGGGGGTCGTCGCCTACTCGTCGGTGGGGTGAGGGTTTCTCGGCGGGTGCGGGTGGACTGTCGCTGGGCGCGCAGTTCCCCGCACCTTGAGGGGCGTTGCCGCCCCGCCGGTCCCTGAGCGACCGGTCATTCACTCATCACGGTGAGTCGTTTTCGCATGCCCGCCCGCCGTCACGCAGGGTGTTCGAGTGTGACCCGTGCGTGTAAATGAGGTTGAGCGTACTCCTGTTGCGGGGGCCGTTTCAGGCGGTTGCTGAATATGACACGGCGATGATCCGGTCGGACTAAGCTCGCCCGCAGCGCACCGAGTTGCGGTGTATTCGTGCGCTTGTTCCAAAAATCCTGATGATCCCAACAGTCCCATGACGCATACCCCCACAAGCTCCCCCGACTCCCCGCCGACTGCTTTCAGAGGGCCCACATGGTGAGTGTTCAATCTCCACCCGCACGCCGTGAACTTCCCTACGCGCGCGTGCTGTTGCTCCCGGCGATACTGATGGCCGCGGCGACCGGAGCCGCCGTCGCCCTGGTGACGCCCTCGGCCCGGATCGCGGTCGGCGTGTGCGGCGCCGTCGCCACGCTCCTGGTGACCGCCACCGCGGCCGAAGCGGTGCGCCGCGGCCGCGCGCTGCGCGACGCACAGGTCGAACACCGCCGGCACAGCGCCGGTCTGGAGCAGCGGATCGCCGACCACCACGAGACCTGGGCCCGCTTCGGCGAGGAGATCGTGCCGACCGCGCTGCGGCGCATGGCCGGTGGTGTCACCGCCGTCGAGGTGATCCGCCAGCTCAGCCTGGTCGACCCGGCCTTCCGGGACATGCCGGACCCGCAGCGCCAGCTGCTGAAGAAGCTGATGCGCATCGTGGACCACGAGGAAGCCCTGCGTGACTCCGCCGCGAGCTCCTTCGTCACCATCGCCCGGCGCGTGCAGGCGATCGTCCACCAGCAGGCCAACGAACTGCGGGAGATGGAGGAGGACCACGGCCGCAACCCCGAGGTCTTCGACGACCTGTTGCGCATCGACCACGGCAACGCGCTGATCGGCCGGCTCGCCGACTCCATCTCCGTCCTCGGCGGCGGCCGACCCGGACGCCAGTGGCCCCTGCCGGTGTCGCTGTACAGCACGCTGCGCGGCGCCATGTCGCGCATCCTGGAGTACCGGCGCATCAAGCTGGACAACATCTGCCGCATCAGCGTCAAGGGCATCTACGTCGAGCCCGTCATCCACGCCTGCGCCGAGCTCTTCGACAACGCCACCCGCTACTCGCCGCCGAGCACCAAGGTGCACGTCACCGCCGTCCGGGTGCAGACCGGCATCGCCATCGAGATCGAGGACGCCGGCGTCAGCTTCAGCGAGGAGGCCCGGCTGCGGATCGAGGGCATGCTGGAGCGCGCCAAGGCCGGTGTCGACCTCCAGGACCTCGGTGACGCCCCGCGCCTCGGCCTCGCCGTCGTCGGCCGGCTGTGCCGGGCGTACAACATGCAGGTCGCCCTGCGGTCCTCGGCGTACGGCGGGGTCCGGGCCGTGGTCATCGTGCCCAGCAACATGCTGACCGACGAGCCCGGCGTCGGACTCGCCCACGGCATCGGCGCCACCTCCGTGCCCACCGTCTCGCCCGACGCGCTGGAGGGCCCCAAGCGTCCGCCGAAGCGACGCCGTCCCACCAGCCCGAAGATCCCCGCCTCGGTCTCCATGGAGGACGACGTCCCGGTCGTCACCGAGTGGACCGCCAATGGTCTGCCGCAGCGCCGCAGCCGGATGAAGACGCCGCTCAGCCAGCGGATCCGCGAGCAGTACGCCGCGGAGCGCGCCGAGAAGGAGGCCGCCGAACGGGAGGGACGTGAACCCCGGTCCGTCTGGGGCGCCCCGGAGCCCAAGCCCGAGAACAAGGACCAGCCCCCGCCCGGGATGTGGGTCGAGGCGTTCATGGAAGGGCTCAAACGACCGAAGCCGACCTCGTCCACCCAGCCGACCACCGAGCCGGCCCCAGCCCAGGCCGACGACGAGAGGGACTCCAACTGATGGCGTACCGAGCGAACTTCGACTGGATGCTCCAGGACCTCGCCAAGGGCGTGCCCGGCATCCAGATGATCGTGGTGCTCTCCGCCGACGGACTGCGCATCGCCCGCCACGGCGGCGACCCGGACACCGCCGACCGCGTCGCCGCGGCCTGCGCCGGACTCCAGAGCCTGGCGAGCGCCGTGGCCGACGAGATCCCGACCAGCGACGGCCAGATGCGCATGGTCCTCATCGAGGTCAACGGTGGCTACTTCTACCTGATGGCCGCGGGACCCAACGCCTATCTCGCGGTGCTCTCCAACATCGTCGCCGAGCCGGGGCTGATGAGCGCCCAGATGCGCGACCTGGTCGACCGGATCGGTCCCCACCTGACCAGTCCGCCGAGGCGCAACGGGAAGGCCGTATGACTCCTCCGCAACGCAAGCGGCGCTCCGCCAGGCCGGAGCCCCCACCGCAACCACAGCCGCAGCCGGTCCCCCGGGAGGCCGGCGCGGGCCACGAGAGCACGGACGGCAAGGACGGCAAACCTTCCAACCCCGAGCGCCTGTTCGTGATCGGTGAGGCGGACGGGGACCGCGCGGACCTCGACCTGGTGACGCTCATCGTGGCGCGCGCCGAGCCGAAGCCGTCCACCAGCCCGGAACAGGCGGCGGTGCTCCGGCTGTGCGCCGCCCCGCTCTCCGTGGCCGAGCTGTCGGCCTACCTCAGTCTGCCGTTCAGCGTGATCACCGTGCTGCTCACCGAGATGCTGACGGCCGAACTGGTGCAGGCGCGCGCCCCCGTCGTCCGCCAGGCGCTCCCCGACCGTTCCATCCTCGAAGCGGTGATGCATGGACTTCAAAAACTCTGACACCATCCCGGGCCCACGCACCGAGGACCACCTGCCGCACACGGCACAGGCCGCGGTGAAGATCGTCATCGTGGGCGGCTTCGGGGTCGGCAAGACCACCATGGTCGGCTCGGTCAGCGAGATCAAACCGCTGACCACCGAGGAGACCATGACGCAGGCCGGCGTCGGTGTCGACGACGACTACGGCTCCGACACCAAGACGGCCACCACCGTGGCGATGGACTTCGGCCGCATCAGCATCACGGAGCAGCTGGTGCTGTACCTCTTCGGCACGCCCGGTCAGGAACGCTTCTGGTTCCTGTGGAACGGGCTGTTCGAGGGCGCGCTGGGCGCGGTCGTCCTGGTCGACACCCGGCGGCTGGAGGTCAGTTTCGACGTCATGGGCCGGCTGGAGGAGTGCGGCGTGCCCTTCGTGGTCGCCGTCAACACCTTCCCGGACGGCCCCCGTTACCCCCTGGCGGAGCTGCGCACGGCGCTCGATCTGTCCGAGGAGATCCCGATCATCGAGTGCGACGCCCGTCGCCGCGCCTCCAGCAAGGAGGTGCTCATGACCCTGATGCGCTTCCTGCACTCCCTCGCCATGACCGGCCAGCTCACCTGACCCGCCCCGCATCGCCGCGGTCCATCTCCCCCGACAACGCTTCCCCTCCACAGTTTCCGAAAGCGACGCGCTGTGACGCCTGAATCCCACACCACGACCGACACGGACGACCTCGGCGTCAGTCCGCCCCCCGGCTGCCCGGCCCACAGCCTCGGCCCCGGCGGACTGCACCGGCTCTACGGCCCCGAGGCACAGGACCTGGGCGCCCTGTACGAGAGACTCCGCACCGAGCACGGCGCCGTGGCCCCGGTCCTGCTCCACGACGACGTCCCGATGTGGGTGGTCCTCGGCCACGCGGAGAACCTCCACATGGTCCGCTCGCCCGCCCAGTTCACCCGGGACAGCCGCATCTGGAGCCCGCTGCTGGAGGGCATGGTCAAGCCCGACCATCCCCTCATGCCGCACATCGCCTGGCAGCCGATCTGCTCGCACGCCGAGGGCGACGAGCACCTGCGGCTGCGCGGCGCGGTCACCGGCGCGCTGACCACCATCGACTTCCGCAGCCTGCGCCGGCACATCACCCGCTACACCCAGATTCTCGTCAACCGGTTCTGCGAGGCGGGCGAGGCCGACCTCGTCGGCCAGTACGCCGACCATCTGCCGATGGCCGTGATGTGCGAGATCCTCGGCATGCCCGACGAGTACGGCGACCGGATCGTGCACGCCGCCCGCGACATGCTCAAGGGCACCGAGACCGCGATCTCCAGCAACCAGTACATCGTCGACGCCCTCGGACGGCTCGCCGCCCAGCGCCGCGCCCAGCCCGAGGAAGACTTCACCAGCCATCTCGTCACCCACCCGGCCGGCCTCACCGACGACGAGGTCCGCGAACACCTGCGGGTGGTGCTCATCGCCGCCTACGAGGCCACCGCCAACCTCCTGGCCAACGTGCTGCGCACGGTGCTCACGGACCCGCGCTTCCGCGCCCAGCTCAACGGCGGCCAGATGACCGTGCCGGAGGCGGTCGAGCAGTCGCTGTGGGACGAGCCGCCGTTCAGCGCGGTCTTCGCCTACTTCGCCAAGCAGGAGACGGAGCTGGGCGGCCAGCGGATCCGCAAGGGCGACGGGCTGCTGTTCGCCCCCGCGCCGGGCAACGTCGACCCGAAGGTACGGCCCGACCTGACCGCCAACATGCAGGGCAACCGCTCGCACCTCGCCTTCGGCGGCGGACCGCACGAGTGCCCCGGACAGGACATCGGCCGTGCCATCGCCGACATCGGTGTGGACGCGCTGCTGATGCGGCTGCCGGACGTCGAACTCGACTGCGACGAAGAGGACCTGGACTGGTCCGAGTCGATCGCCTCACGTCACCTGGTGGAACTGCCGGTGCGGTTCGAGCCCAAGCCGCAGCAGGACGTGATGGAGAAGCCGGGCCTGCAGCCGGTGCACCACCGGCGCACCAACTGGCAGGTCGGCACCCCGGTCCCCGAGCCGGCGCCCGCCGCCGAGCCCGCGGCCGCCGCGGACCAGGCGGTCACCGCGCCGGCGGCGCCCCAGCAGCCCGTGCCCGCCGCGGAACCGGTCGGCGCCCGCAGGCCGGGCGCCTGGCAGCGGTTCCTGCGCTGGTGGCGGGGCTACTGACCGGCCCACTCCGGGTCCCCGGACCAGGCCGCCAGGGTCCGCCCAGTGCGGAAGACATGCGCCACTCCCGTGACCGGATCGGTGAACTCCAGCTCCCTCGCGAGCAGTTGCAGCGGGCGCCGGAAGTCACCGGCCGGCACGGGGTCGGTCACCACCGGGTACAGCGGATCACCGAGGAGGGGCACGCCCAGCGCGTTCATGTGCACCCGCAGCTGATGCGTCTGGCCGGTGCCCGGCACCAGCCGGTACCGGGCGAGGTCCGCACGGTGCTCGATCAGCTCGACGTGGCTCACCGCGTTCGGCTCGCCCTCGACCTCCCGGGCGGTCAGCGAGCCGCGCTCCTTCACGATCCGGCTGCGCACGCTCCGGGGCAGGGTGAGCGCCGGATCGTACGGCGCGACCGCCTCGTACACCTTGCGCACCCGCCGGTCGCGGAACAGCGTCTGGTACGCGCCCCGCTCCTCGGGCCGCACCGTGAACAGCACCAGCCCGGCGGTGAGCCGGTCCAGCCGGTGCGCGGCGGTCAGCGACGGAATGCCGAGCTCGCGGCGGAGCCGGGCGAGCGCGGTCTCCGCGACATGGCTGCCGCGTGGGGTGGTGGCGAGGAAGTGCGGTTTGTCGACGACGACGATGTGCTCGTCGCGGTGCACGATCCGCAGCTCGAACGGCACGCGCACCTCGGCGGGCAGCTCCCGGTGGAACCACACGAACATCCCCGGCACGTACGCCGCGTCCGGCGCCACCGCCGTCCCGTCCGCCCCGACGACCAGCCCCGCGTCGAACATCCCGTCGACGACCCCGTCGCCGGCGCCGGTCAGCCGCTCCACCAGATACTCCCGCACGGTCGGCCACGTGCCCCCGAAGGGCAGCCGCACCCGCACCGGGTCCACCCCTTCGCGCTGCGGCAACGGGGAGGGCGGAAGGGGGGTCCTGCGTCTCATCGCCGTCCAGCGTAGGCGCTCGCGCGGGGCCTTCCGTCCCCCGAGGACGCCGAAGCGGCGGCACCTCGGCGTGCCGCCGCTTTCGCCGCACCTGCGCCGGTGCGGCCGTCGCCCCGGCGGCTACGCGGCCGTCGCCCCGGTCTCCTGCTCCGCCTCGATCCGGGCGTTCCACTCCCGCTTGGACGCCTGCCAGCCGTCCTCGTTGTGCCCGAGCCGCCAGTAGCCGGAGATGGACAGGTCCTCGCGCGGCACCTGACGCTCCAGGCGCAGCAGAGCCCGCAGCTGCTTCACGAAGGCCGCCTCGCCGTGCACGAACGCGTGCACCCGGCCCTCGGGGCACTCCATCGTGCGCACCGCCTCGACCAGCAGCTCGCCGACGGGACGGTCGCCGCGGTGCAGCCAGACGACCTGCGCGTCGGAGTCGATCTTCTGCTCCTCCTCGGGCCCGGCGACCTCCACGAAGGCCCGTACCTCGGCGCCGTCGGGCAGCGACTCCAGGGCGGCCGCGATCGCGGGCAGCGCGCTCTCGTCACCGGCGAGCAGATGCCAGTCGGCGCTCGCGTCGGGGGCGTAGGCGCCGCCGGGGCCCATGAAGCGCAGGGTCTCACCAGGCTGGGCACGCATCGCCCAGGGGCCGGCCAGGCCCTCGTCGCCGTGCAGCACGAAGTCCAGGGTCAGCTCGCGCAGTTCCGGGTCCCAGCCGCGCACGGTGTACGTCCGGGTGACCGGCCACTGCTCGCGCGGGAGCTCCTCGCGGATCCGCTGGAGGTCGAAGGGCTCCGGATAGGTCACGCCCTCGGCGGGAGGGAAGAGCAGCTTCACATAGTGGTCGGTGCACGTGCCCGCGGTGAATTCGGCGAGGCCGTCGCCGCCGAGCACCACGCGCTGCATGTGCGGGGTCAGTCGCTCGGTGCGGACGACCTGGGCGGAGTGAGTCCTGCGCGGCTGGCGGGCCGGACGATCTGCCATGACGGCCTCCCTGATCCGAATAACTTAGGCTAACCTAAGCTAGCACTTCCGCCCTGTGGGCGCCTCTCACCTGTGCACGCGCGTCTCCCAGGTGTTCAAGTGTATGAGGCCGATTGCCTGAATCGTCATGGTTCAAGCGTGGTGAGCAGCCGCTGCAGCGCGCCGCCGAGCCCCCAGCGCCCCGACAACGCCTCGAGCGCCTCCGGGTCGCGCGGCCGGCGCGGCAGGGTCGTGTCGACGTCCGGCAGCGGCACGTCGGACGCCACCCGGACGACCGTCGGCGCCACCGCCAGGTAGGGACGCGCCTCGTCCAGCCGCCGGCGCTGGGCCGGCGTCAGCTTCGCCCCGCGGTCGTCGACCGCGGCCAGGATCCCGGCCAGGTCGCCGAACTCGGCGAGCAGCTTGGCGGCCGTCTTCTCGCCGATGCCCGGCACGCCCGGCAGTCCGTCGCTGGGGTCGCCGCGCAACAGGGCCAGATCCGCGTACCCGCTGCCGTCGACGCCGTACTTCTCGCGCAGCCAGGTCTCGTCCGTCAGCTGGAGACTGCCGACGCCCTTCAGCGGGTACAGCACCCGCACGCCGCGCGCGTCGTCCACCAGCTGGTACAGGTCACGGTCGCCCGTCACGATGTCGACCGGGCCGGTGGCCCGCGCGGTGAAGGTGCCGATGACGTCGTCCGCCTCGTACCCCGCGACCCCCACGCGCGCGATGCCCAGCGCGTCGAGGACCGCCTCGATCACCGGCACCTGCGGCGACAGCGTGTCCGGCACCTCCTCCACGTCCGGCCCGCTCTCCTGCTCCTCGGCGACCCGGTGCGCCTTGTACGACGGGATCAGGTCGACCCGCCACTTCGGGCGCCAGTCGGCGTCCATGCACGCCACCAGGTGCTCGGGGTGGTGGTCCCGGACCAGGCGGTCGATGAAGTCGAGCAGTCCGCGCACGGCGTTCACCGGCGTGCCGTCCGGCGCTCTCACCGAGTCCGGGACGCCGAAGTAGGCGCGGAAGTAGAGCGAGGCGGTGTCGAGGAGCATCAGTCGTCCGGTCACGTCCCGCATCATGCCGTACCCCGCCGACAGTCTCCCGGCGCCGGCCGGGGCGTGCCAGTCGTGAACGTCCTGTGAGCCGGATCACTGTCGTGTTTGCCGTGGAGGCGTCTGGGCAGGCGCCGCCTCGGAGCGACGTCGGTTGCACTTTCAACTGTTTGCGGCCCTCGTCCCCCTTCCTTGCCGTCCAGACGAGAGGCACGCGTGTCAGCCAGGCTTGAGGCCCAGCATCTCTACAAGGTGTTCGGCAGACGACCGGACGAGGCAGTGGACCGGCTCCGCGAGGGAGCCGACCGTCAGGAGCTGCGGGCCGACGGCACCACCGCCGCCGTGATCGACGCCTCCTTCACCGTGGAACCGGGCGAGATCTTCGTCGTCATGGGCCTGTCCGGCTCGGGCAAGTCCACGCTGCTGCGCATGCTCAACGGGCTGCTCGAGCCCACCGCCGGAACGGTCCGCTTCGACGGGCAGGACCTGACCGCGCTCTCCGGCCGCGAGCTGCGCGAGGTCCGCGCCCGGAAGATCAGCATGGTCTTCCAGCACTTCGCGCTGTTCCCGCACCGCAGCGTCCTGGAGAACGCCGCCTACGGCCTGGCCGTGCAGGGCGTGCCCCGCGCCGAGCGCGAGCGCCGCGCCGGCGAGGCGCTGGCCCTGTGCGGACTGGACGGCTGGGCGCGGTCCTGGCCCGACGAGCTGTCCGGCGGCATGCAGCAGCGCGTCGGCCTGGCCCGCGCCCTGGCCACCGACGCCGACCTGCTGCTGATGGACGAGTCCTTCAGCGCGCTCGACCCGCTGATCCGCCGCGACATGCAGGACCAGCTGCTCGAGCTCCAGCGGACGCTGAGGAAGACCATCGTCTTCATCACCCACGACCTGAACGAGGCCATGCGCCTGGGCGACCGGATCGCCGTCATGCGCGACGGGCGGATCGTGCAGACCGGCAGCGCCGAGGACATCCTGCTGCGCCCCGCGAACGACTACGTCGCCTCCTTCATCCAGGACGTCGACCGCTCGCGCGTGCTCACCGCGGGCGCCGTCATGGACACCGGCGTGCGCGGCGACGAGGCCGGCTGCGCCTGCGAGACCGCGACACCCGACACGCCGTTCACCGAGCTGTGCGCGATCAGCGCGCGCGTGCCCCACCCGGTCGCCGTCCTGGACGGCGGGCACAAACTCGTCGGCGTCGTCCCGAGGCAGCGCCTCGTCGGCTTCCTCGGCGACCAGGAGGGCGGAGCCACGCCCTGCGACAGCCCGCGCGAAGGGACGGTGACCGCCGATGCCTAGGCTGCGTCTCGGCGACTGGGTCGACTCCGGCGTCGACTGGCTCGTCCGCCACCTCTCCTGGCTGTTCGACGCGGTCAAGGCCGTCGTCGACGGCATGTACAACGGCATCAGCGACGTCCTCACCGCCCCCGAGCCGCTGCTCCTGGCCGGCATCCTCGCGGTGCTCGCCTGGTGGCTGCGCGGCCTGCTCGGCGGTGTCCTGGCCTTCGCCGGTTTCGCCCTCATCGACTCGCTCGAGCTGTGGGATCAGGCGATGTCGACCCTGTCCCTGGTGATCGTGGCGACCGTGATCGCCCTGGTGATCTCCATCCCGCTGGGCGTCTGGGCCGCCCGCTCCAAGACCGTCGGCGCGCTCGTCCGGCCCGTGCTGGACCTGCTCCAGACGATGCCGTCGATGGTCCTGCTGATCCCGGCGATCCTGTTCTTCGGCATGGGCGTGCCGGCCGGTGTGATCGCCACCCTGATCTTCGCGCTGGCCCCCGGCGTCCGCATGACCGAGCTGGGCATCCGGCAGGTCGACGCCGAACTCGTGGAGGCCGCCGAGGCGTTCGGCACCACGCCCCGCGACACCCTGCTGCGCGTGCAGCTCCCGCTCGCCCTGCCGACCATCATGGCCGGCGTCAACCAGGTCATCATGCTCGGCCTGTCCATGGTCGTCATCGCCGGCATGGTCGGCACCGGCGGTCTCGGCGGCGCCGTCAACGAGGCCATCGGCCAGCTCGACATCGGCCTCGGCTTCGAGGCGGGCCTCGGCATCGTCGTCCTCGCCATCTACCTGGACCGGATCACCGGCGCGCTCGGCGAGCAGATCTCCCCGCTCGGCCGCCGCGCCGCCGCCCGGGCCCGCGCCGCGGGCGACCGCCGGGCGTGGAACCACCGCCCCCGCCCGGTCGTCGCGGTCGTCGGCGTGGTCGTCCTCGCCCTGGTCGCCGGCGGCATGGGCGTCTTCGGCTCCTCCACCGGCCCCGCCGAGGCCTCCGCCACGAACATCGGCCGGGGCGAGGAGATCGAGCTGGGTTACATCCCCTGGGACGAGGGCATCGCCTCGACGTACCTGTGGAAGGAAATCCTGGAACGGCGTGGCTTCGAGGTCACCACCACGCAGTACACCGCCGGCCCGCTCTACACCGGCCTCGCCACCGGCCGGATCGACTTCCAGACCGACTCCTGGCTGCCGACCACGCACGCCGAGTACTGGAAGAAGTACGGCGACCGGCTGGAGGACCTCGGCTCCTGGTACGGCCCCACCTCCCTGGAGCTGACCGTCCCGTCGTACATGGAGGACGTGAACTCCCTGGAGGACCTGAAGGACCACGCCTCCGACGTCGACGGGAAGATCGTCGGCATCGAGCCGAGCGCCGGGATGATGGGCCTGCTCAAGGACAAGGTGCTCAAGGAGTACGGGCTCGAGGACTCCTACGAGGTCGTGGACGGCTCGACGCCCGCGATGCTGGCCGAGCTCGAGCGGGCGTACGCCAAGAAGCAGCCGATCGTCGTCACGCTCTGGTCGCCGCACTGGGCGTACAGCGACTACGACCTGAAGAAGCTCAAGGACCCCAAGGGCGCCTGGGGCGAGGGCGACGGCGTGCACACCCTGGCCCGCAAGGGCTTCGCCGAGGACAACCCCGAGGTCGGCGAGTGGCTGCGGAACTTCTCCATGACGGAGAAGCAGCTGACGGATCTGGAGGCGCAGATCCAGAAGGCCGGCAAGGGCGGCGAGCAGGACGCCGTGCGCACCTGGCTGGAGCGGCATCCCGGCCTGGTCGACAAGTGGGCCCCGGTGGGGGAGGGGCAGAGCCGGGCGGCCGGGTGACCTGACCGGTCCGGCCGCCGGGGCGAGGGGTGGGCAGCGACGTACACGCACGCGCGGGTGTGTGGCGGTCGCGCCCACCCCTCGTGGCGTCGCGGCCACCCGAGGTGCACCGTCGGTACGAAAAGGATCCGGACAACCACGCAGCGCTACGCCACCACCAGAACCCGGCCGTCAACTTCGGTGAGCGCACCCTTACTTGCGCGGCGCCCGACCACCTGGTCGGCTCAGGCCCGCTGCGGGAACATCGCGCACGGCTCGCGCATTGAACAGAACAGCGGCAGGCTCGTACTGAGCGACGGTCAGGGTCGAGGGCGCAGCCCGAGGCCCTGCGGCCGAGGTGGAGTCCGGCCCCCTGGTCAGCTCGTTCGCCGCGAAGGAGGAGCCGGCGGCCGGTGACGCCGGAAGGAGGTTCCGGTGGCGCGATCCATGAGGTCGCGGGCCACGCTGTGTGACTGCGATGTGACGGGCGCATGAAACGGTTTGCCGAACATGCGTAGGGTGCAGAGAACTCATCAGAAAGGGGTGCGCCCGGACAGCGGCGTACGAGGACCGACCGACGAGCGAAGGAGGGAGCCGGAGCGATGGGCGACCACAAAGAGCAGCCCCTTCGGGTGGGCGCGGCCGTGCGGCGGCGCCGTCGTGCCCTCGAGCTCACCCTCGCCGTCGTGGCCGAGCGCAGCGGCCTGTCGGTCCCCTTCCTGAGCCAGGTCGAGAACGACCGCGCCCGGCCCAGCCAGACCTCCCTGGAGAAGGTCGCCGACGCCCTGCGCACCACCGCCGTGGAGCTCCTCGCCGCCGCCGACCCGGCGTGCAGCGTCGACGTGGTGCGCGCCGACCCCACCGAGCCGGGCCCGCAGCCGCAGGTGCGTTCCCTGGTGCGCGGTCACCACCAGATGCACGCCTCCGAGTTCACCGGCGACCACGAGGCGGGCCGTGAATTCCAGTACCGCAACGACCAGTTGATGTATGTCGCCGACGGCGCCGCAGAGATCGAGGCGGAGGGCCGCGCCTATCGCCTGGGCCGCGGCGACACCCTGTACCTCACGGGCGGCGTGCGGCACCGCTGGCGGGCCACCGTGCCGGACACGCGCGTGCTGGTCGTCGCCGTCGCCGAGCACATCGAGGCCCTCCGGGACCGGCGCCGTTAGCCGTGCGCGTCGTCTCGCTGGTGCCCTCCCTCACGGAGGCCGTGGCGGTGTCCGCTCCCGGCGTACTCGTCGGCGCGACGGACTGGTGCACCCATCCGGCGGACCTCGACGTCACCCGCGTCGGTGGGACCAAGAACCCCCGCCTCGACCGTGTCCTCGCGCTCGCCCCCGACCTGGTGGTCGCCAACGAGGAGGAGAACCGGGCCCCCGACCTCGACATCCTGCGCGCGGCCGGCGCGGAGGTGCTGGTGACCGAGGTGCGGGACCTGCCGCAGGCCTTCGGCGAGCTGGCGCGGGTGCTCGACGCCTGCGGAGCCTCTCCGCGCCCCGCGTGGCTGCGGGACGCGGAGCGGGCCTGGGCGCGGCTGCCGGCGCCGGCCCCGCGCACCACGGCCGTGGTGCCGATCTGGCGGCGGCCCTGGATGGTGCTGGGCCGTGCCACCTTCGCCGGTGACGTCCTCGCCCGCCTGGGCGTGGACCAGCTCTACGCGGGCCACCCGGACCGCTACCCGCGGATCCCGCTCGACGCCCTGCGCGCCGCCGCCCCGGACCTGGTCGTCCTGCCGGACGAGCCCTACCGCTTCACCGCCGACGACGGCCCGGAGGCCTTCGAGCCGCTGCCCTGCGCGCTCGTCAGCGGCCGGCACCTGACCTGGTACGGGCCGTCGCTGGCCGAGGCCCCCCGGGTGCTGGGGGAGGCCCTGCGAGCAGTGTTCCGCTGAGCAGACCGCGCGCCGTCCGCACGGCGACGAGGGCCCAGGCGGCGACCAGGACGCCGTACAGACCGATCGCGAGCCAGTCGAAGGCGGCGAGGCCGGTGTGCCGGCCCAGGGGCCTCGGCGCCGGTCACACAGGTGCCGACGGGGAACGTGAACGCCCACCACGTCATCGCGAAGCCCATGCCGTGCCGGCGGGCCCTCAGCACGAGCGCCGTGGCCAGGCCGCACCACAGCAGCGCGAAGCCCATCACGGGCACCCCGTACAGGGCGACGAGGCCGCTTCCCCCGTGCGCGGCGTCCGTGATGGTGCCGACGGCGGTCGTGGACTGCCCCAGCGGGCCGAGCACCAGGAACAGCGTCGGGGTGAGGGGGAGCGGCAGCGGACCGGCCGTGAGCAGACGGGCGAAGATCACCGGCAGCATGAGCAGGGTGGCCAGCAGGCTCAGCCCGAACATCGCCGCGCAGGCGAACAGCAGCGTCCGGCGGAGCTGCCCCGACGGCACGTACGGCACGAGCAGCGGCCCGACGGCCGCGAACACCATGGGCGCGACCAGCGGAAGCAGCCAGGCGGGAGTGGCCTGGCGGGAGTGGCCTGGCGGATGTCCGGCCGGTGGTGCACGACCATCAGGTACGGGACGGCGACGGCGGCCGTCAGCCCGAGGAGAGTCCCGGCCGTGAACAGCACGGCGTCGAGGGCGACCGCCGCCCCGGTGCCCGTCCAGTCCCGGCCCACAGTGATCGTTCCACCGCCGACAGCGAGCAGGGCCATGGCCGGACAGCCATAGAAAGGGGCCGTCGCCGGGTTCATGAGGTGGGCGCGCGCCCGGTCGCGGTGGTGGGCCCAGTGCAGGGCGCGGGCGGCGAGCAGGGCCACGAGCCCGATCAGGGACAGGGCCCAGACGGCCGTGCAGGCCGTGCGCAGTCCCGCAAGGCGCACGGGGAGCGCGGCGCCGGCGGTGGCGACGACGGCGGTGCCCATGACGCAGGCGTACCAGTTCGGTCCGAGGTGACGGACGGCGAGGGCACGCCGGGCGGGGCGCGGCAGGGGGTGGGCGAGGGTGACCATGTCCTCACCGTCTCCCCGCTGCCGGGCCGTCACCAGGGACCACGTCCCGGTGGGGGCATAAGGTGGGGTTATGAGCAGGTCGCAGGGGCAGGAGAACGGACGGTCGTCCCCGGGTGCGGGTTCGCTGGCGCACCGGGTGCCGGATCTGGGGGCGCTGGAGCTGCTGCTGGCCGTGGCGCGGCTGGGGAGTCTCGGCGCGGCGGCCCGGGAGGTCGGTGTCACGCAGCCCGCGGCGAGCAGCCGCATCCGTTCCATGGAACGGCAGTTGGGGGTGGCGCTGGTGGACCGTTCGCCGCGCGGCTCCCGGCTCACCGACACCGGTGTGCTGGTGACGGACTGGGCGCGGCGCGTGGTGGAGGCGGCGGAGGCCTTCGACGCCGGGGCCCAGGCGCTGCGCGACCGGCGGGACTCTCGGCTGCGGGTCGCGGCGAGCATGACCATCGCCGAGTACCTGCTGCCGGGCTGGCTGCTGGCGCTGCGTGCGGCGCGGCCCGACACCGCGGTGTCGCTGCTCGCGGGGAACTCGGCGGCCGTCGCGGACCGGCTCCTGTCCGACGAGGCGGACCTGGGCTTCGTGGAAGGGCTGACGGTCCCGACGGGACTGGACTCGGTGGTCGTCGGCCACGACCACCTCGTCGTCGTGACGGCGCCGGGCCATCCCTGGGCCCGTCGGCGCCGCCCGCTGTCGGCGGACGAACTGGCGGCGACCCCGCTGGTGCTGCGTGAGAAGGGCTCGGGCACCCGCCAGGTCCTGGACGCGGCCCTGGGCGGCCTCGCCCGCCCGCTGATCGAGCTGTCCTCGACGACGGCCGTGAAGGCGTCGGCGGTCGGCGGCGCGGGACCGGCGGTGCTGAGCGAACTGGCGGTCGGCGAGGAACTGGCGACCCGGCGCCTGGTCGGCGTCCCCGTGGAGGGCGCCGGCCTGCGCCGGGACCTGCGGGCGGTGTGGCGGACGGGCCACCGCCCGGTGGGACCGGCGCGGGAACTGCTGGGGCTGACGCGGAAGTCGTCCAAGGGACGATGAACGCCCCGAAGGGGCGCGCGGAACTGCGCGCCCGGCCAGCCGCGCGGGGACCTGCGCGACCGCCGTCGCACGCGGAAGTGCGCGACCGGCCACGGCGGGGGACCTGCGCGACCGCCGTCGCACGCGGGCCTGCGCGACCGGCAACCGAAGGAGCGGCACCCGACATCCGGCCAGGGCGCCGAACCCTCTGGCGCGCCCCGGCTACCCGGCGGCCTCCGCGGCCTCCACCAGCCCCCGCATCACCCGCACGTCCTCGCCCATCTCCGGATGCCACTGCACCCCCAGCACCCAGTGCTCTCCGGGCAGTTCGACGGCCTCCACGGTCCCGTCCGCCGCGTGCGCCGAGGCCACCAGCCCCGTACCGAGCAGCTCCACGGACTGGTGGTGGTACGTCGGCACGGTCGTCTCCTCCGGCACGAGACCGGCGTACAACGACCCCGAAACCGGCTTGACGGCGTGGCCGCCGAAGACCCCGACCAGCTCCGCGTGCCCGTCCAGGTGCTGTACCAGCGTCCCGCCCAGGGCGACGTTCAGCAACTGCATGCCCCGGCAGATGCCCAGCACCGGCACCCGTGCCGCCAAGGCGGCGCCGATCAGGGCGAGTTCCCAGGTGTCGCGCTCCCGCGCGGGCGGCCCGGTGCGCGGGTCGCGTGCGGCACCGTAGCGGACCGGGTCGACGTCCGGGCCGCCCGCGATCACCAGGCCGTCGAGGCGGGAAACCGTCGCCGCCGCGTGCTCCGGCGTGTCCGGCGGCAGCATCGCGGCCAGCCCGCCCGCCCGCTGCACCAGCCGCGGATACCCCGCGGGCAGCAGTGCCGCGTCCAGCTCCCACACGCCCCAGCGCGCCCCGGCCTCCAGATACGTGCTGACGCCGATCAGCGGCCTGCCGGCCATACGTCCTCCCGCTGCCCTCAATGGATCGTCCACATACCTTTGCGGTAGCGGCCGCCGCGTGCAAGGCCTCACGTGAGGAATCCGCGCAGCAGCGCCGCCGTCCCCGCGCAGTGCTCCCGCATGATCTCCCGCGCCCCGTCCGCGTCCCCGTCCAGCACCGCCTCCACCAGCGCCGCGTGCTGGCGCTGGGAGTGCTCCAGGTTCCGCACCAGCAGCGGGATGCAGTCCAGCAGGTCGTTCACCGTGGCGCGGACCGCTGCGTACTGCGCGGTCAGCGTCGGCGACCCGCACAGCTCGGCGAGCGTGAGGTGCAGCAGCGTGTCCAGGCGCCGGTAGTCGCCGAGGGGCGCGTCGTGCGTGCGGGCCAGCGCGGCGCGCAGCCGCAGCGAGCGCTCGCCGGTCAGCCCGTCCGCCGCGCACAGCCCGGCCGCGCCCACCTCCAGCACCTCCCGGAAGCGCAGGACGTCCTCGATGTCGACCCCGGCGACCCGGCGGCGCAGCTCGTCCTGGCCGCCGCCGTCCGCGCGGGGCAGCACGAACGTTCCGCCGTACCGCCCCCGCCGCGCCTCCACCAGACCCTGGTCCTGGAGCACCTTCAGCACCTCGCGCAGCGTCACCCGGCTGATCCCGAGCCGCTCCGCCAGCTCCCGCTCGGCGGGCAGCCGCTCGCCGCCGGGGACCAGGCCGAGCCGCAGCACCTGGAGGATCTGCTCCAGCGCCTCCTCGAAGCCGTTGCCGGCGCGCACCGGCCGCAGCACCGGCGTCAGCGGGTCCTCCCGGCCCGGAACCGGACCTTCCGGCCCGTCGCCCACCCGATCCACCGACATACGGCCGTGCCCCCTTCCCAACCAATGGTTCTCGCCAATACCTTATGGCTCTCGGCCCGGCCGACACAGCGCGCAGAAGCCCGAAGGAGGCCCTTCCCGTGGCAGAACGCACACCCCCGCTCGGCGTCGAGGAGCTGCACGCCCTCGTCGCCGGCGGTGAGATCGACACCGTCGTCCTGGCCTTCCCGGACATGCAGGGGCGCCTCCAGGGCAAGCGGTTCGCGGCGCGCTTCTTCCTCGACGAGGTACTGGAGCACGGCACGGAGGGCTGCAACTACCTCCTCGCCGTCGACACCGAGATGAACACCGTCGACGGCTACGCGATGTCCTCCTGGGACCGCGGCTACGGCGACTTCGCCATGCGGCCCGACCTCAGCACCCTGCGCCGCGTCCCGTGGAACGAGGGCACCGCGATGGTCGTCGCCGACCTCGCCTGGGACGACGGCTCCCCGGTCGTGGCCGCGCCCCGCCAGATCCTGCGCCGTCAGCTGGAGCGCCTCGCCGAGCTCGGCCTCACCGCGCAGGTCGGCACCGAGCTGGAGTTCATCGTCTTCAAGGACACCTACGAGCAGGCCTGGGACGCCGGCTACCGGGGACTCACCCCGGCCAACCAGTACAACATCGACTACTCGGTCCTCGGCACCGGCCGCGTCGAGCCTCTGCTGCGCCGCATCCGCAACGAGATGGCCGGCGCCGGCATGACCGTCGAGTCCGCCAAGGGCGAGTGCAACCCGGGCCAGCACGAGATCGCCTTCCGGTACGCCGAGGCCCTGGTCACCTGCGACCAGCACGCGATCTACAAGACCGGCGCCAAGGAGATCGCCGCCCAGGAGGGCGTGTCGATCACCTTCATGGCCAAGTACAACGAGCGCGAGGGCAACTCCTGTCACATCCATCTGTCGCTGGCCGACGACACCGGCCGCACCGTGATGCCGGGCGACGACGGGATGTCCGAGGTCATGCGGCACTTCCTCGCCGGACAGCTCGCCGCGCTGCGGGACTTCTCGCTGCTGTACGCGCCGCACGTCAACTCGTACAAGCGGTTCCAGCCGGGGTCCTTCGCGCCGACCGCCGTCGCCTGGGGTCACGACAACCGCACCTGCGCGCTGCGGGTCGTCGGTCACGGCCGCTCGCTGCGGTTCGAGAACCGGCTGCCCGGCGGTGACGTCAACCCGTACCTCGCCGTCGCGGGGATGGTGGCGGCGGGTCTGCACGGGATCGAGCGGAAGCTGGAACTGCCCGACCCGTGCCCCGGCAACGCCTACACGGCCGGCTTCGCGCACGTCCCGACCACCCTGCGCGAGGCCGCAGAGCTGTGGGAGAACAGCCCGGTCGCCGAGGCGGCGTTCGGTGACGAGGTGGTCGCGCACTACCGCAACATGGCGCGCGTCGAGCTGGAGGCCTTCGACGCCGCGGTGACCGACTGGGAGCTGCGCCGCTCCTTCGAACGCATGTGAGGCCCTTCGTGTCCGAACAGCTCCAGGTACTGAACCCGGCGACCGAGGAGGTCGTCGCCACGATCCCGGCGGCGTCGGTGGCCGACGTCCACATGGCGGTCGTCCGGGCCACGCGAGCGCAGGAAGGTTGGGCCGCGCTGGCTCCCGGCGACCGCGCCCGTCTGCTGCGCCGCTTCGCCGTCACGGTGGACGCTCACGTCGAGGAACTGGCCCGGCTGGAGGTCCGCGAGGCCGGGCACGTGATCGGCAACGCCCGCTGGGAGGCCGGCAACGTCCGCGACCTGCTCGACTACGCGGCCGGGGGAGTGGAACGGCTGACCGGTCGCCAGATCCCGGTGCCGGGCGGGCTCGACGTCACGATCCTCGAACCGCTGGGCGTCGTCGGCGTCATCGCGCCCTGGAACTTCCCCATGCCGATCGCCGCCTGGGGCACGGCGCCGGCCCTCGCGGCGGGCAACGCGGTGATCCTGAAGCCCGCCGAGACCACTCCGCTGACCGCGCTGCGCCTCGCCGAACTCGCCCGGGAGGCAGGGCTCCCGGAAGGGCTGTTCCAGGTGCTCCCCGGGCGCGGCCCCGTCGCGGGCAGAGCCCTCGTCGAGCACCCCGGCGTCGCGAAGATCGTCTTCACCGGATCAACGGCCGTGGGCAAAGAGGTGTTGGCGAGGGGTTCGAACCTCCTCAAGCGCGTCACCCTCGAACTCGGCGGCAAGAACCCCAACATCGTCTTCGCCGACGCCGACCTCGAAGCCGCCGCGGCCGCCGCCCCCATGGCCTTCCTCGACAACTCCGGCCAGGACTGCTGCGCCCGCACCCGCATCCTCGTCCAGCGCGGCGCCCACGACCGCTTCCTCGACCTCCTCGCCCCCGCGATCGAGGCGGTCACGGTCGGCGACCCCGCCGACGCGACCACGGACATGGGCCCGCTCATCTCCAGGACCCAGCTGGACCGGGTCCGTTCCTACGTCCCCGAAGGCGCCGAGGGCATCCGCGGCAAGGCCCCCGAAGGCCCCGGCTTCTGGTTCCCGCCCACCGTCCTCACCGGTGTCGGCCCGGAGGCGCGGGTGGCCGTCGAGGAGGTCTTCGGTCCCGTCGCCGTCGTCCTGCCCTTCGACGACGAGGCCGACGCCGTCCGCCTGGCCAACGCCACCGACTACGGCCTCTCCGGCTCCGTCTGGACCCGCGACGTCGGCCGCGCCCTGCGCGTCTCGCGAGCCGTCCGGGCGGGCAACCTGTCCGTCAACTCCCACTCCAGCGTGCGCTACTGGACCCCCTTCGGCGGCTTCAAACAGTCCGGCATCGGCCGTGAACTCGGCCCGGACGCGCTCGCCGCCTTCACCGAGACCAAGAACGTCTTCATCAGCACGGAGGGTCCCCAGTGACCGAAGAGATCATCTGCCGCCGACTGGTCGGCCGCACCGCCGTCCTCACCGGAGCCGGCAGCGGCATCGGTCTCGCCACCGCCCGCCGGCTCGCCTCCGAAGGCGCCCACGTCGTCTGCGGAGACGTCGACGAGACGCGCGGCAAGGCGGCCGCCGAGGAGGTCGGCGGCATCTACGTGAACGTCGACGTCACAGACCCCGAGCAGGTCGAGGCGCTGTTCCGGACGGCGTACGAGACGTACGGCAGCGTCGACGTCGCCTTCAACAACGCCGGTATCTCCCCGCCCGACGACGACTCCATCCTGGAGACCGGCCTGGAGGCCTGGAAGCGCGTCCAGGAGGTCAACCTCACCTCCGTCTACCTGTGCTGCAAGGCGGCGATCCCCTACATGCGCCGCCAGGGCAAGGGCTCCATCATCAACACGGCGTCCTTCGTGGCCCGGATGGGCGCGGCCACCTCGCAGATCTCGTACACCGCGTCCAAGGGCGGCGTCCTCGCCATGTCCCGGGAACTGGGCGTGCAGTTCGCCCGCGAGGGCATCCGCGTCAACGCGCTGTGCCCCGGCCCGGTCAACACCCCGCTGCTGCAGGAGCTGTTCGCCAAGGACCCGGAGCGCGCCGCGCGCCGCCTGGTGCACATCCCGCTCGGCCGGTTCGCCGAGGCCGAGGAGATCGCCGCCGCCGTCGCCTTCCTGGCCAGCGACGACTCCTCCTTCGTCAACGCCAGCGACTTCCTGGTGGACGGCGGGATCTCGGGGGCGTACGTCACACCGCTGTAGCCGTCGGCCTACAGTGCCCGGGTGAGCACGACACCTCCGCCCGGCTGGTACCGCGACCCGTCGGCTCCGCATCTCGAGCGCTGGTGGGACGGAACGGCCTGGACCGAGCACCGGCGCCCGCCCGAGCCCGCCGGCCCGCCGCCCCCGGCCGCCCGCGGCGCCCGGTCCCCGCGCGCGAGGGCCGGGGCCCTCACCGCCGCCGGGATACTGCTGGTGGCCGTGCTCGGCACGGCCGTCGCCGTCCTCGGCGGCGGCCTGGGCGGCGACGAGTCCGGCGGCGACGGAAGCGGCGGCACGCGGGCGAACACCGCGCCGCCGACCGCGGCGACCACGGCTGCGCCCCCGCCCTCCGAGGCCGCCCCCGCACCCTCCACGGACGACCCGGCCGTCGTCGTCGACGAACTCAACGGCATCACCCTGCCGTTGCTCGACGGCTGGGTCCGGCCGGAGAACATCAGCGTGGACCACGTCATGATGACCACCGACGGCACGTACGACTGCCCGGGCGACGCCGGGGTCTGCCGGCACGGCCTGGTCATCTCCCGCACGGCCACCGAGACCGACGAGACGTCCCCCGAGGCGCTGGCGAAGGCGGACATCGCGGACGCGGCCGACGAGGCGTACGACCGGGACGTCGTCGGCCGGCGCCCCTACGGCGGCATCGAGTCGCACCGGGTCGTCAAGGCCGGGCCGGTCGCGGTGGCGGGCCGCGCCGGGTACTTCGTGCGCTGGCGCGTCGACACCGCCGAGGGGCCCGGCGGTTACGTGCAGTCCCTCGCCTTCCAGTCCAGCGTCGGTACGGAGGCGCCGGTCATCGTGCGGTACGTGTTCGACGCCGGTCCGGACGGGCCGCCGCCGTCCGACATGGACCGCATCACGGACGGCATCCGGCCGGTCGGCGACGCGGACACCGGCGGCGGGGTGGGCGCGGGCATCGGGCCGACCGGCTGACGCGTCAGGGCGAGCGGGGAGCGGGGGCGCGGTGCGAGACACGGTCGGCCCGGCCGGCCGGTGCGTCACAGGAACGTGCGGCCCTCGCCCCGGTACGTCGGCACCGTCGCCGTGACCCGGTCGCCCTCGACCAGGTGCAGCGCGTCGAAGCGCTCGCACAGCTCACCGGCCTTGGCGTGCCGGAACCACACCTTGTCGCCGACCAGCAGGTCGTCGGCCGGGGAGCCCAGAAGCGGCGTCTGCACCTCCCCGGCGCCCTCCTGGGCGTCGTAGCGCAGCCCCTGCGGCAGGTACGGCACCGGCAGCCGGTCGGTCCCGGCCGCGCCGGACGCCGGGTAGCCGCCGCCGAGGACGGTCACCACCCCGACGCCGGGCCTGCGCACCACCGGCAGGGCGAACAGCGCCGCCGGACGGCCGCTGAACGACGTGTAGTTGTCGAACAGCCGCGGGACGTACAGCCCCGAACCGGCGCCGATCTCGGTCACCGCGTCCTCCGCGGCGGTGTGCTGCACGCTGCCCGTGCCGCCGCCGTTGACGAACTCCAGCCCCGGCGCCACGGCCCGCACCGCGCGCACCACCGCCGCGCGCCGCTCGGCCAGTTCCCGCCGGGCGGCGGTCTGCATCAGCCGCACCGCCCGCGAGCGCACCGGCCGTCCGGCGATCGCGTCCCCGACGCCCGCGACGTGCCCCTCGTACGCCATGATCCCGACGACCTCGAACCCCGGCCGCCGGGCCACCGCCCGGGCCAGGTCGGCGACGTCGGCGGGGGAGTGCAGCGGCGAGCGGCGCGCCCCGATGCGCACGCGCCCGCCGAGCAGCTTCAGGGAGGTGTCCAACTCCAGGCACACCCGCACGACTTCGCGACCGCCGTCCCGGGCCGCGTCGATGAGGGCGAGCTGGGCGGGGTCGTCCACCACGACCGTGACGGCGGCGGCGAGCTTGGGGTCGGAGGTCAGTTCGGCGAAACCGGCGCGGTCGGCCGACGGATAGGCGAGGAGGACGTCCTCGAAACCGGAGCGGGCCAGCCACAGGGACTCGGCGAGCGTGAACGACATGATCCCTGCGAAGCCGTCCCGGGCCAGGACGCGTTCCAGCAGCGCACGACAGCGTACGGACTTGCTGGCGACGCGGATCGGCTTGCCGCCCGCGCGACGGACCAGGTCGTCCGCGTTGGCGTCGAAGGCGTCCAGGTCCACGATCGCAACGGGGGCGTCGAGATGGGCGGTGGCCCGGTCGTAACGGGCCCGGTCGGCGGCGCGCGCAGTCATGAACGAAGCCTGCCAGACTGGATTACCGCAGGGTAGGGGGATGTTCCGGGCAGATGCCCCGGGCTCGTGGACTGGTTCCCGCATCGGCCGGGGCAACCCGTAGAGTGACGCGCACGCACGGAGCAACGACTCCGCCCGCCGCCGCGCCGGGATGCCGGACCGTGCGCGCGGGTATGCGTGCGACTACCTGACGAGGACGGCCCGCGTACGAGGAGACGGGCACGGCACGAGGAAACGGGGGGTGCATGAGCACGGAGGCGCAGCACGCCGCGATCCCTCCCCGGCCGACGACCCCACCACGGCCCGCACAGCCGCCGAGGACCCCCGACGGGCACCCGGACAGCGAGCCCCGCCTGCCGGAGCCAAGGTCCCCGGAACAGCGACGCCGGCATCCGGACTCCCATTCCCCGGAGCGGCGCCTTCAGCCGCCGGAGTTCCAGTCCCCGGAGCGGCGCCTTCAGCCGCCGGAGTTCCAGTCCGCGGAGCGGCGCCTTCAGCCGCCGGAGTTCCAGTCCGCGGAGCGGCGCCTTCAGCCGCCGGAGTTCCAGTCCGCGGAGCGGCGCCTTCAGCCGCCGGAGTTCCAGTCCGCGGAGCGGCGCCTTCAGCCGCCGGAGTTCCAGTCCGCGGAGCGGCGCCTTCAGCCGCCGGAGTTCCAGTCCGCGGAGCGGCGCCTTCAGCCGCCGGAGTTCCAGTCCGCGGAGCGGCGCCTTCAGCCGCCGGAGTTCCAGTCCCCGGAGCGGCGCCCTCAGCCGCCGGACTCCCATTCCCCGGAGCAGCGCCCTCAGCCGCCGGAGTTCCAGTCCGCGGAGCGGGACAGGAACCGCCCCTCGCCCCCGCACGGCGACATCACCCGCCGCGACGCCACGCCGCCCGGCGAGGACCACCGTCCCGATTCCCCGACGCCGGGTCACACCACGCAGCCCGGCTCCCCGTCCCCGGGCAACGGTCGGCTCCCCGGCTCCCCGGCCTCGCGTCCTGGCGCACGCCCCGGGTCTGCGGCGTCGGGCGACGACGCCCGCCACGGGTCCCACGCGTCAGGCGACGGTACCCGCCCCGCATCCCCGGCCCCCGGCAACGGCTCGCCCTCCCCGGGCACCCGTTTCCCGGCCCTCCCCGCCCCGCCGATCCCGGACGCCGGCCCTCTCACCCCGCCCCCGCCTCCGGCTTCGGCCCGCTTTCCCGACGCTCCGCCGCGTCCGGGCCGGCGGCCCCTGCCGACGGCGCGTGACGGTGCCGCGCCCGCCGAGAGTCCCGCGGACACGACCCGGCGACTGCGCCCCGTCCCGGAGGCCCGGCCCGCCCGGGCGGCCACCTCGGAGCCCGCCGCCCCCATGAGCCCGGACCCCGCCCACTCCTGGGGCGCCCAGCACCCGTCGGGCGGGACGTTCGACTCGGGGCGGCCCGTGGTCACCCTCGCCGAACCCGAGGCGTTCGACGACCGCGGGCGGACCGGCCTGTCCGGCGTCCTGATCCGGCGGCGCACCCTCACGGCCGCCGTCTGCCTCGTCCTCGGGGCCGGGCTCATCGGCGGTGCCGTGACCGGGAGTTGGCTGGCCGGAGACTCCGGTGAGGCCGAGGAGCGCGGGACCTTCGCGGCCGCCGGCAGCCTGTGGCACAGCGCGCCGGTCGACCAGCTGTTCCCGCCCACCGTGCAGGGCCGCGGCGCCGGACCCGGCGGGGCCGACCGGATCTGGACGCGTATTGCCGTCGCCCCGGACAGCGACTGCGTCGACGCCCTCGACCCGCTGCTGCGCAAGGCCCTCGCCCCGGTCGGCTGCGAGCGCCTGCTGCGCGCCACCTACACCGACGCCACCGAGAGCTATGTCACCACGGTCGGCCTGCTCTTCACCAAGGCCGACGCGACCGCCATGCGCGCGCTGGACGCCCGCTTCGAGCGGGACGGCCTCGGCCGGCGCACGGACCTGATGCCGCGCCCCTACGCGGCGAAGGACACCGTCGCCGCGGGCTTCGGCGACGAGCAGCGGGCCTCCTGGACGGTCTCCGTGCTCACCGACGCCCCGGTCGTCGTGTACGCCGTCTCCGGCTGGGCCGACGCCCGGACCGTCGACGAACCGCAGCCTGCCGCCGAGGCGATGCGCTCCGGCGTCACCACCGCCGCCGCCCAGGCGGGCCTGGGCCACGAGGCGAAGGGCCTCGCCGACCGTGCGGAGCGCAGCCTGCGCAAGTCCGTCACGTCCTCCACGGAACAGGCCTCATGAAGCCCACGACCCGCAGGGCCGGGCTGCTCGGTGCCCTGCTCGCCGCCTCCGTCGCCCTGGTCCCGCCCACCGCCGCCCACGCCGACGGCATCCGCGCCCAGCAGTGGGCCCTGGAGGCCATGCACACCGAGGAGGCCTGGCGGACCACCAAGGGCGCGGGCATCACCGTCGCCGTCCTGGACACCGGCGTCGACGACGACCATCCCGACCTGGCCCGCAACGTCCTGCCCACCAAGGACATGGTCGGCTTCGGCGCCGGCCGCGGAGACCGCGCCTGGGCCCGGCACGGCACCGCCATGGCCGGCATCATCGCGGGACACGGCCACGGCGCCGACAACGCCGACGGCGTCATGGGCATCGCCCCCGAGGCGCGCATCCTCCCCGTCCGCGTCATCCTCGAGGACGGCGACCCCGCCCGCGCCAAGGCCCGCAAGACCCGCGGCAACGCCCTCGCGGACGGCATCCGCTGGGCCGCCGACCAGGGCGCCGACGTCATCAACCTCTCCCTCGGCGACGACTCCGCCTCCGCCCACCCGGAGCCCGCCGAGGACGAGGCCGTCCAGTACGCGCTGAAGAAGGGCTCTGTGGTCGTCGCCTCGGCCGGCAACGGCGGCGAGAAGGGCGACCACATCTCCTACCCGGCCGCCTACCCCGGCGTGATCGCCGCGACCGCCGTCGACCGCTACGGCACCCGCGCCTCCTTCTCCACCCGCCGCTGGTACGCCACGGTCAGCGCCCCCGGCGTCGACGTGGTGATCGCCGATCCGGACCGCAAGTACTACGAGGGCTGGGGCACCAGCGCCGCCGCGGCCTTCGTCTCCGGCGCCGTCGCGCTCGTCAAGGCCGCCCACCCCGGCCTCACCCCCGCCCAGATCAAACGGCTCCTGGAGGACACCGCCCGCGACGCCCCGGCCGACGGCCGTGACGACTCCCGCGGCTTCGGCTTCGTCGACCCGGCCGCCGCCATCGAGGAGGCCGGGCGCCTGAAGCCACAGGGCCTGCGCTCGGCGGCGTACGGCGAGAAGTACTTCGGTGCCGGTCCGGACACCGCCCGCGACGACGACGACCCCGCGAGTTGGGCGGGCCCCCTCGCCGGCAGCGTGGGCGGCGTCCTGCTGGTCGCGGCGGTCGTGCTGTGGCGGACCCGCCGCACGTACGACGGCTTCTAGGAACAGCCCTCAGGAGAGGTGCCGCGGGACGCGGCGCCGCCCCGAAGGTGCCGACGGCCCGCGGGGGTCGTTCCGCCGCCGCGTCCCCCGGCTCCGGGTGACCGCGTACGCCTCGCGACCGGTTCCCCGGCTCCGGGCGACCGCCTCGCGATCCGCCCCGCGCGTCCCGCGGCGGCGGGGCGCAGTAGGCCGCCGGGGCCGTCGACGACCACTCCCGGTCGGCTAGCCCGCGGTCGCGGACGCCGTGGCCGAGGGCGACGCCTGCCCGGTCAGCACCGACACGGCCGCCCGTGCCGCCGCCTCGACCAGCGAGACGCCCTTGTCCTTCGTCGTGTTGCCGTCCGACAGCACGGCCACCAGGACGCCACGGCCGCCGACCGTCACCCGGCCGATGCTGTTGATGTCCCACAACCCGGTCGCGGTGCGCGGCAGCCAGCCGTTCTTCAGCGCCCACCCCGACCCGTCCCCGGCCGCCGACACGCCCCACCGCTGACCGACGGCGATCCGCCCCATCAGCTCGCGGATGTACGACCGCGAGGCCGCGCTCAGTTCGGAGTCGTCGCCGAACACCTGCCGCAGCAGGGCGAGTTGGTCGGCCGCCGTCGTCCGGGTCAGCCCCCACAGCATCCCGTCACCGCCCTCGGTCCCGGTCAGCCCGAACCGCTCGTTCGCCGCGTCCAGCCCTTCCGCCCGGCCGATCGTCCGCCACAAGGCCGACGCCGAGTCGTTGTCGCTGCGCTCGATCATCGCGGTGGCGTAGGACTTCTCCGCCGCCGTCAGCTCCCGGCCCGCGTCCTGCGTCTGGAGCAGCAGCGCCGCCAGGATGTCCACCTTGACGATGCTCGCCGTGTCGAAGGCGCCCTCGCCGTACGCGGCGCCCTGCCCGGACTGAAGGTCCAGCACCGCCACCGACACCTCGGCCCCGTCCTCCACCGGCACGCTCGCCATGGCCTCCGCCAGCAGCGCGTCCCGGTCGACGCTCGGCCGCGCCACAGGCTCCACCGCTGCCTCCCCGCTCGCCGATGCCGACGGCGTCACCGCAGACGATACGGCCCGCACCGCGGGGTGCGCCCGCGCCTGCACATACGCGGTGCCCGCCGCCGTACCGCCCACGGCGACGGCGGACGCGACGGCGGCGCACATCAGGCCGCGGCGGATTCTGGGACGAGCCATACCTCCAGAGTGGGGGCGGCGCATGTGCGGGCGATGAGACGGACGTGACATCTGTGTCAGCGACGGCTGAGAAACCGGTGAGTGGGTCACGGCCGTGTTACCGGGCCCGCACAGGCCCCGCCCGACTGCCCCTATAGGGTCGTGACCGTGGCGAACAAGAACATTCCCGACCCCGGCTTCTCCGACGACGACGGCTCCGCCGACCCCCGGCTGAGCGCGGCGCTCGCGGCGTGGGCCGAGGACCGCACCGCCGTGGGACCCGTGCTGGCCGCGCTGAAGGGCGCCCGGCTGCTCGTCCCCGTGGTCGCCGTGCTCGGCGAGGTCGAACAGGACGAGAACGGGCTGCGCCGCGAGAAGACCAGCGACATGGCCGTGCCGACCCTGAAGGCCGGCGGGCGCACCGCCCTGCCCGCGTTCACGTCCACCGACGCGCTGGCCCGCTGGGACCCGCAGGCCCGCCCCGTGGCCGTACCGCTGCACCAGGCCCTCCAGGCCGCCGCGCACGAGAAGGCGGACACGGTCGTGCTGGACCTGGCCGGGCCCGTGCCGTTCGAGCTGACCGGGCCCGCGCTGCTGGCGCTGGCGGAGGGCCGCACGAGCACCGACCCGCTCGCCGACCCCGCGGTCGTCGCCGCGGTACGGGCCGCCGTGGCCGCCGAGCCCGCTGTGCTCCGCGCCCACCTCGGGCCCGGAGAGGCGGACGGCACCCTGGCCCTCGTCCTGGACCCGGCCGCCGCCCCCGCCGAGGCCGCCCGCGCGGTGGCGCGGCGCATGGCCGCCGACGAGACACTGAGGGCCCGCCTGGTGCGCGGCCTCGACCTGGCACTGCTGCCGGCCGGATCCGCGCCACCGGGCGAGCCCCTGTACGTACGAGGGTGACCCGTCCGTGGGTCGACTAGGCGTAGACCGGCCCCGTGTACTTCTCGCCCGGCCCCTGCCCCGGGTCGTCGGGCACGAGGGACGCCTCGCGGAACGCCAGCTGGAGCGACTTCAGGCCGTCCCGCAGCGGCGCCGCGTGGAAGGAGCTGATCTCGGTCGCGCTCGCGTCCAGCAGCCCCGCGAGGGCGTGGATCAGCTTGCGGGCCTCGTCCAGGTCCTTGTGCTTCTCGCCCTCCTCGGTCAGACCGAGCTTCACCGCGGCCGCGCTCATCAGGTTGACGGCGACCGTCACGATCACCTCGACCGCGGGGACCTCGGCGATGTCGCGGGTCATGGCGTTGAAGTCGGGCGTCTCTTCACTCATGCCGTTCACCATAGGGGCAGGGCGCGCGTCGGCCCCAGTCGGCCCCGTTCGGTCTCGGTTAGCCCTTTGTGGCCGAGGCTGCTAGCCTTGTGTAACGACCGGTCGGACACGTATGCCTCACGGCCCACGAGCCCGACCTACAAGTGGAGGCTTTCGAACTCCCACCTGACCGCCCCTTCGGGCGGCGGGTCACCGGTCAGGCGGCCCCGTCCCCAGTGACGGCGTCCGCCCGAAAGTGCGCCCCGCGGTCACCGCGGCGGTCGCTCCGGTAGTTCGAGGAGCCCCGCCTGTGATCGTCCGGGGCATTTTTTGTGCTTCGGCGCGGTTAGGTCTTACGCATACAGACGTTACGCGGCTGTCCGCCAGACCGCCGTGTGGTGCTACCGAGGAGGATCCATCAGCGCCGAGCCCCGCATCAACGACCGGATTCGCGTTCCCGAGGTGCGACTTGTCGGTCCCAGTGGCGAGCAGGTGGGCATCGTCCCGCTCGCTAAGGCACTGGAGCTTGCGCAGGAGTACGACCTGGACCTGGTCGAGGTCGCGGCGAACGCCCGTCCGCCCGTGTGCAAGCTCATGGACTACGGGAAGTTCAAGTACGAGTCGGCCATGAAGGCCCGTGAGGCGCGCAAGAACCAGGCGCACACGGTCATCAAGGAGATGAAGCTCCGGCCGAAGATCGACCCGCACGACTATGACACCAAGAAGGGTCACGTCGTTCGGTTCCTCAAGCAGGGCGACAAGGTCAAGATCACGATCATGTTCCGTGGTCGCGAGCAGTCCCGGCCCGAGCTGGGCTACCGGCTGCTGCAGCGGCTCGCGGAGGACGTCCAGGACCTCGGTTTCGTGGAGTCGAACCCGAAGCAGGACGGCCGCAACATGATCATGGTCCTCGGTCCGCACAAGAAGAAGACCGAGGCGATGGCCGAGGCTCGCCAGGCGCAGGAGGCCCGCAAGGCGTCCGCGAAGGCCAATCCCGGTCGCTCGCAGAACCCCGCCGATGCAGAGGCGCCCGCCGAGGAGCCTGCCGAGGCGTGATCCCCGGGACGACAGTCCCAGGACGTAACCGAAACAAGAGCGACGCTCCACCGTGCCCGGTTTTCGCGACCGGGCACCGGAGCGCCACCGACGAGGAGAGAACGGCGCTATGCCGAAGAACAAGTCGCACAGCGGTGCCAGCAAGCGCTTCAAGGTCACCGGCTCCGGCAAGGTGCTCCGTGAGCGCGCCGGCAAGCGCCACCTGCTCGAGCACAAGTCGTCCCGTCTGACGCGTCGCCTCACCGGCAACGCCGAGATGGCCCCGGGCGACGCCAAGAAGATCAAGAAGCTTCTCGGCAAGTGACGCTCCGGCGCCCCTTGAGCGCCGTACGTCTGGACCGGGACCCAATCGATTCCGGGCCGTGTGACGACACCCACGGCCCCGCTACAAGGAGTTAAAAAGTGGCACGCGTCAAGCGGGCAGTGAACGCCCACAAGAAGCGCCGGGCGATCCTCGAGCAGGCCTCCGGCTACCGCGGTCAGCGTTCGCGCCTGTACCGCAAGGCCAAGGAGCAGGTCACCCACTCGCTGGTCTACAACTACAACGACCGCAAGAAGCGCAAGGGTGACTTCCGCCAGCTGTGGATCCAGCGCATCAACGCCGCTGCCCGCGCCAACGGCATCACGTACAACCGCTTCATCCAGGGCCTGAAGGCCGCGAACGTCGAGGTCGACCGCAAGATCCTCGCCGAGCTCGCCGTGAACGACGCCACCGCGTTCGCCGCGCTGGTCGAGGTCGCGCAGAAGGCGCTGCCGGCGGACGTCAACGCGCCGAAGGCCGCGTGACGCCGCGCCGGGCTTGAGCCGAAGCCGAGGTGACTGAACGGACCCGTGGGTTTGCCTGCGGGTCCGTTGTTCTGTGAGAAGCGGCCGTTTCGGCATCGCTGTTCCGTGAGAAGCGGCAGGTTCGCCACCGCCGTTCCGAGAGCAGCGGCCGGTTCGGCACCGCCGGACCGTGCCGTCGTGGTCGAGCGCCGTTGCGGCGGAGAAGTCGTTGTGAAGGTGAGCTGAGATGTCCCCCGCCGTTCCCGAGCTGATCTCCCCCCGTTCCCCCCGGGTCCTGGCCGCGCGGCGGCTGGCCAGGCGGAACTTCCGGGGCAAGGAGCGGCTGTTCCTCGCGGAGGGGCCCCAGGCCGTGCGGGAGGCCGGGGCGCAGCCGGGGACGCTCGTGGAGCTGTTCGCGACCGTCGAGGCGGCCGATCGGTACGCCGACATCATCGGCGAGGCCCGGGGCACCGGCGCCCGGGTGCACCTCGCCTCCGAGCAGGTCATCGCCGACATCTCCACGACCGTGACCCCGCAGGGGCTGGTCGGGATCTGCCGGTTCCTGGACACGCCCTTCGAGAAGATCCTCGCCGCCCGGCCCCGGCTCGTCGCCGTGCTCGCGCACGTGCGGGACCCCGGCAACGCCGGGACCGTGCTGCGCTGCGCGGACGCCGCCGGTGCCGAGGCCGTCGTCCTGACCGACGCCTCCGTCGACCTGTACAACCCCAAGGCCGTACGCGCCTCCGTCGGGTCGCTGTTCCATCTGCCGGTCGCCGTCGGGGTGCCCGTCGAGCGGGCCGTGGCGGGACTGAAGGAGGCCGGGGTGCGCGTCCTGGCCGCCGACGGGGCCGGGCAGCACGACCTCGACGACGAGCTCGACAAGCAGACCATGGGCGGGCCCACCGCCTGGGTCTTCGGCAACGAGGCGTGGGGCCTGCCCGAGGAGACCCGCACGCTCGCGGACGCCGTCGTCCGCGTCCCGATCCACGGGAAGGCCGAGAGCCTGAACCTCGCGACCGCCGCAGCCGTATGCCTCTACGCGTCGGCCCGTGCACAGCGCGCCCCCGGAGGCTGCCGCTCCGTCACCGGGAACTAGTAGGGTGACCGGCTCGGGGGCCTCCTGCGCCGTCTGAGAGGTGGGGTACGCGGATGAGCGTCGGCACGAGCAGCGCTCCGGGGGGACGGGACGTGCGGCGTCCGCCCGCGTCCCGGTACGGCGATCCCGCCGAGCTCGGCATCGACCCCGACGACCTGCCCGACGGCCTCGTCGTCGCCGACGAGCACGGCCAGGTCGTCTGCTTCAACGCCGCCGCCGAACGCGTCACCGCCCTGACCGCCGCCGACGCGCTCGGGCAGCCGCTCGACAAGGCGCTGCCGCTGGAGGACCTCGAGGGCAGGCGCTGGTGGCAGCTGACCGACCCCTATGGCGGCCTCGCCACCCGGGTCCGGCAGCCGGAGCGGAACCTGCTGCTGCCGGGCGGGCGGGAGGTGCTCGTCTCGGCGCGGTACGTCCGCACCGAACCCACCGGCCCCGTCCGCCGGGTCGTCGTCTCGCTGCGCGACACCGAGGCCCGGCGCCGCACCGAGCGCAGTCACGCCGAACTGATCGCCACCGTCGCCCACGAGCTGCGCTCCCCGCTCACCTCCGTCAAAGGGTTCACGGCCACGCTGCTCGCCAAGTGGGAGCGGTTCACCGACGACCAGAAACGCCTGATGCTGGAGACGGTCGACGCCGACGCCGACCGCGTCACCCGGCTCATCGCCGAGCTGCTGGACATCTCGCGCATCGACTCGGGCCGGCTGGAGGTGCGCCGCCAGCCCGTCGACATCGGCGCCGCCGTCGGCCGGCACATCCAGGCGTACGTCGCCGCGGGCCTGCCCGCCGACCGGTTCCTGCTCCGCGTCGAGCAGCCGCTGCCCGACCTGTGGGCCGACCCCGACAAGATCGACCAGGTGCTCAGCAACCTCATCGAAAATGCCGTGCGCCACGGCGAGGGAACTGTCACGATCGACGTCACGCCCACCGCCTCCCCGCGCGAAGGGGAGGACGTCGGCACGTCGGTCACCGTGAGCGACGAGGGCACCGGCATCCCGGAGGAGTCCATGAACCGCGTCTTCACCCGCTTCTGGCGGGGCAGCAAGCGCGGCGGCACGGGCCTCGGGCTGTACATCGTCAAGGGCATCGTCGAGGCCCACGGCGGCACCATCACGGTCGGCCGCGCCCCCGGCGGCGGCGCGCAGTTCCGATTTACGCTGCCCGTGGCGGCTCCGGCGTATCTCGCCTGACGGCCACGGGCGCGTCCGCGTATCCCCACCCCGTTAGACTCGGCCTTTGGCACCTTTGTGTCCCGAAAACCGTGAGCACTGTCCATGAGTCGGTGACGGGGACCTTCAGCCAGCCAATCGGAAGCACGGGAAGAGATGTCGGCACCCAATAAGTCGTACGACCCAGTCGAGGTCGAGGCGTTGAAACCGGAAGAGATCGAGCGCATGCGGGACGAGGCGCTCGCCGCCTTCGTCGCCGCGGACTCCCTCGACGCGCTCCAGGAGGCCAAGGTCGCCCACACCGGCGGCGCCTCCCCGCTGGCGCTGGCCAACCGCGAGATCGGCGCCCTGCCCCCGCACGCCAAGGCCGAGGTCGGCAAGCGCGTCGGCCAGGCCCGTGGCGCCGTCAACAAGGCCCTGGCCGCCCGCCAGGCCGAACTGGAGGCCGAGCGGGACGCCCGGGTGCTGGTCGAGGAGGCGGTGGACGTCACGCTGCCCTACGACCGTGTGCCCGCCGGCGCCCGCCACCCGTTGACCACGCTCTCCGAGCGCATCGAGGACATCTTCGTGGCCATGGGCTACGAGGTCGCCGAGGGCCCGCAGGTCGAGGCCGAGTGGTTCAACTTCGACGCCCTCAACATCGGCCCGGACCATCCGGCGCGCGGCGAGGCCGACACCTTCTTCGTGCAGGGCCCGGACGGCGGCTCGGAGTCCGGGGTCGTGCTGCGCACCCACACCTCGCCCGTGCAGATCCGCTCCCTGCTCGACCGCGAGCTGCCGGTCTACGTGATCTGCCCGGGCCGCGTGTACCGCACCGACGAGCTGGACGCGACGCACACCCCGGTGTTCCACCAGGTGGAGCTGCTCGCGGTGGACGAGGGCCTGACCATGGCCGACCTCAAGGGCACGCTCGACCACATGGTCCAGTCGCTGTTCGGCGAGGGCATGAAGACCCGGCTGCGGCCGAACTTCTTCCCGTTCACCGAGCCGTCCGCCGAGATGGACATGGTGTGCTACGTCTGCCGCGGCGAGTCCGTCGGCAACCCCGACCGGCCCTGCCGCACCTGCTCCAGCGAGGGCTGGATCGAGCTGGGCGGCTGCGGCATGGTCAACCCGCGGGTGCTCACCGCCTGCGGCGTCGACCCGGAGAGGTACAGCGGCTTCGCCTTCGGGTTCGGCATCGAGCGGATGCTGATGTTCCGCCACAACGTCGAGGACATGCGAGACATGGTCGAGGGTGACGTCCGGTTCACCCGGCCGTTCGGGATGGAGATCTGATGCGGGTCCCGCTTTCTTGGCTGCGGGAGTACGTCGACCTGCCGGAGACGGAGACCGGTCGTGACGTGCAGGCCAAGCTCATTTCGGCTGGGCTCGAGGTGGAGACCGTCGAGCAGCTGGGCGACGGCCTCAAGGGCCCCCTGGTCGTCGGCCAGGTGCTCACCATCGAGGAACTGACGGAGTTCAAGAAGCCGATCCGCTTCTGCACCGTCGACGTCGGCGGGGCCAACGGCACCGGTGAGCCCCAGGAGATCGTCTGCGGCGCCCGGAACTTCGCCGTCGGCGACAAGGTCGTCGTGGTCCTCCCGGGCGCCGTGCTGCCCGGCGGCTTCGCGATCAGCGCGCGCAAGACCTACGGCCGTACCTCGCACGGCATGATCTGCTCCAGCGACGAGCTGGGCATGGGCGACGACGGCACCAAGGGCATCATCGTGCTGCCGCCCGAGACCGAGGTCGGCAAGGACGCGATCGAGCTGCTGGAGCTGGTCGACGAGGTGCTGGACATCGCCGTCACCGCCAACCGCGGCGACTGTCTGTCCATCCGCGGCGTCGCCCGCGAGACCGCCATCGCCTACGGCCTGCCGCTGCGCGACCCCGCCCTGCTCGACGTGCCCGCGCCGAACGCCTACGGCTACCCGGTGAAGGTCTCCGAGCCGATGGGCTGCGACCGCTTCACCGCCCGCACGGTGTCCGGCCTGCAGCCCGAGGCCCGCTCCCCGATCTGGCTGAAGCGCCGCCTGCAGAAGGTCGGCATGCGCCCGATCTCGCTCGCCGTCGACGTCACCAACTACGTGATGACGGAGCTCGGCCAGCCGCTGCACGCCTACGACCGGGGGCTCGTCCGGGGCCCGATCGGCGTGCGCCGGGCCGAGGAGGGCGAGAGGATCGTCACCCTCGACGGCGTCGAGCGGAAGCTGCACGCCGAGGACCTGGTGATCACCGACGAGCGCGGCCCCATCGGCCTCGCGGGCGTCATGGGCGGCGCCGACACCGAGATCGCCGACCACGACGCCACCGAGGGTTCGACCACGGACGTCGTGATCGAGGCCGCGCACTTCGACGCGGTGTCCATCGCGCGTACGGCCCGCCGTCACAAGCTGTCCTCCGAGGCCTCCCGCCGCTTCGAGCGCGGCGTCGACCCGCAGGCCGCATCCGCAGCCGCACAGCGCACGGTCGACCTGCTCGTGCTCCTCGCGGGCGGCACCGCCGACGCCGGTGTCACCGAGATCATGGCTCCGTCCGCGCCGCACACCATCGCCATGCCGGCCGACCACCCGGACAGGGTCGCGGGCGTCGAGTACGGCCGCGAGACCGTCGTACGCCGGCTGCAGGAGGTCGGCTGCGACGTGTACGGGCAGGACGAGCTGATCGTCACCGTGCCGTCCTGGCGGCCGGACCTGCTCGAGCAGAACGACCTCGCCGAAGAGGTCATCCGCCTGGAGGGTTACGAGAACCTGCCCTCCACGCTTCCCAAGCCTCCGTCGCAGCGCGGTCTCACCCACCGGCAGCGGCTGCACCGCCGGGTCGGGCGGGCGCTGGCCGGGGCGGGCTACGTCGAGGCGCCGAACTACCCGTTCGTCAGCGAGCAGGTCTTCGACCAGCTCGGCCTGGACGCCGCCGACCCCGCCCGCCGCGTGGTGAAGCTGGTCAACCCCCTCAACGACGAGGAGCCCGCGCTGCGCACGTCGCTGCTGCCGGGGCTGCTCGGCGCGCTGCGCCGCAACGACGGGCGCGGTGCGCACGACCTCGCGCTGTTCGAGACCGGGCTGGTCTTCCTGCCGCGCGCGGACCAGGGCGGCGCGGCCACGCATCTGCCGGTCGACCGCCGACCGACCGACGAGGAGATCGCCGCGCTCGACGCCGCGCTGCCCGAGCAGCCGCGCCATGTCGCCGTCGTCCTCGCGGGCGCCCGCGAGCAGGCCGGCTGGTGGGGCAAGGGCCGTCCGGGCGACTGGGCCGACGCGGTCGAGGCGGCGCGTACGGTTGCCCGCGAGGCGGGTGCCGAGCTCGTCGTACGCAAGGGCCAGTACGGGCCGTGGCACCCGGGCCGCTGCGCCGAACTCGTGGTCGCCGCCGACGGCGCCGAGCGGGTCGTCGGCCACGCCGGCGAACTGCACCCACGCGTCCTGAAGGCCCTGGGCCTGCCCGAGCGCACCTGCGCGATGGAGCTGAACCTGGACGCCCTGGAGCAGGTCGGCGACGGCACCCCGCAGGCGCCGAGCATCTCCGCCTTCCCGGTGGCCACGCAGGACGTCGCGCTGGTCGTCGACCGGGCGGTCGTGCAGGCGGACGTCGAGGCCGCGCTGCGCGAGGGCGCGGGTGAACTGCTGGAGTCCATCCGGCTGTTCGACGTGTACGAGAACGCCGATCAGCTCGGCGCGGACCGCAAGTCGCTGGCGTACGCGCTGCGGTTCCGGGCCGGTGACCGGACGCTCACCGTCGACGAGGCGTCCGCGGCGCGGGACGCGGCGGTGGCGTTGGCCGCGGAGCGTACGGGCGCGGTGCTGCGCAGCTAGTGCCCCTACAGGCGACGTTCGCCCCGTCGCGACGCCCGGCACGCCCTCTCGCCGCACCGGCCGAAAGCCCTGGTACGTCCAGTACGAGGACTTCCGGCCGGCGCACCGAGAGAACGCACCGGACGCCGCTCCTCGACGGGCACACGTTGCCTGCCGGGGCACTGGTCGCTCGCGGGGGACTGCGCGTCTTCGGCCGCGGGCCGTCCGTGGCTGGTCGCGCAGTTCCCGCGCCCCTTGTGGGGGGCCGTGCCCCCGCGCCCCTCATCGGGCCCCTCACTCGTTCGGGTGGGACGTTCCGTTGATCTGGTCCTACCGGGCCGTGCGGGGACAGAATCGGACCGGCCTTTCGGGGTCGGTCTGCGCTGTCACCGCCTACATGGGGGGCCACCGGCATGATCCGTATCAGGGCCCTGAGGCTGCCCACCCTGTGGGGTGCCCCGGCGATCACGTACAAGCCGGCCTGCTCGCTCGCCGGGCAGACCTCCCGCGGTGCGCGGATCGCCACCGGCGCCGTGTTCTTCGCCGTCGGAACCGGCCTCGTCCTCCGTGTGCGCAGAACACTGCTGCGCGCACTGCGGCAGGCCCGCCGCGTCGGGGGAGCCGCGCAGAGCACGCTGTTGTGGCCACTGCCCCCGCGCATCGACGAACTGAACGTCGCCGCCGCCCAACTGTCCGCCGGCCGTGCCTCCTCCGCGGGCGGCGACCTGTACGAGGTGATCCCCACCGAGCACGGGGTGCGGGTGCTGATGGGCGACGTGCGGGGGCATGGACCGGAGGCGATCGGGACGGTCGCCGCCGTGCTGGGCAGCTTCCGGGAGGCCGTGCACGACGAGCCCGAACTCGGCCGGGTGCTGCGCAGACTCGACCGCGCCCTGGCCCGGCATCTACGCGGGCGTCCGCCCGTCGAGCAGGCCGAGGAGTTCGTCACCGTCCTGCTGCTGGAGATCGGCCGGGACGGCGAGGTACGGGCGCTGAACTGCGGGCATCCCTGGCCGTACCGGCTGGGGGAGAGCGGGGTCGAGCCGCTGGACCGCGCCGAGCCGCTGCCGCCGCTCGGGCCGTTCCCGCTCCCGGCCGACCTGCCGGCCGTACGCCACGGCGAACTGCGGCCCGGTGAGGTTCTGTTCCTCTACACGGACGGAGCCGAGGACGCCCGCGACGCCCGTGGCCGGTTCTTTCCGCTGCCGGACGTGCTGACGGAGGCGGTGCGCTCCGGCGCCACCTCTCCCCAGGCCGTTCTGGGCGCCGTCTTCACGCGCCTGTTACGGCATGCCGGCGGCAGTCCGCCCGATGACGTGGCCCTGCTGGTCCTGGGCAACGAACGCCACCTCCGACGCCCTCCTCAGGCGCGGCAGGCCGCGCCGCACCCGACAACGCACCGCTAGCCCTGCGACGTCCCGCGCAGCCCCGGCCGGGCCACCGCACTGTACGAGGGGGAGCCGGTGGCCCGGTCGGCCTCTTTCGAGGCATTTCAGTCAACCGGTCGGAAACTCTGCGCGACAGCGCGCGCACAGCCCGGATTCGCGCACTCCGTTCACACCCCGTGTGAAGCCGCATTCACTACGCTGTCGGCACCGAGCCACCCGGGGGGCCTCCCATGCAGCCCAACACTCTGCTCGACGCGATCCTGGACGAGGCGGGGATCTCGCACGCCGGACTCGCGGCGCATGTGAACCAGGCCGGACGCGCGCGTGGGCTCGCGCTCCGCTACGAACACACCGCCGTGGCGCGCTGGTTGAAGGGCCAGCGGCCGCGCGGTCAGGTGCCCGACCTGATCTGCGAGGTGCTCGCCGCCCGCCTGCACCGGCCCGTCACCCTGGACGACATCGGCCTGGGGGTCCCGGGCGAGCCCGCCGGCCCGCACGCCGGCTCCCTGTCCGGGTTCGTGGAACGTGCCACCGCCCTGTGGCGCTCCGACGAACAGCAGCGCCCGCACGTGCTCGGCGCCCCCGCGGTGACCGGGACGCCCGCCGTGATGCCGGTCTGGGAGTGGGAGAACCCGCCCGAGGACGTGGACGTCTCCCGCGGTGGCCGGCACCGGGTCACCCCGGCAGACATCGAGATGCTGCGCGCCGCCCGCGCCCACTACGAGCAGATGTACCGCAAGGCCGGGGGCGTCGCGACCCGCGCCCGGATCGTCGGCTTCCTCAACGCCGAGGCCGCGCCGCTGCTGCGCGGCAGCTACACCGACGCCACCGGCCGCCAACTCCACCGTGCCACCGGCGGACTGGTGGCGGTCGCCGGGATCTGCGCGTACGACTCCGACGCGCACGGCCTCGCCCAGCGCTACTTCCACCAGGCGCTGCGGCTCGCCAAGGCCAGCGGCGACCGGGGACTCGGCGCGTACGTGATCGCCCTGCTGGTCAACCAGTCGCTGTTCATGCGGGAGTACCGCCAGGCCGTCGCCTTCGCCGAGGCCGCCCTGCGCGCCGCCGGCAAGCACATCACCCCGGCCCTCGCCTCCGACCTGTACGCGATGCAGGCCAAGGCGTACGCCCACCTCGGGGACGGCACGGGCGCTCTGTCCTGCATCCGGCGGGCCGAGCAGGCAGCCGAACGCATCCGGCGCGGACACGAACCCGACGAGACGGGCTATGTCCAGCCGGGCCTGGTCAACGTCCAGGTGGCGGAGGCGCTGCTCAGCCTCGGCGAGCTGGCGGCCGCCGGGGAGCACGCCGCGGCCGCCGTGGACACCCCGGCGCACGACCGGGGCCGGGTGCACCGGCTGGCCATGCTCAGCACCGTCGAACTGCGCCAGGGCAACACGGAGAAGGCGGTGGCCACCGCGGTGCAGATGGCGGAGCAGGCCCGCGGCATGGAGTCCCAGCGGCTGCGCGACAGACTCAGGGCGGTGCGCGAGCACCTGGCGCGCAGTGGCGGCGCGGGCACGGCCGAGGCCGCCGAACTGATCGACGGCGCCCTGCGCGTACCGCTGTAGGCGTTCCTGGTCCCTGTCACACAGTCCCTGCTGCGATATTGCCACTTACTCGACGGAAGGTGGCAGAACCGTGCAGTGGACGAAACAGAACGAACAAACTGTGTATGAAAACCGCTGGTTCAGCGTCAACCTGGCAGACGTGGAGCTGCCGGACGGCCGGCATCTCGACCACTTCCTGATACGACTGCGGCCGGTCGCGGTGGCCACGGTCGTGAACGAGGCCAACGAGGTGCTCCTGCTGTGGCGGCACCGCTTCATCACCGACAGCTGGGGGTGGGAACTCGCGGCCGGGGTCGTCGAGGACGGCGAGGACATCGCCGTCGCGGCCGCCCGGGAGCTGGAGGAGGAGACGGGCTGGCGCCCGGGACCCCTGCGGCACTTGATGAGCGTCGAGCCGTCCAACGGCCTCACGGACGCCCGGCACCACATCTACTGGGCCGACGAGGGCGAGTACGTCGGACACCCGGTGGACGACTTCGAGTCGGACCGCAGGGAGTGGGTCCCCCTCAAGGTCGTCCCCGACCTGGTCGCCCGCGGCGAGGTCCCGGCCGCCAACATGGCTGCCGCGCTGCTGTTACTGCACCACCTCAGGCTCGGGCAGGACACCTTGCTCTGAGCTATCGCCCCAGGGCCTGCCAGAGGGACACGACCAGGGCGCCCACGGCCGTGACGGCCGCGACCGAGGGCAACGGCCAGCGGGCGTGTTCCAGCGTGACGAGCCGGGTGTTCAGCTCGTCCAGCTCCTTGGTGGTCTCCTCGGTGCGGTGACTGAGCAGGGCCAGCCCGCCCTCGACGCGGGCGTACGCCACGTCGAGCCGGCGCCGTAACTCTGCGAGTTCTCCGTGGACGACGGAATGCTCGGGATCGGCGGTCACGAACCGCTCCTTTCCGTAGTCGAATCACATCCCTTGCATGGGCACCACGAGTCAACTCGCCTGGTGGGCGCGTGGGGAGAGTGTGCGAGGGGCATATGCGTGCCCGGCGCGCACACGGTGTGTGAATGCAGCGGGCCCGGCACCGGGGAAACGGTGCCGGGCCCGCGCATGGCCGGAAATATACGGTCGGTAATCAGCCGTACGAGTAGAAGCCCGAGCCGCTCTTGCGGCCGAGCCGGCCGGCGTCCACCATCCGCTGGAGCAGCGGGGGAGCGGCGTACAGCGGCTCCTTGTACTCCTCGTACATGCTCTGCGCCACCGAGGCCACCGTGTCCAGACCGATCAGGTCGGACAGCTTCAGCGGGCCCATCGGGTGGGCGCAGCCCATCTCCATGCCGTTGTCGATGTCCTCACGGCTGGCGATGCCCGACTCGAACATCCGGATCGCCGAGAGCAGATAGGGGATCAGCAGCGCGTTGACCACGAACCCGGAGCGGTCCTGGGCGCGGATGCTGTGCTTGCCGAGCGTCTTCTCGGTGAACAGCTGCGCCCGGCTGAGCGTGCCCTCGGACGTGGTCAGCGCCGGGATCAGCTCGACCAGCTGCTGCACCGGCGCCGGGTTGAAGAAGTGGATGCCGACGACCTGGTCGGGGCGCGAGGTGGCGACCGCCAGCTTCACCAGCGGGATGGAGGAGGTGTTCGACGCGAGGACGGCGTCCGGGCGGGTCACCACCTGGTCGAGCACCTGGAAGATCTCGGTCTTGACCTGCTCGTTCTCGACGACGGCCTCGATCACCAGGTCGCGGTCGGCGAACTCCCCGAGGTCGGTGGTGAAGGCGAGGCGCGCCTGGGTCGCCGCCCGCTCCTCCTCGCTGATCTTGCCGCGCTCGGCCGCCTTGGACAGGGAGTTGAACAGCCGGGTACGGCCGATCTCCAGGGCCTCGCCGGTGGTCTCGGCGACCTTCACGTCCAGTCCGGCGCGGGCGCACACCTCGGCGATGCCCGCCCCCATCTGGCCGCAGCCCACCACTCCGACGCGCGTGATGTCTCCCGCTGGGATGCCCGTCACATCGTCCCCTTCGCTGATCTACGGCTTCGGCAGGTAAGCCGGGTTTCGGTGCCTGCTCCGTTCGAGCACGTTACCCGTAAGTATCGATGATCGATCGCCGGGGGCCGGGCATGCTGGGCCGCGGAGACGATCCGTGACCGAGTGGATCCGCTGTGTAGAGGGGTGGTCCGTCCATGGGACGGCTGTCACGTCGCGCGTTCGCGCTGGCCGCACTGTCGACACTGATGAGCGGGGCCGACGCGGGCGCGGCCCCCGCGCGCCGGCCACGCGCCGGCACGGAGATGCGGGCCGTGTGGCTGGCCACCGTGACCAATCGGGACTGGCCGTCGCGCACGGGCATGAGCGCGGCACAGCAGAGCGCCGAGCTGCTCGCCCACCTCGACACGGCGGCACGGCGCCGGCTCAACACGGTGATCCTCCAGGTGCGGCCGACGGCCGACGCGCTGTGGCCCTCGCCGCACGAGCCGTGGTCGCAGTACCTCACCGGCACCCAGGGCAGGGACCCCGGCTGGGACCCGCTCGGCACCGCCGTCGCCGAGGCGCACGCCCGGGGGCTGGAGCTGCACGCCTGGTTCAACCCGCTGCGCGTCGCGGTGCACGCCGACCCGAGCAGGCTCGCCGCCTCCCACCCGGCCCGGCGGCATCCGGAGTGGGTGGTGGCGTACGGCGGGAAGCTCTACTACAACCCGGGGCTGCCGGAAGTCCGGGCGTTCGTGCAGGACGCGATGCTGGACGCGGTGGCGAAGTACCCGGTCGACGCCGTCCACTTCGACGACTACTTCTACCCGTATCCGGTCGCCGGCCAGACCTTCGACGACGACGAGGCCTACGACACCCACGGCGGCGCCTTCGCGAGCCGCGCGGACTGGCGGCGCGACAACATCGACCGGCTGGTGCGCGACACCGCCGCCCGCATCAGAAGCGTCCGCCCCGGCACGCGGTTCGGGATCAGTCCGTTCGGGGTCTGGCGCAACGCCGCCACCGACCCGCGTGGCTCGGACACCCGGGCGCTCCAGTCGTACGACGACGTGTACGCGGACACCCGCAAGTGGGTCCGGGAGAACTGGATCGACTACATCTGCCCACAGCTGTACTGGCACATCGGCAACTCCAGCGCCGACTACGCCAAGCTCGTGCCCTGGTGGGCGGAGGTGGCGCGGGGCAGCGGGACGCAGCTGTACGTGGGAGAGGCGCTGTACAAGGCCGGTGACCCGGCGCAGCCCGCGCGCTGGCAGGACCCGGCCGAGCTGTCCCGGCACCTGGCCTTCGCCCGGGACTTCCCGGAGGTGGGCGGGCATGCGTTCTTCGCCGCCCGGGAGATGGAGGTGGACGCCCACGGGGCAATGGCGCGGGTCGTCGCCGACCACTACCAGCAGCCGGCGATGCCCCCGCGCTGATTCACTGCCCGGTCATGGTCTCCCGGTGCCGGATCTCGGTGTCGGGGCCTGGTGAGCACACACCCTCGTGCCCGTCCTGGAAGCGGACGCGGTACGGGGGTTCGCCCTTCTTGCCCATCACTTCGACGATTTCGCCGACCTTGTCGTGCTGTCCGACCACCCTGCCGTGCTGGACAAGCTGGTCGCCCACGCTCGCGCGCATCTGGGGCCTCCTCACGCTGTGCGGAAGCAGCGTCCGTGACTTTGAGTCTACGGCGGACACCGCCGGTCGCTACCGGTGCGAACGCCGCTCAACCTCGCGCCCGTTGCGTGACGGCGATGCAGACGAGCACGGCCGCGGCCGTCAACGGGGCGGCCAATGTCAGGTGCTCACCCAGCAGCAGCACCGACCACACCAGTGTGAGCAGCGGCTGTGCCAACTGCAACTGGCTGGCCTTGGGGATGCCGATGGCCGCCATCCCCCGGTACCAGACGACCAGGCCCAGGAACTGCGAGGCCGCGGCGACCCACAGCACGCCGGTCACGCTGTGGAAGGTGAGCTGCACGGGTTCGTACGACAGCGCCAGCGCGGCGGCGGGCACGGTCAGCGGCAGGCACAGCGCCAGCGCCCAGCCGATCACCTGCCAGCCCGCCATGACGTGCGCCAGCCGCCCGCCCTCGGTGTAGCCGGCCGCGCAGACCAGGAGCGCGGCGAAGAGGTACAGGTCGGCGGTGGTCAGGGCGCCGCCGCTCTGCTGGATCGTGAACGCCAGCACCGCGACCGCGCCCGCGAGCGCCGCCACCCAGAACGTGCGGGAGGGGCGGGTGCCGATGCGCAGGGCGGACATCACCGCGGTGGTCAGCGGCAGCAGGCCGACCACGACGGCGGCGTGCGCGGTGGTCGACGTCTCCAGGGCGAGGGTGGTGAGCAGCGGGAAGCCGAAGACGACGCCGCCGGCGACGACCGCGAGGCCCGTCCAGTGCTGCCGGGCGGGCAGCGGGACGCGCAGGGCCAGCAGGCAGGCGCCCGCGATGAGCGCCGCGAGCACGGTCCGCACGGCGACCAGCGACCAGGGGCCGAAGCCCTCCAGGCCCCACGCGGTGGCCGGGAAGGTGAGGGAGAAGGCGGTGACGCCGGCAGCGGCCTGGAGGGTGCCGCAGGTGGCCTGTGGCCGACCGCTGACTGCTATCCGGGTCGGTGCGATAGCGCTACTCTTGGTTCTCATGCACGAGAGTAGCAGTGTCGGTGACCTGGTGAAACAGCTGCGACGAGAGCTGGACCACTACTCTCCTGGTGGAAAGCTCCCGTCCAGCCGGGCACTCGTCGAACGCTTCCGGGTGAGCCCCGTGACCGTCTCCCGGGCCCTCGCCCAGCTCGCCGCCGAGGGACTGGTGGTCACCCGGCCCGGAGCCGGCGCCTTCCGGGCGCGGCCCCGCGGCGGGGGCGCTCCCGCGGGCGACACCTCGTGGCAGGAGGTGGCCCTCAGCGCGGACGGCGCCGCCGACCTCGTACCGCGCACGGTGGACGCCTCCGGGGTCACCGTCTCCCTCGCTGCTCCGCCGCCGGGGGTGATCGAGTTCAACGGCGGCTATCTGCACCCCTCGCTGCAGCCGGAGAAGGCGATGGCGGCGGCGCTCTCCCGGGCCGGCCGGCGTCCGGGCGCGTGGGGGCGACCGCCGCTGGACGGGCTGCCGGAGCTGCGCGAGTGGTTCGCGCGCACCATCGGCGACACGGTCACGGCCGCCGATGTGCTGATCACGGCGGGCGGGCAGTCGGGGCTGACGACGGCCCTGCGCGCTCTGGCCCCGCCCGGTGCCCCGGTCCTGGTGGAGTCGCCGACCTACCCGGGCATGCTGGCGATCGCCCGTGCTGCGGGCCTGCGGCCCGTGCCGGTACCGGTGGACGCGGACGGGGTGAGGCCGACGCTGCTCGCCGACGCCTTCCGGGCGACCGGGGCGCGGGTCTTCGTCTGCCAGCCGCTGTTCCAGAACCCCACCGGCGCGGTGCTCGCCCCCGAGCGGCGGGGCGAGGTGCTGCGGATCGCCCGGAAGGCCGGCGCATTCGTGGTCGAGGACGACTTCGTACGACGGCTGGTGCACGCGGACGCCGGGCCGCTGCCGCGTCCACTGGCCGCCGACGACCCCGACGGCGTGGTGGTGCACGTCGGTTCGCTGACGAAGGTGACGTCGCCGAGCTTCCGGGTGAGCGCGCTGGCCGCGCGTGGGCCGGTACTGGAGCGGCTGCGGGCCATCCAGGTGGTCGACACCTTCTTCGTGCCCAGGCCCCTCCAGGATGCGGCGCTGGAACTGGTCGGCTCGCCTGCCTGGCCCCGCCATCTGCGCACGGTCTCGACGGAACTGAAGGCCCGCAGGGACGCGATGACGGCGGCGCTCGGCGTGCACCTGCCCGAGCTCGCCCTGCCCCACATCCCCTCGGGCGGCTACCACCTCTGGCTCCGCCTCCCCGACGGCACCGACGAATCCGCCTTCACCGCCGCCGCCCTCCGCGCCGGCGTGGCCCTCGCCCCGGGCCGCCCGTACTTCAGTGCCGAACCCCCCGCGGGCCACGTCCGCCTCAGCTTCGCGGCGGTGGCGGGTGCGGGCGAGATCACGGAGGGGGTGCGGAGGCTGCGGGGGGCTTGTGACGAGGTGTTCTAGGTGCGCCGGGCTGTCGCGAGGGGGTGTTCGGCGTTCCGGCGGGCCGGTCGGCGAGGCTCTGAGCAGGGCCCGGGCGCGGGCGCGGTGGGGTGGCGGAGGCGCGGTGGGGCTGCCGGACGTGCGGTGCGGGTGGCGGACGTGCGGTGCGGGTGGCGGGCGTGCGGTGCGGGTGGACGGCGGTGCGGGTGGCGGGCGTGCGGTGCGCGTGATGGGCGTGCGGTGCGGGTGGCGGGCGTGCGGTGCGCGTGATGGGCGTGCGGTGCGGGTGGCGGGCGTGCGGTTCGGGTGGCGGACGCGTCGTGTGGGTGGCGGGCGTGCGGTGCGCGTGGCCGAGGGCGTGGTGGTCGGCCGGGGCGCGGCGCGGCGCGCGGGGTCTACCGTCGAGTAACATCGCCGCCACGTCATCCCGAGGAGGCACCGTGGCCCGGTCGAAGCGCTCGCCCCTGTTGCTCGCCGGTCTGTTGGCGACCGCCGGCGTGGCCCACTTCGTCGCCCCGCGGCAGTTCGACGCGATCGTCCCGCGGGCGGTGCCGGGCTCGCCGCGGACCTGGACGTACGCGAGCGGCGCCGTGGAACTCGCGCTGGCGGCCGGGCTGGCCCTGCCGCGGACCCGGCGTGCCTCCGCGCGGGTCGCGACGGCGTTCTTCGTCGGGGTCTTCCCCGCCAACGTCCAGATGGCGCTGGACTGGCGCCACCGCCCCGCACCCCTGCGGACCGCGGCCTACGCGCGGCTGCCGCTGCAGGTGCCGCTGGTGCTCTGGGCGCGCGGCGTCGCCCGCGACGCCCGGCCCGGCCCGCACCGGGACTGAGAGCGGCGCCCTGCACCCGGCGCCCGCACCGAAAACGACTCGACCTCACCGCCCTCGATTTGCGAGCCTCCCGGCATGAGTCATGTGCCGAGTCCCGTCGAGGGATACGAGATCTCCACCGACAGCGGGCGGATCGACGCCGAGCGGGTGCACCGGTGGCTGTCCGGCGACGCGTACTGGGCGATCGGGCGAACCCGGGAGAAGCAGGACCGGGCCATCGCCGGGTCGCTCAACTTCGGGGTGTACGAGATCGTCTCCGGCGAGCAGGTCGCCTGTGCGCGGGTCATCACCGACCGGGCGACCTTCGCCTGGCTGTGCGACGTCTACGTCGATCCGTCGGTCCGCGGGAAGGGCATCGGCACGGCGCTCGCCGAGGCCGTGCGCGACCACCTGCGGGCGTACGGACTGCGCCGCGTCCTGCTGGCCACGCACGACGCGCACGGCGTGTACGAGAAGGTCGGTTTCACTCCGCTGGAGCGGCCGCAGGAATGGATGGCGCTGAGTTTCGAGTGACTTGTCCGGCAGATCCCGACGTACCGGCAAGGTTTCGAGCCGCCTCCATAACTCACGCGTAACGCCTCTTGACCTGCCCACTTTCCCGGCCCACGATCCCCGCATGGCACTTCGGGTCACGTTCGTCGCCGCCGCGCGCAGCGCCCCGCTGCTCGCGGAACGCTTCGAGGACGACCGGCCGCTGGATCAGGCGGGCTGGGACGAGGTGCAGCGCGTCGCCCGCGACCTCGTGCCGCTCGCGGCGGCCGAGCTGCGCTACTGCTCGCCCACCCCCCGCAGCCGCGCCACCGGCGACGCCCTCGGCTACGCCCCGCTGGCGCAGCTGGCCCTGCGCGACTGCGACATGGGCCGCTGGCGCGGGCTCACGCTGGGGGAGGCGATGGCCCGGGAGCCGGAAGCGGTGGACACCTGGCTCGCCGACCCCCGCTCCACACCGCACGGCGGCGAGTCCCTGCTCGCCTTCATCGGCCGCGTCGGCGGCTGGCTGGACACCCGGCCCGTCGAGGACGGCGGCCGGATCGTCGCCGTCGCCGAGCCCTCGGTGATCCGCGCGGCCCTGGTGTACGCCCTGAAGGTGCCGCCCTCGACGTACTGGAGCATCGACGTCTGCTCCCTGTCGACGACCACCGTCACGGGCCGTGCGGGGCGCTGGAGCCTGCGCTTCGAGGGCGCTCCGACTCAGCCCTCGCGCCCGTAGTCCGTCGTCAGTACGAGCTCCTTCGCCGGGCCGCGCACCCGCCAGACCGTCCGCCAGTGGTCCGCGTCCCGGACGGTGAACTCGCCGCGGTAGAGGTCGGCCGAGCAGGGGTGGTCGGCGACGTGCCGGCCGGTGGTCAGGTCGAGGTCGTGGAAGGGGCGGCCGTCGGCGAAGCGGACGTCCGCCGTCCCGCGCGCGGGCCCGGGCAGGAAGAGCAGGGTCCGCTCGGCCGGGCGGGCCACGCCCCGCCAGACGAACGTCCCGCCCTCCTCGTGCAGCAGGCCGCCGCCCTCCAGCGGCCCGAAGACCGTCGTGCCGTCGAAGCGGCCCTCGTCGCCGCTCGCGAGGTCCCGGACCGATCGCGCCACCCGCCAGCGCCCGGCCAGATACGCCAGCGCATCCGGCACTGGCCAGAACTCGCCCATCACGCCCCCCTCTCCGTCCCGTCCGTTGCGCGCGACCCATTGACGCGCCTGCGCCCTCTCCTATCTTGCCGTTCGAGGTTCCGGCCAAGGTCCGACATGACGAACGGTTCTCTCCGGCTCCGGCTCCGGCTCCGGCCTTGGCGATCAGGCGGCGCCGACCCGCCGGGCGGCCCGGGCGACGTCGCTGCGGGCCCGGGTCGGCCGCAGGTGGCCGCTGCCCGCGTTCTCGCAAAGGTTCGAAAGGTTCGGCTGCCCGCCCCCTCGCCGTCACCGGCGTCGGGGGAGGGTGGCTGGATCGCGCTGCCCGATGGGTGGCCCGGGTGCGGTCGCGCATCGACCGAGGGCGCGGGATTGCATAAACGTGCAGAGAAACGTATAGTCATGCCATCCAGGAGGAGGGTCCATGACGGTACGTGCGGCGGTGGCCGGAGCGAGCGGATACGCGGGCGGAGAGCTGCTGCGGCTGCTCCTGACGCACCCCGAGGTCGAGATCGGCGCCCTGACCGGCAACTCCAACGCCGGCAAGCGGCTCGGCGCGCTCCAGCCGCAGCTGCTGCCGCTGGCCGACCGGACGCTGAGCGAGACCTCCGCCGAGGCGCTCGCCGGGCACGACGTGGTGTTCCTCGCGCTGCCGCACGGGCAGTCCGCCGCCGTCGCCGAGCAGCTCGGGCCGGACGTGCTCGTCGTCGACATGGGCGCCGACTTCCGGCTGGAGGACGCCGGCGACTGGGAGAGGTTCTACGGCTCCCCGCACGCCGGGACCTGGCCCTACGGCCTCCCCGAACTGCCGGGCTGCCGCGCCGCGCTGGAGGGGTCCAAGCGCATCGCGGTGCCCGGTTGCTACCCCACGGCCGTCTCCCTTGCGCTGTACCCGGCGTACGCCGCGGGGCTGGCCGGGCCCGACGCCGTGATCGTCGCCGCGTCCGGCGCCTCCGGAGCGGGCAGGACGCCGAAGCCGCACCTGCTCGGCTCCGAGGTCATGGGGTCCATGTCGCCGTACGGCGTCGGCGGGGTCCACCGGCACACCCCCGAGATGATCCAGAACCTCAGCGCCGCCGCCGGTGAGCGCGTCACCGTGTCCTTCACACCGACCCTCGCCCCGATGTCGCGCGGCATCCTCGCCACGTGCAGCGCCACCGCCACGGAGGGGGTCACCGGCGAGTCGCTGCGCGCCGCCTACACCAAGGCCTACGCCGACGAGCCCTTCGTCCACCTGCTCCCCGAGGGCCAGTGGCCCGCCACCGCGTCCGTCCACGGTTCCAACGCCGTTCAGGTGCAGGTCGCGCACGACGAGGCCGCGGGGCGGATCATCGCGATCAGCGCCATCGACAACCTGACCAAGGGCACCGCGGGCGGTGCCGTCCAGAGCATGAACATCGCCCTCGGCCTCCCCGAGGACACGGGACTTTCCACGATCGGAGTCGCACCGTGAGTGTCACGGCAGCACAGGGATTCACGGCGGCCGGCATCGCCGCCGGGATCAAGGAGAACGGCAACCCGGACCTGGCCCTCGTGGTCAACACCGGGCCACGCCGCGCCGCCGCGGGCGTCTTCACCTCCAACCGCGTCAAGGCCGCGCCCGTGCTCTGGTCGGAGCAGGTGCTGAAGGGCGGCCAGGTCTCCGCCGTCGTCCTCAACTCCGGCGGCGCCAACGCCTGCACCGGGCCGAAGGGCTTCCAGGACACCCACGCCACCGCCGAGAAGGCCGCCGAGGTGCTCGGCCGGGGCGCCATCGAGGTCGCCGTCTGCTCCACCGGCCTCATCGGCGTCCTGCTCCCGATGGACAAGCTGCTCCCCGGCGTCGAGACGGCCGCCGCCCAGCTCTCCGAGCACGGCGGCGAGAAGGCCGCCATCGCCATCAAGACCACCGACACCGTCCACAAGACGTCCGTCGTCACCGGGGACGGCTGGACCGTCGGCGGCATGGCCAAGGGCGCCGGCATGCTCGCCCCGGGCCTCGCCACCATGCTCGTCGTCCTCACCACCGACGCCGACCTGGACAGCGCGACGCTGGACAAGGCCCTGCGCGCGGCCACCCGGGTCACCTTCGACCGCGTCGACTCCGACGGCTGCATGTCGACCAACGACACCGTCCTGCTGCTGGCCTCCGGTTCGTCCGGGGTCACCCCCGGCTACGAGGAGTTCGCCGACGCCCTACGGCAGGTCTGCGACGACCTCGGGCAGCAGCTCGTCCGGGACGCCGAGGGCGCCAGCAAGGACATCAGGGTCGAGGTGATCAACGCCGCTACCGAGGACGACGCCGTCGAGGTGGGCCGCTCCATCGCCCGCAACAACCTCCTCAAGTGCGCCATCCACGGCGAGGACCCCAACTGGGGCCGTGTCCTGTCCGCGATCGGCACCACGTCCGCCGCGTTCGAGCCCGACCGGCTCAACGTCGCCATCAACGGCGTCTGGGTCTGCAAGAACGGCGGCGTCGGCGAGGACCGCGAGAAGGTCGACATGCGCTACCGCGAGGTGCACATCGTCGCCGACCTCGCCGCCGGGTCCGAGACCGCCACCATCTGGACCAACGACCTCACCGCCGACTACGTCCACGAGAACAGCGCCTACTCCTCATGACCACGACGCGTAAACACACCGCGCTGCCCAAGGCGCAGATCCTCATCGAGGCGCTGCCGTGGCTGACCCGGCACCACGGCAAGACGGTCGTCATCAAGTTCGGCGGCAACGCCATGGTGAACGAGGAGCTGAAGGCCGCCTTCGCGCAGGACGTCGTGTTCCTGCGGCACGCCGGGCTCAAGCCCGTCGTCGTGCACGGCGGCGGCCCGCAGATCAGCGCCGCCCTCGACCGGCACGGCATCGTCAGCGAGTTCCGGGCGGGCCTGCGCGTCACCACCGAGGACGCCATGGACGTCGTCCGCATGGTGCTCGCAGGGCAGGTACAGCGGGAGCTGGTCGGGCTGCTCAACCAGCACGGCCCGCTCGCCGTCGGTCTCACCGGCGAGGACGCGCACACCATGACCGCCACCAAGCACCAGCCCCGGATCGACGGCGAGCTCGTCGACATCGGGCGGGTCGGCGAGATCACCGAGATCGACACGGGCGCGATCGAGGCACTGCTCGCCGACGGCCGGATCCCGGTCGTGTCGTCGATCGCCCGTTCCCAGGACGACGGACATGTCTACAACATCAATGCTGATACGGCGGCTGCGGCACTCGCTGCTGCGCTGGGCGCCGAGACCCTCATGGTCCTCACCGACGTCGAGGGCCTCTACGAGGACTGGCCCGACAGCGACGAGGTGATCAGCCGCCTCACCGCTTCCCAGCTGGAGAAGCTGCTGCCGGAGCTGTCGTCCGGCATGGTGCCGAAGATGGAGGGCTGCCTGCACGCCGTGCGCAATGGCGTGCGCAACGCCCGCGTCATCGACGGCCGGGTCCAGCACTCGATCCTGCTGGAGATCTTCACCGACGAGGGCATCGGCACGATGGTCGTGCCGGACGCGCACGAGGGGGACGCCGTATGAGTGCCAACCAGGACCTGACCGCCCGGTGGCAGGGCGCGCTCATGAACAACTACGGCACCCCGCGACTGCCGCTCGTGCGCGGCGAGGGCGCGCGGCTGTGGGACGCCGACGGCAACGAGTACGCCGACTTCGTCGGCGGTATCGCGGTCAACGCGCTCGGGCACGCGCACCCCGCGGTGGTCGAGGCGGTCAGCAAGCAGATCGCGTCGCTGGGGCACGTCTCCAACCTGTTCGTCGCCGAGCCGCCCGTCGCGCTCGCCGAACGGCTGCTCCAACTGTTCGGCCGGGACGGCAAGGTCTACTTCTGCAACTCCGGCGCCGAGGCCAACGAGGGTGCCTTCAAGATCGGCCGGCTGACCGGGCGGACCCACATGGTCGCCACCGAGGGCGGTTTCCACGGCCGCACCATGGGCGCCCTCGCCCTCACCGGCCAGCCCGCCAAGCAGGAGCCGTTCCTGCCGCTGCCCGGCGACGTCACGCACGTCCCGTACGGCGACGCCCAGGCGCTGGCCGCCGCGGTCACCGAGGAGACGGCCCTCGTCGTCATCGAGCCGGTCCAGGGCGAGAACGGGGTCGTCGTCCCGCCCGCCGGCTATCTGAAGGCGGCCCGCGCCATCACGGCCGCGACCGGCTCGCTGCTGGTCCTCGACGAAGTGCAGACCGGGATCGGGCGGACCGGACACTGGTTCGAGTACCAGGCCCACGAGGGAGTCCTGCCGGACGTCGTCACGCTCGCCAAGGGCCTCGGCGGCGGGCTGCCGCTCGGCGCCACGGTGGCGTTCGGAAGGGCGGCCGAGCTGCTCAAGCCCGGTCAGCACGGCACGACGTTCGGCGGCAACCCCGTCGCCTGCGCCGCGGGACTCGCCGTGCTCGACACCATCGCGAACGAGGGACTGCTGGAGAACGTCAAGCGGCAGGGCGAGAGGTTGCGGGACGGAATCGAGTCCCTGAACCACGGATTGATCGACCATGTACGGGGTGCGGGACTCCTCCTGGGTATCGTGCTCACCGAGCCGCTCGCGCCGCAGGTGCAGCAGGCGGCTCAGGACGCCGGCTTCCTGGTCAACGCGCCCGCCCCCGATGTCGTACGGCTCATGCCGCCGCTGAACCTCGGCGACGACGAGGTGGAGGCGCTGCTCCGGGCGCTGCCCGGTGTCCTCGACGCAGGGCACGGGGACGGACGAGCCGGAGAATGAGACGACGATGAGCCACGCGCAGGACCAAGGGCAGGCGGGGGTCAACGGACCTGCCGTGCCGCAGACCCGCACCGCACGTCACCGCCGGATCGTCGACATCCTCAACCGGCAACCGGTGCGCTCCCAGAGCCAGCTGGCGAAGCTGCTCGCCGACGACGGGCTGACCGTCACCCAGGCGACGCTCTCCCGGGACCTGGACGAGCTCAACGCGGTGAAGATCCGCAACAACGACGGCGACCTCATCTACGCCGTCCCCAGCGAGGGCGGCTTCCGCACGCCGCGCGCGCCGCTGGGGGAGTCGGCGAAGGAGGAGCGGATGCGGCGCCTCTCCCAGGAGCTGTTGATCTCCGCGGAGGCCTCCGCCAACCTCGTGGTCCTGCGCACCCCGCCGGGTGCGGCCCAGTTCCTCGCCTCGGCGATCGACCAGGCCGAGCTGCACGACATCCTCGGCACCATCGCCGGGGACGACACGCTGCTGCTGATCAGCCGTCATCCGGACGGGGGCCAGGCGCTCGCCGACCACCTGCTGCGGCTGGCGCAGAACGGCCACTGAGCCCACCCGGCGCCGCGCTCGTCGCGCCCGACTCCGCAGCCCGCAACAGGCGGCGGAAGGTCGGGCACTCCATGTGGCTCGGCGCGGGGCAGTCCGCGGCGTGCCGCAGCCCGTCGCGCAGGGCGGTCAGCCGGCGGATCGTCCGGTCCAGCTCGTCCGCCTTCGCCGCCAGCATCCCCCGGTCGATCCGGGGCCGGCCGTCCGGCGCGAACATCAGCGCGATCTCGTCGAGCGAGAAACCCGCAGCGCGGCCCATCGCGATCAGCGCCAGCCGCTGCGTCACACCGGGGTCGAAGACACGCCGGCCCGCCCGTCTGCCGGTCGAGGCGATCAGGCCCTTCTCCTCGTAGAAGCGCAAGGTGGAGGCAGGCAGGCCGGAGCGCCGCGCCACTTCCGCGATGTCCGGATCGTCCATGCTCTTGACCTCAAGTCGACTTGAACTGGCACCGTACGGCTACGGCCTTTCCAGGGCAAGCGAAGGGAGACGGACATGACTGCCGAACGCCGGGACGCGCAGGCACTCAAGGCGCTGTGGAGCGGGGTCGCGGGACGCAACTGGGTCGCGGCGCAGGATGTGCTCGACGAGCTGTTCCGGCCGTTCGAGCCGCTGCTCGCCGAGCCGGTCGGGCTCGGTGCGCGCGTCCTCGACGTCGGCTGCGGCACCGGTGCCACGACCGTCGCCGCCGCTCGGCGAGCGGGCGCGGAGGGTGACTGCGTCGGCGTCGACATCGCCGAGCCGATGATCGAGGCCGCCCGGGCGCGCGCCGAGCGGGAGGGCGTGCCGGCCCGCTTCGTCCAGGCCGACGCCGCGACCCACGCCTTCGCCCCGGGCGGCTTCGACCTGGTCGTCTCGCGGTTCGGCGTGATGTTCTTCGAGGACTTCACCGGCGCGTTCACCAACCTGCGGCGCGCCGCACGCCCCGGCGCGGGACTCCGGCTGATCGTCTGGCGCGGCCCCGAGGAAAACCCCTTCATGACGACGGCCGAGCGGGCCGCGGCGCCGCTGCTGCCGGACCTGCCGTCCCGGGACCCCGACGCGCCCGGCCAGTTCGCCTTCGCGCGGGAGGACCGGGTGCGCGGCATCCTCGACGCGAGCGGCTGGACGGACGTCGCCGTCGAGCCGCTCGACGTCGCGTGCGCCATGCCGGAGCGGCAGCTGGAGCGCTACTTCACCCTGCTCGGGCCTGTGGGCCGGGTGCTGCACGAAGTGGACGAGCGGACCCGCGCGCAGGTCGTCGAAACGCTGCACACCGCCTTCGCCCCGTACGTGCGGGAGAGCGAGGTCGGGTTCACGGCGGCGTGCTGGCTGGTCCGGGCTTCGGCGTAGGCGCCGGTGACGGTCCGACCGAGGTCACGCCCACGCGTCGGCCGTGTCGGGTGGCGGTCCGGTCCTGTTGACGCCAGTGGTTGCGGTGCTCCGGGCATCGGCTCGGCGCCGCCACAGCCTGGTCAGCGACAGTCCGCATGCCCCGCCGCTGCGCACTGCGCCCTGTTCCTCGTCCTCACCCCAGCCACCCGGCCAGCCCGCCCGTGCACCACACCTCGTCGCCTGCCGTGATCAGCAGGGCCTCCACGTCCGGCAATGACTCCAGCCAGGCCAGTCCGTCGCGTGAGCCCCTCGCGAAGGCCGCTGTCGCCCAGCAGTCCGCCCACGTCAGGCGAGGAGCGACGACGGTCACCGCGAGCAGGTCCGTCACCGCCGACTTCCCGGTGCGCGGATCGACGATGTGGGCGCCGCGCTCGGCCGTGCCGGAGGTGGCGACGGCCAGCTCGCCGACGCCGCCCGCGGAGACGACCGCCGCCAGCCCGCCCGGCCGCAGGGGGTCCGACACGCCGACCCGCCAGGGCCGCCCCGCCCCGGGCGCGCCGAGCAGCTGGACGTCCCCGCCGCCGTTGACGCTGACCCCGCTCGCCCCGGCCGCCGCCAGCAGCCGCGCCGCCCGTTCGACGGCCCAGCCCTTGACGATCCCGGTCGGGTCGAGCCGGCCCTCGTACGTCGTGCTGAACCACCCCTCGCTGACCCGTTCCGCCTCGGCGGCCAGCTCCAGCACCTCGGCGACCTCGGGGTCGCACTCCTCGACGCCCACCTCGCCACGCCCCAGCCGGGAGATCTGGCTGTCCTGCCGGTAGGTGCTGAACACCAGGTCGACCCGGTGCAGTCCGGCGACGGCCTCGTCGAGTGCCGCTCGCACGGCAGTGGGATCCCCGCCGCGGACGTCGAAGGAGAAGACGGTCCCCATCACCTCCTCCGCCCGGCGTACCGCGGCGGGAGCCTGCGCGGGCTCCGTCACCGGCTCAGCCACCGGCCTGGTCCAGGGCCGACTGGAGCGACTGCCGGTACCCGCTGCTGGTGTACGTGGCCCCGGACACGGCGTCGATGTCGGCGCTGCCCGCGGCGACGGCCGCCTGGTTGAGCCGGGGCACGGCGTCGGCGGTGATCTGGCTGCTTTGGCCCCCGCTGGGCGCCTGCACCGCCTCCGCCCGGGTGATCCTGCCGCCGCTGACGGTGATGCGGACCTGCACGGGCCCGTACTGCGTCTGGGTCACGGCACCGGTGACCGTGCGCGCCGCCTGGGCGCCGCCCGCGCCCGCGTCGGCGGAGCCGCCGCCCGCCGGCATCCGGTCCAGGGCCGACTGGAGGGACTCCTGGTAGCCGGCGCTCGTGTACGTCGCCCCCGACACCGCGTCGATCCGAGCGCTCTGCGCCGCGAGGGCCGCCTGGTTGAGCCGGGGCACGGCGTCGGCGGTGACCTGGCTGCTCCGGCCCCCGCTGGGCGCCTGCACCGCCTCCGCCCGGGTGATCCTCCCGTCGCTCACGGTCAGCCGGACCTGCACGGGACCGTACTGCGTCCTGGCGACGGCGCCGGTGACCGTCGCGGTGCCCGCGGCCTGCGCTCCGCCCTGCGGCGCCGCCGCCCCCGCGGGGGGTGCCGCGCCGCCCGCCGCCGCGGCGGATCCGGGGTCGGTCGCCGGCTTCAGCGACAGCAGCAGCACGATGCCGGACACGGTGGCGGCGGTGGCGAGCACCGCACGCCGCACGGGGTGGCTCTTCTTCATGGTTGCCGGTCTCCTGGTGACCCGTCGCTCACATCTCGAACGACTCGTGATGGATACGGCGGGCGGGGACCCCCGCGCCGCGCAGTGCCTCGTAGACGGACTGGGCGAAGCCGGGCGGCCCGCACAGGAACACGTCGTGGCGGTCGATGTCCGGGATCTTCCGCTCCAGCGACTCGGCGGAGATGTCCGGGCGCTCCCCGTCCGGGCTGTTGACCGCGTACATCAGCCGGGCGCCCCGCTCGTCGGCGATCTTCGCCAGCTCGCCCCACAGGGCCAGATCCTGGGTGCTGTTGGCCCGGTAGAGGAGGGTGATGTCACCGGCCGCGCCGGGAAGCGTCTCGAACAGGGCCCGCATCGGCGTGATCCCGACGCCGCCCGCCACCAGCAGCACCTTGCCGCGGCTGCGCCGCTGGGCGGTCAGCGCGCCGTACGGCCCCTCGGCCCACACCCGGGTGCCGGGTTCCAGCTCGCGCAGCCGGGCACTGTGGTCGCCGATCGCCTTCACGGTGATCCGCAGCATGCCGGGGCGGGGTGCCGCCGACAGCGAGTACGGGTGGGAGCTGAACCGCATCCCCGGCGCCAGGAACCGCCACCGGAAGAACTGCCCCGCCTCCGCGCCCATCCGGTGCAGCTTCCGCCCGCCGATCAGCACCGACACGATCCCGGGCGTCTCCTCGACGACCGCCTCGACCCGCATCCGGTGCCTCAGGTTCAGCCTGACCGGCGTGATGATCCGGAACCACACCACCAGCGCGGTGACGGTCCCGTACAGCCCGTACCAGAACGTCTTGGCGGCGGGCTCGACGGCGAAGTCGTTGCCACTGCTGATCTGGTGCCAGAACGTCAGGTACACCGCGGTGTACGTCATCAGATGGACGTGGTACCAGGTGTCGTACGGCATCCTGCGGCGGACCGGGCCGATCGAGACGAGGCCGATGAGCACCAGCAGGCCGGTGCCGATCGCGGCCTTGCCCATGTCGGGCAGCTGGTTGACGGAGTCGACGGTCTGCTGCACGACGTCGCCGAGGGTCTTGCCGGCCTGCAACGCGTAGCCCCACATGGTGAGGAAGACGTGCGCGAGGACCAGACAGAGGGTGTAGCGGCCGGTCATCGCGTGCCAGCGCGCCACCCGGTCGGAGCCCACCCGCCGCTCCAGCGCGGGCACCCGGGCCATCTGGAGCACCACCAGCGCCATCAGGTACCCGGCGAGCAGCCCGGTGATCCGGCCCGCGTTGAGGATGCGTCCGGTGGTGTCGGCGACGGAGGGGGTGTTCTGCCACCACAGCCCCAGCACCGCGGCCGCTCCGGCCCACACGGCGAGCAGCAGCGGGACGGCGGGGGAGCGGCGCGGGCGGATACGGCGCATGGTCTGCCGCCGGGCGGCACGGCCGCCTGCGAGCGTGGTGGTCACGGTTCCTCCGGGGACGGGGGCAACGGTTCGTCGTGGTCCCTTGGCCCAGAGATACGTGCGGTGGCGGCGGTGTGTTCAGTCAGTACCGGGTGATCGCGGTGGGTCCGCTCTCCGTTCCCACCGCGATGTGCGGCCTGCCCCGGGCCTTCGCCCACAGCAGGATCCGGCGCATCGCGTCCTTTGGCACCGACACGCAACCCGCCGTCGGGCCTTCGCCCCTGACATGCAGGAAGATGCCGGCTCCGCGCCCGCGTACCGGCGTGTGGTAGTTGAAGCCGATGACCAGCGCATGGGCGTAGAGCGGCCCGTAGGACATCAGGTGTTCGGCCTCCTGTGCCCGGCAGTCGGCGGGTCGGGGCTCGGTCCAGCGGTTGTAGGCGCGCGAGTCGTTGTCCTGGCACCACCAGGAACTCTCGTGCACGGGCCGGTACTTGTACGTCGTCCCGGCCGGCGCCGCCTCGATGCCGAAGGCGTACGGCAGCGTGAACAGCCCCGTCGGCGTGGTGTCAGTGCCCTGCGTACGGGCAGCGCCCTCGACGAGCCCGTTCGCCCCGAACCGGGCCGGCGCCGAACCGGCCTCGACCCAGCGTCCGTCCCGCCGGTCCCACCACGTCACCGTTCCCGTCGTCGAGGACGCCGAGGGCGCCACGGCGGTGATCAGCTGACTGCCGGGGCCGGTGTCGGCCATGCGGTCGGGCAGCGCATCCCCCTCGGCGGGGGCGGCGCCGAGGAGGGTGGCGCAGACGAGGACGGACACGGCGGCGGTGACGGCGAGGCGCATGATCACGACGCTAACGGCGGCTTCCCGCGACGGCAGTGCGGATGGTCCGTTCGGGCCCGGGAGGGGTCACACCTGCGGCGCGTTCGGCGGCAGGGGAGCTGACGGTGTGCCACCGGACCACCGGACGGGTCAGACCGGGCGTCCGTCATGGGTGACGGGCGGCAGCGGCAGCGGCACTCCGGGCAGCCCGTCCAGGCTCGTGGCGATGTGGTCCTTGCCCGCGAAGTACGTGCTCAGCGACGCGCTGTCCTCGCGCGCGAAGCGCCGGGCATGCAGCTCGCGATCACCGTCGTACGTCATCAGCGGCACCGCGAACCCGCAGCTGTCGCGAACGAGTTCGGCCGTCACGACGACGATGGCGCGCAGCCCGTGCTCGCCCGGGTCGATGTCGGGGAAGTGCGTGAGCAGCTCCCCGAAGCGCGGATCGTCACGGAACACCGGCTCCCCGCGTCCGTGCACCCGGACGATGTTCGGCGGGCCCTGGAAGGCGCACCACATGAGGGTGATGCGTCCGTTCTCCCGCAGATGCGCGACCGTCTCGGCGTTGGAGCCGGCGAAGTCGAGATAGGCGACGGTGAGTTCGTCGAGCACCACGAACGAGCCCTTGAGGCCCTTGGGGGAGAGGTTGACCGTGCCGTCGCCGGACAGCGGGGCGGTCGCGGTGAAGAAGAGGGGCTGCTCCTCGATGAACGAACGGAGTCTGCCGTCTATGCGCTCATAGGTCTTTCCCATGGCAGGTGATTATCCGTGAAGTTAGTTCGTCTGCCTAAGGGTTTGGGCCGGTTTCTCTCGCCGTGGCCGCCCCGGCCGGCGCTGCAACGGGGCGGCCACAGCGCCTGTCACGTCACCGGGTGAGCGTGCAGGCGGCCAGGGAGCCGAGTCCCTGGGGCTCGGCGGCCGTACGGCCGATGGCGAGGACGATCCGCTCGATCGCCGCCGCCCGCTTGTCCTGGAGCGGCCCGAGGAGGGCGTTCCGCACGAAGTCCGGTCCGCCCTCGCCGACGCTCTCCCGCAGGCGTTCCTCGGCCTCGACGACCTGGGTGTCGAGCAGCGCGAGATCGCGATCGGCCTCGGCCCGCGCGGAGACGGGGACTGCCGGGAGGCGGGACGGCACGTCGGGGCAGGAGATCGCACCCGCACCCGCGCCCATGCCCGGCCCCGCACCGCCGGTGCTGCCGCCGGACGTCTGGCTCGCGGACGCGGTGGCGCCGGCTGGGCCGCCGCCCGCGCCCTCAGCGCCGACCGTGCAGGGCGCGAGCGCGGCCAGGCCCTGCGGCCGGGCGGCGAGGCGGCCGATCGCCGTGGCGATGCGGTCGACGCCGGCGACCCGCTTGTCCTGGAGCGGCCCGAGGACGGCGGACCGCACGCAGTCCGCACCGCCGTGGCCGACGGTCTCCCGCAGGCGTCCTGCGGCCTCGGCGATCTGGGTGTCGAGCAGCGCGAGATCGCGGTTGGCCTCGGCCCGCGCGGGGACGGGCGGGAGGTTCGGCGGCACCGCCGGGCAGGTGACGGTGCCGGCCGTGGCCTGCGCCGACGCCCGCGCCGCGTCGTTCCCGGGCGCCTCCCCGGCCAGGGTGGCGTCGGCGATCAAGGCCGCGGACATCACCACCGCGGACACGCCGCCGATCATGCCTGTGCGGCGCCTGTGGGTCTTCGGGAGAGCCCTGGACATGCGAAAGCCTCACGGGGTGGGGTGACTTGGGGTCGCCGGCGTTCGGTGGGGAGTACGGGAAAGCGATCTCGCATGTTCAGCAGGCGCCGGATTCCCGGCCCATCGGCCCGAGATTGACGAATCATGCAGACTCCTGCATACTCATGCATGTCAGCGAATGCAGTGTGAGGAGAAACCCGTGACCGAGCGCGTCGTACTCGCCTACTCCGGCGGTCTGGACACCTCCGTCGCCATCGGCTGGATCGCCGAGGAGACCGGCGCCGAGGTCATCGCCGTCGCCGTGGACGTCGGCCAGGGCGGCGAGGACCTGGACGTCATCCGCAAGCGCGCGCTCGCCTGCGGTGCCGTCGAGGCCGAGGTCGCGGACGCCAAGGACGAGTTCGCCGAGGAGTACTGCCTCCCGGCGATCAAGGCCAACGCCCTCTACATGGACCGCTACCCGCTGGTCTCCGCCCTCTCCCGCCCGACGATCGTCAAGCACCTCGTCGCCGCCGCCAAGAAGCACGGCGCCACCACGGTCGCCCACGGCTGCACCGGCAAGGGCAACGACCAGGTCCGCTTCGAGGCCGGCATCGTCGCCCTCGCGCCCGACCTGAAGTGCATCGCCCCGGTCCGCGACTACGCGATGACCCGCGACAAGGCCATCGCGTTCTGCGAGGAGAAGAACCTCCCGATCGCCACCACCAAGAAGTCCCCGTACTCCATCGACCAGAACGTCTTCGGGCGCGCCGTCGAGACGGGCTTCCTGGAGGACATCTGGAACGCCCCGATCGAGGACATCTACGAGTACACCCAGAACCCGGCGACCCCGCGCGACGCCGACGAGGTGATCATCACCTTCAAGGAGGGTGTCCCGGTCGCCGTCGACGGCAAGCCCGTCACCGTGCTCCAGGCGATCCAGCAGCTCAACGAGCGCGCCGGCGCCCAGGGCATCGGCCGGATCGACATGGTCGAGGACCGTCTCGTCGGCATCAAGTCCCGCGAGGTGTACGAGGCTCCTGGCGCGATCGCCCTGATCACCGCCCACCAGGAGCTGGAGAACGTCACCGTCGAGCGCGAGCTGGCCCGCTACAAGCGGCAGGTCGAGCAGCGCTGGGGCGAGCTGGTCTACGACGGCCTGTGGTTCTCCCCGCTCAAGCGCGCCCTGGACGGCTTCATCAACGAGGCCAACCAGCACGTCTCCGGCGACATCCGGCTGACCCTGCACGGCGGTCGCGCGGTGGTCACCGGCCGGCGCTCCGAGGCCTCGCTGTACGACTTCAACCTCGCGACCTACGACACGGGCGACACGTTCGACCAGTCCGCGGCGAAGGGCTTCATCGACATCTACAGCCTGTCGTCGAAGATCGCGGCCAAGCGCGACCTCGCGTAGGACGCCGGCGCACACCTCACCCGCACCAGCCCGACCGCCGCCTCCTCGCTCACCGACAGTGGGGAGGCGGTCGCACATCGCCATCTTCCGAGGAGCACGCAAGTGAGCAGCAACAGCGGTGACGTACGGCTCTGGGGCGGCCGTTTCGCCGACGGTCCCGCCGAGGCCCTGGCGAAGCTGTCCGCGTCCGTCCACTTCGACTGGCGGCTCGCGCCGTACGACATCGCCGGTTCCCGCGCGCACGCGCGCGTGCTGCACGCGGCGGGCCTGCTCACGGAGGACGAGCTGCGCCGGATGATCGCCGGACTCGACCAGCTCGAGGCGGACGTGGCGGCGGGCGACTTCATGGGCACCATCGCCGACGAGGACGTGCACACCGCCTTGGAGCGCGGCCTGCTGGAGCGGCTCGGTCCCGACCTGGGCGGCAAGCTGCGGGCGGGACGGTCGAGGAACGACCAGGTCGCCACCCTCTTCCGCATGTACCTGCGGGACCACGCCCGCGTCATCGGCGGCCTGATCGCCGACCTCCAGGACGCCCTGGTGGGCCTCGCCGAGGCCCACCCGGACGTCGCGATGCCCGGCCGCACCCACCTCCAGCACGCCCAGCCGGTGCTCTTCGCCCACCACGTCCTCGCGCACGTGCAGTCCCTGTCCCGGGACGCCGAGCGCCTGCGCCAGTGGGACGAGCGGACGGCCGTGTCGCCGTACGGCTCCGGCGCCCTCGCGGGCAGCAGCCTCGGCCTGGACCCGGAGGCGGTCGCGCGGGACCTCGGCTTCGAGCACGGCAGCGCCGCCAACTCCATCGACGGCACGGCCTCCCGCGACTTCGTCGCCGAGTTCGCCTTCATCACCGCGATGATCGGGGTGAACCTCTCCCGGATCGCCGAGGAGGTCATCATCTGGAACACGAAGGAGTTCTCCTTCGTGACCCTGCACGACGCCTTCTCCACCGGCTCGTCGATCATGCCGCAGAAGAAGAACCCGGACATCGCGGAGCTGGCGCGCGGCAAGTCCGGCCGCCTGATCGGCAACCTCACCGGCCTGATGGCCACCCTCAAGGCCCTCCCGCTCGCGTACAACCGCGACCTGCAGGAGGACAAGGAGCCGGTCTTCGACTCCATCGACCAGCTGGAGGTCCTGCTCCCCGCCTTCACCGGCATGATGGCGACCCTCACCGTCCACCGCGAGCGCATGGAAGAGCTGGCCCCGGCCGGGTTCTCGCTCGCCACGGACATCGCGGAGTGGCTGGTCAAGCAGGGCGTGCCGTTCCGGGTCGCGCACGAGGTCGCCGGCGAGTGCGTGAAGGTCGCCGAGGCCGAGGGCAAGGAGCTGGACGAGCTGACCGACGAGCAGTTCGCGAAGATCTCCGCCCACCTGACACCGCAGGTGCGGACGGTCCTGAACGTCCCCGGCGCCCTCGCCTCCCGCAACGGCCGAGGCGGTACGGCACCGAGCGCGGTCGCCGTCCAACTGGCAGAGCTGAAGCAGGACGTCGCGACCCAGCACGAGTGGGCCAATAAGAAGCGGTAAGGGGAACGCCCTCCAGGGGCGCGGGGAACCGCGCGACAAGCCACGACGCACCCGCACTCGCCACACCACCCAACGAACCGAGTCCTGAGGCGAAGGTCATCCCGGGTTACGTTGGTCGACAGCCGCACCGCAGCCGACCGAAACGGAGCCCGCGATGCCCTTCGCCCGACTCGCGACAGCGACGACCCCGACCTGCCACATCGGACTCGGCCTCGCCGCCGTCGGCCGCCCCGGCTACATCAACCTCGGCCGGGAGCACGACCTCGGTGAGGACCGCAGCGTCGAGGCCCTGCGCACCCGCAGCCACGCGCTCCTCGACGCCGCCTACGCCCAGGGCGTGCGCTACGTCGACGTCGCCCGCTCCTACGGCCGCTCCGAGGAGTTCCTCGCCGACTGGCTGAACGCGCATCCCGAGATCGACGACATCGTCGTCGGCAGCAAGTGGGGCTACACCTACACCGCCGGCTGGTCCACCGACGCCGAGCGGCACGAGGTCAAGGACCACGGCCTCGCCACCTTCGAACGGCAGCGCGCCGAGAGCGCCGGGCTGCTCGGCGACCGGCTCGACCTGTACCAGATCCACTCAATCACCCCCGACAGCCCTGCCCTCGGCGACAAGAAGCTGCACGCCGCGCTCGCCGAGGCCGCCGCCCAGGGCCTGACGATCGGCTTCTCCACGAGCGGCCCCGCCCAGGCCGACGCGATCAGGGCGGCCCTGGAGGTGACGGTGGAGGGCCGGCCCCTCTTCCGTACCGTCCAGTCCACCTACAACGCCCTGGAGACCTCGGCCGCGCCCGCCCTCGCCGAGGCCCACGACGCCGGGCTCACGGTCATCGTCAAGGAGGCGATGGCCAACGGGCGGCTCGCCGAGCCGTACGCCCCGGACGCGCTGAGGGCCGTGGCCGCGGAGACGTCGCTGGGCTGCGACGCCGTGGCCCTCGCCCTGGTCCTGCGCGAGCCGTGGGCGGGCGTGGTCCTGTCCGGCGCCGCGACCACCGTCCAGCTCGCCTCCAACCTGCACGCCGCCGTCGTGGACCTGGACGACGACCAGCTGGCGCGGCTCGCCGGGCTCGTCGAGGAGCCGAGGGCGTACTGGGAGCGGCGCGGGCAGCTGCCCTGGCACTGAGACCCGCCTGGAGCACGCATTGTGAGTCACGCATGCCCAGTGTGAGACATAGATGTCTCACTTGGGTTATTGTTGTCTCATGGCCGTCGATCGTGAACACGTCCTGCGCACCGCCGCAGCCCTGCTGACCCGCAAATCCACCGCGACCATGGACGAGGTCGCCAAGGCCGCCGGGATCAGCCGGGCCACGCTGCACCGCCACTTCGCCGGGCGCGACGCGCTGGTCCGGGCACTGGAGGCGCTCGGTATCGCCGAGTGCGAGGCCGCGCTCGAGGCGGCCCGCCTGGACGAGGGCGGCGCGAGTGACGCCGTACGGCGCCTGGTGCGCGAGATCGAGCCCGCCGCCGGACTCCTCTCCTTCCTCTACACCGAGAACCAGCTGTTCGAGGGTGAGGAGCAGAACGAGGGCTGGGCCCGGCTCGACGCCCGGATCGCCGCCCTGTTCCGGCGCGGCCAGGCGAGTGGCGAGTTCCGCATCGACCTGACCCCGGCATGGCTGACCGAGGCGCTGTACGGCCTGATGGCCTCCGGTGCCTGGGCCGTGCAGGAGGGCCGGGTGGCCGCCAACGACTTCACCCACATGATCGTCGAGCTGTTGCTCGGCGGCGCGACTCGGAGAGAGGAATCATGACCAGCACCCTGCAGCCGGCAACCGCGAACGAGGCGGTGAAGCGCCCGGGCCGCTGGCTGGCGCTGTCCGTGCTCGTGCTCGCCGTGCTGCTGGTGGCCGTGGACGCCACCGTGCTCGGACTCGCGACCCCGTACATATCGGAGGACCTCGGCCCGTCCGGCACCCAACTGCTGTGGATCGGCGACGTCTACTCCTTCGTCATCGCCGGTCTGCTGGTCTCCATGGGCAGCCTCGGCGACCGCATCGGCCGCAAGCGGATCCTGCTGGTCGGCGCCACGGCGTTCGGCGCGGTGTCCGTGCTCAACGCCTACGCGACCACGCCGGAGACGCTGATCGCGGCCCGGGCGCTGCTCGGCGTCGCGGGCGCGACCCTGATGCCGGCCACCCTCGCCCTGATCCGCAACCTCTTCCACGACCCGCGTGAGCGCAGCCTCGCCATCGGCATCTGGGGCGCCACCGCGTCCGCCGGTACGGCGGTCGGCCCGATCGCCGGTGGCTTCCTGCTGGAGCACTTCTGGTGGGGCTCGGTCTTCCTGATCAACCTGCCCGTGATGGCCGTCCTCGTCCTCGTCGGCAGCAGGCTGCTGCCCGAGTCGAAGAACGCCGCCCCCGGCCCCTGGGACCTGCTCAGTGTCCTGCTGTCCCTGGTCGGGATGATCGCCGTGGTGTACGCGGTGAAGGAGGCCGCCACGCACGGATTCGCCGGGGAGACCCTCGCCGCGGCCCTGCTGGGTGCCGCCGCCCTGTACGGGTTCGTCCGGCGTCAGCTCACGCTGGTGGCCCCGCTGCTCGACATGCGCCTGTTCCGCAACCGCGGCTTCAGCGGCGCGGTGCTCGCCGACCTGCTGACCGTCCTCGGCATGTCCGGCCTGGTCTTCTTCCTCTCGCAGTTCCTGCAACTGGTGCAGGGCAGGCGGCCCTTCGAGGCGGGCCTGGCCGAACTGCCCGCCGCCCTCGGCGCGGTGGCGGCCGGTCTGGTCGCCGGGCGGGCGGCACGCCGGTGGTCCGTACGGGTCGTGGTGGCGGGCGGGCTCGCCGCGGTCGGCCTGGCGCTGGGCGCGCTCGGCCTGATCGGGCAGCACACCGGCTATCCGCTGCTCGGGGCGGCGCTGCTGGTCGTCGGGGTCGGCGCCGGATTCTCGTTCACGGTGACCGCCGACGTCATCCTCGCGTCCGTGCCCAAGGAGCAGGCGGGCGCCGCGTCGGCCGTGTCCGAGACGGCGTACGAACTCGGCGCCGCCCTCGGCATCGCCCTGCTCGGCTCGATCGTGACGGGCGTCTACAAGGACTTCGTCGCACCGGCGGGCACCCCGCAGGCCGCGCACGAGTCACTGGGCGGAGCGGTCGAGGCGGCCGCGGGCCTGCCCGCATCCACGTCCGAGGCGCTGCTGGACGCGGCCCGCCAGTCCTTCGTCGACGGCCTGACCCTGGCGTCGAGCGTGGGCGCACTGGTCCTGCTGAGCGCGGCTGTGGCGGCATGGTTCCTGCTGCGCAACCAGCACTTGGAAGGCACCGAGCACCCCTACGCGTAAGCCCCGACTATGGGACGCACGGCTGAACAGCCGACCTTCAGGGGCGCGGGGAACTGCGCGACCAGCCCGGACGAACCCGCAGCCGAGAGACCCCCGCACCCCCGCAACCCCCCGGCGCAACCAGCGGAGCTACGCCGCTTCCTTGGCCTTCGTGGCGTACATGTCCACATACTCCTGCCCGGACAGCCGCATGACCTCGGTCATCACGGAGTCCGTCACGGCCCGCAGCACGTACCGGTCCCGGTCCATCCCCTCGTAGCGGGAGAACTCCAGCGCCGCACCGAAGCGCACCGTCACCCGGGCGGGCCGGGGGAACCCGGCCCCGCCCGGCTGGATCCGGTCCGTGCCGATCATGGCGAACGGCACGACGGGCGCACCGGTCATCAGGGTGAGCCGGGCGATCCCGGTGCGCCCCCGGTACAGACGGCCGTCGGGGGAGCGGGTGCCCTCCGGGTAGATGCCGAAGACCTTGCCCTCCTCCAGGATCCGCCGCCCGGTCATCAGCGCCGCGACCCCGCCCTTGCCGCCGTCCCGGTCGACCGGGATCATGCCGACGCCGGTGAAGAACCAGGCCATCAGCCGGCCCTTGAGGCCCTTGCCGGTGACGTACTCGTCCTTGCCGATGAAGAACACCTGACGGTCGCAGACCAGCGGCAGGATCATCGAGTCGATGAACGTGAGGTGGTTGCCGGCGAGGATCACCGGGCCGTCGCCCGGGATGTGCTCCACGCCCTCCACCCGGGGGCGGAACATCAGGCGCATGATCGGACCGAGCACTGCCTTGATGAGCGCGAAGCGGGACAACGGACCCTCCGTGGTCAAGGGATGCGGTATGAGTCTGTGCAGGTGAGGACGATACTCGCGGCCCCCGGGCCGACGCACATCGGGGACACCGGGTTCACCGAGGTCTTACGCACTGTTGACGTGCGTTCACCTGCGGTGGCGTGCCGAAGCCTACGCGTAACCCGGCGGCGACGCTGTGACCGACATCGCGCGGGGACGTACCGACCGGCTACCCCGTGGCTCACCTTCGAAGCCGACGATGCGTCACATCGGCCGGACCTACGGTTCTCATACGACATCCGTCGTCATCCATGCGTTCGAAATGACGCCTCCCGGCTGACACGTCGACACCCCTACGATCTGCCAGCGACAACGACACGCACGGCAGGGAGGCCGCTGATGGGTACGCAGAAGTCGAACGAGCAGCCGCAGGAGCAGGCGCACACCGGGCGACGGGCGCTCCTCGGGGCCGCCGTGCTCGGCGCGGGCGGAGCGGTCCTCGGTCTGTCCGGCACGGCGAGAGCCGATGCGCGTCATGGAGGCCGAGGAATGGAGAGCCTGCCCGTGCCGACGATCGTCGGCCACCGCGGCGCCAGCGGCTACCGTCCCGAGCACACCCTCGGCTCGTACCAGCTGGCCCTCGACATGGGCGCCGACATCGTCGAGGCCGGCGACCTGGTGCCCACCAAGGACGGTCACCTCGTCTGCCGGCACGAGCCCGAGATCGGCGGTACCACGGACGTCGCCGACCACCCCGAGTTCGCCGACCGCAAGAAGACCAAGACGCTCGACGGCGTGCCCACCACCGGCTGGTTCACCGAGGACTTCACCCTCGCCGAGCTGAAGACCCTGCGCGCCACCGAGCGCATCCCGGCCAACCGCCCGCACAACACCCTCTACGACGGCCGCTGGGAGATCCCCACCTTCGAAGAGGTGCTCCAGTGGCAGGACGAGCAGACCCGGCTGCGCGGCAAGCAGGTCTGGATCTACCCGGAGCTCAAGCACCCCACCTACTTCCGCAAGCTCGGCCTGTCCCTGGAGGAGCGGGTCGCCAAGCTGCTGCGCAAGTACCGCAAGGACCGCTGGAACTCGCCGGTCATCCTGCAGTCCTTCGAGCCGACCAGCATCCAGCGCCTGCACAAGCTGGTCGACAACCCGCTCGTGGTGCTGCTGTCCGGCGCGAGCACCCGTCCCTGGGACTTCGTCGAGACCGGTGACCCGCGCACCGTCGCCGACCTGGTCAAGCCGGCCGGCCTGCGCGAGATCGCCTCCTACGCCCAGGGCATCGGCCCCACCCTGGACCTGATCATCCCGCGGGACGCCGCCGGCCACCTCACCCGGCCGACCACCCTCGTCGCCGACGCCCACAAGGTCGGCCTCAAGCTGCACCCCTACACGTTGCGCAACGAGAACCCGTTCCTGCCCGCCGACTTCCGCAAGGGCACCGACGCGGACGGCTACGGCGATGTCTTCGGCGCCTGCAAGGCGTACTTCGCCACCGGCATCGACGGCATCTTCACCGACCACCCGGACACCGCCCTGCTGGCCCGCGAGGACTTCGTCAACAACTGAACCACTTCACCCCGGTCGGGGTGACAAACCGGCCGCCCGGGCAACCCACTGCCCGGGCGGCCGCGTCGTGCCGGACATGACGCACGACCTGCTCATCTCCCTGCGCCCTCTGCTCGCCGCCGAGGCCTCCGCCGAGGCGCACGCCGCCGGCACCGAGCCCGGCGACCTGGAACAGGCGGTCTGGCTCCGCCTTTTGGAACTCCTCGACGCCGACGGCCCGCCCCGCGACCCCGAGCGCTGGCTGCGCCGCGCCGTCCGCTTCGAGGCCCGCCGTTCCCGTCGTACGACCCGATGCGAACAGCCGTACGACACCGATCCCGCCGACGAGGCCGGTCCCACCCCCGAACAGCTTGCCCTCGCCGCGACGCGCGCCCGTGCCCTGCGCGCGGCGGTCCGCCGGCTGCCCGGCCGCTGTCCGGCCCTCCTGGAAGCCCTGATGTCCCCCAAGGACCTCACATACCGTGAGATCGCGGGGGAGTTGGGTATCTCACAGGGCAGTCTGGGGCCGGAACGTTCCAGATGTCTGGGATGTCTGCGGCGATTGCTCGCCGCGGAGGTTGCGGCTCGCGGAGCACGGGGATAGGAGTGAGGGACAACAGGCGACAGGTGAGCGGGAGGCGTGCACACATGGGCATGAGCGTGACCATCTCCGAGGCGACCGACCAGGACGTCGAGCAGATCTTCAAGCTTCAGTACCTGTGCTTCCAGAGCGAGGCGGCGCTGTACGGCAACTACCGCATCGACCCGCTCGTGCAGACCCTCGACTCGGTCCGCCGGGAGGTCGCCGAGGACTGCGTCTTCGTGGCCCGGCTGGGCGACGAGGTGATCGGCTCGGTGCGCGGCGCGGTCACCGAGGACGGCGCGGCCTCCATCGCCCGCCTGTGCGTCCACCCCCGCCTCCAGGGGCACGGCATCGGCGCCCGTCTCCTGCGCGCGGCGGAGTCGGCCCTCGCCGAGCAGCGCGGCGCCAAGAAGTTCCGCCTGCACACCGGCCACCGCAGCGAGGGCAACCTGCGCCTGTACCGCAAGGTGGGGTACGAGACGGTGGGCACGTCCGAGGGCACGGACGGCGTCCCCATGATCGTCCTGGAGAAGCAGGCGGGCCCGTACGCCACCACGGCGTGAGGTGACGTCCCCTCAGGAGCGCGGGGCCGTACCGGCCTGCCTGCCGGGCGCCCTCCGCAACCACCACAGAGCGGAAGCCGGTAGCAGCACCGGGATGAACAAGTAGCCCATGCCGAAGTCGGACCAGACGGTCGCGTCCGGGAAGGCGCCGGGATCGACCAGCGTCCACGTGCCCACGACCAGTACACCCGCCAACTCGGCGGCGCAGCAGACCTGCGCCGCCCTGCGGGCCGTCTCCCCGCCCCGCACCAGGGTGTACGTGATGAACCCGTACACGACTCCGGCGACCGCGGACAGCGAGTAGGCGAGCGGGGCCCGGTCGAACTCCGTGGCGATCTGGTACACGGACCGCGACACGGCCCCGACGACCATCACCCCGTACAACCAGACGAGCAGCACCCCGGGCCCGCTGATCAGCCGCGTCCTGGCCGTCGTGGCCACCTCAGCCTCCCCAGATGTCATGGAGCCGCACCTCCAGGACGGCCAGCACCACACCGCCGGCGGCCACCGTCACCGAGCCCCACTTGGACCGCTCGGCCAGCGACATGAACCCCGCGGCCGGGACGCACGCGAACGCCCCCAGCAGGTACGCCACGAAGATGGTCGTCCCCTGCTCCGGCTTCTCGCCCCGCGCCAGCTGCACGACGCCGACCACCAGCTGGACCAGCGCCAGCACCGACACCACGGCCATCCCGATGAAGTGCCAGTCCTTGGTCGGCTGGTCCCGGTAGGCGGCCCAGCCGCACCACGCGGCGAGCAGCAGCGCGGCGACCGCGATCGCCACCGTCAGGGCATCAAGCATGGGGCGACCCTATTACGGGCCAAAAGACCTGATGCCGCCGCCCCCGGGGTGCCCCGTAGGGTCGAGGGCATGAAGATCCGCGCACAGGCACTCCTGTTCGACAACGACGGCACCCTGGTCTCCTCCCTCGCGTCCGTGCGCCGCTGCTGGACCCGCTGGGCCGGCGAGTACGGCATCACCGCGGAACGCTTCGCGCGGGTCGAACTGCACGGCCGGACCGCGGCCGAGGCAGCCGCGGACCTGCTGCCGCCCGAGGTCGTGCCGGAGGCCGTGGCGCGGATCGAGACGCTGGAGGTGGAGGACGTGGCCAACGGGGGCGTGCACCTGCTTCCCGGCACCCGCGACCTCCTCACCGCCCTGCCCGCCGACCGCTGGGCCGTCGTCACCTCGGCCACCCGTCGCCTGGCCGAGGCCCGCCTGGACGCCGTCGGCATCCTCCCCAAGACCCTGGTCGCCGCCGACGACGTCACGCGCGGCAAGCCCGACCCCGAGCCCTATCTGCTGGCCGCCCGCGCGCTGGGCGTCGACCCGGCGGAATGCGTCGTCTTCGAGGACGCGCCCGCCGGACTCCGGGCCGGCCGCGCCGCGGGGATGACCACCGTGGCCTTGACCACAACCCACCCCGCCCACGAACTGACCGCCGACCTCGTGGTCGAGGACCTGTCGGCCGTGTCCGTGCTGGTCACCGCCGACGGCGTGGAGCTCTCCGCCCGCCGCTGAGAACCGTCCACCGCTGTCCGCAATGCGGACAGCGGTTCCCGGTCGACTTCATACGTCTGCTTTACTGATCGCATGACCACGACGAGCAGCCGCATTCCTGCGACCGAGGCGACTATGACGCCCGGTGCTCGCTGTATGTGTCGTCGAATGTGCGCCTTCTAGAGGGCCCCCGCATCCCCTGAGCCTCGCGCCCCGAAGCGAGCCGCCGTGGCACGTCCGTACCTCTTCCGCCGTACGTGACCCCCCTGCCCCGCGCACCTCTTCCTCCCGTACCAGGGCACACCCACGCCCGCGTACTCGACAGTGACGGAAAACCCACGTGATCACCACATCGGGCCTGACCAAGGTCTACCGCTCACGCGGCCGCGAGGTCACCGCCCTCGACGGCGTCGATCTGCACGTCCGTGAAGGCGAGGTGTACGGCGTCATCGGCCAGTCCGGCGCCGGCAAGTCCTCGCTCATCCGCTGCGTCAACCTCCTGGAGCGCCCCACCTCCGGCACGGTCACCGTCGCGGGCCAGGACCTCACCGCCCTCGCCGGGCGCGGCCCGCGCGCGGGCCGGGAACTGCGCCAGGCGCGCAGCCGTATCGGCATGGTCTTCCAGCACTTCAACCTGCTGTCCTCGCGGACCGTGCAGGACAACGTCGAGCTGCCGCTCGAAATCCTCGGCAAGGCGGGGAAGGAACGTTCCCGCAGGGCGCTCGAACTGCTCGACCTCGTCGGCCTCGCCGACAAGGCCAAGGCCTACCCCGCCCAGCTCTCCGGCGGCCAGAAACAGCGCGTCGGCATCGCCCGCGCCCTGGCCGGCGACCCCAAGGTGCTGCTCTCCGACGAGGCCACCAGTGCCCTCGACCCGGAGACCACCCGCTCGATCCTGCAGCTGCTGCGCGACCTGAACCAGCAACTCGGCCTGACGGTCCTGCTCATCACGCACGAGATGGACGTCGTCAAGAGCATCTGCGACTCGGCCGCCCTCATGGACAAGGGCCGCATCGTCGAGTCCGGCACGGTCGCCGAGCTGCTCGCCACCCCGGGCTCCGAGCTGGCCGCCGCGCTCTTCCCGGTGGGCGGCGAGGCCTCCGCGGACGACCGCACCGTCCTCGACGTCACCTTCCACGGCGAGTCGGCCACCCAGCCCGTCATCTCCCAGCTGGCCCGCACCTACAACATCGACATCTCCATCCTCGGCGCCGCCATCGACACCGTCGGCGGCCTCCAGGTCGGCCGGATGCGCATCGAACTGCCCGGCCGCTACGAGGACAACGTCGTGCCGATCGGCTTCCTGCGCGAACAGGGCCTGCAGATCGACGTGCTCGGCGCCGCGGACGACGCGCCGCTGCTGGTGAAGGAAGGTGCCAAGTGACCTGGTCCGAGATGCAGCCCCTGCTGGAGCAGGCGTGTACCGAGACGCTGGTCATGGTCGGCTGGTCCACCCTGATCGCCGTCGTCGCCGGCCTGCCCATCGGTGTCCTGCTCGTTCTCACGGACCGGGGCGGCCTGCTGCAGAACACCGTGGTGAACAAGGTCACCGGGCAGATCGTGAACATCGGCCGCTCACTGCCGTTCATCATCCTGATGGTCGCCCTGATGAGCTTCACCCGCTGGGTCACCGGTACCACCATCGGCAGCGGGGCCGCGATCGTGCCGCTGGCCATCGGCGGCATCCCGTTCTTCGCCCGCCTGGTCGAGACGGCCGTCCGCGAGGTGGACCACGGGCTGGTCGAGGCCGTCCAGTCGATGGGCGGCAACACCTGGACCATCGTCCGCAAGATCCTCGTCCCCGAGGCCCTGCCGTCCCTGATCGCCTCCACGACCACCACGGTCATCGCCCTCATCGGCTACTCCGCCATGGCCGGCACGGTCGGTGGCGGCGGCCTGGGCGACCTCGCCGTCCGCTACGGCTACCAGCGCTTCGAGACCGGCCTGATGTGGATCACCGTGGCGATCCTCGCGGTCGTCATCTCCGTCATCCAGTTCGCCGGCGACTACGCGGCCCGCTCCCTGCACCGCCGCGGCGGCCGCTCCGGCCCCGGGCCCAGGCTCCGCCTGCTGAAGGCGGAGGAGCCCGCGGCGGCCGACGTCGGCAAGGCCGCCTGACCCCACAGACTCCCCGTCCCCCCACGACGGGGCCGCACCACCCGAAGCAAGGAAAGGCACTTTTCGTGCGTAACACTGCCAAGATCACCGCCGCTGCCCTCGCCGCCGGAGCCCTCACCTTCGGGCTCACCGCCTGCGGCTCGGGCGCCGACGCCGCCTCCGACACCTCCGGACCGCTCGTCGTCGCCGCGACGCCCGTCCCGCACGCCGAGGTCCTGAACTACGTCAGGGACAACCTGGCCGAGAAGGCCGGCCTGGACCTCGAGATCAAGGAGTTCACCGACTACGTCACGCCGAACACGGCGACGGAGGACGGCTCGGTGGGCGCCAACTACTTCCAGACCGCGCCCTACCTCGAGGACTTCAACAAGAAGAACGGCACCCACCTGGTGTCGGTCGCCTCGGTCCACCTCGAGCCCCTCGGCCTGTACTCCGAGAAGACCGACAAGGTCGACGGCCTGAAGAACGGCGCCACCATCGCCGTCCCCAACGACACCGTCACCGAGGCGCGTGCCCTGCAACTGCTCGACGCCAACGGTCTGATCACCCTCAAGGACGGCATCGGCACCGCGGCCACCACCGCCGACATCACCGAGAACCCGAAGAATCTCAAGTTCAAGGAGCTGGAGGCGGCGCTGACCCCCCGCTCCCTGAAGGACGTCGACGCGGCCGTGATCAACGGCAACTACGCGCTGGAGGCCGACCTCAAGCCGGCCGAGGACGCCCTCGTCCTGGAGTCCCCGGAGAACAACCCGAACGTCAACCTCCTCGTCGTGAAGGAGGGCAACGAGGACGACCCGCGTGTGCAGAAGCTCGCGAAGCTCCTCACCTCCGCCGAGGTCAGGAAGTTCATCGAGGACGAGTACGACGGCTCGGTCATCCCCTCCTCCTGAGTCAGGCCCGCACCCGCGCACCCGGGGTCCGCTCGCGCACACCGCGCGGACCCCGGGTGTGTGGTTCAGTGCTTTCATGCTGCATGCTGGGCAGTTCAGCATCCTGACGGTTCGAAGGTTACGGAGCGGCGTCATGACGAGCACCTTCCCCACCATCTCCATCAGCACGGAGCGGTTGGTGCTGCGTCCACTCGACGAGGACGACGTCCCCGCCCTCGCCGAGATGATGAACGACGAGCAGGTCGTCGCCTGGACCGACGTGCAGCAGCCCTTCACCGAGGAGAAGGCCCACGCCTGGATCACCGAGCACGCCCCCGCCGAGCGCGCGGCGGGGCGCGGTCTCGCCCTCGCCGTCACCGAGTTCCTCACCCAGCGCCTGGTCGGCCTCGTCCAACTGACCCGCGCCAACTGGCACGTACGCTCCACCGAGCTGTCGTACGTCGTCGCCCCCTGGGCCCGCGGCGAGGGCTACGCCTCCGAGGCCGCCCTCGCCACCGCCCAATGGCTCTTCGGCGACCAGAAGTTCGAGCGCATCGAGCTGCGCACCGCCGCGGACAACACCGCCTCCCAGCAGGTCGCCCAGAAGATCGGCTGCATCAGCGAGGGCGTGCTGCGCGGCGCCTGCATAGCGCGCAGCCGCACCGACGACGGCGCCTGGACCGAGGTGCGCACCGACTACATCGTGTGGAGCCTGCTGCCCGAGGACCTGGAGGGCGCGGGCGAGCAACTGGCGGACACCGGCGGATTCGCGTCCTACTCCGACTGGAACTGACGGCACCGGGGACGCCGCCCGAGCGCACCCGGGTGGCACCAGGTACTCTCACGGAGCCCGCCCGAGCGCGGGCTGCCCCCGACGACCTGCGCGAATCCCCTGGAGACTGACGACGATGGCCGACCGGGTCACGGTGATCGGCTGGGACGGCTCTCCGCTGACCGCCGCGGCACGCGCCGCCCTGGGCGCCGCCACCCTGGTGGCCGGTGCCGCACACCACCTGGAACTGCCGGAGCTGCCGCCCACCGCCGAGCGCGTCCGCCTCGGCAGCCTCGCCCTCGCCGCCCGTCGGATCGCCGGCCACCGCGGCACCGCGGTGGTGTTCGCCGACGGCGACCCCGGCTTCTTCGGCGTCGTACGGACACTGCGCGCTCCCGAGTTCGGCCTGGAGGTCGAGGTCGTCCCCGCCGTCTCCTCCGTGGCCGCCGCGTTCGCGCGCGCGGGCATGCCCTGGGACGACGCCCACGTGGTCGTCGCACATCCCCGCACCCTGCGACGCGCGGTGAACGTATGCCGCGCCCACACCAAGGTCGCGGTCCTCACCTCACCCGGCGCCGGCCCCGCCGAACTGGGCCTGCTCCTCGACGGCGTCCACCGCACGTTCGTCATCTGCGAGGAGCTCGGCACCGCCCGCGAACAGGTCACCGTCGTCACCTCCGACAAGGCCGCCGACCACACCTGGCGCGACCCGAACGTCGTCATCGTCATCGGCGGTCCCGTCGGGGCGCAGGACGGCGGCGGCTGGATCGCCGGCCGCGACCCGGCCGCGGGCCCCCGCGGCTGGACCCTCCCGCCCGAGGCCTACGACGGCGAACTCGGCGAAGGCGAGACCCAACCGCTGCGCGCGGCCCAACTCGCCCGCCTCGGACCCCACGTCGGCGACCTGGTCTGGGACATCGGCTGCGGCAGCGGCGCCTTCGCCACCGAGGCCGCCCGGGCCGGCGCCGCCGTCATCGCCGTCGACCGGGACCCCGGCGCCTGCGCGCGCACGGACGCCGCCGCACGTCGCTTCGCGGTCCAGCTGCAGATCGTCCACGGCACCGCCCCGCACGTCCTGGAGAACCTGCCCGAACCCGACGTCGTCCGGGTCGGCGGCGGGGGAGCGGCCGTGGTCTCCGCGGTCGCCGACCGCCGCCCGCAGCGCATCGTCACTCACGCCGCCACCCGCGACGCGGCCGAACGCATCGGGCGTGACCTCACCGAGCACGGCTACGAGGTCGAGTGCGCCCTGCTGCAGTCCGTGGAACTCGACACCCGGTCGTGGGCGGAGAAGGAGCGGAGCGTCGCGTTCCTGCTCACCGGGGAACTGCCGCGCCGCGAAGCGCCCCGCTGAGGCGGGTGCCCCGGCGACGGACGGGCGGGGACCGATCGCGCCCCGTGATCCGCTTGTCGTACCGCTCGCGGTAGGCTGGCCGATCGTTGTACCGCACTCGGACGCCCGGCGCTTCGTCGCCAATGTCCGGAAAGCGCGCTCGTTTTGGGCGGGGTGTGGTACGGCAGAACCTGAGGGCGCGCAACGTGGCGCAGTCCACAACGGGCCGTCGCGAATGCAGCTGACGTGACGGCGGAAGGGCCGCGACAATGCCACCGAATGGCTTTGTCGCCTTTTCCGGCGGGTCGTTCGTGCCGCTGGGCACGCGCGCTCGTTCTTCACAGCGGGGCGGTCGATGCGCCGTTCCGGGTGAGCTGGTCGTAGGAGCATCAACCGATGGGCGAGGGGTACGCATGACCGACACCGGCCAGGTCCCGGGCGAAGGGCTGCCGGAGAACGCAGGCCAGGTGGAGCAGCCGGGCGTCTCCGTTCCCGGCGCGTACACCTACCTCTCCGAGTCACCCGCCGAGGACGAAGACCTGCTGCTGCCCGGCGCGCAGGGCGCCTGGGGCCACGAGGTGGCCCCGCCCGCACCCGAGCCGGTCGTCGAGGCCGTCCACGAGCCCGGGGCGCACGAGATGTCCGGCCGTGACAGCGGCTCCGTCGACCTGACCGGCGTACGCCTGCCGGGTCCGACGCCGCCCCCGCCGTCGCCCGCCCCCGCCGCCGCGCCGCGCCGTCCGCTGCACCTGGGCCCGCCGATCCCCGACGCCTCCGCGAGCCCGGTCCGCTCCCTGGCCGACCGCGGCCCCGCGGGCGCACCCGTACGGCAGCCGGTGCCGTCCGCCGGACCCGAGTACCTCGACGGCCCGCGCCCGCCCGAGACGCCGGCGCAGGGTGCGGTGCAGTGGGGCGGCACGCAGGCGCCCGCCATGCAGCCCGCCGCGGCGCGGCCTGCCGTGACGCAGACGCCGGTGGGCGCGGAGGTGACGGCTGCGGAAACGGTTGTTCCGGCCGGGCAGGCGCAGGGGCACGCACAGGCGCAGGCCCAGGTGCTGGCGCAGGCGGAGGCACCGGCACAGGTTCGGGTGCAGGCGGAGGCGCAGGCGCCGGTGGAGGCGCTCGCCCAGGCCCAGGCTCAGGCCGAGGCGTACGCGCAGGTCGAGGCCCAGGCGCCGGCACAGGCGCATGAGCACGAGCAGGCCCAGGCACAGGCCCACGCGCACGTACCGGCGGAGACGCCTCAGGCGCAGGTCGCTCCGGAGCCGGTGGACGCGGCGCAGGCCGCGGTCGCGCGGCTCGCCTCCGGGGCCGGGGCTTCCGGTCCGGGGGAGGCCCCCGCCGGGGAGCCGGGACCTGCCGCCGACCAGACGTTCGGCCCTGACGCGGGGGCCGCTCCCCAGGCGGTGCTTCCGACGGACGCGGGGGCCGCTGACGCGGTGGTTCCGACGGACGCGGGCCCCGCCGAGGACGCGGTGGTCGCCGCAGATCCGAACCCCGCCGACGCGCAGCCGTTCGTGCCGGACGCCGAGGAGGCCCCGAGCGCCCCCGCCGTGGCGAACGAAGCGGGGCCGGTCGCGGAGCCCGTGCCCGCCCCCGAGCCCGAGCAGCTCCCCGAGGTCCCCGAGGGCGCGCCCGCTCACGGTGCCGAGGACTCCGCTGCCGTACCCGCCGCTTCGGAGCCGGAGCAGTACGCGAGCGCCGAGGGGCCGCAGCCCCCGGAGGCGGCCCTGGCCGATCAGCCCGCGCCCGCGACCGCCCCGGAGCCCGCTCCCGCCGCCGAGCCCGAGCCCGTCCATGCCCCGGCCGTCGAACTGCCGAACGCCGCCGAGCCGGTCGCAGCGGTCCCCACCCCGGAGCCCGCCCTCCCGCCCGAGCCGCCGGCCGCCGTGGCCGCGGACGCGCAGGGGATGGTCCCGGCCCCGGACGAGCCCGCCGCGCAGCCCGTCCCGCACCCCGGGCAGGCCGCCCCCGAATCGGACCTCGGCGCGAGCGCCGAGCAGCCGCAGCCGCAGGACTTCGCGCCCGACGCCGTCCCGGCGCCGCAGCCGGAGCAGCCGCTGGGCCAGTTCGTCCCGGTGGAGGGCTCGGTGCCGACCACCCCGCACCTCGCGCCCACCCCGCCGCACCCCGTCGTCCTGCCCGCCCAGGAGCAGGCGCCCGCGCCCCCGGCGCGGCCGGAAGCCGTGGCCACGGTCCCCGGCCCCCGCGAGGCCGACCCGGCCCCGGCCCCGGCGCCCGTACAACTGGTGCAGAACGCGGAGGACCTGGACACCCGGGCCGCCGACCAGGAAGACGAGCGAGACCAGCAGAACCAGCAGAACCAGCAGGAAATGAGCACGGCCCCCGTCGCAGAAGCACGACAGTCCACCGGCCCGGCCGCGCCCGCCTACGACGACGCCGAGCGCGAGGCCGTGCTGAAGGTCATGCGCGAGCGCCGCGACATCCGCAACGGATTCCGCAGCGACCCGATCCCGCACGAGGTCCTGCTCCGCGTGCTGGAGGCCGCCCACACCGCGCCCTCCGTGGGCCACTCCCAGCCCTGGGACTTCGTCGTCATCCGGTCCGCCGAGACCCGGCGCACGATGCACGAACTGGCCATGCGCCAGCGCGAGGCCTACGCCAAGTCCCTGCCGAAGGGCCGGGCGAAGCAGTTCAAGGAACTGAAGATCGAGGCCATCCTCGACACTCCGGTGAACATCGTCGTCACCGCCGACCCGACCCGCGGCGGCCGCCACACCCTCGGCCGCCACACCCAGCCGCAGATGGCGCCGTACTCCGCCGCCCTCGCGGTGGAGAACCTGTGGCTCGCCGCCCGCGCGGAGGGCCTCGGCGTCGGCTGGGTCAGCTTCTTCGACGAGCGCGAGATGGTCCGCGCCCTCGGCCTGCCCGAGCACCTGGAGGTCATCGCGTACCTGTGCGTCGGGTACGTCGACGAGTTCCCGGACGAGCCCGAGCTGATGCAGGCGGGCTGGTCCAAGCGCCGCCCGCTGTCCTGGGTGGTGCACGAGGAGACGTACGGCCGTCGCGCCCTGCCCGGCGAGGAGCCGCACGACCTGCTCGCCGAGACCGTCTCCCAGATCCGCCCGCTGGACGCCAAGGCGCTCGGCGAGGCCTGGGAGCGGCAGAAGCGGATGACCAAGCCGGCCGGCGCGCTCGGCATGCTGGAGATCATCTCCGCCCAGCTGTCCGGTTTGTCCCGACAGTGCCCGCCGCCGATCCCGGAGCCCGCGGCCGTCGCCATCTTCGCGGGCGACCACGGGGTGCACGCCCAGGGCGTCACCCCCTGGCCGCAGGAGGTCACCGCCCAGATGGTGGCGAACTTCCTCGGCGGGGGAGCGGTCTGCAACGCCTTCGCCAACCAGGTCGGCGCGGAGGTGTGCATCGTCGACGTGGGTGTCGCCGCGGAGCTGCCGTCCACTCCGGGCCTGCTGCCGCGCAAGGTCCGCCCGGGCACCGCCGACATGACCACCGGCCCCGCCATGACCCGCGAGGAGGCCAGGCAGGCCATCGAGGTGGGCATCGAGACGGCCCGTGACCTGGTGGCGGCCGGTAACAAGGCCCTGCTCACCGGCGAGATGGGCATCGCCAACACCACCGCGTCCGCGGCCCTCATCTCGGTCTTCACGGGCACGGACCCGGCGGAGGTCACGGGCCGGGGCACCGGCATCAACGACGAGACCCTCGCCCGCAAGACCGAGGTCGTCCGCCGCGCCATCGAACTGCACCAGCCGGACCCGGCCGACCCCATCGGCGTGCTCGCCGCGCTCGGCGGCCTCGAACACGCCGCCATCGTCGGCCTGCTCCTCGGCGGCGCGTCGCTGCGCACGCCGGTGATCCTGGACGGCGTCAGCGCCGGCGCCGCCGCCCTGGTCGCCCGTGCCATCGCCCCCGAGGTCCTCGCGGCCTGCATCGCCGGCCACAGAAGCGCGGAGCCCGGCCACGTGGCCGCCCTCAACAAGCTCGGCCTGCGCCCTCTGGTCGACCTCGACCTCCGCCTCGGCGAGGGCACGGGCGCGCTGCTGGCCCTCCCGCTGGTCCAGAGCACGGCCCGGGCGATGCACGAGGTGGCGACGTTCGACTCCGCCGGGGTCACCGAGAAGTAGGTTCCCCGGCCGAAGCGAGCCGGGTGGGCGCTCCTCGCGCCCACCCGACCCCGGCCGTACGCTGAACGCACTCTAAGATCCGCACGTCAGGGCTGCTCCAGAGCCGTAGCGCCCATCGCACGCCCGCACGAGGAGCCGCACCCTCATGGCCGAACACCCCGCCTACCCCGTAGGCCTCCGCCTCACCGGCCGCCGCGTGGTCGTCCTCGGTGGCGGCCAGGTCGCCCAGCGCCGCCTGCCCGCGCTGATCGCGGCCGGCGCGGACGTCGTCCTCGTGTCCCCGCAGGCCACGCCCTCGGTCGAAGCGATGGCGGACGCGGGGGAGATCGCCTGGGAGAAGCGGCCCTACGCCGAAGGCGACCTCGCCGGCGCCTGGTACGCCCTGATCGCCACCAGCGACCACGAGGCGAACACCCGTGCCTCGGCGGAGGGGGAGCGACACCGTGTCTGGTGCGTCCGCTCCGACGACGCCGATGCAGCGACCGCGTGGACCCCGGCCACCGGTCACAGCGAGGGCGTCACCGTCGCGGTCCTCACGACCGACACCAGGTCCCGCGACCCGCGCCACACCGCCGCCATCCGCGACGCCGTCGTCGAGGGCCTGCGCGACGGCACCCTGGTCGCCCCGCACCACCGCACGCGCACTCCCGGCGTCGCCCTCGTCGGCGGCGGCCCCGGCGACCCCGACCTGATCACGGTCCGCGGCCGTCGTCTGCTCGCCGAGGCCGACGTCGTCATCGCCGACCGCCTCGGCCCGCGCGACCTGCTCGCCGAGCTGCCCCCGCACGTCGAGGTGATCGACGCGGCGAAGATCCCGTACGGCCGCTACATGGCCCAGGAGGCCATCAATCAAACCCTGATAGAACACGCCAAGCAGGGCAAGTCGGTCGTCCGGCTCAAGGGCGGCGACCCCTTCGTCTTCGGCCGTGGCATGGAGGAGGCCCAGGCGCTCGCCGACGCCGGCATCCCCTGCACGGTCGTCCCCGGCATCTCCAGCTCCATCTCGGTCCCGGGCGCGGCCGGCATCCCGGTCACCCACCGCGGGGTCGCGCACGAGTTCACCGTGGTCAGCGGCCATGTCGCCCCCGACGACGAGCGGTCGCTCGTGGACTGGCCGTCCCTGGCCAAGCTCACCGGCACGCTGGTGATCCTGATGGGCGTCGACAAGATCGGCAAGATCGCCGAGACCCTCGTCGCCCACGGCAAGCCGGCCGGTACGCCCGTCGCCCTTGTCCAGGAGGGCACCACCGCGGCGCAGCGCCGCGTCGACGCGACGCTGGCGACGGTCGCCGAGACGGTGCGCGCGCAGGAGGTCAGGCCGCCTGCGGTGATCATCGTCGGCGAGGTCGTCGGCGTGGGCCCGCAGACCTCCGCGTAACCGCGGGTAACACACACCGTCCCGAGCCTTTGGCACCGTACGCACGACAAGGCAGTATCACTCTGTGGCCGATCTCATCACCGTCGAGGATCCCGACGACCCGCGCCTGCGCGACTACACGGGCCTGACCGACGTCGAACTGCGCCGCAAGCGCGAGCCCGCCGAGGGTCTGTTCATCGCCGAGGGCGAGAAGGTCGTCCGGCGGGCGAAGGACGCGGGCTACGAGATGCGGTCGATGCTGCTGTCCGCCAAGTGGGTCGACGTCATGCGCGACGTCATCGACGAACTCCCCGCCCCCGTCTACGTGGTCAGCCCGGAACTCGCCGAACAGGTCACCGGCTACCACGTGCACCGGGGCGCCCTCGCCTCCATGCAGCGCAAGCCCCTGCCCGCGGCCGCCGAACTGCTGCGGACCGCCCGACGGGTCGTGGTCATGGAGTCGGTCAACGACCACACCAACATCGGCGCGATCTTCCGCTCGGCCGCCGCGCTCGGCATGGACGCGGTCCTGCTCTCACCCGACTGCGCCGACCCGCTCTACCGCCGGAGCGTCAAGGTCTCGATGGGCGCGGTCTTCTCGGTGCCGTACGCCCGTCTGGACACCTGGCCCAAGGGCCTGGAGTCGGTCCGCGAGGCCGGTCTCACGCTGCTCGCCCTGACGCCCGACGAGAAGGCCAGGCCGCTGGACGAGGCAGCTCCGCACCGGATGGACCGCGTCGCCCTGATGCTCGGCGCGGAGGGCGACGGCCTGTCCAGGCAGGCCCTGGTCGCCGCCGACGAGTGGGTCCGCATCCCGATGTCCCACGGCGTCGACTCCCTCAACGTGGGCGCGGCGGCGGCGGTCGCCTTCTACGCCGTCACCACGGGCCGCCCGACGCCGTAGAGGCCGCGGCGGAACCAGTCGTGCCGGGCCGACGCCAAGCCGAAGGCGGCTTCTGGCGAGCGCTCGGAGCAGGCTGCTCACGCGGGGGAGGCTGTTGGTGAGGGTTCGCATCAGGTCGCTCACGCGGGGGAGGCTGTTGGTGAGGGTTCGCATCAGGCTGCTCACGCGGGGGGTGGCTGTCGGCGAGCGCTCGGAGCAGGCTGCTCACGCGGGGGAGGCTGTTGGTGAGGGTTCGCATCAGGTCGCTCACGCGGGGGGTGGCTGTCGGCGAGCGCATGTACTTGGCTGCCCAGGGCGAAGCAGGCTGTCGGCGAGCGCTTGTACGAGGCCGCCCAAGCCGAACGAAGCCTCGGCGAGCTGTCGCCACGAGCCGCGCACGGCGGTGCAAGGCCTTGCGGGAGCGGTCGCCACGAGCCGCGCACGGCGGTGCAAGGCCTTGCGGGAGCGGTCGCCACGGGCCCGCCCGGGTTTGGGGTCGAGCAGTCACGGCCCCGCCCGGCCCTGGGTGACCGGTCATCACTGGGCGCCCGCAGCGCCGCCCGCAGCGGTAAGAACCCCTTGCGCGACCGCTCGTCACAGGGCCCTTCGAAGCCGCCGGCTGCCCTACTGCGAGGCCTCGAGCGTCGACTCGTGTCGCTCGGACATCATCGCTTCCTCGTCCAGCGGCCGGTGCTCGGGCTGGACGTGCTCCTGGCGCTCGCGGACGCCGCCCGGCTCGTCGCCGAGTCCGCGCGGCGACCCCTGGCAGCCCTGCACCACACCGATGCCGAGCGCCACCAGCAGCGTCACCACCACGAACACGAACAGCCGCTGCCGCAGCAGCCGGGGATTGGCCGGCCGCCGCCCGGTCCCGGTGGGCCGGGGCGCCGGACGGCCGCCACTGCCGCGCGGCGCCGTACGGCTGCCGCTGCCGCCGCCGGAGCGGGTCGTGTTGCGCGCCGGCGTGTTCCGCGAGACGGGCGTGGGCCGCGCCCCGGACCGCGTCGGCGTACCGCCGCTGCGGGAGGGAGCACCGCCGCCCCGGGACGGGGCCCCGCCGCGCAGCGGCGCGGGACCACGCGAGCTGCCCGCGCTCCGGGGCGCCGGAGTGCCCGGCCCGCCCTGCTGCCGGCGCGGTGCGCGGTCGGGATAGGTGTCGGCGAGCAGTCCGGTGGGCCGGTCGGCCTCACCGGAACGCGGCGCGGGCGGCCGCCCCTCGATCAGACCGTGCGCCTCCCGGGCGGCGATCTCCTTCAGCCGCAGCGACAGCTCCAGCGTGCTCGGCCGCTCCTCGGGGTCCTTCGCCAGGCAGGCCCGCACCAGCGGAGCCAGGGCGTCCGGCACGCCGTGCAGCTGGGGCTCCTCGTGGACGACCCGGTACAGCATCACCTCGGAACTGCCCTGCCCGAAGGGCGAGTCGGCGGTCGAGGCGTACGCCAGGGTGGCGCCCAGCGAGAACACGTCCGTGGCCGGCGTGACCGCGGCGCCGCGCACCTGCTCGGGCGCGAGGAAGCCGGGCGAGCCGACGGCCGTGCCGACATGGGTGAGCGTCGAGGCCCCGGTCGCCCAGGCGATGCCGAAGTCGATGATCCGGGGGCCCTTGGGCGAGAGCAGGATGTTGGACGGCTTCAAATCCCGGTGGACGACCCCGGCCTCGTGCACCGCGACCAGCCCTTCCGACAGGGCGGCCCCGACCATGGCGACGTCGGCCGCGCCGAGCGGCCCCTCGTCGGCGACCTTGTCGTGCAGGGAGGGCCCGGGCACGTACTGGGTGGCGAACCACGGCCGTTCCGCCTCAAGGTCCGCGGCGACGAGCCGCGCGGTGCACCCGCCCCGGATCCGTCGCGCCGCGGAGACCTCGCGGGCGAACCGCGACCGGAACTCCTGGTCCTCCGCCAGGTCCGGCCGGATCACCTTCAGGGCGACCCGCTGCCCCTTCTTGTCGGAGCCCAGGTAGACCACGCCCATACCGCCCGCGCCGAGCCGTCTGTGCAGCCTGAACGAGCCGACGACGCGCGGGTCCTCGCGCCTCAGGCGCATCATCGCCATGTTCATCCCCGCTGCCCGGTCCGTGTGACGTGGCACAGCTTACGTTTCCGTGGCCGCCTGCGCGCAGAGGCCGCGCCCTCTCGGCCGGACGGATTGTCAGTGCCGGGTGCGAGAATTGAGGGGTGGTCAGGGAGCGCGCCGACAGGGCGCCTTCGCGCCGTACGCGCTACCAACCGCCTGTCGCGGAAGGGGGATTGAACCCGTGAAGGGTGACCGTGTGGAGATAGTCGTGGACGCCGGGGACACGACACGTACGTATGAGGTGGTGGCGAGCAGGGCGGGCCGCCGGGTGGAGACGGCGGTACGCCGAGGCGTCGTGGAAGTGAGCGAAGTCACGCGAACCGGCGTTGTGGTCCGTACGGCGCGGTTCATGGCGAACCGGGTGCTGGCCCTGGTCGAGCAGCCCGTGCCCCGCGAGGACAGCTCGGAAAAGCCCGGACACACCGGGCGCCCCCTCCGGGAAGACCCCTAGACCCGCACCTTCTTCTCCACCCAGGGGAGTACACCTCCTGCCGCGGCTCATCCTCCGGGAGGCCCGCCAATCGGTACGAGGGCATGACGCCCAGTACCTCCTCGCGCACCTAGATTTGAGGTCAAGCGGCGGGTGCAGCACTCGTCCCCCGAGGTCAGACGCCCGCCGCTGCCAACGACAACTGAGCACGGTCAGGAGAGGGACCATGGCCTACACGGCACCGCGGACACTGATCCGCGAGCAGGGACGCAGGGCGCACGCCGCGTTCCGCCCGCGCCGCACGGGCCGCCGCCACCCCCTGGTGGCAACGGCCATGGCCCTTCCCCTGGCGGTCCTGCTCCTCGTCGTCTTCGACGGCTGGGAGACAGTGGCCACACAGGCGTCGTCCGTGGGCGTGATGCTGGGGCGCTGAGCGGCGACCCCAGGCCCGGAAGAGCGGTCCGGGCGGGGACATCCACACCCATTACCCCGTGGGGACGGGGGTGCGGCGGACGGCAAAATGCCGGCGCAGCTGGGGAGCTGCGCCGGCATTGCTTTTGCCCGGACCCACGCCGGCCAGATCTTCGGGGGCTCGCCGCACAGCACAAGGCGCACCCGCCGACCAGAGCTCCGGGCTCGCCTCACGTCTCAAAGGGCGCACGCCGGCCAGGTCTCAGGGGCTCGCCTCGACTTACCCGGGGGCGCACGCCGGCCAAGTCTCCGAGCGCTCGGACACGTCACGTCCGGGCGCACACCGGCCAGGTCCCCGGGGCTCGCCTCACGTCGCGTCCGGGCGCACGTCACGCATCCGTCCAGGAGCTGACCTCGGTCACCTGCCCGCCGAGCCATGCCATGCCGCGGTCACCGGGCCGTCGCCCACCGGCGTACCCTCACCAGCACCCGCCCCGCTCCGAGGAAACCTTGTGACGACACCCCTCCTGACCGACCTGGCCGCCCGGGCCAGGACCGCGGCCCACCCGCACGCCGACGCCTGCGCCTGCGGAGCGGTGCTCACCCTCGCCGACCGCGCCGACGCCACGGTCGTCCGGCACGCCGGTACCGTCGCCAAGGCCCATGCCCCGGACACCGACTCCGCCGAACTCGCCGCCCGTCTGACGACGGCCGCCCGCATACCCGGCGTCCTGCTCCCCCCGCTCGATGCGGCGCCCGTCACCCTGCACGGCAGGCCCGTGACCTTCTGGCCCTACGGCAGCCCCGTCGACCCCGGCACCCCGGACGCCGCCCCCTGGGAGGCCGCCGCCGCCCTCCTCGCCCGCCTGCACCGCACCCCGCCCCCCGTCCCGTTCCCTGCCATGCGCGGCCCCGCGAAGGCCGCCCGCGCGATCGCCCGGCTCCGCGCGGCCGCCCCGCACCCGGCCACCGCCGCGGTACTGCGGGCCTGGGCCGGTCTCCCCGCCTGGGCCCGCGACGAGAGCCCGCTCCCGGACACCGGCACCCTCTGCCACGGCGATCTCCACCTGGGCCAGCTCGTCCGCCACCCGGCCCCCGGCGGCCCCTGGCTGCTGATCGACGTCGACGACCTCGGCGTGGGCCCCGCGGCCTGGGACCTCGCCCGCCCGGCTGCCTGGTACGCCTGCGGACTGCTGCCGCCCGACGAGTGGGCCCGTTTCCTCGGCGCCTACCGCGCGGCCGGCGGCCCGGCCGTCCCCTCGGACGGCGACCCCTGGTCCGCCCTGGACGTCCCGGCCCGCGCCCTCACCGTCCAGACCGCCGCCCGGGCCGTGACGAAGGCCGTCGCGGCGCGGCGGCCGCTGGACGAGGTGGAGCAGTCGCTCGTCGACGCCTGTGCCCGAATGCCCTCCGTCCCCGCCCAGTTGCCCAGGAACCTCGCGAAGTAGGGTGCAACCGACCGCAGCCGGACAGAGTCTGTCCTGGCGATACGCGAAGCAGGACCGACCGGCGAGGAGTTGAGCCGACCATGCAGTGCCCGAAGTGTCACGCACCCATGCACACGTACAACCGCAACGGCGTTCAGATCGAGCAGTGCTCGAACTGTCGGGGGATCTTCCTGGACTACGGCGAGCTGGAGGCGCTGACCCGTCTCGAGTCCCAGTGGTCCCAGCCGGGCCCGCCGCCCGCCGCGCAGGCGTACCCGGCCCCGCCCGCCCCCGCCTGGGGCGCCCCGCACGGCGGTCACCACGGCGGTCACCACGGCCGGCACAAGAGCTTCGGCCACATGCTCTTCTCAAGCTGAGTGGCCCGCACCCACGACGAAGCCCCCGGCCGGACGGCCGGGGGCTTCGATGCGTGTGGACGATACTGGGATTGAACCAGTGACCTCTTCCGTGTCAGGGAAGCGCTCTCCCGCTGAGCTAATCGTCCTCGGGACCACGATCGTGACTCCATGGAGCCGGTCGTGGGCACTGCGTGCGCGATACTGGGATTGAACCAGTGACCTCTTCCGTGTCAGGGAAGCGCTCTCCCGCTGAGCTAATCGCGCGGGTGGGACCTTCGAGAAGATCCAGTGGACGATACTGGGATTGAACCAGTGACCTCTTCCGTGTCAGGGAAGCGCTCTCCCGCTGAGCTAATCGTCCTTGGAGGTGGAGACGGGATTTGAACCCGTGTAGACGGCTTTGCAGGCCGTTGCCTCGCCTCTCGGCCACTCCACCAGGAGTGTAGGGGACCGGGAGGACCCCTCTTCCTGCGAGCGGACGACGAGGCTCGAACTCGCGACCTCAACCTTGGCAAGGTTGCGCTCTACCAACTGAGCTACGTCCGCCTGTCGTTTCGGTCCGCTTGCGCGGCCCGGCGACGTGTTGAACTCTAGCGGATTCCGGGGCCAGTACAAAAACGCGTTTGTGCAGCGTGCTGCGCTGCACCTGGTCACGGACGTGGCCGGACCACCGGAAAGGACACGGAAGCGCCACCTGCGGGACACCCGCCATAGACTCGACAGCGTGCTCGACCTCCCTCCTCTCGCCCGCTTCGGCGACCGCGTCGCCACCGGCCTGCTCGACGTCACCAGTGATCCCGCGGCCCTGGACTCCACCGGTTTCTGGGCCGTCGCCGCCGACTTCGAGGGCCGCCTGACCTGCGCGCGCTTCGCGGACGTACGAGAGGAACCCGTGCCGGCCCCCACGCCGGGCGGCTGGCGCGGCCCGGCCGTCGACGACTGGACGTCGTCCCTCGACCGCGCCGCGTACACGGAGGGGGTGCGCCGGATACGGCGGCACATCGCGGCCGGCGAGGTCTACCAGGCGAACCTCTGCCGCGTTCTGTCCGCGCCCGTCGCCCCGGACGCCGACCCCGACGCCCTCACCGCGTTGCTCGCCCGCGGCAACCCGGCGCCGTACGCCGGAACGATCCGGCTGCCCGGCCACGGCGTGGAGATAGCGAGCGCGTCCCCCGAGCTCTTCCTGCGCCGGGAGGGCCGCATCGTCGAGTCGGGCCCGATCAAGGGCACCGGCCGCACCGAGGCGGACCTCCTGGAGAAGGACTACGCCGAGAACGTCATGATCGTGGACCTGGTCCGCAACGACCTCGGTCGCGTCTGCGCCCCGGGCACGGTGACCGTCCCCGATCTGTGCGCCGTGGAGAAGCACCCCGGGCTGGTCCACCTGGTGTCCACCGTGCGCGGCGAGCTGCGCCCCGACGCGGACTGGCCGGAGCTGCTCGCCGCGGCCTTCCCGCCCGGCTCGGTCACCGGCGCGCCGAAGTCGAGCGCCCTGGGGATCATCGACGCCCTGGAGACGGCGCCCCGGGGGCCCTACTGCGGCGGCATCGGCTGGGTCGACGCCGACCGGGAGAGAGGCGAGCTGGCCGTGGGTATCCGTACCTTCTGGATCGACCGGGCCGAGGGCGTGCTGCGCTTCGGTACGGGCGCGGGCATCACCTGGGGGTCGGACCCCGAGGGTGAATGGCGGGAGACCGAACTGAAGGCCGCCCGGCTGCTCGCGGTAGCGTCAGGGGCGTACGAGATGAGTGAAGAGGGACTGTGATCGTGCTGTGTCCATCCGGGGGACGACCTCCGGGCCCCGGTCGCAGCCAGGTCCCCGGCGCGGACAGGTGAGGTGGGGAGCAGTGAAGATCTGGCTCGACGGCGGGCTCCAGGACGTCGAATCCGCCCGTGTCTCCGTCTTCGACCACGGGCTGACCGTGGGCGACGGCATCTTCGAGACGGTCAAGGCCGTCGACGGCACGCCGTTCGCGCTCACCCGCCATCTCGACCGGCTGACCCGCTCGGCCCGCGGCCTCGGCCTGCCCGACCCCGACCACGACGAGGTACGCCGCGCCTGCGCCGCCGTCCTGGCCGCCAACCCCGTCCCGCTCGGCCGGCTCCGCATCACGTACACCGGCGGTCACGGCCCGCTCGGATCCGACCGCGGCGAGCACGGCCCGACCCTGGTGGTCGCCCTCGGCGAGACCCGGCGCCGGCCCGAGTCCACCGCCGTGATCACCGTCCCCTGGACCCGCAACGAGCGCGGCGCCCTCACCGGACTGAAGACCACCTCGTACGCCGAGAACGTCGTCGCCCTGGCCCGCGCCCACGAACACGGTGCCTCCGAGGCGCTGTTCGCGAACACCGTCGGGCAGCTCTGCGAGGGCACCGGCTCCAACGTCTTCGTCGTCCTCGACGGCGAGATCCACACCCCGCCGATCGCCTCCGGCTGCCTCGCGGGCATCACGCGCGCGCTGACGGTGGAGTGGACCGGCGCCAAGGAGACCGACCTGCCGCTCGACGTGCTGGAGCGGGCCGACGAGGTCTTCGTCACGTCCACCCTGCGCGACGTCCAGGCCGTCCACCGCGTCGACGACCGCGAACTGCCCGGCGCCCCGGGGCCGGTGACCGCGAAGGCCATGCGGATCTTCGAGGAGCGGGCCGGGGACGACCTCGACCCGTAGAACGCCGGAACGCCGCCCCGTGGAACGCCGGGGCATCCGGCGCACGTGACGGTCCGGACCGGGTAGAACACCCCTGATGACCACCACTCTGCGGCCGACCGAGCCGCTTCAGCGCGCGGCCGACGGGACGCGCTCCCGCCACTACCAGGTGTGCGTGAACAGCCGTCCCGTCGGTGCGATACACCTCGGCACGTCACCCGTCTTCGGCGACTCGGTGGCGCGGATCCTCGACCTGCGCATAGCGGAGCCGGACCGCCGGCGAGGCCGCGGCACGGTCGCCGCGCTCGCCGCGGAGGAGGTGGCGCGCGGCTGGGGCTGCCGGCAGATCGAGGCGGCCGTCCCGGGCGACGCCGAGGCCGGGCTCCGGCTGCTCACGGCACTCGGCTACGTCCTGCGCAACCGCGTCATGGAGAAGCACCTCGGCGACACCCTGCCCGGGCTGCCGCCGGGCAGCGGCGCGCGCCCCATGACCGAGGCCGAGTTCGCCTTGTGGTACGTGCACGAGTCGGAGCACTACGCGCGCACCTGGATCGACCGGGGTGTGCCCGAGGCCGAGGCGTACGCCAAGGCCCGACGCGACCACGAGCAGCTGCTGCCGGACGGGCCGGCCACCGAGGACATGCTGTTCAGCGTCCTGGAACAGGACGGCACGCGCGTGGGCACCCTGTGGGTGGCGCTGCAGGAGGACAGGGCCTACGTCTTCGACGTGGAGACCGACGCCGCACACCGCGGACGCGGCCACGGCCGTGCGCTCATGCTGCTGGCCGAGCGTCAGACGGTCGAGGCGGGCCTGCGCGTCCTCGGCCTCAACGTGTTCGCGGGGAACACCCCGGCCGAGCGGCTCTACGAGTCGCTCGGCTACACGACGACGCGATACACCCTGTACAAGAACCTGCTGTGAAGTGCCCGGCGGCCCAGGCCGTCACTCCTGCTCGGCCAGCAGCCGGTCGGCGATCTCCTCGATGCGCTCACGCAACCCTTCCTGGCTCTTGCCGCCGTCGAGCCGCCGTCCGTCGATGACGTACGTCGGGGTGCCGGTCACGCCGATCGCCTTGCCCTCGGCCTGGTCGGCGTCGACGATCAGGATGTGCCGGCCGTCGATCAGCGCGGTGTCGAACTCCTCGGCGTCCAGGCCGAGTTCCCGGGCCACCTCGACCAGGAAGGGTTCTCCCGCGCGGTCCAGTTCGTCGACCCGGGCCAGCACCGCCTCGACGTACGGCCATCCCTGCCCCTGCGCCATGGCCTCCTCGGCGGCCTGCGCGGCGGCGAAGGCGTGCTTGTGCTTCTCCAGCGGGAAGTGCCGCAGCCGCAGCTCGAGCCGGTCGCCGTAGCGGGCACGCAGGGCGCGGAGATCGTCCAGGGCGCTGCGGCAGTCCGAGCATTGCAGTTCGCACCAGACGTCGAGGACGGGCGCGGGCCGGACGGGGGAGGAGTCGTTCATGGGTTCAGTCTCCCAGCAGTGGCGCGCCGGACCCAATCGGCTCCCTCGCCGTCGGGCGTACGACCCCGTCGCCGTCCCACGTCGTACGGGAGCGGTACGGCCCCGACCCGCCCCGCAGTGGTACGGCCCCACCGGCACCTGCGGAGGAGCCGACCCGGAGATGTCCCTGATGTCCGGGCGGGGCATGGCCTGTCGGGGTTCGGGGGGTGCAGGATGGAGGGAGCGGCGCGACCCGCCCGCCCAGCCGAGCCTGCCCTGGAGGACCGGATGATTGCCGAGACCGTGTGTTCCGCCGTAGCAGCGGCCGGCCTGGGCATCGCGGCGGTGACGGCGTTCCGCAGGCGGTTCCTCACGGCCACCCGTATCGCGGCCTATGCGCTGATCCCCCTCGGCCTGGTGATGACCGGTGTCGTGCAGTGGGCCGCGGACACCGCCTTCAGCCCGGTGGCATGGGCGGGCTTCGGTGTGCTCGGCGGTGCCTGGCTGCTCTTCACGACCACGCGGGCGGTGGAGCGGCGACGTGGCCGCAAGGGGGGCGCGGCGGCCGCGGCGGCCCCGCACGACCCGGTGGCCGCACAGGCCTCGGCCCCCGCCTTGGGCCCGGCGTCCCGCACCACGGGCAAGGCCCGCACCAAGCCGCAGGCCACGTCCCGCGGCGACGCCTCGGACGACTTCAGCGACATCGAGGCCATTCTCAAGAAGCACGGCATATGACGCCGGCGCCGCCGACTGAAACGACCCAACGCTCCCGCTGATCGGAAGCTGTCCGGCTCGCACCACAGATGTGCAGGTGATCACGGATTTCGGCGAACTCCCGCATCTTGGTGCGTCTTGATCGCGCCGGGGCCGCCACCTGCGTCATCATCGCCGCGAGATGCTGGACACGACACAGAGCGATGCCGCGCCGCCGAAGGACGAGCCGCGCGGGTGCCTCTTCGCCCTTTCCCAGCCACCGCTGATGATCTTCCTTGCGGTGATCGGGTGTCTGCTGCTCATGGCTGCGTTGCACGATCTGTTCCTGCTGTGAGCCGTACGCGCGGTCCCCGGCGCCACCCGCCGGGAACCGCGTCGGCATCGACGTCTCCGCCGAGCGCTCGCCGCCGCTGTCTCCCGGCGGCCGTCAGCCCGTGGTGGCCTCCCTGCGGCGCGCCCGGTAGGCGGCCACGTGCAGACGGTTGCCGCAGGTGCGGCTGTCGCAGTAGCGCCGGGAGCGGTTGCGGGAGAGGTCGACGAAGGCGCGTCGGCAGTCCGGGGCCTCACAGCGGCGCAGCCGCTCGCGCTCGCCCGCGACCACGAAGAAGGCCAGCGCCATCCCGCAGTCGGCGGCCAGGTGGTCGGCGACGGAGGCGCCGGGCGCGAAGTAGTGCACATGCCAGTCGTAGCCGTCGTGGTCCGTGAGGCGGGGCGTGGTGCCGGCGGCGGCGACCAGCTCGTTGATCATCCCGGCCGCGGTCCGGACGTCCTGGGCCGCGAAGATCCCGGCGAACCGGCCGCGGATCTTGCGCACCGCCGCTAGGTCGAACTCCGAGAGCACCCCGACATCGCTGATCTCGTGGTTCCGTACGAACTCCGCGAGCGCCGCGACGTCCGGCAGCCCTTCCGGCGTCGTCTCGTCCTCCGGTGCGGTGTTCACCAGATCGACCACGGTATCGAGCGCGCACCGGGTGTCGTGGGTGATCAGCACGTTTCGCTCCCTGGCCTGGGTGTCGGGCGGGCGCCCGCCGATGCTGGCCGATGGTAGTGGCTTCCGCGCCCCTTACCATCGCCTCGGCCGCACCCGGCCCGCGCCTGCCCCTAGAACGCCACGGAAGCGTGTCGTGGTTCCCGACGGTCCCGAGGTGGGCGGTCGCCGCCCTTGAGCGCCCCGGAGGGGTCCGTCGGCCCGTGATCACCGTGCCCGGACGCCACGCATACCGGCGCCGCCCTCCGCACGGATGCGCGGTGGCGGCGCCGGTGTGTGCCGTATGCGGTTGTCCTGGGCGCCTGGGGGCCTGTCCGGAGGATCCTGCCGGAGAGACGGGCCCTGGCACGCTTCACTCCGGCAGGATCAGTGCCGTCGGCTTGCTCCGACCCGATCCGCCGGACAGGCCCGAGCCGTCTCCCCGAGTGGACGGCCGGGCGGCTTGGTGTGCTCCCGCTCGCCCTAGCTTTCCGCCAGGATGTGCGAGAGCTCCTGGTCGAGGTCGAAGTGCCGGTGTTCCGTGCCGGGGGGCACGGCGGCGTCGGTTCGCTTCAGGAACGACTCCAGGGCCCGCGCCGGGGCCTCGAGCAGCGCCTCCCCCTCCGGGGAGCTCAGGGCGATGCAGACGACGCCCTGACCATGGCTGCGCGACGGCCAGACACGGACGTCGCCGGTTCCTGTGGGCCGGTGAAGCCCCTCGGCGAGGAGGTCGCGGGCGAACACCCACTCGACGGTCTCCTCGGCTCCGGTGTGGAAGGTGGCGTGCACGGCGTAGGGGTCGGCCGTGTCGTACCGCAGGCCTGCGGGGACAGGCAGGGAGGACTCGCTCGACACAACGAGGCGCAGGTGCAGCTCGCAGCTGACCGTGGTGTTCATAAGCGCCAGGGCCTTTCGCTCAGTGTGCGCTCGGGGATTCGCACGTCGGCGAAATCGACATGCCACCTACGGTGCCGTTGTAAACCCCTCTGAGCGGTTTGCCTGTGTTTACGTAACTCTTCCGGCCGAGAACCGGTTCGCCCGGTGCGCCCATTCCGGTGACTGGAATCGGTCAGGTAGGTTTGGCCGTATGAATACGGGGAGTAGCAACCCTGGTGAGGTTGCCATGGCGGCGGACGGGACGGGGACGGACGAGGTGCACGGCGAGCGGGAGCTCGGCTCCCGGGCGCCGGAATTCATCAAGTCGCGGCGCCTGCTCCACGTCAGCTGGCAGGTGGGTGTCTTCCTCGTCGGCCTCGGGGTCGTCGGCACCGGCATCGTCCTGCTGCCGTTGCCCGGTCCGGGCTGGGTGATCATCTTCGGCGGCATGGCGATCTGGGCGACCGAGTTCGTCTGGGCCCAGCTGGTCCTGCGCTGGACCAAGCGCAAGGTCACCGAGGCGGCCCAGCGTGCGCTCGACCCCAAGGTGCGCCGGCGCAACATCATCCTGACGGCGGTCGGCTGCGTGATCGTGGCCGCGATCGTCGGCTTCTACGTCTGGAAGTTCGGCTTCATGATGCCGTGGAAGATCAAGGACCAGTGATCCGCGGCGAGGTGCGGAGCCGGCCCACCGTGGTCAACCGCGCCCTCTGACATGGGGTAATGTTCTTCCTGCACCCGGGCGATTAGCTCAGTGGGAGAGCGCTTCGTTCACACCGAAGAGGTCACTGGTTCGAACCCAGTATCGCCCACCCGGAAACACGGCCCACCTGCGAGACAGCAGGTGGGCCGTTGTCGTGTCCGGTGTTTGCCGCTCGGGGCATGCGGGGTGGCCGTCGCTGTGGTATCGACCCGCTTTTCTGCGGGGCCGACCGTTACTGGGGGTGTCCATTGACCTCGCGAGGCGGCCGCCACCGGGGGTGCCCGTGGGCCGTGCGAGACGGTTCCCACCGCGGGTGGCCGCGCTCTGTACGGGCGGCCGTCACGGTCGGTCGCGACGCGTTCGACCGGAGGTGGGGCGTCGCTGAGGGTGGCCGCGTGATGACCGGGATGGCTTATCGCTCCGGGCGACGACCGGCGGTGACGTGGGGTCCGCGTCCTGGGTGACGCATGGTGGTGATCGTGGGGCCGTCTCCCTCGCGGCCGTCGTCCCGCGTCGCGGGATCCGAACGCTCGTCGGTGACGCCTCACGCGTCTTCGGTGCCGAACGTTCGTTGCGCTGCCTCGCATGCCACGTGGCGAAACGTGCGCCTCAGTCGACGGACAGCCGTCGCTCCGGGTGTCGCTGCGTCGTGTGCGGTCGGTTGTGGACGCATGTGGTTCGCGTACCGCCACAGGAGCGGCCGTCACTGCCGGTCACCCAGCCCCGGGTCTTGCCGATCCGGCAAGTACTCGCCGGCCACATTCGCGGACCGACGGTTCCCCCCGCTCACTGCCGCCCTCCGGCCGGACCCCCGTCGGCTCAACATCACGCCCCGGACCACCGCCTCCCTCGCGCCCGTCACCGACCCCCTGCGCCGGGACCCGCCCCCCTGCGCCGGGACCCGCCCCCGACCCGCTGCCGCCCTGCCCGCCCCGCCGTCCCTCGCCCAGCTTGCCGCCCGGCCGGGCCTTACAGCCCTCTACGACTGGCCTGCCCCGCCGCGCCCGCACCCCGTACCGGGTACCCGCCAAGCCGTCCCTCCCCGCCGCGCCCTCTCCTGTCGAGCCCTTACCCCTCCCAAGCCCCTCCCACCTGCGCCGTCACCACTCGCCATCCGCCCCCGCCCCTCTGACCCCCGCCACACCGCCCACCACACTCCCGCGGAATTTCCTGCCCGAATCATTGACGCACCCCAGCCCTTCCGTACGGCGTGCCGGCAGCGCATGCGTGAAACGATTCATGAAGCGGCGACGGCGCTGTGGGGAGGGGTCCGGCCATGGGCAACGGGAATGTTGAGACGCGGACGATCCTGAAGGCGGCGGCGGCCTCCCTGGTGACGGTCGGCTTGACCGCCGCCACCGGATGCTGCGGCAACAGCGGTGCCGGGGACGGCACGGTGACGATCCGTTACACCTGGTGATGCCCGGAGAAGCGGACCAAGCGGATCAACCGCACCATCGCGCTCTTCGAGAAGAAGTAGCCGAAGATCAAGGCCGAGACGGACTTCCAGGATTTCGCCGCCTTTTGGGAGAAGTTCCAGACCCGGGCCGCCGGCGGAAATCCGCCCGACGTTTCCAGAACTCCGTCGCCTTTCTCCGGAAGTACGACAAGAGGGGCGTGCTTCTCGACCTCAAGTCCCAGGCGGACGCCGGAAACCTGAGCACGGACAACTTCCGCGACGGAGTCGCAGAGGTCGGCGAGGTCGACGGAAAGCTGCTCGGTGTCCCCGTCGGATCCAACACGGTGTCACTCGTCATCGACGAGAAGGTCTTCGAGAAGGCCTGGAGACCATCCACTCCTTCCAGATCTTCGATTCGGCGTACGTCGTCTCCAACGCCACCTGCGGACCGGCGGACGCCACGCTCGTCTACACCTGTTACCTGTACCAGAAGGGCTTCAATGAGGCCCAGATGGGCTTCGCCTCCGCGATGGCCTGGATGCTGCTGCTCGCCGTGGCGCTGGTGACGGGGGTCCTCTCCTGGTCCCAGAAGCGGTGGGTGCACTACGAGGAGGCCGCCCGATGAGCACCACCATGACACCCGTGGCTTCGGCTCCCTGCTGCTGTTCCAGGGCCACTCACGGCTGGACGCGTACGCCGCCGTCCGGACCGGCGACGACAGGTTCGTCACGCGCGCGTGGAGCGAGTCCTGCGACTCCGACGGCTACAAGGAGTCCGCGTCCCGGAGGACGCGGGAGCTGAGCGGCCCGGTCACCTTGGTGCCGCGCAGCGAGGCCGCCTGGGTGTCGACCAACGACACCGCCCCCTACGGGCTCGCCGCGATCGAGAACCTGGCACTGCTCGGGGACAGGATGCACGGGTAGCGGGGCGTGGAGGAGAGCGCCGCCGCACGGGCGGCGGCGCTCCTCCTGGAGTGTGGTCCAGGTCACCCCGTACGCCATGAGTACGCGTACTCATGGCGTACTCGGATCAGGCACGGAAATGCCCACCTCGGGGCAGACTCCGCGCATGGACTGGACCCACTACCGCTTCCGCAGCCTGTGGCCCCTGCCCGCCCCGCCCGCCGCCGTGTACGCCGTGCTGGAACGGACCGAGGAGTATCCGCGCTGGTGGCGACAGGTACGGGAGGTCGAGCGGAGGGACGACGCCACGGGCGTGATCCGCGTCCGGTCGCTCCTGCCGTACGACCTGACCTTCACCGCGCGCGAGGTGCGCCGTGACCCGGGCGCCGGAGTGCTCCAAGTCGCGATGTACGGCGACATCGAGGGCTGGGCCGGCTGGACGGTCACCCCGACGGGGAGCGGGTGCCTGGCCCGCTACGACCAGGTGGTGGACGTGCGCAAGCCGCTGCTGCGGCGGTTGGCCGTGCCCGGGCGGCCGGTCTTCCGGGCCAACCACTGGCTGATGATGCGGGCCGGACGGCGCGGCCTGCTGGCGTACCTGGGGCGTCCGTCGGAAGCGGTTTGAAGGAAGCGCGGGGACACCTGTATTGTTCAGTGCGTTCCCGGGCGATTAGCTCAGTGGGAGAGCGCTTCGTTCACACCGAAGAGGTCACTGGTTCGAACCCAGTATCGCCCACCATGCCGATGGCGGCTCGCGCCTGCACACAAGCAGGCCGAGTCGCCATCGTCGCGTTCCGCGCGATGTCGCACGGCGCGCACCCCTGAGGCGGGCCGGTGCGGCCGTCCGCCGCGAGGCTCACGCCGCCGCCGACAGGCCAGGGCGCAGGGGCCACGCCGGGTCCACCGCCTCCTCGCTGCCGCTGCGCGCGAACCACGCCTGCAGGCCCCGCGCCTGCGCCGCGTGCCACACCGCCTGCAGGGTGTGCAGCTCGGCGGGGGAGAGGCGCTCCATCCGCGACGCGAAACGGCGCCCTATGGCCCGTACGAGCTCCAGGGAGGCCATCGCGTCCGCGGCCGCGTCGTGCGCGCCGTCGAGCGCGACGCCGTAGTGCGCGCACAGGTCGGTGAGCGTGCGGCGGCCCTTGCGGTAGCGGTCCAGGTGCTTGTCCAGGACCCGGGGGTCCAGGACCAGCAACGGGACCGACTCGAACCAGCGGCCCAGCGACGAAGCCCGGTGCCGGCGCAGCTCGCGGTCCAGCAGCGTCAGGTCGAACGGCGCGTTCATCACCACCAACGGCCGCCCGGATGAGACCTGTTCGGCCAGCTCGGTGACTATCTCGTGCATCACCGGTGCCGGCCAGCGGCCGTTGCGCGCCAGGTGATCCTCCGTCAGTCCGTGTACTGCCGTCGCCTCCGCCGGCACGGGGACGCCCGGGTTCACCAGCCAGCGGTGCACCCGGGTGCGCGTGCCAGGGGCGTCCTGGACGACGAGGGCGGCCGACACGATGCGGTCGGTCTCGACGTCCACGCCCGTCGTCTCCGTGTCGAATGCCGCCAGAGGGCCCTCGTACCAGCACGTCATACCTACACAACTCCTCGTTCACCCACGGCAGCTGACGCACCGTCTTCTGCCTGTTCGGTGATACCCGGGCTGTTTGCGCCGTACGCCGGGAGGAGACAACAGAAGTACGGGTCCGCGCAGTTCAGCGGCATGTTCCGCGGGCACGGCCCGACGCGGGGACATTCACCTTGCCTGGAAGGCTGTTGGTCATGGCGATAGCGCAGCCCGAGCGGGGCGGGCTGCTGCCCGAACGCACGGCTCCCCATCGCGGTTCACTCGCCACCACCGCCTGCATGGAGACACTGCAGGTGGGTTATCTGCACGCCGTCGCGGCCGCCGCCGGCTGCTCCCTGTCCCAGCCCTTTCCGGACAACGGCATCGACTGGCACGTCAGCCACAGCGCGCCCGGGCACACGGTCGACGACGAGGTCACCATCAAGGTGCAGCTGAAGGCCACCTACCAGATCGCACCCAAGCCGCCCGGCCGCTTCTTCTCCTTCACCCTCGACAACGACCACCTGGCGAAACTCGCCCGCACCCCGGTCTCGGTGCACAAGATCCTCGTCGTGATGCTCGTCCCGCGCTCGCAGGACGACTGGCTGCGCGCCAGCCACGACCGGCTCGACCTCAGGCACTGCTGCTACTGGGTCAACCTCGCCGGTCACCCCGTCACCGGCCGGCACCGGACCAACGTCCGCATACCGACCGCACGCATCTTCGACGACCGGGCGCTGTGCGAGATCATGACGCGGGTCGGGACGGGAGGCAGACCATGACGCACCGCCCGCTCGACGAGTCCTTGAGGCCCGTGCGGCCGCACCCCGAGGTCCCCTGGGACCAGCCGCCCCAGCCCGGCCAGGTCGACCCCGCCGTCCTCGGCGCGCTGCTGCGCCGGCACGGCTGGCAGCGGCGCGGCGGCGCCGCCGGGCGCTACGGCCGCTGGACCCCGCCCGGGCCGGGAGCGGGCGGCACCAGCCTGCTCGTCCCCGAGAGCCGTGCCTTCCCCGACAGCGACGACCTGCTCGGCGAGGCGCTCGTCGCCCTGTCCCGCAGCGCCACGCCGTCCGCACGCGAGGTGCTGGTCGGCCTCAGCGTGCCCAGCGACGAGATCCGCTGGTGGCGTGACGTACCCGGCGGGCCGGCCGGAGCGGCCGCCTGGACCGTCGAGGAGCAGCTGCGCGCCGCCGCCCGGCAGATGCTGCTCGCCGGGGCGCTCGCCGCACGCGCGCGTGCGGGCTACTACGGCGCCCGGCACAGGCGCGCCGCCGCCGTGATGCTGGAGAGCGTCCTGGTCGGCGCCGCGACCGGCGGACGCGGCCTCACCGCGTTCGTGCCCGTCGCGCCCGCCCGCCCGCTCGCCGTCCGCCTCCACCAGGCGCTGTACGCCGTCCGCGAGGCCATCGACTACCAGCGCGCCACCGGTGGCATGGACGCCTTCGACGGGGCCGTCGAGGCGGGTGTGAGCCGCGAGCTGACCGAGGCCCTCATCACGCTGGTGCGGGGCACGGAGGGCGCGCGCGTCGCCGTCGAGTGGGCACCCGGCGCCGGCCCGCCCGAGGGCGGCGCCGCCCGCGACGAGGCGGTCGAGTTCTCGCCGGGCGATCTGCCCGTGCTGCGTGAGGCGGGGGCCCGCTATCTGCGCGAGGAGCCGTCCGTGCCGGTGCGCATCACCGGCGAGGTGGTCCGCATGCGCCGTTCCGAGCGGCGTGGCGAGGGCACCGTACGGCTGCGCGTGCTGGCCGGGGCCGAGATACCGCACGTGCGGCTCACCCTGGACGAGGAGGACTACCGGATCGCCGGGCAGGCGCACCTCGTCGGGCTGCCGGTGCGGGTGCACGGGCGGCTGGAGAGCCGGGGCGGATTCCGCCGGCTGACGGGCGCCTCCGGAGTCGTACCGGTGCAGGTGGACGAGGCGGAGCGGGACCGGCTGATGAAGTCGCTGCAGGAGAACCTCGACTTCTTCGAGGAGGCGTGCACCGGGGAATGATTTCGCCTGGGGCGGCCCGGGGTCGGTACGATCCCTTATGGCGCTCGCTCTCGTACGGCGCCGCATCCACCTTCAGTCAGGAGAGACCGGTGTCAGACGTCCGTGTGATCATCCAACGCGATTCCGAGCGGGAAGAGCGCACGGTGACGACGGGCACCACGGCGGCCGACCTCTTCGCCGGCGAGCGCTCGATCATCGCCGCGCGCGTGGGCGGCGAGCTGAAGGACCTGGCCCACGAGCTCGCCGACGGGGACCAGGTCGAGGGCGTCGAGATCTCCTCCGAGGACGGCCTGAACATCCTGCGCCACTCCACCGCGCACGTCCTGGCGCAGGCCGTGCAGGAGCTGTTCCCCGAGGCCAAGCTGGGCATCGGCCCGCCCGTCAAGGACGGCTTCTACTACGACTTCGACGTCGAGAAGCCGTTCACGCCCGAGGATCTCAAGGCCATCGAGAAGAAGATGCAGGAGATCCAGAAGCGGGGGCAGAGGTTCGCCCGCCGCGTGGTGACCGACGAGGCCGCCCGCGAGGAGCTGGCCGACGAGCCGTACAAGCTGGAGCTGATCGGCCTCAAGGGCTCCGCCTCCAGCGACGACGGCGCGGACGTCGAGGTCGGCGCCGGTGAGCTGACGATCTACGACAACCTGGACGCGAAGACCGGCGAGCTGTGCTGGAAGGACCTCTGCCGGGGTCCCCACCTGCCCTCCACCCGCCTCATCCCGGCGTTCAAGCTGATGCGCAACGCCGCCGCCTACTGGCGCGGCAGCGAGAAGAACCCGATGCTCCAGCGCATCTACGGCACCGCCTGGCCGTCGAAGGACGAGCTGAAGGCGTACCTGGACTTCCTGGCCGAGGCCGAGAAGCGCGACCACCGCAAGCTGGGCAGCGAACTCGACCTGTTCTCGATCCCGGAGCAGATCGGCTCCGGCCTCGCCGTCTTCCACCCCAAGGGCGGCATCGTCCGCCGGGTCATGGAGGACTACTCGCGGCGCCGCCACGAGGAGGAGGGCTACGAGTTCGTCTACACCCCGCACGCGACGAAGGGGAAGCTCTTCGAGACGTCGGGCCACCTGGACTGGTACGCCGACGGCATGTACCCGCCCATGCAGCTCGACGAGGGCGTGGACTACTACCTCAAGCCCATGAACTGCCCGATGCACAACCTGATCTTCGACGCGCGCGGGCGTTCGTACCGCGAGCTGCCGCTGCGTCTGTTCGAATTCGGGACGGTGTACCGGTACGAGAAGTCGGGCGTCGTGCACGGCCTCACCCGCGCGCGTGGCTTCACGCAGGACGACGCGCACATCTACTGCACGCGTGAGCAGATGTCCGAGGAACTGGACACGACGCTCACCTTCGTCCTCGGCCTGCTGCGCGACTACGGCCTGACCGACTTCTACCTGGAGCTGTCCACCAAGGACCCGGAGAAGTTCGTCGGCTCCGACGAGGCCTGGGAGGAGGCGACCGAGACGCTGCGCCAGGTCGCCGAGAAGCAGGGCCTGCCCCTGGTCCCGGACCCGGGCGGTGCCGCCTTCTACGGGCCGAAGATCTCCGTCCAGGCCAAGGACGCCATCGGCCGCACCTGGCAGATGTCGACCATCCAGCTCGACTTCAACCTGCCGGAGCGGTTCGACCTGGAGTACACCGCGGCGGACGGTTCCAAGCAGCGGCCGGTCATGATCCACCGCGCGCTGTTCGGGTCCATCGAGCGGTTCTTCGCGGTGCTGCTGGAGCACTACGCGGGCGCCTTCCCGGCGTGGCTCGCGCCCGTCCAGGCGATCGGCATCCCGATCGGTGACGCCCACGTCGAGTACCTGGAGAAGTTCGCCGTGGCCGCGAGGAAGAAGGGCCTGCGCGTCGAGGTCGACTCCTCGTCCGACCGGATGCAGAAGAAGATCCGCAACGCCCAGAAGCAGAAGGTGCCCTTCATGGTCATCGCGGGCGACGAGGACATGGCCAACGGCGCCGTCTCCTTCCGCTACCGCGACGGCTCGCAGGAGAACGGCATCCCCGTCGACGAGGCCATCGCCAAGATCGCGAAGGTCGTCGAGGAGCGGGTGCAGCTCTGACGGAGCGAGGTGCGCCTCCGGGAGGCCGTCCGGCCTGCCGGAGGCGCACCGAGGAGGGCCCTCGGGCGGCTGTTCAGCGTGCCGGGGGCCCTTCCGTCGTCCTCCTCACCGGGAGAGCACCTGGATCACCCAGGACGCGAACGACCCCGCGACCGCGCCCAGCGGCGCCGGCCCGCCGGCCACGGCGCGGCTACGAAGCCCTGGCCCCACCCTCCGAGTCGTCGGCGCACCGAGTGGTCCACGGCGAACAGCACCCACACGGCGAGCGGCGCCGCGAAGCGGAGGTCGCCCATCGGCCCGGCGAGCCCCGGCGACACGCCGAGAACGGGCGAAGCCATATGCTGCCTTGCATGACGAGTGAGCCGGAGCAGCAGATCGGAGTGGGGACGCAGGACGCGTTCCAGCGCCTGTGGACGCCCCACCGGATGGCGTACATCCAGGGCGAGAACAAGCCGACCGGTCCGGGGGCCGACGACGGCTGCCCCTTCTGCTCGATTCCGGCGAAGTCCGACGAGGACGGGCTGATCGTCCGGCGCGGTGCGCAGGTGTACGCGGTGCTGAACCTGTACCCGTACAACGGCGGCCACCTCATGGTCGTGCCGTACCGCCATGTCGCCGACTACACCGACCTCACCGAGCCCGAGACGGCGGAGCTGGCCGCGCTGACCAAGCAGGCGATGACGGCCCTGCGCACCGCGTCGGGCGCCCAGGGGTTCAACATCGGCATGAACCAGGGCTCGGTCGCCGGCGCGGGCATCGCCGCGCATCTGCACCAGCACATCGTCCCGCGCTGGGGCGGCGACACGAACTTCATGCCGGTCGTGGGGCACACGCGCGTGCTGCCGCAGCTGCTGGCGGACACGCGCAAGATGCTGGCGGAGGCCTGGCCGGCGGCGTAGGCGCCGGGGTTCCGGGCGGTGCGGTCGGCCGAGGGCAGGAGAAGGCGAGCCGGTCGGCGTATCAGGGCGTGGCCGTCCAGGCCGACGAGTCCGGGGGCGGAGGCCCGAGGGACTCCAGCCCCGCGTACCCGCAGGCGAGAACGGCCCGGCCGCCGCAGGCCTACGCGTCGTACAGGTCCGCCTTGCGCGGCGAGGGGTCCTGCACCGCCGTGCTGAGGAACGCCGAGCGCGTGCCGAACTTCTCGGTGTCCACGCCGTTCTCCTCCAGCACCCGGATCGCCGCCGAGTGGACCACCCGGAGCACCGGGGTGGCGGCGCGCAGGGCGTCGTCGGCCATGAACCGGTGCCGCCACGGCTTGGCCGCCCACGCGTGCCGCAGACCGAACGGCTCCGGCAGGGCCAGCGACCCGCCGAGCCAGTTCAGCAGCGGCGGGTACCAGGTCAGCGGGGCCCGGGCGGCGAGCCGTACCACCTCGTCGGCGTCGACCAGCGGCAGCTGCACCTTCCGCGTCTCCCACCGCTTCAGGGACTTCTGCACCGCCTTCTCCTTCGCCGCCGGCTTGGAGGTGAACAGCGGGTGCACGGGTCCCAGGGCGTGGCCGGTGACCTCGATGCGCAGCGTCTCGTACAGCACCGTCACGGTGATCAGCATGGTGATCACGAGCTGACCGTCCCAGAGCGTCCACTGCACGCCCAGGTAGTGCCGGTCGCCGCTGCCGAACTGCTGCTTGTTGCAGATGTCCTGGACGGCGTGCGACTTGATCTGGTAGGCCTCGACGTCCGTGCCCTCGGGCCGGGACACCGCCGTGGCGTTCTCGCCGATCGGCGTCACGATCCAGTGCCGTATCGACGGCTTGGGGAAACCGCCCGTGTTCAGCGGGCCGCGTTCGAGCATCCGCAGCTGGTCGTGGATGGACCGTATGACGTCCCAGCTGCGGAACGGATGGATCTCCCGGTCCGGGTCGGCGGGTGCGAGGTCCTCCGCGAGCTGCCAGCTGCCCCAGCGGGTGCCCATGCCGAGTATGCCCTTGGGGCCGGCGTAGAAGACGGAGTTGGACTGCTGCTCGGCGCTGAGCCGGGCGAGAGCCTGGCGCAGCTGCTCCGCGGCGGTCTCGCCGGGGCTGCTCGGCACCGCCTCGGGCACCTTCGCGCCGACGCTGCTGCCCGCGAGCAGGCTGTCCCACCGCTCCCGCAGGTCCTTCGCCGTGCGCTCGCAGACCTGCTTGGCCCAGAACCAGCCGATCACCGGCATGACGACCGACGCCCGCGCGTACCAGGCCCAGAAGCCGGTGAACGGCATCTGGATCAGGAAGATCACGGCCAGTGCGGCCACCGCGACGAGCAGGGTTGTCGCGAGCGTCGAGGCGCGCTTGTCCTCGCGCCGGGCGATGGTGGTGCGGATCGTGAACACCATCAGCCAGACCAGCAGTCCGGGCAGGAAGATCACGCCGCACAGGACCATGATGATCGTGAGCAGGTTGTCGCGTTCCCGGCGGATGCGGTTCGCCGCGAGGCAGTGCTCGACGACGACCTGGGGCTCCGTGCCGAAGGACTGGATCAGCGGTGCCCGGCCCGAGCCGAGCATGCGGTCGACCACGGCCCGGGAGAACGCCTCACCGAGGTTCGGGCGGAAGATCTTCGCCCACCGCTGACCGGGCTTCACGGTCGACTCGTGCCACTCGTTGTTGGCCTTGAGTATCTCCTCGACCTCGTTGTCCCGGTAGGCCGCCGAGGCCAGCGCGAACGTCGCCGTCTGCCCCTCGTCGCCCGTGCGCGGCACCTGCGGTCCGAAGATGTCCGCGTAACCGCTGTCAACGGTCATTCCCGCCCCCGATCGCCGCCACTGTCGCTCCTGCGGCCTTCCCGACTTCCGTGCTCCGCACACCTGTTGATCAGGTCATCAGCGTATCCGCAGGCACCGACATGTGTCGGCGGACGGCCGAAGCCGCCCGCCGATCCGGAGGAAATCGCTTCGCACCGGCCACGTTCGTGCGCCCGGTCACAACCAGGTGGCGCCGTACGCCCGTTGTGCGCCTCCTAGGAAGCGGCCTGCTCCAGTTTGCGCAGGCGCTCGGCGACTTGGGGAGGCATCGGCTCGTGCCGCGCGTACCGCCGGCTGAACCGCGCGGTGCCGTGCGAGAGCGAGCGCAGATCGACGGCGTACCGCCCGATCTCGATCTCGGGCACCTCGGCGCGTACGAGGGTGCGCCCGCCGGCGGTCTGCTCGGTGCCCAGCACCCTGCCGCGCCGCCCGGACAGGTCGCTCATCACCGCGCCCACGTAGTCGTCGCCGACCAGCACGCTCACCTCGGCCACCGGCTCCAGCAGATGGATCTTCGCGTCGGCCGCGGCCTCCCGCAGCGCGAGCGCGCCCGCCGTCTGGAACGCGGCGTCCGAGGAGTCGACCGAGTGCGCCTTGCCGTCCAGCAGCGTGACCCGCACGTCGACGAGCGCGTGTCCCGCGGCGACCCCCTTGACGGCCTGCGCGCGGACGCCCTTCTCCACGGACGGGATGAACTGGCGGGGCACCGCGCCGCCGACGACCTTGTCGACGAACTCGATGCCCGAGCCGCCGGGCAGCGGCTCCACCTCGATCTCGCAGATGGCGTACTGCCCGTGCCCGCCCGACTGCTTCACGTGCCGGCCCCGGCCGGCCGCCTTGGTCGCGAACGTCTCCCTGAGGGACACCTTGTGCGGGACGACGTCGACCTGGACGCCGTAGCGGGTGCGCAGCCGTTCCAACGCGACGTCGGCGTGGGCCTCGCCCAGGCACCACAGGACCACCTGGTGGGTGTCCTGGTTCTGCTCCAGCCGCATGGTCGGGTCCTCGGCGACCAGCCGGGCCAGGCCCTGCGAGAGCTTGTCCTCGTCGGGCTTGCTGTGGGCCTGGATGGCGACGGGCAGCAGCGGGTCGGGCATGTCCCAGGGCTCCATCAGGAGCGGGTCGTCCTTGGCGGAGAGGGTGTCGCCGGTCTCCGCGCGGTTCAGCTTGGCCACGCAGGCGAGGTCACCCGCGACGCAGTGCGACACCGGGCGCTGCTGTTTGCCGAACGGTGTGGACAGGGCGCCGACGCGTTCGTCGACGTCGTGGTCCTCGTGGCCCCGGTCGGCCAGTCCGTGCCCCGAGACGTGGACCGTCTCGTCCGGCCGCAGGGTGCCGGAGAAGACCCGCACGAGCGAGACGCGGCCGACGTACGGGTCGGACGAGGTGCGCACGACCTCCGCGACCAGCGGCCCGTCCGGGTCGCACGGCTTCACCTCGCGCGGCCTGCCGTCGACGGTGGTGACCCGGGGCTGGTCGTGCTCCAGCGGGGTCGGGAACCCGCCGGTGACGAGCTCCAGCAGCTCGACCGTGCCGAGGCCCTGCCGGGCGCCGTCGGCGGCGGGGGCGGCGGCCAGGACGGGGAAGAACGTCCCGCGCGCGACAGCCCGCTCCAGGTCCTCCACGAGCGTCTTGACGTCGATCCGCTCACCGCCGAGATAGCGGTCCATGAGGGTCTCGTCCTCGCTCTCCGCAATGATCCCCTCGATCAGCCGGTTGCGGGCCTCCTCGATCAGCGGCAGCTGGTCCTCGACGGGCTCGGACTCCTTGCGCTCGCCGGTCGAGTAGTCGAACAGCTTCTGCGACAGCAGGCCGATCAGTCCGGTCACGGGCGCGTGCCCGTCCGGGGCCTGTGGGCCGTGCAGCGGCAGGTACAGCGGCAGCACGGCGTCGGGGTCGTCGGCGCCGAAGGCCTCCGCGCAGATCCGCGTCATCTCCTCGAAGTCCGCGCGGGCGGCCTCCAGGTGCGTGACGACGATGGCGCGCGGCATGCCGACGGCGGCGCACTCCTCCCACACCATGCGGGTCGAGCCGTCCACGCCGTCCGAGGCGGAGACGACGAAGAGGGCCGCGTCCGCCGCGCGCAGACCGGCCCGCAGTTCCCCGACGAAGTCGGCGTATCCGGGGGTGTCGAGAAGGTTGACCTTGATGCCGTTCCACTGGACCGGCACCAGGGAGAGCTGCACCGAGCGCTGCTGGCGGTGCTCGATGTCGTCGTAGTCGGAGACGGTGCCGCCGTCCTCCACGCGGCCCGCCCGGTTCACCGCCCCTGCGGTCAGTGCGAGGGCTTCCACCAGTGTGGTCTTGCCCGCTCCGGAGTGGCCGACCAGCACCACATTCCGTACGGACGCGGGTTGGTCGGCCGCCACTGCCCTGCCGGCGGCTCCGGGGTGTGCGTTGGTCTTGTCGCCCATGATCCTGCCTCCCGTGCACGGTGAGGTCACTGTGGGCGCGGACACGCGGGACCCGCGTGCTGGGCGGCTCCGGCGACGCCCGCGATTCTTCGAGCTTTCCACTCTCGTCACGGGGCGTCCATACAGAGGACGGGAAGGCGCCAGCCACCGTGGGTTGCGGGCCATGAACCTGACGGCCCGGACCGCTGTGGGTGCCGGGCGGTCGCCCGCACGCGCGCGTGGCTACGATGGGCCAGCCGACGGCCAGCAGGGGCCGCGCGGCGCCAGCGACCCCTCGGGAAGGCCATGCTGAACAAGTACGCGCGTGCATTCTTCACGCGTGTCCTCACACCGTTCGCCGCGTTTCTCATCCGCCGGGGCGTGAGCCCCGACACGGTCACGCTGATCGGCACCGCGGGCGTGATGGCGGGCGCGCTGGTCTTCTACCCCCGGGGCGAGTTCTTCTGGGGCACGGTCGTCATCACCCTGTTCGTCTTCTCCGACCTCGTCGACGGCAACATGGCCCGCCAGCTGGGCCGCTCCAGCCGCTGGGGCGCCTTCCTGGACTCCACGCTGGACCGGGTCGCCGACGGCGCGATCTTCGGCGGCTTCGCCCTGTGGTACGCCGGTGGCGGCGACAACCTCGTCCTGTGCGCCGTCTCGATCTTCTGCCTGGCCAGCGGGCAGGTGGTGTCGTACACCAAGGCGCGCGGCGAGTCGATCGGCCTGCCGGTCGCGGTGAACGGGCTCGTGGAGCGGGCCGAGCGCCTGGTGATCTCCCTGGTCGCGGCCGGGCTCGCGGGCCTGCACGCGTTCGGCGTGCCGGGCATCGACGTGCTGCTGCCGATCGCCCTGTGGCTCGTCGCCGTGGGCAGCCTGATCACGCTGATCCAGCGGGTCGTCACCGTCCGCCGGGAGTCCGCCGAGGCGGAGGCGGCGGAGCGCGGAAAGGCCGACAACGCCTCCCAGGGGAGGGAGACGGCCAAATGAGCGCGCGGGACACCCTGACGGATGCCCTGTACGGCCTCGGCTGGAGCACCGTGAAGCGGCTTCCCGAGCCGGTGGCCGTGCGGCTGGGTGACACCGTGGCCGACCTGGCCTGGAAGCAGCGCGGCAAGGGCGTGGAGCGGCTGGAGAGCAACTACGCGCGCGTGGTGCCCGAAGCGACCCCGCAGCGGCTCGCCGAGCTGTCGCGCGCGGGCATGCGCTCGTACCTGCGTTACTGGATGGAGTCCTTCCGGCTGCCGGCCTGGAACGCCGACCGCGTCAGGAACTCCTTCGACGCCGAGGACCTGCACCTGCTGACCGACGGCATGGCCGCGGGCAAGGGCGTCGTCCTGGCGCTGCCGCACCTGGCCAACTGGGACCTGGCCGGCGCCTGGCTCACCACCGCGCTGGGCATCCCGTTCACCACGGTCGCCGAGCGCCTGAAGCCGGAGACGCTCTACGACCGTTTCGTCGCCTACCGCTCGGGCCTCGGCATGGAGGTCCTGCCGCACAGCGGCGGCTCCACCTTCGGCACCCTGGCCCGGCGGCTGCGTGACGGCGGCCTGGTCTGCCTGGTCGCCGACCGCGACCTGTCCGCGTCCGGGGTCGAGGTGCAGTTCTTCGGCGACACCGCCCGGATGCCGGCCGGACCGGCCCTGCTGGCCCAGCAGACCGGCGCCGTGCTGCTGCCGGTGACGCTCTGGTACGAAACCGCACCCGCCATGCGCGGTCGCGTGCACCCCCCGGTCGAGGTACCGCAGTCAGGTACGCGCGCCGAGAAGACGTCCGTCATGACACAGGCGCTGGCGGACGCCTTCGCCTCGGGGATCGCCGAGCATCCGGAGGACTGGCACATGCTGCAGCGGTTGTGGCTGAAGGACCTCGACCCGGCGAAGGACCGCCCGGCGCCCGGTTCCGCGAAGGGGACCACGTGAGAATCGGCATCGTCTGCCCCTACTCCTGGGACGTGCCGGGCGGCGTCCAGTTCCACATCCGGGACCTGGCCGAGTACTTCATCCGCCTCGGGCACGAGGTGTCCGTCCTCGCCCCCGCCGACGACGACACGCCCCTGCCGCCGTACGTCGTCTCGGCCGGCCGCGCGGTCCCGGTGCCGTACAACGGCTCGGTGGCCCGGCTGAACTTCGGCTTCCTGTCGGCCGCGCGGGTACGCCGCTGGCTGCACGACGGCGCCTTCGACGTGATCCACATCCACGAACCGGCGTCCCCGTCGCTCGGTCTGCTGACCTGCTGGGCCGCGCAGGGCCCGATCGTCGCCACCTTCCACACCTCCAACCCCCGCTCACGCGCGATGATCGCCGCGTACGCGATCCTGCAGGCGGCGCTGGAGAAGATCAGCGCCCGGATCGCGGTCAGCGAGTACGCCCGCCGCACCCTGGTCGAGCACCTCGGCGGGGACGCCGTCGTGATCCCCAACGGCGTCGACGTCGACTTCTTCGCCAAGGCCGAGCCCCACCCCGACTGGCAGGGCGACACCATCGGCTTCGTCGGCCGCATCGACGAGCCCCGCAAGGGCCTGCCGGTGCTCATGCAGGCGCTGCCGAAGATTCTCGCCGAGCGGCCGCAGACGCGGCTGCTGGTCGCCGGCCGCGGGGACGAGGAGCAGGCCGTCGAGTCGCTGCCGGCCGAGCTGCGCTCCCGGGTGGAGTTCCTCGGCATGGTGAGCGACGAGGACAAGGCCCGCTTCCTGCGCAGCGTCGACCTCTACGTGGCGCCCAACACCGGCGGCGAGAGCTTCGGGATCATCCTGGTCGAGGCGATGTCGGCGGGCGCGCCCGTGCTGGCCTCGGACCTGGACGCCTTCGCGCAGGTCCTCGACCAGGGCGCGGCGGGGGAGCTGTTCGCCAACGAGGACGCGGACGCGCTGGCCGACGCGGCGCTGCGACTGCTGGGCGACCCCGGGCGGCGACAGGAACTGCGCGAGCGGGGCAGCGCGCACGTGCGCCGGTTCGACTGGTCGACGGTCGGCGCGGACATCCTCTCCGTCTACGAGACGGTGACGGACGGGACCACGGCGGTCGCCGCCGACGACCGCTCCGTCGGACTGTGGGGGCGGTTCGGGCTGGCCCGCGACTGACCGATCGCCCCGGAGGGCACCCCGGTAGCCTTGCCGCCCGTGACCGCAACCCTCATCTGGATCCTCGTCGCCCTCATCGCCGTCGGCGTGTACCTGAGCTGGACGGCGGGCCGGCTGGACCGGCTGCACGCCCGGATCGACGCCACCCGCGCCGCCCTGGACGCCCAGCTGCTGCGCCGCGCGTCCGTGGCGCAGGAACTGGCCACCTCCGGGGTGCTCGACCCGGCCGCCTCGATCGTCCTGTACGAGGCCGCGCACGCGGCCCGGCAGGCCGAGGAGGAGCAGCGAGAGGTCGCCGAGAGCGAGCTGAGCCAGGCCCTGCGCGCGGTGTTCGCCGAGCCGCAGCAGGTCGAGGCGGTCCGGGAGGCGCCCGGGGGCGAGGCGGCGGCCCGGGAACTGACCGAGGCGGTGCGCCGGGTGCCGATGGCCCGGCGCTTCCACAACGACGCGGTGGGAGCCGCCCGCAGGCTGCGCGAGCACCGCAAGGTGCGCTGGTTCCGGCTGGCCGGCCACGCCCCCTTCCCCATGGCCTTCGAGATGGACGACCAGCCACCGGCTGCCCTGGTGGACCGGGCCGCCTAGCCGGCCGTACGGCAAAACGATCCACCGGCTGCACATTGGCCCTTGCTGTGGCCTGCACATCTCCCGTTTCCTCGGTGTTTGCAGAAACCCTCTTTCCCTTCAGCGAGGTCACCCGTGTCCAGCACGCTCTCCGAAAACCAGGCCCCCGCCACCGGCACCGCGCGCGTGAAGCGCGGCATGGCCGAGCAGCTCAAGGGTGGCGTGATCATGGACGTCGTCACGCCGGAGCAGGCGAAGATCGCCGAGGACGCGGGCGCCGTCGCCGTCATGGCCCTGGAGCGGGTCCCGGCCGACATCCGCAAGGACGGCGGCGTGGCCCGCATGTCCGACCCGGACATGATCGAGGGCATCATCGACGCCGTCTCGATCCCGGTCATGGCCAAGTCCCGCATCGGCCACTTCGTCGAGGCCCAGGTCCTGCAGTCGCTCGGCGTGGACTACATCGACGAGTCCGAGGTCCTCACCCCGGCCGACGAGGTCAACCACTCCGACAAGTGGGCCTTCACCACCCCGTTCGTCTGCGGCGCCACCAACCTCGGTGAGGCCCTGCGCCGGATCGCCGAGGGCGCGGCCATGATCCGCTCCAAGGGCGAGGCCGGCACCGGCAACGTCGTCGAGGCCGTCCGCCACCTGCGCCAGATCAAGAACGAGATCGCCCGCCTGCGCGGCTACGACAACCACGAGCTGTACGCCGCCGCCAAGGAGCTGCGCGCCCCGTACGAGCTGGTCAAGGAGGTCGCCGAGCTCGGCAAGCTGCCGGTCGTGCTGTTCTCCGCCGGCGGTGTGGCCACCCCCGCCGACGCCGCGCTGATGCGCCAGCTCGGCGCCGAGGGCGTCTTCGTCGGCTCCGGCATCTTCAAGTCCGGCGACCCGGCCAAGCGCGCCGCCGCCATCGTGAAGGCGACCACCTTCTACGACGACCCGAAGATCATCGCCGACGCGTCCCGCAACCTCGGCGAGGCCATGGTCGGCATCAACTGCGACACCCTCCCCGAGACCGAGCGCTACGCCAACCGCGGCTGGTAAGGCACTGGATCCCATGAGCGACACCCCCGTCATCGGCGTCCTGGCCCTCCAGGGCGACGTACGGGAGCACCTCATCGCCCTGGCCGCGGCCGACGCCGTGGCCAGGGCGGTCAGGCGCCCCGAAGAGCTCGCCGAGGTCGACGGCCTCGTCATCCCCGGCGGCGAGTCCACGACCATCTCCAAGCTGGCCGTCCTGTTCGGCGTGATGGAGCCCCTCCGCGCGCGCGTGCGGGACGGTATGCCCGTCTACGGCACCTGCGCGGGCATGATCATGCTGGCCGACAAGATCCTCGACCCGCGCTCGGGCCAGGAGACGATCGGCGGCATCGACATGATCGTGCGCCGCAACGCCTTCGGACGGCAGAACGAGTCCTTCGAGGCGGCGGTCGACGTCAAGGGCGTCACGGGCGATCCTGTGGAGGGCGTCTTCATCCGCGCCCCCTGGGTCGAGTCCGTCGGCGCCGGGGCCGAGGTGCTCGCCGAGCACGACGGTCACATCGTCGCGGTCCGCCAGGGCAACGTGCTCGCCACGTCGTTCCACCCGGAGCTGACCGGCGACCACCGCGTGCACAGCCTGTTCGTCGACATGGTGCGAGCGAACCGGACGGCGGAGTCCTTGTAGGATCTCTGGCGTCGTTGCAGAGATGGGTTACGCGAAGGAGACAGGCAGATGTCCGGCCACTCTAAATGGGCCACGACGAAGCACAAGAAGGCCGTGATCGATGCCAAGCGCGGCAAGCTCTTCGCGAAGCTGATCAAGAACATCGAGGTCGCGGCCCGGATGGGCGGTGCGGACCCCGAGGGCAACCCGACACTGTACGACGCCATCCAGAAGGCCAAGAAGTCGTCGGTCCCGAACAAGAACATCGACTCCGCGGTCAAGCGCGGCGCCGGCCTGGAGGCCGGTGGCGCCGACTACGAGACGATCATGTACGAAGGCTACGGCCCGAACGGCGTCGCGGTGCTCATCGAGTGCCTCACCGACAACCGCAACCGCGCCGCCTCCGAGGTCCGCGTCGCCATGACCCGCAACGGCGGCTCCATGGCGGACCCGGGCTCGGTGTCGTACCTGTTCAACCGCAAGGGCGTCGTCATCGTCCCCAAGGGCGAGCTGACCGAGGACGACGTCCTGGGCGCCGTCCTCGACGCGGGCGCCGAGGAGGTCAACGACCTCGGTGAGTCCTTCGAGGTGCTCAGCGAGGCCACCGACCTGGTCGCGGTCCGCTCGTCCCTGCAGGACGCCGGCATCGACTACGACTCCGCCGAGGCCAACTTCGTCCCGACCATGCAGGTCGAACTGGACGAGGAGGGCGCGAAGAAGATCTTCAAGCTGATCGACGCGCTGGAGGACAGCGACGACGTGCAGAACGTCTTCGCCAACTTCGACGTGAGCGACGAGATCATGGAGAAGGTCGACGCGTAGGGCCGCGAGCGGACTCCAGCGTGCTCCACGGGCCGACGGGACACACCCGTCGGCCCGTCGCGTTGTCGGTGGCACCCGATAGCCTGCACGAACTGGGGGTACCGCCCAGCGGAGCTGGGAGATCGAAGGAGGGGCGGGGTGCGCGTACTGGGTGTGGACCCGGGACTGACCCGGTGCGGGGTCGGCGTCGTGGACGGGGTGGCCGGACGCCCGCTGACCATGCTCGGCGTCGGGGTCGTTCGCACGCCGGCCGACGCGGAGCTGGGACAGCGCCTGGTCGCCGTCGAGCAGGGCATCGAGCGGTGGCTGGACGAGCACCGGCCCGAATGCGTCGCCGTGGAGCGGGTGTTCAGCCAGCACAACGTGCGCACGGTGATGGGCACGGCCCAGGCCAGTGCCGTCGCCATGCTCTGCGCCGCCCGCCGCGGCATCCCCGTCGCCCTGCACACCCCCAGCGAGGTCAAGGCCGCCGTCACCGGCTCCGGACGCGCCGACAAGGCTCAGGTCGGCGCCATGATCACCCGGCTGCTGCGGCTCGACGCGCCGCCGAAACCGGCCGACGCCGCCGACGCCCTCGCGCTCGCCATCTGCCACATCTGGCGCGCCCCGGCCCAGAACCGGCTCCAGCAGGCCGTCGCCCTGCACACAGCACAAGCAACCGCATCGAAAGGCCGTACGGCATGATCGCCTTCGTCAGCGGCACGGTCGCCGCCCTCGCTCCCGACACCGCGGTGGTCGAGGTCGGCGGCGTCGGCATGGCCGTGCAGTGCACGCCCGACACGCTGTCGAAGCTCCGTGTCGGCCACCCCGCCAAGCTCGCCACCTCCCTCGTCGTCCGGGAGGACTCGCTGACGCTGTACGGCTTCGCGGACGACGACGAGCGCCAGGTCTTCGAACTGCTGCAGACCGCGAGCGGGGTCGGCCCCCGGCTCGCCCAGGCCATGCTCGCCGTGCACACCCCGGACGCCCTGCGCCGCGCCGTCGCGACCGGCGACGAGAAGGCGCTCACCGCCGTTCCCGGCATCGGCAAGAAGGGCGCGCAGAAGCTCCTGCTGGAGCTGAAGGACCGCCTGGGCGCGCCCGTCGGCGCCCCCGCCGTGGGAGCCCCGGTCAGCAACGGCTGGCGCGACCAGCTGCACGCCGCGTTGATCGGCCTGGGATACGCCACCCGCGAGGCCGACGAGGCGGTCGCCGCCGTCACGCCGCAGGCGGAGGCCGCCGAGGGCACGCCTCAAGTGGGCCAGCTGCTGAAGGCGGCCCTGCAGACGCTGAACCGAGCGCGCTGAAACAGGCGGGGCCGCTCGCACCAGAACGGCCGGACATCACCCACCGCACGACCACCCGACCGCGCAACCACCCGAGGCACACTCCATGAACTGGGACGACTCGACCGACACCCCCGCCCCCGAGCGGCTCGTCGGTGCGTCCGCCGACCGTGAGGACCAGGCCGTCGAGGCCGCGCTGCGGCCCAAGGACCTGGACGAGTTCATCGGCCAGGAGAAGGTCCGCGAGCAGCTGGACCTCGTGCTGCGTGCCGCCCGCGCGCGGGGCGCCACCGCCGACCACGTGCTGCTCTCCGGCGCTCCCGGCCTCGGCAAGACCACCCTCTCCATGATCATCGCGGCCGAGATGGGCGCCCCCATCCGCATCACCTCCGGCCCCGCCATCCAGCACGCCGGCGACCTGGCCGCGATCCTGTCCTCCCTCCAGGAGGGCGAGGTCCTCTTCCTCGACGAGATCCACCGCATGTCCCGGCCCGCCGAGGAGATGCTGTACATGGCGATGGAGGACTTCCGCGTCGACGTCATCGTCGGCAAGGGCCCCGGCGCCACCGCCATCCCCCTTGAGCTGCCCCCGTTCACCCTGGTCGGCGCCACCACGCGCGCGGGCCTGCTGCCGCCCCCGCTGCGCGACCGCTTCGGCTTCACCGCGCACATGGAGTTCTACGAGCCCGCCGAACTGGAGCGGGTCATCCACCGCTCGGCGACCCTGCTCGACGTCGATATCGACACCGACGGCGCCGCCGAGATTGCCGGCCGCTCCCGGGGCACGCCCCGGATCGCCAACCGGCTGCTGCGCCGTGTCCGGGACTACGCGCAGGTCAAGGCCGACGGGATCATCACGCGCGACATCGCGGCGGCGGCGTTGCAGGTCTACGAGGTCGACGCCCGCGGGCTCGACCGCCTCGACCGCGCCGTGCTCGAAGCGCTGCTCAAGCTGTTCGGCGGCGGACCCGTCGGTCTGTCCACGCTCGCCGTCGCGGTGGGGGAGGAGCGCGAGACCGTCGAAGAGGTCGCCGAGCCGTTCCTCGTCCGGGAGGGACTGCTCGCCCGGACCCCGCGCGGCCGGGTCGCCACCCCCGCGGCCTGGGAGCATCTCGGCCTGACCCCGCCCCGCTCCGGCGCCGCGGGAAACGGACAACAGGACCTGTTCGGGGCGTGACGGCGAGGGCATTGGCCGGACCAGGAACCCGGGTGCCATGCTGAGCGTTGTTCCATGCGCACGGACTCGCTTAGACTCCGCCGATGCCGCCTTCTCCGGCGGCTGACACACCCCCATCCAACAGGCCGCCCATCTGCGCGGTCGTGCGAAGGAAACTGTCCCGTGAATAGCCTCGTGACCCTCCTCCCGTTCATCGTGCTCATCGGGGCCATGATCCTGATGACCCGCTCGGCCAAGAAGAAGCAGCAGCAGGCCGTCGACATGCGGAACCAGATGCAGCCCGGTTCCGGCGTGCGCACCATCGGGGGCATGTACGCAACGGTCAAGGAGGTCAACGAGGACACGGTCCTCGTCGACGCCGGTCCCGGGGTCGAGCTCCTCTTCGCCAAGAACTCCATCGGCGCGGTGCTCTCCGACGACGAGTACAACCGCATCGTGCACGGCATCGAGCACGACCTGAAGGCCGACGCGGACACCGTCCCGGACGACGCCTCCTCCCTCACCGAGACCGAAGCGACGGTCGACGCCGCCCCCTCCGACGAGAAGTCCGTCGACCTCGGCAAGAAGGACGCGGCCGAGGAGCCCGCCGAGGCGAAGCGGGACGAGGAGCCGAAGAAGACCGACGGCGACGCCGACGCGAAGTAGTCATGTCCCGGAGTGCGCGGGCCGGGCTCGCGTGCCCGGGACATGCGCATCCCGCACGGGATCCCGACACCACGTCATGGCCGTCCGCCCGCTGACCCGGAGTGAGGCGGCCCGAGAGGGAGTACGAGAAGGTGGCAGCACCTAATAAGGGCCGGAGCTCGAGCGCTCAGAGCAAGCCATGGCGCTCGCTGGCCCTGATCCTGATCGCCATCGTGGCGCTCACCGGGGGAATGTTCGCCTCCGGACACACCACTCCGCGTCTCGGCATCGACCTGGCCGGTGGTACGAGCATCACGCTCGGGGCTGTGCCCGAGAACGGCAACGAGGCCGCGATCAACCCGACCAACATGAACACCGCGGTCCAGATCATGGAGCGCCGCGTCAACGGTCTGGGCGTCTCCGAGGCCGAGGTCCAGACGCAGGGCGACCGCAACATCATCGTCAACATTCCCAAGGGCACCAACTCGCAGCAGGCCCGGGAACAGGTCGGCACCACTGCCAAGCTCTACTTCCGCCCGGTCCTGGCCACCGAGCCCTCCGGCGGCAGCGCGACGACGAACCCCTCGCCGAGCGCCTCGTCCTCCGGCGACCCGGACAAGGCCACCGGCTCGGAGAGCCCCTCGGCCTCGGCCTCGGACTCGGCGAGCCAGGGCGCCACGCCCTCGGCCGGCGCCACCACCCAGGGCCGCGCCGTCACGGACGCCCTGAAGGCCGACCCCTCCCCCTCGTCGTCCGGCTCCGCCTCGCCCAGCGCCTCCCCCTCGGCGAGCGGCAGCGCCACCGGCGACGCCGACGGCAAGCTCCAGGCGCAGTACGCGGCGCTCGACTGCTCCAAGGAGTCGGTCCGCGCCACCACCGGCGAGGGCGCCAAGCCCACCGACTCCACCGTGGGCTGCGGCGAGATCCAGGGCGTCTGGTACAAGTACCTGCTCGGCCCGGCCGCGGTCGACGGCACCGAGGTCGACGACGCCCAGGCCGTCTACGACACGCAGAGCGGCGCCGGCTGGAAGGTCCAGATGGACTTCACCTCCGCCGGTGCCAAGAAGTTCGCCGACATCACCGGCAAGCTCGCGCAGAACCAGTCGCCGCAGAACCAGTTCGGCATCGTCCTCGACGGCGAGGTCGTCTCCAGCCCGTACGTCAGCCAGTCGATCACCGGCGGCAACGCCGAGATCTCCGGCAGCTTCACGCAGGAGGAGGCCCAGGGCCTCGCCAACATGCTGTCGTACGGTGCCCTGCCGCTGACCTTCCGCGAGGAGAGCGTCACCACGGTGACCGCGGCCCTCGGCGGCGACCAGCTGCAGGCCGGTCTGATCGCGGGCGCCATCGGTCTCGCCCTCGTCGTGATCTACCTGCTGGTGTACTACCGCGGCCTGTCGTTCATCGCGATCCTCTCGCTGATCGTCTCCGCCGCCCTCACCTACGTGATCATGTCGCTGCTCGGCCCGGCCATCGGCTTCGCGCTGAACCTGCCGGCCGTGTGCGGCGCCATCGTCGCCATCGGCATCACGGCCGACTCGTTCATCGTGTACTTCGAACGGGTCCGCGACGAGATCCGCGAGGGCCGCTCGCTGCGCCCCGCCGTCGAGCGGGCCTGGCCGCGCGCCCGGCGCACCATCCTGGTCTCCGACTTCGTGTCGTTCCTGGCCGCCGCGGTGCTGTTCATCGTCACCGTCGGCAAGGTCCAGGGCTTCGCGTTCACGCTCGGCCTGACCACCCTGCTCGACGTCGTGGTCGTGTTCCTGTTCACGAAGCCGCTGCTGACGCTCATGGCCCGCCGGAAGTTCTTCGCGAGCGGCCACCCGTGGTCCGGCCTAGACCCCAAGCGCCTGGGTGCCCGGCCGCCGCTGCGCCGCACCCGCCGTCCCGCCGCTGGCCCCGTCGAAACGAAGGAGGCGTGAGATGTCGAAGCTCGGCAACCTCGGCGCCCGACTGCACCGCGGCGAGGTCGGCTACGACTTCGTCGGCAATCGCAAGATCTGGTACGGCATCTCCATCCTGATCACCATCACGGCCATCGTCGGCCTGGCGGTGCGCGGCCTGAACATGGGCATCGAGTTCCAGGGCGGCGCGGTCTTCACCACGCCGAAGACGTCCGTCTCGGTCTCCCAGGCCAAGGAGTTCGCGGAGGAGGCCTCCGGGCACGACGCGATCGTCCAGCAGCTCGGCAACGGCAGCCTCCGCATCCAGATCGCGGGCATCGACACGGGCCAGGCGGACCGGATCAACCAGGCGCTGGCCGAGGACATGAAGGTCGACGCCGAGAAGATCAACGCCGAACTGGTCGGCCCGAGCTGGGGCGAGCAGATCGCCAACAAGGCCTGGCAGGGCCTCGGGATCTTCCTGGTCCTCGTCGTGATCTATCTGGCGATCGCGTTCGAGTGGCGCATGGCCGTCGCGGCGTTCGTCGCCCTGATCCACGACATCACGATCACCGTCGGCATCTACGCCCTCGTGGGCTTCGAGGTCACGCCGGGCACGGTGATCGGTCTGCTGACCATCCTCGGTTACTCGTTGTACGACACGGTCGTCGTCTTCGACAGCCTCAAGGAACAGACGAGGGACATCACCAAGCAGACCCGCTGGACCTACAGCGACATCGCCAACCGGTCCATCAACAGCACCCTGGTCCGCTCGATCAACACCACGGTGGTCGCGCTGCTGCCGGTCGGGGGCCTGCTGTTCATCGGCGGCGGTGTGCTCGGCGCCGGCGTGCTCAACGACATCTCGCTGTCGCTGTTCGTCGGCCTCGCGGCGGGTGCCTACTCCTCGATCTTCATCGCCACGCCGCTCGTCGCCGACCTCAAGGAACGCGAGCCGCAGCTGAAGGCGCTCAGGAAGCGGGTCCTCGCCAAGCGGGCCCAGGGCGCCGACCGGGGCGAGACGGTCGCCGTCGACGACGCCGGCGCTCCGTTCGACGACCATCCTGAGGACGCCGCTCCCGCGGTCGTCGGCCCGCGCGACCAGCCCGCGCCCCGCACCCGCGGGCGCGGCCGACCCTCGGGGAAGCGGCGATGACCGACATCCAGGAGCTGCTGCTCAGCCGCATCCGTGACGTGGCCGACTACCCGGAGCCGGGCGTGATGTTCAAGGACATCACCCCGCTCCTGGCGGACCCGGCGGCGTTCACCGCGCTGACGGACGCGCTGGCCGAGACCGTGGAGCGCACCGGCGCCACCAAGGTCGTCGGCCTGGAGGCCCGCGGCTTCATCCTCGGTGCCCCGGTCGCCGTCCGCGCGGGCGTCGGCTTCATCCCCGTGCGCAAGGCGGGCAAGCTCCCCGGCGCGACGCTGCGCCAGGCGTACGACCTGGAATACGGCTCCGCCGAGATCGAGGTGCACGCCGAGGACCTGACCGAGGGCGACCGCGTGCTGGTCGTCGACGACGTGCTCGCCACCGGCGGCACGGCGGAGGCCTCCCTGGAGCTCATCCGTCGGGCCGGCGCCCAGGTCGCGGGCGTGACCGTCCTCATGGAGCTGGCCTTCCTGAACGGCCGTGCCCGCCTGGAGGCGGCGCTGGCCGGAGCCCCGCTGGAGGCCCTCCTCACGGTGTGACGACGGGACAATCCCGCCGGAGGCGCCCCTCACCGACCCGAGGGGCGCCTCCGCCGTTGTGCGCACCTCGCACCTCGTCGCACCTCGCACGTCGTATCGCGTGCCAGGCCCCGTCGTCTTCGGCCCCTCGCTCCTGGCCGCCCCCGTCTCGTGTCCAGCACGTCGCCCCTCGCCCCGGGCGTCCGGCGCCTTCCCCTTGCCCCGCCCTCCGCCCCCTCGCCCCTCATCCGCACCCGACTCCGGACCCCGCCCCGACCACCCGCGCGCAAGCTCTGCGACGAGCCCGTGCAGGGCGTTCGCAAGCTGCCTGACATGCACAGGAAAGGCGTGCGCAAGGTGTGTGACACCGTAGAGGTGTGGTGGAGGAATCCGCGGGCCGTCCCGAGCGTTCCCGGGGTACACGGCCCTCACATCGGCCTGAAGGCGATCCTGGAGCCCAGGATCGCTACCATGGGGTCTCCGGAGCCTGACCGGGGGACCCGGATCGCGCACGAGGAGCCCTCTTGCCAGACGAGGCCCAGCACCTGACCGCCGCCAAGCCCGAGCGCGCCTCGGACTCCGCGGCCCAGCCCGCGCAGCACACGAAGAGCGACACCCGCGGGTCGGTCGAGCACGCCCAGTCGGCGCCCGTGGCGAAGGCCGCCGAGCAGTCGCGTCCCAAGCCCGCCCCTCCCGAGCGCTCCGCGCAGACGGCCCCGATCCGCCCCGCCGCGACACCCCAGACGCCGCGTTCCGCCTCCTCCAACCGCGTCCGCGCCCGCCTGGCCCGCCTCGGCGTGCAGCGCGCCAACCCGTACAACCCGGTCCTGGAGCCGCTGCTCCGTATAGTCCGCAGCAACGACCCCAAGATCGAGACGTCGACGCTGCGGCAGATCGAGAAGGCCTACCAGGTCGCCGAGCGCTGGCACCGCGGCCAGAAGCGCAAGAGCGGCGACCCGTACATCACCCACCCGCTCGCGGTGACGACGATCCTCGCCGAGCTGGGCATGGATCCGGCCACCCTCATGGCCGGCCTGCTGCACGACACCGTCGAGGACACCGAGTACGGCTTGGAGGACCTGCGCCGCGACTTCGGCGACGTGGTCGCCCTGCTCGTCGACGGCGTCACCAAGCTGGACAAGGTCAAGTTCGGCGAGGCGGCGCAGGCGGAGACCGTGCGGAAGATGGTCGTCGCCATGGCCAAGGACCCGCGCGTCCTGGTCATCAAGCTCGCCGACCGCCTGCACAACATGCGCACCATGCGCTACCTCAAGCGCGAGAAGCAGGAGAAGAAGGCGCGCGAGACCCTCGAGATCTACGCGCCCCTCGCCCACCGCCTCGGCATGAACACCATCAAGTGGGAGCTGGAGGACCTCGCCTTCGCGATCCTCTACCCCAAGATGTACGACGAGATCGTACGGCTGGTGGCCGAGCGGGCACCGAAGCGTGACGAGTACCTGGCCATAGTGACCGACGAGGTGCAGCAGGACCTGCGCGCCGCCCGCATCAAGGCGACCGTCACCGGCCGGCCCAAGCACTACTACAGCGTCTACCAGAAGATGATCGTCCGAGGCCGTGACTTCGCGGAGATCTACGACCTGGTGGGCATCCGCGTCCTCGTGGACACCGTCCGCGACTGCTACGCGGCCCTCGGCACCGTGCACGCGCGATGGAACCCGGTCCCCGGCCGGTTCAAGGACTACATCGCGATGCCCAAGTTCAACATGTACCAGTCGCTGCACACGACGGTGATCGGGCCCAACGGCAAGCCGGTCGAACTGCAGATCCGCACGTTCGACATGCACCGCCGCGCCGAGTACGGCATCGCCGCGCACTGGAAGTACAAGCAGGAGGCCGTCGCCGGCGCCTCGAAGGTGCGCACCGACGTGCCGAGGGCGTCCGGCAAGGACAAGGACGCCATCAACGACATGGCGTGGCTGCGGCAGCTCCTCGACTGGCAGAAGGAGACCGAGGACCCCAGCGAGTTCCTGGAGTCGCTGCGCTTCGACCTCTCCCGCAACGAGGTCTTCGTCTTCACCCCGAAGGGTGACGTCATAGCGCTCCCGGCGGGTGCCACCCCCGTGGACTTCGCCTACGCCGTCCACACGGAGGTCGGTCACCGCACCATCGGGGCGCGCGTCAACGGCCGTCTCGTACCGCTGGAATCCACCCTGGACAACGGCGACCTGGTGGAGGTCTTCACCTCCAAGGCAGCCGGCGCGGGTCCGTCCCGCGACTGGCTCGGCTTCGTGAAGTCGCCGCGCGCCCGCAACAAGATCCGGGCGTGGTTCTCCAAGGAGCGCCGCGACGAGGCGATCGAGCAGGGCAAGGACGCGATCGTCCGCGCGATGCGCAAGCAGAACCTGCCGATCCAGCGCATCCTCACCGGCGACTCCCTCGTCACGCTCGCGCACGAGATGCGCTACCCGGACATCTCCGCGCTGTACGCGGCGATCGGCGAGGGCCATGTCTCCGCGCAGAACGTCGTGCAGAAGCTCGTCCAGGCCTTCGGCGGCGAGGAGGCGGCCACCGAGGAGATCGACGAGAGCGTGCCGCCCGCGCGCGGACGCAGCCGCAAGCGCCGCACCAGCGCCGACCCCGGTGTGGTCGTCAAGGGCGTCGACGACGTGTGGGTCAAGCTGGCCCGCTGCTGTACGCCCGTCCCCGGCGACCCGATCATCGGTTTCGTCACGCGAGGTAGTGGCGTATCGGTTCACCGCAGCGACTGTGTGAACGTCGAGTCACTGTCGCGCGAGCCCGAGCGCATCCTCGACGTCGAGTGGGCACCGACCCAGTCGTCGGTCTTCCTGGTCGCCATCCAGGTCGAGGCGCTGGACCGTTCCCGGCTGCTGTCGGACGTCACGCGCGTGCTGTCCGACCAGCACGTCAACATCCTCTCCGCGGCCGTCCAGACCTCCCGCGACCGGGTCGCCACCTCGCGCTTCACCTTCGAGATGGGCGACCCGAAGCACCTCGGCCACGTCCTGAAGGCCGTCCGGGGCGTGGAGGGCGTCTACGACGTGTACCGGGTGACGTCGGCGCGCAGCCGGTCGTAGAGGCCCGGCGAGAAGCAGCCCGCCGATCGCCTGACGTACGACAAAGGGCCCCGTACCTCTCGGTACGGGGCCCGTCGTCATGAGGGGGCGTGCGCGTCAGCCGCCGAACTCCTGCAGGCCCTTCAGCGCCTGGTCCAGCAGTGCCTGGCGGCCCTCCAGCTCCTTCTCGAGCTTGTCGGCCTTGGCGTTGTTGCCCTGGGCGCGCGCCTGGTCGATCTGCTTCCGGAGCTTGTCGACCGCGGCCTGGAGCTGGCCCGTCAGACCCTCGGCACGCGCGCGTGCCTCCGGGTTCGTCCGGCGCCACTCGGCCTCCTCGGCCTCCTGGATGGCCCGCTCCACTGCGTGCATCCGGCCCTCGACCTTCGGCCGGGCGTCGCGCGGCACATGGCCGATGGCCTCCCAGCGCTCGTTGACCGAGCGGAAGGCGGCACGCGCGGCCTTCAGATCGGTGACCGGGAGGATCTTCTCGGCCTCCTCGGCCAGCTCCTCCTTGAGCTTGAGGTTCTCCGCCTGCTCCGCGTCCCGCTCGGCGAAGACCGAGCTGCGGGCGGCGAAGAAGACGTCCTGGGCGCCGCGGAAGCGGTTCCACAGGTCGTCCTCGTGCTCGCGCTGGGCGCGGCCCGCCGCCTTCCACTCCGCCATCAGCTCGCGGTAGCGCGCGGCCGTCGGGCCCCAGTCCGTCGAGCTCGACAGCTCCTCGGCCTCGGCGACCAGCCGCTCCTTGGTCCTGCGAGCCTCCTCGCGCTGCGCGTCGAGCTGCGCGAAGTGCGCCTTGCGGCGCTTGGAGAACGCCGACCGGGCGTGCGAGAAGCGGTGCCACAGCTCGTCGTCCGACTTGCGGTCCAGCCGGGGCAGCCCCTTCCACGTGTCCACCAGCGCCCGCAGCCGCTCACCGGCCGCCCGCCACTGGTCGGACTGGGCCAGGTCCTCCGCCTCGGCGACCAGCGCCTCCTTGGCGTGCCGGGCCTCGTCGGTCTGCCGCGCCCGCTGCGCCTTGCGCTCCTCGCGGCGCGCCTCGACGGTCCGCACGAGCTTGTCCAGCCGGGCCCGCAGCGCGTCCAGATCGCCGACCGCGTGGTGCGCGTCGACCTGCTCGCGCAGATGGTCGATGGCCGCCGTCGCGTCCTTCGCCGACAGGTCGGTGGTTTGCACTCGCTTCTCGAGGAGGCCGATCTCGACAACCAGGCCCTCGTACTTGCGCTCGAAGTAGGCCAACGCTTCCTCGGGGGAGCCGGCCTGCCAGGAACCGACGACCTGCTCGCCGTCGGCCGTACGCACGTACACGGTCCCCGTCTCGTCGACGCGGCCCCACGGGTCGCTGCTCACAGCGCCTCCTCCACATGATGCCTGCGGGGGGCCTCAGCTCCCCCGGGCATCGTCCACAGTTTCGTCACGGCCAACATAGGCGACCGGCGGGTTGCCTGTCCGCATCCCGCGCGACCGAAATTACGCAGTTGGCGGTCAGGATTTCGTGATGGTTGCCTTGTTGATGACAACCGTCGCGTTCGGGGCTCCGTCACCCGCTCCGGTGTTCTCTCCGGCGTCGGCGATCTTCTTCAGAACCGTCATGCCGGACTCGGAAACCGTTCCGAACGGTGTGTAGCTGGGCGGCAGCTCACTGTCCTGGTAGACGAGGAAGAACTGGCTGCCGCCGGAGTTCGGCTGGCCGGTGTTCGCCATCGCGACGGTTCCCGCGGGATAGACGTGGTCCTTGAGGCTCTTGTCCCTCAGGTTCTCGTCCGGAATCGTGTAGCCGGGACCCCCGCTGCCGCTGCCCGTCGGGTCGCCGCACTGGAGCACGTAGATCCCGTTCGTGGTCAGCCGGTGGCACTTGGTGTGGTCGAAGTAGCCCTTGCCGGCCAGGAACTCGAACGAGTTCACCGTGTGCGGGGCCGCCGACGCCTTCAGGGCGACGTCTATGTCACCGCACGTCGTCGCGAGCTTCATCGTGTAGTCGGCCGACTTGTCGATGGTCATCGCCGGCTCCTTCTTCCAGGTCTCCGACGCGACCTTGCCCGCGGCCGGCTTGTCGCACGGGTCCGGTGCCTTCGACGGCGAGGCGCTCTGCGTGACCTCCGCGGCCGCGTTGGTCTTGTCGTCGTCCTTGAGCACGCCGGTCGTGTACAGCGCGAGGCTGCCGATCAGGACCACGCCGAGCGCCGAAGCGATCACGGCGTTGCGCATGCGCGACTTGCGCCGGGCGTCGGTGCGCCGCTGCTGCTGCCGCAAGAACTTCTCCCGGGCGAGCTGACGCCGCCGCTGTTCCTGGCTGACCACCGGATTTACTCCTCATGCGTCTAGAACGTCGACCGGTACGCGTGCGTCTGGTGAGACGACCGCCTGCGTGTGCCCCGTACCGTATATGGGTTCGCTGAGGAATCGGCAGCGCCGGTAGGCTCTTGACGTCAGGCGCAGCCGTCGCCGAGTCCGCCGAATCGACACAACGAAGGACGATCGTGCTCATTGCCGGGTTCCCCGCCGGGGCCTGGGGGACGAACTGTTATCTCGTCGCCCCCGCCGCCGGTGAGGAGTGCGTGATCATCGACCCGGGCCATCAGGCGGCCCCCGGAGTCGAGGAAGCACTGAAGAAGCATCGGCTCAAGCCCGTCGCCGTCGTCCTCACCCACGGGCACATCGACCACGTGGCCTCGGTCGTCCCGGTCTGCGGAGCGCACGACGTACCGGCCTGGATCCACCCCGAGGACCGCTACATGATGAGCGACCCGGCGAAGGCCATCGGCCTGTCCGTCGGGACGCCGCTCATGGGTGAGCTGACCGTGGGGGAGCCGGACGACGTCAGGGAGCTGGCCGACGGAACGAAGCTGGAGCTGGCGGGGCTGCAGTTCTCCGTCGCGCACGCGCCGGGCCATACCAAGGGGTCGGTGACCTTCCGGATGCCCGAGGCCGCGGACGTCCCGTCCGTGTTCTTCTCCGGGGATCTGCTCTTCGCCGGCTCCATCGGACGCACCGACCTGCCCGGCGGTGACATGGCCGAGATGCTCGACTCGCTGGCCCGCGTGTGCCTGCCGCTCGACGACTCGACCGTGGTGCTGTCCGGCCACGGCCCCCAGACCACCATCGGCCAGGAACGCGCCACCAACCCGTATCTGCGGCAGGTGGCCGCCGGCCAGGGAGATGCTCAGCAGGCTCCCCGACGAGGAATGTGACGAGAACTTCCGTGAGCACCTTCAAGGCCCCCAAGGGCACGTACGACCTGATCCCGCCGGACAGCGCCAAGTTCCTGGCCGTCCGCGAGGCGATCGCCGCCCCGCTGCGCAACTCCGGCTACGGCTACATCGAGACGCCCGGCTTCGAGAACGTCGAGCTGTTCGCGCGCGGCGTCGGTGAGTCGACCGACATCGTCACCAAGGAGATGTACGCCTTCGAGACCAAGGGCGGCGACAGGCTCGCCCTGCGTCCCGAGGGCACGGCGTCGGTGCTGCGCGCCGCTCTGGAGGCCAACCTCCACAAGGCGGGCAACCTGCCGGTCAAGCTCTGGTACTCCGGCTCCTACTACCGCTACGAGCGCCCCCAGAAGGGCCGCTACCGCCACTTCTCCCAGGTCGGCGCCGAGGCGATCGGGGCCGAGGACCCTGCCCTGGACGCCGAGTTGATCATCCTGGCGGACCAGGCGTACCGCTCGCTGGGACTGAGCGACTTCCGCATCCTGCTCAACAGCCTGGGCGACAAGGAGTGCCGTCCCGTCTACCGGGCCGCCCTCCAGGACTTCCTCCGCGGCCTGGACCTCGACGAGGACACCCTGCGCCGCGCCGAGATCAACCCGCTGCGCGTCCTCGACGACAAGCGCCCGGACGTGCAGAAGCAGCTCACCGACGCCCCGCTGCTGCGCGACTACCTTTGCGACGCCTGCAAGGCCTATCACGAGGAGGTCCGCGAGCTGATCACCGCGGCGGGCGTCGCCTTCGAGGACGACCCGAAGCTGGTACGCGGACTGGACTACTACACGCGCACCACCTTCGAGTTCGTCCACGACGGCCTCGGCTCGCAGTCCGCGGTGGGCGGCGGCGGCCGCTACGACGGCCTGTCCGAGATGATCGGCGGCCCCGCGCTGCCGTCCGTCGGCTGGGCCCTCGGCGTCGACCGCACGGTGCTCGCCCTGGAGGCGGAGGGAATCGAGCTGGAACTGCCCGCCGCCACCAGCGTGTTCGCGGTGCCGCTCGGCGAGGAGGCCCGCCGGGTGCTGTTCGCCAAGGTCACCGAGCTGCGCAAGCAGGGCGTCGCCGCGGACTTCTCCTACGGCGCCAAGGGCCTCAAGGGCGCCATGAAGAGCGCCAACCGCAGCGGTGCCCGCTACGCGATCGTGGCCGGCGAACGCGACCTCGCGGAGGGCGTGGTCCAGCTCAAGGACATGGCGTCCGGCGAGCAGACCGCCGTCGGCGTCAACGAGATCGTGGCCGAACTGGAAGCCCGCCTCGGCTGACCACGTCCGTGCGGGCGCCGGAGGTCCCACGAGGCACCCGGCACCCGCACGCGTGTCCGGAACCGATCGGCGGCCGGTACGTCCTTATGTGCAGCGAACGGTGGACTTACGCGCGCGTGCGGCACAATGTCCCCTGCCGGAAGCAGGTCTCCCCTCAACTGACGGAATCGGCGTGATGAGCAAGACGACAGTCAAGGACGTCTCCACCGAGCCCGAGCCGCGCAGCGCCGCCGCCGAGCCGCGCACGGTCGGCGGCAGCCGGGCCTTCGCCCTGCTGTTGGTGATCACTGGCGCGGCGGGCCTGCTCGCCGCGTGGGTCATCACGCTCGACAAGTTCAAGATCCTCGAAGCCAAGGCCCGGGGCGAGACGTTCACGCCGAGCTGCAGCCTCAACCCGATCGTCTCCTGCGGCAGCGTCATGGAGAGCGCCCAGGCCTCCGCCTTCGGCTTCCCCAACCCGATGCTGGGCCTGGTCACCTACGGCATCGTGATCTGCGTCGGCATGAGCCTGCTGGCCCGCGCCCGCTTCCCGCGCTGGTACTGGCTCACCTTCAACGCCGGCACACTCTTCGGCGTCGTCTTCTGCGCCTGGCTGATGTTCCAGTCGCTGTACCGGATCAACGCGCTGTGCCTGTGGTGCTCGCTGGCCTGGGTCGCCACGATCGTCATGTTCTGGTACGTGACCTCGTTCAACGTCCGCAACGGCTTCCTGCCGGCAACGGACGGGCTGAAGCGGTTCTTCGCCGAGTTCACCTGGGTGCTGCCGGTCACGCACGTCGGCATCATCGTGATGCTGATCCTGACCCGCTGGGGCAGCCAGCTCTGGGCCTGAGGCCGGGGCCGGCCGGCGTTGTCAGTGCGGTGATTTAGGGTTTCTGGCGTGGAGCCCGACCTGTTCACCGCCGCCGCCGAAGAACGCCAGGAGAAGGACCCGACCGCGAGTCCCCTGGCGGTGCGCATGCGCCCGCGCACCCTCGACGAGGTCGTGGGCCAGCAGCACCTGCTGAAGCCCGGCTCACCCCTGCGCCGGCTGGTCGGGGAAGGCGCCGGGGGACCGGCGGGCCCGTCGTCGGTGATCCTCTGGGGCCCGCCCGGCACCGGCAAGACGACCCTGGCGTACGTCGTCTCCAAGGCGACCAACAAGCGGTTCGTGGAGCTGTCCGCGATCACCGCCGGCGTCAAGGAGGTCCGCGCGGTCATCGACGGCGCCCGCCGCGCCACCGGTGGCTTCGGCAAGGAGACCGTCCTCTTCCTCGACGAGATCCACCGCTTCAGCAAGGCCCAGCAGGACTCGCTCCTGCCCGCCGTCGAGAACCGCTGGGTCACGCTGATCGCGGCGACGACCGAGAACCCGTACTTCTCGGTGATCTCCCCCCTGCTCTCCCGCTCCCTGCTGCTGACCCTCGAACCCCTCACCGACGACGACGTGCGCGGCCTCGTCCGGCGCGCCGTCACCGCCGAACGCGGCCTGAACGGCGCCGTCACCCTCCCCGAGGACACCGAGGCCCACCTGCTGAGGATCGCCGGCGGCGACGCCCGCCGCGCCCTGACCGCTCTGGAGGCCGCCGCCGGGGCCGCCCTGGACAAGGGCGAGAGCGAGATCGGCCTCACGACGCTCGAGGAGACCGTCGACCGCGCCGCGGTGACGTACGACCGCGACGGCGACCAGCACTACGACGTGGCCAGCGCCCTGATCAAGTCGATCCGCGGCTCCGACGTCGACGCCGCGCTGCACTATCTGGCCCGGATGATCGAGGCCGGCGAGGACCCTCGTTTCATCGCGCGCCGACTGATGATCTCCGCCAGCGAGGACATCGGCCTGGCCGATCCGAACGCCCTGCCGATCGCGGTCGCCGCCGCCCAGGCCGTGGCCATGATCGGCTTCCCCGAGGCCGCCCTCACCCTCAGCCACGCCACCATCGCCCTCGCCCTGGCGCCCAAGTCCAACGCCGCGACGACCGCGATCGGCGCGGCTGTGGACGACGTGCGGAAGGGGCTCGCGGGGCCGGTGCCCGCCCACCTGCGCGACTCCCACTACAAGGGCGCGGGCAAGCTCGGGCACGGGCAGGGGTACCTCTACCCGCACGACCTGCCCGAGGGCATCGCCGAGCAGCAGTACGCGCCGGACGCCCTCAAGGACCGGGAGTACTACACGCCCACCCGGCACGGGGCGGAGGCGCGGTACGCGGACGCCGTCGAGTGGACCAGGAAACACCTCGGTCGTAAGCGGTCCTGAACACCCTGTAGACTTGCGCGAAGCGCTGCGTCCCGTGCCCGGTGCCTCGAAAGAGGAGCCGGCACCACCAGAACGGGACATCCAGCCGGAGAACCCGGCCCCCGGGCAGGGATCTCCAGGAGCGTCGCGCACCGGCGAACGGTGTCGCGGGCCGCCCACCACCACCCGGAGTCCCGGAGCGGTCGGTGGGCCACTCGCGTGCTGCACGTATGTGCCCAGACCAGGGGAGCGGCTGCCCGGCAGGTCCGTCATCGGACCCGTGGGGTTTCCCCGGCTGCGGATGCGACCTCCCCTAACCCTGGTGAAGCCGTCTTCGCAAAGAAACACGAGGTGTTCGGTTCCATGGCGAACCAGTCCCGCCCCAAGGTCAAGAAGTCGCGTGCCCTCGGCATCGCGCTGACCCCGAAGGCCGTCAAGTACTTCGAGGCCCGTCCGTACCCGCCCGGTGAGCACGGCCGTGGCCGCAAGCAGAACTCGGACTACAAGGTCCGTCTGCTGGAGAAGCAGCGTCTGCGCGCGCAGTACGACATCTCCGAGCGCCAGCTGGTCCGTGCCTACGAGCGTGCCTCCAAGGTCCAGGGCAAGACCGGTGAGGCCCTGATCGTGGAGCTCGAGCGCCGTCTCGACGCCCTGGTCCTGCGTTCGGGCATCGCCCGCACCATCTACCAGGCCCGTCAGATGGTCGTTCACGGCCACATCGAGGTCAACGGCCAGAAGGTCGACAAGCCGTCGTTCCGTGTCCGTCCCGACGACGTCGTGATGGTCCGCGAGCGCAGCCGCGAGAAGACCCTCTTCTCGATCGCCCGCGAGGGTGGTTTCGCCCCCGACGGCGAGACCCCGCGCTACCTCCAGGTGAACCTCAAGGCCCTGGCGTTCCGCCTGGACCGTGAGCCGAACCGCAAGGAGATCCCGGTGATCTGCGACGAGCAGCTCGTCGTCGAGTACTACGCCCGCTGACCCGGACGCAGACACCCGCGCATCAGCCCGCCGTCTCCCCGCCCTTCCGGGCGGGCGAGGCGGCGGGTTCGCGCATGCGGGCCACGCCCCGCGTCCACCGCACCGGCCCGCGCGGCCCCGGCTCGCACCAGGTGGTGAGGCCCGCGTACCAGTCGCGGTGCCGTCCGCGCAGCCGGTCCTCGTCGCCGGCCGCCGCCAGCCACTCGGCGCCGTACGCGCGAACTGTGTCCGGCATGCGGTAGCGCACTCCGGACGGGCTCGCGGGCCACCACGGACTGTGCGATCAGCTCGGTCAGCACGTCGAGGACGTCGTCGGCGCGCAGTCCGCCGCCGCTGCACACCTACTCCGTGGCCTCCAGGTCGAACGCGCCGGCGAACACCGACCCGCCGGCTCGATCGCCGGCGGGATGCCGTCCAGACGCCGGCACTCCTCCCGTACCGTCCGGTCGTCGCCGCGTGCCACCCCCTGCTGCGCGGCGCGGTCCGCGAACAGCCGGGCCGCCTCCGCCTCGCCCAGGGATGCCAGCGGGAACAGCCGCTCACCGGCCACCCCGAGCGGTCTGCGCCCCACCGAGAGCACCCGCACTCCCGGCACCCGCCGCAGCAGCTCGGTCACCAGCGAGGCGCACGCCTCCAGCAGGTGCTCGAACCCGTGAAACCAACAGCAGCCGGTGGGCGGCGAGATGGGCGAGGAGCGTCTCGCGCGGCAGCCGCGTGGTGTGGTCGGTCAGCCCCAGCGCCTCCACGACCGCGCACTCGACGAACTCCGGGTCGCGGACCGGCGCCAGATCCACGGGCCACGCCCCGCCGGGCGGCGCGGAGCGGGCGGCGGCCCGCGCCGCGAGCCGCGACGTGCCGACGCCGCCGGTCCCGGTGACGGTGACCAGCCGGGAGGCTCTCAGTGCCCGCACCAGCCCGGCGAGTTCGGCCGACCGTCCCACGAACGCGTCCAGTTCCAGAGGAAGACTGCCGGGCGCGGGCCCGCCGTCGCGGTGGGAAGACGGCAAGGGGCACGGAGCGTACTGAACCGTGTTCGGCGCGTACAATCGCTTCCCGCAACTCCGCCCCGACCGCGCCCGTAATCCGGTACGGAGCGCAAGCCCCGGCGCGATAGGCTCGGTGCACGACTTTTTCGATGTTCAGGCACGTTTAGGGAGCGGGTGCGCAGTGTCCGGTGGAGAGGTGGCCGGCATCCTGGTGGCCGTCTTCTGGGCGATCCTGGTCTCCTTCCTCGCGGTGGCCCTGGCGAGGCTGGCCCAGACGCTCAGAGCGACGACCAAGCTGGTGGCGGACGTGACCGACCAGGCCGTCCCGCTGCTGGCGGAGGCCTCCTCGGCGGTGCGCTCCGCGCAGACCCAGATCGACCGGGTCGACGCCATCGCCTCCGACGTCCAGGAGGTCACGTCGAACGCGTCCGCGCTGTCCACCACCGTCGCCTCCACCTTCGGCGGCCCGCTGGTCAAGGTCGCCGCCTTCGGGTACGGCGTGCGCCGGGCCCTCGGCGGCCGCAAGGAGCACGCGCCCGCGAAGTCGCCGAGGCGTACCGTGATCGTGGGCCGGACCGTCCCGGCCGCGCGGCGGGCCAAGCGGAAGAAGGACTGAGACCAGCGATGTTCCGCCGTACGTTCTGGTTCACCACGGGCGTCGCCGCCGGCGTGTGGGCCACCACCAAGGTCAACCGCAAGCTCAAGCAGCTGACCCCCGAGAGCCTCGCCGTCACGGCCGCGAACAAGGCGATCGGGGCGGGTCACCGGCTCAAGGACCGGGCCGTGGGTTTCGCCCTCGACGTCCGCGCCAACATGGCCCAGCGGGAGGCCGAACTGGGGGACGCGCTGGGCCTGCACGCGGACCCCGAGCTTCCCCCCTCGCGGCGCTACGCCGCCATCGAGAACCGCAACAAGCCGAAGACGTACGTCATCGACGACACGACGTACTCGTACAACCGGAATGAGGACCACTGATGGAGTCGGCTGAGATCCGCCGCCGCTGGCTGAGCTTCTTCGAGGAGCGCGGGCACACCGTCGTGCCTTCGGCGTCGCTCATCGCGGACGACCCGACTCTGCTCCTCGTCCCGGCCGGCATGGTGCCCTTCAAGCCCTACTTCCTGGGCGAGGTCAAGCCGCCGTTCCCGCGCGCCACCAGCGTGCAGAAGTGCGTGCGCACGCCGGACATCGAGGAGGTCGGCAAGACCACCCGGCACGGCACGTTCTTCCAGATGTGCGGCAACTTCTCCTTCGGCGACTACTTCAAGGAAGGCGCCGTCAAGCTCGCCTGGGAGCTGCTCACCGCGCCCCAGAACAAGGGCGGTTACGGCCTCGACCCCGAGCGTCTGTGGATCACCGTCTACAAGGACGACGACGAGGCCGAGCGCATCTGGCACGAGGTCGTCGGTGTGCCCATGGAGCGCATCCAGCGCCTGGGCATGAAGGACAACTTCTGGTCCATGGGCGTCCCCGGCCCGTGCGGCCCCTGCTCCGAGATCAACTACGACCGCGGCCCCGAGTTCGGTGTCGAGGGCGGCCCCGCCGTCAACGACGAGCGGTACGTGGAGATCTGGAACCTCGTCTTCATGCAGTACGAGCGCGGCGAGGGCACCGGCAAGGACAACTTCGAGATCCTCGGCGACCTGCCGAGCAAGAACATCGACACCGGGCTCGGCCTGGAGCGGCTCGCCATGATTCTGCAGGGCGTGCAGAACATGTACGAGATCGACACCTCCATGGCCGTCATCAAGAAGGCCACCGAGCTGACCGGCGTGGCCTACGGCGACGCCCACGACTCGGACGTCTCCCTGCGCGTGGTCACCGACCACATGCGCACGTCCGTGATGCTCATCGGCGACGGCGTCAGCCCCGGCAACGAGGGCCGCGGCTACGTGCTGCGCCGCATCATGCGCCGGGCCATCCGCAACATGCGCCTGCTCGGCGCCACCGGCCCGGTCGTCAAGGAGCTGATCGACACGGTCATCGAGATGATGGGCCAGCAGTACCCCGAGCTCATCACCGACCGCGAGCGGATCGAGAAGGTCGCCGTCGCCGAGGAGAACGCCTTCCTCAAGACCCTGAAGGCCGGCACCAACATCCTCGACACCGCGGTCAGCGACACCAAGGCCGCCGGCGGCACCGTCCTGCCCGGCGACAAGGCCTTCCTGCTCCACGACACCTGGGGCTTCCCGATCGACCTCACCCTGGAGATGGCCGCCGAGCAGGGCCTGTCCGTGGACGAGGACGGCTTCCGGCGCCTGATGAAGGAGCAGCGGGAGCGCGCCAAGGCCGACGCGCAGGCCAAGAAGACCGGCCACGCCGACCTCGGCGCCTACCGGGAGATCGCCGACCGCGCCGGCGAGACCGACTTCATCGGCTACACCGACACCGAGGGCGAGTCCACGATCGTCGGCATCCTGGTCGACGGAGTCTCCTCGCCCGCCGCCACCGAGGGCGACGAGGTCGAGATCGTCCTCGACCGCACCCCGTTCTACGCCGAGGGCGGCGGCCAGATCGGCGACACCGGCCGCATCAGGGTCGACTCCGGGGCCGTCATCGAGGTCCGCGACTGCCAGAAGCCGGTCCCGGGCGTCTACGTCCACAAGGGCGTCGTCCAGGTCGGCGAGGTCACCGTCGGGGCCAAGGCCCACGCCACGATCGACGCCCGCCGCCGCACGGCCATCGCGCGCGCCCACTCGGCCACCCACCTCACCCACCAGGCCCTGCGCGACGCCCTCGGCCCGACGGCCGCCCAGGCCGGTTCCGAGAACCAGCCCGGCCGCTTCCGCTTCGACTTCGGTTCCCCGTCCGCCGTTCCGACGGCCGTGATGACCGACGTCGAGCAGAAGATCAACGAGGTGCTCGCCCGCGACCTCGACGTGCGCGCCGACATCATGGGCATCGACGAGGCCAGGAAGCAGGGCGCCATCGCCGAGTTCGGCGAGAAGTACGGCGAGCGGGTGCGGGTCGTCACCATCGGCGACTTCTCCAAGGAGCTGTGCGGCGGCACCCACGTGCACAACACCGCACAGCTGGGCCTGGTGAAGCTGCTTGGCGAGTCCTCCATCGGCTCCGGTGTGCGCCGTATCGAGGCCCTGGTCGGCGTGGACGCCTACAACTTCCTCGCCCGGGAGCACACGGTCGTCGCCCAGCTCCAGGAGCTGATCAAGGGCCGTCCGGAGGAACTCCCGGAGAAGGTCTCCGCGATGCTCGGCAAGCTGAAGGACGCCGAGAAGGAGATCGAGAAGTTCCGCGCCGAGAAGGTGCTCCAGGCCGCCGCGGGCCTCGCCGAGTCCGCCAAGGACGTGCACGGCGTCGCCCTGGTCACCGGCCAGGTCCCGGACGGCACCACCGCCGACGACCTGCGCAAGCTGGTCCTCGACGTGCGAGGCCGCATCCGGGGCGGCCGGGCCGCCGTGGTCGCCCTGTTCACGGTCAACAACGGCAAGCCGCTGACGGTCATCGCCACCAACGAGGCCGCCCGCGAGCGCGGCCTGAAGGCCGGCGACCTGGTCCGGACGGCCGCCAAGACCCTCGGGGGCGGCGGTGGCGGCAAGCCGGACGTCGCCCAGGGCGGCGGCCAGAACCCCGCCGCCGTCGGTGAGGCCGTCGACGCCGTCGAGCGGCTCGTGGCGGAGACGGCCAAGTAAGGGTCTGGTGGAGATGCGCAGAGGACGCCGCCTGGCGATCGACGTCGGGGACGCCCGCATCGGGGTCGCGTCGTGCGACCCCGACGGGATCCTCGCCACCCCCGTCGAGACGGTCCCCGGGCGGGACATCCCCGCAGCTCACCGTCGGCTGAGGCAACTCGTCGAGGAGTACGAGCCGATCGAGGTCGTCGTCGGTCTCCCTCGCTCCCTCAAGGGGGGCGAGGGCCCCGCCGCCGCCAAGGTGCGCGGGTTCGTCCAGGAGCTGGCCAGGGGCATCGCGCCGGTCCCGGTCCGGCTCGTCGACGAGCGGATGACGACGGTGACCGCCGGGCAGAGTCTGCGCGCCTCCGGCATGACGTCGAAGAAGGGCCGCGCGGTCATCGATCAGGCCGCCGCCGTCATCATCCTGCAGCAGGCCCTGGAATCCGAACGGGTGTCAGGCAAGGCACCCGGCGAGGGCGTCGAAGTGGTCATCTGATCGCGATACGGTAACGTTCCGCGCGATGCGGCGGCATTCGAACAGCCGCCGCACAGCAAGAGGCGGGACGGAAGCCGAGCCCGAAGCCAGGCGACCGCCGCCTCGCGGCTCTAGGGGATCGATGACTGAGTATGGCCGGGGCCCGGGCCCCGAACCGTGGCATCCGGAGGACCCGTTGTACGGGGACGGCGGATGGGGAGGACAGCAGGCCCGGACGGGTCAGCAGTCCCCCTACGGCGGCCAGCCGCAGCACTATCCGCAGCAGCCGCAGCAGCCGCAGTACGGCGACTGGGGCACCGGCCAGCACCCCGGCTACGGTCAGGCGCAGCAGCAGTACCAGCACCCCGGCCAGCAGTACGCCGGGCAGGGGCAGCAGTACGGCGCCCAGCAGCCGTACGACACCGGCGGCTGGCCCACCGGCGCACAGCCGCACCTGCCGTACCCCGCCGACCCGACCGACCCGTATCCCCAGCAGCCGGCCGCCTACGGCGGTGGGCAGCCGGACTTCTACAACACGCCCGACGCCTATCCGCCGCCCGAGCCGCCCGGCCGCCGGCGCCCCGAGCCGGAGCCCACGACCGACTGGGACCCCGGCCCCGACCAGGGCGAGCACGCCTTCTTCGCGGGCGGGGACGATGACGACGACGAGCCGGGGGACCGGCGCGGACGCGGCGAACGGCGGGGCCGGGGCGGCAAGAACAAGCGCAGCCGCAACGGCTGCGCCTGCCTGGTCGTGGCCCTGGTCTTCGGCGGCGGTCTGGCCGGCGTCACCTATTTCGGCTACCAGTTCTACCAGGATCGTTTCGGCGCGGCCCCGGACTACGCGGGCGAGGGCACCAAGGAGCAGGTGACCGTCGAGATCCCCAAGGGAGCGGGCGGCGCCGAGATCGGCCGGCGGCTGAAGGCGGCGGGCGTCGTCAAGAGCGTCGACGCGTTCGTGGCCGCGCAGTCGCAGAACCCCGACGGGCAGTCCATCCAGGCCGGCGCCTACCTGCTGAACAAGCAGATGTCCGCCAAGAGCGCCGTCGAGATGATGCTCGACCCGAAGAGCCAGAACAACGTGATGGTCACCCCGGGGCAGCGCAACGGGGCCGTCTACAACGCCATCGACGAGAAGCTCGGCCTGGAGTCCGGCACCACCAAGGACGTCGCCCAGAAGCAGTACAAGAGCCTCGGCCTGCCCAGCTGGGCGAACAACGGCAGCGAGATCAAGGACCCGCTGGAAGGCTTCCTCTTCCCGGGCACCTATCCGGCGGCCAAGGGCATGAAGCCCGAGGCGGTCCTCAAGGAGATGATCACGCAGGCCAACCGGCAGTACGGCCAGTACGACCTCGCCGCCAAGGCCAAGGCGCTGGACCTGGAGAACCCGCTGCAGGTCATCACGGTCGCCAGCCTCGTCCAGGCGGAGGGCAAGACGGAGGACGACTTCCGCAAGATGGCCGAGGTGGTCTACAACCGCCTCTCGCCGGACAACACGGAGACCTACCAACTGCTCCAGTTCGACTCGACCTTCAACTACCTGAAGGGCGAGAGCAACATCAACATCAGCGAATCCGAGATCAACAGCAACCAGGACCCCTACAACACGTACACCCAGAAGGGCCTACCGCCGGGACCGATCGGCAACCCCGGTGCGGAGGCGCTGAAGGCGACACTGAACCCGACCGACGACGGCTGGCTGTACTTCGTGGCGACCGACGGCCGCAACAGGACCGAGTTCGCCCGGACGCACGACGAATTCCTCGAGCTGAAGGCCAAGTTCAATGAAAGCTCGGGCAACTGAAGCCCGCCGGGCCGCCGTGCTCGGCTCGCCCATCGCCCACTCCCTGTCCCCGGTGCTGCACCGCACGGCGTACCAGGAGCTGGGGCTGACGGGCTGGACGTACGACCGCTTCGAGGTCGACGAGGAGGGGCTGCCGGGCTTCTTCGCGCAACTCGGCCCCGAGTGGGCCGGGCTGTCGCTGACCATGCCGCTGAAGCGGGCCGTGATCCCGCTGCTGGACGAGATCAGCGACACCGCCGCCTCGGTCGAGGCGGTCAACACGGTCGTCCTCACCGACGACGGCCGCCGCGTCGGCGACAACACCGACATCCCCGGCATGGTGGCGGCCCTTCGCGAGCACGGCATCGAGCAGGCCGGCTCGGCCGCCATCCTCGGCGCCGGCGCCACGGCGTCCTCGGCGCTGGCCGCGCTGGCCCGGATCTGCACCGGCGAAATCGTGGTCCACGTGCGCAGCGCGGCCCGGGCCGCCGAGATGCGTCAGTGGGGCGAGCGGCTGGAGGTCGACGTGCGGATCGCCGACTGGGCGGACGCCGCCGAGGCGCTGCACCACCCGCTGGTCGTGGCCACCACCCCGGCCGGGACGACCGACGCGCTCGCCGCCGCCGTGCCGGAGCGGCCCGCGACGCTCTTCGACGTGCTGTACGACCCGTGGCCGACGACGCTCGCTGCGCGCTGGTCGGCGTACGGCGGGGCCGTCGTCGGCGGGCTCGACCTGCTGGTCCACCAGGCGGTGCTCCAGGTCGAGCAGGTGACCGGCCGCGTGCCCGCGCCGCTGGACGCGATGCGCAAGGCCGGGGAGCACGCCCTCGCCGGCCGGTAGGAACCGCCGGCCTCCGGGACGGCGTGCCGGCCCGCGGCGGCGCTCCTCGCCCGCGGGAGCGTGGGCGCGCCTTCGCCCCCCTTCCCGACGCACGGGCGTCCGCCTGCTGGACCGGCGGGCTGACCGGCGGCCCGGACGTGGGAGGATCGAATGTGGCGGGCCAGGGCCGCGCACCCCGGTCGCGCCATCGCGACGCGCGAGCAGCGCGTACGCGAGGCAGTACCGGGCGCGAGCTTAGAGGAGCACCGTTGAGCAGGTTGCGCTGGCTGACCGCGGGGGAGTCCCACGGTCCCGCACTCGTCGCGACGCTGGAGGGCCTTCCCGCCGGCGTGCCGATCACCACGGAGATGGTGGCGGACCACCTGGCGCGGCGACGGCTCGGCTATGGACGCGGTGCGCGCATGAAGTTCGAGCGGGACGAGGTCACCTTCCTCGGCGGCGTCCGGCACGGCCTGACCCTGGGCTCGCCGGTCGCCGTCATGGTCGGCAACACCGAGTGGCCGAAGTGGGACAAGGTCATGGCGGCCGACCCGGTGGACCCGGCGGAGCTCGCCGAGCTGGCCCGCAACGCGCCGCTGACCCGCCCCCGGCCCGGTCACGCCGACCTCGCCGGCATGCAGAAGTACGGCTTCGACGAGGCCCGTCCGGTGCTGGAGCGGGCGTCGGCGCGGGAGACCGCGGCCCGGGTGGCGCTCGGCGCGGTCGCGCGGTCGTACCTGAAGGAGACCGCCGGCATCGAGATCGTCAGCCATGTCGTGGAGCTCGCGGCGGCGAAGGCGCCCTACGGCGTCTACCCGACCCCGGCGGACGTCGAGAAGCTCGACGCCGACCCGGTGCGCTGCCTGGACGCCGACGCCTCGAAGGCGATGGTCGCGGAGATCGACCAGGCCCACAAGGACGGCGACACCCTCGGCGGCGTCGTCGAGGTCCTCGCGTACGGGGTGCCGGTGGGCCTCGGCTCGCACGTGCACTGGGATCGCCGGCTGGACGCCCGCCTCGCCGCCGCCCTGATGGGCATCCAGGCGATCAAGGGCGTCGAGGTCGGCGACGGCTTCGAGCTGGCGCGGGTGCCGGGCTCCCAGGCGCACGACGAGATCGTCACCACCGGCGAGGGCATCCGGCGCGCCACCGGCCGCTCCGGCGGCACCGAGGGCGGACTGACCACCGGCGAGCTGCTGCGGGTGCGCGCGGCGATGAAGCCGATCGCGACCGTGCCGCGGGCGCTGCGGACGGTCGACGTGATCACCGGCGAGCCCGCCCAGGCCCACCACCAGCGCTCCGACGTGTGCGCGGTCCCGGCCGCCGGCATCGTCGCCGAGGCGATGGTCGCGCTGGTCCTCGCCGACGCGGTCGCGGAGAAGTTCGGCGGCGACAGCGTCACCGAGACCGCCCGCAACGTGCGGTCCTACCTCGACAACCTGGCGATCCGGTGAGCGCGCCCCTGGCCGTGCTGGTCGGCCCCATGGGGGTCGGCAAGTCCACCGTGGGCCTGCTGCTCGCCGAGCGGCTCGGCGTGGGCTTCCGGGACACCGACGACGACATCGTGGCCGCGCAGGGCCGCACCGTCGCCGACATCTTCGTCGAGGACGGCGAGGCCGCCTTCCGGGCGATCGAGAAGCAGGCGGTGCGCGCGGCGCTCGCCGAGCACACCGGGGTGCTGGCGCTGGGCGGCGGCGCCGTCCTCGACGCGGGCACCCGTGGGCTGCTCGCCGGGCACCACGTCGTGTACCTGGCCATGGACGTCGAGGAGGCGGCCCGGCGCACCGGACTGAACACCGCCCGGCCGCTGCTGGCCATCAACCCGCGCAAGCAGTGGCGCGAGCTGATGGAGGCCCGGCGGCACCTGTACGAGGAGGTGGCCCGCTCGGTCGTGGCCACCGACGACCGCACGCCCGAAGAGGTCACCCAAGAGGTCCTCAGCGCCCTGGAGTTGAAGGAAGCATGAGCGAGTCAGTGACGCGGATCCAGGTCGGCGGCACCGCGGGCTGGGGGCACCTCCCAGCGGTAGCCGGGGGAGAGCCGTACGAGGTCCTGGTCGGCCGCCAACTGCTCGGCGAGCTCGGCGGTCTGGTGGGCGACAAGGCCAAGCGGGTCGCCGTCATCCACCCCGAGGCACTGGCCGAGACCGGCGAGGCGCTCCGTGCCGACCTGGGCGAGCAGGGCTACGAGGCGATCGCCATCCAGGTGCCCAACGCCGAGGAGGCCAAGACCGCCGAGGTCGCCGCCTACTGCTGGAAGGCGCTGGGCCAGTCCGGCTTCACCCGCACCGACGTCGTGGTCGGCGTCGGCGGCGGTGCCACCACCGACCTCGCGGGCTTCGTGGCCGCGACCTGGCTGCGCGGGGTGCGCTGGATCGCGATCCCCACCACCGTCCTGGCCATGGTCGACGCGGCCGTCGGCGGCAAGACCGGCGTCAACACGGCCGAGGGCAAGAACCTGGTCGGCGCCTTCCACCCGCCCGCGGGCGTCCTGTGCGACCTCGCCGCGCTGGACTCCCTGCCGGTCAACGACTACGTCTCCGGACTGGCCGAGGTCATCAAGGCGGGCTTCATCGCCGACCCGGCCATCCTCGAGCTCATCGAGTCCGACCCGCAGGCCGCGCGCACCCCGGCGGGCCCGCACACGGCCGAGCTCATCGAGCGCTCCATCCGCGTCAAGGCCGACGTCGTCTCCTGCGACCTGAAGGAGTCGGGCCTGCGCGAGATCCTCAACTACGGCCACACCCTCGGCCACGCCATCGAGAAGAACGAGCGCTACCAGTGGCGGCACGGCGCCGCGGTCGCCGTGGGCATGCACTTCGCCGCTGAACTGGGCCGTCTGGCGGGCCGGTTGGACGACGCCACGGCCGACCGGCACCGCACGATCCTGGAAGCGGTCGGGCTGCCGCTGCACTATCGCCACGACCAGTGGCCCAAGCTGCTGCAGACGATGAAGGTCGACAAGAAGTCCCGCGGCGACCTGCTGCGCTTCATCGTCCTCGACGGGCTCGCCAAGCCGACCGTCCTGGAGGGACCCGACCCGGCGATGCTGCTGGCGGCGTACGGCGAGGTCGGGCAGTAGCCCGGTCGGCCTCGGCCGCGGCGGCCGAGGCCCGGAACGTCCCACGGGACCCCTTCCGCCCCATTTCCCCTTGCCCCGCCGGGCACTTCGGGCCGTCCCCCGCCGTTCACCAAACGGCGGCGGGGGACGGTACCGTTCGGTAGCGGGCGGGTTCGCACCCCGCTGCCAGCGCCAATTGCCTGCCGAGGAACACGAGACGGAGTGGCACCGGATGCAGCACGCAGTGGGGTCTCCGCTGCCGCCGCCCCACCAGCCGGGGCACGGACCGGCCGCCGGCTGGTCGCCGGCCGCACAGCACCCGGGTCCGGGTCCGCACCACCAGGGACCCGCGCCCGTGCCGCAGGGCTCCGCCCCCGTGCCCCCGCCTCCCGGCTTCACCGGAGCCCCGCCGTCGGCCCCGCACCACCCCCCGATGGCGCCCCCGCCGCCCCCGGACACCACGGGCCACATCCAGCTTCCCCCCGGCGGCCCGGTGCCGATGCCCCCCGCACCAGCCGCCACCACCGCACCCGACCCGGCGACCACCACCCTCGCGGTGCTGCTCATCGGCCCGGCGGGCGCGGGCAAGACCAGCGTGGCCAAGTACTGGGCGGACCACCGCAGGGTTCCCACGGCCCACATCAGTCTCGACGACGTCCGCGAATGGGTCCGCTCCGGCTTCGCCGACCCCCAGTCCGGCTGGAACGACCACTCCGAGGCCCAGTACCGCCTGGCCCGCCGCACCTGCGGGTTCGCCGCGCGCAACTTCCTGGCCAACGGCATCTCGTGCATCCTCGACGACGCCGTCTTCCCCGACCGCCCGGTCGTGGGCCTCGGCGGCTGGAAACGCCACGTGGGCCCGGGCCTGCTGCCCGTCGTCCTCCTGCCCGGCCTGGACATCGTCCTGGAGCGCAACGCGGAGCGCTCGGGCAACCGCCGTCTCACCGACGAGGAGGTGGCCCGCATCCACGGCCGCATGGCCGGCTGGTACGGCTCGGGCCTGCCCATCATCGACAACTCCCAGCTCGACGTCCCCGGCACGGCCCGCGTCCTGGACGAGGTCCTGGCGAGGTCGATAGCAAGCCCTCCGGCCTGGTGACGCAGGGGACCGCCCCCCTGAAGGGGCGCGGGGAGCTGCGCGCCAAGCCCTCGCACTCCCGCAGACGGCACACCACATCGAGTGACACCCCCTAACCCGCATGAAGCGGGCACCGCCCACTCAGCCCCCCTCAACCGGCGCGAACCCGGCGAAGCTCGTACGCTCGGCACATGTCAGAGGTGTACGCGACACGCCGAACCCGGCTACGGGAGCGCTGCAACGCGGGCGGCAGCGCGGCGGCGCTGGTCTCCCGGCCCGCCAACGTGCGCTACCTCGCGGGCTCGGCGCCCCCCGGCGCCGTTCTGCTGCTGGGCAAGCGCGAAGACCTGCTGGTCTGCTCCGGCCCGCCGGACGACCGCCCCACCGAGGGCCGTCCCGACGAGGCCCTGCGTCTGCACGTCCTCCCCGCGGCCGGCGGCGACCCCGCCGTCGCCGCCGCCGACCTCGCCACGGCCCAGGGGGCGGACTCCCTCGCCGTCGAGGAACACCACCTCACCGTCGCCCGCCACAGAGCGATCGGCTCGGTCGCCCCCGGCCTGCGCCTCGCCGACCTCGGCAACGCGGTCGAACAGCTCAGGGTCGTCAAGGACGAGGAGGAGATCTCCTGCCTGCGCATCGGCGCCGAGATCGCCGACCAGGCCCTCGGTGAGCTCCTGGAGTCCATCCTCGTGGGCCGCACCGAACGCCACCTCGCCCTGGAGCTGGAACGCCGCCTGGTCGACCACGGCGCCGACGGGCCCGCCTTCCCCACCTCGGTCGCCACCGGCGCGAACTCCGGCAGACGAGGTCACCGCCCCACCGACCGCCGCGTCGAGGAGGGCGACTTCCTCTCCGTCTGCCTGGGCGCCACCTACCGCGGCTACCGCTGCGAGATCGGCCGCACCTTCGTCATCGGCACCTCCCCGGCGGACTGGCAGATCGAGCTCTACGACCTGGTCTTCGCCGCCCAGCGGGCCGGCCGCGAGATGCTCGCACCCGGCGCCGCCTACCGCGACGTGGACCGTGCCGCACGCCAGGTGCTGGACTCCGCCGGGTACGGCGAGGGCCTCCCGGCGCTCATCGGCCACGGCGTGGGGCTCGAAATCGACGAGGACCCTCAGCTTGCCCCCACGGCCATGGGTAAACTGGACGCTTGCGTGCCGGTCACCGTCGAACCGGGGGTCCACCTCCCGGGCCGGGGCGGTGTCCGGATCGATGACACGCTCGTCGTACGCCCCGAGGCGGACGGCGGACCCGAGCTACTCACCATCACGACCAAGGAGCTGCTCGCGCTCTAGCCTCAGAGCTGTCGCGCCTGCCCCGGGGTCGTCCACGTAAGTCCAGGAGATTGAAGCAACCGTGGCTTCCACGAACGACCTCAAGAACGGCATGGTGCTCAAGCTCGACGGCGGCCAGCTCTGGTCCGTCGTCGAGTTCCAGCACGTCAAGCCCGGCAAGGGCCCGGCCTTCGTGCGCACCAAGCTCAAGAACGTCCTCTCGGGCAAGGTCGTCGACAAGACCTTCAACGCCGGCGTGAAGGTCGAGACGGCCACCGTCGACAAGCGCGACATGCAGTTCTCCTACATGGACGGCGACTACTTCGTCTTCATGGACATGGAGACCTACGACCAGCTGCACATCGAGCGCAAGGTCGTCGGTGACGCCGCCAACTTCCTCATCGAGGGCTTCGAGGCCACCGTCGCGCAGCACGAGGGCGAGGTGCTCTTCGTCGAGCTCCCGGCCGCGGTCGAGCTGACCATCGCCGAGACCGAGCCCGGCGTCCAGGGCGACCGCTCCACCGGCGGCACCAAGCCCGCCACCCTCGAGACCGGTCACCAGATCCAGGTCCCGCTCTTCATCACCACCGGTGAGAAGATCAAGGTCGACACCCGCACCAGCGACTACCTCGGCCGGGTGAACAGCTAACCGTGGCTGCCCGCAACACGGCCCGCAAGCGCGCCTTCCAGATCCTCTTCGAGGGCGACCAGCGCGACGCCGACGTCCTGACGGTCCTCGCGGACTGGATCCGGCACTCGCGGACCGACACCCGGCAGCCGCCGGTGAGCGAGTACACGATGCAGCTGGTCGAGGGCTACGCGGAACACGCGACGCGCATCGACGAGCTGATCGCCCAGTACTCGGTCGGCTGGACGCTGGACCGGATGCCGGTCGTCGACCGCAACATCCTGCGGCTCGGCGCGTACGAGCTGATCTGGGTCGACGAGACCCCGGACGCCGTCGTGCTGGACGAGATGGTGCAGCTGGCGAAGGAGTTCTCGACGGACGAGTCGCCCTCGTTCGTCAACGGGCTGCTCGGCCGGCTGAAGGACCTCAAGCCCTCGCTGCGACGCACCGCCGAGGACTGAGACACCACAGAACGCCGGAGGGCCGCAGCGCACGCTGCGGCCCTCCGGCGTTCTCCTGTCACCGGGGCCCCACGGGCACGTCCGTGGGGCCCGAGGCGCTCAGAACGCCGCCGGGGTGGCCGGAACCGTGAAGTTCCGGCCACCCCGGCGGCACGTTTCTGCTGAAGCGGTCGGGCGCTCAGCCCTCCTCGTGCGAAGCCACCGCGCGGCGCGCGTCCGCGTCCAGCACGCCCCAGCTGATCAGCTGCTCGGTGAGGACCGAGGGCGACTGGTCGTAGATGACGGCGAGTGTGCGCAGGTCGTCCTGGCGGATCGAGAGCACCTTGCCGTTGTAGTCACCGCGCTGCGACTGGATCGTCGCCGCGTACCGCTGCAGGGGGCCCGCCTTCTCGGCCGGCACCGTGGCCAGGCGCTCCAGGTCCAGGACCAGCTTGGGCGGCGGCTCGGCGGCGCCGCCCGGGGTGGTGCCCGGGAGGAGCTCCTGCACGGGAACGCCGTAGAAGTCCGCCAGCTCGGCAAGGCGCTGCACGGTCACGGCGCGGTCGCCGCGCTCGTACGACCCGACCACGACCGCCTTCCAGCGTCCCTGGGACTTCTCCTCGACACCGTGGAGGGAAAGGCCCTGCTGGGTGCGGATGGCCCGGAGCTTGGCCCCGAGCTGTTTGGCGTATTCGCTGGACATATGGCTCCCCGGACACTGTGTCGACGCGACTGGTGTGGTTCCATGCCGCGCGGCTGGTAACTCACTGTGAGGTTACGCAGCGTTACTCTGCCGCGTCAAGCCGAATGGTCCGCACCGACTCTTCCGTGGTATCGCCCGCCGACTGGGCCAACCGGGTGATTCCGGTGGCCCGCAGGGGGGTGATCCGGGGTGTCGCTGCGGCCTGCTACGGTTGATGGCGCAATCCCGACGTCCTTTAAGGTCCGTCCCGTGAGGCGGAGAAGGAGGTCCGTTTCGTATGGACACGCAAGCGTCCGATGCGCGGCCCGTGCTCGAAGGGCCCGACATCGCGCGGGTGCTGACCCGCATCGCCCACGAGATCGTCGAGCGCGCCAAGGGCGCCGACGACGTGGTGCTCCTCGGCATTCCGACCCGAGGCGTCTTCCTCGCCCAGCGGCTCGCCGCCAAGCTGGAACAGATCACCGAGCGCAAAGTCCCGTGCGGTTCGCTGGACATCACGATGTACCGCGACGACCTGCGCCTGCACCCGCCGCGCGCGCTGGCCCGTACCGACATCCCCGGTGACGGCATCGACGGCAAGCTGGTCGTCCTCGTCGACGACGTCCTCTTCTCCGGCCGCACCATCCGCGCCGCCCTCGACGCGCTGAACGACATCGGGCGCCCGCGCGCCGTCCAGCTCGCGGTCCTCGTCGACCGCGGCCACCGCGAACTGCCCATCCGCGCCGACTACGTCGGCAAGAACCTCCCCACGTCGCTGCGGGAGACGGTCAAGGTCCAGCTCGCCGAGGAGGACGGTCGTGACACCGTGCTGCTCGGCGTGAAGCAGACCGCCCAGTAGCAACCGAAGGCGTACGGCCGCCGCCGCGCGCCGCTCCGGCGCGCCCCAGCACGCGCCCGGTTGCCCGAATTCTCCCGAATGAACTGCCTTACGGAGCCTGAAAGATGCAGCGCCATCTCATCTCGGCCGCCGACCTCACCCGCGACGACGCCGTTCTGATCCTCGACACCGCCGAGGAGATGTCCCGGGTCGCCGACCGGCCGATCAAGAAGCTGCCGACCCTGCGCGGCCGCACCGTGGTGAACCTCTTCTTCGAGGACTCCACCCGCACCCGGATCTCCTTCGAGGCCGCCGAGAAGCGGCTGTCCGCGGACGTCATCAACTTCTCCGCCAAGGGATCCTCGGTGTCCAAGGGCGAGTCCCTGAAGGACACCGCCCAGACCCTGGAGGCCATGGGCGTCGACGCGGTCGTCATCCGGCACGGCGCCTCCGGCGCCCCGTACCGGCTGGCCAACTCCGGCTGGATCGACGCGGCCGTGATCAACGCGGGCGACGGCACCCACCAGCACCCCACCCAGGCGTTGCTCGACGCGTTCACCATGCGCCGCCGCCTCGTCGGCCGGGACGCCGGCCTCGGCCACGACCTGGCCGGCAGGCGCGTCACCATCGTCGGCGACGTCCTGCACAGCCGGGTCGCCCGCTCCAACGTCGACCTGCTGCACACCCTCGGCGCCGAGGTCACCCTCGTCGCCCCGCCCACCCTGCTGCCGGTCGGCATCGAGACCTGGCCCTGCGCGGTGTCGTACGACCTCGACAGCACGCTGCCCAAGTCCGACGCGGTGATGATGCTGCGCGTGCAGCGCGAGCGGATGAACGCCGCGTTCTTCCCGACCGAGCGCGAGTACTCGCGGCGCTACGGCCTGGACGGCGACCGGATGGCGAGGATGCCGGAGCACGCCATCGTGATGCACCCCGGCCCGATGGTCCGTGGCATGGAGATCACCGCGCAGGTCGCCGACTCCGAGCGCTGCACCGCCATCGAGCAGGTCGCAAACGGAGTCTCCATCCGGATGGCCGTGCTGTACCTGCTGCTCGGCGGAAACGAACCCGCGACCACCACCCGCCCGCCCGTCTCCCACCACCACCCTTCCGACGAGCGCTCCGCGCACACCCTTTCCGCGGACGAGGAGAAGTAAGACAGATGAGCAAGATCCTGATCCGTGGTGCGAAGGTGCTCGGCGGCGAGCCGCAGGACGTGCTGATCGAGGGCTCGACGATCGCCGCCGTGGGCCACGGCCTGCCGGACGGGGGCGCCGAGGTCGTCGAGGCCGGCGGCCAGGTGCTCCTGCCGGGCCTGGTCGACCTGCACACCCATCTGCGCGAGCCCGGCCGCGAGGACTCCGAGACCGTGCTCACCGGCACGCGCGCGGCGGCCTCCGGCGGCTACACCGCCGTGTTCGCCATGGCCAACACCTTCCCGGTCGCGGACACCGCCGGTGTCGTCGAGCAGGTCTGGCGTCTGGGCCGGGAGCACGGCTACTGCGACGTGCAGCCGATCGGCGCCGTCACCGTCGGCCTGGAGGGCAGGAAGCTCGCCGAGTTGGGCGCCATGCACGAGTCGGCGGCCGGCGTCACCGTCTTCTCCGACGACGGCAAGTGCGTCGACGACGCCGTGATCATGCGGCGGGCGCTGGAGTACGTGAAGGCCTTCGACGGGGTCGTCGCCCAGCACGCGCAGGAGCCGCGGCTGACCGAGGGCGCCCAGATGAACGAGGGGATCGTCTCCGCCGAGCTCGGTCTCGGGGGCTGGCCCGCGGTGGCCGAGGAGTCGATCATCGCCCGGGACGTCCTGCTCGCCGAGCACGTCGGCTCCCGCGTGCACATCTGCCACCTGTCGACCGCCGGGTCCGTGGAGATCGTGCGCTGGGCCAAGTCCCGCGGCATCCGGGTCACCGCCGAGGTCACCCCGCACCACCTCCTGCTCACCGACGAGCTGGTGCGCACGTACAACCCGGTCTACAAGGTGAACCCGCCGCTGCGCACCGAACGGGACGTGCTGGCGCTGCGCGAGGCGCTCGCCGACGGCACGATCGACATCGTCGCCACCGACCACGCCCCGCACCCGCACGAGGACAAGGACTGCGAGTGGGCCGCCGCCGCGATGGGGATGGTCGGCCTGGAGACCGCGTTGTCAGTGGTCCAGGAGACGATGGTCGACACAGGGCTGCTCGACTGGGCGGGCGTGGCGGACCGGATGTCCTTCACGCCGGCCCGGATCGGGCAGGCCACGGGGCACGGACGTCCCGTCTCGGCAGGTGAGCCCGCCAACCTCACCCTCGTCGACACGGCATACCGTGGGCCCGTGGACCCCGCGGGCTTCGCCTCGCGCAGCCGCAACACCCCCTACGAGGGCCGTGAGCTGCCGGGCCGTGTCACGCACACATGGCTCCGGGGCAAGGCCACGCTCGTCGACGGGAAGCTCACGTGACACCTGTAATCCTGCTGGCCGCCGAGAAGGAATCGGCGGAAGTGACCGACTGGGCCGCCCGCATCGGCTGGGTCGTCGGCCTCGCCCTGTTCGTCGCGCTCGTCTACTGGCTGATGCGCGAGGGCTGGAAGTGGCGGGGAACCCTCCAGGGCGACCTGCCGGAGCTGCCCGGCGCGCCGGACGAGCCCGGCGCGGCGAAACTGACGATGACCGGCCGCTACCACGGCTCCACCACCGCCGGTCAGTGGCTGGACCGCATCGTGGCGCACGGCCTGGGCACCCGCAGCCGGGTCGAGCTCACGCTGACGGACGCGGGACTCGACGTCGTACGCCCCGGGGCGAGCGACTTCTTCGTCCCCGCCGCGGCCCTGCGCGAGGCCCGGCTCGACAAGGGCATCGCGGGCAAGGTCCTGACCGAGGGCGGACTGCTCGTCGTGACCTGGGCGCACGGCGAGCGGCTCATCGACTCCGGGTTCCGCTCCGACCGCGCGGCCGAGCACGGCGCATGGGTCGACGCAATCAACTCCATGATCAACACCAGCACCACGGAAGGCGCCGAACGATGACGACCTCCACAGGGGGAACCACGAAGGTCCCCGCCGTACTCGTCCTGGAGGACGGCCGGATCTTCCGCGGCCGTGCCTACGGGGCCGTGGGGGAGACCTTCGGCGAGGCCGTGTTCTCCACCGGCATGACCGGCTACCAGGAGACCCTCACCGACCCGTCCTACCACCGCCAGGTGGTCGTGATGACCGCCCCGCACGTCGGCAACACAGGCGTCAACGACGAGGACATGGAGTCCAGGAGGATCTGGGTCTCCGGCTACGTCGTGCGCGACCCCGCGCGCGTGCCGTCCAGCTGGCGCTCCCGGCGCACGCTGGACGAGGAGCTGGACGCCCAGGGCGTCGTCGGCATCAGCGGCATCGACACCCGCGCCCTCACCCGCCACCTGCGCGAGCGCGGCGCCATGCGCGTCGGCATCTTCAGCGGCGACGCCATCCAGGACGACGCCGCGCTGCTGGCCCGCGTCCAAAAGGCCCCGCAGATGAAGGGCGCCGACCTCGCCGCCGAGGTCGCCACCACCGAGCCGTACGTCGTCCCCGCGATCGGCGACAAGAAGTTCACCGTCGCCGCCGTCGACCTCGGCATCAAGGGCATGACCCCGCACCGGATGGCCGAGCGCGGCATCGAGGTGCACGTGCTCCCCGCCACGGCGAGCGTCGAGGACGTGTACGCCGTCAACCCCGACGGCGTGTTCTTCTCCAACGGCCCGGGCGACCCGGCCACCGCCGACCACCCCGTCTCCGTGATGCAGGGCGTGCTGGAGCGCGGCACGCCGCTGTTCGGCATCTGCTTCGGCAACCAGATCCTGGGCCGCGCTCTCGGCTTCGGCACCTACAAGCTGAAGTACGGCCACCGCGGCATCAACCAGCCGGTACAGGACCGTACGACCGGAAAGGTCGAGGTCACCGCGCACAACCACGGCTTCGCCGTCGACGCCCCGCTCGACGAGGTGTCCGACACCCCCTTCGGCCGCGCCGAGGTCTCCCACGTCTGCCTCAACGACAACGTGGTGGAGGGCCTGCAGCTCCTCGACAAGCCGGCCTTCAGCGTCCAGTACCACCCCGAAGCGGCAGCGGGCCCGCACGACGCCGCCTACCTGTTCGACCGCTTCGTGAAGCTCATGGAGGGCCAGCGTGCCTAAGCGCACCGATATCCAGTCCGTCCTGGTCATCGGCTCCGGCCCGATCGTCATCGGCCAGGCCGCCGAGTTCGACTACTCCGGCACCCAGGCGTGCCGCGTGCTGAAGTCCGAGGGCCTGCGGGTCGTCCTGGTGAACTCCAACCCGGCGACGATCATGACCGACCCGGAGATCGCCGACGCCACCTACGTCGAGCCGATCACCCCGGAGTTCGTCGAGAAGATCATCGCCAAGGAGCAGCCCGACGCGCTGCTGCCCACCCTGGGCGGCCAGACGGCGCTCAACACCGCCATCTCGCTGCACGAGAACGGCGTGCTGGAGAAGTACGGCGTCGAGCTGATCGGCGCCAACGTCGAGGCCATCCACAAGGGGGAGGACCGCGACCAGTTCAAGCTCGTCGTGGAGGAGGTCCGCAAGAAGATCGGGCACGGCGAGTCCGCCCGCTCGGTCATCTGCCACTCCATGGACGACGTCCTCGCCGGCGTCGACACGCTCGGCGGCTACCCGGTCGTCGTCCGCCCCTCCTTCACCATGGGCGGCGCCGGCTCCGGCTTCGCGCACGACGAGGAGGAGCTGCGCCGCATCGCCGGCCAGGGCCTGACGCTCTCCCCGACCACCGAGGTGCTCCTGGAAGAGTCCATCCTCGGCTGGAAGGAGTACGAGCTGGAGCTGATGCGCGACAAGCACGACAACGTCGTGGTCGTCTGCTCCATCGAGAACTTCGACCCGATGGGCGTGCACACCGGCGACTCGATCACCGTCGCGCCCGCGATGACGCTCACCGACCGCGAGTACCAGATCCTGCGGGACATCGGCATCGCCGTGATCCGCGAGGTCGGCGTCGACACCGGCGGCTGCAACATTCAGTTCGCCGTGAACCCCGTCGACGGCCGCGTCAACGTCATCGAGATGAACCCCCGCGTGTCGCGTTCGTCGGCCCTCGCTTCCAAGGCCACCGGCTTCCCGATCGCGAAGATCGCCGCCAAGCTCGCCGTCGGCTACACCCTCGACGAGATCCCCAACGACATCACCCAGGAGACCCCGGCGTCCTTCGAGCCGACCCTGGACTACGTCGTCGTCAAGGCGCCCCGCTTCGCCTTCGAGAAGTTCCCGCAGGCCGACTCCACGCTGACCACCACCATGAAGTCGGTCGGCGAGGCCATGGCCATCGGCCGCAACTTCACCGAGGCGTTCCAGAAGGCGCTGCGCTCGCTGGAGAAGAAGGGCAGCCAGTTCGCCTTCGTCGGCGAGACCGGCGACAAGGACGAGCTGCTGCGCGCGGCGGTCCGCCCGACCGACGGCCGGATCAACACCGTCATGCAGGCGATCCGCGCGGGCGCCACGCCCGAGGAGGTCTTCGAGTACACGAAGATCGACCCCTGGTTCGTCGACCAGCTCTTCCTGATCAAGGAGATCGCCGACGAGCTGGCCGAGGCGCCCGAGCTGACCCGCGAGCTGCTCGCCGAGGCCAAGCGGCACGGCTTCTCCGACCAGCAGATCGGCGAGATCCGCGGCCTGCGCGAGGACGTCGTCCGCGAGGTGCGGCACGCGCTCGGCATCCGGCCGGTGTACAAGACGGTCGACACCTGCGCCGCCGAGTTCGCCGCGAAGACGCCGTACTTCTACTCCTCCTACGACGAGGAGACCGAGGTCGCGCCCCGCGAGAAGCCGGCCGTCATCATCCTGGGCTCCGGCCCCAACCGCATCGGCCAGGGCATCGAGTTCGACTACTCCTGCGTGCACGCCTCCTTCGCGCTGAGCGACGCCGGGTTCGAGACCGTGATGGTCAACTGCAACCCGGAGACGGTCTCCACGGACTACGACACCTCCGACCGTCTGTACTTCGAGCCGCTGACGCTGGAGGACGTGCTGGAGATCGTGCACGCCGAGCAGCAGGCCGGCCCGGTCGCGGGCGTGGTCGTGCAGCTGGGCGGCCAGACCCCGCTGGGCCTGGCGCAGGCCCTGAAGGACAACGGCGTGCCGATCGTCGGCACGCCCCCGGAGGCCATCCACGCCGCCGAGGACCGCGGCGCCTTCGGTCAGGTCCTCAAGGAGGCCGGTCTGCCGGCCCCCAAGCACGGCACGGCCACCACCTTCACCGAGGCCAAGGCCATCGCCGACGAGATCGGTTACCCGGTCCTCGTCCGGCCGTCGTACGTCCTGGGCGGCCGGGGCATGGAGATCGTCTACGACGAGGCCCGGCTGTCGTCCTACATCGCCGAGTCCACCGAGATCAGCCCCTCCCGGCCGGTGCTGGTGGACCGGTTCCTCGACGACGCGATCGAGATCGACGTCGACGCGCTGTACGACGGCGAGGAGCTGTACCTCGGCGGCGTCATGGAGCACATCGAGGAGGCCGGCATCCACTCCGGCGACTCGGCGTGCGCCCTGCCCCCGATCACGCTCGGCGGCTTCGACATCAAGCGCCTGCGCGCCTCCACGGAGGCGATCGCCAAGGGCGTCGGCGTCCGCGGCCTGATCAACATCCAGTTCGCGATGGCGGGCGACATCCTGTACGTCCTCGAGGCCAACCCGCGCGCGTCGCGCACGGTCCCCTTTACCTCGAAGGCGACCGCGGTGCCGCTGGCCAAGGCCGCCGCCCGGATCTCGCTGGGCGCGACCATCGCCGAGCTGCGCGCCGAGGGCCTGCTGCCCGCGCACGGGGACGGCGGCGAGCTGCCGCTGGACGCTCCGATCTCCGTCAAGGAGGCCGTGATGCCCTGGAGCCGCTTCCGGGACACCTCCGGACGCGGCGTCGACACCGTCCTCGGCCCGGAGATGCGCTCCACCGGCGAGGTCATGGGCATCGACTCCGTCTTCGGCACGGCGTACGCCAAGTCGCAGGCCGGCGCCTACGGCCCGCTGCCCACCAAGGGCCGCGCCTTCATCTCGGTCGCCAACCGCGACAAGCGCTCGATGATCTTCCCGGCGCGTGAGCTGGTCGCGCACGGCTTCGAGCTGCTCGCCACGTCCGGCACCGCCGAGGTGCTCAAGCGCAACGGCATCCACGCCACCGTCGTGCGCAAGCAGTCCGAGGGCACCGGCCCGAACGGGGAGCGGACCATCGTCCAGCTCATCCACGACGGCGAGGTCGACCTCATCGTCAACACCCCGTACGGCACCGGCGGCCGTCTCGACGGCTACGAGATCCGTACGGCGGCCGTGGCACGGTCCGTGCCCTGCCTGACGACCGTCCAGGCACTGGCCGCCGCCGTCCAGGGCATCGACGCGCTCAACCACGGGGACGTGGGCGTCCGATCGCTCCAGGAACACGCGGATCTGCTGACCGCGGCCCGCGACTAGCAGCCCCGAGGGGGACACCGGAAACGGTGTCCCCCTCTTCGCGAGGACACCTGTCTTCGCATCTGTCTTCGTGAGGACACATGTACAAGATCTTCTTCAATCTCGTCTTCAAGCGCATGGACCCGGAGCGGTCGCACCACCTCGCCTTCCGCTGGATCCGGCTCGCCGCGCGCGTCCCCGTACTGCGCACCTTCGTCGCGGCCGTGCTGGCCCCCCGCCACAAGGAGCTGCGCACGGAGGCCCTCGGACTGCGCATGCACGGCCCCTTCGGCCTCGCCGCCGGATTCGACAAGAACGCCGTCGCCATCGACGGCATGTCGATGCTCGGCTTCGACCACGTGGAGATCGGCACCGTGACGGGCGAGCCGCAGCCCGGCAACCCCGCCAAGCGGCTGTTCCGGCTGGTACCGGACCGGGCGCTGATCAACCGCATGGGTTTCAACAACGACGGCTCGCTGGCCGTCGCCGCCCGCCTGGCCTCGCGCGAGCCGGTCTTCCGGACCGTCGTGGGCGTCAACATCGGCAAGACCAAGGTGGTCCCCGAGGCCGAGGCCGTCGCGGACTACGTGAAGTCGGCCGAGCGGCTGGCGCCGTACGCCGACTATCTCGTGGTCAACGTCTCCTCGCCCAACACCCCGGGGCTGCGCAACCTCCAGGCGGTGGAGCATCTGCGGCCCCTGCTGACGGCCGTCCGCGAGGCGGCCGACCGCATGGTGACCTCCCGGCATGTCCCTCTCCTGGTGAAGATCGCGCCCGACCTGGCCGACGAGGACATCGACGCCGTCGCCGACCTCGCCGTCGAACTGGGCCTGGACGGGATCATCGCCACGAACACCACCATCGCGCGGGCGGGCCTCGGTCTGACCTCCGCGCCCTCCCTGGTCAAGGAGACGGGCGGCCTCTCCGGCGCCCCGCTGAAGGCCCGCTCGCTTCAGGTGCTGCGCCGCCTGTACGCGCGCGTGGGCGACCGCATCACCCTGGTGGGCGTCGGCGGCATCGAGAACGCCGAGGACGCCTGGCAGCGCATCCTGGCCGGCGCCACCCTCGTGCAGGGCTACAGCGCCTTCGTCTACGAGGGCCCCTTCTGGGCCCGCGGGATCCACAAGGGCCTCGCCGCACGGCTGCGCACGAGCCCCTACGCCACGCTCGCCGACGCCGTCGGCGCCGATGTGAGGAAGGCAGCATGAGCCAGGAACCCTTCGGCGCACGCCTGCGCCGCGCCATGGACGAGCGCGGCCCGCTCTGCGTCGGCATCGACCCGCACGCCTCCCTGCTCGCCGACTGGGGGCTGAACGACGACGTCACGGGACTGGAGCGGTTCAGCCGCACGGTCGTCGAGGCGATGGCCGACCGGGTCGCCGTCCTCAAGCCGCAGAGCGCCTTCTTCGAGCGCTTCGGCTCGCGCGGCGTGGCCGTCCTGGAGAAGGCGGTCGAGGAGGCGCGGGCGGCGGGCACGCTGGTCGTCATGGACGCCAAGCGCGGCGACATCGGCTCCACCATGGCCGCGTACGCCGAGTCGTTCCTGCACAAGGACGCCCCGCTGTTCTCCGACGCGCTGACCGTCTCGCCGTACCTCGGCTACGGCTCGCTGCGGCCCGCGGTGGAGCTGGCGCGCGAGAACGGCGCGGGTCTGTTCGTGCTGGCGCTGACGTCGAACCCCGAGGGCGCGGAGGTCCAGCACGCCGTCCGCGCGGACGGCCGCACCGTCGGCGCCACCGTGCTGGCCCACCTGGCCGCCGAGAACGCGGGAGAGCAGCCGATGGGATCCTTCGGCGCGGTCGTCGGGGCCACGCTCGGTGACCTCTCGTCCTACGACCTCGACATCAACGGTCCCCTCCTGGCCCCCGGGATCGGGGCCCAGGGGGCGACTCCGGCCGATCTGCCCGGGGTGTTCGGGGCCGCCGTGCGCAACGTCGTGCCGAACGTCAGCCGGGGTGTGCTGCGTCACGGACCCGACGTGGTCGCTCTGCGTACCGCGGCGGACCGCTTCGCGGAGGAGATCAGGGCCGCGGTGGAGGCGGCCTGAGGGTCCCGACCCGGGGCCGAGGCCGACTTGAGGCTGGATACATCCTCAAATCCAGGGCAGTATGTCTGAAACATCCAGTCCTGACAGAGGCTGACCAGGACTTTTCCGCTGTTCTCGCTGACTCTGGCGGACTTGACCGCTAGTCTCCGACGAGTGGGGGCACCTCCCGCGCCCCTCAAGGCAGTGGGGGAGGCCGGGCAGCGTGTTGCTCGTAGCTCCCCAGGTGTGGGGCGACTAGGTTCCTCACCGGTCCGTATCCGACAGTTCGACATCCGAGGTGACGTAGGCGTGGCTCTTCCGCCCCTTACCCCCGAACAGCGCGCAGCCGCGCTCGAAAAGGCCGCCGCGGCTCGCCGGGAGCGGGCCGAGGTCAAGAATCGACTCAAGCACTCCGGCGCCTCCCTTCACGAGGTCATCAAGCAGGGCCAGGAAAACGACGTCATCGGCAAGATGAAGGTCTCCGCCCTGCTCGAGTCCCTGCCGGGCGTGGGCAAGGTCCGCGCCAAGCAGATCATGGAGCGACTCGGTATCTCCGAGAGCCGCCGCGTGCGTGGTCTCGGTTCCAACCAGATCGCCTCCCTCGAGCGCGAGTTCGGCAGCACCGGTTCCTGATCCCCCGGAGCTCTCCGGGACTGGTCCCGGGCACTCCGGGATTGCTGGAATAATCGCTGCATGAGTGAACGTCCGCGGCTGACCGTGCTCTCCGGTCCCTCCGGGGTCGGCAAGAGCACGGTCGTCGCCCATATGCGCAAGGAACACCCCGGGGTCTGGCTCTCGGTGTCGGCCACGACCCGCAGGCCGCGTCCCGGCGAGCAGCACGGAGTCCACTACTTCTTCGTCACCGACGAGGAGATGGACAAGCTGATCGCCAACGGCGAGCTGCTGGAGTGGGCCGAGTTCGCCGGCAACCGCTACGGCACGCCGCGCGCGGCCGTCCTGGAGCGGCTGGAGAAGGGTGAGCCCGTCCTGCTGGAGATCGACCTCCAGGGTGCCCGGCAGGTGCGGGAGTCGATGCCCGACGCCCAGCTGGTGTTCCTGGCTCCGCCCTCCTGGGAGGAGCTGGTGCGCAGACTCACCGGCCGGGGCACCGAGCCGCCCGAGGTGATCGAGCGCCGGCTTGCCGCGGCGAAGGTCGAACTGGCGGCGGAGCCGGAGTTCGACGAGACGCTGGTCAACACCTCCGTCGAGGACGTGGCGCGTGAGCTGCTAGCCTTGATGGAGGTTGTGTGATCGTGATCGATCATCAACCTGAATCTTTCCCATCCATCGGAAGGTAGAGCGTGTCCTCTTCCATCTCCGCGCCCGAGGGCATCATCAACCCGCCGATCGACGAGCTCCTCGAGGCAACCGACTCGAAGTACAGCCTCGTGATCTACGCGGCCAAGCGGGCCCGCCAGATCAACGCGTACTACTCGCAGCTCGGCGAGGGCCTCCTCGAGTACGTCGGTCCGCTCGTCGACACCCACGTCCACGAGAAGCCGCTCTCGATCGCCCTGCGCGAGATCAACGCGGGTCTGCTGACGTCCGAGGCCGTCGAGGGCCCGGCGCAGTAAGCGCAGCATCCAGCACCACTGGGTAGTACTTTCTGCTCGAGCAGATTGTTCCCACAGGCCCGGCAGCGCGACTGCCGGGCCTGTGGTGTGTCATAGACGCGTACGCGGTACATGTCGAGTCCGGGGAGAGACGGTGGACAAGCCCAAGGTCGTTCTGGGGGTCAGCGGTGGCATCGCCGCGTACAAGGCCTGCGAGCTGCTGCGGCGGCTGACAGAGTCGGGCCACGACGTGCGCGTCGTCCCCACCGCCTCCGCGCTGCACTTCGTCGGCGCCGCGACCTGGTCCGCGCTCTCCGGCCACCCCGTCTCCACGGAGGTCTGGGCGGACGTCCACGAGGTCCCGCACGTCCGCATCGGCCAGCAGGCCGACTTGGTGGTCGTCGCCCCGGCCACCGCAGACATGCTCGCCAGGGCCGCCCACGGCCTCGCCGACGACCTGCTGACGAACACCCTGCTCACGGCCCGCTGTCCGGTCGTCTTCGCCCCCGCCATGCACACCGAGATGTGGGAGCACCCGGCCACCCAGGAGAACGTCGCGACGCTGCGCCGCCGGGGCGCCGTCGTCATCGAGCCCGCCGTCGGCCGCCTCACCGGCGTCGACACCGGCAAGGGCCGGCTGCCCGAGCCCGCCGAGATCTTCGAGGTCTGCCGCCGCGTGCTGGCGCGCGGTGTCACCGAGCCCGACCTGCGGGGCCGCCACGTCGTCGTCAGCGCCGGCGGCACCCGGGAGCCGCTGGACCCTGTCCGCTTCCTCGGCAACCGCTCCTCCGGCAAGCAGGGCTACGCCCTCGCGCGCACGGCCGCCGCCCGGGGCGCGCGCGTCACGCTGGTCGCCGCCAACACCACCGGTCTGCCCGACCCGGCGGGCGTGGACGTCGTCCAGGTCGGCACGGCCGTGCAGCTGCGTGAGGCGGTGCTGAAGGCGGCCGCGGACGCCGACGCGGTCGTCATGGCCGCCGCGGTCGCCGACTTCCGCCCGGCGACGTACGCGGCCGGGAAGATCAAGAAGCGGGACGGCCAGGACCCGGAACCGGTCGTGCTGGTCAGGAATCCGGACATCCTCGCGGAGATCTCGGCCGACCGCGCCCGCCCGGGCCAGGTGATCGTCGGCTTCGCCGCCGAGACCGACGACGTCCTCGCCAACGGTCGCAGGAAGCTGGAGCGCAAGGGCTGCGACCTCCTCGTCGTGAACGAGGTCGGCGAGCGCAAGACCTTCGGCTCGGAAGAGAACGAAGCGGTGGTGCTGGGCGTCGACGGCAGTGAGACCCCGGTGCCGTACGGCCCGAAGGAAGCGCTGGCCGACACCGTCTGGGACCTGGTGGCGAAGCGTCTGGGGTGACGGTGACCGGGCCCGCGCGGCGCCCGTCACCCCGCACATTGCCGGTGTGGCGCCCCTGGCCAACATCGCCGCTTATTGGGCAGAATGCCCGTGCCGCAGGTCACAGGGCTCCCGAGAGGCGAGACGGTGCCCCGGCGGCGGAGAGCGACCGATAAACTGTGGGCGGACGTCGGCGGGCGCAGCTCCCGTCCCGTCCACACATGATCAGCCAGCAGCCGCTGCAACCCCAGGGAGCGTTGTGTCCCGTCGCCTGTTCACCTCGGAGTCCGTGACCGAGGGTCACCCCGACAAGATCGCTGACCAGATCAGCGACACCATCCTCGACGCGCTTCTGCGCGAGGACCCGACGTCCCGGGTCGCCGTCGAGACCCTGATCACGACCGGTCTGGTGCACGTGGCCGGCGAGGTCACGACCAAGGCCTACGCACCGATCCCGCAGCTGGTCCGGGACAAGATCCTGGAGATCGGCTACGACTCCTCCAAGAAGGGCTTCGACGGCGCCTCCTGCGGTGTCTCGGTGTCGATCGGCGCGCAGTCCCCGGACATCGCGCAGGGTGTGGACACGGCGTACGAGAGCCGGGTCGAGGGCGACGACGACGAGCTGGACCGGCAGGGCGCCGGTGACCAGGGCCTGATGTTCGGCTACGCCTCGGACGAGACGCCGACGCTGATGCCGCTGCCGATCTTCCTGGCGCACCGCCTGTCGAAGCGCCTGTCGGACGTGCGCAAGAACGGCACGATCCCCTACCTGCGCCCGGACGGCAAGACGCAGGTCACCATCGAGTACGACGGCGACAAGGCCGTCCGCCTGGACACGGTGGTCGTCTCCTCGCAGCACGCCAGCGACATCGACCTGGAGTCCCTGCTCGCGCCCGACATCCGCGAGTTCGTCGTGGAGCCGGAGCTGAAGGCGCTCCTCGACGACGGCATCAAGCTCGACACCGAGGGCTACCGCCTGCTGGTCAACCCCACCGGCCGCTTCGAGATCGGTGGCCCGATGGGTGACGCCGGCCTCACCGGCCGCAAGATCATCATCGACACCTACGGCGGCATGGCCCGCCACGGCGGCGGCGCCTTCTCCGGCAAGGACCCGTCCAAGGTGGACCGCTCGGCGGCGTACGCGATGCGCTGGGTCGCCAAGAACGTCGTCGCCGCGGGCCTCGCGTCCCGCTGCGAGGTCCAGGTGGCCTACGCCATCGGCAAGGCCGAGCCCGTCGGTCTGTTCGTCGAGACCTTCGGCACCCACAAGGTCGAGACCGAGAAGATCGAGAAGGCGATCGAGGAGGTCTTCGACCTCCGTCCGGCCGCGATCATCCGCGACCTGGACCTGCTCCGCCCGATCTACGCCCAGACCGCGGCGTACGGCCACTTCGGCCGTGAGCTTCCGGACTTCACCTGGGAGCGCACGGACCGCGTGGACGCGCTGCGCGCGGCCGCGGGTCTGTAAGCACTTCCTCGGCGCCTCGAGAGGCCCGGTTCCCCGCGGGGAACCGGGCCTCGGTGCGTGCCGGGCCCGCGGCGGGAAGCGGGTCGCCCAGGGCCGGGCCGCTCCGCCGGCCGTGATCTCCCGGTGCGAAGGCCTCGGACTTCGAGACTGGAACGCGTATCGGCGCCGCCTCGGCCTCGCAAGGAGCGGCGTCGCGGCGGCCGGCGTGGTCCCCGGCCGGCGTCGGTTGTCAGTGGGGTTTGGTAAGAATGCAAGCGTGAGCAGCGAGAACAGCCCGGGGGACGGGGGCGCGGAGGGCGCGCCGCCGGAGCAGCTCGCGTTCATCCGGGAGAGCGTCCGCAAGGCCAGGGCCCCCCGCGCCAAGCCGCGTACGTGGCGAGGGGCCGCGCTGGCCAGGGACCTGCCCGTCGCCCGCGTGCTCGTGGACAAGGGCGTGCTCCATCTCGACCGGTACTTCGACTACGCCGTGCCCGAGGAGCTCGACGCCGACGCGCAGCCCGGCGTGCGGGTGCGGGTGCGTTTCGGGGCCGGGCGGCATCGTGTGCGGGAGGGGCGGCGCGAGGGCGGCGGCCTGATCGACGGGTTCCTCGTCGAGCGGCTCGCCGAGTCCGACTACTCGGGGCCGCTGGCGGCGCTGGCCCAGGTCGTGTCGCCGGAGCCGGTGCTGAGCGAGGAACTGCTGGGCCTGGCCCGGGCCGTGGCCGACCGGTACGCCGGAAGCCTCGCCGATGTGCTGCAGCTCGCCGTGCCGCCGCGCAGCGCCCGCGCCGAGCAGCGGCCGTCGCCCGCGCCGCTGCCCCCGCCCCCGGCGCCCGCCGCGGGCTCCTGGACGCGTTACGAACGGGGGGCCGCGTTCCTGGAGGCGCTGGCCTCGGGGGGCGCTCCACGGGCGGTGTGGAACGCCCTTCCCGGGCCCGAGTGGAGCGCGGAGCTGGCCCGCGCCGTCGCCGCGACCCTGGCCTCGGGACGCGGCGCGCTGGTTGTCGTACCGGATGGCCGGACGGCTTCCCGGCTCGACGCCGCGTTGACGGCCCTCCTGGGTGAGGGGCGGCACGCCTTGTTGACGGCCGACGCGGGGCCCGAGAAGCGGTACCGGGAGTGGCTCGCCGTGCGGCGCGGGTCGGTGCGGGCCGTGGTGGGCACGCGGGCCGCCATGTTCGCGCCCGTCCAGGACCTCGGGCTGGTCGCCGTCTGGGACGACGGGGACGACAGCCACAGCGAGCAGCACGCGCCGCAGCCGCATGCCCGGGACGTGCTGCTGCTGCGCGCCGCCCAGGACAAGTGCGCCTTCCTGCTGGGCAGTTGGAGCTGCACCGTGGAGGCCGCGCAGCTGGTGGAGAGCGGCTGGGCGAGCCCGCTGGTCGCCGTGCGGGAGCAGGTACGTGCCGCCGCTCCGCTGATCAGGACCGTGGGGGACCAGGAGCTGGCGCGGGACGAGGCCGCGCGGGCCGCCCGGCTGCCGACCCTCGCCTGGCAGGTGGTCCGTGACGGGCTGCGGCACGGGCCGGTGCTCGTGCAGGTGCCGCGGCGCGGGTACGTGCCGCGGATGGCCTGTGCGCAGTGCCGGGCGCCCGCGCGGTGCCGGCACTGCGCCGGGCCGCTGCAGGCCCAGGACGCCGGGGCGCTGCGCTGCGGGTGGTGCGGGCGCGAGGAGAGCTCCTGGCACTGCCCGGAGTGCGGCGCGTTCCGGTTGCGGGCGCAGGTCGTGGGGGCGCGGCGCACCGCCGAGGAGCTGGGGCGGGCGTTTCCCGCAGTGCCCGTGCGGACCTCCGGGCGGGAGCACGTGCTGGACACCGTGCCCGGGGCGCCGGCGCTGGTGGTGAGCACACCGGGGGCCGAGCCCGTCGCCGAGGGCGGGTACGCGGCGGCGTTGCTGCTCGACGGGTGGGCCATGCTCGGGCGGCCCGATCTGCGGGCCGGTGAGGACGCGCTGCGGCGCTGGATCGGCGCCGCAGCGCTGGTACGGCCGCAGGGCGACGGGGGAACCGTGGTCGTCGTCGCCGAGCCGACGCTGCGGCCCGTGCAGGCCCTGGTGCGGTGGGACCCCGTGGGGCACGCGGTGCGGGAGCTGGCGGAGCGCGCCGAGCTGGGCTTTCCTCCGGTGTCGCGGATGGCGGCGGTGTCGGGGGCGGCGGAGGCGGTCGCCGAGTTCCTGGGAATGGTCGAACTGCCTGCGGAGGCCGAGGTGTTGGGGCCCGTGCCGCTGCCCGTCACGCCGGTCGCGGCCGGGCGGTCGCGGCGTGCGGGGGCGCCGCCGGCGGGGGAGCAGTGGGTGCGGGCGCTGATCCGGGTGCCACCGGGGCGGGGAGCCGCGCTGGCGGCCGCCCTGAAGGCCGCTCAGGCGGCGCGGATGGCACGGGGGACCGGGGCGGCGGTGTGGGTGCGGATCGATCCGCCCGACATCGGCTGAGCGGGCCCGTCCGGCTGGGGGCGGTTTCTCGAGCCGCACGGCTGCCCTCCCGGTCACGCCGGGAGGGCGGGTCTGGCAGCCGGGATGGGGGTCAGCCGTTGCGGGGGCCGGGGAAGGCGGTGGGCCTGACCTCGTCGCGCAGCGACGGGCTGCCCGCCGTGGGCTGGGTCGGCATGGAGCGGGCCGCCGGGACCGTCGGCACCGTGGTGATGCCGGAGCCGACGTTCACCGCGCGGGTTCCCGACGGCTCCGTGCTCCGCTCGGCCTCGGCGGCCGCCTGGGCGGTGGCCCGGCGGGAGCCGTAACGGCGGTGCACCGCCTGCTTGGTGACCCCGAGGGCGGAGCCCACCGCGTCCCACGAGAAACCGAGTGAACGGTCGAAGTCCACCGCTGCCGTGACCAGGGTCTCGACACTGTCCCGCAGTTCCTGGGCGAGGCGGACCGTCGGGGCGGGGGCGCGTCCGTAGACGACGAAGCCCGTGGAGGGGCCGGAGCGGCGCGGGCGGTAGACGTTGCCCAACTGGGCGGTGAGCGTGCGCAGTGCGTCCACCTGCCGGCGGACCCGCTCGATGTCCCGCACCAGCAAGTGCAGGCTGGCCCGTGCCTGGGCGTCGTGGGTTGCGTGGTCGGCCATGAACAAGCCTCTCGAACCGGCGTTGAGGAGAAAGGATCGGGCCGCTGGGCGGCCCGTTGGTCAACTCTTTCTTGACCAACGCGTCTGCCCTCCCGTGGTCACGGTGTGGGGGCGCGGGAGCATATGCGCGCGCCGTCCCCGGCCGCGGTGCGCGGCGGGGTGTTCCTCCGGTGCCCTGCTCTGCTCTGCGGTGCTCTGCGGTGCTCTGTCGCAGGCGTCCGGTGCTCTGTGGTGGGCTCAGGTGCTCTCCCTTGCACTCCCGCCCCGGCGTCACTCGGTCCCCGCCGGGTGAGAGTCGGGTGCGAGGTTGACCTCCGCGGCGGGGGGTTGCTCGTCGTCGGCGTCGTCGAGGGCTCCTAGACTTGTGCGTTGCCCCCGACCACCCCCAGCCGAGAGGCCCGTGTCCGCACATGAAGCTCGTCTTCGCCGGTACCCCCGAGGTCGCTGTTCCCGCTCTGGACGCCCTGCTCGACTCCGGGCGGCACGAGGTGGTCGCCGTCGTCACGCGCCCCGACGCGCCGGCCGGGCGGGGTCGCAGGCTGGTCGCCTCTCCGGTGGCGGAGCGGGCCGAGGAGGCCGGCATCGAGGTGCTGAAGCCCGTCAGGCCCCGGGAGCCGGAGTTCCTGGAGCGGCTGCGGGAGATCGGCCCCGACTGCTGCCCCGTCGTCGCCTACGGCGCGCTGCTGCCCCGTGTCGCCCTCGACATCCCCACCCACGGCTGGGTCAACCTGCACTTCTCGCTGCTGCCCGCCTGGCGCGGCGCCGCGCCCGTGCAGCACGCCCTCATGGCGGGCGACGAGATCACGGGCGCCTCGACGTTCCTCATCGAGGAGGGGCTCGACTCGGGGCCGGTCTACGGCACCGTGACCGAGACCATTCGCCCCACCGACACCAGCGGGGACCTGCTGACCCGGCTCGCCTTCGCCGGCGCCGGGCTGCTCGCCGCGACCATGGACGGCATCGCCGACGGCACCGTGAAGGCCGTCCCGCAGCCCGCCGACGGCGTGACCCTCGCGCCGAAGATCACCGTCGAGGACGCCCGGGTCGACTGGGCGACCCCCGCCCTGCGCGTCGACCGGGTGGTGCGCGGCTGCACCCCGGCGCCCGGCGCCTGGACCGCCTTCCGTGGCGAGCGGCTCAAGCTCGTGCAGGTCGCGCTCGTGCCCGACCGCACGGATCTCGCCCCGGGGCGGCTGTCCGCCGGGAAGAACAACGTGTACGTCGGGACCGGCTCGCACGCCGTCGAGCTGCTGTGGGTGCAGGGCCAGGGCAAGAAGCCGATGCGGGCGGCGGACTGGGCGCGCGGAGTGCGGATCGCGGACGGTGAGACGCTCGGGGGCTGATCCCCCGCCGGCGGCCGATCGACGTACGCTGGGCCGCACACCGTATACAGAAACCCGGAGCACCTTTACGTGAGCGACACCTCCCGTCGGCCCCGCAAACCCGGCAAGCCCTATCGGCGGCCCAAGAAGGATCCCGTCCGCATCCTCGCCTTCGAGGCGCTGCGGGCCGTCGACGAGAGGGACGCGTACGCCAACCTGGTGCTGCCGCCGCTGCTGCGCAAGGCACGGGAGCGCGAGGACTTCGACGGGCGGGACGCGGCGCTGGCGACCGAGCTGGTGTACGGGACGCTGCGGCGCCAGGGGACGTACGACGCCGTGATCGCGGAGTGCGTGGACCGTCCGCTGCGGGAGGTCGATCCGCCGGTCCTGGACGTGCTCAGCCTCGGTGCGCACCAGTTGCTCGGGACGCGGATCCCCTCGCACGCCGCCGTGTCCGCCACCGTGGAGCTGGCCCGGGTCGTGCTCGGCGACGGGCGCGCCAAGTTCGTGAACGCCGTCCTGCGCAAGGTCGCCCAGCACGATCTCGACGGGTGGCTGGAGCGGGTCGCGCCGCCCTACGACGAGGACCCCGAGGACCATCTCGCCGTCGTGCACTCGCACCCGCGCTGGGTCGTCTCCGCGCTGTGGGACTCGCTCGGCGGCGGCCGGGCCGGCATCGAGCAGCTGCTGGCGGCCGACAACGAGCGGCCGGAGGTGACACTGGTCGCGCGGCCGGGCCGGGCCACGACCGAGGAACTGCTGCGTGAGGACGCCGCCGTGCCGGGTCGCTGGTCGCCGTACGCGGTGCGGCTCACCGAGGGCGGGGAGCCCGGGGCCGTCGAGGCCGTGCGGGAGGGCCGGGCCGGCGTGCAGGACGAGGGCAGTCAGCTGGTCGCGCTGGCCCTCGCGAACGCGCCGCTCGAGGGGCCCGACGAGAAGTGGCTGGACGGGTGTGCCGGGCCGGGCGGCAAGGCGGCGCTGCTCGCCGCGCTCGCCGCCGAGCGGGGAGCCCTGCTGCTCGCCTCGGAGAAGCAGCCGCACCGGGCGGGGCTGGTGGCGAAGGCGCTGCACGGCAACCCCGGGCCGTACCAGGTCATCGCCGCCGACGGGACCCGGCCGCCGTGGCGCCCCGGTGCGTTCGACCGCGTGCTGATGGACGTGCCCTGCACCGGGCTCGGCGCGCTGCGCCGGCGGCCCGAGGCCCGCTGGCGGCGCCGCCCGGACGACCTCGACGGGTTCGCCCCGCTCCAGCGCGGGCTGCTGCGCAGCGCCCTGGAGTCCGTGCGGGTCGGCGGAGTCGTCGGGTACGCCACGTGCTCGCCGCACCTCGCGGAGACCCGGGCCGTGGTCGCCGACGTGCTCAAACAGTTCCCGGCCGCGGAACTGGTCGACGCCCGGCCGCTGCTGCCGGACGTGCCGGGACTCGGCGACGGACCCGACGTACAGCTGTGGCCGCATCTGCACGGGACGGACGCCATGTATCTGGCGATCGTCCGGCGGACCGGCTGAGGCCGTCGGCCGGCCGCAGTGCCCTTCCCGCGCTTCTCAACCCCCGGCCCCCCGAGCGCGGCGCAGCGCATACGCTTGGGGCATGGCCGTGCAGATCAACCCCAGCATCCTGTCCGCCGACTTCGCCCGTCTCGCCGACGAGGCGCGGGCGGTCGAAGGGGCCGACTGGCTCCATGTCGACGTCATGGACAACCATTTCGTCCCGAACCTCACGCTCGGTGTGCCGATCGTGGAGTCGCTGGCCCGTGCGACGGACATCCCGCTGGACTGCCATCTGATGATCGAGGCCCCCGATCGGTGGGCCCCTCAGTACGTCGAGGCGGGTGCTTCCTCGGTCACCTTCCACGTCGAGGCGGCCGCCGCGCCGGTACGGCTGGCCCGGGAGATCCGGGCCAAGGGCGCGCGCGCGTCGATGGCGCTGAAGCCGGCGACGCCCATCGAGCCGTACGAGGATCTGCTGCCCGAGCTCGACATGCTGCTGATCATGACGGTCGAGCCCGGCTTCGGCGGGCAGGCGTTCCTCGACATCATGCTGCCGAAGATCCGCCGCACCCGTGAACTGATCGGCAAGCACGGCCTGGAACTGTGGCTCCAGGTCGACGGCGGGGTCTCGGACGCGACGATCGAGCGCTGCGCGGAGGCGGGCGCCGATGTCTTCGTGGCCGGTTCCGCCGTGTACGGGGCCGACGACCCGGCCGCCGCGGTGCGTGCCCTGCGCACCAAGTCGGAGGCCGCGACGAAGCACGCGGCATGGGCGTGCGACCACTGAGCCACGGTTACGTGAACGGCGCCCGTCGGGCGCCCAGCAGGGCTGATCAAGCGCGCCGCATCTGCAAGGATGAACGGCGAACCCAGAGTGTGAACAGCAGTGAGGAGATCGCCGTGTCGGGTATGTCGGCGGGCCGGTCAGCCATGCGGATGGGACCCGCAGAGCTGGTGCAGGCGGCGGCCATGGCCCGCCGCTTCTACCTCGAGGGCAAGTCCAAGATCCAGATCGCGGAGGAGTTCGGCGTCAGCCGCTTCAAGGTGGCCCGGGTCCTGGAGACGGCCCTCGAACGGGATCTCGTACGCATCGAGATCCGTGTGCCCGCCGAGCTGGACGCCGAGCGCTCGGACGCGCTGCGCGCCCGCTACGGCCTCAGGCACGCCGTCGTGGTCGAGTCCCCGGCCGAGGCCGAGGAGACCCCCGACCCGGAGAACCTGGGCGAAGTGGCCGCCGACCTGCTCGCCGAGCTGGTCGACGAGGGCGATGTGCTCGGGCTGGCCTGGGGCCGGTCCACCATCCACATGGCCGCCGCCCTCGACAAGCTCCCGCCCTGCACGGTGGTTCAGCTGACGGGCGTGTACGACGCCGGGACCGCCGAGCGCGGCTCCGTCGAGGCCGTCCGCCGGGCCGCCCAGGTCTCCGGCGGCGACGCCCACCCCATCTACGCGCCGATGCTGCTGCCGGACGCCGCCACCGCCGCCGCGCTGCGCCACCAGACGGGGATCGCCCGCGCCTTCGAGTACTTCGACAAGGTCACCGTCGCCTGTGTCTCCATCGGCTCCTGGGAGCCCGGCATCTCCACCGTGCACGACATGCTCAGCGACGAGGAACGCTCCCACTACGCGTCCCTCGGTGTCGCCGCCGAGATGTCCGCGCACCTCTTCGACGCCGACGGCCGCCGGGTCGGACGGGATCTGGGCGAGCGGTGCATCACGGTCAAGGCCGACCAGCTCCGCCGCATCCCCGAGGTCGTCGCGATCGCGGGCGGGCAGCGCAAGGCGGCGGCGATCGACGCAGTGCTGCGTTCGGGGCTCGTCACCAGCCTGGTCACGGACACCTCCGCGGCCGACTACCTGATGACCGCCGGACCGACGCCGAGGCCGGCGCTGAACCGCGCCGACCCCGACGGCCCCTGACAACGGGCCCCGCGAAGAGCCGTGGCGGCCCCTCCGCCACGGCTCGTCCCTCACGACGACGGGCACCGAGCTGACGGATCACGTGGTCACCCTCGTCCTCGACGGTGTCACGGACAAGGCCGGCCTGATGAACCGCTGCGCCCGGGCGCTTCGGCTGCCCGACTGGTTCGGCCGCCCCTGGGACGCGCTCGCCGACAGCCTCTCCGACCAGGGACCGTGGCCCGGGGACGCCGTCGAGCGGGGGCTGCTGGTCGTCGTACGGAACTGCCGGCCGCACGCGACGGCGCGGCCCGACGAGTGGGAGACCGCCCAGCAGGTGTACCGGCAGGCCGCTGACGCGGCACCGGGGCCGGCCGTGGCGCCGGCCCTTGGAGGATCCTCCTAAAGAGCCCCTGACCTGCCTGGACGAACTCACCGGGCATCGCATTCCGGTCCCCATGGGAGAATGAAGTACGTGCTCTTCTCCCCTGGCTGACCTGTCCGGGGGCCACCTCTGATCGACTGGGATGTGCAGCACGTGCGTTTCCTCAACGACATCCAGCCCTCGTACGACCTGACGTACGACGACGTGTTCATGGTGCCGAGCCGCAGCGCGGTGGGCTCCCGTCAGGGCGTGGACCTCAGCTCCCCGGACGGCACGGGCACCACGATTCCGCTCGTCGTCGCCAACATGACCGCCATCGCCGGCCGCCGCATGGCCGAGACCGTGGCGCGGCGCGGCGGACTAGTGGTCATCCCGCAGGACATCCCGATCGACGTCGTCACCGACGTCGTCTCCTGGGTGAAGAGCCGCCACCTCGTCCTCGACACCCCCATCGTGCTGGCCCCGCACCAGACCGTCGCCGACGCGCTGTCGCTGCTGCACAAGCGGGCGCACAACGCCGGTGTCGTCGTGGACGAGGAGCACCGCCCCATCGGTGTCGTCACCGACCGGGACCTCACCGGCGTCGACCGCTTCACCCAGCTCGAAGTGGTCATGTCCAAGGACCTGCTGCTGCTCGACGCCGACATGGACCCGCGCGAGGCGTTCAACACCCTCGACCACCACAACCGGCGCTACGCCCCCGCCGTCGACGCCGACGGCAAGCTCGTCGGCATCCTCACCCGCAAGGGCGCGCTGCGCGCCACGCTGTACACGCCGGCCGTCGACGCGCGGGGCAGGCTGCGCGTCGCCGCCGCCGTCGGCATCAACGGCGACGTCGCGGGCAAGGCCAAGCAGGTGCTCGACGCGGGCGTCGACACGCTCGTCATCGACACCGCGCACGGCCACCAGGAGTCGATGATCAGCGCCATCAAGCTGGTGCGCGACCTCGACCCGCAGGTGCCGATCGTGGCCGGCAACATCGTCTCGGCCGAGGGCGTGCGCGACCTGATCGAGGCGGGCGCCGACATCGTCAAGGTCGGTGTCGGTCCGGGCGCCATGTGCACCACCCGGATGATGACCGGCGTCGGCCGTCCGCAGTTCTCGGCCGTGCTGGAGTGCGCCGCCGAGGCGAAGAAGTACGGCAAGCACGTCTGGGCGGACGGCGGTGTCCGGCACCCGCGCGACGTGGCGATGGCGCTGGCCGCCGGTGCCTCCAACGTGATGGTCGGTTCCTGGTTCGCGGGGACGTACGAGTCGCCGGGCGACCTCCAGCAGGACGCGAACGGGCGCTTCTACAAGGAGTCGTTCGGCATGGCGTCCGCGCGCGCCGTGGCCAACCGCACCTCCGAGGAGTCCGCGTACGACCGCGCCCGCAAGGGCCTGTTCGAGGAGGGCATCTCCACCTCCCGCATGTTCCTCGACCCGGCCCGGCCCGGCGTCGAGGACCTGATCGACTCGATCATCGCGGGCGTCCGCTCCTCCTGCACCTACGCAGGCGCCGCCTCCCTGGAGGAGTTCGCCGAGAAGGCCGTCGTCGGCATCCAGAGCGCCGCCGGCTACGCCGAGGGCAAGCCCCTGCACGCCAGCTGGAACTGATCGACTCCCGTTCGTACCGCCCCCGTTGGACCTCCGGTGAGGACCGACGGGGGCCGTCGTCGTGTCCGGCCGAGGCGTTGTCCGGGTGGGCCCGGGATGTCCGATACGCAACAGGCGACAGTCGCCGTGCAACGAACACCCGCCCGCCGCCGAGGACCCCAATGATCTTGCGGGCACACGCAAGGTTGCTGCATTACAACGGCAACGCCGCTGCTCGTAGGCTGTCGCCTCGTACGTGGCGTGGCGGGGACCCCGCTCGGTGGGTCCCCTGTCGGAAGGGGATGCCGCCGGTCCCCGTCCCCCTGACCGGCAGCACCAAAGGAGCCAGCACGTGCCCGACCAAGGCGCACCCCCGCGGCACGGCAGTCCGACCGGCCCCACGTCCCTCGGGGTCGGCGCGCGCCTGATGCGCCGCAAGCCCGTGGAACGCCTGGTCGCGGAGGGCGGCCAGGGCGAGGGAGGCTCGCTGCGGCGCTCCCTCGGCCTGTGGCAGCTCACCATGATCGGCATCGGTGCCACACTCGGCACCGGCATCTTCGTCGTCCTCGGCGACGCCGTCCCCGAGGCGGGCCCTGCGGTCACCGTCGCGGCCGTCGCCGTCGGCGCCTGGCGACGTCAGCGGCCAGAGCTTCTGGGGCACCCTGCTCGCCCTCGGCGCGGTCATCTCCATCGCCGGCGTCGTCCTCACCGTGCTCTACGGCCAGACCCGCATCCTCTTCGCCATGTCCCGCGACGGCCTGGTGCCCAAGGCGCTCGGCAAGGTCCACGAGAAGACCGGCGCGCCCCGCCTCAACACGGTGATCGTCTCCCTGTTCTGCGGTGTGCTCGCCGCCCTCATCCCGCTGGGCAAGCTCGTCGACGCCACCAGCATCGGCACCCTGTTCGCCTTCGCGCTGGTCAACATCGCGGTGATCGTGCTGCGGTACCGGCGGCCGAACCTGGAGCGCACCTTCAAGGTGCCGTTCGGGCCCGTGCTGCCGGTCCTGGGCTTCGCCTTCTGCGCGTACAACATGTTCAGCCTCGACAGCGTGACCTGGGTGGTCTTCGGGTTCTGGATGGCCGCCGGTCTCGTGGTCTACTTCCTGTACGGCTACCGCCGTTCCCGTCTCGCCGTACCCGAAGCGAAGTGAACCGCCCGCAGTGCTGAACGATCTCGACGAACGCATCGTGCACGCCCTCGCCGAGGACGCCCGCCGCTCCTACGCGGACATCGGGCAGCTCGTCGGCCTGTCCGCGCCGGCCGTCAAACGGCGCGTGGACCGGCTGCGCGCGACCGGCGCCATCACCGGGTTCACCGTCCGGGTGGACCCGTCGGCGCTCGGCTGGGAGACCGAGGGGTTCGTCGAGATCTACTGCCGCCGCAACACGTCGCCGGAGACCATCCAGCGGGGCCTGGAGCGCTACCAGGAGGTCGTGGCCGCGTCCACCGTCACCGGGGACGCGGACGCGGTCGCCCAGGTGTTCGCCTCCGACATGCGGCACTTCGAGCGGGTCCTGGAGCGGATCGCGGGGGAGCCGTTCGTGGAGCGGACCAAGTCCGTGCTCGTGCTGTCGCCGCTGCTGCGGCGCTTCTCCTCCGGATCGCCCACCTGATCCGTTCGTGCGGTCTAGCATCGGTCGCATGACGTGGCGACATTGACCTTCACCCGCCCCTGAGCCCCGCGTCCGGCGGCTGACCCGGACGCTGTACGGCTACGCCTTCCTGGACGACTTCGTCCTGCTGTACCCGGTCTACGCCCTGCTCTTCGACGACACCGGACTGTCCCTCGGGCAGACCTCCTCCCTCTTCGCCCTCTGGTCGGTCACCGGCGTGCTGCTGGAGGTCCCCTCCGGCGCCTGGGCCGACGCCGTCTCCCGTCGGCTGCTGCTGTGGCTCGGCCCGCTGCTGACCGCCGTCGGCTTCGCCCTGTGGGTGCTCGTCCCCTCGTACGGGGCGTTCGCGCTCGGCTTCGTCCTCTGGGGCGCCGGCGGAGCCCTGGGCTCCGGCGCGCTGGAGGCGCTGGTCTACGAGGAACTGGACCGGCTCGGCGCCGGTGAGGACTACGCCCGCGTGATGGGCCGGGCGCGTGCCGCGGGCCTCGTCGGCGTGATGGCCGCGATGGGACTGGCCGGGCCCGTGCTCGCGGTGGGCGGTTATTCGGCGGTCGGCGCGGCCGGCGTGCTGACCTGTCTGCTGACTGCGGCCGTGGCGACCCGCTTCCCCGAGCAGCGGTCGGCGACGGCCCGGAGCGAGAGCTGGTACGGCGCCCTGCGCGCCGTCGGCCGCCCCGGCCGGCCGGTCATCGCGGCCCTGCTGCTGGTCGCGGCCGTCGGCTCGGTGTGGGGCGCGCTCGACGAGTACACGCCGCTGCTGGTCCGCGACAGCGGAGTGCCGGACTGGGCCGGGCCCTATGCGCTTCTGCTGGTCTGGGCGGGGGCCACCGCGGGCAGCCTGCTCGCCGGTCCGGGCGAACGCCTCGGCGCGGCCGGGTTCGCGGGCCTGCTCGCCGGTTCCGCGCTGGCCCTCGCCGCCGGAGCCCTGGCCCGGGCGCCGGCCGGCCTGCTGCTGGTGGCCGTCGCCTTCGGCGGCTTCCAGCTGGCGACCGTGCTGGCCGACGCCCGGTTCCAGCGGCGGATCGACGACGGGGCGCGGGCCACCGTCACGTCGATCGCGGGGCTCGGCACGGAGCTGGCCACCGTCGCCGTGTTCGGCGCCTACGCGGCCATCGGTTCAAGGACCGGGCACAGCACGGCCTTCGCTGTGTTCGCGGCGCCGTACCTGGTGACGGCGACCCTGGTCGCGGGCACGGGCGTGGCGGGCCGCGGCCGAGGGGACCGAGCCTGAGGCACGGCCTTTTGGTCGCGGGCACGGGCGGGGCGGGCCGGAGACGAGCGGGTTCGCAGCGCGGGCTGGGGTGTGGCGGGCCGGTGGGGAGCGGGTCGGCGCGGGTGTGGCGGGCCGGAGACGAGCGGGTTCGCAGCGCGGGCTGGGGTGTGGCGGGCCGGTGGGGAGCGGGTCGGCGCGGGTGTGGCGGGCCGGAGACGAGCGGGTTCGTAGGGCGGGCTGGGGTGTGGCGGGCCGGTGGGGAGCGGGTCGGCGCGGGTGTGGCGGGCCGGAGACGAGCGGGTTCGCAGCGCGGGCTGGGGTGTGGCGGGCCGGTGGGGAGCGGGTCGGCGCGGGTGTGGCTGGTTGCCGTCGGGGGGAGCGGGCCGGCAGGGCGGGCTGGGGTGTGGCAGGCCGGAGGGGAGCAGGCCGACGCGGGAGTGGCTGGTCGCCGTCGAGGGGAGCGGGCCTGATGCGCGGCCCGGTCTCGCCTTGCGCCCGAGACGAGGAGACGCATGACAGGGGCGCGCAACGAATCGCCGGGTAACGCCGAACGGACGCAACGAACCGGCCATGAGCGCGCAACGGCTCCTCCTTGTCCGGCCGCGCCCGCCGCCCGTACCGTCTACGTGGCCCCCACACCCATTCGTCCTGGTGAGGAACACGCATGCGCACCGCCCTGCTCCAGAGCTCCGGCCGGCCCGGCTCCACCGTCGAGAACCTGAAGGTCCTCGACGACGCCGCGGGCCGCGCCGCCGCCGCCGGCGCGGGGCTGCTCGTCGCGCCGGAGATGTTCCTGACCGGATACGCCATCGGCGAGGACATCGCCCGCCTCGCCGAGCCCGCCGACGGCGACGCCGCCGACGCGATCGCGGAAACCGCCTCGCGGCACGGCCTGGCCATCGCCTACGGCTACCCGGAGCGCTCCGCGGACGTGGTCTTCAACTCCGCCCAGCTGATCTCCGCCGACGGCACACGGCTGGCCAACTACCGCAAGACCCACCTCTTCGGCTGCTTCGAGCGCGATCACTTCGCGCCGGGCGACCAGCCGGTCGTCCAGGCCGAGCTGGACGGGCTGAGGGTCGGCATCATGATCTGCTACGACGTGGAGTTCCCGGAGAACGTCCGCGCGCACGCCCTGGCCGGCACCGACCTGCTGCTGGTCCCGACCGCGCAGATGCACCCGTTCCAGTTCGTCGCCGAGTCGCTGGTGCCGGTGCGGGCCTTCGAGAACCAGATGTACGTGGCGTACGTCAATCGGGTCGGCCAGGAAGGCGAGTTCGAGTTCGTGGGGCTGTCCACCCTCGCCGGGCCGGACGGGTTCGCCCGCACGCGCGCCGGGCGCGGCGAGGATCTCGTCCTCGCCGACGTGGACCCCGCCTTCCTCGCCGCCTCGCGGGAGGCGAACCCGTACCTGAAGGACCGCCGCCCCGGCCTCTACGGGTCCTTGGTCTGAACCCCGCCCTCCTCACCCCTCGTACTTCGTTTCGCGCAAGGAGCCCGAACCCCATGACGTCCACGGTGCCCAACGCCGTCGAGCACGCCGACGCGCAGCAGCCGCCGATCACCATGTTCGGCCCGGACTTCCCGTACGCGTACGACGACTTCCTCGCCCACCCGGCGGGCCTCGGCCAGATCCCGGCGACCGAGCACGGCACCGAGGTCGCGGTCATCGGCGGTGGCCTGTCCGGCATCGTGGCGGCGTACGAGCTGATGAAGATGGGCCTCAAGCCCGTCGTCTACGAGGCCGACCGGATCGGCGGGCGACTGCGCACCGTCGGTTTCGAGGGCTGCGACCCGTCGCTGACCGCGGAGATGGGCGCGATGCGCTTTCCGCCGTCCTCCACGGCCCTGCAGCACTACATCGACCTGGTGGGCCTGGAGACGCGGCCCTTCCCCAACCCGCTGGCCGAGACGACCCCCTCGACCGTCGTCGACCTCAAGGGCGAGTCGCACTACGCCGAGACCATCGACGACCTGCCGCAGGTCTACCGCGACGTCGCCGACGCGTGGAACAAGTGCCTCGAAGAGGGCGCCGACTTCTCCGACATGAACCGGGCCATGCGCGAGCGGGACGTCAAGCGCATCCGCGAGATCTGGTCCCGGCTCGTCGAGAAGCTCGACAACCAGACCTTCTACGGCTTCCTGTGCGACTCCGAGGCCTTCAAGTCCTTCCGGCACCGGGAGATCTTCGGCCAGGTCGGCTTCGGCACCGGCGGCTGGGACACCGACTTCCCCAACTCCATCCTGGAGATCCTGCGGGTCGTCTACACCGAGGCCGACGACCACCACCGCGGCATCGTCGGGGGCTCGCAGCAGCTGCCGCTGCGGCTGTGGGAGCGCGAGCCGGAGAAGATCGTGCACTGGCCGTACGGCACCTCGCTGGCCTCGCTGCACGTGGGCGGCGAGCCCCGCCCGGCCGTGACGCGGCTGCACCGCACCGCGGGCAACCGGATCACCGTGACGGACGCGAACGGCGACATCCGCACCTACCAGGCCGCGATCTTCACCGCCCAGTCGTGGATGCTGCTGTCCAAGATCCAGTGCGACGACTCACTGTTCCCCATCGACCACTGGACCGCGATCGAGCGCACCCACTACATGGAGTCGTCCAAGCTCTTCGTGCCCGTGGACCGGCCGTTCTGGCTGGACAAGGACGAGGAGACCGGCCGCGACGTCATGTCGATGACGCTCACCGACCGGATGACCCGCGGCACCTACCTGCTGGACGACGGTCCGGACCAGCCGGCCGTGATCTGCCTGTCGTACACCTGGTGCGACGACAGCCTGAAGTGGCTGCCGCTGTCCGCGAACGAGCGGATGGAGGTCATGCTGAAGTCGCTCGGCGAGATCTACCCGAAGGTCGACATCCGCAAGCACATCATCGGCAACCCGGTGACCGTGTCCTGGGAGAACGAGCCCTATTTCATGGGTGCGTTCAAGGCAAACCTGCCCGGCCACTACCGCTACCAGCGGCGCCTGTTCACGCACTTCATGCAGGACCGGCTGCCCGAGGACAAGCGGGGCATCTTCCTCGCCGGTGACGACATCTCCTGGACGGCGGGCTGGGCCGAGGGCGCCGTCCAGACCGCGCTGAACGCGGTCTGGGGCGTCATGCACCACTTCGGCGGGACGACCGACGCGGCCAACCCCGGCCCCGGCGACGTCTACGACGAGATCGCGCCGGTGGAGCTCCCGGAGGACTGACCGGCGGTCACACCCCGGCCGCGCGGGCCCTCTCGTAGACCTGCGCGGCCACGTCCTTCAGCTCCTCGGCGTCCCTCGGGGTGGACTGGAGGTCCACGAGGACCTCATCCAGGCCGATCCCGGCGTACGGTACGAGGTCCTCGACGATCTGGTCGACGTCGCCCTGGAAGGGCCGGCGGTCCGGGCCGTCGTACGGCTTCGCGGAGTACTCCGCGTTCACCCGTACCACCGTCCGGATCGGCTCCGTACGCCCCCGCTCCTGCGCCAGCTCCTGCAGCCGGCGCCACTGCGCGGCCAGGCCCTCGGGGTCCATGCCGACCGGGAGCCAGCCGTCGGCGTGATCGACGAGCCGACGCTGTGCCTTGGGGCTGCTCGCGGCCAGCAGGAGGGGGATGGACCGGGCGGGCTTGGGGCCGACCAGCGCCGGCGCGATTTTCGTGAGCCGCCCGTCGTACGCGACCGGGTCCGGTCCCCAGACCGCGCGGCACACGCCGATCAGCTCGTCCAGGACCTGGCCGCGCTCCTCGAACGGACGGACCGACGCGGCCGCGTACTCGTCGAGGGACCAGCCCGTGCCGAGTCCGGCGATCACCCGGCCGCCGCTCGCCGCGTCCAGGCTCGCGAGGGCCTTGGCGAGCTGGAACGGCACGTGCAGCGGCGCCACCAGCACGCTGGTGCCGAGCTCGGCCCGCTCGGTGGCCGCGGCGGCCAGCGTGAGCGTCACCAAGGGGTCGGCGACGTGCCGGTAGGAGTCGGGCCAGGGCAGGCCCTCGATGCCGTACAGGCCCTGCGTGGCGGGCTCGGGGAACAGGGCCCGCTCGAACACCCACAGGCTGTCGTAACCGATCCGCTCGGCCGCGCGCGCCACGTCGGGCACGTCCCTGCCGAGGTCGTACTGCCGCATCTGGGGGAGGCTGAGACCGAGCCGGATCGCCATGCCTTGTGCTCCTTCGCAGTCGGGGTACCAGAAGACTCAACGCCCGGGACGGGCACGGTGATTCCGGGCGTGAGGGCCGGGAAGCGGACGCGTCAGTCCGGCAGCGGCGTGAGCATCATGCGTCCCGCGAGGCCCACCGCCGCGTCCAGCCGCTCGGTGAACTCCGCGGCGAGGTCCGGCAGTCGGCGCAGCGCCCACAGGGCCCGCGCCGCCGACCAGGTGGCGTCCCGGGCGCGCTCCAGGCTCCAGGCGCCGAGCAGATGGGTGAGCGGGTCGGCGATCTGGAGCAGGTCGGGACCCGGCATCAGATCCTCGCGGATGCGCTCCTCCAGCGTCACGAGGAGGTCGCCCACGTGGTCGAACTCGTCCTCCAGCTCGGCCGGTTCACAGTCGAGCGTACGACAGGCGTCCACGACGGCGAGCGCCAGATCGTGGCCGATGTGCGCGTTGACGCCCGCGAGCGCGAACTGCAGTGGCCGTACGCCGGGATGGCGGCGCAACTGGAACAGGGGCCGCCAGCAGGCCGGTGGACGCCGGCCGGCCGCTGCCGCGTCGACGGCCGCCAGGTAACGCTCCGCGAACCGTACGTCCAGCGTGGTCGCGGCACGCGCGTCGGGGAAGGCGCCGGTGCCGATGCGGTGGCCGACGGCCTCGGTGACGGCGAGGTAGACACGGTTGAAGACCGCGACCCCGTCCTGTGCGGGCAGGGCCGCGGCCAGCGCGCGCATCCGGGAGACGACCGCGTCGACGGGAGTGGTGAACTCTTCCAACTGCGTCATGGGGGCAGGGTCGCAGCCCTGGGCCGGCCCGGGTGCCGGCGAGCCCGACGCTTCCCCAGAACGGGGGAACGGTGCCGCCGCACGGGGGAAGCGCGGGGGAGAGCAGGGGGAACCGCTCGTGTCCGGCTCACCTGCCCAGCGCCTGGCCGCCCACCGGGCCGCGCGCAGGCGCCGTCCGGCGCGACGCCATGGTGGCGGCGGCCTCCGTCGTGACAGCGGTCGCCACCGTGACCGGCGTGCTGACCGCGCCGGCCCTCGCCGCGTCCATCCTTCCTCGGCGCCGTCCGCCGCCACTCCGTCGAAGGAGACCGCCACGCCACGCCCCGCCCGGCCGCACCGAACGGGAGCGGCGCACCGGTGTCGCGCGCACCCGCCTCTACCGCCATCCCGACCCACAGGTCCTGGACCGGGTCCGCGCCCACCCCGACGATCCCCGGCGCGCGTTCGTCGCCCGGAGCGACTGGATCGAGCGGTTCGCGGTCGGGCTGGGCTCCGGCGAGGTCGTCGTGATCCTGGAGCCCGACTCCGTCGCCCGGGCCGGCTGCCTGTCCGCCGCCGACCGCGCCGCGCGTTTCGCCTCACTGGCCCGCGCGGGCCGCGTCCTGAAGGCCGCACCCCCGAGGCGCGGGTGTACGACGACGCCGGCCACTCCGGCAGGAACCCCGCCGGCCGGCAGGTCGCGCTGCTGAGACAGCAGGGGGCGGTCTCGCCCGTCTCCTCCGACGGCGTCTTCGGCAAGGTCTCCACCTTCCACCGCACCGCCTACGAGATCGCCCACGACCGGTGGGTGCTGGACGCCCTCGGGGCCGTCATCGATGCCAGCCGCAATGGCGACGGGGCACCGGCGGACCGCGCGTGGTGCGACCCGCCCGGCCGGAAGATCGGCCGGACGCCCACCCTGTACACGGCGAGGCACGGATCGACGCCTACCTGTGGGTCAAGCTACGGGGGGCGGACGGGCGCCGGGGCGCGCCGGGGACCTTCCCCCTCCCTGCCTACGACTTCGCGTCGTCGTAGCGGGAGGTGCCCTCGTCCAGGAGCGGCTGCTGCGTCTTCAGATGGGCGGGGGCGAACGCCCGCAGTGCGTGGTAGCCGGTGATGACGACGAGCGTGCCGAGGGCGATGCCGCTCAGCGAGAACGTGTCGGTGAACTTGAGCGAGACGTTGCCGACGCCGATGATGATGCCCGCCGCGGCCGGCACGAGGTTCAGCGGATTGCGCAGGTCCACCTTGGAGTTGATCCAGATCTGCGCGCCGAGCAGCCCGATCATGCCGTACAGGATGACGGTGATGCCGCCGAGGACCCCGCCCGGGATCGCGGCCACCACCGCGCCGAACTTCGGGCACAGGCCGAACAGCAGGGCGAAGCCGGCGGCGGCCCAGTAGGCGGCCGTGGAGTAGACGCGGGTCGCGGCCATCACGCCGATGTTCTCGGAGTACGTCGTGGTGGGCGGGCCGCCGACCGCGGTGGACAGCATCGAGCCGACGCCGTCGGCGGCGATCGCCGTGCCGAGCTTGTCGTCCAGCGGGTCGCCGGTCATCTCGCCGACCGCCTTGACGTGCCCGGCGTTCTCCGCGACCAGCGCGATCACGACCGGCAGCGCGACGAGGACCGCCGACCACTCGAAGGACGGCCCGTGGAAGGCGGGCAGACCGATCCAGTCGGCCTCGGCGACGCCGGAGAGGTCGAGGCGCCAGTGGTCGGTGACCTTGCCGCTCGCGTCGACCGAGTGGATCCGGCCGAACACCAGGTCGAAGGCCCAGGAGATGCCGTAGCCGAAGATCAGGCCGAGGAAGATGGCGATGCGGGACCAGAAACCCCGCAGACAGACGACGGCCAGGCCGGTGAACAGCATCACCAGCAGGGCCGTCCACTGGTCCTGCGGCCAGTACGTGGACGCCGTGACCGGAGCGAGGTTGAAGCCGATCAGCATCACCACCGCGCCGGTCACGATCGGCGGCATCGTCGCGTGGATGATGCGCGCGCCGAACCGCCGCACGGCGAGGCCCACGACGAACAGCGCGGCGCCGACCACGAGGACCGCGCCGGTCACCGTGGCGCTCGTGCCGCCCTGCGCCCGGATCACCGCCGCGACGCCCACGAAGGACAGCGAGCAGCCGAGGTAGCTGGGCACCCGGCCGCGGGTGGCGAGCAGGAACACGACCGTGGCGACGCCCGACATCATGATCGCGAGGTTGGGGTCCAGGCCCATCAGGACCGGCGCCACGAAGGAGGCCCCGAACATCGCCACCACGTGCTGGGCGCCGAGCCCGGCCGTGCGGGGCCAGGACAGCCGCTCGTCGGGCCGGACCACCGCTCCCGGTGCCGGGGTGCGTCCGTCGCCGTGCAGTTTCCAGCGGACGCCGAGATCCATGGCAGGTGTCGCTTTCGTCGTACGTGCAGTCCGCACCATTGTCAGGGCTGGTCGTGGGTGCTCCGTACACGTGCGCGGTCGTTCACGATCTTCGGGCGGTCCCGGTCCCCGGAGCGCAGCACGCCCGCGAACGCCACGAGCCCGCTCGACAGGACGGTCACCAGGGCGAACGACACCACGAGGCTGGTCGCCTGGGCCAGCGTGCCGATCGCGCTCGGGGCGACCAGGCCGGAGGTGTACGTGATGGTCGCGACGCCCGCGATGGCCAGGCTGGGGTTCGGGCCGCTGCGGCCCGCCGCCGCGAAGCACAGCGGGACGACCACGGCGATGCCCAGACCCATCAGCGCGAAGCCCGCCATCACCCACGCCGGGTGGTCGGTGAGGACGATCAGCAGACCGCCGCAGGTGGCGAGGACGCCGCCGGAGCGGACGGTGCGGACCGAGCCGTAGCGGTCCACCACCTTGTCGCCGGCGATCCGGGCGAGCGCCATGGTGAGCGTGAAGCCGGTCGTGCAGGCCGCCGCGAGACCCGCCGACGTGCCCAGCTCGTCCTCCAGGTAGACCGCCGACCAGTCGAGGCTCGCCCCTTCCGCGAACACCGCGCAGAACCCGACAGCGCCGATCAGCAGCGCCGACCTGGGCGGCAGCGCGAAGCGGGGCGGCGGCTCCTCGTCCTCGGCGGGCTGCAGGTCCAGCACCCAGGTGCAGGCGATCAGGCCCAGCAGGGTCAGGCACGCGGCCGCCAGGGCGTGGTGCAGGCGGGCGTCCGTGCCCAGGTGCGCCGCGAGCGTGCCGCCGGCCGAGCCGATCAGGGCGCCCGCGCTCCACATGCCGTGCAGGCCGGACATGATGGAGCGGCCGAGACGGTTCTCGACCTCCACGCCGAGCGCGTTCATCGCGACGTCCGACATGCCGGCCGTGGCACCGAAGGCGAACAGGGCCAGGCAGAGCGCGAGCAGGTCGGGGGCGAGGGACGGCAGGGTCAGCGTCAGCGTCCACAGCGCGAGCAGTCCGCGCAGGGCGGTGCGGGCGCCGAAGCGGTGGCTGATCCGGCCCGCGAGCGGCATCGCGACGGAGGCGCCGAGGGCGGGGAAGGCGAGCGCGAGGCCGAGCTGGCCCGGGCTCACGGAGGCGTGGTCCTGGATCCAGGGGACCCGGGTGGCGAACGAGCCGGTGACCGCGCCGTGCACGGCGAACACGGCGGCCACGGCGTACCGGGCGCGTATCACCTCTCGGTGCTGGTGGACCACGTCCTTCATGTTCCCGCCCCTTGTCGTCGTTCGGCGCCGGCCGCGTTCGTCGGGTAAATTATCAGGGACCCTGCCTGATAGATAGAGGGCGTGGCGCGACCGGCCCGTCTGGAAGGATCCCGGCATGCCCGCATCCCCGAGCACCGCCCGAGCGATCAACGACCGGCTCGCGCTGCGGCTGCTGCAGCAGCAGGGGCCGTTGACGGCCGGGCAGCTGAAGCAGCTGACCGGCCTGTCCCGGCCGACGGTCGCCGACCTCGTCGAACGGCTCTCCGCCGCCGGCCTGATCGAGGTGGTCGGCGAGGCGGGGGAGCAGCGGCGCGGACCCAACGCGAAGCTGTACGGCATCGTCGCCGGCCGCGCGCACCTCGCGGCGCTGGACGTCCGTACCGAGGGCGTCTCCGTGATCGTGTCCGACCTGCTGGGCCGGGTGCTCGCCGAGGCGTCCGTGCCGATCGGCGACGACACCGGCACCGGGCCCGCGGTGGAGCAGGCGGTGGCGCTGGTCGAACGGGCGGCGAAGGAGGCGGGGGCGGACCGGCTGCACACCGTCGGCATCGGCGCGCCCGGCCTGATCGACCCCGCCACCGGCGAACTGCGGGACTCCTCCGGCCTGCCCGCCTGGCACCGGCGCCTGGTGGCGGCCCTCCAGGAGCGCCTGCCCGACGCCCGGGTGATCGTCGAGAACGAGACCAACCTCGCCGCGCTGGCGGAACAGCGGGAGGGGGCGGCGCGGGACCGCGACACGTTCGTGCTGCTGTGGCTGGGGCAGGGGACGGGCGCGGCGGTGGTCCTCGACGGGGCGCTCAGGCGGGGGGCGTCCGGAGGAACCGGCGAGATCGGGTTCCTGCCGGTGCCGGGAACGAACGGGGTCCCGTCGGCGACGGACTGCGCGGGCGGATTCCACTCGCTGGCGTCGGCGGGCGCGATCGCGGGGTTGGCGGGGGAGTGGGGGCTGGGGGCGGACGGGGGCGGTTCGGGAGCCGCGGAGCTGGTGCGGGGGGCCGTGGCGGCGGTCGGTGGTGCCGGGGCGGCGGGGGGTGGGTCCGCTGCGGTGCCCGAGACCTCCGCCGCCCGCTTCCTCCACGCCCTGGCCGATCGCCTCGCCATCGGCGTCGCCTCCGTCGTCGCCGTGCTGGACCCCGGGTGCGTGGTGCTCGGCGGGGAGGTCGGGCAGGCCGGCGGGGAGGTGCTCGCCGGGCTGGTGGAGGAACGGGTGCGGCGGATGTCGCCACTGGCCACCGAGGTGCGGGCCAGTGCCCTGGGCGGCGGTGCCGTGCTGCGCGGGGCGCTGCTGACCGCGCGGGACGGGGCCCAGGACGAACTGTTCGCACGGCCCGGACGGTAGGGCCGCGCCCCGTGGCGGCCCCGAGATGTGCGTCGTGCGGGGGTGGGGTCGCGTCCGCACTGTCTGGACGGTGGGGTCGCGCCCTGTGGCGGCCCCGCGATGTGCGCGGTGCGGGGGGTGGGGTCGCGCCCCGTGGCGGCCCCGCGATGTGCGCGGTGCGGGGGGTGGGGTCGCGCCCCGTGGCGGCCCCGAGACGTGCGCCGCGCGGGCGGTGGGGTCACGCCCTGTGGCGGCCCCGCGATGTGCGCGGTGCGGGGGGTGGGGTCGCGCCCCGTGGCGGCCCCGAGACGTGCGCCGCGCGGGCGGTGGGGTCACGCCCTGTGGCGGCCCCGAGACGTGCGCCGCGCGGGGGGGTGGGGTCGCGCCCTGTGGCGGCCCCGCGATGTGCGCGGTGCGGGGGGTGGGGTCGCGCCCCGTGGCGGCCCCGAGACGTGCGCCGCGCGGGCGGTGGGGTCACGCCCTGCGGTGGCCCCCGACGCGCACCGCCAGGTACTCCTCGAACGTGCCCTTCCCCACGGCCTGCGCCGGCGCGAGATGACCACCGTCACGGAAGGCGCGGTACGTCCGGCCCCACAGCGGCACGTTCACGATCGCCCGCCGGCGCCCCGTGGCCCTCAGATACGAGCGGGCCAGCGACTCGAACGTCCGGACCTCGGGGCCGCCCATGTCCTCGACCCGCCCGGCGGGCCGGCCCGAGGCCAGTTCCGCGAGCCGCGCCGCGACCTCGGCGGCCTCGATGGGCTGGTCCTTCAGCCCGGCCGGCAGCAGCACGACCGGCGGCTTGGCGAGGCTGTCGAACAACCGCAGGAGCAGATCGTGGAACTGCGTCGTGCGCAGCACGGTCCAGCCCAGACCCGACTCCTCGATCAGCCGCTCCACGGCGAACTTCGTCTCGTAGTAGCCGAGCGGCACCCGGTCGACCCCGACGATCGATATGTAGACGAGGTGCCCCACGCCGGCCCTGCGCGCCGCCGCGATCAGATGGGCCGCTGCCTCCTCGTCGCCGCCACCCTGCGTGGTCGCGCAGTGCACGATCGTGCCCACGCCCGCGACGGCCGCGTCCAGTACGGTGCCGCCCTCGCGCAGGTCGACGGCGTACGGCTGGGCGTGCCGGCTGAGCACCCGCATCTCGTGCCCGTCCGCGCGCAGCCGCTCGGTGACGAGCCGGCCGAGGGTTCCGGTGCCGCCGGTCACCAGGATCGTGGTCATGCTGCTCAGCCCCTTAGGACGCCGTGCGCTCCTTCCAGCTTGGCCGGGTCGAGCCCGGCGCGCAGGTCGGTGCCGGCACCCTCGCGCGGGCAAGGGCCGGCAGGCGACGGCCCGGAGCGCGAGGGCGCCCCTAGGGGAGACCCGGCGGCGGGCAAGGGCCGTCGTCACCGCCGCCGGGCCCGTCCTTGACCGGGGTCAGCAGGTACCGAGGTCCTGCCAGACCCCCACTCGCCGGTGGTGCCGGGCTCCTCGCCCTTCGTCCACCACTTGGCCTTCCACGAGTGCCCACGAAGGGCCACCGTGCTGCCTCCGCCGTACTCGGTCAGCGCGTTCCAGGCCGGAGCCGTGCACTGCCCCGTACCGCCTGTCGGCGTCGGCGTCGGCGTCGGCGGCCGCGAGCAGGGCGGGTCTGGATCGGTGACCTGAGGGGGACAGCACGGTCGGTTCCTCTCCACGAAGTTGCGCAGACCCTAGAGAGGACTAGACCAGTGCGTCAATAGGTCTGTACCAACTTAACCGAGCGTGCCGGGAGGGGAGTTGTGGCCGGTCCGGCCGTCCGGGATGTCCGGCGACGCGGCCTGTGAGACACCCCACACGGCCCGCCCGCATGGAAGGCGATCGGTCGTGGCACACTGGCCGTGTACCAATAGCAGCGCACTCCGGGGTCGGTGAAAGTCCGAACCGGCGGTTACAGTCCGCGACCCGGTCGCCTCCAGCGGCCGGTTGACCAGGTGAAATTCCTGGACCGACGGTTAAAGTCCGGATGGGAGGCAGTGCGCGGCGAGCGGGCATTCGTGCGCGCCGCCGACCGTGATCGTCCCGTGGGGGACGAGTCCGTCCGGTGTCGCCCCCGGTGTCTCGCTCGTACATTCTGTCGTCTCGACAGCCCCGGAGTCCGTGCCCGAAGAGGCAGGAGGACCCGGGAAGTGTTCACCGGAATCGTCGAAGAGCTGGGCGAGGTCACCGCCGTCGAGAATCTCGGCGACGCCTCCCGCTTCCGGCTTCGCGGCCCCGTCGTCACCGAGGGGGCACGACACGGCGACTCCATCGCCGTCAACGGCGTCTGCCTCACGGTCGTCGACCACGAGGGCGACGAGTTCACCGCCGACGTCATGGCCGAGACCCTCAAGCGCTCCAGCCTTGGCGTGCTCACGGTCGGCTCCCGCGTCAACCTCGAACGGCCCACCGCCGTGGGCGCCCGCCTCGGCGGCCACATCGTGCAGGGCCACGTCGACGGAACCGGCACCGTCCTGGAGCGGACCCCCTCCGAGCACTGGGAGATCGTGCGGATCTCGCTCCCCGCGGACCTCTCGCGCTACGTCGTCGAGAAGGGCTCCATCACCGTCGACGGCATCAGCCTCACCGTCGTCGAGGCCGGTCCCGACTACTTCACCGTCAGCCTGATCCCCACCACCCTCGCCCTGACCACCCTCGGCCTCAAGCAGCCCGGCGACCCGGTCAACCTCGAAGTCGACGTCATCGCCAAGTACGTGGAGCGGCTGCTGGCCGATCAGGGGGCCACCCGGTGAACTGGCTCAACTCCGAGGCCTTCACCCTCTTCGGCCAGCACATCAAGTGGTCGGACATGATCGGCAACGTGATCGGCCTCATCGCCCTGGCGCTCGGCTGGCGCCGCTCGATATGGACCTGGCCCGCCCAGTTCGTCTCCGGCCTGATCCTCTTCGCCGCCTTCGCCACCGCCCACCTCTCCGGAAGCGCGGGCAAGCAGGTCGTCGTGATGCTCGTCGCCGGCTACGGATTCTGGCAGTGGAACCGCGGCCGGCAGCAGGGGCAGGACGGCTCGATCGCCGTCCGCTTCGCCACCTGGCGCGAGCGGGCCGTGCTGCTCGGCGCGGCGGCGCTCGGCACTCTCGCGGTCGGCGGCCTGTTCACCGCGTACCCGACCCTGTCCTGGGACCCCTGGCCGGACGCCTACATCTTCGTCGGCACCGTCGTCGCCATGTACGCCCAGGCGCGCGGCATGGTCGAGTTCTGGCTTGCCTGGCTGCTCGTCGACCTCGTCGGCGTCCCCCTGAACTTCGCCAACGGCTTCGCCTTCTCCGGCTTCGTCTACGTCATCTACGGCGCGCTCGTCCTGTGGGGCCTGCGCGACTGGTGGCTGCGCTCCCGCCGGGACGCGCGGCCCGTCCTGGAAGGAGCACCGGCATGACCGCGGCCACCGTCCTCTACAGCACGGACGACTTCGACCTCACCCTCGACCCGGTCGAGCAGGCCGTCGCCGACATCGCCGCCGGCCGCCCGGTCGTGGTCGTCGACGACGCGGACCGCGAGAACGAGGGCGACCTCGTCATCGCCGCCGAGAAGGCGACCCCCGAGATCGTCGCCTTCATGATGAGCGAGTGCCGCGGACTGATCTGCGCCCCCATGGAGGGCGAGGAACTGGACCGGCTGCGGCTGCCGCAGATGGTCGACGACAACACCGAGTCGATGAAGACCGCGTTCACCGTCTCCGTCGACGCCTCCGCCGCCCACGGCGTGAGCACCGGCATCTCCGCGTCCGACCGGGCGACCACGCTCCAGCTGCTCGCGAGCGGCACGGCCGAGCCCACCGACCTCGTCCGCCCCGGCCACGTCTTCCCGCTGCGCGCCAAGCCCGGCGGCGTCCTCACCCGCAACGGCCACACCGAGGCAGCCGTCGACCTCGCCCGCCTCGCGGGCCTGCGCCCGGCCGGTGCCATCGTCGAGATCGCCGGCGAGGACGGCCGGATGCTCCGCCTGCCGGAGCTCGTGCCGTTCGCCCGCAAGCACGGCCTGACGATCATCTCCATCGAGGACCTGATCGCCTACCGGCGCAGCTCCGAGCCCACCGTCCGCCGCGAGGCCGAGACCCGGCTCCCCACCGCCCACGGCACCTTCACGGCGTACGGCTACCGCTCCACCGTGGACGGCGTCGAGCACATCGCCCTCGTCCACGGTGACCTCGGCGACGGCGAGGACGTCCTGGTCCGAATCCACTCCGAGTGCCTCACCGGCGACGTCTTCCACTCCCTGCGCTGCGACTGCGGCCCCCAGCTGGAGACCTCCCTGGAGCGCATCGCCACCGAGGGGCGGGGCGTGGTGGTCTATCTGCGCGGACACGAGGGACGCGGCATCGGCCTGCTGTCCAAGCTGCGCGCCTACGAGCTCCAGGAGCGCGGCCGGGACACCCTCGACGCCAACCTGGAGCTGGGCCTGCCCGCCGACGCCCGCGACTACGCGGCCGGCGCGCAGATCCTGACGGACCTCGGCGTGCGCAGCGTGCGCCTGATGACCAACAACCCCGAGAAGACCGACGCGCTCGTCCGGCACGGCATCGAGGTCACCGAGCGCGAGCCGATGCCCGTGACGGCGGGCGAGCACAACCTCCGCTACCTGCGCACCAAGCGGGACCGGATGGGCCACGACCTGCCGTGGTTGGACACGCCCGCCGTGACCACCTGCGGCAACCAGTAACACAGCGGCAAGAGAGCAACGAGGAGCAACGTGAGCGGCAAGGGCGCACCGGAACTGTCCGTACGCAACGTGGGTGACCTGCGGGTCGCCGTCATCGCGGCGCAGTGGCACGAGAAGGTGATGGACGGACTGGTCGACGGCGCGCTGCGCGCCCTGCGCGACCTGGGCATCGACGAGCCGACCCTGCTGCGGGTCCCCGGCAGCTGGGAGCTCCCGGTCGTCGCCAAGGTCCTCGCGGGCCGCGGCTACGACGCGGTCGTCGCCCTCGGCGTCGTCATCCGCGGTGGCACCCCCCACTTCGACTACGTGTGCCAGGGAGTCACCCAGGGCCTCACCCAGGTGTCCGTCGACACCGGCGTCCCCGTCGGCTTCGGCGTGCTCACGTGCGACACGGAGGAGCAGGCCCTGGACCGGGCCGGCCTGGAGGGCTCCAGCGAGGACAAGGGGCACGAGGCCGTGACCGCGGCGGTGGCGACCGCGGCTACGCTCCGTTCAGTATCCGAGCCCTGGCGTTAACCGGGCCGGAGCAACCCGTAGAGTGGGCGTCACCATGTCCAAGAAGACGTTCGAGGAGCTCTTCACCGAGCTCCAGCACAAGGCCGCCCACGGCGACCCCGCCACTTCCCGCACCGCGGAACTGGTCGAGAAGGGCGTCCACGCCATCGGCAAGAAGGTCGTCGAAGAGGCCGCCGAGGTCTGGATGGCCGCCGAGTACGAGGGCAAGGAGGCGGCCGCCGAGGAGATCTCCCAGCTGCTGTACCACGTCCAGGTGATGATGGTCGCCCGCGGGATCTCCCTCGACGACGTCTACGCCCACCTCTGAAGCCCGACCCCACAGCACACCGCGAAACACTGCGAACGAAGGAAGCCGACCTCATGCTGCGCATCGCCGTCCCCAACAAGGGTTCCCTCTCCGGCCCTGCGGCGGACATGCTGCATGAGGCCGGCTACCAGCAGCGCCGCGAGTCCAAGGAGCTGCGGATCGTCGACCCGGTGAACGACGTCGAGTTCTTCTACCTCCGCCCCCGCGACATCGCGATCTACGTCGCCTCCGGCCGGCTCGACATCGGCATCACCGGCCGCGACCTGCTGATCGACTCCGGAGCCAACGCCGAGGAGATCCTGCCGCTCGGCTTCGCACGCTCCACCTTCCGCTACGCCACCAAGCCCGGCACGATCGACGGCCCGGCGGACCTGAACGGGAAGACGGTCGCCACCTCCTACGAGGGCATCGTCGCCAAGCACCTCGCCGACAGCGGCATCGACGCCTCCGTCGTCCACCTCGACGGCGCCGTCGAGACCGCCATCCAGCTCGGCGTCGCCCAGGTCATCGCGGACGTCGTCGAGACCGGCACCAGCCTGCGCAACGCGGGACTGGAGGTCGTCGGCGAGCCGATCATGACCTCCGAGGCCGTGGTCATCCGCCGTACCGGCACGGACGGTGAGGAGCCCAAGGTGCAGCAGTTCCTGCGCCGGCTCCAGGGCGTCCTGGTCGCCCGGACGTACGTGATGATGGACTACGACTGCCGCGTGGAGCAGCTGGAGAAGGCCGTCGCGCTCACTCCCGGCCTGGAGTCGCCGACCATCTCGCCCCTGCACAACGAGGGCTGGGTCGCCGTCCGCGCCATGGTGCCCGCCAAGGACGCCCAGGGGATCATGGACGACCTGTACGACATCGGCGCGCGGGCCATCCTGACCACCGCCATCCACGCCTGCCGTCTCTGAGGAACACCGCACCGATGTCGGACCTGCCCACGCTGCCCGTCACCTTCCGGCCGGGCCGCACCCGCGCCGTCCTGCTCACCGCGGCCGTCGCGATCTTCGTCATCGTGTCGTCGATCGCACTGCTGCTGGACCGGCTCGGCCCCGGCGAGCGGATGAGTTTCGTCTTCCTGGCGGCCCTGCTGGCGGCCGTGGCGCTGATGCTGGCCCGCCCGAAGGTCGTCGCCGACGACACCGGCGTCACCGTCGTGAACTTCGCCAGCACCCGCCGGCTGGCCTGGGCGGAGATCGTCCAGGTGCACCTGCGGGTCGGCGACCCCTGGGTGTTCCTGGACCTCAGCGACGGCACCAGCCTGGCCGCGATCGGCATTCAGCCCGGTATCGCCAAGGCGCAGGCCGTCGCCGACGCGCGGGCGCTGCGCGCGCTGGTCGAGGCCCGTTCCGGCGAATCCCGGGACTGACTCGGCGCCGTTCACCCTGCCGCACCGGCCGGTGTCTTGATTAATCTGTTGGCGGAGGCGTTGTCAGTGACGCCTCCGCCCCTGTCGTGCCGGCCGGCGCACAGGGGTTCCTGCTACCCGAGGAGTGACCCTCTCCGGCGATGGACGGATCGTCCTGTAGTACCTGCGCCGCCCCCTGCCCACATAGCGCGGAGGCGGCGGCATCATGACCATCCCCCTGCTGCTGCTCGCAGCCGCTTTCCTGCTCATCCTCGCCAACGGCTTCTTCGTCGCGGCCGAGTTCGGCCTGGTCACGGTCGACCGCCCGGACGCCGAGCGGGCCGCCGCCGGGGGCGACCGACGGGCCCGCCGGGTCGTCGAGTCGCTGAAGGAGCTGTCCTTCCAGCTCTCCGGCACCCAGTTGGGCATCACCATCACCTCCCTGGTCGTCGGCATGCTCGCCGAACCGGCCCTCGCCCAGCTGCTGGACGGCCCCCTCACCGCCGTCGGCGTCCCCGACGGCGCGGTTTCCGGGGTGGCCGTGGTCATCGGCATGCTGCTGGCCTCGGCCGTGCAGATGGTGGTCGGTGAGCTCGTCCCCAAGAACTGGGCGGTGTCCCGCCCCATGCAGGTCGCGCGCTTCGTCGCCGGTCCGCAGCGTCTGTTCGCACGTGCGTTCAGGCCGGTGATCGCGGGGCTGAACTCCGTCGCCAACCGTCTGGTCCGCGCGCTCGGCGTCGAGCCCACCGAGGAGCTGGCCTCCGCCCGCACCCCCGGCGAGCTCGTCTCCCTGGCCCGGCACTCCGCGCGCGCCGGTGCCCTGGAGCAGGACACCGCGGACCTGTTCGTCCGCACGCTGTCGCTCGGCGAGCTGACCGCGCAGCACGTGATGACCCCGCGCGTGCGGGTCAGCGCCCTGCAGTCCTCGGCGACCGCCGAGGACGTGGTCAACCTGACCCGCGCCACCGGCCTGTCCCGCTTCCCCGTCTACCGGGAACGGATCGACGAGGTCGTCGGCATGGTCCACCTGAAGGACGCGCTCGCCGTCCCCGCGCCGGAGCGGCTGCGCACCCCCGTCGGCCGGATCGCCCGGCCGCCGCTGCTGGTCCCCGAGACGCTGCCGGTGCGGCCGCTGCTCGCCCGGTTGCGCAGCGAACAGCCGATCGCGGTCGTCGTCGACGAGTACGGCGGCACGGCCGGTGTCGTCACGCTGGAGGACATCGTCGAGGAGCTCGTCGGCGAGGTCCGTGACGAGCACGACGGTCACGACCTGCCCGAGCTGGCCTCCGCCCCGCCGGAGGACGGCCGCCCGGCCTGGGACGCCGACGGCAGCTGCCGGGTCGACGTCCTGCGGCGGATAGGCCTCGACGTGCCCGAGGGGCCGTACGAGACGGTCGCCGGTCTGATCGCCGACCTGCTCGGCCGGATCCCGGCCGTCGGCGACAGCGCCGAGCTGCCCGGCTGGCGGCTGTCCGTGCGCCGGGTCGGGCACTACCGCGCCGAGCGGGTGCGCATCGTGCGCACCGCCCCCGTCATGGAGGCCGTGCGATGAGCGTGCTCCAGCTCCTGTTCGCGGCGCTGCTCGTGCTCGCCAACGGCTTCTTCGTCGGCGCCGAGTTCGCGCTGGTCTCGGTCCGCCGCTCCCAGATCGAACCGCTCGGCACGACTCGGGCCCGCCAGGTGCTGTACGGCCTGGAGCGGCTGCCGCAGATGATGGCCGCCGCCCAGTTCGGCATCACCGTCTGCTCGCTGACGCTTGGCGCGGTCGCCGAGCCGACCGTGGCGCACCTGCTGGAACCGGTCTTCGCGTGGATCCACCTGCCCCATGCGGTGATCCATCCGCTGGGGTACGTCATCGCGCTCGCCACCGTCGTCTTCTTCCACCTCGTCATCGGCGAGATGGTCCCGAAGAACCTGGCGATGGCGGCGCCGGAGAAGGCCGCGCTGTGGCTGAGCCCCGGCCTGGTCGCCTTCGCCCGCCTCTGCCGCCCGATCACGGTCGCCCTCGGCGCCTGCGCCCAGGGCGTGCTGCGGCTCTTCCGGGTCGAGCCGAAGGACGAGGTCGAGGCGGTGTTCACCAGCGAGCAGCTCAACCGGCTCGTGGAGGACGCCGGTCAGGCCGGCCTGCTCGACCCCGAGGAGGCCGAACGGCTGGAGGACGCGCTGGAACTGGGCTCCCGCCCGGTCACCGACGTGCTCCTCGAGCGCGAGTCGCTGGTCACGGTCAGCCCTTCGGTCACCCCCGGCCGGATCATCGAGCTGACCGCCCGCACCGGGTACTCCCGTTTTCCGGTGGCCGCGCAGAACGGGGCCTTCATGGGGTACCTGCACGTGAAGGACGTCCTCGACCTGGAGGAGTCGGAACGGGCCGTCCCGCAGCATCTGTGGCGGCCGATGACGACACTCCGGTCCGAGCTGCCCCTGGACGACGCGCTCACCGTCATGCGCCGCGCCGCGACGCACCTGGCGCAGGTGGCGGACGGCTCCGGGCGGGTGCTGGGGCTGGTCGCGCTGGAGGACGTGCTCGAACTGCTGGTCGGTGAGGTACGGGACCCGGCGCACCGGGAGCCGCCGCCCGCACCGGCGGTGTCCGAGCCGCGGTCGGGCGAGGAGGTGCTCGCGGGCTGACGGCACGGGCCGCGGGATCCGTCACATGGCCGACGGGTCCTGCGGCCCCCTCCCCGACAGCACCTCGCCGTACGCCTGCATCAGATCCGGCAGCCGCAGCGTCGCCAGGTCCTCCCGCGACAGCGACCCCGGACAGGTCGACAGGCGCAGATCCCGGTACGCGCAGCTCTTCTCGTACAGCGTCCGCAGGAACCGCCCGTTGCCCAGCTCGTCGATCCACTCCTGGTCGACCACGTGTCCCGCGATCGAGCGCAGCTCCTCCAGCGACTCCTCGTCCCACGCGTCGCCGTTCTCGGCGGCCAGCACCTCGCCGATCGCGGTGAGTTCGAGGGGCCGGTACGAGGGGAAGTCCACGCGGGTCGTGAAGCGGGAGGACAGGCCGGGGTTGGCGGCGAGGAGGCGGTCCATGCCCTCCGGGTAGCCGGCCAGGATCACCACCAGGTGGTCCCGGTTGTCCTCCGCCCGCTTCAGCAGCACCTGCAACGCCTCGTCGCCGTACGCGTCGCCCTTGCCGTAGCCGGAGTTGGACAGCGCGTAGGCCTCGTCGACGAACAGCACCCCGCCGAGCGCGGAGTCGATCAGCTCGTTGGCCTTCACGGCGGTCTGCCCGAGGTACTCGCCGACCAGGTCCGCCCGCTGGGCCTCCACGAGGTGGTCGCCGCCGAGCAGTCCGAGGGCGTAGAAGACGCGGCCCAGGATGCGGGCGACCGTGGTCTTGCCGGTGCCGGACGGGCCGGAGAAGACGAAGTGCCGCTTCGGCGGCTGTACCGGCAGGCCCTGACCGGCCCGCAGCCGGGCCATGTTCAACTGTGCCGACAGGGCCTTGACCTGGCGTTTCACCGGTTCCAGGCCCACCATGCGCTCGAGTTCGGCGAGCGCCTCCTCGAGTAAGGCGGGGTCGGTCGGCCCGGAGGGCAACGGCTGGGAGGGCACCAAGCTCTTCTCCCGTACCGCCGGACCGGTGACCGACGGCGGCGGCCCGGCGGGCGGCGGCGCGGAATCGGTCGGTCTCAGGTCCCGGCCCTCGAGGCCGAACAGCGGGTCGAGCACGTCGGGGCCGTCGACGCTGTCCTGCCCGGCGCCGGTGAGCGTGATCGAGGCGAGGTCGGCGGAGTCGTCGTACCCGTCGCCCTCGGCGATCGCCGCCAGCCGGGCGGAAGTGTCCATGAAGGCGGGGTCGACGCGGTGCACCGCCCGGTACAGGGGGAGTGCGGCGGCGGAGCGGCCGGTGCCCTCATGGGCGCGGGCGAGCCAGTAGCGCAGCTCCTTGCGTTGCGGCTGTTCGCTGCGGCACCGCATCAGGGCCGCCGACAGCAGCGGCTCGGCCTGCCCGTACATCTCCAGGCGGACCCTGGCCATGCCGCCGAAGAGACCGGCCTCGATGCCGAGCAGCGGGTCGTCGAGGAGCGGGTCGGTGTGCCGTACCAACTGCTCCCAGTCCTTGACCAGATAGGCCCGGCAGGCGTGCAGGAACCGCACCTGGTGGTCGGTGTCGATGGGCGGCAGGCCCGCCAGCGCGCGGTCCAGCTCGGGGACGTGGCGGCCGTCCAGCCAGTGCGAGGCGTGCGCCAGCAGCAGGTCGCGCGGGGTCTCCAGCACGGGCTGCACCCACCAGCCCAGCCAGTACCAGGAGTTGAGGGTGCGCCGGTGTCGGGTGCGCTGTTCGCCGAAGCGCTCCCGGTGCCGGAACATCCGCAGCAGCGCGGTCGTCGTGTCCACCCGCAGCGCGTGCAGCCCGAGCCAGCCGTCGGCCATCCCGGGATCCAGCCGGACCGCGGCCCGGAACTCCTCCTCGGCCTGCGGGTAGGCGCCCATGGTGTAGGCGTCCACGCCGCGCAGCCAGGCCAGGTCGGCCGGGGCCTCGGGGCCCTGCGTGCCGAAGTCCATGACGTCCCCCCACAAACCGAGCCCCCGCTGGTTCGCCGCCGGGCCGTCGCCCGTCGGCCGACTACGCTCGAACCTCCGTGCCGCGGACCGGAGTTGCAACGGTGCGCGGAGCAGCCGTTCACAGGTCGCACCGAGGGCATCGTACCCGCGGGTCGGTGCCCGCCGTAGGGTGCGGCACGGGGCGTTCGACGAGGTGGGAGCGGAGGTGGCGCGGCACGCATGGTGACCGAGGGTGAGCGGAAGACGCCTCGGAGCGTCCGGCGGAAGTGAATGAGGGCAGAACGAAGCCCCCGATCACGGGGGAACAACCGGGGGCTTCGCGTCTGTCGGCGACCGCGCTGGGCCGCTCATTGAGAACGTAAGTCCTGTACGGCCCCCCGGTCAAGCCGAGTTGAGGCACTCGGCCAAGTTCAGCCGCAAGGGTCTTCACACGTTCAGCACAATGGGGACGGCCCGTCACCGTCCGTCACATCCTGGTCCGGACCAGGCTGTCCCGCTGGTCCCGGCAGCACCTCATAACCCCTGGGCAACGCGTGCACCAGGAGGTCCGCGAAGGGGCGCGTGGGGTCGTCGGCGAAATGCCGCCGCTCCGCCCGGACCCACCCGGCCCAGAACTCCTGCTGTTCCTCCCCGTCCCGCAACTGCCCCCGAGCCCAGGCGTCCTCGTGCGGCAACTCCAGCCACAGCAGTCGCGCCAGGTGGGGACGCAGGGCGCGGCGGCCGGCGCCGACGCCCTCGACGACGACCACCGGCGCGGGCGGCAGCGGGCGGGGCGGACCGAACCGGCGGGCGCGCCAGTCGTAGGGGGCGTAGTGCGCGCTCTCGCCCCGGCCGAGGGGTTCGATGACCTGGCTGAGCAGGCGGCCGGTCCACGCGAACAGCTCGTCGTGGCTGGCGATGTCGTCGAGGTGCAGCACCGGGGCGCCGCCCAGCGCGTCCGCCAACCGACCGGCGAACGTGGTCTTTCCGGAGCCCGCATGCCCGTCGACGCCGATCAGGCGGACGGGGCCGCAGGACGGGGGCAGGCCGCGCAGCAGGCGGGCGAGCCCGGACAGCGAGGCGGCCGGGGTGAGGCGGTGGGAGTGCGACACGTTCCCATCATCCCCCAGCTCATGCCAGTGGTCCCGACCAATATTGCCGGGCGCGGCATGGTCCGAAGTGCTGGCAGTGGCGGCCTCCTGCGGCCATAGTTGGCGCACACATCCATGCACTGGACCTGCCCCGACTCCGACCCCGGGAGCCAACCGCCCATGAGCAGAGCCGAACAGCCGTCCCGCAGAGCCCTGCTGGCCGCCGCGGTCGTCGCCGCCGTCGCCGGCGGCGCGGGCCCGGCGGCCGCCGCCTCCTCAGCCCCCGCCGGCGACCCGGTGACGGCCGATCCCACCGAGGCGCCGGCCCGTCGGGTCGACAACCGCTTCTGGACGACGTACACCGACTGGCGCGGCGGTGCCGCCCAGGGCGCCCGTGCCGTCCCCGGCGTCCGCCCCGGAGTGGTGCTCGCCACCCCGGCCGGCACCACCGCCTACCCCGACCCGCACACCGGGAAGACCTCCACCTGGGAGTACGCGACCTGGACCTCCCCGGTCCACCGGCTCGCCGTTCCCGCGACCGAGGTGATCGCCTCCTGGAACGCGCACACCCCGGCCGGCACCTGGATCCAGGTCGACCTGCGCGGCACCTACTCCGACGGCACGGACACGCCCTGGTACGTCATGGGCCGCTGGGCGGCCGGCGACCAGGACATCAGGCGCACCTCCGTGGACGACCAGACCGACGGCAAGAGCACGATCTGGACCGACACGTTCGCCGTCGACGACCCGGCGTCGGGCCTGCGCCTCACCTCGTACCGCCTGCGTCTGACCCTCTACCGCGAGCCCGGCACCCGGCTCACGCCCACGGTCTGGCGGCTCGGCGCGATGGGTTCCGACGTCCCGGACCGGTTCACGGTCCCAGCCTCCACGCCGCGCCTCGCCGAGGAGCTGGTCGTGCCGAGGTACTCACAGGAGATTCACAAGGGGCAGTACCCCGAGTACGACAACGGCGGCGAGGCCTGGTGCAGCCCCACCTCCTCGCAGATGATCATCGAGTACTGGGGCGGCCGGCTCACCGAGGAGCAGCTGGCCTGGGTCGATCCGAGCTACGCCGACCCGCAGGTGTGCCACGCGGCCCGCTCCACGTACGACTACCAGTACGCCGGCTGCGGCAACTGGCCTTTCAACGCCGCCTACGCGGCCACCTTCCCCGGCCTGCAGGGCGTGGTCACCCGGCTCGGCTCGCTCACCGACCTGGAGACGCTGATCGCGGCCGGCATCCCGGCCATAACGTCCCAGTCGTTCCTGGCGAGCGAGCTGACGGGCGCGGGCTACGGCACCTCCGGCCACCTGATGACCGTCATCGGCTTCACCGCCGACGGCGACGTGATCGCCAACGACCCGGCGTCGCCGAGCAACCAGGCCGTCCGCCGGGTCTACGACCGACGCGAATTCGAGAACATCTGGCTGCGCACCAAGCGGTACAACGCCTCCGGCAACGTCGCTTCCGGCACCGGCGGGGTGTGCTACCTCTACTTCCCGGCGCTGCCGACCGGCCGCCAGCGGCTGGCGCTCGAAGCGGTGGGCGTTCGCTGAAGCCGGCGCCCGACGGCCCCCGGATCCCCTCCGGGGGCCGTCGTCCGCTGTGACCAACGTCTCCGCCGCAAAAGCCGCTCCTGGTGGCAAGGTGGACAGAACGGTGGGGGGAGTCCACTGCACGCACGACAGACCGGCGAGAGACCATGACCGCACACACCGCCACCGCCACCCGCGTCCGTACCGGCGGCCCCAAGGACGACGGCCCGAAGATCGTCGAACACATCATGGGCTGGACCCTTGTCGTGGTGCTGGCGATGCTGGTGACACAGCTGGGACTGATGTGACCTGACGGGGAGGTCGGCCTGCCATACTGCGGAGGTCCCGCCGCCCGTTGGAACCAGGGTCGAGAGTGAATATCAGCCACCAGCGCGACGCCGCCCGGCCCCGGGCGCGCGGCACCGAACGGTCGGCGGCGCGCCGCGCCGAACTCCTCGCGATCGGGCGGAGGTTGTTCGCCGACACGTCCTACGACGCGCTCTCGATGGACGACATCGCCCGGCAGGCCCATGTCGCCAAGGGCTTGATCTACTACTACTTCCACTCCAAGCGCGGCTACTACCTGGCCATCGTCCAGGACTCCGTCGCCGATCTGGTCGCCTTCGCGGCCGGCGGTCTGGAACTCGCCCCCGTCGACCGGGTGCACCGCACGATCGACGGCTACCTGCGCTACGCCGAGCACAACCAGGCCGCGTACCGCACGATCGTCAGCGGCGGCGTCGGATTCGACACCGAGGTGCAGGCCATCCGGGACTCGGTGCGCGAGGTGATCGTCGAGACCATCGCCGAAGGGGCCTACGGACACCGGGAGATCGCGCCGCTCGCCCGCATGGGCCTGCTCGGCTGGGTGTGCGGCGTCGAGGGCACCACCCTCGACTGGATCGACCGCCCCGAACTCACCCGCGACACCATGCGCGGGCTGCTGGTCAAGACCCTGGGCGGCACCATGCGGGCGATCGAGGAACTCGACCCGTCGTATCCGGCCCCCGGGCCCGCTCGCCGGGACGCATGAAAAAGGGGCGGAAGCCCGGCCGGACCTCCGCCCCCTGCGCGCCGGCGGCTACTGGATCGCCTTGATCAGCTCACCGTTCGCGGTGTCCCCGCTCAGCTCCCAGAAGAACGTGCCGCCCAGGCCCTGCTGGTTCTTGTACGTCATCTTGGTCGCGACGGTCGCGGGGGTGTCGTAACTCCACCAGTTGTTGCCGCACTTGGCGTACGCGGTGCCGCCCACCGTGCCCGTCGCCGGGCACTTGGTCTTCAGCACCTTGTAGTCCTCGATGCCCGGCTCGTACGTCCCTGCCGCCGGACCGGTGGCCGTGCCGCCGGGCGCCGACTGGGTGACGCCGGTCCAGCCGCGGCCGTAGAAGCCGATGCCCAGCAGCAGCTTCGAGGCCGGGATGCCGAGGCCCTTGAGCCTGGCGATCGTGGCCGAGGTGTGCAGGTTCGGCTTCGGGATGCCGGAGTACGAGGTCAGCGCCGAGTGCGGGGCGGTCGGGCCGGCGGCGTCCCAGGCGCCGAAGAAGTCGTACGTCATCGGGTTGTACCAGTCGACGTACTGCGCCGCGCCCGCGTAGTCCGCCGCGTCGATCTTGCCGCCGGGCGTGGCGTCGGCGGTGATCGCCGCGGTGACCAGGTTGCCGGAGCCGAACGTGGCCCGGACGGCCGCCATCAGGTTCTTGAACGCCGCCCGGCCGCTGGTGTCGCAGGTGGCGCCGCAGGCGTTGGGGTACTCCCAGTCGATGTCGATGCCGTCGAAGACGTCGGCCCACCGGGAGTTCTCGACCAGGTCGTAGCAGGACTGGGCGAACGCCGCCGGGTTCCTCGCGGCCTCGCCGAAGCCTGCCGACCAGCTCCAGCCGCCGAACGACCAGAGGATCTTGAGGTTCGGGTGCTTCTTCTTCAGCTTGCGCAGCTGGTTGAAGTTGCCGCGCAGCGGCTGGTCCCAGGTGTCCGCCACGCCGTCCACCGACTCGGCGGCGGTGTGGGCGCGGTCGGTGGCGGCGTAGGCGTCGCCCATCGCGCACTTCCCGCCGGTGACATTGCCGAAGGCGTAGTTGATGTGGGTCAGCCTGGCGCCGGAGCCGGAGGTCTCGATGTTCTTGACCAGGTACTTGCGGTCGTAGGTGCCCCATTCGGTGAAGTAGCCGACGACCTTGGAACCGGCGGCCGCCCGGGCGGCGGAGGCGACGGGCTTCTCGGCCGCGGGGGCGGCCGTGGCCGTGCCGATGCCGGTGAGCAGGCCCGCGCCGAGGGCGGCCGAACACGCGGCGGCGACGAGCGCCCGGAACCGGACACGGGGACGGAGGCGAATGTGCATCGGGTGTCTCCTCGTGGGGGAGAGGGGGACTGCCGATTGGCATGAACGCGATGAGGCGCTGATGATCCGCCACAGTAGGAGGACTAGACCAGTTGGGTCAATGGTGCGGACCAATTTCGCGGGACGGGGAATTCTGGAAGTGAGCGGTCGTTAACCGGTGACGCGGTGCGTCGAATCGGGCATACTCACAGCGCGCAGCCGCTGGTCAGCAGCCTTCCGCGACCCGGGAGCACGACATCGGCCGCATCAGTGAGACCCGGCGGAGTCGCCCACCCACGGCGCACGTCCGCCGCCGCGCCCGAAAGGGAGGAGAGCGTCGCCATGCCCGACCGCGCCCCGCAGCCGGTGGACCGACTACTGCCCACGGACGAGGCCCGGGATCTGATCTCGCTCGTCCGCGACATCGCGCAGCGCGAGATCGCCCCGCAGGCGGCCGAGCAGGAGGACGCCGGACGCTTCCCGCGTGACGTCTTCACCCTGCTCTCGCAGTCGGGGCTACTCGGCCTGCCCTACGACCCCGAGTACGGCGGTGGCGACCAGCCGTACGAGGTCTACCTCCAGGTCCTCGAAGAGCTCGCCATGGCCCGGCTGACGGTCGGCCTCGGCGTCAGCGTGCACACCCTCGCCTCCTACGCCCTCGCCGCCTACGGCTCCAAGGAGCAGCAGGTCGAACACCTGCCCGCCATCCTGGGCGGCGGTCTGCTCGGCGCCTACTGCCTGTCCGAGCCGGCGTCCGGCTCCGACGCGGCCTCGCTGCGCACCAAGGCCGTCCGGGACGGCGACGACTGGGTGATCACCGGCACCAAGGCCTGGATCACGCACGGCGGCGTCGCCGACTTCTACACCGTCATGGCCCGCACCGGCGAGGAGGGCCCGCGCGGGATCACGGCCTTCCTGGTGCCCGGCGACGCCGAGGGACTGAGCGCGGCGGCGCCCGAGAAGAAGATGGGCATGAAGGGCTCGCCCACCGCCCAGGTCCACCTCGACGGTGTGCGCGTCCCCGACGCCCGGCGCATCGGCGAGGAGGGGCAGGGCTTCGCGATCGCCCTGTCCGCGCTCGACTCCGGCCGGCTCGGCATCGCGGCCTGCGCGATCGGCCTGGCCCAGGCGGCGCTGGACGAGGCGGTCTCGTACGCCACCCAGCGCCGGCAGTTCGGCCGGCCGATCGCCGACTTCCAGGGGCTGCGCTTCATGCTCGCCGACATGGCGACGCAGATCGAGGCGGGCCGCGCGCTCTACCTCGCGGCGGCCCGGCTGCGCGACGCCGGGCGCCCGTTCGCCCGGCAGGCGGCGATGGCCAAGCTGCACTGCACCGACACCGCGATGAAGGTCACCACGGACGCCGTGCAGATCCTCGGCGGCTACGGCTACACGGCCGACTTCCCGGCCGAGCGCTACATGCGCGAGGCCAAGGTCCTGCAGATCGTCGAGGGCACCAACCAGATCCAGCGGATGGTCATCGCCCGTCATCTCGCGGGTCCGGAGACGCGCTGAACTGACCCGGCCCGACCAGGGGCGCCGCCAGCCGGATCCACTCCGGGTCGTGGCGCCCCGGCAGGGTGCGGCCACGGTGCGCCCAGGTGCGCATCAGGTCGCGGTAGATGGGCGGGTCGGGGAGCGGCTGCGGGGCCGGGGCCGGGGCGGAGGCCTGGGCCGGGCGCTGGTCGCGCGGAAGCGCTTCTGCGTACCGGGGAGCGAACGTGCGGTACTGACGCCCGGTCGTGGTGGAGGTGGGGGTCATATCTGGGCAACGCGACGGTATGAGGACAGGTCACCCGCACGCGGAATCGGGTGTGAGTTCGTAGACCGTCCTGGGGCCGGGCTCCGGCGGGCGGTACGGCTTCCGGGGCGGCCCCGTCCTGTTTCGCCTCCCGCCCCGTCCTGTTCCGTGTCCCGGCGGTGGGTGTCCCGGATCCCGGGCCGGTGCTCTTCGTGCCGTTCCGTCTCTGGCCGTCCGCCTTCCCCTGACTTACCGTTAATCACCATGCATTCAGCGCGTTTTGCCGTGACCGACGACCGTTCGGTGCCGCTCGACGACCACCCGGTCCACCAGGACCGCTTCCGGCTGGAGGGCGAGACCGGGTACGGCATCTTCGAGCACGGCTCGTTCGGACGGCACGACCCGAGTGGGGTCACGGGCTTCGACTCGGGCGCGCCGTAGTCAGCTGCTCGACCACGTGCCTCGACCAAGTGCTCCGCTTCGACGTCGAGTTGAACCGGTTGCGCGGGATGCGGTGCCGCACTGCGCCGCCTTGTCGGGGCACAACGCGCCTCCTGCGCACGGTGATCGACGTTTTGCCCGCTCACCGCTCACCGCTCACCGCTCACCGCTCACCGCGGGCCGCGTGAAGTCGCAGACCCTGTCGACCCGGACACGCCGATCCCGCACCACGGCAGTCTGCGAGCCATGGTGCAGGGGCGGCTACGGGGTGGAGCCGGCGAGACGGCTCAGGCGGCGTGACGCCGCATCGCGGGGACCCTCATCGGGCGCGAGCCCGGGCCGCCGACGTGCGAGAACGGCTGCATCCGCCAGTCCAGCCCCTGAGGGAGCGTCAACAGGAGGGCGGTGTCCTGCTCCTGGGGCTCGAAGGACTCGTCCGCGGGCCGCGCCTCGGCGGCCCGGCGGCCCGTACCGGCGCAGACCGTGAGTCCGAACGGGTTCCACGGTGAGGCGCACAGCGCGTGCTCCGGGAGGAAGTCCTCGTCCGCGAGCAGGGCGATGGGCTGTGCACAGTCCGGGCAGATCACCCGGTACATCTCGAAGGTGTCGTACGCGTCGAGTTCGTCGGCTTCCTCGGCGTCGAAGGCGTCGGGTTCGACGCCCTCCGGCTCGGGCTCGACGACCGGCTGCCGGCGCTTGGGTGCGGTACGACCAGGGCGCTTAAGACTCTGCATGGGATTCTCCCCCTCGGGCTGGGCCGTGAAGGCGCTGCGGCCTCGACCACAGCAAGCACTTCCCAACCGCTTCCCGGGGTAATCACGACTTCATCACGGGAACTGTTCGAAGCTTGTGGCGTTCGTCACATGCCGCCCGCAGGTGCCCTGTGCGGCGCGTTCTGTCCCCCGGGCGGCGCACAGGCTGCTCACCGCGACATCACGAACCGGGCATGACCTGCGCCGCTGAGGTATCCCATGAGGTCAGGCGCACTGTAGGTTCTTGCGCCATGGAGGAGCTGGACCGACAGATCGTGCAGCTGCTCGTCAAGGACGGGCGGATGAGCTACACCGACCTGGGCAAGGCCACGGGGCTGTCCACGTCGGCCGTGCACCAGCGGGTGCGCCGGCTGGAACAGCGTGGCGTCATCCGTGGGTACGCCGCGGTCGTGGACCCCGAGGCGGTCGGGCTGCCGATGACCGCCTTCATCTCGGTGAAACCGTTCGACCCCAGCGCCCCCGACGACATCGCGGACCGGCTCGCCGGCGTCCCCGAGATCGAGGCCTGCCACAGTGTCGCGGGCGACGAGAACTACATCCTCAAGGTGCGCGTCGCCACGCCGCACGAGCTGGAGGAACTGCTGGCGCGGCTGCGGTCGCTGGCGGGGGTGTCGACGCGGACGACGGTGGTGCTGTCCACGCCGTACGAGGCCCGGCCGCCGCGGATCTGAGGGACCCGGTTCCCTCGGGGCCGGCCCGAGGCGCCGGCGCCCCGCCCGCCACGACGGGTTCCGGGGCACCTGCGTGCACCGGGGTGCGTGTGAGGCGCGAGACTGTCTTCCATGAGTGAACGCACCGCCCCGCCCCAGACCGTCCTGCTCCGCCGCGGAGAGGTCCACAGTCCCGCCGACCCCTTCGCGACCGCGATGGTCGTCGAACGCGGCCAGGTCGCCTGGGTCGGCTCCGAGGGCGCGGCCGACGCCTTCGCGGACGGCGTGGACGAGGTGATCGACCTGGACGGGGCCCTGGTCACCCCGGCGTTCACCGACGCCCACGTGCACACCACCTCCACCGGCCTGGCCCTGACCGGTCTCGACCTGTCCGGCGCCGGCTCCCTGGACGAGGCACTGACCCGTGTCCGCGCCTTCGCCGCCGCCCGCCCCCACGACCGGGTCCTGCTCGGTCACGGCTGGGACGCCGCACGCTGGCCCGGCGGGCGCCCCCCGACGCGCGCCGAACTCGACGAGGCCACCGGCAGCCGCCCCCTCTACCTCAGCCGCATCGACGTCCACTCGGCGGTCGTCAGCACGGCCCTGCTCGACCTCGTGCCCGGCCTGGAGCGGCAGGACGACGCCCCCCTCACCCGCAACGCCCATCACGCCGTCCGCGCCGCCGCGTTCGCGGCCGTGACGCCCGCCCAGCGCGCCGAGGCCCAGCGCGCCGCCCTCGCGCACGCCGCATCCCTCGGCATCGGCTCGGTGCACGAGTGCGCCGGACCGGACATCTCCTCCGAGGACGACTTCACCGCCCTGCTGCGACTCGCCACCGAGGAGCCCGGCCCGCGCGTCGTCGGCTACTGGGCCGAGCGCGACGCCGACAAGGCGCGCGAGCTGGGCGCGGTCGGCGCCGCCGGCGACCTGTTCGTCGACGGCGCCCTCGGCTCCCACACCGCCTGCCTGCACGCGCCGTACGCCGACGCGGACCACACCGGCACCGCCTACCTGGACGCCGACGCCGTCGCCGCGCACGTCGTCGGCTGCACCGAGGCCGGCCTCCAGGCGGGCTTCCACGCGATCGGCGACGCCGCCGTGACCACCGTCGTCGAGGGGGTGCGCGCCGCCGCCGAAAAGCTCGGCCTCGCCCGGATCCGCGCCGCCCGCCACCGCGTCGAACACGCCGAGATGCTCACCCCCGACACCATCGCGGCCTTCGCCGAACTCGGCCTCACCGCGTCCGTCCAGCCCGCCTTCGACGCGTTGTGGGGCGGCACGGACGGCATGTACGCCCAGCGCCTCGGGGCCGAACGCGCCCGCCTGCTCAACCCCTTTGCCGCGCTGCTGCGCGCCGGAGTTCCGCTCGCGCTCGGCTCCGACAGTCCGGTGACGCCCCTCGACCCGTGGGGCACCGTCCGCGCCGCCGCCTTCCACCGCACGCCCGAGCACCGGGTCTCCGTCCGCGCCGCCTTCACGGCGCACACGCGGGGTGGCTGGCGGGCGATCGGACGGGACGACGCGGGCGTCCTCGTGCCCGGCGCGCCCGCGGACTACGCCGTGTGGCACACCGGCGAGCTCATCGTCCAGGCGCCCGACGACCGGGTCGCGCGCTGGTCGACCGACCCGCGCTCCGGCACCCCCGGCCTGCCCGATCTCACCCCCGGCTCCGACCTGCCCGTCTGCCTGCGGACCGTCGTGGGTGGCCGGACCGTCTACGTGCGGCCGAGCGAGTGATCTCCCGGGGTGGCGCGACCGGGGATCGGCGCCCGAAACGGTGTCCCAGACCTGCGTATCTCCGGGCCGGTCACTAACGGGCGGGAAAACGCGCAGATCACACGGCTGTTGACAGGCGGCGGCCCGGGGCGGGTAGGTTCGGCCGAGTCCACCACGGGACGCCCGACCGGGCAACGTCCGCACACCCCTCGCGGCGCCGCTGGGTCAGGGACGGTGTACCGCACCGGGGCACCGTCACTGGGAGCCAGGCACAGCGACCGCGCCACGGCGGGGGAACGTTCCGGCCAGGTCGGCACGGTGTGACCGGGATGGGGCCCGGACGCTCAGTAGACAACGGCTTCAGGTCGATCCGCAGCCAGCGGGTCCCAGGTCGGCCCGAAGGGTGCCGGGCCCCCATCCGCAGCGAGTCGAGCCGATCCCCTTGTCCCGCGTCTCCTTGTCCCCCGTCCCCTTGTCCCCGTCATCCCGCGTGAGGCGGCGCCGCATGTGGGGGTGGGCCGGTACGGAGGGCGGTGGCGCTCAGAGGGGCGCCGAGCAGAGGCCGATTTCGCACAGCGAGCGGTGCGGCGGACGCACACAGGGCGGTGCCCAAGAGGAGCGGCGGCGGTGCCGCACGAGGAGCGTCGGCGGTGCCGCAAGAGGCGCGGTGGAGGCCCCGGATGTGGGGCCCACACATATGCGCGGCGCCCGCATAGAGGGCAAAGGCGCATCCTTACCCCGCGCTCGCCGAATCGACACCACCATACGAACGTCCCATCGCGTCGGCGCAGGCGGCGGCCACTATGGTGGACCTCTGCGTACGGACACGAAGGGGCAGCAGTGAACGACGGCGAGGGGACCCGCGCGGCAGAGGCCCAGGGGAGGCGCTTCGGCCCACTCGGCACGACCTTGGTGATCATTCCGACCTACAACGAGGCGGAGAACATCAAGACCATCGTCGGCCGGGTGCGGAAGGCGGTTCCCGAGGCCCATGTGCTCGTGGCCGACGACAACAGCCCCGACGGCACCGGCAAGCTCGCCGACGAACTCGCCGTCGGAGACGAGCAGGTCCACGTGCTGCACCGCAAGGGCAAGGAAGGGCTCGGGGCCGCCTACCTCGCCGGCTTCCGGTGGGGCATGGAGCACGATTTCGGCGTACTGATCGAGATGGACGCCGACGGGTCCCACCAGCCCGAGGAACTGCCCCGGCTGCTGACCGCGCTCAAGGGCGCCGACCTGGTGCTCGGCTCCCGCTGGGTGCCCGGCGGGCGCGTCGTGAACTGGCCCAGGTCGCGCGAGTTCATCTCCCGCGGCGGCAGCCTGTACTCGCGCGTCCTGCTGGACGTGCCGATCCGTGACGTGACCGGCGGCTACCGCGCCTTCCGCCGCGAGACGCTGGAGGGCCTCGGCCTCGGGGAGGTCGCCTCCCAGGGCTACTGCTTCCAGGTCGACCTCGCCCGCCGCGCCGTCAAGGCCGGCTACCACGTCGTCGAGGTCCCCATCACCTTCGTCGAACGCGAACTCGGCGACTCCAAGATGAGCCGCGACATCCTGGTCGAGGCCCTGTGGCGGGTCACGACGTGGGGCGTGGGCGAGCGCGTCGGCAAGATCCTGGGCGGCGGCAAGGACGGTCCCGCGCGGTCGTGAGGCGTACGAGGCGCCGGGCGTCGCCTGATCGCGGGCCGGCGCACGGGCCGTGCACGCATCGGGCGGGAGAGGTGCGAGAGGCGTGAGGTTCGGGCCGATGACGCGGGCCTTCATGGTCACCCTGTCGATACCGGCAGGCGTACGCGGCACGGGGCGCCGTAGCCCCGCGGGTCGCGCCTCGCGCGGTGCGGCTCATGGCTTGCGCCTCGTCGGTCCGGTCGCTGACGCGGTCGTCGGTCGCGACGCCGACTGCCGCTCGGTCGTCCCGGGCCTGCTGGTCGGCCGCTCGGTCGTCCCGGTCCTGCCGGTCGGCGCTTATCCCGTGCTGAGCGGGCGGCAGGCACACTGGGGGCATGACGACTGGCGCATCGACCCCTCCCTACCCCGCTCGGCCCCGGCGCTCACGGCTGCGTACGTTCCTTCCGCTGGGCATCGCCGCGTGGCTGGTGCTGGAGATCTGGCTGCTGACCCTGGTCGCGGGCGCGGCGGGCGGGTTCACGGTGTTCCTGCTGCTGATCGCCGGGTTCGTGCTGGGCTCGGTCGTGATCAAGCGGGCGGGCCGGCGTGCCTTCCAGAACCTCAACGAGGCGCTCCAGCGCGGCGCACCGCCGTCCAGCGGTGGCGGCAGCGGACTGATGATGCTGGGCGGGCTGCTGCTGATGCTGCCCGGCCTGGTCTCGGACGCGGCCGGCCTGCTCCTGCTGCTCCCGCCGGTCCAGAAGGCCGTCGGCCGCTACGCGGAGCGGACCGTGGACCGCAAGCTCCGCCGCGCCACCCCCGGAAGTTTCGGAGACGCCTTCCAGCAGGCCCGTATTCACCGCCCGGACGGCAAGGTCGTGCAGGGTGAGGTCGTCCGGGACGAGCCGGGTGGGACTCCCCGGGAGCAGTACCCGCCGCTGAACCGCTGAGCCGGCAGGCGCGCCGCCGAGCGAGCCGGTGAGCGCACCGTTGACCCAAGGGCCGCCCGCCGACCGCGGGCGCCTGCTGCCACACGCGTCGGCCCAGCAAGCGCACGCCAATGACCGCGGGCGCCGTACGTCATTGTCACGTACGGCGCCCGCGGTCATTGGCGTGCGCTGTTGAACCCCGCCCGAGCCCGGTGGGAACTACGCGGACTTGCGGCTGTCTCGGGGGTGCACCGCGATGTTCATGGCGCCGGAGCGCAGAACGGCCAGACGCTCCTCGAGGACCTCTTCGAGCTCCTCACGGGTGCGCCGTTCCATCAGCATGTCCCAATGCGTACGCGCCGGCTTGGCCTTCTTCTCCTCCGGGCCGTCGCCATCCACCAGGAGTGCCAAGGCCCCGCAGACCTTGCACTCCCACTCCGGCGGGATCTCCGCCTCGACCGAGAAGGGCATCTCGAACCGGTGCCCCTTCTCGCATGCGTACTCCACGGCCTGGCGCGGGGCCAGGTCGATGCCGCGGTCCGTCTCGTAGCTGGTCACCACGAGGCGCGTGCCGCGAAGAGCTCGCTCACTCATGAATCGTGCCTCCCGGGCTTGTCGCCCACAGGACAGGTGTCGCTGTCGTCGTCATCCGGTCAACGTCCGGTCGGCGGTAAAGATTCCCGTTCGGAGTCCCGTTCCGGGTCATGCGTCGCCGTCGTAGCCGCCCATGTTGTACCCACCAGCGCCCGGTTTGTCACATCTGGCAGCAGATGTCACCCAGCGTTTCGGCATCTTTGACGCGCAGTAACGGTACGCCTGGCAGGCCAAACGCGTACACTACAGCCCTTTCGCCGTGAGCGCTAAATCGGTTCCGGGACCGGGTTCCCCGCCTCCGCGACGGCACGCCGCACCGGCACCCGCGCCAGCAGCACGAACCCGAGCACGAAGAACGCCACCAGCGAGATGATCGCGTCCCGGTAGCTCCCGGTCAGCTGGTAGGTGAGCCCGAACAGCAGCGGCCCCAGCCAGCTCATCCCGCGGTCGCTCAGCTCGTACGCCGAGAAGTACTCGGCCTCCTTGCCGGGCGGGACCAGGTGGGAGAAGAGCGAACGGGACAGGGCCTGACTGCCGCCGAGGACGAGGCCGATCCCGGCCGCCAGCACGAAGAACCACACCGGTGCCCCGGCGGGCAGGAAGTACCCGGCGGCCAGGATGACCGTCCAGGCGATCAGCGAGCCCAGGATGGCGCGCTTCGCGCCGTACCGCCGGGCCAGCCGCCCCAGCCCCAGCGCCCCGAACACCGCGAGGACCTGGACGAGCAGGACCGCCCCGATGAGCGTCGACTGGCCGAGGCCCAGCTCCTTCGAGCCGTAGACGGACGCCTGGGTGATCACCGTCTGGATGCCGTCGTTGTAGACGAGATACGCCAGCAGGAAGGACAGCGTCAGCGGATGGCGGCGCATGTCGCGGATCGTCGCCGCGAGCTGCCGCCAGCCGGTGACCGTCGTCTCGCGCGCGGGGGAGCGGCGGTCGCGCAGGCGCCGCAGCGGGATCAGCGCGAACGCGCCCCACCACAGACCCGCCGAGGCCAGGCAGATGCGCACGGCCATGCTCTCCGAGACGCCGAAGGTGTCGTGGGCGAGGTAGAGGACCAGGTTGGCCACCAGGACCAGGGCCCCTGCCGCGTAGCCGAAGGCCCAGCCGCGGGAGGAGACCGCGTCGCGTTCCTCGGGCGGGGCGATCTGCGGCAGGTAGGAGTTGTAGAGCATCATCGCCACCGACTGCGCGGCGTTCGCGACGACCAGCAGGACGCCGCCGAGCAGATAGCGGTCGCCGTCCAGTAGGAACATGCCCGCCGTGGCCGCGGCGCCGAGGTAGGCGGCGGCGCCCAGGAGCGGCTTCTTGCGGCCGGTGCGGTCGGCGGCGGCGCCCACCAGGGGCATCACCAGCACGGCCACGATCACCGACAGGGACACCGAGTAGGCGAAGAAGGACCCGGCGCGGACCGGGATCCCCAGTGGGTGGACGAAGCCGTCCGCGTCCGCCGCCGCCTCGGCCACCGATGTCAGGTAGGGGCCCAGGAAGACGGTGAGCACGCTCGTCGAATAGACGGAGCACGCCCAGTCGTAGAAGTACCAGCCGCGCTGCTCGCGCCGCCGTCCGGCCGCGTCGTCGGCCGCCGCTGTCCGCACGGTCTCGGTGCCCACCCCTGCCCCTCGCCTCGTTCCGACCTGCCGTGCGCGGGGCGCGGCCCCGGGCGTCACACCCAGACGCCCCGGTCCTCCATGACCTTGCGCAACGTGTCGATGTGATCGGTCATGATGCCATCGACTCCGAGGTCCAGGAGCCGGTGCATCCGCTCCGCCTCGTTGATCGTCCACACGTGCACCTGCAGGTCGCGCGCGTGGGCGGCCCGGACGAACCGATGGTCGACGACCTGGATGCCGGACTGGGTCTCCGGCACCTGCGCGGCGACCGCGGACCGGCGCAGCGCGGCAGGCACCCCCCAGGAGCGCAGCCGCAGGTTGAGCACGCCCCGCGTGCCGTACGACGTCGCCAGGCGCGGCCCGGCCAGGCGCTGGGCGCGGACGACGCGGGCCTCGGAGAAGGAGCCGACGCAGATCCGGTCCCACGCATCGGTGCGGGCGATCAGGTTCAGGAAGGGGTGGAGGGCCGACTCGGACTTCAGGTCGACGTTCCAGCGCACCTCCGGGAAGGTCTCCAGGAGTTCCTCGAAGAGGGGCACCGGCTCGCTGCCCGCCACGCGCGCCTGTCGTACCTCGTCCCAGGGCAGGTCGGCGATCCGCCCCGCCCCGTCGGTCACCCGGTCCAGCGTCGCGTCGTGGAACGCCACGATCCGCCCGTCCCGCGTGGTGTGGACGTCGGTCTCGATGTACCGGTAGCCCGCCTCCACCGCGCGCCGGAACTGCAGCACGGTGTTCTCCAGCCCGTCCGCGGCGCCGCCCCGGTGGGCGAAGGGGATGGGGCCGGGGTGGTCGAGATAGGGATGACGTATGCGCGTGCTCACGGACGCAGTATCGCGCGCGGGGGTTGACCTCCGGCAACGACGGCGCTGCCGCCGGATGCCGAGGGGGCGGCGAACATGTCGGAGTGGGTCGGCCTCCCCGTGTCCCCGTTGGTGCCGGTGGCCTGACACGTGGCACCCTGTGGCAGGGGAGAGGACGCCCGGAGGGGCCAATTCGGGGAAGGTGGACTGATCGTCATGGGGCAGTGGACCTCGGCGGTGGGCGCGGCGCAGCTGGCCCGGCAGCTCAAGTCGCAGCAGGACCGCCCGGCGGGCCCGGGCTCGCGCCGTCCGCCGGCCTACCGCGCGCTCGCCGACGGCATCCGGCTGCTGGTGCTCGAAGGACGGGTGCCGGTGGCCGCGCGCCTGCCCGCGGAGCGGGAACTCGCGCTCGCCCTGTCCGTCAGCCGTACGACGGTCGCGGCGGCGTACGAGGCGTTGCGCTCCGAGGGGTTCCTGGAGTCCCGGCGCGGCGCGGGCAGCTGGACCGCCGTGCCAGCCGGCAATCCGCTTCCCGCGCGCGGACTGGAGCCGCTGCCGCCCGAGGCGCTCGGCTCGATGATCGACCTCGGCTGCGCCGCGCTGCCCGCGCCCGAGCCCTGGCTCACCCGCGCCGTCCAGGGCGCACTGGAGGAGTTGCCGCCGTACGCGCACACGCACGGCGACTATCCGGCCGGGCTCCCCGCGCTGCGCGCGATGCTCGCCGAGCGCTACACCGCGCGCGGCATCCCCACCATGCCGGAACAGATCATGGTCACGACCGGTGCGATGGGCGCCATCGACGCCATCTGCCATCTCTTCGCGGGCCGCGGCGAGCGCATCGCCGTCGAGTCGCCGTCGTACGCCAACATCCTGCAGCTGATGCGGGTGGCGGGTGCCCGTCTGGTGCCCGTGGCGATGGCCGAAGGGCTCGTCGGGTGGGACATGGACCGCTGGCGGCAGGTGCTGCGGGACGCCGCGCCGCGCATCGCCTATGTCGTCGCCGACTTCCACAACCCGACCGGGGCGCTCGCCGACGAGGATCAGCGCCGGCGGCTGGTCGAGGCGGCCCGGTCGGCGGGAACCGTGATCGTCGCCGACGAGACGATGAACGAGCTGTGGATGGACCGGGACGTGGAGATGCCGCGCCCCGTGTGCGCCTTCGACCCGGCCGGGTCCACCGTCATCACCGTCGGCTCCGCCAGCAAGGCGTTCTGGGCCGGGATGCGCATCGGCTGGGTACGGGCCGCCCCGGACGTCATCCGCAACCTCGTCGCCGCGCGCGCGTACGCCGATCTGGGCACGCCGGTGCTGGAGCAGCTCGCCGTGCACTGGCTGTTCGGCACCGGGGGGTGGGAGCAGGCCGTGGACATCCGGCGCGGGCAGGCGCGGGACAACCGCGACGCACTGGTCGCCGCCGTGCGCCGTGAGCTGCCCGACTGGGAGTTCGAGGTGCCGCGGGGCGGGCTCACGCTGTGGGTGCGGACCGGGGGACTGTCGGGCTCGCGCCTCGCGGAGGCGGGGGAGCGGGTGGGCGTCCGGGTACCGTCCGGGCCCCGCTTCGGTGTGGACGGCGCCTTCGAGGGGTATGTGCGGCTGCCGTTCACCGTGGGGGGCGCGGTGGCGGAGGAGGCGGCGGTACGACTGGCCGCGGCGGCCCGCCTGGTGCGGAGCGGGGGGACTGCGGGGGCCGAGGCACCGCGGACCTTCGTGGCGTAGCAGGCGGGGCGCCTTGAGAGCGGCGCCGTGGCGTGGCGGCGCTTGCGTGCGTCCGTCCACGCTCGTGGTCGGCGTGATCGGCCGCAGATCGGCCGCCGCGCGCGTCCCGGTGGCCGGCCGGTCAGGGGCTCTTCGCCACCGCTGCCTCCGCCGGGACCGGTTCCGGCTCGGCGGGCGGCGGGAGCCGGTCCGGTTCCGCGTCCGCCGGGGTCGTGCGGGGCGGGAGCAGGTCCATGACCGCCTGGCGGTGCGCTTCGCTCGTGGCGTCGTCGTACGGGTCCGGGGTCGCCGGGACCTGGAGGCGCAGCACCGGACCCGCGCCCAGGCGGGCGTAGCCGCGACCGGGCGGGACCTGCGCGACCGGCGTGGTGCTCGGTGGCGCGCCCAGGACCGCCGTGAGCTGTTCCCCGGTGGCGGGCCCGAGGACCACCCGCGCGCGGGTGTGCTGCAGGACGGAATCGCTCAGGGCGTCCAGGCTGTCGAACTGCTCGGCGACAACGACCGTGACGTTCGCTGCGCGGCCGTGCCGCAGCGGCGCCTGGAGCAGCGACTGCGGGTCCTTGTGGCCGTCGGCGGCGGCGACGTGGGCCAGCGTGCTCGGACGGTCCAGCAGGATCCACAGCGGCCGCTGGGTGTCGTCCGGGGGCGGGTGACCCGCCTGACGTGCGCGGTTGACCGCGATCAGCCGGCGTTCCGTCTCGGTCGCGGCCCACTCCAGGCTCGCCAGCGCCCCGGCCAGCGCGCACTCGACGGCCAGGACGCCGTCCCGGCCGGTCAGGCAGGCGAAGTCGCCGGTGCCGCCGCCGTCGACGACGACCACGTCGCCGTACTGCAGGGCCTGGAGCGCCACCGAGCGCAGCAGGGTGGACGTGCCGCTGCCGGGCTGGCCGACGGCGAGCAGATGGGGCTCGGTCGAGCGGATGCCCGTGCGCCACACGACGGGCGGCATCTCGCACCGCTCCTCGCCCCGCTCGAGCGGCAGCGTGCGCTGGACCTCGCTCGCGTCGGTGAGACCGAGGACCGTCTCACCGGGTGCCGTGACGAATCGCTGGGCGGCGATGTCGGTGGGCAGTGGCGCGAGGACGGCGACCGTGAGCTGATTGCCCTCCTCGTGCCATGTGAAGCGGTACTCTCGGCCGCGGCCCGACTTGGCCGCCAGCAGATGCTCGACACGCGCGCGTGCCTCCGGTTCGCCGTCCGGGAAGTACGCCGGGTACTGGATCACCAGGTGCGTGATCCGGTCCCCCCTGTCGAACTCGTACGCCGGGAACGCCTTGTCCCACTCCCCGCCGTGGGCGTACAGGGGAGCAGGGTCCTCGGCGATCGAGAAGAACGGGACCAGCGCCTCGTACAGCGACCGCAGGCGCTGCGTCTGGATCTCGTCGGGTCCCTCGGGGGCCGGCGGGGTGCGGTCGCGGCCGTACCAGGCTGCCGCCGCCATCAGGATGATGACGGCGAGCAGCGGGCCGTACGGCGCGAGCGCCACGACGAGGATCACCGACGCCACCGGGAACAGCAGCTGGCCGCGCTTGTCCTTCGGCGTGTCGGACCACCTGCGCCGCCCGGCCGCCGCCAGCCGGCGCAGTCCCCGGGTGATGGTGATCAGCGGGTGGAGGACGTCGGTGGCGCTGTCGGCCGCCGTCCGGGCCAGCTCCCGGCTCCGGGCGAGCTGCGCGCCGCCGTTGCTCAGAATGCGGGGGAGGGGGCGCCGGGCCACAGGTGTCTCCTGACGATGCGTACGGGCGGGGAGGTGGGTGCGGGTGGGCGGGGCGTCAAAAGTTGAGGCCGCCCAGCAGGCCCGCAAAACTCTCGCCGCCCGCCTTGATGCTCGGCGCAACCGCTGTGCTCGAGATGTAGAACCCGAACAGGGCCGACACACAGGCGTGGGACGCCTTGAGTCCGTCCTTGCGGTAGAAGATGAAGACGACGATGCCGAGCATGATGACGCCTGAGATGGACAGAACCATGAGTTCTCCTGGTGTCGAGGGGGACAGTCACCATGAGTACTTCCATGCTCACAGGATGTATCCATACGATAAAAGGTGCAACTGGGTGAGATCCGGCGGATTTCCTCCCGATGGCGGAGCCGTGGCGATTCCGGGTCCGACGGAGCTTGCGTACGACGGGCGCGTCGGTGATCTTTGCCTCGGGTGGAGCCCGTCATGTCCGCGCGCAGCCAGTACGCTGGCGATTCACCCATAGGGCCCAGCAGTGCGGTCAGGTGTTGTTCGTACTCGTATGTATGGAGAGGCGGTCCGGCCGATGACTGAAGCCCCCGACCCCGAGGTCGTGGAGCTCGCGACCAAGATCTTCGATCTGGCACGGCAGGGGCAGGCCGAAGCGCTCGTGGCGTACGTCGACGCGGGCGTTCCGGTCAACCTCACCAACGACCGCGGCGACTCCCTTGTGATGCTCGCCGCCTACCACGGGCACGCCGACACGGTGCGGGCGCTCCTCGCCCGCGGCGCCGAGGCGAACCGGGTCAACGACCGGGGCCAGACACCCCTCGCCGGGGCGGTCTTCAAGGGCGAGGAAGCAGTGATCAAAGCGCTGCTGGAAGGCGGCGCCGACCCGGCCGCGGGTACCCCGTCGGCCGTCGACACCGCCCGGATGTTCGGCAAGACGGAGCTGCTGGAACTGTTCGGAGCGCACTGAGCCGAACGCCCTGATCAGGCAGAAGAAGCCCTGCTGATCAGGTACGACACGGAAAACGGGGGAGGCGGTGAAGGACCGCCGGAAATTTCGGTCGCGGCATCGCAAAGCGCCGGGTCATCATGACGTCGTGATTCACGGACGCGAGGGCTGGGCAGGTGTTGCCGCACCGCGCGGGCCGTGATGCGGCCCGCATGGGCCACCGACGAGAGGCAGAGGAAGATGGTCTACAGCAAGCAGAAGACGGCGGGCGCCCCGACGTGTTGTCACGCGGCCAGGTAGAGCACGTTCCCCGGTTGCGTCGACGCTTGATGTGAGGCTGTTTCCCATGTTCGATCCGGTCATAGCGCCCAGCGGTACGCTGCTCGGCCTGCTTCAGCGGGGCCGCGGCGACGGCACGCTGCACGCGCTCACCGCCCCCAGGACCGAGGCGCTCGCGGCCCTGAACCACTGTGTGCTGCGCGACCCCCGCCACGACTGGCAGGTGGAGAACCGCTCCCTGTACTACGCCCGCCTCTACCTCGACCTGAACGGCGAGCTGGACGCGATCGAGGCGCACCTCTTCGACGCCGAGGACATCCTCGACAGCGACGAGTCCCGCACCGGGCTCTCCCTCGCCGTCCTCGGCCACCTCGCCTCCTACGGGCGGCGCGACGCGCTCGACCTGCTGCGCAGGTACGCCGCCCAGGGCTCGAACTGGGCCTGGGCCCTGGACGAACTCGCCCTGCGCGACGACGACGCGGGCCTGCGCGCCCTGGCCGTGCCCGTGCTGGCCCGCTTCCCGGCCGACGCCGAGGGCGAGGCCGAGCTGGCCGCCGCCGTGCGCGACTCCTTCGAACCCCGGCCGTGGCGGCTGTGGGCCGAGGATCCGCGCGAGTCGATCGCCACGCGCGTGCGTGCGGCCCAGGAGGCCGGCTGCTTCGACCGCTGGCAGCGGCAGATGCGGCCGACAGGCCCTCGCCCGGGATGGAGCGTGCGAGCCGTGTTCGAGTGGGCCCAGCAGGGCGTCGAACGCGGTGTGGCGCTGCACGTCCCGGCCGCCCGCTGTCTCACGGCCGTCGCCGGACCGGAGGACCGGCCCGAGATCGTCGAGGCCGCCCGGCACGGCACCGACGGCGCACGCTGTACCGCCCTGCGGTACCTGGCCGACAGCAACGACCCCGAGGCCCTCGACCTGATCGAGGCGGCCGTCGTCACCGGCCCGGCGTTCGTCGTGGAGGCGGCCGTCGACGCCTTCGAACGGATGCGCAGCGTGGCCGCCGTCGACCGGGCGCGCGGCTGGGCCCGCCGCCCCGATCCGCTGGGCGCCGCCGCGGGACGCGTGCTCGCCTGCCAGGGCGGCGCGAAGGACAGCGACCTGGTCCTCGGCGCGCTGCGGGAGGCCGTGCGGGGCGAGGGACCCGACGCGCCGACCCTGTGGACCCTCGTCGACGGCGCCGGCCGGCTCGGCATCGGGTGCGCCGCACCGGTTTTGCGCCACGTCTACCGCGAGACCGCCTCGTCCCATCTGCGGGGCAGGGCCGCCCGCGCCCTCGCCGCCACCGACCCCTCCTTCCCCTCCGGGTTCGCCGTCGAGTGCCTCTGGGACTGCGAGGAGACCACCCGGGAACTCGCCGCCCGGCACGCCGAGACCGGAGACACCCGCGTCGTCGAGCAACTGCGCCGGCTCGCCTCCGACCCCGCCGAGGAGGCGGAGGTGCAGACGGCGGTACGCAGCCGCATCGGACCCGACACCATGTGAACGCCCCCCTTTCCCGCCCGCAGGACGACGGGGGACCGGACCGCCCACCGGGTGAACAGCGGGTGACCCGGGACTCAGGCGCACATGGCCGCGGGCCGACGCGCCCGGGTGCGCAGCGCAACGCTCATGGATCGTTCCCCCTTCGGAAAGATCGACGTTGACGCGGGCACGTCCAGCGTGGCGACAACAGCCCTATGCGTGTCGTCATCGTGACCGAATCCTTTCCCCCCGATGTGAACGGAGTGGCCCACTGCGCGCTTCAGACCGCCCGACACCTCGTCGATCGCGGTCACGCTCCCCTCGTCGTCGCCCCGGCCCCCGCTCCCGGGAGCAAGGCAGACGCCCTCGCGCCGTGCCCCGTCGTCCACATCCCGTCCCTTCCGCTCCCCGGCTACCCCCAGGTCCGGGTCGCCCTGCCCAGCCGGCGCCTCGCCGCAGCGTTCCTGGCGCACCGGCCCGACATCGTGCACCTGGCAAGCCCCTTCATCCTCGGCGTCCGCGGCATGGCCGCCGCGGCCCGGCTCGGCGTACCGGCCGTCGCCGTCTACCAGACGGACCTGGCCGGATACGCCCGCACCTACGTGGGCGCCGGTGAGGCCGCGGCCTGGCGGCGCATCCGCTCGGTGCACGCCGCCGCCGACCGCACCCTCGCCCCCTCCAGCGCCTCCCAGGGCGACCTCGAGGCCCACGGCGTGCCCCGGGTCCACCTGTGGCGGCGCGGTGTCGACACCGGGCGCTTCCGCCCCGGCCTGCGGGACGACGCGCTGCGCCGGGAACTCGCCCCGAACGGCGAGCTGATCGTCGGCTATGTCGGGCGGCTCGCGCCCGAGAAGCACGTCGAGCTGCTCGCCGGCGTCTGCGGGCTGCCCGGCGTGCGCGTGGTGGTCGTCGGTGACGGGCCGAGCCGGCCCGGCCTGGCCGAGGCGCTGCCCGGCGCGGTCTTCCTGGGCCGCCGCACCGGCGACGAACTCGCCCGGATCTTCGCCTCGCTGGACGTCTTCGCCCACACCGGCCCCTTCGAGACCTTCTGCCAGACCGTGCAGGAGGCCATGGCGAGCGGCGTCCCCGTGGTCGCGCCCGCGGCGGGAGGCCCCAGGGACCTGGTCGACCACGGCCGCACCGGGTTCCTCGTGCCGCCGCGCGACGCGGACGCCGTACGGGAGGCCGTGGCCGCCCTGGCAGCCGACCCCGCGATGCGCACCGCGTTCGGGACCACCGCGCGCGCCACCGTCGAGGGCCGCACCTGGGCCGCCGTCGGTGACCAGCTCATCGCGCACTACGAGGCCGTCCTCGAGGCGCGCAGGCCGACGGTGGCGGCATGACCATGACCACCTCCCTGCGCATCGTCCGGCTGGCGAACTTCGTCGCCCCCGCGTCCGGCGGCCTGCGCACCGCGCTGCGCGAGCTGGGCAAGGGCTTCAAGGTCGCGGGCCACGACCCCGTCCTGATCGTGCCCGGCGAGAAGTACAGCGACCGGGACACCGAGCAGGGCCGGGTGATCACCCTGCCCGGCCCGGTGCTGCCCGGCACCGGCGGCTACCGCGTACTCATCGACAGGCGTCGCGTCGCCGCCCTCCTGGAGGAGCTCGGCCCGGACCGCCTGGAGGTCTCGGACCGTACGACGCTGCGGTGGACGGGCAAGTGGGCGCGGCGCGCCCGGGTGCCCGCCGTGATGGTCTCCCACGAGACCGCCGACGGCGTGCTGCGCACCTGGGGCCTGTCGGAGAACCTCTCCCGGCGCGCCGCCGACGCCCTCAACGTCCGCACCGCCCACACCTACTCCAAGGTCGTGTGCACCACGGAATTCGCCGAGCGGGAGTTCGTCCGGATCGGCGCCCGCAACGTCGTACGGGCTCCCCTGGGCGTCGACCTGATGAACCGGCGCCCCACCCTGCGCGACGCGGCGCTGCGCGACACCCACGCGCGGGCGGACGAGAAGCTGCTGGTGATGTGCTCCCGGCTCTCGGTGGAGAAGCGGCCGGGCACCGCCCTCGACGCGTTGGAGTCGCTGCGCCAGCGCGGGGTGCGCGCGGTGCTCGTGGTGGCCGGCAACGGGCCGCTGCGCCCGGGGCTGGAGAAGCGGGCGCAGGAACGCGACCTGCCGGTGACCTTCCTCGGTCACGTCGGCGACCGCAGCCTGCTCGGCGCGCTCCAGGCCACCGCCGACGTGTGCCTGGCCCCAGGGCCGGCCGAGACCTTCGGCCTCGCCGCGCTGGAGGCCATGGCCTGCGGCACGCCCGTCGTGGCCAGCGCCTCCTCCGCGCTGCCCGAGGTGATCGGATCCGCCGGGGCCACCGCGGCGGACAACGGGGACGCCTTCGCGGACGCCGTGGATATGCTCCTCGACCGTCCCGAGCGCGAGCGCCGGGAGGCGGCACGCGCGCGTGCGGAGTGCTTCGGCTGGGGCACGGCGGTGGACGCCTTCCTCGCCGTGCACGACGCGGCGGTGCCCGAACGACCCTTCGTCCGTGCGGAGGGCGCGGCATGAGAGCCGTCCGTTACGTCGCCCTCGGGGACTCGCTGACCGAGGGGGTGGGCGATCCCGTGGGGAATGGGTGGCGCGGCTGGGCCGCGCTGCTCGCCGGCGGACTGTCCGAACCGCCCGCCGAATTCACCAACCTCGCGGTCAGCGGAGCGCAGACCCGCGACGTGCTGGAGACCCAGCTGCCCGCCGCGCTGGCCCTGCGGCCCGACGTCGCCTCCGTCCTGGTCGGCGTCAACGACACGCTGCGCCGCACGTTCGACATCCAGCACGTCGCGGAACGCCTGGACAAGGTGTACGCCGCCTTCACCCGGCAGGGCACGGCCGTCCTCACCGCCTGCCTGCCCGACCCGGGCGCGATGCTCGGACTGCCCGGGGTGCTGGCCAAGCCGCTGGCCCGGCGGCAGCGGGCGGTGAACACCGTCGTCCACGCGCTCTCCGAGCGGTACGGGGCCGTGCACCTGCACGCGGCCGAGGGGGACTGGGTCGACGACCGGGCCATGTGGAGCTCGGACCGGCTGCACCCGGGGGAGCAGGGGCACCGGCAGCTGGCCCTCCGGTTCCACGCGCTGCTGGCGGACGCCGGGGTCGCGACGGGCGCCGCGCCCGCCGCCGAGCCCGAGTTCCCGCCGCCCACCAGGTCGGCGAGCCTGCTGTGGCTGGCCACCGCGGGCACCGCCTGGGTGCTGCGCCGTTGCAACGACCTGCTGCCCCAGCTGCTGCGCCTCGCCGCCGCCGAGGTACGGCACCGCGCGCGCGGCACCAGCGCCCGGCTGGACCTGCGCGCCTCGCACGCCGTGTCGACGGCGCTGGCCGCGCTGTCGGTGCCGGAGCCGAAGCCTGGGCAGTGCCCATGGCAGGGCAGGCTGCTTCTGCCCGAGGGGCTGTCGATGCCCGGGCCGCGATCGGCGCCGGACCACCGGTCCGTGCCCGATCAGCGTGCGACGCCGGAGGGGTTGTCCGTGGCCCCGCAGCCGGCGCCGGAGGCGGCGTAGGGCACGGGGACGCTCGAGCGGGACGCGGACCGACCACTTGGGGACCCGGCGCCGACGGGAGAGGTGCGACGACGTCGGCCCGGGCGCCCGCGGGCGGTCAGCGGCGGCGTACCGCCACGAAGCGGACCGGTGTGCCGGGAACAGCCTGTGCGGCCGCGGGGAGGTCGGTGTCCCGGACGACGGCGAGGACCGGGTAGCCGCCGGTGGTCGGATGGTCGGCGAGGAACACGACCGGCCGGCCGTCGGGCGGTACCTGGACCGCGCCGAGGACCACTCCCTCGCTGGGGAGTTCACCCGGCAGTGCCCGCTGCAGGGCCGGTCCCTCCGTGCGCAGCCCGATGCGGTTGCTCGCGGCGGACACCCGGTACACGCGGGACGTGAACATCCGTACAGCCGCACGCGTGAACCAGTCGTCGCGCGGTCCGAGCGTCACGCGCAGGACCAGTTCGGCCGGGGGCGCCGGCTGCGGGGCGAGGTCCACGCGCGCGTGGGGGCCGACGACACGCCCCAGGGGGAGCACCGCGCCGTCCGTGAGCGGTGGCGGGCCCAGCCCCGACAGCAGGTCCGTGGAGCGGCTGCCGAGCACCGGCTCGACGGCGATGCCGCCGGAGACGGCCACATAGCCGCGTACCCCGAGGGTCGCCGGGCCCACGTCCAGGACCGCTCCCGCGGACAGTCGCACCGGTGCGCCCCAGGCGACCGGACGTCCGTCCACCGTGACCGGGCAGGGCGCGCCGGTGACCGCCACCGTCACCGGGGAACGGGGCCGCACCGCGCAGCCGTTGAGGGTGGTCTCCAGGACGGCCGCGTCGGGCGGATTGCCGACCAGCCGGTTGGCGAGCGCCGCCGCGGGCGCGTCGAGTGCCCCGGAGCGCGGCACGCCGAGATGGGCGTGCCCCGGGCGGCCCCGGTCCTGCACGGTGGTCAGCGCCCCGGCCCGTACGACGGCGAGCGCACGGTCCGTCATGACCGCCCCACCGGGCTCCCGTGGCCGTCCACCGGGACGAACCGCACGCGCGCGCCCGGCGACAGCAGAGCGGCCGGCACGCGCGCGTGGTCCCACAGCACGGCGTCCGTGCTGCCGATCAGCTGCCAGCCGCCCGGCGACGTGTGCGGGTACACGCCGGTGTACGGGCCGGCCAGTGCCACCGAACCGGCCGGGACGGCGGTGCGCGGGGTGACCCGCCGCGGGACGTCGTAGCGCGGCGGCAGGCCGGTCAGGTAGCCGAAGCCGGGGGCGAACCCGCAGAAGGCGACCCGGAACTCGGTGTCGGCGTGGATGCGGGCCACCTCCTGCTCGGTCACCTCCCACAGGGTGGCGACGTCCGCCAGGTCCGGGCCGTCGTAGCGCACGGGCAGCTCGACGACCTCCCCCGCGCGCGGGGGAGCGGACGGCACCTCGGCGGCGGTCAGTTCGCAAGCCAGCCGGACGGGGTCCGGCAGACCGTCCAGGAGGACGGTACGGGCCGCGGGCACGATCTCGCGGACCGCGAGCGACCCCTCCGCGCGGCGGCGCAGCAACTCCGCGTGCAGTGCCTGTGCCTCGTCCCCCGAGGAGACCTCGACGAGCAGAGCGCCGTCCCCGACCGGCAGCACCCTCATGCGAAGGCCTCCACCCGGACACCGGCCTCCTCCAGCCGCCGCCGGACCCGCCGGGCCAGCTCCACCGCTCCGGGCGTGTCGCCGTGCAGACACAGGGAACGCGCGCGTACGTCGACAGGTGACCCGGCGTGGGAGACGACGGTCCCGGAACGGGCCATGCTCACCGAGCGTTCCACCACGGCGTCGGAGTCGGTCAGGACGGCGCCCTCCCGGCCCCGCGGCACGAGGGTGCCCTCGTCGGTGTAGGCGCGGTCCGCGAACGCCTCCGGGACGGCCGGGAGCCCCGCCTCGGCCGCCAGCTTCAGCAGCCGTGAGCCGGGCAGTCCGAGTAGGGGCAGTGAGCCGTCGGCGAGGAGCACGCCGTCGACGACCGCGGCGGCCTGCTCCTCGTCGTGCACCACGCGGTTGTACAGGGCGCCGTGCGGTTTGACGTACGCGACCCGGGCGCCGGCCGCGCGGGCGAACACCTCCAGGGCGCCGATCTGGTAGGCCACTTCGGCCGCCAGTTCGGCGGGCGGCACGTCCATCGCGCGTCGGCCGAACCCGGCCAGGTCGCGGTAGGAGACCTGAGCGCCGATCGTCACCCCGCGCGCGGCCGCCAGTTCGCACACCCGCCGCATGGTGGCCGCGTCACCGGCGTGGAAGCCGCAGGCCACGTTGGCGCTGGTGACGACGGACAGCAACTGCTCGTCGTCGGTCAGCCGCCAGCGGCCGAAGCCCTCGCCCAGGTCGGCGTTCAGATCGATCGCGGTCATGGTCACCCTCGCTGCTCAGGCCACGCGGTACTGCTCGTCGCGGGCGTCGGTGAGGAACATCTGGCCCGGCGCGTGGGTGATGGCGAACGGCGGCCGGGAGGCCGTCACCGCCGCCTGCGGGGTCACCCCGCAGGCCCAGAACACTGGGATGTCGTCCGGTTCGACGGTCACCGGATCGCCGAAGTCGGGCCGGCCGAGGTCGTCGATGCCGAGCGCCGACGGATCGCCGCAGTGCACAGGGCTGCCGTGCACCGCCGGGAGCAGACTGCTCTCCCGGATCGCCGCCGCCAGGTGCGCGGGCGGCACCGGGCGCATGGACACCACCATCGGCCCGTGCAGCCGTCCCGCCGGACGGCACTGGCGGCTCGTGACGTACATCGGCACGTTCCGTCCCTGCTCGATGTGGCGCAGCGGCACACCCGCCCCGGCCAGCGCCCACTCGAAGGTGAAGCTGCAGCCGATCAGGAACGACACGAGGTCCTGCCGCCAGTGCCCGAGCACATCCGTCGGCTCGTCCACCAGCTCGCCGTCCCGCCACACGCGGTAGCGCGGCAGATCGGTCCGCAGATCCGCCCCGGCCGCGAGGACGGTCGTCCACGCACCCCCGTCCGTGACGTCCAGGACCGGGCAGGGTTTGGGGTTGCGCTGACAGAACAGCAGCATGTCGTAGGCCCAGTCGGCGGGCACCGCGATCAGGTTGACCTGGGTGTGGCCGGCCGCGACGCCCGCCGTGGGGCCGGTCAGTCCCGCGCGGAAACGGGTCCGGGCCGCCGCGGGGGTCCACGCGTGCGCGTGCTCGTCGACGAGGGTCAGGGGGCGGTCGTCGATGCGGTTCACACCAGCTCCTTCCCGCGCGTCTCGGGCAGACCGAGCAGCGCCAGCGCCGCGAGCCCGTAGCCGATCGCGCCGAAGACCAGGGCGCCGCCCACACCCCAACTGTCCGCCAGGAAGCCTACGGTGGTGGGGAAGACCGCTCCGACGGCACGGCCGGTGTTGTACGTGAAGCCCTGCCCCGTACCGCGCACGGCGGTCGGGTACAGCTCGCTCAGGAACGACCCGAAGCCGCTGAAGATGGCCGACATGCAGAACCCGAGCGGGAAGCCGAGCACCAGCACGAGGGAGTTGGCCCCGCCGGGGATGTTCGCGTACGCCAGGATGCACACCGCGGACAGCAGGGCGAACAGCCAGATGTTGCGCCGCCGGCCCAGCCGGTCGGTGAGGTAACCGCCCGTCAGGTAACCGGCGAAGGCGCCGGAGATCAGGAACGTCAGATAGCCGCCGGTGCCGACGACGGACAGATCGCGCTCCGTCTTCAGGTACGTGGGCACCCAGGTCGCCAGCGTGTAGTAGCCGCCCTGGACGCCGGTGGAGAGCAGCACAGCGAACAGCGTGGTGCGCAGCAGGCCGGGTGCATCGGCCGTACCCGGCTTGAAAATCACGGCGAATGAACCCTTTTGCGGGCTTTTCTCCCGTGCGGCGATCGCCTCGGGGGCGTCGTGCACGCGGCGCCGCATCCAGATCACCAGCAGCGCGGGCAGCGCGCCGGTCCAGAACATCACACGCCAGGCCAGGTCCTCGTCGAGGAACGAGAAGACCAGCGTGTACACGATCGCTGCGAGGGCCCAGCCCACGGCCCACGAACTCTGGATGACCCCGAGGGTGCGGCCCCGGTGCTTGGCGCTCGCGTACTCGGCGACCAGGATCGCGCCGACCGCCCACTCGCCGCCGAAGCCCAGCCCCTGCAGGGCCCGGAAGACCAGCAGCGTCTCGTAGTTGGGTGCGAAGCCGCAGGCCACGGTGAAGACGGCGTACGTCACCACCGTGATCATCAGCGCCTTGACGCGGCCGATCCGGTCGGCCAGCACGCCCGCGAGGGCGCCGCCGATCGCGGACACGACGAGCGTGACGGTGGTGAACAGGCCCGTCTGTCCGCTGTCCAGGCCGAAGTAGGCGGCCAGCGCGACCATGCTCAGCGGGAGCGTGAAGTAGTCGTACGAGTCGAGGGCGTAGCCGCCGAACGCGCCGGCGAAGGCGCGGCGGCCCCGCGGGCCGAGGGCGCGCAGCCAGCCGAACGCGCCGTCGCTTTCGGGCTGTTCACCCTTGTCCGGGTGGGCACCGGTGGTCAGGGCCTGCGGTGGAGGGGTCGTGCTCATGTGCACCTCGCAATGGGAGGACGGAGGGTGCTGGGGACGTGAGCCGTGCCGTGCGGGAGTCGGCGGCGCCGCGTGTGAGGGAAGGGCGGCGCCGTTCGCAGCAAGGTAGAGGATCGTTGAACGATCCCTCAATACCCATGTTGTTTCGTTCTTGTATCTGCGATTGAATTCCGGGCATGGCAGAGCAGCTGACGGGACTGGCGGACGACCGGGCCCTCCTGGGGCGCACCAGCACCGCCGAGCGCGTCTCGGACATCCTCAGGAGCCGTATCGCCGAGGGGTACTTCCCGCCCGGGACGCGGCTGTCGGAGGACAGCATCGGCGGGGCGCTCGGCGTCTCCCGTAACACGCTGCGCGAGGCGTTCCGGCTGCTCACGCACGAACGTCTGCTGGTGCACGAGCTCAACCGGGGCGTCTTCGTGCGGGTCCTCGCCGTGGAGGACGTCGAGGACATCTACCGCACCCGGCGCCTGGTCGAGTGCGCCGTCGTCCGGGGGCTCGGCGAGCCGCCGTACGCGCTCGACGGGCTCGCGTCGGCCGTGACGGAGGGGCAGCGGGCGGCGGCCGAACATGACTGGAAAGGCCTCGGTACGGCCAACATCCACTTCCACCGGGAACTGGTCGCCCTCGCCGGGAGCGAGCGCACCGACGAGCTGATGCGCAGCGTGTTCGCCGAACTCCGGCTCGCCTTCCACGTCGTGGACGACCCGAGGCGGCTGCACGAGCCGTACCTCACGCGCAACCGCCAGATCCTCCAGGCCCTTCAGGACGGCGACCGCGGCGAGGCCCAGCGGCTGCTGGAGGTGTACCTCGACGACTCGCTGGAGCGGGTCGTGGAGGTCTACCGGCGGCGGGTGGGCGACGACGCCTGACGCGTCCCGGGGCCCCGGGGCGACTGTGCTGCCGCCCGGGGCATCTGCGTCGTTTGGGTCCTTGTCAGACCGAGGACCTACTCTGTGCACCGTGACTTCGCCTGCATCCACGGACAGCGTTCCGCCCCAGTTCAGCGCAGGGCCGCGCCCTGCCCTGGGGCCGGCCGCCGACGAGGGACTGGCACGGCGGCTGCGCGCGCTCGCCTGCACCGCGCCCCTGCACGACCTCGACGCACGCAAGGCCAACCTCGCGGGCGAGTACTCGGTGTACGGGATGGCGGAGGTCGCCCTCGCCGCGATCGACCTCGTCACGCTGAACATGGACTTCGACACCGGCGCCGACCACGACCAGGTGGTGGCCCGGCTCGTCCCGCGCATCGCGGCGCAGGCCCCGCGGCGACCGGCCGCCGAACACGAGCGGGTCGCGCGCTGGGTGCTGGAGAACCTCATCAACGTGGGCAGCGTGGACCGCGGATTCCGCGCGGTCTACGGCGCTTTCGCACCGGATGGCACATATGTCCGGCGGGACTACGACTTCAAGCTGATCGAGGAGGTGCCCGGTCCCGGCGGCAGCGTCTACCTCCGTACGACCGACGAGGCGGTGAACGTCCTCGTCGGCGCCCTCGACACCGATGTCACCAGCGCCCAGATCGCGGCCGAGGTCAAGCTGGAGGTGCTGATCAACCGAGGCCGGCTCGCGGACGCCCAACTGGCGGCCGAACAGGCGCGCTACCGGACCGTGCAGTACTCGGAGACGCTCCGCAGGGCACTGGAGGCGACCCGGCGCAACGTCCGCGCGGTGGACTGGCTCACCACCGTCCCCGACATGATCGCCGAGGCGCTGGACCACGTCGCCGACCGGTACCGGCACGAGAACGCCATCCTCACCAACATCCGCAGGGCGCGCGACGAGTCGGAGGACCCCGAGCACAAGCGGCGGGCCGCCGAGCTGGTCGACATCGTCAAGGACTGCATCCGGCGGCACACCCAGTTGCAGTCGCGACTGCTGGAGGCCGGGCCGCTGTTCCGCGCCGAGCAGGACAGGCAGGCCTTCGCGACGCCGATGTCCACGGCCGGTATCGACCTGTACGGGCACCTGGTCGCGCCGGTGCTGCCGCTGCCGCTGGAGCAGGCGATCCGCGTCACGGACGCGTTCTTCGCCAAGGGGACCGGACTGCGGACGCCGGTGTCCGTCCGCGTCGGTGACCTGGTCGACATACTGCTCACCCCGCCGGCGGAGCGGGAGCACCTCGGCGCGGAGATGCCGGAGCCGGATCTGATCGCCACACCGGACGACAGCCGGTTCAGCGAGGAGCAGCTGGCCGCGGCGAAGGCGCTGCTGGACCTGCCGGCGGACGCGCCGCGGCGCCTGTCGGGGCTGCTGGCCGAGGCCCGCAGGACCGATCCCGACCTGCCGTACCTGGTCGCGCTGATGGCGGTGCACGCGGCCAGCCCGCCGGTGGGAACGGCCTATCGGCAGGGGGAGGAGAAGCTGTTGTTCTCCGTGGACGACGGGACCGAGCTGGACGATCCCGAGTTCGGCGGGGCCGACCTGATCGTCGGCACGGCCCTGCTGGACGCGGCGGGGATGACAGCGGACCGGACGGAGGCCGCCTGATGATGTCTGAGGAGTTGCAGTCGTGAGCGAGCACGTTGAGCCGGAGGGTGCCGGGACGCCGGGCAGCGCCGCCGTCACCCCCGCCGACGCCGCCGACGCCGCGCGGCTCGTCGCCTTCGGGTTGCAGCCGAAGCTGCTGCCCGCACGCGACCAGGAGTACGCCGACCTGCTGCGCCGGTACCGGGAGGATCCGGCGTTCGCGCGGCTCGCGGACGCCGTGGCCGCCGGGCTGGGCCTGGTCGTGCTGGAGGTGTCCCCGCGCGCGGGGATGGCCGTGACCGCCGCCGAGGACTCCGTCTTCGCCGTGCGGATGGGCGACTACGCGCGGCGGACGGCAGCCGACTCCGGCGACCGGTTCCTGCACGGGCTCGCGCACCTCGCCGTCGCCGCCATGGCGTTCCCGCGCCCCGAGGACCTCGCCGACGACGGGTACATCGGCCGCGTGACGGTCAACGGCGTCGACGCGTTCGTACGGCAGGCCTGCCGGCGGCTGGAGGAGCGGGCCGCCGAGCAGGGGGAGAACACCGACCCCGCGACCGACGCGCCCGGGCTGGAGGCCGCCTGGCGGATCTGGGTCAGACGCAGTGCCACCGGCGCCACCAAGGACGCCCGACGGCTCGCCGGGTCCACGACCGGCATCGTCGGCAAGGCCGTGGCCTTCCTCACCGACTCCGGGTTCCTGCAGCGGACCGGCGACGACAACGGCGGCACCTACCGGACGACCGCGCGCTACCAGCTCCAGGTGCGGGACATGGCCGGCAGCGCCGCCATGGCCGAGCTGCTGGAGCTGGGGGTCGTCCCGGTGACCGACGGCACGCCGACGCTGCTGCCCCCGCGCGACGGCGACGACCTGGAGCTGGTGGCCGATGCCGGGCTGCCCTTCCACTCCGGCTGACCGTCGCCGCGCCCCCGCCCGAACTTCCCCGATCTGCCGAAGACTTACGAGAGTCCGCCATGTACGAGCTGTCCCGGGTCCGTCTCTACTCCATCGGGCCCGCCGGGGCGCGCTACGCCGACACCGTGCTTGACCTGCGCGGTGTGGGCGAGCCCGTGCCCGACCCCGCGCCGACGCAGGCGGAGTTCTTCGAGGAGGAGCCGGTCGGCCCGCCGCGCCGGCCCGCGCCCGCCGGGGTGCTCTTCCTGGAGAACGGCGGCGGCAAGTCCGTGCTGCTCAAGCTGATCTTCTCGGTGATGCTGCCGGGCCACCGGAACACGCTGGGCGGCGCGAGCTCCGGTGTGCTGCGCAAGTTCCTGCTCGCGGACGACTGCGGGCACGTGGCCCTGGAGTGGCAGCACGTGCTGACCGGCGAGTGCGTCGTCGTCGGCAAGGTGAGCGAGTGGCGCGGACGTCAGGTCTCCAACGACCCGCGCAAGTTCGCCGAGGCCTGGTACTCCTTCCGGCCCGGCCCCGGGCTCACCCTGGACAACCTGCCGGTCGCCGAGGCCACCGCCGTACGGCCGCCCGCCGATGGCCAGTCCGGGGCACAGGGACGGCGACGCACCATGAAGGGCTTCCGGGACGCGCTCGCCGAGGCGGGCAAGGCGTATCCGCACCTCGAAGTGCACTGGGAGGAGATCCACGAACGCTGGACCGAGCACCTCGGCGACCTCGGCCTCGACCCCGAACTCTTCCGCTACCAGCGGGAGATGAACGCCGACGAGGGCGAGGCGGCCGGCCTCTTCGCGGTGAAGAAGGACTCCGACTTCACCGACCTGCTGCTGCGCGCCGTCACCGACGCACGGGACACCGACGGGCTCGCCGACCTCGTCAGCGGCTTCGGCAACAAGCTGGGACGGCGGGCGGAGCTGATCGCCGAACGCGACTTCACCGCCGGGTCGGTCGACCTGCTCGGGCGGATCGTGGAGGCCGCCGACGCACGCGCACGCGCGCGTGACATCCATGCCGGCGCCGAACGGCGCACGCGCACGCTGGCGCGGCGGCTGTCCGCGCGCGGCGCCCAGGAGCGGTCGCGGGCCGCCGACCTCGCCCAGCGGGTCACGGGCGCCGCCCACGCCGTGACCCACGCCGAGTCGGCGCGCGAGCGCAGCGCCCTGATCGCCGCCGAACTCGCCTACCGGCACGCCTCGCTGGCGCTCGCCGCGGCCGAGAAGTCGGCCGCCGCGCAGAAGCGTGAGCTCGCCGACGCGCGCACCCTGCACTCGGCCTGGCAGGCCGCCGAGGCGGTGCTGCGCCACCGCGCCGCCGCCGACCGGGTCGCCCGCGTGGCCGCCGCGATCCAGGAGGCCGAACGCGACGCCGCCCCCGCCCTCGCCGCGCGGACCAAGGCCGCCGTGGATCTCGTACGGGCCCTGCACGCTGCGGCGGACAGCGCCGAGACGCTCGCGAACGAGACGGAGGAGCGGTCCGCCGCCCTCCAGGAGGTCAGCGACAGCGCGTACCGGGACTCCACCGCCGCCGCCACCGAGGCGCAGCGGGCCCGCAGCGAGGCAGGGCACCTGCGGCAGCGCCTCACCGAGGTCGAGCAGGAGACCGCCGAGGCGGTCCGCGCGGGCTGGCTCGACGACAGTGCCCCCGACGCCGACCCGGCCCGTGCCGCCCTCGCCGCCAGTGACGCCGAGAAGTCCGCGGTGGCCGCCTGGGACACGGCCCGCGAGGCGTCCCGCCGGGCGAGCGAGCACGCGCGCGAGGCGGCGTCCGCCGAGACCCGGGCCGAGCTGACGGCGGCCCGCGCGGCGGACGCGGCGACCGCGGCCGAACGGGCCTACGACGGCGAGCGGCGCACGGCCGAGGCGCTGGCGACGGAGGAACGACTGGCGGAGCTGCTCGGGCTGCCTGGAGGCGCGGGTTCGGGCTCCGGCGCGGGCACGGGTTCGGGCTCTGGCTCGGGCTCCGGTACGGGTTTCGGTTCCGGTTTGGCGTCCGGCTCCGACCCCGGCATGGGGTCCGGCTCCGGCCGTAGAGCGGCCGGAGGTGTGCCGGCGCCCCGCGCGGGCGCAGGCGCCGTAGCCGACGCCGCGGCCGGGCTGCGGGGCGCGGACGATATGACGGCCCAGGCCGACGGCCGGGCCGGGCAGCAGGCCGCCGCGGGCCGGGCGATCGCCGGCGACGCGACCGACGCCGCCAACACCGCCAATACCCGCGCGCGGGTCACGTGTCCCGCCGACTCATCCCGCCCCCGCACCGACGTCCCCCTCACCCCCGAGGAACTCGACCGCTTCGCCGACGAATTGCGCGAGTTGCTCGACGAGGCCGTCTCCTCGGCCGAGCGCCAGTTGTTCGAGCTGCGCACCGCCGCCGCCGACGACGCCCGCATCCTGGGCGCGCTCGGTGACGGAGGCCTGCTGCCGCCCGGACCGGACGTGCTGGCCACCGTCGAGTTCCTCGGCGAGCACGGCATCCCGGCCCTGCCCGGCTGGCGCTACCTGGCGCAGGCCGTCGACCCCGCCGACCACGCGCGCGTGCTGGCCGCCCGCCCCGAACTGGTCGACGGCGTCATCATCACCGACCCCGCCTCGCACGCACGCGCGCGGGCGGCGCTCGGGGACGCCGCGCTGCTGCCCCGGTCCGCCGTGGCCGTCGGCACGGCCGCCGCCCTGCTCGCGCCCACCCCGGCCCCGGACGCCGAATCCGACGGGGACGTCTTCCTCGTACCGCCGAACCCCGCCATGCACGACGAGCACGCCGCCGACGAGGAGCGGCAGGCGCTGCGCGCGCGGGCGACCGAGCGGGACGAGGAGATCCGCACGCTCGCGGCGCGTCTCGGCAAGGACCGTGAGCTGGCCGCGCGGCTCGCCTCGTGGCGCACCGGCTGTCCGGCCGGGCGGCTGGTGGAGCTGGCGCACGCCGCGCGGGAGGCGCGCGCGTTCGCCGAGGAGGCCGAGGCCGAGCTGGCCGAGGCGCGAACCGTGCGGGCCGAGGCCGAGGAGGCCGCCGCCGAGGCCGCGCAGGTGCGCGAGGAGCGGCAGGAGGCCGCGCAGAAGGCCCGCCGCTCCGCCGACGCCCTCGCCGGGCTCGCCTTCCGGCTGCGCGAACGGGCCGGCTGGCAGGTCAAGCTGCGCGAACTTGCCGACGAGGCCACCGAGTCGGAGGCGCGCGCCCAGTCCTGCCTGGAGCGGGCGCGTGCCGCCGACGAGGACCGGCGCGCCGCCCAGCGGGCCGCCGACGACGCCCGCCGCACCGCGCGGGCGCTGCGCGCCGAGCGCGCCGAGATCGCCGGCGCCCCCGACGACGTACCCGAGGACGATGCGGGCGCGCCCAAGGCGTCCCTGCCGGCCCTGCGTGAGGCGTACCGGGCGGCCTCCCAGCTGTACGAGAAGGTCGGCGTCGGTGCCGACCTGCGGGCCGAGCAGGCGCGGGCGGAGAGCGACGAGAGCGCGGCGCGCGCGGAGCTGGACCGGCTGAGCAACAAGGTCCGTACGCGCGCGGAGCAGCTGCTGCAGTCCCCCGACGGGGCCGACGGGCCGTCCCGGCAGGCCGCCGCCGCGCGCGCGGAGGAACTGGTGCAACTGCTGGAGACCCGGATGTCCAGCGCGAGCGAGCAGCTCGGCCGGCTGCGCGGCGAGGCCGAACGTCACGCGCCCGAGGAGGGCGAGGCGCACACCGAGCTGCCCGAGGAGCTCCAGCCGCGCGACGCCGAGCACGCGCAGTCGCTGCTGCGCACGGCGACCGCCGAACTCGCCTCCCGCAACGAGGCCCTGACCCAGGCCCGGGAGGCGCACGCCGAGCTGCTCGACGCGCACCGCGCGGCGGAGGACGCGGCGAGCGGATTCGACGAGATCGCCGCGCTGCTGCGCGACCTGCTGCGCGAGCACGCCGGCGAGGAGGAGCAGCAGGCGCCGGAGCCGTACCCGGGAAGCCTTGAGGACGCCCGGCAGTCCGCCGCCGAGGCCCGCCGGTCGCTGCGCGGCTGCGCCGGCGACCTGTCCGCGGCCGAGGCTGCCGTGCGTGAGGCGAGCGACATCCTCGTACGCCACGCCAACTCCACCCGTTACGAGCAGGTACGCACCCCCGCGCGCCAGCAGATCCGCGAACTGCCCGCGTCAGCGCTGCCCGAGCACGCGCAGAAGTGGGCCGACGCCTTCGCGCCCCGGCTGCGGGTCCTCACCGACGAACTGGAGCAACTGGAGCGCAACCGGGACTCGATCGTGGACCGGCTGCGAGGGCTCGTCGAATCGGCGCTGGCCACGCTCAGGTCCGCGCAGCGGCTCTCCCGTCTGCCGGAAGGGCTCGGTGAGTGGTCTGGGCAGGAGTTCCTGCGGATCCGCTTCGAGGAGCCCGACCAGGCCACGCTCACCGAGCGCCTCGGCGACGTCATCGACGAGGCGACCCGGGCCGCCGTGAAAAAGAACTCCGACCTGCGCCGCGACGGCATGTCCCTGCTGCTGCGGAGCGTGGCCGCGGCCCTGCAGCCCAAGGGGGTGGCCGTCGAGATCCTCAAGCCTGACGCCGTACTGCGGGCCGAGCGCGTGCCCGTCGGGCAGATGGGCGACGTGTTCTCCGGCGGCCAGCTGCTGACCGCGGCCATCGCCCTGTACTGCACGATGGCCGCGCTGCGCTCCAACGACCGGGGTCGCGCCCGGCACCGGCACGCCGGCACCCTCTTCCTCGACAATCCGATCGGCCGTGCCAACGCCACGTACCTGCTGGAACTGCAGCGCGCGGTGTCCGACGCGCTGGGCGTGCAGCTCCTGTACACCACCGGGCTGTTCGACACCACGGCACTGGCCGAGTTCCCGCTGGTCATCCGGTTGCGCAATGACGCCGACCTGCGGGCGGGACTGAAGTACATCAGCGTGGAGGAGCACCTCAGGCCGGGCTTGCCGCAGCAGTCCCAGGCCGGTGAGGCGGTGCACAGCGAGATCACGGCGACCCGGATGTTCAAGCGGCCCGCCCAGCAGCCGGACCCAGGCGCGTGAACCGGCTGTCGATCACCGGCAGTCATCTCGGCAGGCGCCGCAGACCAGTGGCTGTGACCACCGGCAGGCGGCGAAGACCAGGGCTGTGACCACCGGCAGGCGGTGAAGACCAGGGCTGTGACCACCGGCAGGTGCCGAGCACCGGCGGCCCGACCACTGGTGCGTGAGCCGCCGCGAGCACGTCCCCTGCGGGTCGGGCCGGTGGGGCAACGCGGCGCGGTCCCAACCCAACCCGCTCACCGGGCCGGTCCGCGCCGCCGAACCGCCTCAGGAGTGCGACAGCTGGCCCGCCCCGCGCCGCCTGCGTATCCGCCCCTGCGTCCGCTCGGCGACCCGGGCCTGCCGCCGGACCCGGCGGCGTTCGCGGCGCAGGGCCCGCGCGGTGCTGCTCGGGGTCGACACCACGCCGTTGCGCTGGTTCCACACCTGGCGCGTCACCCACACGTCGAGCACGCTCCACGTGGCCACCACGGTGCTGGCGATGCTGCTGAGCACCATGGGGAACGCGAGCCAGCTTCCGGCCATGGTGCACAGGAACGCCACCATCGCCTGTATCAGCGTCACGGCGATGATCAGGACCGCCCGCACGGCCGCCGTCCGCACCGGGTCCGGCAGCCGGCGCCGCTTCGCAGGCTCCTCGATCCACAACGGCCGGTACTGCGCACGCTCTTGGGGCGCCTCCGGCTCAGCGGACCGCTCGGCGCCCTCGTTGGCCGCTACCCGTCCTGCCCCGGCCGTCCCTTCACTCTTCTCCGCCGCGAGGTCTCTGTTCGAGGCCGTCGCTCCACCCACCCGCATGTCGTGCTCCGGCGCCCCGGCGCCCCGCCGCGCCGTCAGTTGTGCGACCGCACCCGTTGCACGTGCCTCGTGCCGCTCCGCCGTGCCCATCACCGTGTCACTCCCCACCGCCAGCAGACCGATCGCCCCGGCCCGAAGACCCGACTCCCCAGTGGCTGCCCGGCTTGCGCTGTTTTACGCCGCCCGGGTGCAGGATGCGGCTCCTGTGGCCGATTCCGCCCCCCATTTCCTGTGGAGAAGGACGAACGGTGCGCCCCGAAGATTCCCAACAGGCGAAAAATTCCGGCCAAAGACACAGACTCGCCGATCTGGTCCGACTTCGCCGACGCCACCGGCTCGAGGCGGCAATCTCCCGCAATGACCGGACAACTCGCCCTGTCCGCGCGGCAAACGGAACCCCGCCTTCCAGGACGCCCTTCGAGTTACGGGTGCGTCGGTAGTAGGCTCGCGCCGTTTGTTGACGCACATGTGTACCCCCTGTCGGTGGGGGCGAGCTGGGGGAGGCCATGCGCTTTCGCGGGAAGTCCATCCGCCGGAAGATCGTGGCGCTGCTTCTCGTGCCGTTGGTGTCCCTGAGTGCCATCTGGGCCTTCGCTTCGGCGCTGACGGGTCGTGAGGCGGCCCAGCTGTTCAGCGCGTCGTCCGTTGTCGAGAAGGTCGGCTATCCCACCGAGGACATGGTCCGGGTCCTACAGCAGGAACGCCGGCAGACCCTGGTCTACCTCGCCGACCCGCGTGCCTCCGACGGACTCGCCGCGCTCGGACGCAGCCGTGCCGCCACCGACGAGGCCATCGCCGAAGTCCGTCGCAACGCCTCCAGTACGGAGGTGCGTGACGCACTCGGCGAGGCCTCGGGCGAACGACTGACCGCCGTGCTGGACGCGTTCGACGGCATCGAATCGCTGCGCCAGAGCGTGGAGGACGGCACCGTCAACCGTTCCCAGGCACTCGATCTCTACAACCGCCTGGTCGACCCGTGCTTCGTTCTCCTCGGTGACCTCCACGTCGTCGACAACGTGGCGATGGACACCCAGTACCGCGCCCTCGTCAACCTGGTCCGCGCCCGCGAACTCCTCGCCCGCGAAGACGCCCTCCTCGGCTCCGCCCTGGTCGTCGGCAAACTGTCCCGCGCCGAGACCCGTGACGTCTCCGACCTCGTGGCCCAGCGGAACGTCCTGTACGACGCCAACCTGCCGATGCTGCCCAGTTCGGAGCGTGAGCGGTACGAGCGCTTCTGGAGGAACGCTGCCACCGCTCCCCTCCGCGTGGCCGAGGAGTCCGCCGTGGCCTCCTCGGGCGACGCCGGCGGACTCTCCGCGCGGACCTGGGACACCACAGCGGGCAACGTCCTCGACGAACTCGGTGCCCTCGACGACGAGGCGGCGGACCGCTATCAGGACCGGGTCGGCCCGATCGCCACCGGCATCGTCGTCAAGGCCGTCGTCGCCGGTGTCCTCGGCCTGATCGCCGTACTCGCCTCGCTGATCGTCTCCATACGCATCGGCCGCGGCCTCATCCGCGATCTGCGGCAACTGCGCCTTGAAGCCCATGAGGCCTCTGGCGTCCGGCTGCCCAGCGTGATGCGCCGCCTCTCGGTGGGCGAGCAGGTCGACGTGGAGACCGAGGTCCCGCGCCTGGAGTACGACAAGAACGAGATCGGCGAGGTCGGTCACGCCCTCAACACCCTGCAGCGCGCCGCCGTCGAAGCCGCCGTCAAGCAGGCCGAGCTCCGCGCCGGCGTGTCCGAGGTGTTCGTGAACCTCGCCCGCCGCAGTCAGGTCCTCCTCCACAAGCAGCTCACGCTGCTCGACACCATGGAGCGCCGGACGGAGGACACCGAGGAACTCGCCGACCTCTTCCGCCTCGACCACCTCACCACGCGCATGCGCCGGCACGCCGAGGGCCTGGTGATCCTCTCCGGCGCCGCGCCCTCCCGGCAGTGGCGCAAGCCCATCCAGCTGATGGACGTCGTCCGGGCCGCTGTCGCCGAGGTCGAGGACTACGAGCGCATCGAGGTCCGCCGCCTGCCCCGGATCGCGGTCACCGGTCCGGCGGTCGCGGACCTCACCCATCTCGTGGCCGAGCTCCTGGAGAACGCGACCGTCTTCTCGCCGCCGCACACGGCCGTGCAGGTCCTAGGCGAGCGTGTGGCCAACGGCTTCACCCTGGAGATCCACGACCGTGGCCTCGGCATGGCCGCCGAAGCCCTGCTGGACGCCAACCTCCGGCTGGCCGAGACCCCGGAGTTCGAGCTGTCCGACACCGACCGGCTCGGGCTGTTCGTGGTCAGCCGGCTCGCGCAGCGGCAGAACGTCCGGGTCTCGCTGCAGCCCTCCCCGTACGGCGGGACCACCGCCGTCGTCTTCATCCCCGACGCGCTGCTGACCGACGAGGTGCCCGACACCAACGGCGTCGGCTTCCGGCTCGACCGGCCGCGCCCGTCCAAGGAGGCCGAGCTCGAGGAGAGCCGCAGGACGGCGCTCTCCCATGTGCCGGTGCAACTGCCCGGTCTGCCCGCCGCGCTGCTGGACGGGCCGGTCGAACTGGAGGGCCCCGTCGATCTGGACGCCGTCGACGACTTCCCGGGCGCACTCGACGACGGCGAGGGCAGCGAACACGGCGGACTGTTCCACCCGCGCCGCGCCCTCACCCACGGGGACGACGAGGCCACCTCCCGCGCCGACGCCACCTCCCGCGCCGACGTCCGCGGGGGGCCTGCCCGCCCGGAAGCGGACGATCATGTCAACACCCCGGTGCCGTTGCCCCGCCGCCGCACACCCAAGCTCGTCAGCTCGCACGGCCGCCCGGTCATCGACCAGCGGTCCCGCCGTCCGGAGACCGACGAGGAGCCCGCGGCCGGCCGTGCCTCGCGCCGCGCGGAACAGGACCGCACGCCACCCCTGCCGACCCGCCGTCGCGGCGCCTCTCCCCTCAGCCGGACGCCGGGCCCGGCCGGGCGCCTCGTCGACCGGGACCAACCGGCGAATCGGGACGTCCCCGAGCCTTCCGAGCGGCCTGCCAAGCTGTCGGGCAAGCGCGCGGGCGGCGGCTCCAGGGCGGAGGGCACGAGGGGACGGCCCGACATCCCGGCCGACAAGAGCGGCCTGACCGACGACAGCCGCCTGACCGACGACGGCGGCGCGCGCCCGCCGTCCGTCGGTCGCAACCGCGGCGAGGGCGTCGAGCCTCCGCTTCTCCACCGCGGTCCCGGCGCCGAGCCCCGGACCCATGACGTGGGCCCGGACGACACCGCCGGGCACCCGCGGCCGGACGAGGCCGGATCGGACCAATCCGGCACGGGACCTCTGCCGCGCCGCGTCCGCCAGGCCAACCTGGCGCCGCAGCTGAGGCAGGACCCCGGCCGCGGTACCGACGACCGAACGGCTCCCGCGGAACGGGACGCCGACGAGGTCCGCAGCCGTATGGCCTCGCTCCAGCGCGGCTGGCAGCGCGGACGCCAGGAGAACGCCGCCGGGGACGACGCCGGCGGCACAGCACCACAGGGAACGACAAAGGGGGACGGTCGATGACCGCACCGAAGGCGACCGACCACACCGCGTACGGGAAGTCCGGCGAACTCAACTGGCTCCTCGACGACCTCGTGGACCGCGTCGCGAGCGTCCGCAAGGCCGTCGTCCTCTCCGGCGACGGTCTGGCGACGGGAGTCTCCAAGGACCTGACCAGGGAGGACGGCGAGCACCTGGCCGCCGTCGCGTCCGGGTTCCACAGCCTCGCCAAGGGCGTGGGCCGGCACTTCGAGGCGGGCAGCGTCCGGCAGACGGTCGTCGAGCTGGACGACGCCTTCCTCTTCGTCACCGCCGCCGGCGACGGCAGCTGCCTCGCCGTCCTGTCCGACGCCGACTCGGACGTCGGCCAGGTCGCCTACGAGATGACGCTGCTCGTGAAGCGGGTCGGCGCGCATCTGGCCACCGCTCCGCGCACCGATCTGCCCTCGGGTGGGTAGTGGGATGGCATGAGCGCAGACGGTCAGGCAACAAGCCACTGGTTCGACGACGAGGCAGGACCGGTCGTCCGTCCCTACGCCATGACGCGGGGCCGCACCAGCCACGCGGCCCAGCACCGCCTCGATCTGATCGCGGTGGTCGTGACGGAACCGCACGCGGACGACCCGGAAGCGGACCCGACCCTGTCCCCGGAGCATGTGGACATCGTCGAGCTGTGCCGTGCCGCCCCGCAGTCGGTCGCAGAACTCGCGTCCGGACTCGATCTGCCCATAGGAGTGGTACGGGTCCTCGTCGGGGACCTGACGGACGCGGAACTGGTGCATGTGACCCGGCCCGTACCCGCGGCCGAGCTTCCGGACGAGAGTATTCTGCGCGACGTGATCAACGGCCTCCGGGCGCTGTGAGCAGCGCGGAAGCGAGGTGGAGACGTGACAGGCTGGCAGTTCTGGGTCGACCGGGGCGGCACCTTCACCGACATCGTCGCGCGGCGCCCGGACGGACGGCTGCTGATCCACAAGCTGCTGTCCGACAATCCGGCGCACTCTCCCGCCGGGCTTCGCTCGAGCGGGGGGACCCCCGTCTCCGACGCGGCCGTCGCGGGTGTACGCGAGCTCTTGTCGGGCTCCGAGGACCCCATCGAAGCGGTGCGCATGGGAACCACCGTCGCCACCAACGCCCTGCTGGAACGCAAGGGTGAACGCACCCTCCTCGTCATCACGCGCGGCTTCCGTGACGCACTGCGCATCGCCTACCAGAACCGCCCGCGGATCTTCGCCCGCTGTATCGAGCTTCCCGAGTTGCTCTACGAGCGGGTCGTCGAGGTCGACGAGCGCATCGCCCCCGACGGCACCGTCCTGACGGCGCCCGACCTGGACGCACTCGCCGAGCCGCTCCGTCAGGCGTACGACGACGGGATCCGCGCCGTCGCGGTGGTCTGCCTGCACAGTCATCTCCACCCCGCCCACGAGAGGGCCGTCGGGGAGCTGGCCGCCCGCATCGGCTTCCCGCAGATCTCGCTGTCCAGCGAGGTCAGCCCGCTGATGAAACTCGTCCCGCGCGGGGACACCGCCGTCGTCGACGCCTACCTGTCGCCGGTGCTGCGCCGCTATGTGCAGCGCGTCGCCGACCAGCTCGAAGGCGTACGGCTGATGTTCATGCAGTCCAACGGTGGTCTCGCCGAAGCCGGCCAGTTCCGCGGCAAGGACGCGATCCTGTCCGGGCCCGCGGGCGGCATCGTCGGCATGGCCCGCATGTCGCAGCTCGCGGGCTTCGACCGGGTCATCGGCTTCGACATGGGCGGCACCTCCACCGACGTGTCCCACTACGCCGGTGCCTACGAACGCGTCTTCACCACGCAGATCGCCGGCATCCGACTGCGCGCGCCCATGCTCGACATCCACACCGTCGCCGCAGGCGGCGGCTCGATCCTCCACTTCGACGGCTCCCGCTACCGCGTAGGGCCGGACTCGGCGGGCGCGGACCCGGGCCCCGCCTGCTACCGCGCGGGCGGTCCCCTCGCCGTCACCGACGCCAACGTCATGCTCGGCCGCATCCAGCCCGACCACTTCCCCCGTGTGTTCGGCCCCGACGGCGACCAGCCCCTCGACGCGCCCGTCGTCCGCGAGCGCTTCACCGCCCTCGCGCGCGAGATCCGCGAGCGGACCGGCGACGACCGTACGCCCGAACAGGTCGCCGAGGGCTACCTGCAGATCGCCGTGGCCAACATCGCCAACGCCGTGAAGCGGATCTCCGTCCAGAAGGGCCACGACGTCACCCGCTACGCACTGACCACCTTCGGCGGCGCCGGCGGGCAGCACGCGTGCATGGTGGCCGACCTGCTCGGCATCCGGACCGTCCTCGTGCCGCCCATGGCCGGTGTTCTCTCCGCGCTCGGCATCGGCCTCGCCGACACCACCGCCATGCGGGAACAGTCCGTGGAAGCACCCCTGGGACCGGACTCCATGCCCGCCGTGACCAAGACGGCGGACGACCTGGAGGCCGCGGCACGTGCCGAACTGCTCGCCGAGGACATCCCGGAGAACCGCATCGAGGTCACCCGCCGGGCCCAGCTCCGCTACGACGGCACCGACACCACGCTCACCGTCGAGCTGACCGAGCCCGGCACCATGAAGCACGCCTTCGAAGAACGTCATCGCGCCACGTACTCCTTCACGCTCGACCGCCCGATCGTCGTCGAAGCCCTCTCCGTGGAAGCCACCGGCATCACTGAACCCCCCGATCTCTCCGCTCTCGCACCGCACGGGACCGCCCGCACGGGTCGTCCCGCCGCACCGCACACCGTCCGCCTCCACACCGAGGGCGCCTGGCGCGACGTGCCCCTGCACCGCCGCGAGGACCTGCCCCCGGGCCACACCGTCACCGGACCCGCGATCATCGCCGAGTCCGGCGCGACGACCGTCGTCGACAACGGCTGGCGGGCCGCTGCGACCGACGACGGGCATCTGGTCTTGGAACGTGCGGCGGTTACGGAGAGTTCCGAACTCGACACGAAGGCGGACCCGGTTCTCCTGGAGGTCTTCAACAACCTCTTCGTGTCCATCGCCGAGCAGATGGGCGCCCGGCTCGAGTCCACGGCGCAGTCCGTCAACATCAAAGAACGCCTGGACTTCTCCTGCGCGCTGTTCGACCCGGACGGAAACCTGGTGGCCAACGCCCCCCACATCCCCGTCCATCTCGGCTCGATGGGTACCAGTGTCAAGGAGGTCGTCCGACGCAGCGGCAGCGCCATGCGGCCGGGGGACGCGTACGCCGTCAACGACCCGTACCACGGCGGCACCCACCTTCCCGACGTCACCGTGATCACCCCGGTCTTCGACACGGGCGGCCCGGCGGACACGGAAAGTGACCGGATTTTGTTCTACGTCGCCTCCCGCGGGCACCATGCGGAGATCGGCGGCATCGCGCCGGGCTCCATGCCCGCGGACAGCCGCACGATCGAGGAGGAAGGCGTCCTCTTCGACAACTGGCTGCTCGTGGAGAACGGCAGCTTCCGTGAGGAGCAGACCCACCGCCTGCTCACCAAGGCACCCCACCCCTCACGCAACCCGGCGACCAACCTCGCCGACCTGCGTGCCCAGATCGCCGCCAACAACAAGGGCGTCGAGGAAGTCTCCCGCATGATCGAGGACTTCGGCCTCGACGTCGTCCAGGCGTACATGCGGCATGTCCAGGACAACGCCGAGGAAGCCGTGCGCCGGGTCATCGACGTCCTCGAAGACGGCGAGTACGCCTACGAGACCGACTCGGGCGCCGTCATTCACGTACGCGTGCGCGTGGACCGCGACAACCGCCGCGCCACTGTCGACTTCACCGGTACCTCCCCGCAGCTGACCACCAACTTCAACGCCCCGTACTCGGTGGTCAACGCGGCCGTCCTCTACGTCTTCCGCACCCTGGTCGCCGACGACATCCCCCTGAACGACGGATGCCTGCGCCCGATCCGCATCATCGTGCCGTCCGGCTCGATGCTCTCGCCCGAGCCGCCCGCCGCGGTGGTCGCCGGCAACGTGGAGACCTCCCAGGCCATCACCGGCGCCCTGTACGCCGCGCTCGGCGTGCAGGCGGAGGGCTCCGGCACGATGAACAACGTCACCTTCGGCAACGAGCGCCACCAGTACTACGAGACCGTCGCCTCCGGTTCCGGCGCGGGCGACGGCTTCCCCGGGGCGAGCGTCGTCCAGACCCACATGACCAACTCCCGGCTCACCGACCCCGAGGTCCTGGAGTGGCGTCTGCCCGTGTGCCTGGAGGAGTTCGCGGTGCGGCGCGGCAGCGGAGGCGCGGGGCGGTGGCGTGGCGGGGACGGGGCGGTCCGCCGTATCCGTTTCAAGGAGCCGATGACCGTCTCCACGCTCTCCCAGCACCGCAGGGTGCCCCCGTACGGCATGGCGGGCGGTGAGCCCGGTGCCCTCGGCTCCAACCGCGTCGAGCGCGCGGACGGCACGACCACCGCCCTCGGCGGAAGCGACGCGACGGACGTCGGCCCCGGCGACGTGCTCGTCGTCGAAACCCCTGGCGGCGGAGGCTACGGGCCACCGCCGCGCGATCCCCATCAAGCAGGAGAAGAGATCGATGATCCTCGGGCGTTCTGAGCGCGGCAAGCCCCCGGTCGAGCCCGTCACGCTCAAGATCCTGGTGGCCGGCGGCTTCGGGGTCGGCAAGACGACCCTGGTCGGCGCGGTCAGCGAGATCAGGCCGCTGCGCACCGAGGAACTGCTCACCGAAGCCGGGCGCCCGGTCGACGACACCAGCGGCGTGGAAGGCAAGCACAGCACGACGGTGGCCATGGACTTCGGCCGCATCACGGTGCGCGAGGACCTCGTGCTGTACCTGTTCGGCACGCCCGGCCAGGAGCGGTTCTGGTTCATGTGGGACGAGCTCTCCGAGGGCGCGCTGGGCGCCGTCGTGCTCGCCGACACCCGCCGCCTGGAGGACTGCTTCGCCGCCGTCGACTACTTCGAGCGACGCTCCATACCGTTCCTCGTCGCCGTCAACTGCTTCGAGGACGCGCCGCGTTACCCGGCGGAGGAGGTGCGCCAGGCCCTCGACCTCGACGAGGACGTGCCGCTGCTGCTGTGCGACGCGCGTGACCGGGAGTCGGTCAAGGAGATCCTCGTCGGTGTCGTCCGGCACGCCATGTCGTACACGGCGGACCGCCGCCAGGCCGTGACGACCTGATGCACGGGTACGGCCCGTACCCCCGCCGACCGGGATACGGGCCGCGGTCCCGGGGTGGCTCCAGGGACGCGCACGCGCGCGTGTGCCTAGCTGTCGCCGTCCTCCAGCCAGCCGAAGCTCTTCTCCACCGCCTTGCGCCAGTTGTGGTACTCGCGGTCGCGCACCGACGCCTCCATGGCCGGCGTCCACTCCGCGTCCTTCTGCCAGTGCGCCTTGAGCTCGTCGAGGCCGTTCCACACGCCCGTGGCGAGTCCGGCCGCGTAGGCGGCCCCCAGGCAGGTCGTCTCGGACACCTTGGGCCGGATCACGGGTACGTCCAGGACGTCCGCCTGGTGCTGCATCAGAAGGTTGTTCTTCGTCATGCCGCCGTCCACCTTCAGGGCGGTGATGTGCACGCCCGAGTCCTGGTACATGGCGTCCACGACCTCACGCGTTTGCCAGCTCGTCGCCTCCAGCACCGCACGCGCGAGGTGGCCCTTGGTGACGTAACGGGTCAGTCCGGCGACGACGCCGCGCGCGTCGGAGCGCCAGTACGGCGCGAACAGGCCGGAGAACGCGGGCACGATGTACGCGCCGCCGTTGTCCTCGACGCTCGCCGCCAGGGTCTCGATCTCGTCGGCGGTGCGGATGATGCCGAGCTGATCGCGGAACCACTGCACGAGCGCGCCCGTTATCGCGATGGAACCCTCCAGGCAGTACACCGGCGCCTCACTGCCGATCTTGTAGCCCATCGTCGTCAACAGCCCGCTCTTGGACGGCACCGGCCGGCTGCCGGTGTTGAGCAGCAGGAAACTGCCCGTGCCGTACGTGTTCTTCGCCGACCCCACGTCGTAGCACGCCTGCCCGAAGACGGCCGCCTGCTGGTCGCCCAGCGCGGACGCCACGGGCACGCCCGAGAGCTGGCCCACGGCCGTTCCGTACACCTCGGCCGAGGACTTGATCTCGGGCAGCACGGCCTCGGGCACGTTCATGGCGGAGAGGATGGAGGGGTCCCATTGGAGGGTTTCCAGGTTCATCAGCATGGTGCGCCCGGCGTTGGTGACGTCGGTGACGTGCCGGCCGCCGTCGGTGCCGCCGGTGAGGTTCCAGATCAGCCAGGAGTCGATCGTGCCGAAGGCGATCTCGCCCTGCTCGGCGCGGGTCCGCAGGCCGGGCACGTTGTCCAGCAGCCAGGCCGCCTTGGGCCCGGAGAAATAGCTGGCCAACGGCAGTCCGGTCTGCTCGCGGAACCGGTCCTGGCCGTCCGCACCGCCCAGTTCGTTGCAGAGCGCGGCGGTGCGGGTGTCCTGCCACACGATGGCGTTGTGGACGGGTTTGCCGGTCGAGCGGTCCCAGAGCACGGTCGTCTCGCGCTGGTTGGTGATGCCGAGCGCGCTGAGCTGCTCGGCGCGCAGTCCCGCCTTGGCGACCGCCCCGGCGACCACCGCCTGCACTTTGGACCAGATCTCGGTGGCGTCGTGCTCGACCCACCCGGGCTTGGGGAAGATCTGCCGGTGCTCGCGCTGGTCCACGGCGACGATCGCGCCGTTCTGGTCGAAGATGATGCAGCGGCTCGACGTGGTGCCCTGGTCGATCGCGGCCACGTACTTCTCGGCGTTGTTCGTCATGGCTACCCCTTGGGCTCGGTTCAGAAGGCTGCGTGGTTTATGGGGCCGGCGAGTGTTCCTCCGACGAGCGGCCCGACGACCGAAACCCGGGCGCAGCTCCATTTGGGTGTGCCCATGTCCGGGGTCGGCAGGAACGCGCGCACGAGGCGCGGACCGAGGTCGCGCGCCGATTTGATCGCATGGCCGGTGGGCCCGCCGGGGGAGAGGCCGATGCCGAGGACCAGCAGCGAGACGATCAGGACGGTGGTGCCGGACGCGCCCAGTCCTTCGGTCGGCCCGAAGGCGAGGACCGGCAGGACCACGGCGGCCATCGCGATGATCTCCGTGATCAGGTCGGCGGCGGGCTTCCGGATCTCCGGGATCGCGGAGAAGACGCCGAGTGCCGGCGTCGGCTCGTCAGTCGTGCGCTCCATGGTGCCCGTCGTACGGACAGTGGCCTGGAACCGGGCGATCCACCCCGCCGCCCGGGCCTTGGAGTGCCTGAGCGTGAGCGCCGCGCGGACACCGGCACCGAAGAGGACGAGGATCGAGGTGCCGATGATCTCGCCGACGAGGATGTCTCCGTTGCTCATGGCGGCTCCTAGGCCGTGGACGGGGGCTCGGACCCCGGTCCTCTCCGTGCAGGGTGCGTCGCATTGCTCCCGTGCCGATCAGCCGGAGCCAGGGGTCCCGCGCCCCGCCCGGCATCCGTGACGAGCGTGCCGTCCCGGCCGAACCGGCCGGGGAGTGGGCCTCGGCTCAGAAGCCCGTACGGCGCAGTGCCGGAATATGCCATTAATGTACGGCGATGTCGGCTGACAACGGGAAGTGTTCACCGGCGCTCAGAGGGCGTCAAGGTCGCCGACGACACCCGTTCACGCCACCGCGCCGCCCCGGCGCGCGAGTACGCGCCCGCAGAGCCGCCCCACCGCGACCGCACGGGCGCCGCGGCCACGACGGGGGTGACGCCGGCGCCGGCTCGCAGCGCCGCTCACCCGCTGCCGGGCTCTCCCACCGCGCATCCGGCTCCGCTGGGAGCCGGGTCGGCGCCGCGCCGGATCTGGTGCCCCGGCAGACCCGCGTGGCCCAGCACCCAGCTGGCCCCGCTCAGCGACTTCGCGGCCTTCCTCAGGGGTGCCAGGCAGGCCGCCGCCTCCCGGTGGTCCGTCACGCTGCCCAGTGGGCACAGCACGGTGGCCAAGGACAGCGTCACGGGCAGTCCGCCGGCCGACCACGGCTTGTCCAGAACCGAGGCGGCGAGCGGATCCAGCCCTTCCGGCTCCGCCAGCACCAGGAACTCGTCGCCGCCGGAGTGGCCCACGCGGGTGCTGCCGGAGGCCGCGAGCCGCAGCGCCCGCCCCACCGACCGGATCAGCTCGTCGCCCGCCGTGAACCCGGCCCCGTCGTTCACCTGCTTGAAGTGGTCGACGTCCAGCCGGCTCAGCGCGAAGATGCGGCCGTCCGCGATCCGCCGGTCCACTTCACCGGTGATCGCGTCCGACCCGGGCAGTCGCGTGAGCGGATTGAGCCCGGCCGCTTCCTCGACCCGTGTCTCGGCCAGCGCCCGCACGAGGTCGGCCAGCCGGACGACGCCCACGCACCGCCCGTACGCGTCCACGACGGCCACGTCGTCCGACGTACGGTCCCGCCCGCCGTCCGCCACCACCTCCAGCACGTCCCAGGCGGTCGCGTCGATGCGCACCGTGCGCGGCGGATCGCCCAGCTTGGCGGCGGGCCGGTCGGCGTACAGCGCGTGGCCGTAGCGGCCCGACATGGACAGCAGGAAGCGCGACCGGTGCAGGGACCGCACGGGCACCCCGTGCCGGTCCACGAGCAGCACCCCGGACACGTCCGGCGACCCGGTCAGCAGCGCCCGCACCCCGGCCGCGGACGCGTTCGCGGGCAACAACGCGGCGGGCCGCAGGAACTCCCGCACCAGCGGTCCCGAGGGCGACGGCGCCTCGGCCTCGGGGGGAGCGCGGCGGAACGTACACGTCCGCCGCCGGCAGCCTGGCCGGCGGCGCGAACAGCTGGCGAACCAGCCATCGACCGCAATCCCAAGGCGCGTACCTGGCGAAGCGTCAGGAGCACCTCGCGGCCTCGGAGCCGGCGTCAGGGATCTCGACGGCCAAGCCGTTCAGGCCCTGCCCACGTCACTCGGCACCTGGTGGAGACGGGCCCGGCAAGATCGGATACAGTCCGCCGCGTGTCCGAAACTCAGCACTCCGCCCCCAACCCCGCGCCGGGCTCCCACTGTTCGAGCTGCGGGTCGCCCTACGGAGAGGGCGTCACCGGCTGGCCCCGCAGCTGCCCGGCCTGCGGCACCGTCGCCTACCGCAATCCGCTGCCGGTCGCGGTCGCACTCCAGCCGGTGTACGACACCAAGGGCACCGCTCTGGTCGTCATCACCCGAACCGTGGCACCCGCGCGCGGGGGCATCGCGCTGCCCGGCGGTTACGTCGACGACCGTGAGGACTGGCGGCAGGCACTCGTCCGTGAGCTCAAGGAGGAGACCGGCATCGACGCGGCGAGCCGCGACGTGCGGCTCGTCGACGCGCTGAGCTCCCCCGACGGCCATCTGCTGCTCTTCGGCGTCCTCCCTGAACGCCCCGCCGACCGCCTGCCCGAGCCCACCGCCACGGCCGAGACGGAGGGCTGGCACCTGCTGCGCAGGCCCGAGGAACTCGCCTTCCCGCTGCACACGCTCGCCGTGCGGGCCTGGTTCGAGGGCCGGTACGCCTGAGTCAGCGCTCCCCGAGCCCGCGTACCCGCACCGGGTGGGGCGGCTCCCCGCCGCCCCCCTCCCGCTCGACGACCACCCGCGAGCCCGCCCAGCGCGACACGTAGCGTTCGACCTCGGGTTCCTCCCATCCGTCCCCGGCGTCCGGCACCACCAGCCCGGCACCGGTCCGCCCCCGGGCGGGGGCCCACACCTCCAGTTCCAGCCCGCCGTCCGCGCCCCGCGTCGGAATCACGGCACCCGCGCGCGCGAGCACCGGAATCCGCGCCAACGGGGCGTCGACGAGAACCTGCGCCGGACCCTCGTACGCCTGCTCCGTCGCCGTGTCGTACCAGAGCCCCCGCGGCAACTGGACCGCACGCCGGTCCGTGCCCGGGTCGAGGACGGGGGCCACCAGGAGGCAGTCGCCCAGCAGGAAGGCGTCCTCGCAGTCACGCAGCGCCCTGTCCTCGGGCGACCCCCACCACACCGGCCGCACATAGGGAGCACCCGTACGGCGGGCCAGGTGTGCCAGCGTCATGAAGTACGGCAGCAGCCGGCGGCGCTCGACGAGCGCCACGCGCGCGTGCTGCAGCACCTCGGCACCGAACTCCCACGGCTCCCTGCGCCCCGCCCGCAGACTCGCGTGCGTGCGGAACAGCGGCAGGTACGCGCCGAGCTGGAACCAGCGCAAGTACAGCTCCGGCGAGGGGCTCCCGTCGAAGCCGCCCACGTCCGGCCCGGAGTACGGCACCCCGCACAGCCCGAGACCCATGACCAGCGACAGCGAAGCCCGCAACCCCGGCCAGCCGGTCGCGACGTCGCCGGACCACGTGCCCCCGAACCGCTGCATGCCGACCCAGCCGGACCGCGAGAACAGGAACGGCCGGTGTCGCGGCGACAGTTCACGCAGCCCCTCGTAGCCCGCCCTGGCCATGCACAGCCCGTACACGTTGTGCGCCTCGCGATGGTCCCCGCCCCGCTCCTCCAGGCCATGCCGGGCCGAACGCGGCAGCGTCGGCTCCCCGAACGCGGCGAACGACGTCGGCTCGTTCATGTCGTGCCAGAACCCCGAGAACCCCTGAGTGAGCCGCTCCTCGTAGAGGCCACCCCACCACGTGCGCACGCGCGCGTGCGTGAAGTCCGGATACACCACCTCGCCGGGCCACACCACACCCCGCACCGGCTGCCCCGACGCGTCTCGCACGAAGGCGTCGTGGGCCGTGCCGCTGTCGTACACCTCGTTGCCCGGCTCGGCCTTCACCGCGCAGTCGACGATCGACACCAGCCGGATCCCGTCCCGCCGCAGCTCCTCGGCGAGCGCCGGCAGCTTCGGGAACCGGTCCCGGTCGACGGTGAACACCTGATGGCCGTCGTAGTGGTCGATGTCCAGGTGCACCGCGTCGAGCGGGAGACCACGCTCCCGGTACCCCGCGACGATCCGCCGTACTTCCTGCTCGCTGCCGAAACCCCACCGCGCGTGATGGTGGCCGAGCGCCCACGCCGGCGGCAGCGCCGGAGCCCCGGTGAGCGAGGCCCAGGTGAGCAGCACGCGCGCGGGAGTGCCCACGATCACCCAGCAACGCAGTGGGCCGCCCTCCATGCGCGTCTCGCACATGCCCGCACGGTCGTGCCCGGAACCCGCCCCCTCCTCGCCCTCCCGCAGGGCCACCGTGCCGTCCCACGAGGTGTCGTGGAAGACCAGGTGCGTGCCCGCGTCGGCCACCACCAGCTGCACCGGCATGGTGATGTACAGCGGATCGTCGCCAGGCGCGAACGCGCGCCCCGGGTCGGTGTTCCACAGCCGGTACGCGCCGTCCCGCAGCCGGGGCCCCGACGAACGGCCGCCCAGCCCGAAGAAGCGGGCGTCCGAAGACACCTCGGACCGCTGCATCCAACGCGCCCGTCCGCCCCCGACCGGCTCCCACCACCGCGGGGGCGAGTCCCTGCGCAGCGTCACGCCACCAGGGGTGCGCACCTCGACCGCGCCGTTCCGTGACACCACGACCGTCACCCGTTCGGCCACGACCCGCCAGCCGCCGTCCTTGTCCGGCTCGAGCACCGCCCGCGGATCCGGCTCCGGACAGCGGCCCGCGAGCGCGTACGACGGCTCGGGCGCCGCACCGTCCCAACCCCAGAAGACAGCCCCGTTCACCGCGACGGTGACCTGCAGCTCGGACCGGCTGAACCGCAGAACGCCGCCACCCGGGCCGGGTGTCACCTCCCGCACCTGCCCGGGCACCCGCGCGCGTTCCGCGCCCCGCGGGGGCAGCCCGGCGGCGTCCGCGCGGCGCCTGCGCCACGCCGCGCGCACGGTACGCAACCCCTGGGCCGCCCCCACGAAACCGACCGTTCTCACCGAATGCACCAGGTCGCGACCGTCCATGCTGCTCACCCTGCCATTGACCGGCGTACGCGCGGGTGTCGTTCAACTGCCGTTCACCCGTGCCAGGAGCACACCTTCACGACACGGACTATGTGGGCGGCACCCTGGTGCAGAAATGGATCACATGGCATCGTCCGTATCAGCCGCGTCACGCGCACACCCCAGCACGTGCGCGGGCGACGCACACGACGCGCACAGTCCGGGAGCCGCCCCATGTCGACCGTGAACCCCCAGCCGCTCTGGCAGCCCGATCCCGAACGCATCGCCCAGGCGCAGATCACCTCGTTCCAGGCCTGGGCGGCCGAGCACCACGGCGCCCCGAGCGAGGGCGGCTACGCGGCCCTGCACCGCTGGTCCGTCGACGAACTGGACACGTTCTGGAAAGCCGTCACGGAATGGTTCGACGTACGGTTCTCGACGCCCTACACGCGCGTGCTGGCCGACCGATCGATGCCCGGCGCGCAATGGTTCCCCGGCGCGACCCTGAACTACGCCGAACACGCCCTGCGCGCGGCCGCGACCCGCCCGGACGAACCGGCCCTCCTGTGCGTCGACGAGTCCCACGAGCCACGCCCGGTCACCTGGTCCGCACTCCGCCGTCAGGTGGGCTCACTGGCTGCCGAACTGCGCGCTCTCGGCGTACGCCCCGGAGACCGGGTCAGCGGTTACCTCCCCAACATCCCCGAGGCCGTCGTCGCCCTCCTCGCCACGGCCGCCGTGGGCGGCGTCTGGACCTCCTGCGCCCCCGACTTCGGCGCCCGCAGCGTCCTCGACCGCTTCCAGCAGGTGGAGCCCGTCGTCCTCTTCACCGTCGACGGCTACCGCTACGGCGGCAAGGAGCACGACCGGCGTGACGTCGTCGCCGAACTGCGCCGCGAGCTGCCCACGCTGCGCGCGGTCGTCCACATTCCCCTCCTCGGCACGGAGGCTCCCGAGGGCGCCCTGGAGTGGTCGGCACTGACGAGCGCGGACACGGAGCCCGTCTTCGAACAGGTGCCCTTCGACCACCCTCTGTGGGTGCTGTACTCCTCCGGCACGACCGGCCTCCCCAAGGCCATCGTCCAGTCCCAGGGCGGCATCCTCGTCGAACACCTCAAGCAGCTCGGCCTGCACTGCGACCTGGGCCCCGAGGACCGCTTCTTCTGGTACACCTCCACCGGCTGGATGATGTGGAACTTCCTCGTCTCCGGCCTGCTGACCGGCACGACGATCGTCCTCTACGACGGCAGCCCCGGCCATCCCGACACCGGCGCCCAGTGGCGGATCGCCGAACGCACGGGCGCCACCCTCTACGGCACCTCCGCCGCGTACGTCATGGCCTGCCGCAAGGCGGACATCCACCCGGGCCGGGACTACGACCTGTCCCGCGTGCGGTGCGTGGCCACCACCGGCTCCCCCCTCCCGCCCGACGGCTTCCGCTGGCTGCACGACGAGGTCCGCGACGACCTGTGGATCGCCTCCGTCAGCGGCGGCACGGACGTCTGCTCGTGCTTCGCGGGGGCCGTACCGACACTGCCCGTGTACATCGGCGAACTCCAGGCCCCCGGACTGGGCACCGACCTGCAGTCCTGGGATCCGAGCGGCAAACCCCTGACCGACGAGGTGGGCGAACTCGTCGTCACCAACCCCATGCCGTCCATGCCGATCTACTTCTGGAACGACGGCGACGGCAGCCGCTACCACGACAGCTACTTCGACACCTACCCCGGCGTCTGGCGCCACGGCGACTGGATCACCGTGACGTCCCGGGGCTCCGTGGTCATCCACGGCCGCTCCGACTCCACACTCAACCGGCAGGGCGTACGGATGGGCTCGGCCGACATCTACGAGGCCGTGGAACGCCTCCCCGAGATCAAGGAATCCCTCGTCATCGGTATCGAGCAGCCCGACGGCGGGTACTGGATGCCCCTCTTCGTGCACCTGGTGCCCGGAGCCGTCCTGGACGAGGCCCTCCTGAACCGCATCAAGCAGACCATCCGCGAGCAGCTCTCACCCCGCCACGTCCCCGACGAGATCATCGAAGTGCCGGGAGTCCCGCACACCCTCACCGGAAAACGCATCGAGGTCCCGGTCAAGCGCCTGCTCCAGGGCACCCCGATGGACAAGGCGGTCAACCCCGGCTCCATCGACGACCTCGAGCTGCTGCACTTCTACGAGGACCTCGCCCGCAGGCGGAACTGACCCCACAAGGGCTCAGACCAATCCCGCAGAGGCCTCGGACTCACCGACCGCGACGTCGACGTCCCAGGCCTCTGCCCGCACACACGCCAAGTGACCTGCGCTTTCCCTCCGCAGTGCCATCGCTCGACGCCCGTTGTCAGTGCGACCGGTTACTGTGAGTGAGCATTGATCGACTGCCCACAGGGGGAAAGATGCCGCAGACCGAGCACCAGACCACGCGACGCGCTCTGCACCGGGAGATCGCCGGCACGATCGGCCTGCTCACGGACGAGTACGACTTCCGAGCGATGCGGCGCTATCGCAGCTTCACGTTCGACGACCACGAGAGCTACTTGCAGCAGGTAGAGGCGGTACTCACCGCACGCGCCGCCCAGGGCAGCCACACCACGGTGGCCCTCTTCGACCCGCAGGAGTACAGCGACTTCTGCGAGGACCGGGGCATCGACCCCGATCTCCCGTCCAGCCGCACCCGCTTCACGGCCGAACTCGCGGCCACCGGACCCACAGTCCCCTACGAAGGCCAAAAGCTCGCCGACCTCGTACCCGTCCTCGTGGACGAAGCCGTACGACAGGCGACCTGGGAGTACGCCTCGACACTCCTGGCCCGTGCCGGCCTCTGCGCGACCTGCGGCGAGGACATCGGACGTGCCGCCTTCGCGCGGGCCTCGAAGCTCCTCGCCCGCATCCTCGACACGGCTCCGCCCGGCAACCGGCACCTCGTCTGCAGCGTCTCCCGCACACCCGAAACACTGGTCGCCGCCCTGCACGCGGACCAGGACACCGACGGCGCCACGCAACTCGACGAGGCCGAGGCCCTCGAATTCACCACCGTCCTGGCCCTGGGCATGGCCACCCGCCGCCCTGGTGGTCTGGTCATGCGGACGTCCGCCCCAGGCACCCAGGACCGCGTCTACGGCTGGCGCCTGCGTGGAGACGGCCTGGAGCCGCTGACAGCCGGCGAGGTCTTCGACGCCTACTGCACCGACGTCGAGTCGGGTGACCTCATCTCCCCGGAGTCAGGTGTCGACTACTGCGTGCCGCCCGACCTCGGGGAAGAAGCGCGGTCCGGAGAGCCGGGAGAGGAAGGAGGAGAGGGACCGGCCGCGCGGCATCGCCACTGAGCATGGGCCCACGACACGGACGGGGCGCCCCACCAACAGGTGGAGCGCCCCGGAACAGGAACCGTCGCCGGCCCGGTCCGCCTACTCGCCGGACAGCACCGCCTGCGCCGCGGTGCGCGCATCCTCCGCGGTCTCGGCCGCGCGCGCGGCCGCGGCGGCCCGCTCGCACTGCGCGAGCGTGTACTTCGCCAGCGTCGCCCGGACGTAGGGAATCGCGGCCGCACCCATCGAAAGGGAGGTGACACCCAGACCGGTCAGCACGCACGCGAGCAGCGGGTCGGACGCCGCCTCACCGCAGACACCGCAGCTCTTGCCCTCGGCCTTGGCCGCCTCGGCGGACAACGCGACCAGGTCGAGAAGCGCGGGCTGCCAGGGGTCCTGAAGCCGGGACACCGCGCCCACCTGACGGTCGGCGGCGAAGGTGTACTGCGCCAGGTCGTTCGTCCCCAGCGACAGGAACTCGACCTCCTGCAGGATCGAACGCGCCCGGAGCGCCGCCGACGGAATCTCGACCATCACGCCGAACTTCGCCCGCAGCCCGGCCTCCCGGCACGCGTCCGCGAACGCCTTGGCGTCGGTACGGTCCGCGACCATCGGGGCCATCACTTCGAGATACACCGGCAGCCCTTCGGCCGCCTTCGCCAGCGCGGTCAGCTGGGTACGCAGCACCTCCGGGTGGTCGAGCAGCGTCCGCAGGCCTCGTACGCCCAGAGCCGGGTTCGGCTCGTCCGCCGGAGTCAGGAACTCGAGCGGCTTGTCCGCGCCGGCATCCAGCACCCGCACCACGACCCTGCCCTCGGGAAACGCCTCGAGAACCTGCCGATAGGCCTCGACCTGCTTCTCCTCGGCCGGCGCCTTCTTGTTGTCGTCCAGGAAGAGGAACTCGGTCCGGAACAGGCCGACACCCTCGGCACCGGCGTCGACTGCGGCGGCGATGTCCGCAGGACCGCCGATGTTCGCGAGCAGCGGCACCTTGTGACCGTCGGAGGTGGCACCCGGACCCGTCGACGCGGCCAGCGCGGCCCTGCGCTCGGCGGCAGCGGCCTCCAACTGTGCCCTCTTCTCGTCGCCGGGCTCCACGAAGATCTCGCCGGTGCTGCCGTCGACGGCGATCATCGTGCCCTCGGCCAGCTCACCGGCACCCGGCAGCGCGACCACGGCAGGAACCCCGAGCGCTCGCGCCAGAATCGCGCTGTGACTGGTCGGCCCACCCTCCTCGGTGACGAAACCGAGAACCAGGGTGGGGTCCAACAGTGCCGTGTCCGCCGGCGCCAGATCGCGGGCGATCAGGACGTACGGCTCGTCACTGTCCGGCACACCCGGCATCGGCACACCGAGCAGACGGGCGACGATACGATTCCGCACGTCATCGAGGTCGGCCACGCGCCCGGCCAGATACTCACCGGCACCGGCCAGCAGATCCCGGTACGCCGCGAAAGCGTCGTAGACCGCACGCTCGGCGGTGCTGCCGACGGCGATCCGCCGCTCCACGTCCGCCATCAGCTCCGGGTCCTGAGCCATCATGGCCTGCGCCTCGAGCACCGCCTGGGCTTCGCCCCCCGCCAGATTGCCGCGCGCCATCAGGTCGGCCGCCACAGCCTCGACAGCCTGACGGGCGCGCCCCTGTTCGCGCTCCGCCTCCTCGGCCGGGATCTGCTTGGCAGGCGGTTCGAGCACCGCCGTCCCCATGTGCCGCACCTCGCCGATCGCCACACCGTGGCTCACGCCGACGCCTCGCAGCGTTGTCTCCATCTCACCCGTCTCCGCTAGTGCGGCGAGCCCTGCCGCCGCGGTGGTTGTCCTACCTGCCGTCATACGACGGCCATGACGTCACTTCCAGACGAAGAGGCTGTCGCCAGCCTTGACGTCGCCATCCTCGCGGAGATCGGAGAGGGCCTCGACGGTGGCCTCCAGCGCCACGACCGGGCACACCGGGGACTTGCCGGCGGCCTCGACGGCGGTCGGGTCCCACCGCACGACGGCCTGCCCACGGGTCACGGTGTCGCCCTTGTTGACGAGCAGCTCGAAGCCCTCGCCGTTCAGCTGCACGGTGTCGATGCCGAGGTGGGTGAGCACGCCGTGCCCGTCCGCGTCCACGACGACGAAGGCGTGCGGGTGGAGGGAGACGATCACTCCGTCCACCGGCGCGACGGCCTCCGAGGGCTCACGCACGGGGTCGATGGCGGTGCCCGGGCCAACCATGGCCCCGGAGAAGACCGGATCCGGCACTGCAGTCAGTCCGATGGCGCGTCCGGCGAGCGGGGACGTCACGGTGGTCATGGGAGCCTCCCAGGGGTGGAGATTCATATAGGGGCCGTCACTGTCCCGGACGGCCCACTGTTGAGCAGGGTATGTCATGGGAAGTCCCGGTTCGGTGCGAGAGCTCCCCATGAGAGGTCTAGACCACCACAGCCTAATCGATTTGCACGCGCTCCGCGGCCACGTGTACAGTCGTACCCCTGCTTGGGGCTGAGTGATGCGAACAGCATCCTCGTTGCCCGGCAGTAATCAACTTGTCAGATCCTATCTCGGGTCTCCTTCTGCATGCCCGCAGAACGGTGGTCAGAGAGACGGAAAAACACTGATAGAGTTGGAAACACCGAAGGGAAGCGCCCGGAGGAAAGCCCGAGAGAGTATCTCGGGTGAGTACGAAGGAAGCGTCCGTTCCTTGAGAACTCAACAGCGTGCCAAAAGTCAACGCCAGATATGTTGATACCCCGTCTCCGGTCATCAGACCGGGGCGTGGTTCCTTTGAAGAAAACACAGCGAGGACGTTGTGAACGGTCGGGCTTATTCCGCTCGACGGTTCCGCTCCCGTGTGTGTCACCGGATCACCGGTAAACATTCACGGAGAGTTTGATCCTGGCTCAGGACGAACGCTGGCGGCGTGCTTAACACATGCAAGTCGAACGATGAACCACTTCGGTGGGGATTAGTGGCGAACGGGTGAGTAACACGTGGGCAATCTGCCCTGCACTCTGGGACAAGCCCTGGAAACGGGGTCTAATACCGGATACGAGCCTCCTCCGCATGGTGGGGGTTGGAAAGCTCCGGCGGTGCAGGATGAGCCCGCGGCCTATCAGCTTGTTGGTGAGGTAACGGCTCACCAAGGCGACGACGGGTAGCCGGCCTGAGAGGGCGACCGGCCACACTGGGACTGAGACACGGCCCAGACTCCTACGGGAGGCAGCAGTGGGGAATATTGCACAATGGGCGCAAGCCTGATGCAGCGACGCCGCGTGAGGGATGACGGCCTTCGGGTTGTAAACCTCTTTCAGCAGGGAAGAAGCGCAAGTGACGGTACCTGCAGAAGAAGCGCCGGCTAACTACGTGCCAGCAGCCGCGGTAATACGTAGGGCGCAAGCGTTGTCCGGAATTATTGGGCGTAAAGAGCTCGTAGGCGGCTTGTCGCGTCGGTTAGAAAGCCCGGGCTTAACCCCGGGTCTGCAGTCGATACGGGCAGGCTAGAGTTCGGTAGGGGAGATCGGAATTCCTGGTGTAGCGGTGAAATGCGCAGATATCAGGAGGAACACCGGTGGCGAAGGCGGATCTCTGGGCCGATACTGACGCTGAGGAGCGAAAGCGTGGGGAGCGAACAGGATTAGATACCCTGGTAGTCCACGCCGTAAACGGTGGGCACTAGGTGTGGGCAACATTCCACGTTGTCCGTGCCGCAGCTAACGCATTAAGTGCCCCGCCTGGGGAGTACGGCCGCAAGGCTAAAACTCAAAGGAATTGACGGGGGCCCGCACAAGCGGCGGAGCATGTGGCTTAATTCGACGCAACGCGAAGAACCTTACCAAGGCTTGACATACACCGGAAACATCCAGAGATGGGTGCCCCCTTGTGGTCGGTGTACAGGTGGTGCATGGCTGTCGTCAGCTCGTGTCGTGAGATGTTGGGTTAAGTCCCGCAACGAGCGCAACCCTTGTCCCGTGTTGCCAGCAGGCCCTTGTGGTGCTGGGGACTCACGGGAGACCGCCGGGGTCAACTCGGAGGAAGGTGGGGACGACGTCAAGTCATCATGCCCCTTATGTCTTGGGCTGCACACGTGCTACAATGGCCGGTACAATGAGCTGCGATACCGCGAGGTGGAGCGAATCTCAAAAAGCCGGTCTCAGTTCGGATTGGGGTCTGCAACTCGACCCCATGAAGTCGGAGTCGCTAGTAATCGCAGATCAGCATTGCTGCGGTGAATACGTTCCCGGGCCTTGTACACACCGCCCGTCACGTCACGAAAGTCGGTAACACCCGAAGCCGGTGGCTCAACCCCTTGTGGGAGGGAGCTGTCGAAGGTGGGACTGGCGATTGGGACGAAGTCGTAACAAGGTAGCCGTACCGGAAGGTGCGGCTGGATCACCTCCTTTCTAAGGAGCACTTCTCACCGATCCCCTCCGGGGGTGAGGTCAGAGGCCAGTACATCGGCGAACGTCTGATGCTGGTTGCTCATGGGTGGAACGTTGACTACTCGGCCAGGTTCTGGGTCGGAGGCTGCTAGTACTGCTCTTCGGAGCGTGGAACGCATGATCTTCGGGTGGGAGCTGGTCGGGCACGCTGTTGGGTGTCTGAAGGCACGGCCGCATGGTCGCCTTCAGTGCCGGCCCCAGTGCACTCGAGCCGATGGTTCGGGGTGATGGGTGGTTGGTCGTTGTTTGAGAACTGCACAGTGGACGCGAGCATCTGTGGCCAAGTTTTTAAGGGCGCACGGTGGATGCCTTGGCACCAGGAACCGATGAAGGACGTGGGAGGCCGCGATAGTCCCCGGGGAGTCGTCAACCAGGCTTTGATCCGGGGGTTTCCGAATGGGGAAACCCGGCAGTCGTCATGGGCTGTCACCTACTGCTGAACACATAGGCAGTGTGGAGGGAACGCGGGGAAGTGAAACATCTCAGTACCCGCAGGAAGAGAAAACAACCGTGATTCCGGGAGTAGTGGCGAGCGAAACTGGATGAGGCCAAACCGTATGTGTGTGAGACCCGGCAGGGGTTGCGCATGCGGGGTTGTGGGATCTCTCTTTCACGGTCTGCCGGCCGTGGGACGAGTCAGAAACCGTTGATGTAGGCGAAGGACATGCGAAAGGTCCGGCGTAGAGGGTAAGACCCCCGTAGTCGAAACGTCAGCGGCTCGTTTGAGAGACACCCAAGTAGCACGGGGCCCGAGAAATCCCGTGTGAATCTGGCGGGACCACCCGCTAAGCCTAAATATTCCTGGTGACCGATAGCGGATAGTACCGTGAGGGAATGGTGAAAAGTACCCGGGAGGAGTGAAATAGTACCTGAAACCGTGTGCCTACAAGCCGTGGGAGCGTCGCGCAGGGATTTGTCCTTGCGTCGTGACTGCGTGCCTTTTGAAGAATGAGCCTGCGAGTTTGCGGTGTGTTGCGAGGTTAACCCGGGTGGGGTAGCCGTAGCGAAAGCGAGTCCGAATAGGGCGTTTCAGTAGCATGCTCAAGACCCGAAGCGGAGTGATCTAGCCATGGGCAGGTTGAAGCGGAGGTAAGACTTCGTGGAGGACCGAACCCACCAGGGTTGAAAACCTGGGGGATGACCTGTGGTTAGGGGTGAAAGGCCAATCAAACTCCGTGATAGCTGGTTCTCCCCGAAATGCATTTAGGTGCAGCGTCGTGTGTTTCTTGCCGGAGGTAGAGCACTGGATAGGCGATGGGCCCTACCGGGTTACTGACCTTAGCCAAACTCCGAATGCCGGTAAGTGAGAGCGCGGCAGTGAGACTGTGGGGGATAAGCTCCATGGTCGAGAGGGAAACAGCCCAGAGCATCGACTAAGGCCCCTAAGCGTACGCTAAGTGGGAAAGGATGTGGAGTCGCACAGACAACCAGGAGGTTGGCTTAGAAGCAGCCACCCTTGAAAGAGTGCGTAATAGCTCACTGGTCTAGTGATTCCGCGCCGACAATGTAGCGGGGCTCAAGCGTACCGCCGAAGTCGTGTCATTGCAGCATGAGGGCCAACGCCTGCTGTGATGGGTAGGGGAGCGTCGTCTGCCGGGTGAAGCAGCCGTGTAAGCGAGTTGTGGACGGTTGACGAGTGAGAATGCAGGCATGAGTAGCGATACAAACGTGAGAAACGTTTGCGCCGATTGACTAAGGGTTCCTGGGTCAAGCTGATCTGCCCAGGGTAAGTCGGGACCTAAGGCGAGGCCGACAGGCGTAGTCGATGGATAACCGGTTGATATTCCGGTACCCGCTGTGAAGCGTCAAACATCGAGCATCGTGATGCTAAGGCCGTGAAGCCGTTCCGGACCCTTCGGGAAAGGAAAGTGGTGGAGCCGCCGCCCAAGCGGTTAGTAGGTGAGTGATGGGGTGACGCAGGAAGGTAGTCCATCCCGGGCGGTGGTTGTCCCGGGGTAAGGGTGTAGGCCGTGCGACAGGTAAATCCGTCGTACTTGTGGCTGAGACCTGATGCCGAGCCGATTGCGGTGAAGTGGATGATCCTATGCTGTCGAGAAAAGCCTCTAGCGAGTTTCATGGCGGCCCGTACCCTAAACCGACTCAGGTGGTCAGGTAGAGAATACCGAGGCGTTCGGGTGAACTATGGTTAAGGAACTCGGCAAAATGCCCCCGTAACTTCGGGAGAAGGGGGGCCACGCCTGGTGAGAGTACTTGCTGCTCGAGCTGGGGGTGGCCGCAGAGACCAGCGAGAAGCGACTGTTTACTAAAAACACAGGTCCGTGCGAAGCCGTAAGGCGATGTATACGGACTGACGCCTGCCCGGTGCTGGAACGTTAAGGGGACCGGTTAGCTCCATTTCGGTGGGGCGAAGCTGAGAACTTAAGCGCCAGTAAACGGCGGTGGTAACTATAACCATCCTAAGGTAGCGAAATTCCTTGTCGGGTAAGTTCCGACCTGCACGAATGGCGTAACGACTTCTCGACTGTCTCAACCATAGGCCCGGTGAAATTGCACTACGAGTAAAGATGCTCGTTTCGCGCAGCAGGACGGAAAGACCCCGGGACCTTTACTACAGTTTGATATTGGTGTTCGGTTCGGCTTGTGTAGGATAGCTGGGAGACTTTGAAGCGGCCACGCCAGTGGTTGTGGAGTCGTCGTTGAAATACCAGTCTGGTCGTGCTGGATGTCTAACCTGGGTCCGTGATCCGGATCAGGGACAGTGTCTGATGGGTAGTTTAACTGGGGCGGTTGCCTCCTAAAGGGTAACGGAGGCGCCCAAAGGTTCCCTCAGCCTGGTTGGCAATCAGGTGTTGAGTGTAAGTGCACAAGGGAGCTTGACTGTGAGACCGACGGGTCGAGCAGGGACGAAAGTCGGGACTAGTGATCCGGCGGTGGCTTGTGGAAGCGCCGTCGCTCAACGGATAAAAGGTACCCCGGGGATAACAGGCTGATCTTCCCCAAGAGTCCATATCGACGGGATGGTTTGGCACCTCGATGTCGGCTCGTCGCATCCTGGGGCTGGAGTCGGTCCCAAGGGTTGGGCTGTTCGCCCATTAAAGCGGTACGCGAGCTGGGTTTAGAACGTCGTGAGACAGTTCGGTCCCTATCCGCTGTGCGCGTAGGAGTCTTGAGAAGGGCTGTCCCTAGTACGAGAGGACCGGGACGGACGAACCTCTGGTGTGCCAGTTGTTCTGCCAAGGGCATGGCTGGTTGGCTACGTTCGGGAGGGATAACCGCTGAAAGCATCTAAGCGGGAAGCCTGCTTCGAGATGAGGACTCCCACCCACTTGATGGGGTAAGGCTCCCAGTAGACGACTGGGTTGATAGGCCGGATATGGAAGCACGGTAACGTGTGGAGTTGACCGGTACTAATAGGCCGAGGGCTTGTCCTCAGTTGCTCGCGTCCACTGTGTTGGTTCTGAAACCACGAACAACTCCGCCCTGATGGGTGGTGCGGTTGTGTTTCATAGTGTTTCGGTGGTCATAGCGTGAGGGAAACGCCCGGTTACATTCCGAACCCGGAAGCTAAGCCTTACAGCGCCGATGGTACTGCAGGGGGGACCCTGTGGGAGAGTAGGACGCCGCCGAACTACCTTTACAGCTCCGGCTCTTGGGCACACGCCCAGGAGCCGGAGCTTTTTTGTGTTGAGGTAGGGTCGGGGGGCATCGTTGGTCCGTTTTCGACAGGAGGCCCCCGGTTGGAGGTCCAGGAGACCCGCGTTCAGACGGACCGGGTCCTCACCATCCCGAACATCCTGAGCATGGCTCGGCTCGTCGGCGTACCCCTGTTCCTGTGGTTGATCCTCAGGCCGGAGTTCGGGGGACCGAAGAGCGACGGCTGGGCGCTGCTGGTGCTCGCTCTGAGCGGGATCAGTGACTACCTGGACGGCAAACTGGCACGGCGCTGGAATCAGATCAGCAGCCTGGGCCGGCTTCTCGATCCCGCCGCGGACCGGCTCTACATTCTGTCGACCTTGGTCGGCCTGACCTGGCGCGACATTCTGCCGTTGTGGTTGACCGCTGTACTGCTGGCGCGAGAACTGGTTCTTCTGGTGATGGTGGGCATCCTCAGGCGGCACGGCTATCCCCCGCCGCAGGTGAACTTCCTGGGCAAGGCCGCCACCTTCAACCTGATGTACGCCTTCCCGCTGCTGCTGCTCAGTGACGGAAGCGGATGGATCTCGTCACTCGCTGCGATTTTCGGATGGGCGTTCGCCGGATGGGGTACAACCCTCTATTGGTGGGCAGGAGTCCTCTACGTGGTACAAGTCCGTCGTCTGGTTCGTGCGGACGCCATGGCCGATTGAGCTCGCCGATTGTGGGGCCGTCGTGGTGCGTTGGCCCGCGAGAGAAAAGTGCGGGACAATTCGGACGGGTGAAGTCGGCTAGACCGTCGTCTCTTCTAGGAGGACGCTTCCGACATGAAGGCCGTCGTGATGGCCGGTGGCGAAGGCACACGCCTTCGTCCTATGACCTCAAGCATGCCCAAGCCGCTCCTGCCGGTGGCCAACCGGCCGATCATGGAGCACGTTCTGCGGCTGCTCAAAAGGCATGGGCTCAACGAGACCGTCGTCACTGTCCAGTTCCTTGCCTCACTGGTCAAGAACTACTTCGGTGACGGCGAAGAGCTCGGTATGGAGCTCACCTATGCCAACGAGGAGAAGCCACTCGGTACCGCCGGAAGCGTCAAGAACGCTGAAGAGGCGTTGAAGGACGACACCTTCCTCGTCATCTCCGGTGATGCCCTGACCGACTTCGACCTCACCGAACTGATCAACTTCCACAAGGAAAAGGGTGCGCTGGTCACGGTCTGTCTGACCCGCGTGCCGAACCCCTTGGAATTCGGCATCACGATCGTCGACGAAGACGGCAAGGTCGAGCGCTTCCTGGAGAAGCCGACCTGGGGCCAGGTTTTCTCCGACACCGTGAACACCGGTATCTACGTCATGGAGCCCGAGGTCTTCGACTACGTCGAGGCCGATGTGCCCGTCGACTGGTCCGGCGATGTCTTCCCGCAGCTCATGAAGGAAGGCAAGCCGATCTACGGCTATGTCGCCGAGGGCTACTGGGAGGATGTCGGCACGCACGAGAGCTATGTGAAGGCGCAGGCCGATGTCCTCGAGCGCAAGGTCGACGTCGAGATCGACGGATTCGAGATCTCCCCGGGTGTGTGGGTGGCCGAAGGCGCCGAGGTGCATCCCGACGCGCAGCTGCGAGGGCCGCTTTACATCGGTGACTACGCGAAGGTCGAGGCCGGCGCGGAAATCCGGGAACACACGGTCGTCGGCTCGAACGTCGTCGTCAAGAGCGGGGCGTTCCTGCACAAGGCCGTCGTGCACGACAACGTGTATGTCGGGCAGCACAGCAATCTGCGGGGCTGCGTCGTCGGGAAGAACACCGACATCATGCGTGCGGCGAGGATCGAGGACGGCGCCGTCATCGGGGACGAGTGCCTGATCGGTGAAGAATCGATCGTGCAGGGCAATGTGCGGGTCTACCCGTTCAAGACGATCGAGGCCGGTGCCTTCGTCAACACCTCGGTCATCTGGGAGTCGCGGGGGCAGGCCCACCTCTTCGGTGCCCGTGGGGTGTCCGGCATCCTGAACGTCGAGATCACGCCGGAGCTGGCCGTGCGACTGGCCGGCGCCTACGCGACGACGCTCAAGAAGGGCTCCACGGTCACGACGGCCCGCGACCACTCCCGTGGTGCCCGTGCACTGAAGCGGGCCGTGATCTCGGCGCTGCAGGCCAGCGCCATCGACGTACGCGACCTGGAGAACGTACCGCTGCCGGTCGCGCGGCAGCAGACCGCACGGGGCAGTGCGGGCGGCATCATGATCCGGACCACGCCCGGCGTGCCGGATTCCGTGGACATCATGTTCTTCGACGGGCAGGGCGCCGACCTTTCGCAGGGGAGCCAGCGGAAGCTGGACCGGGTGTTCGCGCGCCAGGAGTACCGGCGGGCGTTCCCCGGCGAGATCGGTGATCTGCACTTCCCGTCCAGTGTGTTCGACTCGTACACCGGGTCGCTGCTGCGGAACGTCGACACCACCGGGATCGCCGAGTCCGGTCTGAAGGTCGTCGTCGACGCCTCCAACGGAAGCGCGGGACTGGTGCTGCCCAGTCTGCTCGGCAAGCTGGGTGTGGACTCGCTGACGATCAATCCCGGTCTGGACGAGTCCAGGCCGACGGAGTCGGCGGAGGCGCGGCGCTCCGGGCTGGTGCGGCTGGGAGAGATCGTGGCGTCGGCGAGGGCCGCGTTCGGTGTGCGGTTCGACCCCGTCGGCGAGCGGCTGTCGCTGGTCGACGAGAAGGGCCGGATCGTCGAGGACGACCGGGCGCTGCTCGTGATGCTCGACCTGGTCGCGGCGGAGCGCCGCAGCGGGCGGGTCGCGCTGCCGGTGACCACGACGAGGATCGCGGAGCAGGTGGCGGCGTACCACGGCACCCAGGTGGAGTGGACCACCACGTCGCCCGACGATCTGACCCGGGTCGGCGGGGACGAGTCGACGATCTTCGGTGGGGACGGCAAGGGCGGCTTCATCGTCCCGGAGTTCAGCAGTGTCTTCGACGGTACGGCGGCCTTCGTGCGGCTGATCGGGCTGGTGGCGCGGACGCAGCTCACGCTGAGCCAGATCGACGCGCGTATTCCGCGTGCGCACGTCCTCAAGCGGGATCTGGCGACTCCGTGGGCCGTCAAGGGACTGGTGATGCGGCGGGTCGTCGAGGAGGCCGGAGATCGCGACGTGGACACCACGGACGGTGTGCGCGTGGTCGAGGCCGACGGGCGCTGGGTGATGGTGCTGCCCGACCCGGCCGAGGCGGTCACCCACCTGTGGGCCGAGGGGCCGGACGACGCCTCCGCGCAGGCCCTGCTCGACGAGTGGTCGACGGTCGTGGACAGCGCCGGCCGGTAGAAAGGCAGCACGCGCGCGTGCCGGACAAGTGTCCCCAAGAGGGCCTGTCCGGCACGCCGGTGGGGCCATTCGGAGGTAGCGGGCGCGACGTGCGACGATGTGCGGCATGCCGCAGCAGCCCCCCGTTCGGAGCACCCCCGCACGCTCCTCGCGCCCGGACGCGTCCATGTCGCTGCTCACCAACGTCATGGATCACAGCCTCGACGACGGTTACGCCGAGGCGGCGGCCCGGAAGAGGGCCGCGGGCGCCGGGGGCATGCCCAAGACCCTCAGGGCCAAGCTCGGGCTCGCCGCCGGACTGGTGCTCGCGGCTCTGGTGGTGACCGTCGGCGCGGCACAGGCCCGGGTGGCGGCGCCGGTCGTGGCGAAGGAGCGCGAGGAGCTCATCGACCGGATCGGCCGGGAGACCGCCGCGGCCGACGAGCTGGAGAGCGCCGTCGACAAGCTGCGGGACGACGTGAGCGCCCGGCAGCGGGAGGCGCTCAAACACAGCGGCGGCGACGACCGGACCGACCTGGTCGGCATCCTGTCCGGCGCCACGGAAGTGCATGGCCGCGGTGTGAGATTGGTCGTGAACGACGCCAAGGAGGCCGCTGCCGACGGGGACAGCGACCCGCGTGGCACCTCCGGCTTCTCCGACACGGGACGTGTGCGCGACCGGGACATGCAGCGCGTGGTGAACGGGCTGTGGGAGTCGGGCGCCGAAGCCGTCTCGATCAACGGGCAGCGGCTGACGGCGTTGTCCGCGATCCGGGCCGCGGGTGACGCGATACTGGTCGACAACCGGCCGCTGGTGCCGCCGTACACGGTGCTCGCGGTGGGGGACGGCGAGGGGTTGAGCACGACGTTCCAGAACAGCGCCGACGGGCTCTACCTCCATGCCCTCCAGGAGAACTTCGGCATCCGGACCAGCATTTCCGTGGAGGAGGACGTCCGGCTGCCGGCCGCGCCGAGTGTGATCGTTCGCACAGCACAGCCGATAACCGAGTCAGCACAGCAGAGCACTGAGAAAGGCACATCGTGATCGCCGTACTGGGCCTCGTCGTGGGAGTCGTGGCCGGCCTGTTGGTCCGGCCCGAGGTTCCGGCGGTCGTCGAGCCTTATCTGCCGATCGCCGTCGTGGCGGCCCTCGACGCCGTCTTCGGAGGACTGCGGGCCATGCTCGACGGGATCTTCGACGACAAGGTCTTCGTGGTGTCGTTCCTGTCGAACGTGGTCGTCGCCGCGCTGATCGTGTTCCTGGGCGACAAGTTGGGTGTCGGTGCCCAGCTGTCCACCGGTGTCGTGGTCGTCCTCGGCATCCGGATCTTCTCCAATGCCGCGGCGATCCGCCGGCACGTATTCCGGGCGTGAGGCCGATGAGCGACCAGGACGAGAAGACGGGCGAGTACCGGCTGCGCCGGGAGCTGCCCGACGAGGTGCCGGCCGAGGCGACGCCGAACGGACACCATGCGGCCGGCGCGGTCGAGGAGAACCCTCCGCCGGAGATCACCGGGCGGCAGCGGCTCATCAACGGGCTGTGGCCGCCGCGGGTCACCCGGGCACAACTCATCGTCGCGCTGCTGCTGTTCGGGCTCGGCTTCGGGCTGGCCGTGCAGGTCGCCTCGAACAGCGACGGCGACAGCGCGCTGCGTGGCGCCCGGCAGGAGGATCTCGTGCGGATCCTCGATGAACTGGACGACCGTACTCAGCGTCTTGAGGACGAGAAGCAGGGTCTCGAAAAGCAGCGGGACGAGTTGGAGAACAGCTCGAACCAGGCCGAGGAGGCCCGGCGGCAGACGATCGAGAAGGAACGGCAACTCGGGGTGCTGGCGGGCACGGTGGCGGCACAGGGGCCCGGCATCACGATGACCATCGACGACACGAAGGGGACGGTCGAGGCGGACATGCTGCTCGACGCGATCCAGGAGCTGCGCGCGGCCGGCGCCGAGGCGATCCAGGTGAACGGCGTGCGGGTCGTCGCGAGTACCTATCTGACGGACTCGGGGCAAAGTGTGAGCGTCGACGGGAACAAGATCAACGCTCCCTTTCGTTTCAAGGTCATCGGCAAGCCGCAGGATCTCGAACCGGCGCTCAACATCCCAGGAGGCGTGGTGCAGACGCTTGAGAAGGAGCAGGCCACCGTGACGGTCGAGCGGTCGGACAAGATCGTCGTGGATGCCTTGCGAGCGGCGAAGCGACCTGACTACGCTCGGTCGTCCTCCCAGTGAACCGGGGGCGCATGGGGGACGTCCGCGGAGGGCATCACGTTGCGGGGGGTCGACGCACCGATTGGGTGGTGCGTGGTGGAAACTGTCTGGTGGATACGGACGTTGTGAGGATGTCCGGGTCGGCCAGAGTGTGCAATCAGGGTTCGTCCTGCCCCACGGGCGGGTCTGTTTCGGTCAAGGGGAATCGCCCGTGAAGTTGTTTGCGAAGTTGTTCGGCAAGAGCGCGCGAGAGGGCCGCGACAACGCGACCGCTCGTCATCGCGCACAGCCTGACGCGGAGGGCCGGCGCCCGCTGTTCCGGGACCAGCTCGCTGGTCCGGGTGGGGACATTTCCGGTGGTCAGGGCGCGCCGTCGGTTGACCCTGCCCAGGCCGGAGGCATAGGTTTCGGGCAACCGTCAACCTCAAGTGCGGGTGGAGGGTTTTCCGCCGACCCGTACGCGTCCCACGCCCCTGCGGGGCAGCCGCGGCAGGAGGATCCATCCATGTCGGCCCTGGTTTGTACGAGGTGCGGTAACCGCAACGCGGAGAGCAGCCGCTTCTGTTCCCACTGCGGTGCGCCGCTGCGGGCGGGGGTGGCGGCCGAGCGTCCGTCCGAGACGACGTCCACGATCTCCATCAGCGGTCTCGAGGCGTACGACGCCGAGGTCACCGGTCAGACGGCGATGCCGACGCTGTCCCCCGAGGCGCAGGCCGCGGTGGACGCGCTGCCGCTGGGGTCCGCGCTGCTGGTGGTGCGGCGGGGGCCGAACTCGGGCAGCCGCTTCCTGCTGGACAGCGACCTGACGACGGCCGGGCGGCACCCGCAGAGCGACATCTTCCTGGACGACGTGACGGTCTCGCGACGCCATGTGGAGTTCCGGCGCAGCCCGGACGGGTCGTTCACGGTGGCCGACGTGGGCAGCCTCAACGGCACCTACGTCAACCGGGAGCGGATCGACCAGGTCGCCCTGTCGAACGGTGACGAGGTGCAGATCGGCAAGTACCGGCTGGTCTTCTACGCGAGCCGGCAGGGCATCTGACCCTCCTCCGAACCCGTCCGGAGGGACTTCCAGGGAAGGTCCATGCGTCACACACCGAGCGGCGGCACCGGGTACGGTGCCGCCGCCACGGACAGCGGGCTGATGAGTATCGGCACGGTGTTGAACGTGCTGCGCGAGGAGTTCCCCGAGGTCACGATCTCCAAGATCCGGTTCCTGGAGTCGGAGGGCCTGATCGAGCCGCAGCGGACGCCCTCCGGGTACCGGAAGTTCAGCGCGGGGGATGTCGAACGGCTCGGGCATGTGCTGCGCATGCAGCGCGACCACTATCTGCCGCTCAAGGTGATCCGTGAGTACCTCGACGCGATGGAGCGTGGGGAGCAGGTACGGCTGCCGACGCTGGGCCGACAGCGTGACGGCGAGGCGGTGTCCGACGTCGAGGCGTCCGACGGGCCGACGGCGGCGCGGATCGGGCGGGCCGAGTTGCTGGCGGCGGCCGGTGTCGATGAGCGGGCGTTCGCCGAGTGGGAGTCGTACGGGCTGCTCACTCAGGTGGCGGACGGGGTGTACGACGCCGAGGCGGTCACCGTTGCGGCGCTCATCGTCGAGCTGGGGCGGTTCGGGATCGAGCCGCGCCATCTGCGGGCGATGAAGGCAGCGGCCGACCGCGAGGCGGGGCTCGTGGAGCAGGTGGTGGCCCCACTGAAGCGGCATCGCAATCCGCAGACCAGGGCGCACGCGGAGGCGCGGGCCAAGGAGCTCGCGAGCCTGACGGTGAAGCTGCATGCGGCGTTGGTGCAGAGTGCGCTCGGGGTTCGGCTGCCCTGAGCGAGGGTGCTGCGGTCGAGGCCGCTGAAGCCCCGGAGCTGCTGGTCCGAGCCCGGCCCGGCTGTGAGCGGACCGGTGGGCTCGCTCGGGGCTTCGAGGCTGCTGGAACGGTTCCGGACAGTGCTGGACGATGCGCCGGGCCGTGCAGGCGGTGCAGTGGTGCTTCAGGCGGGCAGCGGGGCGGTCCGGCATGCCTCCGGGCCGGGGCGGCGGTACCCCCGGCCCCGGCTGTGGCTGACGTGCAGGCGGTGGGCGTCTCCCGGCTGGGCTGTGGCTTGGGAGCCGCGGCTGCCGGGCTGCGGGGCACGCGATCTGAGCGGCGCTGTCGGGGCCCTGAACGGCTGAGCCCTGCCGGAGTCGGAGGTCACGTGTCGGCTGTGGGCGTGCCCGCGCCCTTGAAGGCGGCAGGGGCAGCGAGCTGCTTCGGTTTGCACTCCTTCCCTCGAGGATTCACGAAGGGCGCTGGTGACGGCCGGATCCTGTGGGGGATCGTGGCCCGACTACCCAAACGTCCCGAGCACGGCCTAGGGTTGCTGTGTGAACGAGCTCGATGTCGTAGGTGTCCGGGTCGAAATGCCCTCCAACCAACCGATCGTGCTCCTGCGCGAAGTGGGAGGCGACCGTTACCTCCCCATCTGGATCGGGCCGGGGGAGGCGACGGCGATCGCCTTCGCCCAGCAGGGCATGGCCCCCGCGCGACCGCTGACCCACGACCTGTTCAAGGACGTGCTGGAGGCCGTCGGCCAGGAGCTCACCGAAGTACGCATCACGGACCTGCGTGAAGGCGTCTTCTACGCCGAGCTGGTCTTCGCCAGCGGCGTCGAGGTGAGCGCCCGTCCTTCCGATGCCATAGCGCTTGCCCTGCGCACCGGAACGCCGATCTACGGCAGTGACGGGGTGCTCGACGACGCCGGTATCGCGATCCCCGACGAGCAGGAGGACGAGGTGGAGAAGTTCCGGGAGTTCCTCGACCAGATCTCCCCCGAGGACTTCGGCACCAGCAGCCAGTGAGAAGTGGCCGGCCCGGGCGGACCCGAGGTCCGTGGCGGGCCGGTGTGTGCCGGGCGGCGGCTCGCGGCCCGGCACGTGCCAGTGGCGAGTGAGAGCGTCCTGCGGCTTCCCATCAGAGCATTCGGCTAGCCTTTCCCCGCGGTGGGGTGCGGGAAACCACTCTTAGGGTGATTATCACTCGGCGTGCCGAGTGTGGCGATCGTTGACGCACCCTCGGTGACTGCCTACCGTCGAGAAGGCAGGTCAAGGACGGAGGTCGGCGTGAGAAGCAGCGGCGACGGTACGGCTGGGGGTGCCCCCGGACGCAGTTTTGGGGAGAGCGGTCCGTACCCTCCCCAGAGCTCTCGGCTCCGCCCGAGTGGGGGGTACGCCCCGCACGGCAGGGTGACTGATCACGCTGCGCAGCGACCGACGGCCGTTTTCGGCGGCGGAGGGGCGGCGCCCATGGCGTCCGAGGAGATCGGCTACCGCGGTCCGACGGCCTGCGCGGCCGCCGGCATCACCTATCGGCAACTGGACTACTGGGCCCGCACCGGCCTCGTCGAACCGAGCGTGCGGCCCGCCCACGGCTCCGGGACACAGCGCCTGTACAGCTTTCGTGATGTCGTCGTTCTGAAGATCGTCAAGCGGTTCCTCGACACCGGGGTGTCGCTGCAGAACATCCGCACCGCCGTCCAGCACCTGCGGGAGCGCGGCTTTCGGGACCTGGAGCGGATGACGCTCATGAGCGACGGCGCCACGGTCTACGAGTGCACCTCGCCCGACGAGGTCCACGCACTGCTCCAGGGAGGTCAGGGCGTCTTCGGGATCGCCGTCGGCGTGGTGTGGCGGGACGTCGAGAGCGCCCTGTCGCAGCTGCACGGCGAGCGCATCGACACCGGGGAGACGCTCGTCGGCCACAATCCGGCGGACGAGCTGGCGCGGCGGCGCAACCGGGCCGTCTGAGGCCCTGCGCGCGGCTGCCGGCGGCTGCGGGGCACTGTCAGTGGCGTGAGGCAGCATCGGACATGTGAGAACCGCGCCCACGATCCTGCATCTCGACATGGATGCCTTCTTCGCCTCGGTGGAGCAGGCGTCCAAGCCGAGCCTGCGCGGCAAAGCCGTGATCGTGGGCGGGCTCGGGCCGCGCGGGGTGGTGGCGACCTGCTCGTACGAGGCGCGGGTGTTCGGGGTGCATTCGGCGATGCCGATGGCCCAGGCGCGCCGGCTCGCGCCGAACGCCGCGTATCTGGTGCCGCGCTTCGGCTTCTACCGGACGATCAGCGAGCAGGTCATGGGCCTGCTCCGGGCGCTGTCGCCGCTGGTGGAGCCGTTGAGCCTGGACGAGGCGTTCGTGGACCTGGAGGCCGGGGGGACCGCCTGGGACCGGCAGTCCGCACGGCTGGCGGGGATCAAGCTGCGGGCCGACATCCGGGCCGGCACCGGCCTCACCGGGTCCGTGGGCCTCGCCGCCTCCAAGATGCTCGCGAAGATCGCCTCCGAGCAGGCCAAACCGGACGGTCTGGTGCTGATCGAGCCGGGCACCGAGCGGGCGCTGCTCGGGCCGATGCCGGTGCGGACCCTGCCGGGGGTGGGTCCGGCGACCGGCGATCATCTGCGGCGGGCCGGGATCACCACGGTCGACGAGATCGCCGAGGCGGGCGAGGACGAGCTCGTCCGGCTGCTGGGCAAGGCGCACGGGCACGCGCTGTACGCCATGGCGCTGGCCCGCGACGACCGGCCGGTGGTCGCCGAACGGGAGGCGAAGTCCGTGTCGGTCGAGGACACCTACGACGTGGACATCCACGACCGGGTCCGGGTCGGGCTGGAGGTGCAGCGGCTTGCCGACCGGTGCGTGCGCCGGCTGCGCGGGGCCGGGCTGTCGGGGCGGACGATCGTCCTGAAGGTACGGCGGTACGACTTCTCGACGCTGACCCGTTCCGAGACGCTGCGCGGGCCGACGGACGATCCGGCGGTGGTGCGGGAGGCTGCGGCACGGCTGCTGGAGTCCGTGGACACGACAGGGGGTGTGCGGCTGCTCGGGGTGGGGGTGACCGGGCTGGCCGACTACACGCAGGAAGATCTCTTCGCTCAGGCGGCGGGGGAGCGGGCCGAGGGAGGCGAGGACGACATCGCTGAGGAGGCGGAGACGGAGGAGGCCGAGCCCGTCGAGCGGCGGTGGGCTGCCGGGCACGACGTGCGGCACGCCGAGTACGGGCACGGGTGGGTGCAGGGCAGCGGGCTGGGCAGGGTGACCGTGCGGTTCGAGACGCCCGACTCGGAGCCCGGGCGGGTACGGACCTTCCGGATCGACGATCCCGCGCTGGAGCCGGCGGAGCCGCTGCCGCTGGTTGCGCGAAGACCCGAGCCGCAGGGCTGAGCCGTGCAGGTCACGTCTCCTCCGAGCCGGCCAGCTTGCCGAACTCGCGGTCCGGGAGCGCCGGAGGAGCGGCCACGTCGAGGCCGTAGTGGTGGTAGAGCTGGAGTTCCTGCTCGGGGGAGAGATGCCGGCCCACGCCGAAGTCGGGGGCGTCCTTGATCAGGGCGCGGTCGAAGGGGACGTGCAGACTGCCGTCGATCAGCTCGCTGGGCTCCAGTGGCACGAAGGCGTCCCTGCTGAACAGGCCCGTCCGTATGGCGGCCCACTCCGGGACACCCGTCGCGTCGTCGAGGTAGACCTCGTCGATGGTGCCGATCTTGGTGCCGTGGCGGTCGAATGCCTTGCGGCCGATCAGGTTGCGCGGATCGATGTCGGTCTGCACGGGCCCTCCACTGGCTAGCACCTCATCCGTAAGCACTACGAAAGAGCACAATGCGGAAGGCGGCCACTCGAAGGTCCGGGCGTTGACCTCGCTGGTAGTCTGACAAACGGCTGCTGACCCCGTGCGGGAGAGTCCTCCGGACATCACCGGAGGCGCCGAAGGAGCAAATCCTCCCCGGAATCTCTCAGGCCCACGTACCGCACGGACGAGGTCACTCTGGAAAGCAGAGCGGGTGTCACGGCTCCCGCTCTCACCGACGGTGCAAGCCGGACGTCCCTCGGGCGGCCGGTGAAGCTCTCAGGTTGAGATGACAGAGGGGGAGGCCGTCGGGGCACCCGTGCCGTGGTGTCCCTCGAAGGTCGCGTCAGACCAGGAGGCCTCCGCAATGACCGCCCATCGCATTCCGCTCTCCGAACTCGAAGCGGGCATCCCCTTCGAGCAGCGCCACATCGGGCCCGACCAGGAGGCGCGGGCCAAGATGCTCGCGCAGGTCGGCTACGGCTCGCTCGACGAGCTCACCGCCGCCGCGGTACCGGATGTGATCAAGAACGCCGACGCCCTGGACCTGCCGGGCGCCCGCACCGAGGCCGAGGTGCTGCGCGAGCTGCGCTCCCTCGCCGACCGCAACCAGGTCCTGGGGTCCATGATCGGCCTCGGCTACTACGGGACGATCACCCCGCCCGTCGTCCTGCGCAACGTCATGGAGAACCCGGCCTGGTACACGGCGTACACCCCGTACCAGCCGGAGATCTCGCAGGGCCGCCTGGAGGCGCTGCTGAACTTCCAGACCGTGGTCGCCGACCTCACGGGCCTGCCGACCTCCGGCGCCTCCCTGCTGGACGAGGGCACGGCCGCGGCCGAGGCGATGGCGCTGTCCCGGCGCATGGGCAAGAACAAGAAGGGCCTGTTCCTGGTCGACGCGGACGCGCTGCCGCAGACCATCGCCGTGATCGAGACCCGCGCCGAGCCGACCGGCGTCGAGGTCGTCGTCGCCGACCTCAGCGAGGGCATCCCGGCCGACGTCGCCGAGCGTGAGATCAACGGCGTGCTGATTCAGTACCCGGGCGCCTCCGGCACCGTGCGCGACATCAAGCCGGTCATCGACCAGGCGCACGAGCTGGGCGCGCTCGTCACCGTCGCCGCCGACCTGCTGGCGCTGACGCTGCTGAAGTCGCCGGGTGAGCTGGGCGCCGACATCGCGGTCGGCACGACGCAGCGGTTCGGTGTGCCGATGGGCTTCGGCGGGCCGCACGCCGGTTACATGGCGGTCCAGGAGAAGTTCGCGCGCAGCCTGCCCGGGCGGCTCGTGGGCGTGTCCGTCGACGCCGACGGGAACAAGGCCTACCGGCTCGCACTGCAGACGCGTGAGCAGCACATCCGGCGCGAGAAGGCGACCAGCAACATCTGCACCGCGCAGGTGCTGCTGGCGGTGATGGCCGGGATGTACGCGGTGTACCACGGGCCCGAGGGCCTGAAGGGCATCGCGCGGCGCACGCACCGGTACGCCGCGATCCTCGCCGCGGGCCTCCGGGTCGGCGGCGTCGAGATCGTCGACGGCGCCTACTTCGACACCGTCACCACGCGAGTGCCGGGGCGTGCGGCCGAGGTCGTCGCCGCCGCGCGCGAGAACGGTGTCAACCTGCGGCTCGTGGACGCCGACCACGTCTCCATGGCCTGCGACGAAACCACCACGCGGGCCGAACTGGCCGCCGTGTGGGCCGCGTTCGGCGTCGCGGGGGACATCGAGGCGCTGGACGGCGTCGCGGAGGACGCGCTGCCGGGCGGGCTGCTGCGCACCGACGACTACCTGACCCACCCGGTCTTCCACCAGCACCGCTCCGAGACCGCGATGCTGCGCTACCTGCGCCGGCTAGCCGACCGCGACTACGCGCTCGACCGCGGCATGATCCCGCTGGGCTCCTGCACCATGAAGCTCAACGCGACCACGGAGATGGAGCCGGTCACCTGGCCGGAGTTCGGGCAGATGCATCCGTTCGCGCCCGCCGAGCAGGCCCAGGGATACCTGACGCTCATTCGTGAGCTGGAGGACCGTCTCGCCGAGGTCACCGGGTACGACAAGGTGTCGTTGCAGCCCAACGCGGGCTCGCAGGGCGAGCTGGCCGGACTGCTCGCCGTGCGCGGGTACCACCGGGCCAACGGCGACGAGCAGCGGACCGTGTGTCTGATCCCGTCGTCGGCGCACGGCACGAACGCCGCGAGCGCCGTCATGGCCGGGATGAAGGTCCTCGTCGTGAAGACCGCCGAGGACGGCGAGATCGACGTCGAGGACCTGCGGGCGAAGATCGAGCAGTACCGCGACGAGCTGTCGGTGCTGATGATCACCTACCCGTCCACGCACGGTGTGTTCGAGGAGCACGTCGCCGACATCTGCGCCCAGGTGCACGACGCCGGCGGGCAGGTGTACGTCGACGGGGCCAACCTCAACGCGCTGGTGGGGCTGGCGAAGCCGGGTCACTTCGGGGGCGACGTCTCCCACCTCAACCTGCACAAGACGTTCTGCATCCCGCACGGCGGCGGTGGGCCGGGCGTCGGCCCGGTGGCCGTACGGTCGCACCTGGCGCCGTACCTGCCGAACCACCCCCTGCAGCCCGAGGCCGGGCCGGAGACCGGGGTGGGGCCGATCTCGGCCGCGCCGTGGGGGTCGGCGGGCATTCTGCCGATCTCCTGGGCCTACGTGCGGCTCATGGGCGGCGAAGGGCTGAAGCGGGCCACGCAGGTGGCCGTGCTGAGCGCCAACTACATCGCCAAGCGGCTGGAGCCGCACTACCCGGTGCTGTACACCGGTCCGGGCGGGCTGGTCGCGCACGAGTGCATCATCGATCTGCGGCCGTTGACCAAGGCGACGGGCGTGAGCGTCGACGACGTGGCCAAGCGGCTGATCGACTACGGGTTCCACGCGCCGACGATGTCGTTCCCGGTGGCCGGGACGCTGATGATCGAGCCGACCGAGTCCGAGGACCTGACCGAACTCGACCGGTTCTGCGACGCGATGATCGCGATTCGGGCGGAGATCGAGAAGGTCGGGGCGGGCGAGTGGCCGGCCGACGACAACCCGCTGCGGAACGCTCCGCACACCGCCGCCGCGCTGGGTGGCGCGTGGGAGCACGCGTACTCGCGTGACGAGGCCGTCTTCCCGGGCGGGGTGTCGGTGGCCGACAAGTACTGGCCGCCGGTGCGGCGCATCGACCAGGCGTTCGGTGACCGGAACCTGGTGTGTTCCTGCCCGCCGTTGGACGCGTACGAGGACTGAGGCGGCGCGGGCCGACGACGGCCGCGGCAGGCCGGCCCCTGACGAGGGCTGAGGCCGGCCGGCGCGTCGGCGCGGGTCCAGGCACGTGAACGAGGGCTCCCGTTGAGGGAGCCCTCGTCGCGTTTCAGGCGGGGTAGGCGTGTGTCTGGGTGGCCTTGACCGCGGCCCAGACCAAGGCGCCGGGGTGCAGGTCGAGTTCCGCGGCGGCGACCGTGGTGAGGTCGGCGGTGAGGGGGAGTTCGCCGGTGAGGGCGGCGCGGATCTGGTCGCCGTGGGTCTCCAGGCCGGCGACCTCGCAGCGCCAGAGGTTGCGGGCGCTGGAGGCGGTGGGGCGGTCGCGGTAGAGGGTCACCGCGCTCGGGGGGAAGGCGACGAAGACGGCGCCCTTCAGGTCCTCGGTCGTGGTGAGCGCGGGGCCGGCTTCCAGGTGGACCGTGTGGCCCTCGGCGGTGCCCTTGTAGAGGTTGAGGCCGACCAGCTGGGCCACGTAGTCGGTGCGGGGGCGGCGAGCGATCTCGGAGGGGGTGCCCTCCTGGACGACGCTGCCGTGTTCGACGACGATCAGGCGGTCGGCCAGGACCATGGCGTCCAGCGGGTCGTGGGTGACGAGTACGGCCACCGCCTCGAAGTCGGCGAGGTGGCGTCGGAGTTGGGCGCGCACCTCCAGACGGGTGCGGGCGTCGAGGGCGGCGAGCGGTTCGTCCAGGAGGAGCAGCCGGGGCCGGGTGGCCAGGGCGCGGGCGAGGGCGACGCGTTGAGCCTGGCCGCCGGAGAGATGCCGGGGTCTCGCGGAGGCGTGGGCGGTCAGGCCCATGCGGGCCAGCCATGCGGCTGCCTCGGCGCGGGCCTGTGGCTTGGTGGCGCCGTGACAGCGGGGGCCGAAGGCGACGTTGTCCAGGGCCGTGAGGTGGGGGAAGAGGAGGTAGTCCTGGAAGACGACGCCGATCGGGCGGGACTCGGGGGGTGTGTCGTGCAGGTCGGTGCCGTCCAGGTGGAGGTCGCCGGCGGTGAGGGGAGTCAGGCCGGCCAGGGCGCGCAGGGCGGTGGTCTTGCCCGCGCCGTTGGGACCCAGGAGGGCCACCACTTCGCCGGGCGTGGCGGTGAGCGTGATGTCCAGCCGGAAGGGGGGGTGGTCGACGACCAGGTGGGCGTGCAGGCCCTCCGTGCGGGGGCGGGTGGGTGTCGTGTCGTCGACGTCGGTCATGGCGTGGGTGTCCTGGCGGTGGGTGTGCGGGGTGGGTGTTCCCAGGCCAAGTGTGCGGCGGGACCGCCCGCGGCCATGGCGGCTGCGGCGGCGGAGGGGGCGTTCATGAGGGCGTGATCCAGCGGTCCTTGAGGGCTGCGAGTACGGCGATGGAGACCGTGAGGAGGACCAGGCTGAGGGCGATCGCCGCCGCCGGGTCGTTCTGGAGGGCCAGGTAGACCGCAAGGGGCATGGTCTGGGTGCGGCCGGGGAAGTTGCCGGCGAAGGTGATCGTCGCGCCGAACTCGCCGAGGGCGCGGGCCCAGGCCAGGACCGAGCCCGCCGCGATGCCGGGGGCGATCAGGGGCAGGGTGACGCGGCGGAACGCCGTGAAGCGGGAGGCGCCCAGGGTCGTGGCCGCCTCCTCGTAGCGGGGGTCGGCGGCGCGCAGGGTGCCCTCGACGCTGATGACGAGGAACGGCATCGCCACGAACGTCTCCGCGATCACCACGCCCGCCGTCGTGAACGGCAGGGTGATCCCGAACCACGCGTCGAGCCACTGCCCGACCACGCCGTTGCGGCCGAGCGCGAGGAGGAGGGCCACGCCGCCGACCACCGGCGGCAGGACCAGCGGCAGGGTCACCAGGGCCCGGACCAGGCCGCGGCCGGGGAAGTCCGTGCGGGCCAACAGCCAGGCCAGCGGGACGCCGATGACCAGGCTCAGCGCGGTCGCCATCGTGGCGCAGACCAGGGAGAGCCGCAGGGCCTGCCAGACGCCGGGGCTGGTGAGCTGTCCGGGCAGGGTGCTCCACGGTGTGCGGATGAGGAGGGCGACGAGCGGGAGCAGCAGGAACGCCAGGCCCAGCAGGGCGGGCAGGAGCAGGGCGAGCGGTACCGTCCGCGGACGCGGTCCCGTGCGGGTGCGACCGCCCTCCAGGGTGGCGGCGGACTTCCTCATGGCTCGAGGAACCCGGCCTCGGTCAGCACCTTCTGGCCGTCGGCCGACTTCACCAGGTCGATGAAGGCCTGCGCCGCCTCGGCGTTGGGCGCGTCCTCGAGCAGGGCGATCGGGTAGTCGTTGACGGCGTCGGCCGACTCGGGGAAGTCCACGCCCTCCACCTTGTCACCGGCCGCCCGCACGTCGGTCTTGTAGACGACGGCGGCGTCGGCCTCCTTCAGCTCGACCTTCGTCAGGGCGCTCTTGACGTCCTGCTCGTAGGAGACCGGCGTGAGCTTGAGCTTGCCGGCGTCCAGTGCCTTCCTGGCGGCGGCGCCGCACGGCACGGACTCGTCGCACAGGACGACCTTCAGACCGGACTGGGTGAGGTCCTTGAGGGAGGAGATGTTGTCGGGGTTGCCCGGCAGGGTGGCGATCTCCAGCTGGTTGCGGACGAAGGTGGCGGGGGTGCCGGACGTGCCGCCGGCGTCGGTGACGACCTTCATCGTCTTGGGGCTGGCCGACGCGAAGACGTCCGCCGGGGCGCCGCCCGTGATGCTCGCGGCCAGCGAGTCGCTGCCACCGAAGCTGAAGGTGACCTTCGTCCCCGGGTGCCGCTGCTCGAACCGCTCGCCCAGCTTCGTGAAGCCCTCCTCGAGGGAGGCGGCGGCGAAGACGGTGACCGTGCCGGAGGGGTTCGCGGGGGCCGCGGCGGAGGAACCCGACTTCGCGGTGGCGTTCGTGTCGGACGAGGAGGCGCAGGCGCTCAGGGCGAGCAGCAGGGCGGCTCCCGCGCCGCCCGCCCGAAGGGTGCGGCGGCTCCGGCGGGTGGACAGGGTCTGCACGGGGCGACTCCTCGGCTGCTCGCTGTCGGGGATGAGCGCGAGCGGCTTCCCGGGAAAGCGATCGGCGCAACGCCGCGGGAACGTCGCGGGACAGCGGCCCCTCGCGGGAAGCGGCCGTTCGGGCTCATCCGATACGCCGATGATACTGGCGCAGATGCAAGTCGAAAGTCCTCGGTCGTATCGCATGAGCGGGGAAAGCCGGGGATGGATGATCGCATGTGCGAGGTGGCAGGGTACTCAGGCGCGGTCGATGTGCACGTTCGTCGACTTCACGCGGGCCGTGGCTTCCATGCCGACCTCCAGGCCCAGCTCCTCGACGGCCTCGCGGGTGAGGAGCGAGACCAGGCGGTGCGGGCCGGCCTGGATCTCGACCTGGGCGGCGACGTCGCCGAGCTTGATCGCGGTCACGATGCCGGGGAAGGCGTTGCGGGCCGAGGTGTACGGGGGCTCCTCCTCGCCGCTTCCCGTCCGGGCGAGTTCGACCGAGAACGCGGCCAGGTCGCGGCCGTCGATGAGCCGACGTCCGCTGTCGTCGCGGTGGGTGGCGACCCGGCCCGCGTCCGCCCAGCGGCGTGCGGTGTCGGGGCTCACGCCGAGGAGCCGTGCGGCCTGGCCGATCGTGTAGGAGTGCATGCCGGTCACGATAGGGCGGCGAGCGGAGACGGGGGTCCAGGGGTTGGCCGCCGGTCGTCCCGGTGGACCTCACCCGGTCTGCACCCGTGGGTGGCCCTCACCCCGTATGCACCCGCGGTCGCCGGGTCACGTCCGGTTCCGCCTCGCGCAGGACCTCTCGGGTGACCGGGGCCACCTCGCCCTGACCGAAGAGGAAGAAGCGCAGGAAGTTGGCGAACGGGTTGCCCTCGGTCCATTCGAAGTAGATGTGCGGGGTGCGGCCCGTGGTGTCGCGGACGTGCAGGAGCAGGGCGGCGAGGGCGTTGGGGACGGAGGAGGACTCGAGGGTCAGGACCCGGTACCGGTCGTGCATGACCGTGCCGTGGACCGTGAGGCCGGCCTCGAACTCGGACGGGTCGGTCACCGTGACCTCCACGAAGACGAAGTCCTCCTGGGCGGCGACGTCGGTGTCCCGGCGGATCTGCTCGACCTTGGCGCGGTAGTCGGCGATGTCGCGGTTCTCGGGCTCGTTCGCGATGAAACGGATCTTGCGGCTGGCGATGTCCCGGACGAACCGTTCCGCCATGGGGTCCAGCGTCACGCTGGTGACCCGCAGCTCGAAGGCCCGGGCCAGCCGGGACGCCAGGGAAAGGATCATGATGCCCGCGATGAAGCAGGCGCCGATCTTCACACCGTCCGGGCGCTCGATGACGTTCACGACCGTGGTGTAGACGAACACCGTCGAGATCACCCCGAAGGCGATGGTCCAGTGCCGTTCTGCGGCTCTGCGCGCGGCGATGGTCACCGCGATCGCGGCGGAGCTGATCAGCACCAGCACGCCGGTGGCGTACGCGCCGCCCTGCGCGTCGACGTCGGCGTTGAAGATCCAGGTGACCAGGAAGGCGACCAGGGTGAACACGATGACCATGGGGCGGACCGCCCGCGCCCAGTGCGGGGCCATGCCGTAGCGGGGGAGGTAGCGGGGCATCAGGTTGAGCAGTCCCGCCATCGCCGAGGCGCCGGCGAACCACAGGATGGCGATGGTCGAGACGTCGTACACCGTGCCGAAGGCGTTGCCGAGGTACTCGTGCGCCAGAAACGCCAGCGCACGGCCGTTGGCCTGGCCGCCCTCCTCGAACTCGCGCGCCGGGATGAGCAGGGTGGTGATGAAGCTGGTCGTGATCAGGAAGCAGCTCATGATCAGGGCGGCGGTGGTGAGAAGCTTCTTGGTGCCGTGGATCCGGCCCTTCGGGTGCTGCTCGGTGTCGCCGATGTCGCCCTTGACGTGGGGCATCACGGCGACGCCGGTCTCGAAGCCGGAGAGGCCGAGGGCGAGTTTCGGGAACACGATCAGGGCCACGCCGATCATCACGAAGACGTTGCCGTGGTCGGCGGTCAGGGCGTGGGACCAGTCCGTGACGACGTGGCTCCCGGTGGCGATGTGCCAGAGGCCGACCACGACGACGACCGCGTTCAGTGCGAGGTAGGCGGCCACGAGGGCCACCGCGACGCCGATCGCCTCCAGGAAGCCCTTGAGGAACACCGCGCCGAGCAGGGCGATCAGCACCAGGGTGATCAGCATCTGCTGGTCGTGCAGGACCTCGTTCAGGTGCGGGTTCTCGATCAGGTGGGTGGACGCGTCCGCGGCCGAGAGCGTGATGGTGATGAGGAAGTCCGTGGCGGCGAAGCCCAGCAGGGTGAGGACGAACAGCTTGCCCTTCCAGAAGGTGAGCAGGCGTTCCAGCATCGCGATCGAGCCCTGGCCGTGCGGGCTCTCCTCGGCCACTCTCCGGTACACGGGCAGGGCGCCCGCCAGGGTGACGATCACCAGCACCACGGTCGCGACGGGCGAGAGCAGGCCAGCGGCGAGGGCGGCGATGCCGGGCTGGTAGCCGAGGGTGGAGAAGTAGTCGACGCCGGTCAGGCACATCACCCGGTACCAGGGCCGGCCCTCGTGAGCGGGCGCCGGTGCGGCGTGCGGGCCCTGGTGGCCGCCGGCCCTGCCCATGTCGGACAGCCCCTCCAGCATCCAGGCGCGCAGGCGGCCGGGCGCGGGGTGTTCGGTCGGGGCCATCGACGTGCTCCTGATGTGCGGCTCGGCATGCCATGCCATCCCGGCCGTCACATGGACGGCGCCCTCAGCGTAAGCGGAGAGTGACAGCCGGGCCCGCGGTCGCGCCGGCCCGGGGCGTCAGGGTCGCGTCGAGAGTGGCCGGTGGCACGGGGCGGCGCACCAGGAGGGCGGCCGCGGACCGACTTGGACCTCGCTGGGCCGTACGGGGGACGGAAGGCCCTTCGCCTACTCCAGCAGCCCCGACACCTTGAACACCGTCCACGCCGTCTCGCGGTCGATCCGCTCCGACACCCGCCGCAGCGCCGTCGCCCCGCACAGCAACTCCCCGTGCGCCACCGACCGGTGGGCGTCCTCGTCGAGGCGGTGCCACAGTGCGGGGTTGTCGACGAGGACCCGCGGGTCGATCTCGACGCGGTCGACGAACGCGTCGCGCAGCACCAGCCGCCGGCAGACGCCGTCCGGGCAGCGCACCGACACCAGCCGGTCGGTGCGCACGACGCAGGTGCACAGCAGGAGCGCGACGCGAGCCAGCCGGTGCCGGCCGAGACGCGGGGCGGGCACAGCACCGCGAAGAGCAGTGCGCGAGCGTCCACCAGAGGAGGGCGCGCCACAGGGCGAGGGTGCCGGCGGCCCAGTCGACGTGGAGAAGCAGGGCCAGGAGCATGGCCGCGCAGCGCACCGCGCTGTAGAGGTCCCGTGTCCAGCGGCGGTCGTACGCCTCGGTGCCGGAGTGCCTTTCGGGTGCGCGGGAGAGTCCGTGTCGCACGTCGTCGGGGGTTCCATGCCATCGACCCCAGGACGCCGTGAGGCTCGGCGGCCCCGCTCGACGGGACCCTGATGGGCGCTGGGTCGTTTCTTGACGCCTTGAGAGCGCGGCGACCCGGAGGCGTCCTTCGCAGCCGCGTCCGGACTTCGTCAAGCGGGACGAACCAGCGGGGTGCCGTCGTCGCGGACGCGGTACGCCGGGAGGCGGATGCGGTGACCGCCGGTTGCGGTTCCGGCCGTCCTGAGATCTGCGCCGCACGACCCGTAAGAGACCCGTCAAAGCCGCGCAGCGCCCCGTCAGGGAGCCGTCAACGACGGTCGAAACCGGTCGCAGGGGCGGTTTCCTCTCATTGTCACTGTTCAACCGAACCTCGACTCCAGGAGCTCACGATGGCCGACCTGGCCTTCGTCGTCACCACGCTCGCGCTCTTTGCGCTGGTGGCCCTCGTCGCCAAGGGGAGACGAAGCTGTGACCGCCGAAAACGTCGTCGGCCTGGTCGTGGCCGTCGCCCTGCTGGGCTATCTCGTCCTCGCCCTGATCTTCCCGGAGAGGTTCTGAGCACAGCATGGGTCCCGTACTCGCAGGCGTCCTCCAGCTGGTCGCCCTGACAGGCGCCCTGGCGATCGCCTACGTCCCCCTCGGCACCTACATGGCCAAGGTCTACTCCTCCGGCCGGCACTGGCGTGTCGAGCGGTGGATCTACAAGGGCATCGGCGCCAACCCCGACGCCGAGATGCGCTGGACCGCGTACCTGCGCGGTCTGCTCGCCTTCTCGGCGGCCGGTGTTCTCTTCCTCTACCTGCTGCAGCGGCTCCAGGGCGTGCTGCCCGGCTCGCTCGGCTTCGCCTCGATCGACCCGGACCAGGCGTTCAACACCGCCGTGTCCTTCGTCACCAACACCAACTGGCAGTCGTACTACGGCGAACAGGCCATGGGCCACGTCGTGCAGACCGCCGGTCTGGCGGTGCAGAACTTCGTCTCCGCCGCCGTCGGCATGGCCGTCGCGGTGGCGCTGGTACGGGGGTTCGCCCGCCCCCGCAGTGGCGAACTGGGCAACTTCTGGGCCGACATGGTCCGCGGCGTCACCCGCGTCCTGCTGCCGCTGGCGTTCGTCGCCGCGATCGTGCTGGTCGCCTGCGGTGCCATCCAGAACTTCTCCGGCATCCACGAGGTCGGTCAGTTCCTGGGCGGCTCGCAGCAGTGGAACGGCGGTGCCGTCGCCTCGCAGGAGGCCATCAAGGAGCTGGGCACGAACGGTGGCGGCTACTTCAACGCCAACTCCGCCCACCCCTTCGAGAACCCGACGCCGTTCTCCAACCTGTTCGAGATCTTCCTGATCCTGGTGATCCCGTTCTCGCTGACCCGCACCTTCGGTGTCATGGTCGGCTCGGTGAAGCAGGGCTACGCGATCCTCGCGACCATGGCCACCATCTGGATCGCCTTCATCGGCCTGATGTGGTGGACCGAGTTCGCCCACCGCGCCCCGGCCTTCGAGATCGCCGGTGCCGCGATGGAGGGCAAGGAGGTCCGCTTCGGCGTCGGCGCCTCGTCGGTCTTCGCCGTGTCGACCACGCTCACCTCGACCGGTGCCGTGGACTCCTTCCACTCCTCCTTCACCGGCCTCGGCGGCGGGATCACCATGCTCGGCATGATGCTGGGCGAGATCGCGCCCGGCGGTGTCGGCTCCGGCCTCTACGGCATCCTGATCATGGCGGTCATCGCGGTGTTCATCGCGGGTCTGATGGTCGGCCGCACACCCGAATACCTGGGCAAGAAGATCGGCACTCGCGAGATCAAACTGGCGGCCTGCTACCTCCTCATCACCCCGGCGCTGGTCCTCGTCCTCACCGCCTTCGCGATGGCGCTGCCGACCCCGCCGCACTCGATGCTCAACTCCGGCGCGCACGGATTCTCCGAGATCCTGTACGCCTACACCTCCGCCGCGAACAACAACGGCTCGGCTTTCGCCGGTCTGAACGCGGACACGCAGTGGTTCAACACCACCCTCGGCATCGCGATGCTGCTCGGCCGGTTCGTGCCGATGGTGTTCGTGCTGGCGCTGGCCGGTTCGCTCGGCGAGCAGAAGCCGGTCCCGGTCACCGCGGGCACCCTGCGCACCGAGAAGCCGCTGTTCACCGGCCTGTTGGTGGGCGCAATCCTGATCATCACCGGTCTGACGTACTTCCCGGCCCTCGCGCTCGGGCCCGTGGCCGAGGGGCTGGCGTCATGACCACTCGTACTGCGAATCAAGAGGACTCCATGTCCACAGCCACTCCGACCCGGGCGCCGCACAGTGACCTGCCGACCGGGCACAAGACCTCCGAAGCCCGTGTCGGCGCGGGTCTGTTCGATCCCAAGCAGCTGGTCAAGTCGCTGCCGGACGCCTTCCGCAAGCTCGACCCGCGGGTGATGATCAAGTCTCCCGTGATGTTCGTGGTGCTGGTCGGGTCCGTGCTGACCACCGTGTTCTCCTTCACGGACCCGACCGACTGGTTCGGCTGGACCATCAGCGCCTGGCTCTGGCTGACCGTGATCTTCGCCAACCTGGCGGAGGCGGTCGCCGAGGGCCGCGGCAAGGCGCAGGCGGACACCCTGCGCAGGGCCAAGACGGACTCCGTGGCACGCAAGGTCGACGGGACCGTGGTGCCGGGCACCGAGCTGAAGGTCGGCGACCTGGTCGTCTGCAAGGCCGGGGACGTCATCCCCGGTGACGGCGACGTCGTCGAGGGTGTCGCCTCGGTCGACGAGTCGGCCATCACCGGTGAGTCGGCGCCGGTCATCCGGGAGTCCGGCGGCGACCGCAGCGCGGTCACCGGCGGCACGAAGGTGCTCTCCGACCGGATCGTCATCAAGATCACCACAAGGCCGGGCGACACCTTCATCGACCGGATGATCCGCCTGGTCGAGGGCGCGGCACGGCAGAAGACGCCGAACGAGATCGCGCTGAACATCCTGCTGGCCTCGCTCACGATCGCCTTCCTGCTGGCGGTCGCGACCCTGCCGCCGTTCGCGGACTACGCGGGCACCCGACTGACGATGGTCGTGCTGGTCGCGCTGCTGGTCTGCCTCATCCCGACCACCATCGGCGCCCTGCTCTCCGCGATCGGCATCGCCGGCATGGACCGCCTGGTGCAGCGCAATGTGCTCGCCATGTCGGGTCGCGCGGTCGAGGCCGCCGGTGACGTATCCACGCTGCTGCTGGACAAGACCGGCACCATCACGCTGGGCAACCGGCAGGCGTCGGAGTTCGTGCCGGTGAGCGGCGCCACCGACGCCGAGCTCGCGGACGCCGCCCAGCTGTCGTCGCTGGCCGACGAGACGCCCGAGGGCCGCTCCGTCGTCGTACTGGCGAAGGCGAAGTACGGCCTGCGCGAACGGCACCAGGGCGAGCTGGCGGGCGCCGAGTGGATCGAGTTCACCGCCCAGACCCGGATGTCGGGTGTGAACGTCGACGGACGCAGGATCCGCAAGGGCGCGGCCGGTTCGGTGATCGCCTGGGTCGAGGAGCGCGGCGGCGAGGTCGCCGAGGACGCGGACAGGCTCGCCAACAGGATCTCCGAGGCGGGCGGTACGCCGCTCCTGGTCGCGGTCGAGGACGGCGCCGGGGCCCGGATCCTGGGCGTCATCCACCTCAAGGACGTCGTCAAGGACGGCATGCGCGAGCGGTTCGACGAGCTGCGCCGCATGGGCATCAGGACCGTCATGATCACCGGTGACAACCCGCTCACCGCCAAGGCGATCGCCGAGGAAGCGGGCGTCGACGACTTCCTCGCGGAGGCGACGCCCGAGGACAAGATGGCGCTGATCAAGCGGGAGCAGGCCGGCGGCAAGCTGGTCGCGATGACCGGTGACGGCACGAACGACGCCCCCGCGCTGGCGCAGGCGGACGTCGGTGTGGCGATGAACACCGGCACGTCGGCCGCCAAGGAAGCCGGCAACATGGTCGACCTCGACTCCAACCCGACCAAGCTCATCGAGATCGTCGAGATCGGCAAGCAGTTGCTGATCACGCGCGGCGCGCTGACGACGTTCTCCATCGCCAACGACGTCGCGAAGTACTTCGCGATCATCCCGGCGCTGTTCGCGGCCGTCCACCCGGGCCTGGACAAGCTGAACATCATGCAGCTGTCCTCGCCGGACTCGGCGATCCTGTCGGCAGTCGTCTTCAATGCGCTGATCATCATCGCGCTGGTGCCGCTGGCCCTGCGGGGCGTGCAGTACCGGCCGGTGAGCGCCGACCGGATGCTCCGCCGCAACCTCGGGATCTACGGCCTGGGCGGGCTGACAGCCCCGTTCGTCGGCATCAAGCTCGTCGACATGCTCATCTCGCTGATCCCCGGGATCGGGTGAAGGACCATGAACAACTCCCTTGTGAACACCGGCCGGTTGTTCGGGGCGGGCCTGCGGGCGCTCCTCGTGCTGACCGTGCTCACCGGCATCCTCTATCCGCTGGCCGTCACAGGCGTGGGCCAGGCGCTGTTCAACGACAAGGCGAACGGCTCGGAGATCACGTCGGCCGGCAAGGTCGTCGGCTCCTCGTTGATCGGCCAACAGAACTACGGCCTGGACTACTTCCAGCCGCGCCCCGCCGGCGGACTCGGTGAGAACAGCGTCAACACCCAGTACGAGCTGCTCCTGTCCGGCGCGACGAACCGCTCCGGCGACAACGCCGAACTCATCCAGATGGTCAAGGAAGCCAAGGCCAAGGTCGTCAAGGACAACTCCACGGCCGACTACAAGGTCACGCCGTCCCAGGTGCCCGCCGACGCGGTGCTGTCCTCCGGTTCCGGACTGGACCCGGACATCTCCCCGCAGTACGCAGAGCTCCAGGTCCACCGGGTTGCGGAGCGCAACGACCTGTCCGTCGCCGACGTGCAGAAACTGGTGGACCGGCACGTCCAGGGCCGCACCCTCGGCTTCATCGGCGAGCCCCGGGTGAACGTCCTGGAACTCAACATCGCGCTCAAGGGACTTGTGGCGAACAGCGGTTGAGGGCGATGTCCGGCTCCGGCGGCTCGTACGACTGGAAGGCGCACACCCATGACCCGGGTGCTGGTGGTGGAGGACGACCCGCGGCTCGTCCGGGCCCCGTTGATCAACATGCAGGCCAGCCGGTACGGAGTGGACGCCGCCCCCGACGGCGTCACCGCCCTGGCCCGCCGCGTCCGCGCCGAGCTGACCGAGGCCTGTACGGCGGCCGGGCTTCCCGTGCTACGCCTGCTCCTGGAACCGGGCCGGGCGATCGTGGGCCCGGCGGGCATCGCCCTGTACCGCGTCCTGGCCGTCAAGCGCACTGGCTCGCACCTGTTCGTCGCCGTCGACGACGGCATGAGCGACAACCCCCGGCCCGCCCTCTACGGCGGGCGGTACGCGCCACGCCTCATCGGCCGCCCTGGAACGGCACCCGTGGCCCCGATGACCGTCGTCGGCCGGCACCGCGAGGCGGGCGACGTCCTGGCCGCCGACGTCGAACTCCCCGCCGCCGTCCGCCCCGGGCGACCTGCTCGCCGTCCCCGTGGCCGGCGCTTACCAGCTGTCCATGGCCTCCGGCTACAACCTGGTCGGCCGCCCACCGCTGGCCGCGGTCGCGACGGCCACGCCCGGCTGCTGGTACGCCGGGAGTCGCCGGCGGACATCCGCAGCAGGGACGTGGGCTGTAGTCGGCCCCTGTGCGGAACCGGTGCCACCTCCGGGCGAGTGACGTCCTGGCCTCGCCCGGAGGTGGCCGTGCCCCTTGCCGGGTGCGGAAGAGGCCTCCTAGGGTGCCTGTCCGGGAATCAGGTGTGGGGAGCGACGCGTATGCGGACGTACGGGAATCCGGTCATCGGCGGCTTTCATCCGGACCCCAGCGTCTGCCGGGTCGGCGAGGACCACTACCTCGTGTGCTCCAGCTTCGAGTATTTCCCGGGCGTACCGATCTTCCACAGCCGTGACCTCGTGCACTGGCGGCAGATCGGCAATGTGCTGGACCGCCCGGAGCAGTTGAGTCTCTCCGACGACACGCGCGCCTCCGACGGCATCTACGCCCCGACCATCCGGCACCACGACGGCCGCTTCCACGTCATCACCACTGACGTCGGCGGCAAAGGCACTTTCATCGTCACCAGCGAGCGGCCCGAGGGACCGTGGTCCGACCCGGTGCTGGTCGAGCTGCCCGGCATCGATCCCGACCTCGCGTGGGACGACGACGGCTCCTGCTGGTGCGCGGTCGCGGGCGTTTCGGTGGCGCGCATCGACCCCGGCACCGGGAAGGTGCTCGAAGGCCCGCTGCCGGTGTGGTCCGGATCGGGTCTGAAGGACCCGGAGGCCCCACACCTCTACCGCATCGGTGACTGGTGGTACCTGCTCCTCGCCGAGGGCGGCACGGCCCGCGAGCACTCCGTCTCCGTCGCTCGGGCCCGCTCCCCCCGGGGACCGTACGAAGCGGCGCCGCACAACCCCGTCCTCTCCCACCGGGGCCTGGGCCTGCCCATCCAGAGCACCGGCCACGCCGACCTGGTCCAGGCGCCCGACGGCACCTGGTGGATGGTGCTGCTGGGCACCCGGCCGAAGGGCTACTTCCCGCAGTTCCACGTCCTCGGCCGGGAGACGTTCCTGACCCCGGTGCGCTGGGTGGACGGCTGGCCGCGGGTCGGCCCGGTGCTGGAGCGCCACGAGGCGCCGGCCGCCTGGCACCCGCTCGCCGCCGAGCCGGGACGCGACGACTTCGACGCCACGCACCTCGCCCCGTACTGGATCTCGCCGCGCCGCCGCCCGGACGGCTCCTGGTCGCTGACCGAGCGTCCCGGGTGGCTGACGCTGACCGCGACGGGCAGCAGTCTCGACCGACCCGGGCACACGTTCGTGGGACGCCGGCAGCAGCATCACGACTGCCGGGTCACCGCCCTCCTCGACCCCGGTGCGGGACGGGCCGGGCTGTCCGTGCGCATGGACGACGCGCACCACTACGACCTGGAGGTGAGCGGGGGAGAGGCGGCCGTGATCGCCAGGATCGGTCCCGTACGGCAGACGGTCGCCCGGCACGCCGTGGCGCCGGGGCCGCTCACGCTCACCGTCGACATCCGCACCACCGGCGTCCTGGCGCCCACGGTCACGGCCGCCGCAGAGGCCGCTCCGGGCATCAGGGCCGGCGGACCCGACACGATCGGCTTCTCGGTCGGCGGGGTCCGGTTGGCCGAGCTGGACGGACGGTATCTGTCCACCGAGGTGGCGGGCGGCTTCACCGGGCGGGTGATCGGCATGTACGCCACCGAGGGCCGCGCCGCGTTCGACTGGTTCGCCCATGTGCCCGGTCCGGGGCCGGACGACCACCGCGAGTGACGGCACCCGGACACGCGTCGGGGCCGGTGCGCGAGGAACTGCGCGTCCGGCCCCAGATGTGTCCGGGCGGTGCTCCGAGCAGCCGCCCCCGGTGTGCTCAGGCGGCGGTCATCACCTGGCTGCCGGCCGGCAGCCGGTGCGGGGCGATGATCTGGCCGTCCGGCAGGAGCTCACCGGTGTCCTCGAAGAGCACGACACCGTTGCACAGCAGGCTCCAGCCCTGCTCCGGGTGGTGCGCCACGAGACGGGCGGATTCCCGGTCGGCGGAGTCGGCGGTCGGGCACGGTGGCTGGTGCTGGCACATGGAAGGAATCTCTCGCTCGGTCGTGTCGTCCGGAATTGCTGTCGTGTCTGTGCCGCGGCGTGAAGCGTCGTTCATGGCCGCCCCCCGTTGTGATAAGTCGGTCGAACCCAGTGTTGCCCTACGGGCGTCTTTCCGCAGGGATTTCGCTGCACCGCCTCTTCACAGGTTGATGACGCCTCATCCGCGCGGACGGTTCATCCAACTGCACTGTCCCTTCGGGTGGTTCGGGGTGGCCTGATGGGGCTAGTCCGGACGGACCGGAAAGCGTTTCCGGCTCATCCGAGCGAATAGTCACTCACCCGAGCCAATGAGACCGCTCGGGTGAGTAGAGGGGTGCTCCTACGAGCAATTCCCTGCGCTGGAAACACGGCAAAAGCGTAAATGCGCAACAGCGGAAACGCCAGGAACGGCGAAAACAGCCGCAACAGCAACGCACCCCGCCACCGGGATCCGGTGGCGGGGTGCGGGAGACGGAGTTGCCGCGGGACGTCCGATCGGCCGTCAGGCCGGTGAGCCGAGCAGGGGGGTGGGCGGGGCCGGCGGCACCCGGAGGGTCAGCACCGGGAGCAGTTCGGCGACCCGGTGCGGCCGGTTGGCCGCGATGCCGGGCGGGGCGGGGGCCAGCGGGACCAGCAGATCGGTGGCCGCCGGGTGGCCGACGGCGCCGTCGGCGCTGCAGTCGCCGTGCAGCCAGAGCGTGAGCATGTACAGGCCGGGCACGGACAGCAGGCGCGGTTGGTACGACTGGGTGAGCGTCTCGGCCTGGCGCAGTGCGCGTTCGGTGGAGACGACGTACGGCCCTTCGAAGAAGTGCGAGAAGGCCCAGCCGTCCGGCGTCAGCATCGTCTCCGCGGCGGCCACCGCGTGGTCGCCGGAGCGGATCAGGAAACGCCAGCCGGCCAGTCGGGTGACCGGCTCGCCCTTGGCCGTGATCCGGTCCAGTACATGGACCGGCAGCGGCAACTCGGGGGTGACGGGGCCCTGGGCGCTGCGCAGGGCGGGGGTTCGGGCCTCGCGGACCGCGGTCGGGGAACCGAGCGCGGTGAGGACGGAGCGAAGTGCGGGCGCGGGCGCCGGAGGGACATGCAGCGGCATGGTGGGTCGCCTCTCATTCGACAGGCAGGGTGACGCGAGGGGGCGGGGGCGGACAGCGCTGTCAGCTCACGGGGACAGAGAGGCGGGGCCGCGGTCTGCGAACGATGGTGTGGGTGTGAGGCCCGCCGGGCGTGATCGCGGCGGCGGTTTCCTCCGACCATGGGCGCCAGCCTTCTGCCCTGTCGACCGAGTTTATACGACATTTGTTCAGCCGGTGTTTCGTCTAACCGTTTCCGGGCACTCGCACAAGAGTTCATTCGGTCAGCGATACGTGAAAATCATCCCGATTCCCCAGGGGGGACACCGCCATGACCTCGGAGAATGTCGACGCCGCGGTCGGCCAATTCTCGTCGGCGTTTTTCACGAGGCTGTCGGCGGCGGAAAGTGCACGCAGCGTCATGCCCGGTGAATGTGCCGCCGGTCTTCTACACCCCAGGTGGCCAGAGTAGCGGCTGCGGACGTTCACCGAAGGCGTTATCGATCGCTCGGGCTGGGCATCATCCACCCTGACCCGGACACCGGCGGCCGGATCATTCGGCCCGCCCACCGAGGAGGGACTTCGATGGGGGAGAAGGTCGTGGCGGGCGCGTTCGACCTGTCCGATCGCCAGCGCTACCGCACGAAGCTCCAGCAGTGCCTGCGGGGGCTGGAGCGACTGCTGAAGGAGGAGCGGTTCGATCGCCCGAAGAACCTCATGGGTCTGGAGATCGAACTCAACCTCGCCGGTCCCGACGGCATGCCCAGAATGCTCAACGGGCAGGTCCTGGAAAGGATCGCGAGCCGCGACTTCCAAACAGAACTCGCCATGTTCAACCTGGAAGTCAACATCGCTCCGCACCGGCTGGGCGGGCGGGTATTCGACCGGCTCGCGGAGGAACTCCGGACGTCCCTGGCCTATGCGCACCGGAAAGCGGGCGAGGTGGACGCCGGTATCGTGATGATCGGCATTCTGCCGACCCTCGAACGGGACGACCTGGTCTCCTCGAACCTCTCCGACGTGGACCGCTACGTCCTGCTCAACGACCAGATCGTGGCCGCCCGGGGCGAGGACTTCACACTCGACATCGACGGCGTGGAACACCTGACCTGCACCTCGAAGTCGATCGTGCCGGAGGCCGCCTGCACGTCCGTGCAACTGCACCTCCAGGTCACGCCGGGACGGTTCGCCGACGTGTGGAACGCCGCGCAGGCCGCCGTCGCCCCGCAGATAGCCGTGGGCGCCAACTCTCCGTTCCTGTTCGGCCGCGAGCTGTGGCGCGAGTCCCGGCCGCCGCTGTTCCAGCAGTCCACCGACACCCGCCCGCCCGAGCTCCAGGCGCAGGGCGTCCGGCCGCGCACCTGGTTCGGCGAGCGGTGGATCGGCTCGGCGCTGGACCTCTTCGAGGAGAACCTGCGCTACTACCCGGCGCTGCTGCCGATCTGCGACGACGAGGACCCGCTGGCCGTGCTCGACGCGGGCGGCGTGCCGAAACTCGCCGAACTGGTACTGCACAACGGCACGGTGTACCGCTGGAACCGGCCCGTCTACGGCATCGCCGACGGCGTCCCCCACCTGCGCGTCGAGAACCGGGTCCTGCCCGCCGGGCCGACCGTCACCGACGTCCTCGCCAACGCCGCCTTCTACTACGGCCTCATCCGCGCGCTCGCCGAGGACGCCCGGCCGGTGTGGACCCGGCTGCCGTTCGAGGCCGCCGCGGCCAACTTCGACGCGGCGTGCCGGTACGGCATCGACGCGCGCTTCACCTGGCCGCGGCGGGGGCGGTACGGCGGCACGGCGGAGGTCGACGCGGTGAGCCTCGTACGGGACGAACTGCTGCCGCTCGCCGAGGCCGGGCTGGACGCGTGGGGAGTCGAACCGGCCGACCGCGACTTCTACCTCGGCGTGATCGACGAGCGCTGCCGGCGCCGGGTGAACGGGGCGTCCTGGCAGGTCGCCACCTTCCACCGGGCCATGGAGACGGGGATGTCCCGCGAGGCGGCCCTGGCCGCGACGACACGGCGATACGCCGAGCTGTCGCACCAGGGGGAGCCGGTGCATTCCTGGCCGGTGGGCGTGCCGGAGGCTGCCCGGCTGGGTTAGGGGTGTGTCGTCGGCCGGGCCCCGGGTTCGTGGTGCTCGGCGCTGCTGTGCCTCGCCGGTGGGGCGGGGCCTCTCGGTGTCCGGTGGTGTGTTTCGCCGATCGGGCCGGGGGCTTGGTGTACGTGACCGTGCCTCGCCGATCGGGTTGGGAGCTTGGTGTGCGTGACCGTGCCTCGCCGATCGGGCCGGGGGCTTGGTGTACGTGACCGTGCCTCGCCGATCGGGCCGGGGGCTTGGTGGACGTGCCTCGCCGAGCGGGCCGGGGGCTTGGTGTACGTGACCGTGCCTCGCCGTGTTGTCGTCCGTCGCCGTCGGTGCGCGCTGTGACGGCTGGACCTCGTCGAGGCTGTGTGAGGCCGGTGCAGGGGGTGGGCGCCGGTGCACAGCTGCGTCTGCGAGGCTGTCGGGTGGGATCTTCGTGGCTCGGGCGAGGCGGCTCGGGTGAAGATGTGCGCTGAACTACTCGACTGGAGGCGGGCGTGCAGGGTGAGGCCGGAACCGTGGAGGGGACCCCGTCGGGCGAGGCGCCCTCGCGGCGGGTGCTGCGGGACGAGACCTTGCTCGTGCTCGCGGTCTCACTGGGCGCCAGCGCCGTGTCCGCGCTCATCAGTTTCGTCGGCTCCCTCACGAGACCCGGTGGACTGAAGGACCAGGCCGCCACCCTCAACGCCTCCGCCGCCCCCGGCCGCCCCTGGCTGGATCTGGCGTGGCAGCTGTTCGGAATCGCCACCGCGCTCGTTCCCGTCGCCCTCGTCGCGCACTTCCTGTTGCGCGAGGGACGAAGTCTCAGGACCCTCGGTTTCGACCGCACCCGCCCCTGGTCCGACCTCGGACGCGGTGCCGTCCTCGCCGCCGTGATCGGCAGCACCGGCATCGTCTTCTACCTCGCCGCGCGCGGCCTCGGATTCAACCTCACGGTCGTCCCCGAGGCCCTGCCCGACGTGTGGTGGAAGCACCCGGTGCTGATCCTGTCGGCCCTGCAGAACTCGATCCTCGAAGAGGTCGTGGTCGTCGGCTATCTGCTGCGCCGGCTCGACCAACTGGGCTGGTCGCCCGGCGCCGCGATGGCCGCCAGCTCCGTGCTGCGCGGGTCGTACCACCTCTACCAGGGCATCGGCGGCTTCATCGGCAACATGGTGATGGGCGTTGTCTTCGTCTACCTCTACCGCCGCTGGGGCCGGGTCGGCCCCCTGGTGGTCGCCCACTCGCTGCTCGACATCGGGGCGTTCGTGGGGTACGCGCTGCTCGCCGGCAAGGTGGACTGGCTGCCCACGGCGTGACGCACTAGGCCAGCAGCTCGCCCTCGATCACCGTCACCGCCCGGCCGCTCAGCAGCGTACGGTCGCCGCGCAGTTCCGTGCGGACGCGGCCGGAGCGGGGCGAGGCCTGGAGCCCGGTCAGCTCGGCGCGGCCGATGCGCTCGGACCAGAAGGGGGCCAGCGCGGTGTGGGCGCTGCCGGTGACCGGGTCCTCGTGGACGCCGACGTTCGGGAAGAAGCACCGGGAGACGTAGTCGTAGCCGAGGGCCGGATTCTCCGCGCGGGCGGTGGCGATGACGCCGCGCGTGGAGTGGGCGCCGATGGCCCGGTGATCGGGGCGCAGGGCGTGGACGGTCCGCTCGTCGGTGAGCTCCACCAGCAGGTCCCCGACGTTCGGGCCGGTGTCGAGGGCCGTCAGCGGCTGCGCGCCCAGCGCCTCGGCGAGCCCTTCGGGGACGTCGACCGGTGTGAGCGGGGCGGTCGGGAAGTCCAGGGTGATCGAGCCGTCGTCGCGGGGCGTCGCCACGAGGACGCCGCTGCGCGTGGCGAACCGTACCGGGCCCTCCTGGGCGGCCGTGGTGTGCAGGACGTGGGCCGTCGCGAGGGTGGCGTGGCCGCACATCGCGACCTCGGCCGCCGGGGTGAACCAGCGCAGCGCCCAGTCGGCCTCGCCGCCCTCGGGCAGCGGGTGGGCGAAGGCCGTCTCGGCGTGGTTGACCTCCAGGGCCACCTGCTGCATCCGGTCGTCCTCGGGGAAGGCGTCCAGAAGCACGACCCCGGCCGGGTTGCCGGTGAACGGGCGGTCGGTGAAGGCGTCGACGATTCGAATCCGCATGGGCCTCGACGGTAGGAGCTGCGCGACGCCGCAGACCAAGGCCAATGCGCCATCACTGGACCGTTTCCCAGGGCGGTTGCTTGCCGACGGGGCTTGCTGCACCCCCTCTTCCGATATATCGTTGAAGCATCGCGACAGATCAACGGTAGATCTGCGTCAAATCTTCGCCAGATCACGAACAGATGGAGTGATGGACGTGCACAACCACGGATACGAGCGTGGACACGGCGGCCCCCGGCGTGCTCGGGGCGACTTCGACGGACGGCGCGAGGCCTTCGGGCCCTTCGGTCCGGGCGGACACGGCTTCGGTCACGGCGGCCCCGGGGGTTTCGGTGGCTTCGGTCCCGGACCCTGGGGCGGGCGCGGCCGAGGCGGGCCGAGGGGGAGGGCGCGGCGCGGTGACGTACGCGCCTCGATCCTGGCCCTGCTGAAGGACCGGCCGATGCACGGCTACGAGATGATCCAGGAGATCGCCGAGCGCAGCGGCGGGGCGTGGAAGCCCAGCCCCGGCTCGGTGTACCCCACCCTTCAACTGCTGGAGGACGAGGGGCTGATCGTCAGCGAGTCCGAGGGCGGCAAGAAGCTGTTCTCGCTGACAGAGGCGGGCCGCACGGCGGCCGGGGAAGGCCCGGAGGCTCCCTGGGAGGAGGCCTCGCGCGGCGTCGACTGGGAGGCCCTCGGTGAGATCCGCCAGGCCGGCTTCGGACTGATGGAGGCCTTCGGGCAGGTCTGGAAGACGGGCGACAAGGAGCAGCGCGAGAAGGCGCTCGCCGTGATCAACGAGGCCCGCAAGAAGCTGTACCTGATCCTCGCCGACGAGGACTGACACGGCCGTACGCCGCGACGAGGACCGGCGCTGCCCATACGGCACCGAAGGCGATCCGCGGGGCGCCTTCGGTGCCGCCCGTTCGGGCCACGAGCTTCGCGGCTTCCGCAGGGACTCGTTCGGCGCCGCCGTCGCCGAGTCCTTGAGCCGGATCCGCGCAGCGGGCGGCAACGAACCCGGCACGAAGAGGGGATCGCATGGCCGAAGTCGGCGGGGAGCGTCTCCCGCGCCCCGACCGGCACGGCCTGATTCTCCTCCGTAAGGAGGAGAATGCGGCGAGGGACGTCCGCTCTGCGTGGGACGCGAAAATGGTTCCGGCCGGGGATGACCGGATCGCGGGGGGCTGATGGGGTGAGGGTGTGCACCATCCCATCCCCCGGCAGCAGGCCGACGAACACTCCGGCGCGGACAACGATGCCTGCCTCAGCGCGGAACTGGCCGCTGTGCTCGCCGGTGCCCGCAGACGGGCGGTGCGGGACGGGGACCGGCAGGTCGACACCGCCCATCTCCTCCACTCCCTCCTGGAGTACGACCCGGAGGTGCGCGCCGCCTTCGACGGTGAACCCCGACTCGCCCGGCTGCTCGGCTACCTCGTGCAGCGCAGCATCGGCTACGGCCTGCGCTGGCAGACCACCGTCGAGGACTCCGGGGCGATCCCCGTCGTGACCGGGGCCGCGGGCCACTCGCCGCCGGCCGCCACGGCGATGTCGTACGCCGGGGAACGCGCCGCGCGCCGCGGTGACGGACCGGCCCGCGGCGTCGATCTGCTGGCGGGGATCGTCGTGGACCCGCGCTCGCGGGCCGTCGAGGTGCTGGAGCGGGCCGGGATCGACGTGCCCGAGCTGTTCATGCGGATCGAGCGGGGCTCGCATGAGTGCCTGGGAGGCGCCGAGGCCGGTTGCTGACCAGGGACCTGAGGTCCAGCCGATGAGACAGGAGTCATCAGGGGTGACGGTCATGTCGTCGCCTGTCATCATGTCCGGGTGCATACGTCAGTCAGCAGTCGGGGCAGCCACGGCAAGGGCGTCGGGCTCGCGCTCGCCCTCGGGTCGGCGCTCGCCTTCGGCGGATCGGGAGTCGCGGCCAAGCCGCTCATCGAGGCGGGCCTGGACCCGCTGCACGTGGTGTGGCTGCGGGTGGCCGGCGCGGCCCTGGTGATGCTGCCGCTCGCCGTGCGCCACCGCGCGCTGCTGCGCCGCCGGCCCGCGCTGCTCGCCGGGTTCGGGCTGCTGGCCGTCGCCGGCGTGCAGGCCTGCTACTTCGCGGCGATCTCCCGTATCCCGGTGGGAGTCGCGCTGCTCGTCGAGTACCTCGCGCCCGCCCTGGTGCTCGGCTGGGTTCGGTTCGTGCAGCGGCGGCCCGTGACGCGCGCGGCGGCGCTCGGCGTGGTCCTCGCCGTCGGCGGACTGGCCTGCGTGGTCGAGGTCTGGGCCGGTCTGGGCTTCGACGCCCTCGGGTTGCTGCTCGCCCTCGGCGCCGCCTGCTGCCAGGTCGGCTACTTCGTGCTCTCCGACCAGGGCAGCGACTCGGGCGCCGACGCCCCGGACCCGCTCGGCGTGATCGCGTACGGCCTGCTGATCGGGGCCGCCGTGCTGACCGTCGTGGCCCGGCCCTGGGGCATGGACTGGTCGGTACTCGCGGGCTCCGCGCACATGGACGGCGACGCCGTCCCCGCCGTGCTGCTGCTGGCCTGGATCGTGCTGGTCGCCACCGTCGTCGCGTACGTCACCGGCGTGCTGTCCGTGCGCCGGCTCTCTCCGCAGGTCGCGGGTGTGGTGGCGTGCCTGGAGGCGGTCATCGCGACGGTCCTGGCCTGGGTGCTGCTCGGCGAGCACCTCTCGGCGCCGCAGATCGTCGGCGGCGTGATCGTCCTGGTCGGGGCCTTCATCGCGCAGTCCTCGACGCCCGCGAAGGGCTCGCCGGCCCCGGTGACGGGCGGCGGGCCCGAAAGGGAGTTGTCCGCGCGGGGGACGGCGGCCTAGGGTGGCGATCATGCACACGGACGCACGCGTTCTTCCGCCCCCGGCCGTCTGAGGCGGGCTTTCAGGACCTCCACGCCCCGCGGCCCCACGCCGGGCGGAACGGTGCTGCCCGCGGAAGACGTCCCCGGACCCCGCTGAGCGGCGGTCCTCCCCGATCTTCTGCGCTTCGGCGCTCCTGCGGAGAAACGTGTGTCCACTGTTGCTTCCGGCCTGCCCGTCGGGCGGGGCCTGCTGTATCTGATCGTCGCCGGTGCCGCCTGGGGCACCGCGGGCGCGGCCGCCTCACTGGTCTACCGCGCCAGTGACATGGGCTCCGTCGCCCTGTCCTTCTGGCGGTGCGCCGCCGGACTGCTCCTCCTCCTCGCGGCCCGCCACCTGCTCCCGCGGGCGGTCGCCGCTCCCGAGCCGCGGGTCCGCAAGGCGATGCGGATCGGCGCCACCGGCCTCGGGCTCGCGGTGTTCCAGACGGCCTACTTCGCCGCCGTGTCCGCCACCGGCCTCGCCGTCGCCACCGTCGTCACGCTCGGCGCCGGGCCCGTGCTCATCGCCCTCGGCGCACGCCTGACCATGGGCGAGCGGCTCGGCCGCACCGGCGTGTCGGCCGTCGCCGGCGCGCTCACCGGGCTCGGGGTGCTGGTGTTCGGCGGCGGGGACGCCGTCGTACGCCCGTCGGGGGTCGCGCTCGCGCTGCTGTCCGCCGCCGGGTACAGCGCGATGACCCTGCTCACCCGCTACTGGGGCCGCGACGGCGGCGCCGACGCCTCCGGCACCACCGTCTGGGCGTTCGCGGTGACGACCCTGTGCCTGCTGCCGTTCGCGCTGATGGAGGGTCTGGTGCCGCAGACGGCCGAACCGGCCCTGCTGGTGTGGCTCCTCGTCTACATCGCGGCGATCCCCACCGCCCTCGCGTACGCGCTGTACTTCGCGGGCGCGGCCGTCGTACGGTCGGCCACCGTGTCCGTGATCATGCTGCTGGAGCCGGTCAGCGCGGCGGTCCTGGCCGTCACCCTGCTCGGCGAACAGCTCACCGCCGCCACGCTGGCCGGAACCCTGCTGATGCTGGGCTCGGTCGCGGGGCTGGCGGTCGCCGAGACACGCGCGGCGCGGGCGGACCCGGCTGCCGGCTGACCACCCCGGGCACATGGGGGCCGTCCCTCCCCGTTCGGGCCGCCCCCGTGAGCTTACGGCATCGTGAGGTAGTCGGGCAGCTCGGTCCCGGGCGCCAGGTCGGCGGCCGGGACCGGCGTCCCGTACCCCTTGCGCAGGGGCACCACGCCCGCCCAGTGGGGAAGGGCCAGGTCCTCGGGCTCGTCGTCCACACCGCCGGTGCGGAACTTGGCGGAGACCTCGTCGAGGTCCAGGCGGATCACGGCGGTGGCCGCGAGTTCCTTCCTGTTCGCGGGCCGGGAGTCGCGTGACCGGCCCGGCACGACATGGTCGACCAGCGCGTCCAGCGCCAGCCGCTTCTCCTCGGGGTCCGTGACGTCGTGGGCGACGCCGTGCACCACCACGGACCGGTAGTTGATCGAGTGGTGGAAGGCCGAGCGGGCCAGGACCAGGGCGTCGACGTGCGTCACCGTCAGGCACACCGGGAGGCCGGGGCCGGCCTGACCGGTCATCCGCAGCGGGCGGGAACCGGTGGAGCCGTGCACGTAGAGCCGCTCGCCGACCCGGCCGTACAGCGTCGGCAGGACCACCGGCGCGCCGTCGCGGACGAAGCCGAGGTGGCAGACGTAAGCCTGGTCGAGTATCGCGTGCACCAGTTCCTTGTCGTACGCCGCGCGGTCCGGGGAGCGGGTGGGGACGGTGCGGTCGGTCCGGGTGTAGGCGGCGGACGGTGACGTCGTCTCCTGGGTCCCCTGCATGGCGCCCTCCATTGCACTAGTGCATACTTGGCTTTGTGCTAGGAGGCTATCCGATCGAAGGGCGGCGCGCAGCGGACATTTCCGCGAGCGTGGAGCGCGCGGTGGCGGCGGGCGCGCTGGCGCCCGGGCAACTGCTGCCTCCCATGCGCGAGTTGGCGTCCCGGCTCGGGGTGAACCCGAACACGGTGGCCGCCGCCTACCGGACCCTGCGTGAGCGCGGGGTCATCGAGACCGACGGGCGGCGCGGCAGCCGGGTGCGACACAGACCCGCCACCACCGGACGCGAGGAGATCGGCGTGGACGTCCCGGAGGGCGTACGGGACATGGCCGCCGGGAACCCCGACCCCGCGTTGCTGCCGTCACTGGTGGCCGCGTTCGCCCAGGCGGCGGGCGGGGAGCCGGTGCTGTACGGGGAGGCGCCCGTGGAGCCCGAACTGGCGCGGCCGGCGCGGGCCGAGATGGAGGCCGGGGGAGTGCCCGCGGGCCCGATCGCGGTGACATCCGGCTCGCTGGACGCCATCGAACGGGTGCTGGCCGCCCACCTCAGGCCCGGGGACGCCGTCGCCGTGGAGGACCCCGGGTGGGGCGGCCTGCTCGACCTGGTCCCGGCGCTCGGACTGCGCACCCTGCCGGTCGCCCTCGACGACGAGGGACCGCTTCCCGACCAGGTGGACCGCGCCCTCACCGCGGGCGCCCGGGCCCTCGTCGTCACGGACCGCGCGCAGAACCCCACCGGGGCCGCGCTGAGCGCCGCACGCGCGCGTGCCCTGCGTTCCGTGCTGCGCGACCATCCGGAAGTGCTGCTGATCGAGGACGACCACGGCCACGGCATCGTCGACCTGCCCCTGCATCCGCTGGCCGGCGCCACCCGGCACTGGGCCTTCGTCCGCTCGGCGGCCAAGGCCTACGGACCCGACCTGCGGCTCGCCGTGGTCACCGGCGACGAGGTCACGCTGGACCGGGTACGCGGCCGCCAGCGGCTCGGGCCCGGCTGGGTCAGCCGGATCACCCAGCGGGCCGCGGCGTGGCTGTGGAGTCACGACGCGGTGGACACGGCGGTGGTGGCGGCCGCGTACGGAGCGCGCCGGAGCGCGCTCGTCGAGGCGCTCGCGCGGCGGGGTGTGGCGGCGACCGGGCGCAGCGGCCTGAACGTCTGGGTGCCGGTGCCGGACGAGACCGCGGCCGTCTCCCGGCTGCTGCACGCCGGTTGGGCCGTCGCCCCCGGCGCCCGCTTCCGGATGAGCGCCCCGCCCGGCATCCGGGTCACCGTCTCCACCCTCACCGAGGCCGAGACGGAACCCCTGGCCGACGCGATCGCCGCGGCCGTACGTCCGGCGGCGCTGCGCAGTTACGTGTAGGCCGTGGTGGGCGGCGCGGTTACGTGCGTACCGCGGTGCACGGCTCAGCCGCATGTGGAACCGCGGTGCGCGGTGCGGTCACGTGTGGCTGCTCACCGGCCGGGTGCGGGCCGCGGGCCGGGTCACCCCCTCGGCCGGACCTGCGTCAGTGCCGCCCCCGCCAGGACGATCGCCGCGCCGACCGGGGTGGACCACGTCAGGGACTCGCCGAGGACGGTGACGCCCGCGGCCGTGGCGATGACCGGGATGAAGTAGGTGACCATCTGGGCGGTGGTCGGGCCGACCTCCGCGACCAGGCCGTACTGGATGAGCACCGCGAACCCCGTGCCCAGGGCGCCCAGCGCCGCGACGGCGAGCAGCGGCACCACCGGGAAGCGGGTCGGCATGCTGGTGAACAGCGGCGTGACGACCGCGAGTTGCAGCGTGGCCAGCAGCAGCTGGGCCCCCGTCAGGGACAGGTGCGAGGCGCCGGACCCGGCGAGCGTGCGGCGGACGTAGATCCAGCCGACGGGGTAGCTGAGCGAGGCCAGCAGAGCCAGGGCCGTGCCCGTGGGGTCGACGCCGGTGAAGCCCTGCCAGGCGCCGAGCACGGTCAGCACTCCGAGGAAGCCCAGGCCCAGACCGGCGACCCGGACCCGGGTGGGCCGGTCCTCGGAGAGGGCGACCAGGGACAGCGCCATGCCCCACAGCGGTGAGGTGGCGTTGCAGATACCGGCGAGCGTGGACGGGATCGTCAGCTCGGCGAACGCGAACAGCGAGAACGGCAGCGCGTTGAGCAGGAACGCGGCGACCGTCAGATGCGCCCAGGTACGGGCCCCGCGCGGCAGCCGCTGGCGCTTCACGGCCATCGCCGCGGCCAGGACCGCCGTACCGAACACCAGGCGGCCGAGGGTCACCTGAAAAGGGGCGTAGCCGTCGGTGCCCACCTTGATTAGCAGGAAGCTGAAGCCCCAGACCAGCGACAGGGCGGCGAAGCGGACCTTCCAGTCGAGGGCGCGGCGGGCGCGGATGCGGACAGGCGTGCGGGCGGCGTCGCTCGTGGCGGTGGTCACGGAAGCAACGATGCTGGACACAACCTCGTAGAACAAGCGAGATTTCACACGCTGTATCTCGTAGCATCGCTTACATGTTGAGCCTGGACCGTCTCCGCACCCTCGACGCTCTCGCCCGGCACGGCTCGGTGAGCGGCGCGGCCGAGGCGCTGCACATCACGACGTCGGCCGTGTCCCAGCAACTGGCGAAGCTGGAGCGCGAGGTGAGCCAGCAACTGCTCGCCAAGAACGGTCGGGGCGTCCGGCTCACCGACGCCGGCCGGCTGCTCGCCGAGCACGCGGCGCGCATCCTGTCGCAGGTCGCCCTCGCCCAGTCCGACCTGGAGGCGCAGCGTGGCCAGGTCGCCGGCGAGCTTCGCCTGTCGGCGTTCCCGACCGCCGCGCGCGGACTGTTCCCCACCGCCCTCGCCACCCTGCGTGCCGCCCACCCCGGCCTGCGGCTGCGCACGTGCGAGCTGGAACCGGAGCGTTGCATCCAGGGCGTGGTCCGCGGCGACCTGGATCTCGCCGTGGTCCTGGACTGGTACAACAAGCCGATGGCGCTGCCCGACGGCCTGGTCAAGGCGTCGATCCTGGACGATCCCGCCGACGTGGCGATGCCCGCCGGGCATCCGCTGGCCGGACGTGACGAGGTGGACCTCGGGGAGTTCGCCGAGGACGAGTGGATCACCTGGGGCCAGGGCGAGTTCTGCCACGAGTGGCTGATGTTCACCCTGCGCTCACGCGGCGTCGAGCCGATCGTCAGCCACCGCGCCCCCGAGACGCACACCCAGCTCGCGCTGGTCGCCGCCGGGCTGGGGGTGTGCATCGCCCCGCTCCTGGGGCGCCATCCGATACCCGCCGGAGTCGTCACCGTGCCGCTGAAGCAGCGGGTGCGGCGGCACGTGTACGTGGTCTGGCGGGCGGACGCCGACCGCCGGCCGTCGATCCGGGCGGCGGTGGCGGCACTGCGGGCGGCGGGCGAGCGTGTCGGCTGACCGCGGGCGGCGGCGGACTCCTCGGCTGCCGCGGGCTACAGCGACCCCAGCTTGCGGAAGTCCCAGGAGACCGTTTTCGACGGGGTGAGCCGCACCCACGCGTGCCGCCCGTCGTGCGGCATCTCCTCCAGCCCGAAGTTCTTGCGGGCGAACAGCGTCTCCGGCGCGTCCAGTTCGGCGCACAGCTCCCCGGTGCGCGGGATCTCGCCCACGAACTCGACGCTCCCGGACAGCTCGACGCCGCGCAGTTCGTCGTACTCCTCACCGGTGTCGACCACGATCGCCACCCGCGGATCACGGCGCAGATCGGCCCACCGCTTGCTGCGCACCACGGAGTACAGCCACATCGACGTGCCGTCCCAGGCGAACCACAGGGTGCTGACGTGCGGTGCCCCGTCGGCCGACACCGTGGCGACCCGGCAGGTGCGCTGGCCGGTCAGGAACTCGTCCAGCTCGCCCGGTGTCATCATGATCTTCCGGCCCCGGCGCTGAGTGGCTGTCATGCGCTTCCCCTCGACTTCCCCTCGGACAGAACGGCACCTGACGGTACGTCGGGCACGATGGGCCGTCTGGCGTCTTCGTGCAATGGTGGTCGATGTCTCAGGCGATGGCGTGGATCACCCGGACGCCGCTGTCGTGGGCGGCGCCACCGGCCGGGCCACCCGGCAGCAGGGCGTGTCGGCCCGGCCGGCGCCCTGCCGGAGCCGGCGACGCCGCCCCGACGGCCGGGGCGCGAGCCGTGACGCCCGCCTCTTGCGCGCCGCCGAACCGCTGCCCGTGCGGCAGATCGCGGCTCCACGGCGGTGCGCGCAGCGCCCCGGTCGAGGTCGCCGAGGAGGACCTCGTCGTACGTCGGCCGCGCGGCCGTGGTGCCGTCCACGCCGTCGCGGGGGTGTCCGCCGACCACACCCCCGCGATGATCCCCGACACCCTCGCGTTGGGCGCCACGGTCGCGACCACGGACGAGGTGCTCGGCGGCCCGAAGCGGCCCCGGTGGCGACGGCCGTCAGGTGAGACGGATCTCGTCGCCCGCCACGGTGATCTTCGCGGCGGCCAGCGCCTGGGTCGCCGGCCCCTGCTGCACGCTGCCGTCGGTGGCGGAGAACCTGCTGTTGTGACAGGGGCAGACGATGACCCCGTCCTGGACGTCCTTCACCGCGCAGCCCTGGTGGGTGCACTTGGAGGAGAACGCCTTGTACTCGCCCGCCGTCGGCTGGGTGACCACCACGTCCCCGAACACCTTCCCCCCGCCCTCGGGGATGTCGGAGGTCTTGCCGAGCACGGCTCCGGCGCCGGCCCCGGCACCCGCCTCGACGTCGGAGCCGGAGCCGGAGCCGGCACCGGAGGAGTCCTCGCCCGCCCCGCACGCGGTCAGTGCGACGGTGAGTCCGGCGGCCCCGGCAGCCGCCATGACGGTGCGACGGGCAGGACCCGACGGGGTGTGAAGCGATTCGCTGGGCATGCTGACGTTTCCTTCCACGGACACGGGGTGATCTCTGCCGATCTGTTCAGCAGTACGGCCGTGAGGCGGCCGGAGTTCAGTGGCGGGACGCAACTTCACTCGATCGAGATGTACCAGGAACGTCCGGAACGCGGTAATCGCGGGGCCGGTCGGCGGGCCGCGAACGCCCCAGTAACCTGGGGCGATGCTCAAGGAAGTCATCGCGACCCGCTACATCATGCCGCTGCGTGAGGGCGGCTCGCTGCCGGGACTCGTCGAGGCCGACGACCTCGGCACGTACGTGATGAAGTTCACCGGCGCCGGCCAGGGCCGCAAGACGCTCGTCGCGGAGGTCGTCTGCGGCGAACTCGCCCATCGGCTGGGCTTCCGCGTGCCCCGCCTGGTGGCTGTCGACCTGGACCCCGTGCTCGGGCTCGGTGAGCCCGACCAGCAGGTCCAGGACCTGATCAGGTCCAGCGGCGGCACCAACCTCGGCATGGACTTCCTGTCCGGCGCGCTCGGCTTCGACCCCCTCGCCTTCGCGGTCGGCCCCGAGGAGGCCGGGCGCATCGTCTGGTTCGACGCGCTGGTCAACAACGTCGACCGGTCCTGGCGCAATCCCAACCTGCTCATGTGGCACGGCGACCTGTGGCTCATCGACCACGGCGCCACCATGATCTGGCACCACAACTGGCCGGGCGCCACCGCCTCCGCCGCCCGCCCGTACGACGCCTCCGACCACGCCCTGCGGTCCTTCGCGCCGGACGTCGCCGGGGCCGCCGCCGCGCTGGCGCCGCTGGTCACCGAGGAACTGCTGGCCGAGGTCACCGCCGCGATCCCCGACGCCTGGCTGACCGGCGAACCGGGCTTCGACACGCCGGACGACCTGCGCCGGGCCTACGCGCGGCCACTGCTCGCGCGCGCCGCCGTCATCCACGAACGCGTCGAGGGGGTCAAGTGAGCGAGCGCCACATCACCAGGGCCGGCCAGGGCGGCGGGCGGGACGTCTTCGAGTACGCGCTGCTGCGGGTCGTCCCGCGCGTCGAGCGGGGCGAGTGCATCAACGCGGGCGTGCTCGTGTACTGCCGCGCCAAGGCCTACGTCGGTGCCCGCACCCACCTCGACGAGGCGCGGCTGCTGGCCCTCGACCCGAACGCGGACGTGGCCGGGGTGCGGGCCGCGCTGCGCGCCGTGGAGAGCGTGTGCGGCGGCGGGGAGGCGGCCGGGCAGGCGGCGGGCGACGACGCCGGGCGGCGTTTCCGCTGGCTGATCGCGCCCCGGTCCACGGTCGTCCAGCCCGGGCCCGTGCACACGGGGCTGACCGTCGATCCGGCGGCCGAGACCGAACGGCTGCTCGACCTGCTGGTGCGGTGATGGATCACATGCACCCGATGGGCCGTTGACACCGGGTGCCAGGGCTTCTAGCGTCACGTCTGCTGAAGGTACTAAGCGGTCGCTCATTGGGGAGCGCGCCGCTGGGCCGCATCCCAAGGCGAGGAGAAGCAGCAATGCCCACCACTGAGCAGCGGGTCGCAGTCGTCACCGGTGCCGCGCGCGGCATCGGCGCCGCCACCGCCGTACGCCTGGCGGCCGAGGGCCGCGCGGTCGCCGTGCTGGACCTCGACGAGGCCGCCTGCAAGGACACCGTGGAGAAGATCACCGCGGCGGGCGGCAAGGCCATCGCGGTCGGCTGCGACGTCTCCGACGAGGCGCAGGTCGAGGCGGCCGTCGCACGCGTCGCCGAGGAGCTCGGCGCGCCGACGATCCTCGTCAACAACGCGGGCGTGCTCCGCGACAACCTGCTGTTCAAGATGAGCGTCGCCGACTGGGACACCGTCATGAACGTGCACCTGCGCGGCGCCTTCCTGATGTCGAAGGCCTGTCAGAAGTACATGGTGGACGCGGGCTTCGGCCGGATCGTCAACCTCTCCTCCTCCTCCGCCCTCGGCAACCGCGGCCAGGTCAACTACTCGGCCGCCAAGGCCGGTCTGCAGGGCTTCACCAAGACCCTCGCCAAGGAGCTCGGCAAGTTCGGCGTCACCGCGAACGCCGTCGCCCCCGGCTTCATCGCCACCGACATGACCGCCGCGACCGCCGAGCGGGTCGGCATGGGCTTCGAGGACTTCAAGGCCGCCGCAGCGTCCATGATCCCCGTCCAGCGGGTCGGCGAGCCCGACGACATCGCCAACGCCATCGCCTTCTTCACCGGCGACGCGGCCGGATTCGTCTCCGGCCAGGTGCTGTACGTCGCCGGCGGACCGCTCGACTAGGGATCACGGACATGACTGAACTGCCTGAACTCTCCGGCAAGGTCGCGCTCGTCACGGGCGCCAGCCGCGGCATCGGCCACGGCATCGCCGAGGCGCTGGTGGCACGCGGTGACCGCGTCTGCATCACCGGCCGCAACGAGGAGGCCCTGAAGGAGGCCGTCGAACGGCTCGGCGCCGAGCGGGTCATCGGCGTCGCCGGCAAGGCCCACGACGTCGACCACCAGGCCGTCGCCGTCGAGCGCACGATGGAGGCCTTCGGCCGGGTCGACTACCTGGTCAACAACGCCGGTACCAACCCGGTGTTCGGGCCGATCGCCGACCTGGACCTCGACGTGGCGCGCAAGGTCTTCGAGACCAACGTCGTCTCGGCGCTCGGGTTCGCCCAGAAGACCTGGCACGCCTGGCAGAAGGACAACGGCGGCGCCATCGTCAACATCGCGTCCGTGGCCGGCGTCTCCGCCTCGCCCTTCATCGGCGCGTACGGCATCAGCAAGGCCGCAATGATCAACCTGACCCTCCAGCTGGCGCACGAGTTCGCGCCCCGGGTGCGGGTCAACGCCATCGCCCCCGCCGTCGTGAAGACCAAGTTCGCGCAGGCCCTTTACGAGGGCCGGGAGGAGGAGGCCGCCGCGGCCTACCCGCTCGGCCGGCTCGGGGTGCCCTCAGACATCGGCGGCGCCGCCGCGTTCCTCACCTCCGAGCAGGCCGACTGGATCACCGGGCAGACGCTCGTCGTGGACGGCGGCATCTTCCTCAACGCGGGGGTCGGCTGACCGGATCGGGTCCTTTCGGACAGGGGCGCCGGCTCCGTCCACGGTGGTCGTGTGACGCGATTCCGTCGACGGAAACGGCGCCCCTGTCGACATGTCGTCGCCGTACAGGCCCATGACAACGTCGTCATCGAAAAGCTGATCACTTACCTCGCGCAAGAACGTTTCAGGTCGTCCAGGGCTGCGATAGGGTCTGCCGACCCTTGGTATGGCAGATCGAGGAGCGTGCGCGTGTTCAACCGGAACCGAGGCTTGCGGCAAGTGGCCGCCATCGCTTCCATATCCCTGGTGGCCGGGTGCAGCCTGTTTTCGGACGGTGACCCCGCTGAAGGGGGACCGATCGTCGTGGGCACCACCAGTGCCCCCAGCACGCTGGATCCGGCCGCTTCCTGGGACGGCTCCTGGGAGCTGTTCCGCAACATCTACCAGACGCTGCTGAGCTACCCCACCGGCGCGACCGCACCCCAGCCGGACGCGGCCGAGAGCTGCGCGTTCACCGACGCGACCAACCGGGTGTACCGCTGCGAGCTGCGCGAAGGGCTGACCTTCTCCGACGGCGACGCGCTGGACGCCGAGGCCGTCAAGCACTCCATCGACCGGATCCTGGCCATCAACGCGCCGAGCGGTCCCGCCGGGCTGCTGGGCAGCCTGGAGCGGGTGCAGGCGCGCGGCGACCGCGAGGTGGTCTTCCACCTCAAGAGCCCCGACGCGACCTTCCCGTTCGTGCTGGCCACCCCGGCCATGTCCGTGGTCGACCCCGACGACTACCCGGCCGACGCCCTGCGCGAGGACGGCGGCGTCACCGGCTCCGGGCCGTACGTCCTCGACTCCTACAAGGAGGGCGCGGAGGCCGAACTCGTCCGCAACGACCGCTACAAGGGCTTCGCCGAGCGAAGAAACGATGCGGTCACGATCCGCTACTTCAAGGACTCCGGCGCCATGGTCCAGGCCCTGCGCGCCCAGGACATCGACCTGACCTACCGAGGTCTCGCCGCCGACGACATCGTCGCGCTCCAGGGCAAGGACACCGACGAGACCCTGCAACTCGTCGAGGGCGCGGGCGCCGACATCAGCTACCTGGTGTTCAACCCGAAGGACGAGTGGGCCGGCAAGACGGCCGTGCGCAAGGCCGTCGCCCAGGTCATCGACCGGCCGACCATCGCCCACACCATCTACAAGGACACCGTCGACCCGCTGTACTCGATGGTCCCCAAGGGCCTCACCGGCCACACCACCGGCTACTTCGACAATTTCGGCGACCCCGACCCGGACAAGGCCCGCGACATCCTCGCCGAGGCCGGCATCACCGAGCCGGTCCCGCTCATTTTCTGGTACACCAGCGACCGCTACGGCTCCGAGACCGCCGTTCTGTTCAAGGAGCTCAAGCGCCAGCTGGAGGCCTCCGGGCTGTTCAAGATCACCCTCAAGAGCCGGCCCTGGAAGGAGTACGTCGAGGGCTACCAGAAGGGCGAGTACCCGGTGTTCGGGCGCGGCTGGTTCCCCGACTTCCCGGACGCCGACAACTACATCGCGCCCTTCGTCGGCGAGCAGAACGCCCTCGGTACGCCGTACGTCACGCCGAAGATCACCGGGGAACTGCTGCCCCGCTCCCGTCGGGAGAGCGACCGCGGCCAGGTGGAGACCGACTTCGAGGAGGCCCAGCACATCCTCGTCCAGGACGTACGGCTGCTGCCGCTGTGGCAGGGCAAGCAGTACGTCGCCGCCAGCGTGGAGATCTCCGGCGCCGAGCGTTCCCTGGACCCGTCGACCATCATGATGATGTGGGAGCTGTCCCGGAAGACCAGCTGGTGAGGCTGGGGAGACGGCCCGCGGCGCCCGTTGTCAGTGGTCGCCGGTAGGTTCTGTGGTCTGCAACCGACCGCACACCGTAAGGAAGTTGACGTGACCGACATCGCCATGCTGCCCGAGTCCTGGCGCGGGGTCCTGGGCGACGAACTGCACAAGCCCTACTTCAAGGAGCTGGTGGAGTTCGTGGAGGAGGAGCGGGCGAAGGGTCCCGTTCATCCCCCGCGCGAGGAGGTCTTCGCGGCGCTCGACGCCACGCCGTACGAGCGGGTGAAGGTCCTGATCCTCGGCCAGGACCCCTACCACGGCGAGGGGCAGGGCCACGGGCTGTGCTTCTCGGTCCGCCCCGGGGTGAAGACCCCGCCCTCGCTGCGCAACATCTACAAGGAGATGCAGGAGGAGCTCGGCCTGCCGGTCCCGGACAACGGCTATCTCATGCCGTGGGCCCGGCAGGGCGTGCTGTTGCTCAACGCGGTGCTGACGGTCCGGGGCGGCGAGGCGAACTCGCACAAGGGCAAGGGCTGGGAGAAGTTCACCGACGCGGTGATCCGCGCGGTGGCCGAGCGGCCCGACCCGGCGGTGTTCGTGCTGTGGGGGAACTACGCGCAGAAGAAGCTGCCGTTGATCGACGAGGCCCGGCACGTGGTGGTGAAGGGCGCGCACCCCTCGCCGCTGTCGGCGAAGAAGTTCTTCGGTTCCCGGCCGTTCACGCAGATCAACGAGGCGATCGCGCGGCAGGGGCACGAGCCGGTGGACTGGCGCATCCCGAACCTGGCCGAACTGGCCTGACCTGCGCCGCCCGCGGGCGGGCCGACGTCACGGGTCGGCCCCGCCTCGCGGGGAATGCCGCTGGTGGCCGTTAGCGTCGGGACCGACGGACGTCGGTGAGTGCACGGAGGGTGCGGTGTCGGAGCGACAGGAGCAGGCGGCGCCGGACGCCGTGATGACGCGGATCGGGCAGGTCGTCATGCTGCACCACGCGGGGGACAGGGAGGAGGCCCGGCACCGGTTCCTCCAGATCTGGGCGGAGATCGGCGAGGACGGCGACCCGCTGCACCGCTGCACGCTGGCCCACTACATGGCCGACACCCAGGACGACCCCGGCGACGAACTGGCGTGGGATCTGAGGGCGTTGGGCGCGGCGGAGGAACTGACCGACGACCGGCTCGCCGCCCACGAAGGCGCGTTGGCGGTCCGTGCCCTGTATCCCTCCCTGCACCTCAACCTCGCCGCGGACTACGTCAAGCTCGGGCGCTCGGACGCCGCGCGCACGCATCTGCGGCGGGCCCGCGGGGCGGCGGACACCCTGGCCGACGACCCGTACGGGGAGGGGGTGCGGGCGGCCATCGGACGGCTGGAGCTACGGCTCGGGGAAGGGGGTTCGCCGGGCGGGGGAGGGTGGCGGCCGCCTCGGCAGCGGCCGTGAAGGTCGAAGGTGGCGGGCGGGCGTGAGGTGCGCCAGGTGGCCGCAAGAGGTGGCGGGCGGCGGCTGTGAGGGGCGTGCCGGTCGTGTGCCGCGCCGGGGGTCCCTGGGGTTGGGTGGCGCGGTGAGCGTGCCGGGTGCCGGCCGGAGAGGCGTCCTCGCCGAGGAGGTGCCGGGCGCCGTGCACCGGCGTCCCACCCTCGTCGTCCAGACGGGCGGCCGGGGTGCCTTCACCGCCCGTACGTCTGCTCGCAGATCACCGCCTCCGGGCTGTCCGGGCGCCAGCCGCCGTACTTGCTGCCGAGGGCGCACACGTCGGTGTCCTCGCGGACCGGGGCGGTGACGTCCGGGACGTCGGCGGGCGGTGGCCGGCGCGGGCGGCGGGGTTCGGGGCGCGGTGGGTCGGAGGGCGGGCGGGAGTGCGTGCGCGGCGACGGGGCGTGCCGGGCCGGTGAGGGAACCTGCGCGGTCGGGCGGCGTGGTTCCGGCGTGGCCGGATCGGGCCGGCGGGACGGGCCGATCATCTCCAGGGCCTCCCGGGCCGGGGCCTGCACGATCTGCGGCTCGCTGTCGCCCTCCGGGCTCGGTGCCGACGTCGGCGGCACGGCGGTGGGGCCTTGCTGGACGGTCGTACAGCCGGACACGGCCGAGAGGGCCACGGTGACGAGCAGCGTCGCGGTCGTCGTCGTTCGATGCACCCGCGCAACTCTGGTGGCTGGGGCCCCGCATGACCCGGTGGAGGAGCGGAGTTTGCTCCGGATGGGTGAAGTACGCCCCCGCAGGGAGGGCGCGCGCCCCGCCGAGCTGACGTCCGCGTCCCGTCCGGCGAATCGGACGTCTGCGCCCGTTCCGGTGGATGGTGCCGGGCGCGGCGGAGACGCAGGGCCTGTCGTTTGGATCACGCCGCAGACGCGGGGTCCGGCATGTGCGTCTGCACGCACCAGACCCCGCTCACCGGCACCGATCAGCACCGGCGACTCCCTGCGACCTGATCCCAACGACAGGATCCAGGAGAGGGCTTCCGGCCGGCACTCCCCCGGCCTCCGGCCGGGGGACCCCCAGAGCACGCACCGGACGGCGCTCCTTGCCGGCAAACGTCGCCTGCCGCGGCCCTAGTCGCCCGTCATGCCGTCGATGCGCTCGCGGAGGAGATCCGCGTGTCCGTTGTGACGGGCGTACTCCTCGATCATGTGGGTGTAGATCCAGCGCAGGCTGAACGGCTCGTCGGTGGAGCGGCCTCGGCCCCTGGAGAGGTCGTCCAGTGCGAAGCCGGCCGCGTTGCGCCGGGCGATCACGATCTCCGCCTGCCAGGTGGCGTACGCCTCCGCCCAGGTGTCGGCGTCGGTGAGGTGGAACTCGCCGTCGCGGTCCTCCTCGGTGTAGTAGATCGGCCCCGGGGCGTCCCCCACCAGCACCTTGCGGAACCAGCCCCGTTCCACCTCCGCCATGTGCCGCACGAGGCCCATCAGGGACAGCTCGGACGGCTCCACGGCCGTGCTCCGCAGTTGCGCGTCGCTCAGCCCCTCGCACTTCCACGCCAGGGTCTGCCGGTGATACTCCAACCAGCCCTCCAGCATGGTCCGTTCGTCCGCGTTCCGGGCGGGCTCGCTGCGCTGTGTCGTCATGAGCACATCCTCACGCGGCGCCGACGAATCCACCAGGAGCCCTACGAGCGCCCCGGCGCCCCGTCGAGCGCCCTGTCGCCGAACATCCCGCCGAGCAGCTCCCGCAGCCCCGCCCGCACCTCGTCCAGGCTCGGCACCTCCGCGTTGAAGGACCCGGCCACGCAGCTGAACATCAGCCCGTCCGCCCAGGCGACCAGCATCAGCACATGCCGCGCCGGGTCGGTGGAGCCCAGCGCCGTCACCAGGCCGGTGAGCTGGTCGCGGAAGCGGGCGCCGGTGGCGTCGTAGAACGCGCGCAGCGCGGGGCGCCGGGTGGCCTCCAGGGCGAGCTCGTAGCGGGCGACGACCAGTTCGCGGTTGCGGGTGAGGGAGCGGTGCACCGCCAGGGCGAGGCCGTCGACCAGGGAGTCGAGCCCGCCGCTCGGGTCCGGCATTTCGTGCAGGGCGAGGACCCGGGCCTCCCGCTCGGCGTGCCGGCGCACGGCGAGTTCCAGCAGCGCCTGGCGGGTGCGGGCCACGTTCGAGGTGGAGCCCTGGGGGAGTCCGGCCGCCTCGTCCACCGCCCGGTGGGTCAGCCCGCGCATCCCGCGCTCCGCGAGCAGGGCGAGGGCGGTGTCGGCGACGAGGTCGGCGCGGGAGGCGCCCGTGGTGCGTACGGACATGCCGCCCAACCTACCCGCCTCACTACATCCGTAGTACTGTCGACGCAGAGGCACTACGGATGTAGTGAAGCGAGAGGACGAGGGGATCCCATGGCACCGTCACCCACCCCGCTCCGAGCCGTCGTCATCGGCGGTGGCATCGGTGGCCT